>NZ_WHOB01000016.1 GCF_013141775.1 Paenibacillus phytohabitans
AGGTTCTCTCCTTAAAGTGGACTTAATTAATCCAAATATCTTTGAATATAGGCATATGCCGTGATCACCATAGGTTGTAGTCCATAGACTGTTGTCGAGATATTATTTGAGGAGGCTACTCATGGAAACAAATTATCAATCGCTCGCCTGGAACAATGTGAATAAATATGTTGGCATGACTACAAATGACGGTCAGACTCATGACGGGTTTATCGCTCATATTGATCAGGATTACGTTACACTTGCTATACCCTCAAACGAAATGATGAACGGAATGCCTGCTAACGCATCAACTTACAGACAATTTGGATACTATCCAGGCTTCTATCCTCGCCGCCGCTTTTATCCGCGACGTATACCATTTGGTGCCATTACCGCTTTGTATTTGCTTCCATTTTTTATTTAATTCAAATCACTGGTGGGAGGGGCGCTATCTGTTCCCTCCCTGGGACTAAAATAACTTCTCCTATTTGCTCGCCGTTGGCATCTGAGTAATCAATGGACACCAGCGCTTTGCTGTTTTTATAACCAGCGGGCTGCTGTAGTCCATATTGCCAAATCCAACGAAAGTATTGTACGTTGCCTTATTTGCGTCCGGATGTTCGCAAAAGTATTTCTTACGACCTAGGCGATTCTGTTGCGTCTGCATCCTGCCGTGCTGCTTGCAGAAGTTACAATTTTTACACTGCGCTTTCATGACTTCCACTCCCTTGACCGCCATTTATAACCCGGATAGTCTCTTTCAAAAATGAATTTCCGCAGCTGTTCGTCAGTCTGCTTCTCAATTCTCTCAGCCTTCAGGATGCTTGGCTTCCCTTAGTATTCAGCAAACCCGACATAATCACGGGCCATCTTCAGCAAGTCCCGGATTTCTCGGCTGTCGGCGGCGGAAAGCTGTGTCACAGGCTGAACTCCATCTGCCCCGCAGCAGGCTTGTATCTCTCCAGTGACAGTGCCCGCCCAGCTCCGATATACAGTTCCGGCAGGTTCGCCCTAACCAGCGCAGCTGCGAACGGCGGCGGGACGGCGTTACCACAGCGAGCAACCTGCGCACTCTTGGAATACCACTCACCGTCCGCGTCCACATCAATGATGTAGTTGGACGGGAAGCCTTGCGCCGCGAACAGCTCATGCGGCTCCAACATGCGCATGCCTATATCTACGATCTGGTAATCCACGCCCTCAACCGTAACCAAGCCGAATCGGTCCTTGGTGGTTACGGTGTGCAGGGGCTCGCCCAGCTGCTGGCCGTTATCGGCGCTACCGTAATATTTGAGTAAGAATGCCCGTACCTCGCCGAAGTGCAATCCGCCCGCCGTTATCGTTTGGAGTGGATCATCCATAGGCTGGCCTATGTTGGTGCCGCGCAGCTTGACCAAATGGGAAGTGACCAGCCTGCTCTTTCCGCCGCCCCCGGCGGTAACGGTGCCCAGTGGTGCATCCGCAGGGCTGCCGACCGACTCCCCGAAGTGCCGAACAACGTGAGCTGTAACAAGTGCATTGTGATCAACGGTTGTTACAGTCGGTAAAGGCCTCTGCAGGTCTGCCTCCGTTCCGGTGTTATTGCCGCCGTAATGCTTAGCGAGGAATGCAGCAACCAGAGCATGTTTCCGGCCGCCGGATACTACCGTGCCCAGTGGCTTCTGCAGCCCAGGTGCACGCGGGCTTTGTCCCGGACCTTCGCAGTAGCCGATCTCAATCAGTGTCGGGCTAAGAAGCATGTGATGATTGCCTGTCGTGATGGTTCGCAATGGTTCTTCCGGTGAGCTGCCGGGGTGCCCTGTCGTATTGACTCCCTGCACCGGTGTAACCAGTAGGTGTTCGGTCTTGGTTGTGACGGTCGTGAGAGGCTTGTCGATCTCATATTGCAGTCGGTCGCCGCCAAATCCGGTCTGGCCGATCCGGACTACGAACGGCCGTGGGTTATCGATCACGAAGCGCTGAATGCCTCGGGCGATTCGGCGCTGAGTATTTTCCGCCAGTGGTTTCTTCCAGTCGAAGATGCTCGGACAGGGAATCGACCAGTCAATAATCTCCGCTGCCGTCCGCCATGGCAGCCGCTTACCCACCAGTACTTCCGGACTGTCCGGTGCTCCGTGTGTGGGCTCCGGCCAGACTATCGGGCGGCCATCGCAGCGAGCCACCAGGAACAGCCGCTTGCGGATCGTCGGTGCGCCGTAATCGCAGGCCCGCAACTCCCGCCAGTCCACCCGGTAACCCTGCCTGCGCAGAGCGTTGACGAAAGAATTGAACGTCCGGCCTTTGCGATCCGGGTCCGGGTATCCGTCTTTGAGCAGTGGACCCCAGGTTTTAAACTCCTCTACATTTTCGAGCATGATCACCGGGGGCCGGACTGTCGCCGCCCACCGTACTGCAACCCAAGCAAGCCCCCGTATAATTTTATCGCCAATATTATGAAACGGGTCGGACACGATGATGCAAAAACAACTACGAAGATCTATTTACATGTCACGAAGAAGATGAAGCAGGATGATGTAAATAAACTCAATATACAATTCGGTGACCTGTTGAAAATGAATACATCCACACTCTTGTGATTTTCATGTGATTTCTCCAATAATAAAACCCTCGGAAAGCCCGAAGAACCGCGCCTTTCAAGGGTTTTCCCACGCAAAAAGGAGCATTGGGGGAATGCTCCTCTTCGGCTTGCATATACCGTTATTGGAACTGCGCCTCCGGCAAAAGTTAATCCGGAAGTTATATCAATAAGTTACCTTAAAAATGACAATAATACAAGTATTTCCTACTCCGTCCAAGAAAATAAGACCCTATAATGATTGCGCTTCCCTGTATAGCAGCCCATGCGGGTATTTCGGCCGGAACGGACTTTGCCGACTGAAGAGCTCGCCCGTTATAATGGACCTACTCTGCGCAGAGAGTAAACGAGAGAAGGTACTTATACAATGGAAGCTAATCCCCCTATTCAACGCAGGAGCGCACAATATTCCCATATCGTTACGGAGGGTACACATTATGAGGTCGGCCGTGCATTAGGCGCTCATTACAAGCACAATTCCGAGCTTATCTCATTCTTATCCTCTCCATTCATGGGGGCTTCCCCGCTTCTGCCGTCTGCGGCAGATAAAGTGATGGAGAGCTTCGAGAAATATTGCCCCGGCATGAACGAAGAAATCAAAGGCTTCGCCGACGAGACCGGTATCGAACCCGTCCAGGTTGTGTTCTATTACTCCTACTTCCAGCCATCCGGTCACTGTACACAGGCTGCATACCGGACAGGTTCGGATAACGGCGGGCATATCTGTCACATGCGTAATTATGATTTTGGCTGGGAGGATGAGCCTTATAATCAGCTGCTGCTTAGCACCACCCGGGTGAAGGGTAAACCTGCACATATCGGCTTTGCGCTCCAGCTGTTCGGCCGTTATGACGGAATGAATGATGCTGGACTTACTGTAACAACTACATCGGGGAGAATCCGGCCGGAGATGACCGGGGAAGGTTTTATTTTTCCGGGAGTGGTCCGCGCCTTGCTCGACAACTGCACCACTGCGGAAGAAGCGGTGCTGCTGATGCGCAGCATGCCAGTCTCCGACTACCGGAATTTCCTGATCTCGGACGCCAAAGGCGAGATCGCCCTCGTTGAAACTGCCGGTACGCATAAAGAGATCCAATATTATCCGGCAGCGGCTGGCGGGAACTGCAACCAGCTTGTCCTATCAGCCAACCATTATACCCTTCCATCCATGCAGGCTCATAATCTGCAGGTGATGGAGAATTCGAGGACAAGGTATGAAGCGCTACGGTCGGCATTTACGGACGAAGTTGCCCTCCAAAGCCCCGTGGCAGCCATGCAAGCCATCGCAGGCACAGAATACCCTAAGGGAGTCTGCTGTCATCATTACAGTGAGGGCTTCGGAACGTTATGGTCTATAGTCTGTGATAACTCGGCCCGCGAGGCGCACATCTGCTTCGGTTCCCCGCAGCTGAACAGCTGGAGAACCTTTGGGTTCAACGACCCGGCCGGAGTCCGCGAATATCACGCCGTTCTGCCTAACCGCCCATCTACAGCCGGATTCTGGGATCAGCTGCCTTCTGCAGAATAGAGTGCACGATCTCTGTCTTCCCCTCACAATATGAGTCGATATCATAACGGTATTCTTTCGCAAGCCGCTGCTTGACCGCCTGATACTCCTCACGGGCAGACGGGCTGCTACGCAGATAATCGCGGAAAACGATATGCTCACGATATCCCTTCCCGTCCTTCGGACATACGTAAAGGTGGTACTTCATAAATCCGTCCTCCTTCACGCTCCGGAAGGCTTCCCTGCCCTCAATCCCCAAATTGCCCTGATGCTCATAACCGTACTGCTGTAATCTCCGGATGATCTCCGGCAGCTTCTCATAGCTCTCCATCACCAGATCGATATCGATAACAGGTTTGGCCGATAACCCCTCGATGGAGGTACTGCCCACATGCTCAGCCGCGATGATCAGATCTCCCGCGATCTCCAGCATCCGCGCTTCAATTCTGGCGTATTCTGCCTTCCAGGCCGGGTCGTAGGGAACAACTTCAACAACTTTTGTTTTCTCAGCGATGATCTTCCCCTCCTTGGTGAGAACAGTTTTTAGTAAATATATTATAGCGCACCTGTCAACGGGGGAAGGCGCCTGCCTGCTAAGTATTCTATGTAACGTTTAAGTCTGCCGGGATAAAATGCAAACCGCTATCTCATACTATCCATCAGATATGGAGGTGAACAGTGTGCCCAAGAACAGTGCAGATCCGAAGCATGACCGTGCTGATAACCGTGCCGATAAAAAGAACAACCAGCAGAATCACTCCAGCATCACCGAAATCCCCCAGATGGTAAATCCGGATAAAGCCGAAGATTATGTGCCAAGCTTAAATGGCGTGACCAAGAACGAAAGCTGAATGTAAAGGACCGGGCTTCGCTGATGAAAACATTGGCGGAAGTCCGGCCTTTTTTATGTTTTCCGATGAAATTCCAGAACTCAAGCACAGCCGGGAATCAGAATTCATATATGAATTAGAGTGTGTGAATCTGAACGGGCAATGTAGTTATAAAGTTAATGTAGTGATAGAATAATACAATCATTCTAATAATCACGGGAAGAGTGGAAATATGCGAATAGGATTTTTTGACTCCGGAATAGGCGGGTTAACGGTGCTTCATCAGGCACTGAAATTTCTGCCGCAAGAAGATTACCTCTTTTACGCAGACACTGCACATGTTCCTTATGGAGAGAAAACAAAAGAAGAAGTTAGTGAGTACATTCTAAATGCTGTAGATTTCATTGCTAAACTCAATATAAAAGCTTTGGTCATTGCTTGTAACACTGCCACCAGTATCGTGATTGAGGAGCTCCGAAGCCGGTATGACTTTCCTATCCTGGGCATCGAACCGGCAGTGAAGCCTGCCATTGAACAATCCGAAGGAAAACAGAAAAAGGTTCTGGTGCTAGCCACGAGACTTACGCTGCAGGAGAAGAAGTATCATGATTTAGTTCACCGTATAGATCATGGGGAAATTGTGAACAGTTTACCTCTTCCCGGACTGGTGCAGTTCGCTGAAAGCTTTGAATTTGATGAAAAGAAGATCATCCCCTACTTGAATCAAGAATTGTCCCGGTTTAATTTGCAGCAGTACGGCACGGTGGTACTCGGATGTACTCATTTTCCTTATTTTGAGAATAGTCTTAAGAAGGTTTTCCCTGAAGACGTCGATTTCATCTCAGGAAGTATTGGAACAGCCAGACATCTGAAACGTATCCTCGAACACAAAGGTCAGGTTAACCAAGGTACTGGCGATATCATCTTTTTCAAGTCTGGTGTGAAAGTTGAGGATACCTGCACATTAGGCAATTACCATCGCCTGTTTAAACTTCTGGATGAACTGTGAATTGAATTACGATCAGCTGCTGATGATTACCGGAGAAAAGGAAGTGTATGACTTGAGCCACTATGAAGCGGTCATGGGGAGATTACGCCGTAGACCCCTGAAGAATATAACGCTGCTCAAAATGCTGACCGCCTATCACACTCAGATTGACAGTACGCTAATCGAACAGCAGGATCACTGGGGAGTGTTATTGATGATGCCTGCCGTGACCTTCCCCTACGATCACCGGACCTATCCTGAGGCCGACACCGTTGTGCTAATGGACTACAGCAGCCCGGAGGTCTTCCCCGCCCTGCTGAAGCTGCTGCCAAGGGACGCAAGGCTCGTATTTAAGCTGCAGGAGGATGCGTACCGCCAGGCGCTGGAGCCATATTTCACACTGCATAAAGTCCGCAGTCTCTATTCCTATTCTACGGCCGAAGGCCAAACCTTCATCGCGGACGGGGCATGCATCGTAAGTGAAGCAATAGATGAACGGCTGCTGCCGTTATGGATGTCCAACGACTATTCACAGGGGGAAATCAGTCAATATTTTCAGGAGGGGGCTTTCTCTGTAGCATTGTTCGAGGGAGACGTGCCTATCAGCACTTGTATGGTGTTCCGCAATGAGGAGTCTGTCTGGGAGATTGGAGCTGTACATACGGCTGCTGCCGCAAGAAAAAACGGACTTGCGCAGCGCGTGGTCCGCACAGCGTTATACCATACTCTGCAAAGGGGATATATTCCGAGGTATCAGGTACTTGAAGACAATCACGCCTCCATCCGCCTGGCTGAATCGATTGGGCTTACCCCAGCAGTGAAGCTTGAGCACTGGATTAACTATTAACGGTTATAAGACCAGGAATTTTACCAGCAGTTTCCCCCGCCGCCCCGCCAGGAGCGGACGAACGGCAAAGCGATCGCAGCACTGGTGCTCGGCATTCTCTCCATCGTAGTTCCTTATATCGGACTTATCTTCGGGATTATTGCGATCGTTCTGGCTGCACTCGCCTTCAAGGAGATCCGTCTCCGTTATGAACAAGGCCGGGGGCTGGCGATTGCCGGGCTGGTCTGCGGGATTGTCGGCACCATCATTTACGCTGTACTCATCCTCCTGTTTGTTCTTGCACTCGTGATGTTTGGTAATATTGACACCGGCACGGTGAATTATTTCAACAATTTAAACAGCTTTTAAATGGTGAAAAAACAATAATAGGAAGCTGACACCGGTTTCGATAACCGGCATCAGCTTCCTTTTATTGTTGCGGCGGCGTACCCTTGCTCATGAGAATGTTGATGCTCTCCTGCTGACGGTATTCCGTCGGTGTAAGCTGATATTTCTTACGGAACATTTGCGTGAAGTGGCGCATGTCCTGATAACCCACCCGTTCAGCAATATCGGCGAGCTTCAGCTTGGGATTGAGCAGCAGCAGCTTGGCCTGCTCCAGCCGCAGGGAGGTTACATATTCCTTGTAGCCCTGCCCCGTCTTCTGCTTGAACAGCTGGCTGAAGTACGCAGGATTCAGGAACACCACCGAAGCCATTTTCTCCAGCGACAGATCCTCGTAGAAATGCTCCTTGATATAGTGCAGAGCAACATCAATGGCCTTCTCCCCGCTGCCTTTCATCGGCTCCAGTTCAAGCGCCTGGGAGGCCGATGCCTCCCGCATCCGCTTCACAACCTGCGGCACGGTGTTGAAGTCGTAGCTGAGCCCGGAGTGGATAATCTGGAAAGGAATCTTCAAGTAATGCGTCAAATGAGCCTTAACCTCTTCCTGGAAATGCTCCACCCGGACGTTCTCACCCGGCGTAATAAGGCCCAGCAGACTCTGCCGGTCATAGCTGACAACGAATCCCCGTCCATGCTGGTCGATCAGCTCAGACAGCACATTCTCGACGATGAAGTGCTCCAGGCGGACACTTTTGTCACCCGGGTCCAGCTGGATCATTACCAGATAGAAGTGGTTGTAATCTTCAATAAAAGGCTCAATATCCAGATTCCCGATATCCAGCCCCGAGGCCAGCCGCTGGAATACCCCCTCGCGGAGGAATCTCAGACTGGCCTTCAGCCGCTCGCCTTGCCGCGAGATATTGTTGTCCTGCTGGATTTCCGTTGTTAGGCTATCAATAAGCTCCGTCAGCTTTGTTTTGCCGATCGGCTTAAGCAGATAGTCTCTCGCACCCAGCCGGACCGCTTCCTGCGCATAGGAGAATTCGCTGTGGGCAGAGATGACAATCCATTTCACATAGGGATACCGGCGCTTCGAAATCTTCATGAATTCGAGGCCGTTCATTCCCGGCATGAGAATATCGGTCAGCACAATGTGGATGCGCTGTTCTTCCATGATTTTAACCGCTTCTTCCGCCCGGGCGGCCACGAATACCTGATGCTCCGGGCTAATCTGCCCGATGGTGCGCTTGATGCCTTCACGTATGACCCGTTCATCATCGGCAATAAGAATATTCACGTAGTCTGTTCTCCTTCCACTGAAATCGGCAGCACGATGGCAACCTGTGTCCCTGCTCCGGGGAAACTCTGAATCTGCAGGCCATAACACTCCCCGAACATGAACTGCAGCCGGCGGTGCAGGTTCTGCAGGCCGATGCCGCTTTTGCCGCTCTCCTTGGGACTGGGACTAGGAGCGTCCCCATTCAGCGAGTCCTGCAGCCGTTTCAGCTGCTCCTCATTCATTCCGTTTCCGTTATCTTCCACAATCAGTCTAAGAACGGAACCTTCTTCTCTGGTATATACCTTCAGAATTCCTTGGCGGCCCAGTGATTCCAGACCGTGCTTGACGGCGTTTTCAATTACAGGCTGGACCGTCATTTTGGGAACACGGATGTCCAGCCAGCGTTCATCGATTTCTGTAATAATCTGCAGCCGCCCTTCCAGCCGGATCGAGATAATCTTCAGATAATGGCCAATCTGCTCCAGCTCTTCGCGCAGGCTCACTTCGGCCCCATCCTCCCACTGGCTGCTGTAACGGAACATTGAGGACAGGGACAGGACCAGCTCACCCAGCTGCTCATTGCCTTCCTCATCCAGCATCCAGTAGATCATATCGAGTGTATTGTACAGGAAATGCGGATTAACCTGGGACTGCAGCGCATGCAGCTCGGCATTCTTCTCACTGACGGACGAGAGCTTCACGCGTTCAATCAGCTCCTCGATCCGCCGGACCATCCGGTTGAACGAAGCCACGAGAATATTAATCTCCTGATAGGAGGAGACATTGACCATTCCGCGGAAGTTACCGACCTCTACCTGCCTCATCTCCCGGATCAGCTTCTTCAGCGGCGAGGAGATGGTCTGAGATACGATCGAGGCAATCAGCGTGGAGACAATAATCAGCGCCGAAATGACAATCAGCAAATAACGCTTCATCTCAATCAGCTCTACATTCAAATCCTTGTCCGGGGTTATACTCATCACCCACCAGCCGGAGAATGACAGCTTGGAGGCTACAACCAGCCGGTCGCTTTGCTGCTCAACCATCACATTCTGCGAAGTCGGCAGCATAGGCAGATTGGAGACGTCCGGCGTCGGATCTGTTGCAGAAGTGACAAACCGTCCATCCGGGGACATCAGGTATACCTGACTGTGCTCACCGAGCTTCAGATTCTCCAAGGCGTCCAGAACCGGCTGGGGATTCGTCTCATACAGCACGATCCCGATCGGCTTATGCTCATTCAGATCATAGATCTGCCGGCCGAAGGCGAACACCGGGCTGTCCTCCACCTGATCGATCAGGGAATGCTGGTACACCCCCAGCCAGACCATTTTACCTGACGAGGCCTGCAGCTGGTGATACCAGTCTTCATCGGCGTAATCCGGATCGACCACGTTCATATAATTCCCGTAATTATAAATCTTCCCTCTGTCTGTAATCACATGAATGCCCACCAGGTCATCCCGTGAATAAAAAATCGAGCCGATAATATTCGTCACGGTCTGCTCATTGATATAAGCCACCGCCGGCTCATCGGTTTTCTCATTAATCAGACGAATCATCTCGAAGTTATTGCTGAGCGATTTGGACAATGCATCATAGCCCTTGTAGAGGAGTGTGAACAATCCTGCGGTCTGGGCGACGTTTTTTTGCGACAAATCACTGATCTTCTCATGCAGCTGATCCGTAGTCCGGTTATAGTACAGCAAGCTGACAATAAGCAGAATACTGGACATGCAAAAAAGAAACAGCAAGAACAACCGATGATGGATGGAATGAAAGCCGCTCTTCATAGGACTCTCTCCTTTCAACACCCTGTCCTGCCGTTTCCTATTATAAATCTAACCCAATTTTATATGCAACGCGTGAATTCATAATTCTGCAGATCAGCCTTTGACAGCCCCTGCCACCATGCCTTTTGTAATCTGGTTGGACAGGAAGAAGTAGATCAGGATAACCGGCAGCGCACCCATAACGAGGAATGCCCCGATGTTGCCGTAGTTGACCGAATACTGGCTGACGAAGGTGTAGACCCCGAATGGCAGGGTTTTGAGCTTCTCGGACGAGATGAACGTTGCCGCCAGGATGTACTCGTTCCAGATGTTGATGAAGGTCAGGATACATACCGTCATTACCGGCGGTACAGACACCGGAAGAATAATGCTGCGGAAGATCCGGTACACACTCGCTCCGTCGATGAACGCTGACTCTTCTATCTCATGCGGGATAGCTCTCATGAATCCGCTTAAGATGAATACGGCGATTGGCGTGGAGAATGCGACGTAAGGCAGAATCAGCGACCAGTGAGTATTCAGGATATGCATATTTTTGAAAATAATCATCAGCGGCAACAGTGTAGCCTGCATCGGAATCATCATCCCCATCAGGAAGATGGTCATCACGAGATTGCCGTATTTCCAGCGGAACCGCGAGATCGCATAAGCTGCCATCGAAGCCAGCAGGATGACACAGATCATTGTAAACGCAGTAACGAATACGCTGTTGGACAGATACTTCAGATAACTCCCGGAGGTGTAAGCTTCATAGTAGTTATGCCATTGAATTTTTTTGGGAAAAGAAAAGAAGCTGCCGTCCATGATTTCTTCGTTGGTCTTGAGTGAGTATAGCAGCAGCCATAACAGCGGGTACAGCTGGGTGACCACAGGGATTGCAAAAAGAAGATACACGATTCCTTTTTTAAATTTACGCATGATTCGCGCACTCCTTTCCTAGTTGTATTTTTTCTCAAGTTTATTGAAGATGGTATTGATCACTCCGGTAAAGATGAGACAGACAACAACCAGGAACGTTGCGATCGCACTGCCGTATCCATACTTGAAGGACATGAAGGAACTGTTATACATATGGGTTGAGATGACATCCGTCGCATGCGCCGGACCGCCGCCTGTCATGACCATGACCAGATCGAAGGCCTGCAGGGAGCCGATAAACGCCAGGATAATCGATATTTTGAAGATCGGAACAATCAGCGGGAGGGTAATATAACGATCCGCTTTGAAACCGTCTGCTCCGTCAATTTTGGCCGCTTCATATAGCTCATCAGGAATATTCTGCACTCCGGTATACTGGATCAGCAGATGGTAGCCGAAGAACTGCCAGAGTGATACCAGATAAAGGGAATACATAGCGATGTTCGGCTCGGTGAGCCAGTTGTGAGTCCAGCTGTCAAGACCCAGTGACACCAGCACGCCATTCAGCATGCCCCCCATGGAAGTAGGGTTGTAGATGGTCTTCCAGAGTTGTCCAATGATAACAACCGACAGGATAACCGGTGTGAAGTAGATCGACACTAGTGTGTTGGCTTTCTTCAGATAACGGTTAAGCAGGATAGCCATTCCTAAGCATAGTGGAATTTCCAGCATGGAAGCCACTGCATACAGCAGCGTTCTTCGTACGGAAGGCCAGAACACAGGATCATTGAAGAACATATCTTTGAAATTGCCTAAACCAATAAACTCCGCAGTAGTAAGACCGTCCCACTTCAATAAGCCCGTATATAATGATACCAGTATGGGAACAAACACAAGGCACACGTACAAGAGCAGACATGGCAGTATGAAGACGGCTATTGTGCGTGCTGGCACCTTAAGTACTTTCATCTTTCCCGCCTCCTAAACAAGCAGATTCTTTGTCTATTTACGATATTCACGATATTCACATTGAAAATCTTCATGATAAACTCGATGCGAAGAAGCCTGGATCAGCTTGCTTCGCATCGAGAAGGACAGCTTTACGGTTGCCTGTAGCGTATTGCTTAATGCTTATTTGTTGGCTTCAAATGCAGCCTGGTGCTCTTTCGCTACCGCAGCGGAATCCATTTTCTGAACGAACAGGTTCTGAATGCTGCTGAGGTGAACTTGAGCTGTTGCAGGGTTCATCGTGTTATCGAACGCCAGGTCGCCGCCTTTAACTTGGTTGAACAGGCCGGCAATGTTTACAGCCAGATCAGAGTAACCGGCAGCTTTGAGGTCGCCGTCTACCTTTTGACCGATACCTACAGCATTTTTCAGTTCAAACTGTTTCTTAGGATATTCGGAAGCGAAGTAGTTCAGGAAGTCTTTGGTTTCTTGCAGGTGTTCGCTGTTTGCAGATACGGCAAATGCGCTGCCTGGTGCAAGCATGAATTCGTTAGGGTCACCCTTGCCGTTTACTGTAGGGAACTGGAAGGCTCCAACTTTACCGGCTACAGGGGATGCGTCAATTGCGCCTGTTTCCCAAGATCCGATCGACCACATTGCTGCTTTACCTGTTTTGAAGATGTTACCGCCGGCATTGGCATCAATGGAAGTAGCTCCATCCGGGAATGCACCCGCTTGAACCAGTTGCTGGAATGCTTCTACAGCTTCTACGAATGCAGGATCTTCGAAGGTTTTCTTGCCGTCAAGCACATCCTGCAGGAATCCAGGGCCGCCGTTGGTGCGGAGCAGGATGTTCATGAACAGGAACGAGCCGGTCCAGGAATCTTTTTCACCGATAGCCAGTGGGGTAATTCCCTTATCTTTCAGGATTTTGACATCCTGGAGCAATTCTTCAAAGGTTGTCGGAGGAGCAGCAATTCCTGCCTGTGCGAACAGGTCTTTGTTGTAGTACACGACTTCGATGTTGTTGCCGTCAGGAAGCGCATACACATTGTTGTCGAAGCTGTAGTAATCGAGCAGGCCTTCCTGATAAGTGTCTTTCAGGCCGTTCTGTTCGAGCATATCATTCAGCGGTGCGAACAATCCTGCATCTACGAAAGGCTTCATCTGTGCAGCCGGGTTAACGATGGTAATGTCCGGTACTTCTTTGGAAGCAGCCTGTGTTTTGAGCTTCACCTTCTGCTGGTCCGTGTTCAGCGTATCCAGTTCAATCGTTACATTCGGATGGTCTTTCTGATACTGCTCGCTCAGCTCGTTGATCATTTTGTAAGCCGGTGTTGCAGGGTCAGGATAGATATTCTGGAAGGTAATTGTTACTTTCTTGTCGCTCGGAGCAGTTGTTGCTGCGGCGTTTCCGCTGTCAGCTGCACTCGGTGCGGCGTTGTTCTTGGCGCCGTCGTTTGTATTGTTGTTCGAATTGCCGCATGCTGCAAGGCTTAACGCCATAACTGCGGTGAAAGCGATGGTAGCGGATTGCTTCATTTTTCTGTTGACCATTAATTGATGCCCCCTGTGTTCGTGATATGCTTATTATCATCCAGTGAAGCGCTTCCAACAAGGTGGGAACTACAGAATAAAGGTTTGTTTTTTCTAGGTATACTGCACTTAAGCAGCCTAATCGTCCAACCTTTTCTCTAACATCTGTTCATCGTCTTTAACATAGCTGCACTGTTCATAGGTTCTGATTGCAGCAGTGTTGCTTCTACCTGTCAGTACCTTTATACTTTTCACTCCGCGTTCTCTAAAATTTTCTTCCAGGCAAGAAATAATGGCAATTGCAATTCCTTTTCTTCGAGCGGCTTCTTCTACGTAGAGTTCAGTAAATGATTTATATTCAAATGTTCAATTATCTTAGCTGCGGGTCTTGGTGCACCACCGTTAAATTCCTGATTTAGTCTGGAAAGATCTTCAGCATCGGTTAAGGATGCCAGCCGTACATTTGCAACAGAATCCATCTTCGGTCTCCCCTCCATTTCTATATCTAACCCCTAAAGTTTAAGATTATTGGATTTGTAAACGCTCTAACACATTCACTTCCATAGAATCCTCACCCTTTCATCTTCCCTTGCAAAGCAATTCTTCCAAGGATATCCTATCCACTCACTTCAACGTCTGCCCATAGCTAACCGGGGCTGCCGTCTCATACCGGCAACCTCGGTTAAATGATTGTTAAGCTATAGTTACCCCGTTATGGAGTTCAATGATTTTATCCTGTAATAACTAATCCCTTGTTTCGGTATTTCATTGAAAGCAGCCGTCGAGTAGGTTTTTTCCTTTATGATAATCTTTCATTAATTTTGATCAATATTTCCTTCAAGATTTGCTTCTCCTCCTCGGTAAGGACTTGAACGATTTCTTCCTCCACCCTTTGGAATGAGTCTTGAAAGTCTGCAATCAGTTCAATCGCTTTTGGCAATACATATATATTTTTTTGCCGTTCATTATTGGCCGGGATTTTGCGCTCGATGAACCCTTTTTGCTCTAGACCTTGAAGCATGCTTGTAATGCTGGCCCCACGTAGATGAAACCTATCGGCAAGGTCCTTTTGAATAATATGATTATTTTGGTTCTGGTAAATATAATCGATTACTTTTCCTTGTTGAGCGTTTAACCCCTGCTCTTTTATACTTTCGTCCGCTCTTTTCTTTAACTTAAGACCGATAATCTGAAACAAATCCAGATAAGGCGTATCCTTTCGGGATTCCATGATCTTCCCCCCTGTGATTGTTAGGAATCTAACTGTAAGCAAATAAACTATACAGTGATCCTATAGGCTTGTCAAAAGAATAATTAGATTATTGACAGTTAGTTAACTAATAGTTATACTTCGAATTGTTCAAATTACAAACACTTGGGAGGAATTCATATGGAGATGGATAAGGTCACACAAAATGCTGCGTTAGAACAAGTTACGGCAATTACAAATATACGTATTTTTGATGGAAATCAATTGATTGCGCCAAGACATATTGTCGTTAAGGGGGAGTCCATAATTTCAGTGGGCGGAGACCTTCCGGCTGGTGCAACGATTATCGATGGAGAAAATGCGACTCTAATGCCTGGTTTCATTGATGCACATGTCCACACCTCGATCGGCGGATTACGAGATGCACTAAAATTCGGCGTGACAACAGAACTCGAAATGAACGGCGATTTTACAAAAAGAGGGCGCGAGATTCAGTTGAAAAATGTAAATGACGTCGCAGACGTCCGTTCTGCTGGCACAGCGATCACCGCTCCGGGCGGACACCCAGATGAATTATTGCCAGATGGAGATGAAATACCGGAATTCATATTAAAGGAACTAGAGAAGTTATCGGAGGAAGACCGGGAATCGATGTTGGCTGCATACGCTCACGATCACGAAGAAATACCGCAAGTGACAACGGTGGAAGAAGCGATTAAACATGTGCATACCCAAGTGGAGAATGGCGCCGACTATATTAAGATCATGATTGAAGAAGGAACGGTCATGGGTGCGCCTGGCCTGCCTGTACTAAGCGAGGAGATTCTAAAAACAGCCGTGACTGAAGCCCACAAGTTCGATAAGCTGGTCATCGCCCACGTATTGACGGCTCTTTCATCGCAAGAGGCCATCGATTTTGGAGTCGACGGTTTGGGCCACTTGTTTATCGACAGACCCGAGAATACGTCCGGGTTAGTAATGTCCATAGCGGCTTCAGGCGCTTTTGTTACACCATGCTTGGTGTTGAATTCATCTATCCTTGGAAAT
Organism: Paenibacillus phytohabitans; assembly: GCF_013141775.1. Classification (GTDB taxonomy): domain Bacteria; phylum Bacillota; class Bacilli; order Paenibacillales; family Paenibacillaceae; genus Paenibacillus_AQ; species Paenibacillus_AQ phytohabitans. The sequence goes on from NZ_WHOB01000016.1 coordinate 15,725, forward strand.
CCGGCATCAGAATTGGCGAATGATCCGCGTGTTCATTCCAAGTTAAGTTCGGATTGGATCGATATCTTGAACTCAAGCTTCAATACGTTTCCGCAAGGCAATATGGAGAACAGCTTTAAAAATGTGATGGACCTTCACCGTGCCGGAGTTGATATTCTGGTAGGGACGGATGTCGCGCCGGTTCCTGTTCCGAATCTTGGCGGCCTTGCTCATGGAGCCAGCGTCCATCATGAAATGCAATTGCTGGTGAAGGCCGGGTTCACTCCGATAGAAGCGCTTCAGTCAGCTACCGCGAAACCGGCCCGTTGCTTTGGTCTTAACGATCGCGGTCGTATTGCCGAAGGCGCACGCGCTGACCTTATTTTAGTAACCGGTGATCCGACAACCAACATCTCGGATACCTTGTCGATCAAATCCGTGTGGTTCAAAGGTGTGCAACAACGATATTAATCAGAGCCAATATCTCCGTACTATGTTGTCAGAGCGATTACTTATTGTAAACGAAATAATTACACGGCCGCCCTACAAACATTTAAAACATTCTGATCGTTGGGTCCATGAGTTTCATTGGAGCATCCCGTTGAAAGCAAGCATTATTTTTCGCCACTAATTATTCAAAAGAAGCAGCCGATCACGTTAGAATCGGCTGCTTCTTGTTATATATTACTATATCAATTATGCTGGCGGCTGCTTCCACTGTTTAATCACGCTGAGCAATCCCGGAACATCCAGCCCGTCGAGCGAAAAAGCTTTGCGCAGCAGATCATGCGGAATGAATTCATCGTATTTGCCGAGGTAAGGCGCCTCATCCGGTCCGAGCAGGGAAATAGCATCCGCAGCTGCGGCGGTTTCGGCAATGATCTCTTCCTCCAGCGTCTCTGCATCCGCCTTGCCGGCGACAACCATATAATAAGGTTCCATCGGCACGACGGACCGCAGACCGAGCGGTCCCTTCAGATTGTTCTTCAGCAGACGCTCCAGCGTACGGAACTGCCGGCTGCCCGCCCATGGAAGGATGAACATGGAGTCTCCTCCGGCAGGCAGGACAGAACGCGTCAAGAGTCCGCTCTCTTTGGCAAGCCTGCGGGCCCGCTCCAGTCTGGCGGCCGCGCTTGGCGCAAGATACGGATACAAGGCTGTCGATCCGAGCACTTCGCGGATCTTCGTCATGATCCGGGTGTGGACATCCCCTCCGGCTCCAAGCCATAAGGTGTCTACCTTGCCGCGTGATCCTTTGACATAGACCGCTTTGTGGCGGTTGTCGACCTCTTCCACCTTCCACAGCTTGCCGGCCAGGGTGAAGCAGTAGCCCGGCGGCGGCACTGTAGTAATTGAACCGATTTCCTCGGTGCCGTTATAGACAACATGCTCTTCATCGTCTTTGAATACCGCATAGAAACGGAAGTTGTTGACGATCTTCTCCCCCGCCATCCCGATCAGCAGACTGCCCTCATCCATCTTCTCAATATGGCCCATGCCCTGCATGTATTCCATGAAGGCGTCATAATCAGCGGGATCAATACTGCGGAAGGACGGCAGGCTCAGCACCGCCTCCTTCAGATCCTCCGGCTCCGCCTCGCCCATGCTCTTGAGAATGCTCATCGTCTGATGGTACAGCAGCCCGACCGGCAGCTGGCGCACGACCAGCGGCTCGACCCATTTCTCGCGTACGTACAGCTCGATTACGGCAATGGCCCGCAGCAGCGTCCACGGCATCCGCGCAGGCAGCTGCGCCTCCTCGTCCTCCTCCTCGGGCGTGACGAAGATCATCTCGGAGGCGGCGTCCCCGCGCCTGCCCGAGCGGCCCAGCCGCTGCACGAAGCTCGCGCAGCTGTAAGGCGCGCCAAGCTGCAGCACCCGCTCCAGCTCGCCCAGGTCAATCCCCAGCTCCAGCGTCAGCGTCGCTGCAGCCACAGCCGGCCCCGCACCCTGGCGGAGCGCGGCCTCTGTCTCCTCGCGCAGCATCGCGGAGATGCTTCCATGATGCACATGGAAGACATCCCGCTCGCCGCGCTTAGCGGCAATTCGCCGCATCTCCAGTATCGCCTCCTCGGCGTCCGTGCGGCTGTTCGTGAAGATCAAGGCCTTCTTCACATGCGTATGGTCGTAGATGAAGCCGTAATAAGCCTGTCGCGCCCGCTCCAGGTGTTCGGCTTCTTCCTCATTCCGCGCATCCGGGAAAGAAAAGTGCTCCACGCTAAGGCGCAGCTTGCGCCCGCCCTGCGGTGCACTAACCTCCACGCTCTCCCGCGTGCCCGCCGCCAGCCACTCCGTGACGGAGGCGTAGTCGCTCAGCGTTGCGGACAGACCCACCCGCCGCGGATGACAGCCGGCCATACGCGAGATCCGGGCCAGCTGGCTCAGCACCTGAATGCCGCGGTCCGCCCCCATGAAGGCATGCACTTCATCGATAACGATGAAGCGCAGATCATGGAATAGCGCCGGGATGGCATTCGGGCGGTTCATCAGCAGGCCTTCCAGTGATTCCGGTGTAATCTGCAGCACCCCGGAAGGATTTTGCATCAGCTTCGTCTTATCCGCCTGCGGCACATCGCCATGCCAGTGCCAGACCGGAATATTCCCTTCGCGGAGCAAATCATTTAACCGGGTAAACTGATCATTGATCAGCGCCTTCAGCGGAGCGATATACAGAATACCTACAGATGCGGACGGACGCTCATACAGCTCCGTAAGCGCGGGGAAAAAAGCCGCCTCTGTCTTACCCGAAGCGGTCCCGGAAGCGATAAGCAGATGATGCGGCGTGTCAAACAGCACACGGCAGGCATCTACCTGGGCCTCTCGCAGCGTATCCCAGCGGTTCTTGTAGATGAATTCTTTAATGAACGGAGCCAGCCGGTAGAACGGGTTATCACTCATAGGTCAAACTCCGCCAGGAATCCGTCCAGTTCATTCTGCCCGGTCTCGGCAGGCCGCGGAGTCCGCTCCCCGACCAGCTTCTCGAACGACATTTCCGGATGCTGGTTCAGCGTATGCAGCAGATCCATGAAGTCACGCACGACCTCACGCGCGGTAAGCAGCTCCTCTGCCCCCAGCCGGTTCACAGCCTCTTCCATGAAATGCACCAGCTGCTCCTGCGTCAGTCTGGCTTCATACCCGTAGTGCAGCGCGTGAATGTCCCGCAGCTTCTGCAGCAGAATCAGAATCTCCTCATGGGAGAGCATGTCCAGCGCAATGATCGGCCCGGTGAAGTTATTCAGTCCGGCACCGGCATACCGCCCGGCTACCAGCCGGGAACGCAGCGCCTCATAGCTGAATAAGCCGCGCCGGTGGTCTTCAACGAACTGCGGTGTGCCGCCGACGAAGATCCCCAGCCGTTCTGCCTTGCCCTGCATCGTATCGTTGAACATGGTCAGCAGCTTCTCATAATTGCTCTGGCGGGAGATGCTGTTGGTTATCTTGTAGAGGTTGACTCCCTCATCGATGAACAGCAGCAACCCCTTATAGCCGATGGCCCCGGTGAATTCAGCCCAGAGCTTCATATAGTCATACCAGTTGTCGTCATCGATAATGACGCCCACCCCCAGCGCCTTGCGCGCTTCCGTGCGGGTCGCGAACTCGCCGCGCAGCCAGCGCAGCGAATCCTGCTTCAGTGCGTCATCGGCCAGCTTATGCCCGTTCCAGTAAGAGGCCAGCACCTTCGCGAAGTCGAAGCCATGCACAAGCCCGCGCATCTCGGAGGCTACCGCATAGATCCTCTGCTCCACTTCTTCACCAAGCTCCAGCGCATCCGGCCCATAGCCCTTCTCTTGCATGACTGCCTGCTGCAGAGACATAATCCACTTCTGCAACATAATCTCCAGTGCCCCGCCATCGGGGCGCGTCCGGGTCGACAGATGGCTCATCAGCTCGCGGTAGGTGGCAAGCCCCTGCCCCTTCGTACCCACGAGACGGCGCTCCGGCGACAGGTCGGCATCCGCGACCACGAAGTCCCGGTCCATCGCGTAATTGCGGATAATCTGCAGCAGGAAGCTTTTGCCGCTGCCGAATTTGCCCGTAATCAGCTTGAAGGCGGCTCCGCCCTCGGCGATATTATCCATATCGCGGAGAATGGCTTCAACCTCCGGCCGGCGGCCGACGGCAATATATTCAAGACCGATACGCGGCACAACTCCCGCTGTCAGCGAGTTGACGAGCGCGGTGGTCATCCGCTTCGGTATTTTGAGTGGGTTCATTCCTGATTTCACCTCTTTATATAGTGCAGCATGGATATACATTCTTCGGTCAGCTCTTCACCGTCGATGACGAGATCCCCCAGACTATCCATAGCAAGTTCATTAATCTCATCAAACAGCAGCTCTGCCATGGTCCCGCCGCCCGCTGCCAGCCGGTTCACCTTCACCAGGCCGTCATCCTCTGCCAGCGCAAGCAGCACATCCCGCTGCAGCAGACTCAGTTCAGAAGCGAAGGACGTCCAGCTGTCCGCTTCGGCATTAATAGTTGGCAGCGGAGAATCTGCTTGTCCTTGCACGACGGGTTCTTCAACAATAATGTCCAGCTTCTCTTCGTCACTTTCTCTAACCGCTGGCTCTTCTGACCTGGAACCAGCCGCAAACGAGGCACTTCCAGGTTCATCTTCATCCACTGCCTCATTATCCCAATCCGTTTCATCATCCTTCTCCAGCGCTTCCTCCACCGTGAGCAGCGAACGCACCACCTCGGAGTCATTCTTCAGCTGTTCCAGCTTCCGCTGATCAATCACAACTGCCGGACCCTTCTCCTCCTGCTCCGCCTTGCGGAATTCACGCTGCAGGAACCTGGTCACCAAGTCCTCCATGTCGGCATCAACCTTGACATCCTTGAGCCGTCCGCGATAACCCATAAGTGCCCGCAGTTTGTTCTCGGTCAGCCGGAATAAGCGTGTAATCAGGCTGCGCAGCGGCGGCGATTTGCTGATTCGTACGACAGGTATAAGAACAGAGTAGCCATAGAGTGAGATATCATATACTGCGCTGCGGAACAAATACCGCTCACGGACAACCGGCGGACCGGGCGGGAACATCGTGATCAGATTCGAGCCGTGCTTCCGCGCGACATACGTATCTATTAGTGCCACTACTTGGGGGATGTACTTTTCCGCAGCAGCTTTACCTTCGGCTGTATAGAATTTCGATTTGCTGATATCATAATCCGACATCATACTCAGCACCTCGATGCTAAGCTGCTCCGGGGCAGCAGACAGGCAGCGGACAAGCTCAAGCTCAGCCAAGTCCCCGGCAAGCCCGCGTGTACGGATAACAATCTCCGAGAGCGGGATATCCAGCTTATGCACGAATGAGAAATCTGCAATCCATCCGCCAAGGTATTGATCCAGACGTTTATACTTGTCACGGTAGGCTTCCCAGAGCAAGCCGAGCTGACGGCAGCCATCCTGCGGCTCATCCCAGCCCACGCCGTTAATCAGCTCATATATATGCAGAAAAATATAGGAGAGATCGGTCTTCGGGTATCTCCCTTGCCGGACTTCATCCCGCCAGAAGAAATACCACCGGCTCTGCGCACCTGTCATATGGCCGTAAGTCGGCCAATAGCTCTTAAAGGGAACAAATAAAGCCGCAGGCTCCTTATGATCCGCAAGCTCCCGGGCCCGCTGGACAAACTGGCTTTCCGTAGTGGTTACCGGCTCCTGCGTCTCTTCCATATCCCATAACTGGAGCTGTACTGTATCATATTGGGACGTTTTCTTCTTGCCCGGACCTTCCGGAGGCTTCGGTATAACCGCTTCTGCAGAACTCCGTGGCGGAATCGCCATATTCTGCTCCGTGCTCTCCCAGACCAGCTCCGTGAAATGCAGGCCCTGCCTGTCTTTAGCCATACTTACCCGCTCCATTAGTGTGCCATAATAATTTTTACCATTATACCATATGCCTTATGAGGTGATGCAGCGGTCTCCAGTCCTGTACTGAACAGCCGCCCCTAGACTCCCTGAATTTCCCAAGCAATAGTCAGAAACGGCTTCTCCTCGCTATAAGGGATGGCAACCGCCGTTTCGGCAGGCGTAAACATATCCATGCTGGCGTATATTTCAAAAAAGACCTTGAGAGACTGGCCCCTCAAGATCCTAGATTAGAGTGTCTGTCACCGCACATTGCCGGACAATGAGAACGTTCGTTTGTGTCTTCCTTAAGAATATACTATATTCCCCCTGTGGGCTGCAATAGCGGAGGCTTCCCTCCACCCGCTATGCGGGTGATTTTTTGTATTGCGCATTTCACGTACTCAACTGGCTAAAGCCACAACAAAGGCCAGCCGGAAGCTCCGGCTGGCCTTTGTTGGAGTATAACTCCTGATGATTGTTCCAATTATGCTTAGAGCAGCTCTGTACCCTTCGTTTCCTTCCCCAGGAACAGCACGGCCAGCGCACCAATGATAATCGTTACGAAGAACAGCATGAAGATCGTGCTGATCGCGACCGAATTCCCCACCATCACGCCGACCAGTGTAGGTGCAATAATGCCCCCGATACGTCCGAAAGAGGTCGCAAGTCCGGCACCCGTCGAACGGATGGTAGTCGGATATAGCTCCGGTGTATAAGCATACATCCCGCCCCATGCCCCCAGGTTGAAGAAGGACAGGCAGATCCCGGCGGCCATCAGCATGCCTTCGGTCGTGGAATTCCCGAACCAGGCCGCGCTGACCGCTGTCAGCAGCAGATAGATCACGAGCACGAACTTCCGGCCGAATTTCTCGATGAAATAAGCGGCAGTGAAATATCCCGGAAGCTGGGCGAGCGTCATGATCAGCACATACTCGAAGCTTTTGACCAGACTGAAGCCCTTAAGCACCATAACTGTCGGCAGCCACAAGAACATACCGTAGTAGGAGAAAACAACCGTAAACCACAGAATCCACAGCATAATCGTCGAACGGCGGTATTCCGCAGACCAGACTGCCGTTATCCGGTTCCGCAGGGATACCGGAGCCTTCATGATCTCGGCGAACTTCGGCGAGTCATCAATCGCCTTACGCAGGTAGAGCGCATAGAGCGCCGGGACTGCGCCAATCGCGAAGGCAATCCGCCAGCCGTAATCCGGAATAACGAAATAAGCGATCAGCGCGGACAGAATCCAGCCAAGCGCCCAGAAGCTCTCCAGCAGTACGACGGCCCGTCCTCTTTCTTTGACCGGCATGCTCTCGGACACCAGTGTCGAGGCAACCGGCAATTCACCGCCCAGCCCGAAGCCGGCAATGAAGCGCAGCACACACAGCATTACATACCCTGCGGCGAATGCTGACAGGCCGCTTGCTATCGAGAAGATCAGCAGCGTCCACAGCAATACGGATTTGCGGCCGAACCGGTCCGCGAGAATCCCGGCCGCAGCCGCTCCCACAGCCATCCCCACCGAGTTGATACTGGTTAAATATCCGATCTTCTCCGGTCCCAGCGACCATTCCTTGGCCAGCGCAGCCACCACAAAAGATATCATCCCCACATCCATCGCGTCGAACATCCAGCTGAGTCCTGCACTGAAGAGCAGTTTTCTTTGCTTCGGATTCTGCAGCAGCGACATTTGATTCATCATAACAAGCACCCTCTTCCCTGATTCCCGCTAAGTCTCGGAGTAAGACTAGTTTCACTTACACATTCTAGAATCGGACGGTTCAAAAATCAAGGAATAACACCGCATTGAAATATTGCCGGGCCATCGCCTGAAAATAACAGGTCTGAACCGATATGGCGGCGATCAGGAGCATATTCTGCACGGCATCCCGCTGTGATCTGGTCAGATGGCTGAGCCGCTTCATCATTCCGTCCATCGCCGATTTGAGCGCACTGTCGGATTTCAGCAAATACTCTTTGGGGTTACCAGACTGAGCCTGCCCCTGCACCGGGGAACGGGTCTTAATCTCCTCGAACAGCTCTGCATACCCGTGATACAGCTGTGCCGGCTCGACCAGGTCGTCATCATCACGCTCAGGCGCCAGGAACAGCATACGGAAGAGCTGGCGGATGCTCTCGAAATCGAGTGCTGCCTTGAGATCATCAATTATAAATAGAAGCGCAGCCTGATTAATGGAATACTTCTTCCCTTCGCGCGGCGCCCCGAGATATTCCTTGAAGTCACGCTTTACCCAGTTCTGCATAGCCGTAACAGATAATGTGGAATACTCAATCAGACTGCCGAGCGAGGCGATCTCACCAAGGGATAACCCCTTGATACCGCTGCCTTTGATCAATTTCTGCAGAATCGGGGGAATGTCCGTAGAGAGAAAAGCCGGCAGTGACGTCCCCTCCCGCACCTCTTCACGGTGGAATTTGGTCCAGGCTTCCTGAAGAATATGGAGCGGCTTCCGCTCCGAGTTTTCGCTTAGAGACAGTAATAGTCCGGACATCTCTATCCGGCTAAGTGTAAATGCTTCCATAGATGGCAACCCTCCACCATTTGATATTTCATTGAAAAGTTCGTACAATAGGTTCATATGAACTCATAATATGAGTATAACCTATTTTAGGGACGAAAGGGATGGTAAAGATTATATGGGTATAGGACTTAGTTTGACGCTCGTGGCAATTTTGATTATTTTAACCGCATTTTTTGTAGCAACGGAGTTTGCAGTAGTGAGATTAAGAGGAAGCCAGGTCAGTCAGATGGTACTCGACGGGAAGAAGAATGCGCTAGCGGTACAGCGGGTATCTGCTAACCTCGACGGATATCTGTCTGCTTGCCAGCTTGGAATCACCATTACTGCACTCGGGATCGGGGCGTTGGCAGAGCCTGCATTTGAGCAGCTGCTGATGCCATTGTTCGACCTTACGAACCTGAGTCACAGCGTTAGCGAGCCTATTGCTTTTGCATTGGCCTTCATTATCGCCACATTCCTGCATGTCGTTGTCGGTGAACTTGCACCGAAGACGGCCGCTATAAACATTCCGGAGAAAATCGGTCAGATTACCGCACCGCTGATTATTTGGTTCTACAGAGTATTGTACCCTTTGATTTGGATCATGAACGGTTCCGCCAACCTGCTCGTCCGAATGTTCGGAATGAAGCCGGCCAGTGAACATGGCGATGCCCACAGTGAAGACGAGATCCGCCTGATCTTGTCCGAGAGCTATGAGAGCGGCAAAATCAACAAAGCGGAATACGGTTATGTGAACCGGATCTTCACCTTTGATGAAATGCTGGCCAAAGAAATCATGGTTCCCCGGACAGATATGGTATGTCTGTTCACCGACCATTCGCTGCTGGAGAATATCGCTATTATCCGCAAGGAGCAGTATACGCGTTTCCCTGTAGCAGACGGCAGCAAAGACAATATCATCGGTATGATTAATACCAAGCAGCTGTACCTGCAATATGACAACAACCCTGATTTTGATTTCAAAAGCCTGATTCTGCCGATTCTAACCGTATCGGAAGTAACGCCGGTGAAGACGCTGCTGACCCGTATGCAGAAGGAGCGTGTGCATATCGCCCTGCTGCTGGATGAATACGGCGGAACCTCCGGCCTCATTACGATCGAAGACATCCTGGAAGAGATTGTCGGTGAGATCCGCGACGAATTCGACGGGGACGAACGCAGAAATGTGGAGATGCTGAGCGAGACCCATTATCTGTTTGACGGCAATGTGTCTCTGCTGGAGATCAAAGATCTTACAGGTCTTGATTTCCACGACGACGAAGTGACTACGATCGGCGGATGGCTGTATAGTCACCTGGAAGAACCGGTTGTCGGCAAAAGCCATGTGTATGAGCATGTCACTCTGACTGTGCGTGAGATGAACCGCCACCGTATCCGTAAGGTTGAGATCAAGATTGATCTTCCGGTCACCGAAGATTCCGCAGTACACAGCGACTAAAGCGGATAGATACGCTGCAGTAATACAGAAAGGCGCTTCCTCAGGGAAGCGCCTTTCTTGCATAATTTGGCGAGTACTAAAGTAATCACGCCTATAATTAATACCATTAACTATATAGAGGCGGGGTTAAATATTTTACTCATATAATATTCGTCTACCCATTCTCCATCCACCAGCAGCGACTTTTTCTTCACGCCTTCAATCTCAAAACCATACCTCGTATACAGCGCAACAGCCCGCTCATTATGCTTCATTACTGTAAGCTCCAGACGCACAATGCCGCTCCGGTTCGCCCACAAGTCCATCTCGTGGAACAATGCACTGCCGATTCCCATGCCCTGATATTGCTTCAGGATGCCGATGACTATATAGGCACTGTGTTTATTGCGGCTGACGCTTCCTCCCCTGACTGACAGGTATCCCGCCAGCTCACCGTCAGCTTCGGCTCCGATCAGGATAGAGGTTTGAGCATTCCCGAAGCTTGCGATCATTTCTTCCACCTGCGGAATTCCGGTCTGCCTCTCTCCGGGTGCAAGCAGCATATACGAAGTTTCCTGATCCAGCCGGTGCTGCAGACTTAAGAGTGCGGCGGCGTCTTCAGGAATCAGTTCCCTCAGTATGATATCCATTACATTCCTCCTGCATTTAGACCGGTATGTATTTTTTGAAAAGCTTGCTTCCCTCTCCGTCGTACCCCAGGCGCTCGTAGAAGCGGTGGGCATCCGTGCGGCAGCTCTTGCTGGACAGCATTACCTTAAGGGCGCCTCTGGCCGCTGCTGCCTCTTCTGCAAATTGCATCAGTGAGGCTCCAATTCCCTTGCCGCGCAGCTGCGGGTCAGTTACAACACGCTCTATGACTCCGAACGGGCGGTCACCGCAAAGCGCATCCATGCACAAGTGCAGATGTAACGTACCCGCTACCTCCCCGTCTTCTTCGTATACGATCAGCAGGCTGTCCGGATTACTGGCAATTTGGCTGATTCTTTGCGGCGATACTTGGATATCCGTGTGCTCCGGCAATAGAATCCGGTACAGCTTCTCTAAGCCGGAGGCATCCTCCGGTGTGGCTTCTCTTATCATTCGCAATACTCCCTGTATTATAATTAACAACATTAATTAATATAGTTAATGCGATTAATTAGTTGGTTGAACGGCAAATCATCAGCACATTCCCGTCCGGATCTTTGAAATTAAACCAGTGATCATGTTCAATATCTGTGAGAATTTCAGCTCCGGTAGCTTTGACATAATCATAGGCAGCATCAATATCGTCGGTAAGCAGATGGAAGGAAGGCACCTTCAGCACAGCCTCGGCTGTAAAAATTCTGCTGTCGAGCACGATTCCCGGACCCTGCATCGGCACGTCATACAGATGCCCGAACAAAATTTCACCGTCAAGCGGCAGTCCAAGCAAGCTGCAATACCAGTTTTTGGACCTTTCGATATCACTAACCGGGATGAAGACAGCGCCAACCTGATTCCGTATGGGACTTGTCACAGCAAGTAGAGCCTCCTCTAAAAGTACAGTAGTAGGTGGAGCCTTTAATCATTTCGATAAAATATGTCAATTTCCTGCCTCTTTGGTGACGGGAATATAAGTTATGCTATAATCTTGTCAGATCCTATCCAGATGTCAGGAGAATGAGACTTGGCTAACCTATCCTTTGGGTATCTCAGGCTGACGCCGCCCAAAATACTATCACTGGGCTTTGTAATACTAATCGCGGCCGGCACCCTGCTTCTGTGTCTCCCTGCTGCTTCTACCGGCGGAAGAATCTCTTTCATTGATGCACTGTTCATGGCTACCTCAGCGACCTGTGTAACCGGGCTTGCTGTCATTGACACAGGAACGCAGCTGACGGCTTTTGGACAGATTGTACTGCTCGTGCTATTCCAGTTCGGCGGTCTCGGGTTCGTTACGATGGCGACGCTGATCACGCTGGTGCTGAACAAGCGGATCTCACTGAAGGAGCGCCTGCTGCTGCAGGAATCCATGAATCAGAATTCCATGCAGGGAATTGTGAAGCTGATCCGCCGGGTGCTGATCTACTCGCTGGTGATTCAGCTGACCGGGGCCATTCTTCTTGCCGCAAGATTTATGATGGACATGCCTTTTGGCAAAGCAGCGTATTACGGAGTATTCCATAGTATATCCATCTTCAACAATGCCGGATTTGATCTGTTCGGGGATGTTCACGGGCCCTTCAGCGGTTTAACCCGCTATGTTGAAGATCCGATTGTGAATATTACCTCCATGCTGCTGATTTTCCTCGGCGGTATCGGCTTTATTGTATTATCTGATGTAATCGACTTTCCGAAACGTAAGCGGCTGACTCTCCATTCCAAGGTAGTCCTTGCCACTTCTGCTGCTCTCATTGTGATTGGCGCGGCTATTTTCTTCTGGCTGGAGCTGAATTCCACGCTGAAGCCGCTGCATGCCGGAGGTAAGATTATGGCTTCCTTCCTGCAGGCGATTACGCCACGCTCCGGCGGGGTGACGACGATCGAGATCCCGCTGCTGCGTGAATCCACGCAATTCCTGATGATTCTGCTGATGTTTATCGGAGCAGCTCCCGGCTCCACCGGCGGCGGGATTAAGATTACCACCTTTGCAATTCTGGCCAGCACAGCCTATGCCAAGCTCCGGGGCAAAGAAGATATCGTGATGTTCCGCCACCGGATCTCGAAGGAGAATGTCTACAGGGCGATTACCATGACTCTGCTGTCACTGATGCTGGTGGTCATCTCGACCATGCTGCTGTCGGTGACGGAGAGTGCGGATTTTCTGACCGTGCTGTTCGAGGCAGTCTCCGCTTTCGGTACATCCGGTATAACAATGGGACTGACTACAGAGCTGACAACAATCGGTAAGGTGCTGGTGATTATTCTTATGTTTGTCGGCCGGACAGGACCGCTTACACTTGCTTATGCACTCAAACCGAAGAATAGTAAGGAACTCTACCGGTACCCTGAAGGCAATATTACCATCGGCTAAACTCTGCGTTACCTGTGAAATGTGAAATGCGACCCTGTGCGGCAAGATTATTCTGCCGGAACGGAGTCGCATTTTTTAATAACAGCTTGTACATAGAAAGTCTATTGTATGACAAGGCTATCCGGGAAGGATCTTAGGCTTCTTCTTCCGGAATCTCCTGAGTGTCGAGTGCCGCGTCCAGCAGCTGATTGTATACATCGTCATCATTCTCCAGCAGGGCATCCACCTCAAGGAACTGCTCTTCACTTCCCGGTTCACCGGCGAAGCTCAGGCTGTAATCCCATTCGGTTCCCCGTGAACTGAAGAAAGTGATCTCATAAGGGGAGCTGTGATTCTCCAGTGTAAACACCGTTCTCCCGACAAAACTTCTATCCTCTACGCGTTTCATTTCTGCTTTGGTGATTTCTAGGTTCATACTCTTTCCTTCCTTTCATCTGATCATGCCCACAATATTCAGTATAACATTGATATGTAAGCAATTCCTTTCCTTTTGCGCTGTAATTGACTTTTTTCATCCGGCGGTTAATAATTTAGTACAATGCTTATTCCGAGCTAAAATTATGGTAATGGAGGAAATCGCAATGACTCAAACAGAGCTTCAATCCAAGCTAAGTAAATATGCTGATCTGGCTGTGCAGATCGGTGTAAATGTTCAGCCGGGGCAAATCCTGGTCGTGAACGCTCCGATTTCCGCAGCCGAGTTCGTCCACCTGATTACCGCCAAAGCATATGCCATCGGCGCAAGCCAGGTCAAGGTTAACTGGAGTGACGAGTTCATTACGCGCCAGCAGTTCGAGCATGCCGCACCGGAAGTGTTCACCAAGGCTCCAACCTGGTACGCGGGTGAAGTGACCGAATTCGCCGAGAACGGCGCTGCATTTCTGAACGTTATTGCCGAGAATCCGGACGCACTCAAAGGTATTGATCCTGAGCGGATCGCCAATTTCCAGAAGACCCGGGGGGCTGCACTTACGAAATACCGCGAAATGCAGATGTCCGATAAAGTCAGCTGGAGCATTGTAGCCATCCCGTCCCAGCCTTGGGCAGACAAGGTATTCCCTGACGTGCCTGAAGAAGAGCGCGTAGATAAACTCTGGGAGGCAATCTTCCACACCGTACGCCTGGACCGCGAAGACCCTGTAGCCGCATGGCAGGAGCATCTGGATACACTGGAGCAGAAAGCGGATGTTCTCAATGCGAAGAAATACAAAAGCCTGCATTACATAGCACCTGGAACCGACCTTAGTATTGAGCTGCCTGAAGGCCATATTTGGGCGCAGGGCGACAGCATCAATGCTAAAGGTCATTCTTTTGTCGCCAACATGCCAACTGAAGAAGTGTTCACGGCTCCGAAGAAAACCGGCGTTAACGGTACTGTCAGAAGCACGAAGCCGCTCAGCTACGGCGGGAATATTATTGACGGCTTTTCGATTACCTTTGAACAGGGCCGGATTACCAGCGTAAGCGCCGAGCAAGGCCAGGAAGCCCTGGAATATCTGATCAGTCTCGATGAAGGCGCCAAGTACCTGGGTGAAGTCGCACTCGTGCCGCACAACTCGCCGATCTCTGATTCCAACATCCTGTACTTCAACACCTTGTTTGACGAGAATGCGTCCAACCATCTGGCGATCGGCACTGCATATGCCTTCTGCCTCGAAGGCGGCAAAGAAATGAACCAGGATGAGCTGATCGCCCATGGCCTCAATACCAGCGTAACCCATGTCGATTTCATGATCGGCTCAGCAGAGATGGATATTTATGGTATCACGGCTGACGGTACGCGTGAGCCTGTATTCCTGAAGGGCAACTGGGCATTTTAATGCCTTTTCTACTCCATATTACAAAATAGAAGATAGTGAAAGGAGCTGAAATCATGCTGGATTTCAAGCAAAAGCTCGAAAATTACGCCCTGCTCGCTGTAAAGATCGGAGTCAACATTCAGCCCGGTCAAACGCTTGTAGTCAATGCGGATATCGTCTCCGCAGAGCTGGTACGGCTCATTGTACGCCAAGCCTATGAAGCAGGAGCAAAGCTGGTAAAGGTTAATTATACCGATGAATTCGTTACACGGACACGTTATGATCTCGCTCCATCCGAGAGCTTCCTCGAGCCGCCCAAATGGCAGGCGGATGAGCTGGAGGATCTCGCGCGTAATGGCGCTGCGTTCCTGACCATTATCTCGGCTAATCCGGACTTGCTGAGCGGGGTAGAACCAAGCCGGATCTCTGATAACCAGAAGACTGCCGGCCAGGCCATGGCTCCTTACCGGGAGATGATGATGGCTAACCATGTCAGCTGGAGCGGCATCGCCTTCCCTTCTCCTTCATGGGCCGCCAAGGTATTCCCGGACGCTGCGCCTGAGCAGCAGATTGAACTGCTATGGGATGCAATCTTCAAAGCTGTGCGCGCAGACCAGGAGAACCCGGTTGCAGCCTGGAGCAGCCATCTGGGCGGCCTCAAGCAGCGCTGCGATCTGCTGAACGCCAAGAAGTACCGCAAGCTTCACTACACAGCACCGGGAACGGATCTGACGATCGAGCTGCCTGAAGGCCATATCTGGTGTCAGGCCGGTGCGGTGAACAGCCGCGGCATGTCCTTCCTGGCCAACATTCCGACCGAGGAAGTGTTCACAGCCCCGCTGAAGTCCGGTGCTAACGGCAAAGTCAGCAGCACCAAGCCGCTTAGCTACGGCGGCAACATTATCGACCGTTTCACCTTGACCCTGGAGAACGGCAAGGTCACAGACTTTACCGCAGAGGTCGGCCAGGAGGCCTTGGCTTCCCTGCTGGCTATGGATGAAGGCGCGGCCTACTTCGGCGAAGTGGCCTTGGTTCCTTTCCACTCTCCGATCTCGGAGAGCGGCATTCTCTACTACACCACGCTGTATGACGAGAATGCTTCCTGTCACCTTGCGCTGGGTGCTGCTTATGCTTTCACGCTGCAGGACGGCATTAATATGACTAAGGAACAGCTCGCTGAAAGAGGCATGAACCAGAGTCTGACACATGTAGACTTTATGATGGGTTCCCCGGAGATGAGCATCGACGGGATTGCCGATGACGGCTCTGTTGATCCAATCTTCCGTAACGGAGATTGGGCTTAAGCTTTTGTTTGTAGATTGTCGCTTGAGGATTGTAGCTTGAGGATTGTGGTTTGACGTTTGTTAATGAATTGTGGTGGCCCCGCCGTTCCCCTTATGGGAGAATGGCGGGGTCTTTTTGTATAAGAGAGCTATGGAGTTAGTGTATCGAGAATTTTCCGACTCAGATTCCGCTAAGTAACCTTGGTAGGGTGTGCTCCCATCGTACAGCTTGGAACTAGAATCGTTAGTTTCCTTCTTGTTCATTCCTCCAATAGCCCAAATTTGAAGATATGTTCAAAGAATATTCACAATATTGTTGAATTTAATTCACAAATATGTCACAATACAATTAAGGATGGTATTTACAAGTCCCGCATCCAAAGTTGCCTCGAAGCTTCTGATGCCAGAATTGCGAAGTGATGCTGGAAGTTTATGCTTACCAAACACTTAGGAGGGAATCCTGATGAAAGAATCTTTTAACCAAGAAGTGGATTCGACTGAACCGGAACGACTGGAAGTCCAGGCTCCCAAAGACTTAAGTATCGTAGCCTCCGATGCAATCAAGTACACAGCCTATATCATGCTGCTGTTCGGGTTCTTGTACTTTTTGATTGCATACCTCGCCCCTATGCTATAAGGCTGCTTCAATATATACGTTTTCCCGTAAGCGCTTACGGCCGGTCTGTTCCTGCGGGAAATGGATTAGCCGTTTTATTTTGCAGACAGGGGTTCTAGAATCAGCCTCTCTCTAATCTGGCAACTACGGCTATACAAAAAAAGTAGTCCCCGCTAATCTCGAGGACTACCATAATATGCTTATTTCCAGCCTAACGCTTTGCTGATCCAGGCTATCGCTTCCGGCGTCCAGCTCCCGTCCATTCTCGAACGCAGCCACGCCACCGCCTCTTCTCTCGTTCCTTCAAAAGATTCAATTCCCGCTTCATTCATCCAGTGGCCCGAGGTTTCAAAAGAGGTACTGTTCCACCCGTTCGGCTCACCGTCCGCATTCAGCTGTTGCTTAACTCCGGAGATTACAATATCCAGAGTGCCCTGAAGCTCGGTTACGGCGTTGTCAAAAGCCGTTTTCTTCTCTTTGGCCTTCATATCAGCCATAGAACGGAGCTGGCGTGTCTCTATGCCTTCGTGCTCCCGGATAATCTGCAATAACGTTAGCGCTTCTCTGGTAGCAAGACCGCTGTCAAACCGCTCCTCCAGGGAACGCGGACTTCCTGCCGCCGCCAGATAAGCGGGAAGCCACTCACGGGATACCAGAACGGCTTTTTTCTTGATAAACTTTCCGTAACCGGCCAATCCTTCTCCCGGAAATCTCACCCGCCAGCCCCAGGGGTCCAGCTCGGAACCGGTATGCCAGTTCTCCGCCAGGGTCAGCCCGTTCACAGAAGGATGCCCAGGGATCAACGGGGCCAGTGGTACGATCCCCAGCTTGGCCACAACCTCAGCCATCTCCTCAAATGTTGTAATACTCTCTTGGCTCTCTACACTACCCACTCATTCCGCCTCCTCGGTGTAAATTCATTCAAGCTCATCTGCTCCCTCACCCATGCAGCGGATTCCGGCAATATAAGCGCGGATCAGCCGCGTAAGACTGACATTCAAGTCCAGCGGCATTCCGAAGCCGCCTTGATTCTCAAGGGCAGAGAACCCGTGCAGTATGCTGCGCAATCCCCGGACAGCGTGCAGGTTCCCTTCCTCATCCAGCCCAAAGCAGGACAGGACTTGAATAATCAGTGACAGGACCTTCCCGCCCGCAGCCTCCAGAGCGGTATCTCCCTCCTCAGGTGCTCTCAATGTTGTTTCGTACAGCCCCGGATGTTGCCTGGCAAATCCGATGTAAGCCTGACTCAGCGCATGAACGGCCTGTTCGCCCCGTGCGCCTTCCGCTGCCGCTGACATGGCGTCATAGAGCTGCTCCAGCCCATGAATCGCCAGCAGTGTCCGCAGACCCGCGAGTCCGTTAATGTGATTATACAACGACGGCGGGCGAACGCCCAGCTTGGCCGCCAGTGCGGCCAGCGTCACCTCCTGAACACCCTGTGCGTCAGCCAGCTCTGCTGCTGCCAGCACAAGAGTATGTGTGTCCAAACCAGCTCTAGCCATGTACTTTCCCTCCATTCAATATCCTGCCCGCCTCTGCTGCCGCATATCTCATGGCTTCTACCGGGTGCCTCACCAGATTTCCGTGTCCTACAGCCAGCACTGAAGGGGCTAGATCAATCAGCTTATAGGCACTGCCCAGTGCCTGCTCCAGACTCCATGTTGCTATAGCCGGAAAAGGAAACAATGGTACCTTCTTGCCGGACACAGCGGTCGCCCGGAAGGTCTGGAACGCATCCCCTACAATCAGTGCGCCACTGCGCTGATCCCGGAAAGACATAGATCCCGGAGTATGCCCGGGCGTACTTATGGCCGTCAATGAACCGATGGTATCCCCTTCGTACAGCAGCACATCGGGCTTCGTTGCTATCTTATCAGGTACACTGCCCTTAATCGGCGTCTGAAGCTCACCTGCTCTTAGCGAGCGGTCACCGGCCAGCAGCGCCGCATCCCGTTCCGAGATATAGACCTTGGCCCCAGGAACAAGCTTCTTGAGCGCATCCAGCGCCCCGACATGATCCATATGGCCATGGGTTAGCACGATCCGGGTAAGCGGCTTCTGAAGCCTGGCGGACTGTTGTAGAATACCTTGTAAACTATATGGCATGCCTGCATCTATTAGAGTAAGCTCCTCTTCTTCTTCGACCAGATAACAGTTAACGGGAAATAAGCGCGGCAGCCAGGTTAGCTGGTGCAGATACCCTTCTTGAGTTACTCTCATAAGGACCCTCCTCGAAACTAATGTGATTAGTTAAATAATAAACTAATATGATTAGTTTTACAAGTGGCACCTGTATTTTCTACATATGTACTGAAAAAACGAGGGTTAAATCCCCGCCGATTGCAGATTCTTCCTAGTTCTCCGAGTCCAGCGTTTTGTCGGCATTTTTATTGGACCGCTTCATCATTAGCCACTGCAGCGCGGTAATCCCGCAGAAGAATACAACCGTTCCAGCCACGGTACTCATGATGCTTTTGGATAGATCCGCTTGATTGCTGTCCAACAGATCATAGCTGAACATAAGTGCACCCCACACCACAGAACTGAGCAATCCGCCAATAAGATTCATTTTCTTGAACCGCTTCACCTCCCCCTCCTTAGGCGGCAGCTGATAGAGTCCTGCCCGGATTCCTCGAATAACGACATATAAACAAGCTGCCATCAAAATCAGAAAGGTATCCAACCATAATTTCATATCCCAATTCAGTACAAACACTTTCACCGCGAGGCTGATCATCAGTCCTGCAAAACAAATCGTGAATCCATGCGAATTAAGCTTTTGAAACTCGGTAATGATCCGTTCATCCTTGATTCCCCGATGCTTCATTCTTCTTCCTCCCAGAAAATATCGTTAAGCGTTGTACCCAGCACTCTGCAAATGGCAATACACAATCGGATCGTCGGATTATAATTCCCCGCTTCGATCAGACCGATGGTCTGTCTCGTTACCCCTACCGCCTCTGCCAGCTGCTCCTGCGACAGGTCTTTCTGCACCCGCGCCAGCTTCAATCTGATGTTCTTATGCTCACCCACCCGGAATCCTCCTGGAATGATATGTATTTCTACTACATTGTAATCTATATCAACCATTATGTACATTATATATTGCATTTAGGATATAAAATAAACACCATCCGCAAGGAATGGTGCATATGGCTCCTGAAACTATTGTAATGCCTGTCCGTCAGCCGAAACGGCCCATAATATATTCCTGGGTCATCTGATTCTCCGGATTGCTGAAGACCTTCTCTGTCTTGTCATATTCCACAAGCGAGCCCAGATAGAAGTAGGCTGTATAATCCGAGATCCGTGCTGCCTGCTGCATGTTATGGGTAACAATTACGATCCGCAGCTCTTCCTTCAGTTCCTTAATCAGCTCCTCCACCTTGCCTGTCGATACAGGATCAAGTGCTGAAGCCGGCTCATCAAGCAGTAGGATCTGCGGGTTAACCGACAATGCCCGGGCAATACACAGACGCTGCTGCTGTCCTCCGGACAATGCCAGTGCAGAGTCCTTCAAACGGTCTTTGACCTCATCCCACAGGGCGGCGCGGCGCAGGCTGCTCTCCACGATTTCATCCAGTGCTTTTTTGCCCTTAATTCCATGATACTTAGGACCAAAGGCAATATTGTCATAGATGGATTTGTAAAAAGGGTTCGGCTTCTGCCAGACCATGCCGATTTTTTGCCGCAGCTTAATGACATCTGTTCCGGAAGCATTGATATCTATACCGTCAATCCAGATGCTGCCCTTGGTAGTCGAGCCGGAGATATCATCATTCATCCGGTTAAGAGAACGGAGAAAGGTTGATTTCCCGCAGCCGGAAGGGCCGATCAATGCTGTTACTGTATTCTGGGCGAAGGGAAGACTAATTCCTTTAACCGCCTCATAAGTGCCATAAAAAATACTCAGATCCTCAGTTTGAAATGATTCGCGTACCACCGGTTCCGCTATGCCCATCTCTTACTCCTCCTAAAAGTTTGGTCAGCATCCGCTTTCTGAGTCTTCTACGCAAAACTCGCTTCGAAAGCGTAAACTCTGTTTGTCTTATTAGCCTAGTTCATTCTCTTGGAAGCGGTAAGCTTGCGGTAGATGAATCTGCCGAAGTAACGGGCAGCCAGGTTGAAGATTAATACGGTCAGCACCAGCACTGCCGAAGCACCTGCTGCGATCTGCAGCGCATCCGGCGCCAGACCTTCGCTGTTGACCTTCCAGATATGAACCGCCAGTGTTTCTGCCGGACGGAACGGGTTAAGCGGTGAAGAAGGACTAAGCGGATTCCAGTTGCTGAAGTCCAGACGCGGACTGCTCATCCCCGCCGTGAACATCAATGCCGCCGCTTCACCGAAGACGCGTCCGGCGGACAGGATCGTTCCCGTAATGATTGTTGGCAGAGCTACCGGGAGCAGTACCGAAGTCACAATCTTCCACTTGGATAAACCAAGCGCGAAGCCTGCTTCCTTCTGCTGCTTAGGTACCGTGCGGAAAGCCTGCTCGGTGATACGAACCATCAGCGGAAGGTTGAAGAAGGTAAGCGCGAGTGCTCCCGAGATCAGGGAGAATCCGAGATTGAAGGTATTGACGATCAATAGGAGACCGAACAGACCGACGATGATGGACGGGAAGGAAGATAACACTTCCACAACCAGACGGATGAAGTTAGTCAGTCTGCCCGGACGGGCATATTCTGCCATGAAGATCCCCGCTCCAAGCCCCAGCGGTATAGTAATAATCAGGGTCAGTACCAGCAGGAACAGGGAGTTGAAGAGCTGAGGTCCTACACCGCCTCCTGCACGGATCTTCTGTGGTGCCGATGTCAGGAAGTCCCAGCTGATATGACTCATCCCGCGGATGAGGATATATCCAAGCAGGCCAACCAGAATAGCTACGATAAGCAAAGCGAACGTTACAATGATAGCAGTGGCAATTTTGTCTGCTGTTCTCGGCTTCAAATTTTATTTCTCCTTTCGAGCATTCTAACAAGCAATACGAATACAAATGTCATCAGCATAAGCACGAGAGCCATGCTCCATAGCGCGTTGTTCTGCGGTGAACCCATCGTCGTGTTCCCCATACCCAGCGTAATAACACTGGTCAGCGTGGACGCGGATTCGAACAGCGAACGCGGCACAAAAGGTGCATTACCGATAACCATCTGTACAGCAAGTGCTTCACCGAATGCACGTGCCATCCCCAGTACCACCCCTGTCATAATAGCCGGGAAGGTCGTCGGGAGAATGACACGGGAGATCGTCTGCCAGCGAGTGGCACCGAGCGCAAAGGAGGATTCTTTCAAGTTTTGCGGCAAAGAAGCAAGCGCGTCTGCAGCCACGCTGGTAATGGTCGGCAGGATCATCACCGACAGTACTAGCGCGCCTGCAGCAACCCCGATGCCCTGTCCGGGCAATGTATTCCGCAGAAAAGGCACTATGACACTTAAGCCAACGAATCCGTATACGACAGACGGAATACCTGACAACAGCTCGATAACGGGCTGCAGCAGTTTTTTGCCCCAGCCAGGGACGATTTCAGTCATAAATAATGCGGCGCAGATGCTAAGCGGACTTGCGATAAGCGCGGCAAGCAGGGTTACCAGGAAGGACCCGGCTATAAACGGAAAAGCTCCATAAGAAGGCGTATCCGCTTCAGGCGACCACTTCGTGCCGAACAGGAAATCGGAAACCTTAACCTCACCGCTTACAAAGTTCGCAATTCCTTTAGAGGCTACAAAATAAACCATCGATACAATGATTACAATCAATAGCAGTACACAAAAGGACATATAAGCGCGTCCGATAAAATTCTCTATATGATGTTTTTCAAACCGCGATTTCTTTGGTTTTACCCTCAAGATGCTCCCTCTTTCTAAAGTGAAAAGAGAGGCAGAAGAAATCCGCCTCTAATCACATGAAGTTCTAATGGATGATACCTGTGAATGAATCTGTAGTACTTACTTAGTTGTTACAGTTCCTGCTACATCGCGGGATACCTGCATCTGCGAAGCCGGGATGTAACCAAGCTCTACTACGTCACCTGTCTGTACTTCGTCAGTCATCATGAAGTCCAGGAATGCTTTTACTGTTTCATTCGGCTCACCGTTAGTGTACATGTGCTCGTAAGCCCATACCGGATATTTACCGGAAATTACGTTGTCTACAGAAGGTTCAACACCGTCATAGCTCAAGGTTTTAACGGAATCATCCAGGTAGGACAAAGCCAGGTAACCGATAGCTCCCGGTGTTTCGCCGATAATTTTCTTAACAGTACCGGAGGAATCCTCTTGAATAGATCCTGGAAGATCATCCGTTTTGGTGCCAAGCGCGAAGCTCTCGAAGGTTGCGCGTGTACCTGAGCTTGCAGGACGGTTGATGATCTGAATCGCCTGGTCAGCGCCGCCGACTTCGCTCCAGTTCTTGATTTTGCCAGTGAAGATGTCAACCAGCTGCTGCTTAGTCAGTGTATCTACGCCTGCATCCGGATTGCTTACTGCTGCGATAGCTACAACGGCTACCTGATGATCAACGAGTGCTGCCGCTTTCTCAGCATCAGCATCTTTCAATTTCTCTTCTGCGAATACGTCGGAGTTACCGATATCCACTTGCTTCTCAGCTACTTGTGTCAAGCCTGTTCCGCTTCCGCCGCCTTGAACCTGAATATCCACGCCTGCATTGGCATCCATGAATTTCTCTGCTGCCTGCTCTACGAGCGGCTGAAGTGCTGTGGAGCCCGAAGCCAGGATAGATCCGCTTAGTTCGGCGCCGCTGCTGTTTTGTGTATTTGTTGCAGCTGCATTGCCTCCGTTATTGGTTGCCGCATTATTTCCCCCGTTGCCACATGCCGAAAGTGCTACTACGCTTGTTAAAGCCAAAGCCATGATCCAAGATTTTCTGAATTGCATTGTTTTTTTTCCTCCTAAAGGTTTTGTGAGTGTCTGCTTCATTGGTCTGCTTCGTACAAAACTCACTTTGGAAGCATTGTCTGTGCTCATGTCAGCTTCTCTTCTGACTCTTCTTATTCTAGGGCTCGTTCGTTATGTAAAAGTACTGAGTTTGTAAAGCGGAAGATAAAAGTTATAATAGATTTTGAATAATTCCATAGATATAATCTATATATAAGCAACAATCGTTAATTTATCGCCATCAAACCGGAGGAATCAGCATGAATCTTGTGAAATTACAAATCGTAGTCCTGATTGAAAAATATAAAAAGGTAACGGACGTAGCCGCCGAGATGGGGCTTAAGCAGCCGACCGTTTCCTTCCATATGAAGAGTCTCGAGAGTGAGCTTGGCGCTTCACTGTTCCAGTTCCGGAGCGGCCGGGTGCTGCTGACCGATGCCGGACGCGCCTTGTATCAATATGCTGTGCGGATTGTATCGCTGACGGCAGAAGCTGAGCGGACAGTTAAGCAGTTTACCTCTCTGGCCTCGGGGAATCTGGAGCTTACAGCAAGCGACATCCCCGGTAATTATCTTTTGCCTAAACTGCTGTCCCAATTCACTGGCCTGCATGATGGAATTGATGTGTTCCTGTCCATACTGCCGGATGATGCTGTCAGGGAGCGTCTGCGGAGCCGGGAGATACAGCTGGCCGTGCTGCACAGCGCGGACGGACAGGATGATTCCTTCCATACTCAAGTGATTGCCAGAGATGAAACGGTGCTGGTTTTTGCGCCCGGCCATCCTTTTGCCGGAGCGCAGGAAATTACGGTAGAAACGGCAGCAAGAGAACCCTGGGTGCAGCATGAAGCCGCCTCCTTCCTGCGCGGAATCTCCGACAAGTGGACGCAGCTCAATCATGTGAAAGTGTGGAACCATGCCGTACTCGGCTCGCCGGAGGCGGTCAAACGTATGATTAGCGGCGGCGGGATGGTCGGAGTATTCTCCAAATCAGGGATTGAGGCCGAGGTGGCGGCCGGAAGTCTGGCCTATGCCCCGCTGCCGGGACTTCATCCCGGCGATGGTGCATTTGTGCTGGCCTGGCGCAAAGACTACACCCTCTCCCCGTTACAGAAGGCTTTTGCCGGAATGGCAGGTGGTGGCGGCTTACAGGAGGAGGACCAGCGCGAAGATCCGGTACCCAGTGAATAGCTGGACTTCCGGGCGGCGGATGTCATCGCAGGAATTTCCAGATTATCTGCATTCCTGAGCAGGAAACTGGTAACTTTATATAAACTCCTGCCCATAATACAACAATTCCCTCATTATATTGACCCGAAACTAAAATTGTTGTAAAAAAGGCAGCATTTCACCTTTTCCAAGCGGCTGAGCAGGATTATTCTTGTATTTCATACAACAATCCTTCTAAACACCTGGCTATCCATACATCAAAGTTGTAAAACGTACAACACTTATGTCTACAGTGCGCTTTATTTACATTTACATAACAAAAAAGGTATCCCTTAGCACACGACGTAACCGCGCTTCAAGAGATACCGTTTATATGACTTCTTAGGTTTCACACTTTAAATTACTGCTATTTCCCGCTGAAACGGCTTTGCTTTCTTTAAAAGGACGGCAAAGCCGTTTCCACTTCGTTTATTATCTTTTTCCCGCCACCAAAGTGAAGGTCTTGGGAATCCCCTTGTCATATACATCCGACGACAGGTTGGGCTCTTCCACCAGCTCCTGAATAACAAGCCCGCTGGCCGCAGCAGCCGTTACAATCTCGCCGAGTGTCCAGCGCCGCCAGTAGACTACATTAGGTCTGTCTGCCCCCGCTGCTTTTTCGGAAGAAGGCATATACTTGGAGTAAGACACCTGCTTCTCTTCCAGTGCCGTATCGAAATAATCACCGCTCACTTTATGCTTGCGCACCTTGGCGGTTGAACCCTTGGAGGAGATTAGCTTGGTCGTTACCGGGTGGAAATCCCGCAGTACGAACTTCCCGCCGGGTGCCAGCAGCCGGTATGCCGTAGTCATAAACGGAGCCAGGTCGGTGAAATAGTGGACAATTCCCATTTCCGCAAACACAAGGTCATACGAGCCGTCCAGCACAGCTTCAGGCAGTCCCAGCACATCTGAGACGATATAATCCAGCTTCACTCCGGCTTCCTGCGCCAGTTCAGTAGCATAACGCCCATTCGCCTCCGAGAAATCAGCAACCGTCACCTCCGCCCCCATCAGCCCGAGCGCTACTGCCTTCATGCCGTTCGAACCCATCAGGTTCATAATCTTACGGCCCTGCACATCGCCCATATAAGCATTCAGCGGGAACAGCTTCCCTGCCGGATCTTTGGCCAGCTTCTCTGCTGCCTCGGCTGGTGATCCGAACCGGCTTGTCCATGCCGCATAGGTATCCTCATTCCACAACTCTTCACTGGAAGGAGCAGCCCCGCCGTTTAGACCTGAAGGTTCGTTCTGATCTTGTTCATTCATTCCATTCGTTACCCCTTTATATATGTTCTGTGAAAAAAATGTCCTCGCTCCACCGTTCTAACGCATTATGACGCATTAGGCATAGCTTCCTGAAGCTTAAGCGCCTTCCTGCGTCCGGAATACAGATAGACTCCAAGGCCGGCCATGACCAGCACGCCTCCTGCCCATTGTAAACCGCTCAGCTGTTCACCCAGCAGCAGGAAAGCAAGAATGCTCGCGCCGACAGGCTCTCCCAGAATATTCATCGATACTGTAGTCGCAGATGCATACTGCAGCAGCCAATTAAACAGAATATGGCCGAATACGGTTGGCACCACCGCCAGCAGGACAAAGATGCCCCATTCCCGGGCCGGATAAGCGAAGAAAGGTGTACTTGTTACCAGATTGTAAACAGCAAATACGATGGCCGCAGAGATGAATACAATCAGGCTGTACAAATAGGAAGGCATACGCGCCACCAGCTTCTGACCGATCAGCAAATGTGCGGCTACTGCTACGGTTCCGCCAACCGACAGCATGTCACCCTTCAGGTTCTCGGCGGACAGTCCGATATCGCCCCAGCCGATAAAGACAACCCCAAAGATTGCAATAGCCATACCCAGCATAGCTGAGGCGCTGTTTCGCTCTTTATACAGTATGTACGCACCGAGCATAATGAATAACGGCTCCAGAGCCATGATCATCGTCGAGCTGGCCACTGACGTGTAATTCAGCGAGCCCATCCAGAGCAGAAAATGAAGGGCCAGCATAACACCGGAAGCGCCCAGCAGCAACCAGTCTTTCAGGCGCAGCGCCCAAGCTGCTCCGCTATAGCGGCGGGCGAACGGCAGCATCAGCAGTGAGGTGAACAGCAGCCGGTACATCCCCTGAACCGACACCGGAGCAGACGACCATTTAATGAAGATAGAAGAAAAGGATATGGCCACAATTCCGATCACCATCAGCAGCGGAACGGGAACGGGCGGTTTTTTGGGATTCATACGTAGTCGCCCCTTCGTGTTTTGTAAGACTCATTATGTTAATTTAACGCAAATTGCAGAAAAAAGCAGCATTTTTCATTAAAAGAGACATAGAATCCGTCTTTCAGCGGGTTCCATGCCTCATACGAGCTATACCAATGCTGATAAGCAACTCTATCTATGGCTTAAGCACAACCTTGATGCAGTCCTCTTCCTTCTCCTGAAATACCTGGTACCCATGCTCCGCTCGGCTGATCGGCAGCCGGTGGGTGATGATATCTGTGGGATCGAACTTATTCTCCTTAATCATCTTGTAGAGCGCCGGCATATAATGAATGACCGGAGCCTGTCCCATCTTCAGCGTAATATTGCGCTCAAACAGATGACCGAGCGGGAACATATTATAGTTCAGCCCATACACCCCTACAAGCTGAATCGTACCGAATTTGCGGACCACCTCTGATGCGGTACGGAACGCCCCTAGTGAACCGCCCTGCAGCATCAAGGCTGTTTCTACCTTTTCTACAACCGTCTTCTTGGCGTCGAGACCTACACAATCAATGACCACATCGGCACCGCCGCGCGTAATCTCCTTCATGTGCTTCTCGAACTCTTTAATTTTCTCAAAATTAAAAATTTCCACGTTATTCGTCAGCTTCGCATGCTGCAGCCGGTATGGGATATGATCGACGGCAATGACACGGGATGCGCCTTTCATCCAGGCGAATTTCTGTGTCAGCAGACCCACCGGCCCGCATCCGAGCACAATTACGGTATCTCCGGGCTTCACGCCGGCATTCTCAACTCCCCACCAGGCGGTAGGTACAATGTCCGAGAGGAACAGCAGCTTCTCGTCTTCCATTTCAGCATCCTCTGGAACGACAAAGGGGCCGAAGTTGCCGTACGGTACACGCAGCAGCTCGGCCTGCCCTCCGGCGAAGCCGCCGTAAGTATCCGAATAGCCCAGATAGCCGCCGGTATCCTTGGCTTCATTCGCGTGGTCACATTGGCTCTCCATCTCGTGCTGGCAGAAGAAGCATTGCCCGCAGGCTACATTAAAAGGGATAATGACACGGTCACCCTTCTTGACCTTGGTAACCTCCGGTCCCACATCTTCAACAATTCCCATAGGCTCATGGCCGATAATGTAATCATCATGCATGCCGGGGATTTCGCCATTATAGATATGCAGATCCGATCCGCAAATGGCGGTTGAGGTAATGCGGACAATGATATCATCCTTCTTTTCAAGCCGCGCATCAGCGACTTCCTTAACCTCGACTTTCTTCTTGCCCTGATAGGTTACTGCCTTCATGTTGAGCGTCACTCCTTCAGAAGTAAGGTATGGACATAGCAGGCTGTAAATTCACGCTACACTATGTTATAACCCCAAATCCTCCGGCTTTATCCGTGCAGCAGCGGAGAATACATCATCAGCGCATGGTTCTCGGCGACAGCCTCATCACCCGCCAGCTCTCCTGTAAGCGTAAGCACCCTGCGGCGGATAGCGTTACTTCGTACATATCCTCCCCACGGCTCCAGGCTGATCACATGGCCGTCTTCATAGACCTCATAATTGTAGAGCTGCCGGCTGTCACAACGCCACTCCCCGTGCAGATGGGTTTCATCCAGGTAAAGCTTCAGCTGGTAGGTGTACTCCGTATCATTTCTAAGCTGTAAATCCAGATAGTTATAGGAACAGGTGGCCCCGCTGCCAAAAGGCTGTGTCCGCTGCTCATCGGGAAAAACATCATAGCTGTGCCGGTGCCGTTCAGTAACCGTGAGCGGTGTATGCAGCGCCATCCAGTAGATCAGATTCGACAATTGGCAGAGTCCGCCTCCCGTTCCGGACCGGAAACCGCCATAATGCAGAACCATTCCATCCAGATAACCCTTCCTGCGGGTCGGCTTGCCGATACTCCGCCAATAGGAGAACGTCTCGCCGGGACGGATGACCAGTCCGTCAAGCTTGGCAACAGCCAGGCGCAAATTCGTTATTTTATTATACTGCAGCTGCATATCGACATTACGCAGGCTCCGAAGCAGAGGTGTGGCATGGCTGGCCGCCTCATAAGGCAGAGCTTCCGGGCGAAGTTCCTTGGCGAGCCTGCCACGTGCTGTGATCCATTTCCAATATCTTTTCCAGATAAAAAAGCGCTTGCCGGCAAATAATCTCAGCCTGGAGCGGCGGATCGGCTTCATTGCGGTAATTACCGGATTCATCGGAAGGTTACTTCCTGCTCCGAGCGCAGCGCAGCAATTCCGGAGCCAAGCGCATCATTATGCTGCTTCACGATTTCTTCACCTGTGAGATGGTTATCATCGAAGGTACTATGTGCATCCTTGACCAGTACGCTGGAATACCCAAGGCTATGTGCGCGTCTGCTGGTCGCATTCACACAGTAATCCGTCTGCATCCCGCAGATAACCAGCTCCGTCACTCCAAGCCGTTCAAGCTCTTCCTGAAGCCCGGTGAGATGGAAGGAATCCGGAGTTGTCTTCTCGATAACCTTCTCCCCTGCCTGCGGTGCAATGCGGCTGCTGATCTCCCAGGTAGGGATCCCCTTCACAAATCCCCCCTCTTCTTCGGTATGCTGGATGTAAATCACCGGAACCCCGGCTAAGCGGGCCTTGTCCAGCAGCGAGCTGATCCGTTCCAGAACCCCTTCTTCGTCATACAGCTTCATATCAGGATAAGCAAACATCGCCTCTTGAACATCAATGATCAGTAATGCGGTTGACATCATAAATCCCTCCCCGGACTGTTATTCTCCTGCTGCAGACTTTCTCCTGCATACCAGCTGGACCGGATTGCCGTCCGGATCACTTATCCATGCGGATCGCAGATCATTTAGGAAATCAGGCGCTGCCGACAGAAGTATGCTGTAACCATTGCGTTTAAGCACTAATACTCCCTAATATTATAACTGATAATTCACTCTGGTAGCTTATCCGAGATCACCAGGATAAAGGTAGCCAGCGGTCCCAGCAGCAATGACAGCAGAAACCAGTTTAATCCGCTCCGGTTTTTCCCCTGGGCAATTCCCGCATTAATCAGTGCCAGCGTTCCCCAGCCTGCGTAGTATCCGTTCTCCATTTCAATTCCCCCTCATACATGATCATCCATCAAGTATATTACGCCTGTAATGGGTGATGCACCTCCGCTTGTTACATTAATCCTAATAATTACATTAAAAGGTATTGGGTACCGGCACCCCGAAGGAAGAGCAGGCGGACCGGGGGACTATAACACAAAGACCGGACCTCCGCATCGCAGAGGTCCGGTCTTCATTCAATATACAATGTGCAAGCCTTACTTGCCCCGCTTATTATGCCAGATGAGTGCGTGAAGCTGCGGCAGCACCCGCGCCTTGTTCATCTGCGGGTCGGCAATTACCAGATTAAACAGCCATTCCAGCCGGCCCAGCAGGCGGCCTGAAATGTCGCCTTCCTCGGTGACATTATCATTCCCCGGCTGAAGGAACAGCGGGACCTCCGGGTACCTGAAATGTACCTTCCGGGCATATTCATAATCCTCCTGGCTAAAAACAACCACCTTCAGGCTATGGGCAGCCTTGCCGTTACTGCCGACTCTAAGCATAATCTCATCCAGCTTGTCCCAATCCGTCTTCATCCCGGAGCTTGGCGGCTTGGGGCTGATCGTCAGCACATCGACATCACTGAACCAATCCTGCCAGCGGCTGCCCTGTGTCTCGATGGCCGCCTGGATACCGCGTTCGTGGAGCAGGGTGATGAATTCACCCATGGCTTCCCCGATTAGCGCCGGATTGCCCCCGGAGATGGTTACGCAATTAAAGTTATCTCCCGCCAGTTCAAGCAGCCCGGCGAGAATCTCCTGCGGTTCCATCGGGGTTACTTTATCTTTCGCCGAACCATCCCAGGTGAAGGCGGAATCACACCAGCCGCAGCGGTAATCGCAGCCGTAGGTGCGGACGAACATCGTTTTGACACCAATGACCGCCCCTTCCCCCTGAATCGTCGGGCCGAACATTTCGATAACCGGTATTTTACTCATGGTCACAGCCTCCGTACAGACGGTAAGACGGCCCCGCTTCCGGAATGTCTGCCGCCAGCACCTCCGCCCAGGAGGTCGGAGTCTCCCACAGCTTGACCGAATAGACCGGCAGAGAAGCCCGCTTCAGTTCATAAGCGATGTATGCTGACATGTTCTCCGCCGTCGTACGGAACGACAGCAGTGCTACCTTCGAGCCGGTTGCCTTAAGTGTCTTCAGTACAGGCTCATTACCCATGGCCAGAAAAGCATGATCCAGCCGGTCGATTACAAGCTGCTTCACGGTCGCTTTGATGTCGCTGAAATCGACAACAAACCCCTCATCCGACTGGCCGTGCTCCACGGACGGAACGCCCTTCAGTACAACCTCAAGCTTATACGTATGCCCGTGCAGATTACTGCATTTCCCCTTGTGCCCGATCAGCTGATGGGCGGCGTCGAAGGTAAAGATTTTGCAGACAGATACTTCGCCCAGCATTATAGTCCAGCCTCCTGGCGCTCCGCCTCATATTGCTCAAGGCCGCGCTGGCGCAGCAGACATGCCGGACAGGTGCCGCAGCCGCTGCCGATAATCCCGTTGTAGCAGGTAAGCGTCTGCTCACGGATATAGTCGAAATAGCCAAGCTCGTCGGCCATTTTCCAGGTTTCTTTTTTGTCCAGCCACATCAGCGGGGTATGAATCACGAACTCATAATCCATCGACAGATTGAGTGTGACATTCAGTGATTTCACGAACACATCCCGGCAATCCGGATATCCGCTGAAGTCCGTCTGACAGACACCGGTGATGATATGGCTATAGCCCAGCTGTTTGGCCAGAATCGCTGCAAAGGACAGGAACAGCAGGTTCCGCCCATCTACAAATGTACTCGGAAGCTCCTCTCCCTCCCCGGCAGCGATTTCGATATCATCCCGGGTTAGCGCGTTCGGGGCCAGCTGATTCAGCAGTCCCAGATCGAGAATATGCTGCTTCACCCCAAACTTAGCGGCAATCTCCTTGGCAACCTCAATCTCAGCGGCGTGCCGCTGATTATAATTAAAAGTAACAACCTGAACCTCCTGGAACTGCTGCAAAGCCCATACCAGACAGGTGGTGCTGTCTTGGCCGCCGCTGAAGACGACCAGTGCTTTTTTATTCATTGTAAGTTCTCTCCTCCTTATTGTTCTGTGTGCTGAGGGATTAACGGTTATCCACTTTCTCGGGATACAGGTCGTGGTTCATCAGCCGGTGCTCGGCCATGGCCTCATATTTCGTTCCCGGACGCCCCCAGTTGCAGTAAGGATCGATGGAAATGCCGCCGCGCGGCGTGAACTTGCCCCAGACCTCAATGTAGCGGGGCTCCATCAGCGAGATCAGATCATTCATAATAATGTTGACACAGTCTTCATGGAAATCCCCGTGATTGCGGAAGCTGAACAGATAGAGCTTCAGGGATTTGGATTCAACCATTTTGATATCTGGAATATACGAGATATACATCACGCCGAAATCCGGCTGTCCGGTAACGGGACACAGGCTGGTGAACTCCGGGCAGTTGAATTTGACAAAATAATCACGGCCGGGATGCTTGTTATCGAACGCCTCCAGAATTTCCGGAGCATAGCCGAAATTATACTTCGTGCCTTGATTCCCCAGCAGGGTAACCTCCTGCATTTCCTCTTTCAGTCTGCCTTCTGACATGACAAAAAACCCCTCTCTTTTCCCTAGGCTCACGGCCTGAACTGGAAAGAAGAACGAGATTTCGAAAACCTGGCTCTACTAAGATGAGACACGCGCGGCATAACAAGAAATAAGTACAGGCAAATGCCCGTACTCTTTAAGCTCCCGGATATCCGGAAAGCTGCTCATGCCTGTAGCGGTCTTAGTTTTTTATAGAGGGAGTTTGCGAACCTCTCCTGCGCTTGCGCGCGCAGATTCCTTCTTTGTGCTTATGACTATACATAGGGTGCGTCTTGAACTATACCATGATTGCCGGAGGCTTGACAACCCTCACAGCTGATCCAGAATCAGCGAGCACAGCAGCCCCATCGCAGCGATGAATCCCGTTAGCGGTCCGCCGTCCTCATAGGCTTCAGGCATCATGCTGGAGGAGACCATCGTGATAATCCCGCCCCCGGCAAAAGAAGCAATCATCGCCTCCGTATACCCGCTTGCATGGTCCATAAATGTATAGCCAGCACCTGAAGCCAGGGTGGAGATTACCAGTACGCCGAGCCAGAGCAGCATAATTTTTCTTTTGCCGTAGCCGTCCTGCTTCAGCCCGGCCGTGCTCGACAGCCCTTCCGGAATATTGCTGATAAAAATAGCGATAACCAGCAGCAGACTTACACCTTGGCCGGCAATCAGACTGGCCCCGATCATGATCGACTCAGGAATAGCATCCAGTACCGTTCCGGCAAAAATAGCCATGCCGCTCCCGCCTTTAGCTTCCGTCTTCCCTGATGCTCTGGCTGAGCGTTTGCGGCCGGCTCCGCCTTTTCGCGAGATATACCAGTCAAACAGCGTGAACACCAACGCTCCTGCGGTAAAACCGATGATCGTCGGGGTCAGCCCGCCGTCACTCGCGGAATCCTCCAGCAGTTCATAAGCAGCTGCTCCGATAAGTACGCCTGTCCCGAAAGCCATAATGAAGCCGATCAGCTTGGTGGGAATGGACAGGAACAGAGCGAGCAACGCCCCGAGTAATACAGCTGAGCCGGAAATGGCGCCCCACATCAATGCACCCCACATTATGCTCACCTTCCCCGTTTATGTATTGTTAATAGAAATGCATAGATGTAGTTTACACCCTAATGGGCAACGGCAAACAATGCATCTTCCGGCGTGCACCTATTCGGGATCTATTCTTTTACGCTTATATTTTTATTTATGATGTTAATCATTAATATCATTAATAAATACGATGGATTCATTTGCCCGGAAAAGGGTAACTTAGAATTATCAATCTCTTACTAACCAAAGGATGGGATCCTATATGGAACAAAACGTACAGAAGCTTATCGATTGGCTGGAGGCGCAGGAGCATCCAACCCTGGTGATCAAGAAGCAGGAGCTGGATGATCTGGATACAGTTCACTTTAATCTGGACACCGTAGACTACCGCAATGCTGAAGATGTCCTTGATGAATACCTGGGCAGTGCACTGATTCTGCGGGGAACGGGAAATACACTCAATGCAGACGGTGAGCTTGTGCCGCTTCCGCAGCCTAATTATGAGATCGCGGTCAGCGGGCTGAAGCTGAATACAGTAGCTGAG
This sequence comes from Paenibacillus phytohabitans, assembly GCF_013141775.1. Classification (GTDB taxonomy): domain Bacteria; phylum Bacillota; class Bacilli; order Paenibacillales; family Paenibacillaceae; genus Paenibacillus_AQ; species Paenibacillus_AQ phytohabitans. Next base: position 49,863 of record NZ_WHOB01000016.1, read on the forward strand.
GATAATGTCGAGCTGGAGACGGACAGAGCGAAATATTCCTTAGCCTTAAGCTGAATGATCTAGTATTACAGGAAAGTTGTGCGCGTCATGTTTATTTCCCCTCTACTTGAGACACATACAGGCCATGGGTGAAACACACCCATGGCCTTACACACGTCTATTGATTCAGATACAAGAATTTATAAGCTGATTTATGCTTCTTCCCCGAGAATCTCAACTTCCGTCTCCAGCTCGACATCGAATTTATCCTTCACCGTTGAACGCACATGCTGAATCAGTCCGATGTAGTCACTGGCTGTCGCATTATCCGCATTGACGATGAATCCGGCATGCTTGCGCGATACCTCCGCTCCGCCGATGCGGGTTCCCTGCAGGCCGCTCTCCTGAATCAGCTGGCCGGCATAGCGGCCCGGCGGCCGCTTGAACACGCTGCCGCAGGAAGGATATTCCAGCGGCTGTTTGGATTCGCGGAGATAGGTCAGCTCATCCATGGAGGACTTGATCGCAGCAGGATCACCCGGCTGAAGCGCAAATCTGGCCTCCAGCACAATATACTCTCCGCTGGCAAAGATACTTTTGCGGTATCCCCACTGAAGCTGGTCACCCTGCATAGTAATAAGCTGTCCGTCCTTGTCGATCACAAGTGCACTTTGCAGCACGTCCTTAACCTCACCGCCGTAAGCTCCGGCATTCATATACAGCGCCCCGCCTACCGTTCCGGGAATGCCGCAGGCGAACTCCAGACCCGTCAGCTCCTGCTCCAGCGCATACCTTGAAGCATCAATAATCTTCGCCCCGCACTGCGCGTAGAGCAGTCCGTCCCGGATGCCCATTTCCGTCATGTCGGAGGTCTGAAGCACAATACCGCGGATGCCCCCGTCCCGGATGATGACATTCGAGCCGTTTCCGAGTACAGTAAGCGGAATATCATGATCATGCGCATATGTAGATATTCTCTGAATTTCATCGTAGGTTGCCGGAGCAGCCCAAATATCCGCTTCCCCGCCCATCCGGGTATACACCAGATGCTTAAGACTCTCGTGGCGCTTCAGCGAGCCTGCTGTGACCAGCTGCTGCAGGTCCTTATATATGTTGTCGATATTCATACTTCATGCTCCTAACTCTATGAAAATGATGACCGTGATCATCTGCCTGCCTCAACTGTGCATCGCGGCAACCACAACTTTAACAACGAACAGGCTCCCTTGTCAATGACAGGAGCCTGTTTGGAAGCTGCATACAGCATTATTATGTTTCATCATTCCCGTTTATAACCTAACTCCCGGCCGCAGCACGCTCTGAACGGAATTCTTCCCTTCTTGCTGCACGTTCCTCTTCTTTCATCCGGGGGCAGGTATAACATAGACGGCCGCCTTCTGTCCGGTAGTACATACAGCAGCGGTTGCGCATCTGTACAGTCTGCTCCTGGTCAACGAGCGATTCAATTCTCCGTACCTTCACATGAAACGGATTCCGGGGCATCTGGAATACTTCAGCAGGCAGTTCATCTTTCAGATAGCTGTAATCTGCTTCAATCCGCTTAAGCACTGCAGGATCGGTCATTCCGGCTGCAAAGGACTCCACATAATAATTGAATTTGGACGGCATCTGTCCCCATATCTCACCAAGTGATAAACCGCTCACCTGTGAAATACAGCGTACCAGCGGCCCTGCAGTCTCTTGATAAAAGCGGGCAAATACATCATTTCGCCACGCGTCCCTGCTCTGCTGTTCCTCAGGAGCCTGCTCAGTCTTCCACGCGTGAAGGGAGAAGGCAATCCGGCAATATCCGTCTGCCGGAATGAGATGAATCCCCAGATTCGCTAGGCTGAGCTCAGGAACGAAGGAGAATCCTGTGACTGAATACTGAACCGCAAGCGCCAGATTGGACAGATAGCCGCCGAAATATGCAGCAACCGCTTTATCGTCCAGTGCTTTCATTAACGGCCCATAAGTGTCTACAAATGCCCTCATCCCCTGCTCATGCACCAGTTCAGCTGCGGCGAAGGAGTGCAGAGTTCCCTCCGGTACCGCAGGATGCAGGTCAAACTTAGTGGTGAATTCCTTAATCAATAGTTCGTTCATTGCACTGCCCCTCTCCGCTCCACTAGCCTGCACAGCTCGCGCTTATAGTCCAGCTGCCTTGTACGCAGCCAGCTCGTAAGGAAGGCACAGCGGCACTCCGGTACGCGGATCAGGCACAATATCGGCTTCAATGCCGAATACCTCGCGCAGAACTACCGGTGTCATTACATCAACCGGCGCCCCTTCACTAATCACATTGCCGGATTTGATCGCTACCATATGCTGTGCATAACGGGATGCATGGTTCAAATCATGTACCACCATGATAATCGTCCGGCCTTCTTCTTCATTCAGCTTCTGCAGCAGCTGCAGCACCTCCAGCTGATGGGCCATATCCAGGAATGTCGTCGGTTCGTCAAGGAACAGAATATCTGTCTGCTGCGCCAAAGCCATGGCAATCCAGGCCCGCTGACGCTGTCCGCCGGAGAGCCGGTCAATCGGACGGTCATGGAACTCCGTCATACCGGTAACTTCGATTGCATTAGCAATGATGCTGCGGTCTTCAGGCGTCATGGTGCCGAAGCCCTTCTGATGCGGGTAGCGGCCGTAACCCACAAGCTCGGATACAGTCAGACCGTCAGGCGCAGTAGGATTCTGCGGCAGAATCGCCAGCTGCTTGGCCACCTCTTTGGTGGACAGGTTATGAATGGATTTGCCGTCGAGCATGACGCTGCCGCTCTTCGGCTTCATGATGCGTGCCATCGTCTTCAGAATGGTCGATTTACCTGAGCCGTTTGCTCCAACCAGCGCTGTAATCTTCCCTGTCGGAAGTGACAGGTTCAGCCCCTTTACAATCATCGCCTCTGCGTATCCGATACTCAGCTGTTCTGTATTCAAACGTTCCGACATGATACTCACTCCTTAGAATTTTAATTTTTCATGATAATTCGCTTATGAATGCCTCTGTTAAGCCTTAGATTTTGCCAAAAGATATAAAAAGTACGGGGCGCCGATGATCGCCACCACGATACCTGTAGGTATCTCTGTTGGCTGCAGAATCCAGCGCCCGATGCTGTCTGCGGTGAGCAGCAGCAGCGCGCCTATCAAAGCGGCTGCAGGCAGCATGATCTGATGACGCGGGCCTACAAGTCTGCGGGCGAGATGCGGTGCAATCAGTCCGACGAAGCCGATGCCTCCGCTGACCGAGACGCAGGCGCCTGCGAGAGCCACAGCAGCAGCCAAGAGCAGAAGACGTTCCCGCTCCAGCGGCAGCCCAAGTCCCTTGGAGGTTTCATCTCCCAGGTTCAGTACGTTAAGCACCCGGGCTTTGTAGAACGCGAACGGCAGCAGAATCAATATCCAGGGGAGCAGTGCCAGCACGAACCGCCAGTCTCCGCCCCAGATTTTGCCGGCCAGCCAGATGGCTACGAACTGATAATTCTGCGGGTCCAGTCTTAACGACAGGATCAGCTGAAAAGCGTAAATGCCGGCACCTACGGCAATACCGATCAGAATCAGCCGTGTCGGCGAGAGTCCGTCGGCTCTCCGGTAGGAGAGAAAATAGATCAGCGTGGCCGTAAGCGCGGCACCTGCCAGCGCCAGCAGCGGAAGAACAAAGATGGGCCCCGCTGTGGTTGCCGGGACAAATGAAATGAAGATCAGCACTGCGAATCCCGCTCCGGCGTTGATCCCTAAGGTAGAGGGTTCAGCAAGAGCATTGCGCGACAAGCCTTGCAGAATAGATCCGGATACTGCGAAACCCGCCCCGATGAGCAGTGAGATCACTATACGCGGCAGCCGGAAATCAAACAGAATCAGCTTCTGCTGTTTGGTTCCTTCACCGAGCAGAGTATGTAGAACATCAAGTGGTGATAAGCGCATGAAGCCGGTATTCATACTGACAATAAAAATAATGACGATAAGTGCAGCAAGCAGCGTTAGAATACCGGCTTCTCTGGTGCGGCGCGATTTCACTGAGGGTACAGACAGGGTCCTGTTCATTACAGCTCCCCCTTGCGCTTGCTGGCCAGATAGATGAAGAACGGTACGCCGAATACTGCAATCAGGGCACCTATCGGTGTTTCATAAGGCGCATTAATCATTCTCGCAGCAATATCGGCAAAGAGGATCAGCACGCTCCCGAGTACTGCCGAGCAAGGAATGATCCAGCGGTAATCCACCCCCACCAGATAACGGGTAATATGCGGAATCATTAATCCGACAAAAGCAATCGGCCCCACCGTCGAGACCGCCGCTCCGGCAAGAATGACCACAATGATCATCCCTGCAGTCTGTACCAGCCGTGTGCGCTGCCCCAGTCCTGCGGCAACATCCCTTCCCAGGCTTAACAGCGTGATGGAACGCGAGAGCACCAGCGACCCGATAAGCGCACCTGCAACCCAGGGGGACATAATCTTAAGCTGTGTCCAGTTCGCTCCGCCAATCCCGCCTGCCATCCAGAACGCGATATCCTGGGAGAGGTGATACAGAATGGCGATGCCTTGGCTGACCGCCAGCAGCATGGCACTGACCGCAGCACCCGCTAAGGTGAGGCGTAGCGGTGTCAGCCCGCTATGGGACAACGAACCGATGCCGAAGACTAAGAGTGATGCCGCAGCCGCTCCAATGAAGCAGTAGATCATGATATACATGAAAGACAGCGAAGGCGCAAAGGCGAAAGCCAATGCCAGGCCGGCACCAGCTCCGGCGTTGAGTCCCAGCAGCCCGGAATCCGCCAGCGGATTCCGGGTCATCCCCTGCATGATCGCGCCGGCAACAGCAAAACATGCACCCACCAGCGCACCGGCCAAAGCCCGGGGGATCCGCAGCTCCCGGATGACCTGATGCTGCGACAGCTCCGGATTGAAGCGAAAGACAGCTTCCCATACAGTAGCCAGCCGGATATCTGCCGCTCCTAACGATACAGACAACATCAGGCCGAAGACGATCGCAGCACTCCCCAGCACCAGAATGGTGGCTGCAGCCACTGGCCGCGACTTGATGGGTTTATCCTCTGCGGCCTTAGAAGGATTGAGGTTAGAACGTGTGGATGAAACCATAAGCCGTCTCCTTAACAGGATTATTACTTGCTTCTAATTGATTATCATTCTCATTATCGCAAATATATGAATATTGTACAAGCAGATAACGCGTAATCTATGCTGGACGCCCTCATCTATCGCTCCATTTAAAAAAAGGTGCAGATCATCGTATCCGGGGATACAAGGACCTGCACACTCGCTACCGGCAAAGGCTGATCACCGGCATTTTGAACGCTGCTTATTTTACAAGACTGCTCAGAGCATCATCAATTGTTTTGGAGTTAGCTATAGGACCGCTGTACAGCCAGCTGGTTGCTCTGCCAAACTCATGAACATTCCCCGCCTTAACAGCCGGAATCCCCTTCCAGATCGCGCCATCCGTAACTTCAGCAGCATCCGCCCCGTCACTGTTCACAAGGATGATATGATCTGCAGTCAGCTCAGACAATTTCTCAAGTGAAATCGGATTCCACGTTGCTCTGGACTCAGCAGGAATTTCGGTAACCAGATTCGGGAGCTTCAGTCCAAGATCTCCATACAATACCGCTCCGCTGCTGCGGGTTTCGTCTACAATGAAGAAGCTCTTGGAGACTAGCCAGAGAATGGCAACGGACTCATCGCCGATGGCAGCAGAGATTTTGGCTTTTGCATCAGCAGCTTTTTGATCGTACGCTGTAATTGCTGCTTCAGCTTCAGGCGTTTTGTTCAACAGCTCGCCGATCTTGAGCAGCGATTTGCGCCAGTCCTTGCTGACTTCGTCGCCGAGTACATAAGTAGGTGCAATTTTGTTCAGCTGGTCATACAGGCCGTTCTGAACAGTACCTTCCGACTGTACAATGGTGAAGTCCGGTGCGAAGCTTGTTACGGCTTCCAGTGGAAGGTCATAGCTGATGGTTGGAATATCTTTAAGCTCAGCTGCGAGGTATTCCATAGTACCGTTTGTAACGGACCATTGGGCAACCGGGGTCACGCCAAGTGCGACCAGATAATCTTCCAGATAAGAAGCCAGCACACGCTGCGGGTTCGCAGGGATAGTGACTTTATGTCCCATGGCATCTGTTACTGTTTGCTCTACCGCTGTTTCAGCAGGTGCAGTTGTAGCTTCGGTAGTTGCTGCAGGTGCTGTAGTTGCCGCAGCTTCATTATTGGCTGCATTGTTATTTCCGCACGCGGATAGTAACAACGTTGTGGTCATGAGTCCGGCCATAGCCAGCTTCATGCTTCCTGATCTTTGTAGGTTGAACGAAAACATTAACTACCCCTCCTGTAAGTACATTCATTATTGGTCAAAGGTTACTGCTGCCTTTGCCTCACATAAACTGATGATATTGATTCTCATTCTCTCTGTCAACTAAATTATCTGGTTCCATGTACACTCACCCTGCGCTTAACAAAAAACGGCTGTCCCCGCAACCTGCGGAAACAGCCGTTTTACATATAAAGGGTATGTCTATTTGTGCAAATGATACGGTACAGTTGCTATAACGATATCCTTCTGATTCATCAGATAAGAACGGATGAACAAGCTGGTCTGATTATGCAGAATCGCCTGCCACCAATGCTTCGTAACAAATTGCGGAATGAGTACAGTAATATGGTCTGTAGAAGCGGTTTTCCACTCCACCGTATCGATGAATTTCACCAGCGGGCGGATGATGCTGCGGTAACGCGAGCGGAGTACAATCAGGCGCACCCCAGGGTTCCACTCTTCCCACTTCTGTTCCATTTTGTGAATCTCTTCTTCATCGAATCCGACATATACAGCCACTACATTCTCAGTCAATGACTTCGCATAGCTGATCGAATGCAGCACCGCACGGGTAACACCGGCAACGGGAACCACTACTGTACTTCCTTTAATACAAGGTTTATCCGTAGCCGGACAAATGCGCAGCTGATCGGCAATATTCATATAATGGCGGTGAATCCGGTGGAACACGATGATTACAAGCGGCAGGAAGATGAAGGCCATCCATACACTCGAGAATTTAGTAATAATGAAGATGAGTGTTATGGTTAAGGTTGTGAGCATGCCTACTGTATTCACAGCGAATTTGCTCTGCCAGCCCTTAGGCTTAGTTCTGTACCACTGGACCATCATGCCAAGCTGTGAGAGGGTAAACGGAATGAATACCCCAACGGCGTATAATGGAATCAACCCTTCGGTATTTCCGTGAAAAGCAGCTACAAGCACAGCCGACATTACGCCGAGGAAAATAATGCCGTTGGAGAATCCCAGCCGGTCTCCGCGCACCATGAAGGCGTGGGGTAAATATTTGTCCTTGGCGAACATGAACGCCAGCAGCGGGAAGGCCGAATACGCTGTATTCGCCGCCAGGAACAAGATTACTGCGGTGATGCCTTGGATGAAGAAGTACAAACCGCCGCGGCCAAAGGTAGACTCGGTAATCTGCGACACAACCGTTGCTTTCTCATCCGGCATGATGCCGTACCAATAAGCCAGAAGCGTAATCCCTGTGAACATAGCTCCGAGAATCAGCCCCATCAGCATCAGCGTTTTAGCCGCATTTTTCTCAGCCGGTGCTTTGAAGTTAGGGATCGCATTGGAGACCGCTTCTACCCCGGTCAGTGCCGAACAGCCGGAGCTGAAGGCCTTAAGCAGAAGGAACATACTGACATTTGATACCGCTGAGCCGATCTCAGGAACCTGGGCATGAGCACCGCCGGTTGCATATTTGAAGACTCCCGCGATAATCAGTACAAAGATGGAGACGACGAACAGATATACCGGAATGGCTATGAATGAAGCTGATTCAGTAACACCCCGCAGATTGACAATCGTTAAGAGCAGAATGACAGTAACCGCTATGAGTACACTATGATTATGAAGCCCCGGGAACGCTGATGTAATTGCATCTGTTCCCGCCGAGGCGCTTACCGCCACCGTTAGAATATAATCGACCAGCAAAGAGCCGCCGGCAAGCAAGCCGGTATGAACCCCTAGATTGGTTTTGGCAACAATGTAGGCGCCCCCGCCCTGCGGATAAGCAAAAATGGTCTGCCGATAAGACAGGATTAAGATGGCCAGCAGGCCCAATACGGCTAATGCAATTGGCAATGAGTACCAGATAGCTGTGAAACCTGCGGCCACAAGTACGATTAGGATTTGTTCTGTTCCGTAGGCTACAGACGAGAGCGCATCAGAAGACAGGACAGCCAGTGCTTTCACCTTGGATAACTTTTCATGATCGAGTTCGTTCGACTTCATCGGACGCCCGATCAATAGTCGTTTTACCTTGCTTACCATTGTAGTAACAGTTCCTCTCTTTGTTAAGTTGAAACGGCAGTACCGCGCGCTGTTTTCATAAGTGGATTTCATAAATGCAGGCACAAAAATAAGCATACGGAAATGATCCGCATGCCTTGAGTGCATGGTCATTATCCCACTATTGCTTACGAGGTTAGCTGGCGGATTCGGGCTGTGGTAGCCCTACGGTTTTCGAGTCTGCTGACCCGCTTCCGATTCACCCCGTTGGCACTCGGCCAAGTTTGGTTCCCCCGTTTTTCCTTCCGGAAAATTCAGCGCATATTCAACTTCTCACAAGGACTAATAATAATCTACAATGCCTCTTCCGTAAAGCGTTGAAACAAATGAAAAAAGAATGAAAAACAACCAAAACAACCAAATCCATGATCCGGTATGTCTTGATCTTTCATTCTCTTTCATTATCCCTTTATCGCGTGATTTTACAGCATTTCTGCTTAATAATTTACACTCAATTTAAGGGAAATATATACTCTTCATTCTGCCTGACGGCTTCTTACTCACCTGCATCCTCTTTACGCCCTGTCCATAGCAGAATTGTGATTAATGCGAACGCAATGAGTGCCAGCAGCGGGATGGTGATGAATCCGAAATAATTCAGATAATCCGTGTTACACGGCACACCAATTGTACATGGAAGCACCTTGCTGAGTGCCGGAATTTTCTGCTCCGCGTAATGATAGATCGAAATGCTTCCGCCAATCAAACTTAAGGGAAGGACATAAGGGATAATGCGCTTATCCCCCCGGTAAGTGGCGATTCCGAGCAAAATCAGCTGCGGGTACATAAATATCCGCTGAAACCAGCATAGCTTGCAGGGCTCATATTTCAGCACTTCACTGAGATACAGACTGCCTGCTACAGCAACAACCGAGACGAACCAGGCCAAGTAGAGACAATTCCGGCGGCAGAATGCAGAGAATTTATTCATTGTGCAGCCACAGCTTCCGCAGCTACCTGGATTTGAGCATCAATTTCTTCCATATTAAAAGGTTCATTCACCTTGACTCCATTGACATACAGTGATGGCGTGTTGGTTACGCCGGTGTCTGTGCCAAGCTGGATATCTCTCTCCAGTTCGCTTTCGTAGGTCTTGTCTTCAATATCCTTACGCAGCAGGTCGAAGTCAATGGGCAGTTCTAATTGTTGTGCCAGACTTACCAGGAAGTCCGGGGTTGCCCACTCTACCTTTTCTTCACCCTGGTTAGCATAGATAGCATCGAAGAATTTCCAGAAGGCCTCTTGATTCTGATGGTACACGGAGAGTGCCGCAAGTGAGGCTGTTCTCGAATCCGTACCGATAAAGGCCAGGTTGACGAAGTAAAAGGCTGCTTTATCCTGATTAACATACTCCTGAACGATTTGCGGTTTAATCACCCCGGTGAACTGGGCGCAAGCCGGACATTTGTAATCGCCGAATTCAACGATTTTGACGGGTGCATCTTCTTTGCCCAGCCGTGCCATTTCACTGTAATTGAAGTCAACGGGAGCCGCAGCAGATCCTGTGGTTGAGTCGTCCTTCGAGGCCAGCATGAATAATCCTACAAAAATAATAACAACTAAAGCCACTGTACTCACGATCAGAATTCTCGTTTTCTGCTTCTGCTGCTCCTGCTCTGCCCGGCGTTTCTCCTGCTTGCTCATCTGGGGAAGCGCGACATTGTTCTTTTTTGATTTGCTCAAAGAGAGTTCCTTTCTGTCCATAGGACTGTCGTGATAAAAGATAAGTTACTTTAAAATTATATAATTAAAGTTCTCTCCTTGGCAAACCCTACATTATACAGCTTTTGTTGCCGGAGGCACTCCGCTGTCTTCATTTTCTTGGTTGTAAATCAGGTCCGGCGATGAATCCAGCGACTGTAGCACAATTCTGAAAAAGAACTGGGTCCCGCCGCCCGGCGCCGGTTCCGCCCATATTTCTCCCTGCATAAGCTCCACCAGCTTCTTGCAAATGGCCAAACCCAGACCAGTACCGGGATATTTACGTGTGTGGGAAGCATCCACCTGGGAAAAGGATTGGAACAGCAGCTGCAGCTTATCCGGCGGAATGCCAATGCCCGTATCCTGCACTTTGAATTGCAGCGTCTGAGAGGCTCCCATCAGGCCGCAGGATTCAACAGTAACTGTAACCGCTCCTGAAGGAGTGAATTTCACCGCATTGCCGATTAAATTAACCAGGATCTGACGGATCCGCGCAATGTCTCCCACGAACTTGCCGGGAAGCCCCTCTTCTACCGACAGCACAAACGACAATTGCTTGTCTCTGGTGATCACTTCGAACAGCTCCATACACTCCTGCAGCAGCACAGTCAGCTGAAACGGCTCCTGGTTCAACACGAGACCATCTGCTTCCAGGCGGGATATATCGAGAACATCACTCATTACATGAAGCAATGCCTGGCTGCTGGTACTCTGCAGCTTCAGCAGCTCCAGATGCTCGGGTTTGCTGATCTCTTCGGCCAGCAGCTGATTGATGCCGATAATTCCGTTCAGCGGCGTGCGGATTTCATGGCTCATCGTCGCCAGAAACTCGCTTTTCATCCTGGCAGCACTCTCTGCCGCATCCCGGGCCTGAATCAGTTCATGCTGGTACTGCATCAGGGCAGTGACATCCTCGGCAACGATATAGACCAGCTGTTCCTTATTATGAAGCAATGGAAATACCGTTACGCTGCAGATCATCTGCTGGCCGTCCCTGGTGATAACCTTCAGCTCCAGCTTGGAGGACTTCCCTTGGGAGGCATTGCGCACAGCTTCCTTGACCGCGGCTTCATCCCTGTCACTGTACAGGATGTTCTTGAATTCCCCCAGTTCTTCTCTTCCATATCCGGTGGTATACCGCAGGGCAGGATTGGCACTGATGATCTTCTTAAGGGCCGGATCAATACACAGCACCATATCCGGGCTATGCTCGAACAAGGCCATATAACGCTGCTCATTAAACGCTGCAAAGCGGAGCACATGCTGCCGGTCCCTATAGAGCAGGCCAAGCACAATCGTCACAATGAACAAGAAGGAGCCGCCCAGAATGATGCCCAGTAGTGAATCATCCAAGAGCGGAGCGCGCCCTGTATACAAGAATGAGTCTACTACTGTGAAGGAAGCGCCGGCCATTGCAGAATAATGTATACCTGTGAACGCACCGGTCAGGGTTAACACGAGCAGCAGTTTTTTGACACTGAGCATGTTGTAGGCATTCGCCAGCCATTTCGGGTCGTAGGATGCGGTAATGACTGGCACAATCAGGGCGAACAGGATGGACAGGATAATGGAAAAGAACCCTTGTTCATACGTTGCCGAGAGCTTCATCGCCAGAATGCCGCTGAAATGCATGATCAGGATTCCGCTGCTGAATAGCATGCCGCCAAGACCCAAATAGATACGGCTGCGGGTATGGGGGTTACCAAGCATCACGAACAGCATATATGAAGCGGCCACAGGAATGATGAGCGAGAATACAAGCAGCAGCAGATCATACGATACCGGAACTCCCATATCCATCGCCCGCATTCCGATAAAATGCATACTCCACATCCCTGTGCCCAGCACTACAGAGATAAGCAGAATATAGAGATTCCCCTTGCGGCCACGGAGAAGCCGTTCCGCCAGATCCAGGGCTGTGAAGCACGATAGAAATGCTATAGCAACAGATAAGAGGACAAGCAGATCATTGTAATGATTCGGATGATGCTCCATAGGTCCTCTCCCCTTTCTTGATTTCACAATATTGCACTGCACCTATTTACACTACCTTACCCTTGGTGAATCCAGTCGAATCGTGGATGTTGCCTCATGGGACAAGCAGTTTTTGCCTAAGGAGAGCGCTGCAAAAACCGGAGCCCCTGAATGCAAAAAAAAGCACAGCGCTGTAACAGCGCCATGCTCTTGTCTTCTTGTAATTAAGCTCCGGCTTCCTCCGTCAAAAACTGCACCTTCAGCAGCTTAATCCGGGAAATCCGCTTATTGTCCGTCTCTTCTACCACGAATAAATGATTGTCAAACTCCACCGTCTGGCCTTTTTGCGGAGGATTGACCTCCAGCTTGGAATACAGCCAGCCGCCTATCGTATCGTAATCATCCGTCTCCATATGGATTCCGAGCGTATCATTGATCTCCTCGATCAGCATCAGGCCGTCGATAGAGAACTCATCCTCCCCCAGCTTCTCGATACCGGGACGTTCCTCGTCGAACTCATCCTGAATCTCTCCGACAATCTCTTCCATAATATCCTCCAGAGTAACCATTCCCGAGGTACCGCCATACTCATCAATCAGGATAGCGATTTGGGTCTTGGCACGCTGCATGACCTTGAGGAGGCTGCTAATCTGAATCGATTCCGGTACAGTTAATATCGGACGGATCAATTCGTTATACTTGGGCGCATTATCACGGATCATATCCTTGATATGAATGAAGCCGAGAATATGGTCCTTGTCTCCGTCGCAGACCGGATAACGGGTTCTCATTCCGTCAAAGGCAATTTCAAGATTCTCGTCCGTCTCCAGATGCGTGTTAAGACAGATCATTTCCGTGCGCGGAATCATAATCTCCCTGGCCATCGTGTCGGCAAATTCGAAGATATTATCCACCAGGGTCATTTCCGTGTTGTCGATCAATCCGCTTTTGTTGCTCTCCTGCATCAGAATGCGTATTTCTTCCTCCGTATGGGCTGTAGCCAGCTCCGATGCCGGCGTCAGACGGAAGATACGCAGCAGCCCGCGTGCCAGGCCGTTAACCACCCAGATGAAGGGATACATGATCCGGTAAAAGACATTCATCGGACCTGCAGCAAGCAGAAGTACTGCCTCCGCTTTATTCACCGCAATGGTCTTCGGGGCAAGCTCGCCCAGTACAATATGCAGAACAGTGATGAACATAAAAGCAATGATAAGCGAAACCACAAAAACAGTTGTTTCTCCGAAGCCGAGGTTCGTAATAACCGGCCCTACAATCGTAGCAATCGCCGGTTCTCCTAGCCAGCCTAGCGCAAGCGAGGCAAGTGTTATGCCAAGCTGACAGGCCGACAGATAACCATCCAGATTATGAACGATCTTTCTTGCTGCAGGGGCTCGCTTGCTGCCTTCCTCAATCAGTGAATCAATGCGCCCGCTGCGCACCTTCACCATTGCATACTCAACCGAAACAAAAAAACCGTTAAGCAGCACAATCAAAATAATAAGACCTACATTTAATATACCGGGTAAAGGGTCGCTCAATTTATACTCCTATCCGCCGTTTCCTGTGCGGGCGGATAGGCCCACCTCCTTCGTTTGTTCAAAATGTCAGACTGGATCATGCCAGCTGTTCCTTTCCGTATCAATTTCCCAATGCCTTCATCTCCAGTACATAAATCACGGATTATAAATAATACTTTTATTATATAAATATATTAGGTGAAACAGCAAGCATGCGTGTCCCCTCGAAAAATACAGCATATGTGCGTACGGTAGCAAAAGAAACGGCTGACCGCCTTTAAACAAAGGTGGACAGCCGTTTTTGCGTTATTCTATGGATAAATGGCCAGAAAGCTTATCGGCAGCTCCGTACAACCGCCGGATTTCCGATAACTCCCGGATATTGATAGACAAGCGGCTCTTCAAAGGTGGCATAATCGAAATTCACCATCAGCAGCACAACCCGTTGTCCGGTCGCCCGGTCGCTGATAATCAGATGGTCGCGGCCGGCAGCTTCAAGCACACCGGTATAGACCTTGGCGTTCCAGTCTTTGTTGTTCTCGTAGGTGAAGTAGAAGGTGCCGACCTTGCCAAGGTTGAGGCGGAAGATGTTCTCCACATAAGACTGTTCGAACACCGGTGCAGTTGTTGAGACCACGGTTCCGGCAGGCGTCATGGGGCTGCCGCTGGTGACCTGCGGCGGCATGCTGCTCATAGTACCCATGGTACCCATGGTGCCCATGTTTCCAATGTTCCCCTTGTTGCTCATGGCACCCATAGTATTCATCGGGCCCATGCCGTTCATGTTGTTCATGTTGTTCATGTTGTTCATGTTGCTCATGCCACCTGCTGGGTTGCTGCCCATCATATAATTAACGGGACGATAGGGTTGAACGATCATTTACGAATAACCTCCTTGAATTTGAATTAGCATTCACTTAAGCGTACCTAGAATAATGACGGGCAATCCACCTGGGTCGGAGTGAAGAAGCAGTGTGCCTTGTAGCGGCCGGTGTTCTGCTGGTTATACCAGTTGGCCGGACAAGCCCCGACAGGCCGGAAGAACCACAGTGCATTTGATGCTGGCCAGGTTCTTTCCCCGGCGATAGCGCGTTTTGCCAGACGAATGTCGGCCTCCCGTGCACGCTGATAGAAGTACCCCTTCTGCGGGGCTTCAAAGCCGCCCGGGCTCTGGTACACCATATCATTCACACTGCGGATGTTGTTGAAGTCCAGACAGTTGCCGAGAATCCGGTTGACCCCGACATTACCGACCATCAGCATGCCTGACTCCCCATCCTCTTCGGCCTCGGCCCGCATCAGCCGCGCAAGCACCCTTACATCCTCCGAATTCGTTTTGATGACGGCCACGCGTTCTCCTCCTTGTAATCACTTCATTGACAGTTATGGAACAAAGCTGTAACGCCAAGCATCCGTTGTTCTTTACTGCTCGCTGTATTGTATGTGCATTCGCCTAAGTGGTGACAGTCCCCGCCCAATTTCCTGCGGTCTGCAGCAATACCTTGTATACCATGAAAAACCTGCCTTTGAGCCGAGGCAAGCACAACCCAAATACCCCCTTGCACCGCTGACGGTTACAAGGGGGCTGCTGAACACTTTTCAAATAAACATCACACTATCCATGAACAAGCCTGTTCACTATTCCGCTGTGGAGTAATGCGGGCGCCGCTGAAAGCCATGATATCTTGTACCCTGATATGTCAGCACCCCTCTGTCCCCTTCAGCACTCATGCCATATTCTTGGCCATCCACCTTGAACTCTCTGCGGACACCATCCTCCGCTTCATACGTCAGGTAGTAGGTTGTGCTGGTGCGGCTGCTCTCATCCTGTGCATGCTGCTGGCGGACTTCGCTGCGCTTGCTGACAATGCGGGCGGGTATGGACTGCAGGGGGGCATTATTGTTCCGGCTCCACTGAAGCAGTCCTCTGCCTGCAGACACAGCGATAATCCCCACGACTACAGCGAGGAATATCGGCAATACCGTTCCTGTAAAATCAAACATCCAGGATGGATCCGGTCCCGTTCCCATGTTCTCTTCCCCCTTGTTCCCATCTGGTTAGATTCCCTGCCCTTTGCAGGTCTTCTCTACATGTATATGCCTCTTCCCTTGAAGACAGCATAACAAATGTGTAACAACCCCGGCTGCTCCGAGAGAATCTTCACTTGGGGTGATGACAGCACGCCAAAAAGACCACCTAAATCCCCCTATATCCGGGAACCTAAATGGTCTTCATTATACCAAGAGAGGCGGTCACATTAAGCATGTACGAGATCTAGCAATTGTCTGGTTTCGCTTGTTTCTTCCGGCAGCATACCGTTGTCCGCCCAGCAAGCTCTGCATTGTTCTTCCGTTTCACACAGGTGAGCATCGTCACAGTTGTAGCACAATTGCAGCAGGTTTCTTGTCATATAATCCGTTTCAAATGTTTTCATAATAATCTCTCCTATTCGGGATGAAAGTTTGTGAAAAAATGAACTTGTTCTCTATGTGTTAAATATATCACAGGAGTGAAAGTTTGTCATGTGATTTTTTTCACATTTTTAAAGAAAATTTTAAATAAGTTTTTTCCTTATATTAAGAGGGCTTTGCGGCCGTATTATCAAAAAGAAAAGGCTGCCCGCCAATGCGGACAACCTCTTAATTACCTTTACATAACCCGCCAGCTCACTCCGCCATTCGTAGTCTGCAGCAGGATAGATCTGCGGTCCTCTTCTTTCTGGATCAGCAGCCAGCCTACATCATCCGAGATGAATTGCAGCTTCACTACTTCCGGGTATTCCAGCAGCTTGGACTGCAGTACACTGCTGGCCGGAAGTGCCGTCCAGGTCTGTCCCTGATTCATCGTCTTGTACAGCAGGTTCCCCTCTAAAGACCAGCCCGCCTGCGAGCTGAGGAATTCAGGTGCCACATGCCGGTTAATTCCCGTCAACGCCGGCCGGCTGAAGCTGATAAACTTCCAGTTCTCTCCCCCGTTTGCAGTGAAATAGCCGTTGTAGGTCATGCTGGCCTCTTTTTCTTTTTGACAACCTACAGACAGCCATCCGCTTGTATGATCCGTACCGAAGAATTCAGGTTCACCGGCAATGACCCGGTCACAGCCTCCAAAGCTCTCGTTGACCAGAAATTCAGAGCCTGCCGCCCAGGTTGCCCCGCCGTCTTTGGTGACATAGACCTTAGGCAGCGCCCCGGTCTGAAGCGTTACGAATCCGCGGCTCCCGTCCTTAAATATCATTCCGGTCGTAACGCCCGGCAGCGGAATTGTATTGTTAGGCAGATTCGGATTATACTGCTCATTCTGCATGACCAGGGCCCAGGTTGCCCCGCCGTCCTGCGTAGCATACAAGGCTTTGCTCTCTTTGGTGGAGCTGGCATCCCAGGAAGTCATCAGCCAGCCATGGGACGGTGAACTGAAGTAGAACGAGGACAAGGTGTTGGTGTCAGGAAAAGCAGAAACTTTCCAGGTATGTCCCCCATCTGTTGTGCGCAGCACCACGGTCTCGGTCGTGCCGAAAGAGCTTCGTATAATCCAGCCGTTGCTGGGATCGGTGAAGAAAATCTCTTTGCCATACACCGGGTTGCTCAGAAACTGCACAGTCGTAGCCGGCGAGATATTGGCCCAGGTTTTGCCGTTATCAAGGGTCATATACATGCGCAGCTCATTTTTGGTGACACCCCAGGCTATTCCCGCTGACGGGTTAAGCAGCCTGAAGTCTGTCAGCCGGGTCTGAATCTGATATTTCGGGGCATTCTCATTATCGACGTTCTTGGCATCCGGTGTGATGACCGTAATCATCTGCCCTTCTTCCGGCGCTTCCGTCGGCTGCGGGGGCTGGGAAGGCTCGGGAGCGGGAGCAGAAGAACAAGCCGAGAGAATAAGTAAGGTCAGGAGAAGCAGCAGCACCCTTCTCAGAACCTTGTAACCTGAAGCTGTGGATGACAATGCTCTCTCTCCTCTTCCCGTTAATCCGTTATTTCTTCGTATTTAAATTACTGCGTTTGTATCCGTACAGACCATAGATTAGCAGTCCTACTGCAAGCCAGATCAGGAAGCCCATCCAGGTTTCTCTTCCCAGATTATACATTAGATAACCGCAGGCTGCCGCACTAAGGAGCGGAATGAACGGAACCCAAGGAACCTTGAAGCCTCTTCTGAGATCCGTTTTCGTACGGCGGAGCACAATAACACCCAGTGAAACCACCAGGAAGGCGAATAAGGTTCCGATACTGGTCAGATTGGCCAGCCGGTCAAGCGGGACGAAGCCGGTAAGAACGGCAATCAGTCCGCCGACCATCCATGTGCTGCGCACCGGCGTATGTGTTTTCGGGCTGACCTTGGACAAGCTCTGCGGCAGCAATCCGTCACGGGAAATGGCAAACAGCAGACGGGTCTGTCCGAACAGCATTACCAGCAGCACGGTAGTCATCCCGGCAATGGCACCTACAGAGATCAGACCGGCGATCATATTCTGGTCAACGAACCGCAGGGCGAACGATACCGGATCACTTACATTGAGGTTCTGATAAGGCACGATCCCCGTAAGTACCAAGGATACAGCGATATAGAGCACGGTACAGATCGCAAGCGACGAGATAATACCGATCGGCAGATCACGCTGCGGACGCTTCACTTCTTCGGCAGCAGTCGAAATGGCATCAAATCCGATATAGGCAAAAAATACGGTTGCCGCACCATTCACTACACCATGGAAACCAAACGGCAGGAATGGCGTCCAGTTCTCCGGCTTCACATAGAATATACCGGTGACGATAAACAGCAGCACCACCGAGATTTTGATCACAACCATCACTGCATTGAAACGGGCGGTCTCCTTGACCCCGCGTGTCAGCAGGTAAGAGATCAGCAGGATAATGACCACTGCGGGTAAATTAATAATGGTTCCTTTATCTGCATTATACGCCCCTGACAAAGCGGTGGGCAAATGAATGCCGAAGCCTTCCAGCAGTCCCTGAAAATAACCGGACCACCCGCTGCTTACCGCCGCTGCGGCTACACCGTATTCTAGCACCAGATCCCATCCGAGAATCCAGGCCAGCAGTTCCCCGAAGGCGACATAGCTGTATGCATAAGCGCTGCCCGATACGGGCAGTGTGGAAGCAAATTCGGAGTAACACAGTGCGGATAACACACAGGCAAAGCCGGCGATGATGAAGGACAGCACAAGTCCCGGTCCGGCATGCTCCGCAGCAGCCACTCCCGTCATTACAAAAATTCCGGTGCCGATAATGGCCCCTACACCGAGCATGGTCAGATCCATTGCACCCAGTGTCTTGCTAAGTTTCTCCGCTCCGGTATTCTGGGGAATAGCCAGCGGTTTTTTGCGGAATAAATCCATTCTGAAATTCGCTCCTGTCAAGTGGTTGAGTGGATAATAAGAAATACATTGTTAGCATGCCCGTTTTGGGGTAATGGATTAAAAGCGGACAGCTTGAAAACACTATCCCTAGAGATTATGATGGATAAGATTGGACCGCAAGTGGAAACGGCTCTGCCTTCCTTCTATAGGACGGTACCGTTTCAGCGAGAAATATAAGGATGAATGATGGTGTTTAACTTATACACCCTTATATTTCAAAATTCGAAAGCTGGAGGAGATCTAACAATGGCCCCATTTAAGCCCAATCGTGTCGTAGTGATCGGCACCGGTGCAGTCGGAACCACGACGGCCTATACGCTGCTGCTGCGTAAGCGCATGCCCGAACTAGTACTCATCGATGTTAACCATCAGAAGGCGCTTGGTGAAGCGCTGGATATGAACCATGGCATGCCATTTGTCGGCGGTGTGAAGCTCTGGGCCGGCACCTATGAGGACTGCAAGGAAGCCGACATCATCATCGTCACTGCCGGAGCCTCCCAGAAGCCTGGTGAAACCCGGATCGACCTGCTGCGCAAGAACATCTCGATCTTCAAAGATATCATCCAAAAAATCACGAAATACAATCATCACGCTATCCTGCTGATTGCCACAAATCCGGTCGATATTCTGTCGTATGCCACCTTGAAGATCAGCGGCTTCGACCGCAGACGGGTTATCGGTTCCGGTACTGTACTGGACAGCGCCCGCTTCCGTTACCTGATTGGGCTTCATAAGGAAATCGATCCGCGCAGTATTCATGGACAAATCATCGGTGAACATGGCGATTCCGAGCTGCCGGTCTGGAGTCTCGCCAATGTCGCGGGAATTGATCTGGGCTTCGATGAAGCAGAACGTGATGAGATCTTCGAGGACACCAAGAATGCCGCCTACGAGATCATAGATGCCAAGGGTTCTACCTCCTATGCCATCGCACTGGCACTGGACCGGATTGTTGCGTCCATTCTGAACAATGAAGGCTCCGTCCTGAATGTATCCACACTGCTGAACAACTACAACGGCGTGTCAGATGTATTCCTCGGCGCTCCGTGTGTAGTAGACCGTTCCGGCGTGCGTGAAGTACTTGATCTTCCGCTCAGTGACGAAGAACAGCTTCTGTTCCAGCAATCCGCCGATAAGCTCAAAAGTGAGATTGCCAAGCTGGAGCTATAGTCTCCGCGCATGGACAAGCCTGCCGCCAACCCACAGGGGATTGGCGGCTATTTTTACTTAAAGGAAGAGATTCAAGATTCAGACTCTGCTTCTTCTCCAGCCCGCCTTACCATCAGACGCGCGAAGACGCGTTAACCGATTAAAGTCAGAATTGCTGTCCAGCTTATCAATTTCTTTCATCCATGGTCTAATCGTTGTGTCTACGACTTCGAGGCTTGTCCCTCTCCGCCTTCTACCCTGAATAATAACCCCTTATCATGTTAGCAATTCACGGCGGTGTTGTCATTATAAAAATGCACATTCCGTGTGATTTATGCGTTATGTTTTGAACAAAAGTTCATAGTGTGTATTGACGCTGTTAGCTCCAGGTTCACGAGTCACCGCTGCCTGTCTTATACGGCATACCGATCTGCAGTCTGGACATAGCTTCTTCCTTCTCACGGCTCGTAATATGTGTGTATACAGTGGTCGTCTGGATCGAGGAATGGCCCAGCAGCTCCTGCACCGTGCGCAGATCCGCTCCTTTGCGCAGCAGCATGGTGGCAAAGGAGTGCCGCAGCTTATGGCTGGAGTACGGCCGGCGCTGGGACGAAGGCACCTCACTCTGGAAGCGGCTGAATGTATCCGCAGCAATCCCTTGGATGCCGCGGATGGAGAGCCGGCGGCCTTTTTGCGAGATGAACATCGCCTCCTCCTTGCTGTGCCAAGGATTAAGACGGTCCGTCAGCGCCTGGTCAAGATACGGGGCAATATCCTCAGGAACCGGCACATTGCGCCATTTGCGTCCTTTGCCGAAGACACGCAGTGAACGTCTCTCTACATTATAATCACTCTGATTCAGCGTATGTACTTCCCCTACCCGCAGCCCCATATACGACATCAGCAAAAAAACAGCTAGATTGCGGCTTCTGTACTTGCCGTCTACCGCTGACAGAAACCGCTGCAGGTCTTGTTCATCCAGATAGACGGGCTCGCGGTTTTTTTCGGTTTTGGACTTCTTGATTCCGGCGGCCGGGTTGATATTCAGCAGCTCCAGCTCCGTCAGTGCCTTGAAGAGGCAGCTTATTGAGGCATGCTTACGGTTACGTGTCGCATCACTTACCCCGCGTTCCCGCACAGAAGTCAGATAGGAGACAACCTGCAGCTTTTTAACAGTACCCAGCTCCCGCCCGTTCAGACTGCCTAGAAATTCCCGTGCATCAGCAAGATAAGATTTCTGTGTATATGCTGTGTAGCCGGCGTCCTTCATCCAGATCAGAAAGGCATCCAGCTCTTCTTCATATTCATGCTCCGGCTCATTCATGCCCCGTGCTCCTCCTCTTCTCTCCACATTACAGCATGCTTCTGCACCGTTCCAAGAAACTCACTTAACGCTGGGGATTTCCACTTTTTGCTGTGATAGGCAATTTGGGTCGCCACCCGCTGGGATTCATCATTCCAGTTCAACCGGCCCAGCTTGCCTTCCGCCAATTCCCTGCGGACCGTAATCATCGGTAGGAACGAGATACCGAGTCCTGCCATTACGCATTGCTTGATCGCTTCAATGCTCCAGAACTCCAGATTCGGATCGGGGAACACTCCATAGCTGTTCAGATGGCGCTCAAATAAGGTACGGTAGGTGCAGCCTGTTTCCGTATGCAGAATCGTTACATTTTTAAGATGCTGCGGTTCAACTTCTTCCAATTCCAGCAGCGGGTGATCGAGCGGAGCGACCAGCGTCATCGCTTCATGGATCAGCGTGTCACAGTACATCTCCTTATACTCCGTCTCCGGTTGGAGAAGAAAGGCCAGATCAAGCTCACCTGAGCGGACGAATTCCGTCAGCTCCCAGCAGGCTCCCGGCTTCAGCGTAATCTGCACCTGCGGATGCCGGCTACGGAATTCCTTGATAATTCCCGGGAGGCGGAAGGCCGCCAAAGATTCAGGTGCACCAATCCGCAGCGAACCGGATATTTCCGTCTCCGACCGCAGCGCGTTCTCGGCCATCGTGTGCATCTTGGAGATTTCCTGGGCATACGGCAGGAGACGGCGGCCGGCATCGGTGAGAATGATCTTTTTGCTGATCCGGTCAAACAGGGGCTGCTCCAGTTCTGCCTCCAGCGCCTGAATCTGTGCGGTAATGCTGGACTGGGCGTAATCAAGCTTCTGGGCTGCACGGGTAAAGCTGCCGGTCTCAACTACAACGAGAAAGGTGAACAGATGCTTAGACTCCATAGTACCTCCTTCAACCTATCGGTTATTCGAATGGATTCCATTCGATAATTCCGTTTTTCCAATGGATCTATTATCTGATACTCTATATTTAAATACAAGGAAAGCGGGACTATTTATATGAAGGAAAATAAATCATTACAACGGAATATCGGGATGCCGCAGGCTATTGCCCTGTACATAGGAGCCGTCCTCGGCTCAGGTGTGTTAATCGTACCCGGACTGGCAGCGGAGATGGCTGGACCCGCTTCGCTGCTGGCCTGGGGATTCATGACCCTGCTGATTCTCCCGCTTGCGCTGTCCATGGGTCTGCTCTCGGCCAAATTCCCTAATGCCGGCGGGGTATCCCATTTCGTCACCCTGGCCTTCGGCCCTAAGGCAGGCGCACTGGTCGGCTGGTTCTTCCTCATGTCCGTGCCGATTGGCGGTCCTGTCGCTGCACTCACCGGAGCGGGTTATATGACAGCCGCCATGGGCTGGGGCGATCCGGCCAGAATTGCCATCGCTGCAGGGATGCTGGCCATTGGCCTGATTATCAACGTGATCGGTATGAAAGTGGCCGGAAAAGTACAAATCGCCGTTGTGATCGCGATTGTTGCTGTACTGGTCTTCTCATTTGCTGCGGCTCTGCCAAGAATGGAGAGTATCCACTTCACACCGTTTGTTCCGCATGGCTGGATGAGTGTCGGGCAGGCGGCAGCGATTCTCTTCTGGTGCTTCATCGGCTGGGAGGCCGTCTCACATCTGTCTGAAGAATTCAAGGACCCGCAGCGCGCTGCGGTCAAGGGTGTGACCATCGCTGCGGTCATTGTCGGAGTCCTCTATTTCCTCTCGGCACTCGCTACAGTCGGTACGCAGAGCTATCTCCGCGGAGGAGCCGACTCTTCACTGGTCTGGATCATCAGCCAGCCGCTGGGAGCCTGGGGCGGATTCATTGCCGGACTCACCGGACTTTTCATCTGTACGGCGACGATCATCGCCTATTCAAGCGCTGCTTCACGCGTAGCTTATGCCTTGTCACGGCAGGGATATGCCCCGAAATGGATGGGCCGCTTATCAGACCGCTATCAGACACCTGTGGGAGCGATCGGCTTCCTGACCCTCTGCTTCACAGCAGTATTATCGCTCTACGGCAGCGGCCTGCTCTCGATTACGACACTGATTAAATTTCCCAATGCCACCTTCATCCTCACCTATATTGGCGGTTGTGCTGCAGGAATCCGCCTCTTGCGGGGCAGCCGGGCAGGCGTAACGATCAGCTGGATTTCTTTTGCCGCTACGGTAGCCGTGTTTCCGTTTACAGGCTGGGCGATCATGTATCCACTGCTGATTACACTGTTGTTTGTTCTGGTGGATTATTTAAGACAGGGACGTAAACGTGCAGGAAATATTCCTGTAGCCAGTGATGCTGAAAAGATTTCCCGGCGCGCATTATAGGGCGCTTATAAGAAACAGGCTGCACTCCTCCTTATTTGAGGATGCAGCCTGTTTATCTATATATAAGCGGCGGAGTTTCCAGCCCTTGACCAGAGCTTCCGTTCGCTTTACGTTTCAGAAAAGTGTCAGATGGTTATGGATGAAGGAGAGCCTGACCTAAATCAGATCTAAGAAGGAGACTGTAAACCATGCCAGAAGACAAGAAGATTGTTCTCGAGCCCGCAGCCCAGAAATTCGCTGATGACAACTCCGAGCCTCCCTTTCTGCCCGACCTTGGGCCTGAGAAAGGCCGCGAAACGGTAAATACAGTCCAATCCAGTGAAATATTCAAGCCCGAAGCCGATATCCAGGATCTGACGGTATCCGGCGGACCTGGTGGTGAGGTGAAGGTACGAATTGTCCGTCCTATCGGCTCCGCTTCTACTTCACTCCCGGTCATACTCTATATTCATGGAGCCGGCTGGGTATTCGGCAACAGCCATACGCATGACCGCTTAATCCGCGAGCTGGCCGTCGGTGCCGAAGCTGCCGTCGTTTTCCCGGAGTACAGCCTCTCTCCCGAAGCCAAATACCCTACAGCCATTGAAGAAATCTACGCTGTACTGGAATGGATTGCCCAAGAAGGCTCCACTTACGGGCTGGATGCGTCCAAGCTTAGCGTTGCCGGAGACAGCGTTGGCGGCAATATGACTGCGGCCATCACACTGATGGCCAAGGAACGTAGCGGCCCGGCAATCTCCAAGCAGCTGCTGTTCTATCCGGTAACCGATGCTGCCTTCGATACAGAATCATATCACCTGTTCGCCGAAGGATATTTCCTGCAGCGCACCGGCATGAAATGGTTCTGGGATCAATATACCACTGATCCGGAGGAGCGGGCACAGATAACCGCGTCCCCGCTGCGGGCCAGCCTGGAGCAGCTGAGCGGTCTGCCGGAAGCCTTAATCATCACCGGCGAAGCAGATGTGCTGCGGGATGAGGGCGAAGCCTACGCCGCCAAACTCCGCGAAGCAGGAGTGCCGGTTACGGCAGTGCGGTTCCAGGGCATCATCCACGACTTCGTGATGCTTAACGCCCTGGCAGAGACCCATGCCAAAAAAGGGGCCCTGCTGCTGGCAACGGCCTGGCTCAAGCAATAAAGATTACGTTAAAATACGAAATCACATAATGAAAACAGCGGCAGCCATGGATGATATACATCCGGAGCTGCCGCTGTTTTATTGAATTAGACTGGTTCCCGCTGGTCAAATGATGGAGATAAATGCGCTACTTCCGCTGCGAATAGAACTCTGCCGCTTTGACCAGCATGTCCTTCAGTGAGCTGAAGGAGGTAGTTTTCGTGACACGCTCGTTCAGCTGATCCTGCGGCAGCGACTTCAGCTCCTCTGCTGATCCGGCAGAGAATCCCCCGCTTTGCAGAAGCTCCGTCAATGATTCGAACGGTGTGAACTTTTGCAGAAAAGAACCCGACAACAGTTGATCCAGCGGCAGCTTCTCCAGCAATTGATCGACAGGCAGCTGATCTAGCGGAAGCTTTTGCAGCAGCTCACCGACTCCGCCCTCTTTGAACGTATCCACTAATCCTTGTATTTTATCGCCAAAGCCTCCGAAATTGAATCCCATAAAGGCAACCTCCTGATAACTGTAGTTGCTCCTTATTACCCTAAATACCGCTCAGCGAATTACCTAGTTAACATAATGTATATTATGTTACGTTATAGTTATGATTATAGTTATGATTATAGTTATAGTTGTGGCTTTACCTCCGGTTACAATATTGTCTTCCTTATTTTAGCAACCAATCCTTCCTCCCGGCGTCTTACTATTTAGAACAAGACACATCAAGGAGATGACTCAGATGCCGCCAATGAAACCCATCCTCACCAGCATACTCGCCCTTTCCCTGCTCTCATCCCTCACCGCTCTCTCTTCAACTGACCTCTTGCCGGGTACAGCATACGCTGCTTCCGCGAACAATGCAGTCCCTGCGGTCTCCAAAGATCTGCTGCTGCCCCTGAAGTGGCAAGTAGCCACGGATGGCATGGGCATGTATGACAGCAAGCCGCCTATTATGAATGGAATTCTCTACTACTCAGACAGCAACAAGACGCTCTACGCCAAAAATATACCCTCCGGCAAAGTTCAGTGGTCCTATAAACAGGGGGAGCATCCGCAAATCGTCACGAATAACTCCGTATTCTTCATCGACAATCAGGAACAGCTCGTCAAAGTGTCCGCTGCCACCGGAAAGCTGATCTGGAAGGTTAAGGTGTCGGAGCGGCCTATAGAGATTGGGGCACAGGCCCGCCTGATTAACGGAAAAGTCTATTTTGCCAATGAGTACGGCGTTGTCGCGGCCTATAACCCGGTTTCCGGAAAGAAACTATGGGAGAATAAGAATATTCCTATGTATGCGGGGACCGTTTATGGAGATTATTCAGGTGTGTTCGTCGTTTCCAGCACGGTCGATAACATCCGCACCCAATTCTACGGCCTTGATCCGGCTACCGGGAAGCGGCTGTGGAGAATTGAGGGGTTATATAGTTATGTGACTTATCAGAATGGACAACTATTACTCCGTGAGCAGGCAAAGACTGCAGCGGGGAATACGGCAACGGCCGTGCCGGGTTACCAGCTGACTCTGGTACAACTGAATCCCGCTACAGGCAAGATTTCCGGCCGGGAAAACTATAATCTGCTGGACGACATCTCCAGATTGGGGAGTGCCGCTACCTCCATCCAGAACTCTTATGTTTATACGGCAGACGGCAATCTCGACCAGGATGGATATACTCTTACGCGCTTTAAGCGTGGAGCGGATACCGATACGGCCCCCACAAGCTATGCTAGCTTCGGCAACTGGCTGGCCGGTCCCGCGGACGGAATGGCCTTCTTCCAGCATGAGACACAGATTAGCGGAATCAATCTTGCGAACGGCAATGTCGTTGCGTTCGATCATCCGGCAGACAAGGTGGAGCACCTGCAGCACGTTGGCAAGGCTGTATTCGCCATTTACAAGAATGGCTATATCTCGATTAACCATTCCGATACCGGCGCACTGCTGGGGATGATCAACAGCGGTTCAAAGTATCCATACTTCGGCAATATAACCATCGATCATGGAACCGCACTGATTCCTACTGAACACCATATCTTAGCCGTTGCCCTGCCACAAGAATATCAGTAACATACGCGAAGTTTAAACGTTCGTACGCAGAAACTCCCCTATCCTCCGGGCGGCTTCCAGAAGCCGCTCTTCATCCTCAACCAGCGCTATCCGGGCGTAACCCTCTCCCTGACTCCCAAAAGCACTTCCGGGAATCACCGCTACCCCGGTCTTCAGTAACAGTTCATGAGCGAAGCTCTGTGATCTTCCCGCTTCACCGTTCACCCCATAGGTCTCCGGCAGCCTCGCCCAGATAAACATCGTTGCTTCCGGCAATGGCACACTCCAGCCTTCATGTGCCAAGGCTTCCACAAAAACATTCCTGCGGCGTTCATACAGCGCAGCCACTCCCTGCTCCGGTCCGGAAGTCATCGCCTGCTCCAGCGCTGCGACTGCCGCTTCCTGGATGGGATCGAAGACACCGTAATCCACATTGCTCTTCAGCTCCCGCAGTGCCCCAACGGCCTGAGCATTGCCCGTCATGAAGCCGATGCGGCAGCCGGCCATATTGAAGCTTTTGGAGAAGGAATGAAATTCAACCGCCGTATCCAGCGCTCCAGGGACCTGAAGGATACTGACGGGCCGGTAGCCATCGAAGCCCATCTCCGAATAGGCCAGGTCATGAATGATCAGCACGTCCCATTTAAGAGCAAGCTCCACTAACCGCTCCATATAAGCCAGATCTACCGTGACAGATATCGGATTGCCGGGAAAGCTGAGTAATATAAATACCGCTTCACGCCATACCTCATCAGGGATGCTCTCCAGATCGGGCCGGAACGCATTCTCTTCCAGCAGCGGCAGCGGCAAGGCTCTAACGCCGGCTATAGCCAGTGATCCTGAATAGATCGGATAGCCTGGGTCCGGCACAATCGCCAGATCCCCAGGATTGCAGACCGCTAGTGCGAGATGTGCCAGTCCGTCCTGCGAACCCATCAGGGCTACGATTTCTTCATTGGGGTCCACTTCAGCGTCGAAACGCCACTTCATCCATTTGGCAGCCTGCTTGCGGAACGCATCGCTTCCTTTGGAAGCCGGATAGGAATAACTATCCTCCCGTAGCACAGCTTCGCTTAAGGCATGACGGATCTCAGACAGAGGCGCCCGGTCCGGACTGCCAATCCCGAGATCAATGACCTCCAGTCCAGATTTTCGTGCTTCCGCCTTCCAGGCGGCCACCTCAGCAAAAATTGACGACCCCAGATGAGACAGCTTGTCCGATCTCCATTTATGTTTCGGGCTGCTATGTACCAATACAATACCTCCAGCATTTGTTTTCCAATTATTATAGCATGCGTTCAGAGCGCAGAAACCATGAAAGCCTGAGCAAATTTCGAGAATGGGATTATATTACATTAATATATTATTATTCTACTAAATTGACTCTATTTGAGCTGATCACTAGTGCCAGAACTCATATAAAAGTCTCTCAGAACCGAAACAGCGTATAATTTATGTTATACGCTGTTTTTTCGGGGCATATTTCGGCCAATTTAGCTCCTTTTTCAACGGACGCCCTTTCCCTTCAAATGATTTCAGCTCCGGCCGAACCGTAAGTTCCCTCTGGGCATAGGATATGGGTATACATTACAAAGGTGGGACGTATCATGGCCAAAAACAAGCGCGGCAAAGCACTCTGGCGCACCCCTTCCAGAGCAAGAGGTACCTGCCCGATCTGCGGGAGCACCCGTATCAAGCTGTTGTATTTCGGCAAAAGTCCGACGGGCGATAAGCTCACCGTCTGCAAGAAATGTGACGGCAAGCAGCAGGCGGCGGTCTGAGGTAAACCCAGCTTCGCCTGCACAAAGAAACGGCTTGCTTGTCCCCTAGGGGCAGCAGCCGTTTCTTCAAGTTAACCCTCTCTCCTGTTCCAGCTTAAGCAGAGACTCATTGCAGCTCATGCTGCGGTACCCAGTTCTGAATTCCATTATCCTCGAGTATGCCGAGCGTCACATCCGAAATATGCGGGTCTGCAAGCAGCTTGTCCCTTACCTTGAACTTAATGTCGTCGGCATCGGCGAGTGTCAATCCCCGCTTCAGCTCAATGAGTCCTTCGACGTGATAATAACGCCCCTCCTGCAGAATCCGCATCTGATAAATATCCGTCACCCAAGGGTCATCAAAAATAATCTTTGCCACCCGCTCCTCAATCTCCGGCGGTGCAGCCACACCGATCAACCCGACCATGTTGTCGTAGCCTACACGGAAGGCCACCCCGATCATCATGAAGGCAATCAGAATACTGCTCACACCATCCAGCAGCTTGAAGTTTGTAAAAGCGGTAACCAGAATGGCAATCATGGCGAGCAGCCCGCCGCTGGTTGCGACCAGATCCTCATAGTAGACAAGCCGGGTAGGCGGGGCGGCTCTTTTTACATTTTTGAGGGAAGCCGTGAACTTGCCCAGCCCCTTGGCCTCAACCCTTGATTCATGCAGCACCTCGTTCATCGCCTTAACCCAGACGAATCCGTCTGCCGCGATCGACAGCACAAGTACCAGCACATTGATCCAGTAGCCTTGCGAATCCGTTGCCGGATGCTTCAGCAGATGGAAGCCTTCATGCATTGTCTCGTACGCCATGATGGTTACAACAATTACGGCCACCATGCAGAACAGATTAATCACCCGTCCGAAACCGTCCGGGAAGCGGCGTGTCGGTTTTTTCTCAGCCAGCACACTGCCTGTAAATACAAACATCTGATTCACAGCGTCGGCAATCGAATGCATCATTGTGGCAAACATTGAACCGCTGCCTGTCAGTGCAAAAGCGATTCCCTTAACGATGGCAATCCCTGTATTGCCGATAGCAGCCGAGCCTGAGGATTTATTGCCCTTTTTGATTAAGCTTCTTATGCTTTCGTTTGTCTGCTCCATTATCCGGCAGCCTCCTTAAGCTCATATACCGAAATCCGGCAAACGCCTGCGCAGCTGATTTCGTACGGCTCCCGCCGTGGTCTATGTATCTATATACCCCATGCGGCAATTTTCTATCAGCTGCGGTGAGATGGAGGTCGAATTACTGGAATCCCGATTTAACCCATAGCTTCGAAATATCCAGAAATCCGAAAGAGCCGGTCTGCAGTCCAAACAGGTTTTGGCTAAGCTGCGCTTTTTTGTTCATATGGCATCCATAGAGCACCCAGCAGTTGTCGCGCAATTGGTCTTCCGCCAGATCCAGCAGCTCCGCCCGCTCTTCAGCAGGCAGACGGGAGAAATGCTCCAGTAACCGCTGCAGCTTTGATTTCTGACGATCCAGCAGCAGATCATGCAGATAGTTCGACTCATTGCGGAAATAATTGATCATCCCCCACTGCCAGTCATCCTCCAGCACCTCTTCGGCAATCAGCAAGTCAGCATAGCCCATGATATCTGCGAGATCGTATTCGGTCAAAGGATGCAGCTGGAGCTTAAGTCCGATCCTCCCGCCACGTTCCTGCAGCCATAAAGCCTCCTCCTGATCCTCCTTCCGGCTCCGGTAGGCAATCGTCAGCACTTCTCCCCCATAGCCGCCAGCCTGAAGCAGCGCTTTTGCTTCCTCAAGCAATGGCTCTCTGAACTCCTGCTGATTACTCTTCCAGGGTAAAAAGCTGTCCGCCGGCATAATCCGGTTGCCCCCGAGCTCCCGGATCATGGCCGGCTGATTGTACAATATCCGTAACGCTTGCCGTACAGCCTGCTGATGGTGAAGTCCTTCTCTTCTAAAGTTAAACAGGATATAGCGGCAACCCAAGGCCGGGTAATCAATGCTATGGCCCTGCTCTTCCCCGGGAGGAAGCGGGTTGTGCCCGGCATCCGTAAGCTGATACTGGCGGACACTCGATCCCAAATGCGGTAAATACCAGATTTCCACCCGGTCCAGCAGCGGGCGGATTCCGTAATAGAGGTCATATGCGCCTAGCACCAGTACATCCTCATTCAGATCCAGTACCTGATATGGCCCCGTCCCTACCGGATTAGCGGCGAAATCCACATCATAAGGCAGAATAGACATATAGATTGAACTGAACAGATGCAGAAAAAAGGTATTGGGCTGCACGAGGTCAAACCGGATACGATAATCACTTTCCAGCTCGACATGACAGATATCCTTAAAATGGCTGATCGCCGGACTATTCAGATCGGTCAGACGCTGCAAGGTCTCTTTGACATCCCGTGAAGTCATCCCCCGTCCGTGATGAAACCTTACCCCCTTACGCAAATAGAACAGGTAACTTGTACTGTCCGGATTGGCCTCCCAAGTATGCGCCAGCCCAGGCAGAAAGCTGCCATTCTCTGCATCATAGGTAATTAATGTACTGCAAATATGCCCCAGCAAATAGGTTTCAAAAGCTGTGTACACCATCGCCGGGTCCAGCTTCTCCATCGGGCGGTTACGGGAAATCCGCAGCACCTCCTGCCCGGATATGGAGTCCGGCTCACTCCAGAAGCCCATTTGTTTGTCGAGTACTGCCAGCAGACGTTCCTTAAGCGGCTCGTTCACCTGATATTGGCCAATTAACTCGATCGCCGGTTTAATCCGGCCTTTATGGACCATGTCCTGAAACTTCTCCTCCAGCACCTCGTCCACACTGCGCAGGAACGTCAGCTGCGAATAATTCCCTCTGCCTCTTCCGGGTATCCATGTAATCAATTGCTGTTCCTCAAGCTTCCGCAGAATAAACTTTACATTGCGCGGCGTGCAGCACAAGATGCCGGTTAGTTGCTCAATAGTGACCGGAATGGGCTGCTGTATACTGAAAGCCGGGTCTAAAGCCGCGGCCAAACAGAGATAATTCATGCTGCTATTGTCCATATATCCAGGCTCCTTTAAAGGTGAAAAGTCACATGAAATCCTTACACTTTTATTTCATCCTTTTATCTATACAATTATACTTAATACAGCATCAAGAAGCATTCGTCAAATTCAATCACCCGATTAGGAGACATCTGATTCTATGAAACAGCATCTGCGGCACATTCATCCTCTGGCTTGGACCATTATCATCGGAACGATGTTCGGCCGGCTGGTCACCTCCATGAGTATCCCTTTTCTATCGATTTACCTGACACAAGTCCTGGGCGCTACTGCCACCCAAACAGGATTTACGGTAGCCGTCAGCTCTCTGGCGGGTGTTCTGATCAGCTTCTACGGCGGTTACATATCTGACGTGATCGGCCGCAAAATCGTTATGCTGGTCTCCGTGTTCGGCTGGGCCTGCGTATTCTTCGGCTTCTCAGCCGCGCAGCATTTATGGGTCTTTTTCCTCGTCAATACGCTAAATGGGCTATGCCGTGCAGTATTCGAACCGACCTCGCGGGCTTTACTCTCGGATATTACACCGCCGGATCACAAGCTGCTGGTCTTCAATCTGCGGTATGCAGCGGTCAATCTGGGTGTGGTCTTCGGGCCGATCATTGGCCTGCAGCTGGGCTCAGCCAAATCCACATTCCCGTTCATGATCGCCGGGATCGTCTATATCGCCTATGGACTTGTACTGTTCCTGCAATTCTCTGTACACCGTGCCAGCCTGCCGGTTCATGGCGAAGCCCGGACACCGAAGCTGCTTGAAGCGCTGTCTACCACCGGAAGGGACAAGGTCTTCCTGCCCGTTCTGCTCGGTACGATCTTCTGCGTGCTGGGATATGGGCACTTCAGTTCAACACTGGCGCAATATCTGGCGAACAACCCCCATTTCAGTAATGGCAGACAGCTCTTCTCCTACATGCTGTCTCTGAATGCGATAACGGTGCTGGTGGTGCAATACCCGATCGTCCGCACAGCGAGTAAATTCCCGCCAATCATTCCTCTGATCCTGGGAAATTGCTGTGTCGCTCTCAGTCTGCTGCTGTTTGGCATGCCTGGCGGAGTCGCGCTGATTATGTTCAGTGTCGTGCTGTTCACAGTCGGGGAAGTCCTGCTCTTCACGATGATGGATATGCTGATAGACCGGATTGCCCGGCCGGAGTGGAAAGGTACTTATTTCGGTACGATCGGCTTCAATAATCTAGGCAATGTAATGGCTCCGATTCTCGGAGGACTGCTGCTTGATCAATTCGGCACGGCGAATGGTCCGGCTGTATTCGTCCCGCTGGCTTTGACAACGGCTCTTGGCCTTCCTTTCCTGATTACGGCGCACAAAAGGCTCCGGAGCAGAGAGCTTGCCGAAGCTGGCAATAAGGCTAACATAAGTGCCTAAGACATCACTAATCCCCAGACTTGGCTGAGAAGCTTAGGTCTGGGGATTATTTTGACTACCTGGCTCTATAACAATAACACTCTGCCATAAATTCACTCGCGAACTATTGCTTAACAACCACTCGCCTTCAATTAGTTAACATAATATTAATTATGTTTCCCTATCTCGACAATATCAATCTCACCAATACATTTTATTCCATATACGCACCTGACTGCTAATGTATTCCCGAAGCTCTGCCGGTTCCATAATTTCAGCTTGGACAAGCAAGGGCAGCACCTTCTCACACGCAGTCTCATAGTCGTACATATTCGCAGTGATGATCTGGAATTCACCCTCTGGTTCCATATTCATAACTTCTAACCTCTTACAGATACCCTGATTTTGCACAGGCGTGCGGATGATTACGGGGTAGATTTCCCGTGCTTTGTTGGCATTAATGAAGGCAAGCTCTCCTTCCTTCCAGTATTCCTGCAGGGAGAAGTGTTCTGGGATAGTATAGGTCCCCTCTATTAACGACACCGCGGCAAACCGCTCGCATTTAAACGTACGAACAGCCTCTGCGCCTTCGCAATAAGCGGCCAGATACCAATCGCCCTGCTTGACAACAAGTCCATATGGATGCAGCTTCCGGCAGGAGAGCTCTCCATTCACTTTGCGGTACTGCACCTCAATCCTTCGCCCCCGCCACACCGCAGTGCGCAGCGTCTCCAGATATGGCACTACCGCCCGATCACTCCACCACGGTGTATCATCGAACAGAAAACGGCTCTGCGCGGTACGGATATCCTCCTGATAGGGAGCGGGCAGACTTGCTTCCAGCTTCAGCAGAGCATTTTGGAGCAGAAGACCGGTCTCGCCCGAACCGCCTGCAGGCATCCCCATCCCCGTTAAAAAGAGCTGAACTACCTCTTCACCGTGGAGCCGCCGCAGATTCACCGTATACCCCTCCATCAGGGAAATTCCACCGTTCGGCCCGGTTGTTGTCACGAGAGGAATTCCCGATTCAGCCAGCACATCGATATCCCTATAGATGGAGCGGACAGACGTTTCCAGGGCTTCTGCCAGAGCAGCTGCCTTCATCCTGCCCCGGGATTCAACCAATAAAAGAATCGCAATCAAGCGGTGCAGCCGCATTATAATCCCCCTAACCTATAAGTTCAACAATCTATTCTTGCCACTCTGTTGTCAACAATCGAACGTTATGATGAATGTATCAAATCTAAGGAGCTGCTGTAAATGAATATTGGCATATTGGGAACAGGTTTTGGAGCTTATCATGCATCGCTATTGAAGCAAATGGAATGCATAGACCGTGTAGTTGTCTTTGGACGGAATGAAGCTAAGCTGCTGAAGCTGAAAGAAGAGCTTGGAGTAGAGATCACGATGTCTATAGAGGACATTATGTCTGATCCAACAATCGATATTGTGGATATCTGCCTGCCCTCTGCGCTGCATAAGACTTACGCTGTGGAGGCGCTGAGAAGCGGGAAACATGTATTTAGCGAAACGCCGGTGGCACAGAAGTTGGAAGATGCACAGGAAATGCTCCTGGCGGAACAACAATACGGCCGCAGAATTCTGGTCAACCAATTCATCAAATTCGATTATGCTTATGAGTATTTATATAAGACGGTTCAAGACGCTACATACGGCAAGCTGCTGCAAGTCACCCTGCGCCGGGAAACCGCTCCGCTCTGGGGGGATCTCGGCCTCTCTGCCATTGCGGCTAATCTGATGATCCATGAACTGGATTTCATCGATTGGCTGCTGGATTCACCTGCGCCTTCTGCGGTCTGGGGTACCTCTGGAGGTAAAGACGGCCAAGCACTGGTGCATGCCTCCTTCCTTCAGCCTGAGGTGAGCGCCCAGCTGATTGTCTCTTCGCAGATGCCGGATTCTTATCCTTTTACGGTCAGTTATGAAGCTTATTTCGAGCAGGCGAAGC
Source organism: Paenibacillus phytohabitans (assembly GCF_013141775.1). Classification (GTDB taxonomy): domain Bacteria; phylum Bacillota; class Bacilli; order Paenibacillales; family Paenibacillaceae; genus Paenibacillus_AQ; species Paenibacillus_AQ phytohabitans. The sequence goes on from NZ_WHOB01000016.1 coordinate 84,896, forward strand.
TGGTGTTCCACGAGGTCAGTTATGCGAACGGAGATATAGAGGCCAGTTTAACCGTATATTCCTCTGAAGGCCAAGAGAACATTCCTTTGCCCCCTAACAATCCTTATGAAAAAAGCTTACGCCATGCCCTACAGTGTCTGCAGGACGGAACAGATTCGATCCTTTCCATACAGCATGCACTGAAGTCCTTGGAGATAGCGTTTATGCTGACGGATCAGCTAAAAGGGGCTAATTGTGATTCGAACGTAGTGGCGTTAAATTGAGAAAAATCGCGATAAATTTAGTTGATTTCTGCTGCCGTTAATGATATTTGCTTCTTTTTCCGTTTTATTGTAGGCAGGTACAGTAAAATGTTGTGGGTGTGTGAAGTAGATAGGACGAGTTAATTTTGTGGTCTTGTTATTATGAATTTTTCATATGTTGTATTTTTATAACGGTTGGGGTAACTATTGGATGATGGTGGAGCGATGGTTGACGGATGATTGGATGAGGGGTTAACATAATATTGTTTATGTCTCCTTTCTTTCACCTCGATGTTCCTGACGAGAATAAATACCCCTCCAAGCCCGGCCTGGAAGGGTATTTGTTCTTTGTTCTGGTGCCGGATTGGTTGCTCACCGCAGCCGCTGTAGCGACTGCGGTGTATAAATCATATCCTCCACAGGTTCGATGATCTCTTCAGAATACCGTCCCACCGTCACTCTGCCTGCATACATTTTGCGGATAATGATCTTGCGGCCTGCTTTTAGTGAGGAATTGGCGCTTGATTCGCCTCCTACTATTTGAGTGGTTAGGGTACCTGCTGCTTCCAGCTGCGATCCGCGGCAGACGGCATCTTTCATTAAGAAGGTGATATCTCCTGAGGATAATAGCTCACTTTGCAGAATCCCATCCTTGTGAATGTAGATATCCCCGTTGGATTTGATGATACTTTTATGGCATTGTGGAATATCCACCCGCACCTTCACCTCCTGCATCCGGGCTACTCCGGAATACAAATCCTTCAGTAATTTCAAAAAAGAAGCCAATACAGCATCACTAAAGAAATCAATAAATTGTGTCGGGCGCAAAAAAACATCAAGCATCCTCTTCAGCTGTTCATTGTCATGATGATAGGTAAGCTTAATGTTGGCAAACACGGCTTGCAAATCCCGGATCAGATCTGGAATCTTCTTATATTTACTCTCCATCAGCAAAAGAATAACCTGTCCGTACTTCACCGTCTGATGACGTGATTCCACCTTCTCGGCAAGCAGATTAGCTGCATCCCGCAGCAGATTACCTTCTTCGAGCAGCTGTCTGGAGAGGTTGTACAGACGGTTATACATCACTCCGAAGTAACCGGAATACAACTGGCTGTTAACCACATTGCCCCTGACAAGAATGCTCCCCGTTGCTGTAATGGTAGAATTGTAGACATTCCCGTAAATATAGACATTTCCCAAGGACTCAATAATCATATTATCTTCAACGTCCTGGTAAACGATGACATCACCTGAAAATACGATATTGCCGGTTTGAATATTCACATTCCCCGGAACAATGTAGGCTGTCGAGATATCGAAATACTTGACTTTGTTGCCTGTCATCCTTGGTCTGCCCTCCTTGAGGGCTGTAATTTCATAGTTTGGCAGGAGTAGGGTATGCTCTTTGGCCACTACTTTGATATCTTGGGGAGGCGCAGCGGGCAAAATACTGCCGTAAACATCATAACCGGGGATCCCCTCACTTGGAAGATGCTTGCGGGCAATAACATCGCCTTGCTTCGCTGAAGGAATACGCAAATGGTTCCTGAAATCAACTGAGCCTTCACTTTCATTGAAAGCATTCTCAATATTCTCGGCAAAAAACAGATCCAGCTTCGCATCCGTCCCCGGGATAGGCGGCCTGCCCTCCACGACACATAACGGCTGATACGTCGGATTATTCAATTCAACATACAGCATAGGAATATTCAAGTTATGGCTAATCCGTCTTTTCTCGAAATCGGCAATAATCTGTTCGATACTAAGTGTTGACAGCAGAATCGAGGTATCAATTTCGGCCTTTAGAATGAGATTACCGGTTGCAGGGGAATTGACCAGATTCCAGGCGTATTGATTTACATGATGAAGGGTGAAAAAAGCTTTAAGCCTATCCTCGGAGACAGTGATCTCAAAAGGGGGAGGTTCCTGTATGAACCAGGTAATTGAGTCAGCAGACTCAACCTGCACAGGACCTGTAACCTGCACATTATTGACCTTAAGGACTACGGGGGATACCGCCGAGAGAATTGCCGGTTTGCCGCCGGGTAGCGGCGGGGTAATGAATAATTGGTTGTTTTGAACAATAATAATTCCATTTCTGTCATGTTTGTCACTTGCCTGCACGGAAAGAGACAGGTTATCCGCAGGCGATGCTTCTTCAATCTCAAGTTGATCAATCAATTCATTCAAATATTTCTCGGACATACGGTGTGGCATTCTGTTAGCTCCTTTTTTGTGTAATCAGTGTCATTTGACATAAGAGCATCCTGCGGTGAGAGATAGGTTATCCTTAAAAGAATATCCCTTGGCTTTTGCTCTTCTTGGTAGCTTGGCAACCATTGATGTGTATTCTACATCTTTAGGCCCATTGCTTTGCGTCCTATCTTTTCAAATAGTTTGCCGTTATAAAATGGATCATTGATTTAGCCAATATCAGGCGATTTACCTGACGTATTTCGACAAAAAAGAGTGTTAACATCTGAACTTTTAAATATATAAACTTTTGCAAGCTTAATTCTAGTACTATAGTCACTAATTTACAATACATATTATAAAATTATCCAACATAAATTTCTCCCCCAAATGAATCTTTGGTCACTCCCTCCTCTCTCCACCACAAGACAAAAAAACCGGGATGGCCCAGTGGCCACCCCAAGCTTTATTTTAAATGAAATCTTACCGGTTCAGAAAAGCCTCTATTTTTGTATGAGTTGACTGTTATCATTAGCCTGCATATTGGTTAACATAACATTAAATATGTTAACTCATGGCTGCTTTTTTACTTTTCTTCTCCCGGAAAATCAATTTAAACAACGGTGGAACCGCAAAAAAGATGAAAAACGTCCGGAACAGCTGGTACCCGGCCACCGTTGGCAAATCCGCCCCTACCTCATGCGCGATCAGGCTCATCTGATCCATCCCTCCGGGAGCAAGACTGAGCAGCGCGGTTGCCGATGATACCGAATCCAGATAAGCGAACAGCAGGCTGAGGCCATACGCTCCGGCAATCAGCACTGCCCCGCTGCCTACAGCCAGCGACAGGGTCAGCAGTTTATTGTTCAGCTTACGCGGATCGAGCAGCAATCCGACATATACGCCAATCATCAGCTGCGCGGCATTGATTAAAATATCCGGAAGCGCGGGACCCTGAAGACCGCTGATCTGCAGAATTGCCGTAATAATAGCCGGACCGAGGAGATACGCGGTGGGAAATCTAATCTTTTGGCCTACAATTCCGCATACCGTACAAGCGACGCCAAAATAAAAGATATTCGGGAAAAGCCCTCCCCACCCGGCCGCAGATTCAACCAGAAGAGGTGTATTCTCTCCCCCGCCAGCGTGGCTGGCAAACAGCGGACTGTAGATCAGCAGCGGCACACAGATAATAATCATCATCAGCCGGACCACTTGAATGACCGTAACAACCGTAAGATTGATATCCTCTGACTCTTCGGCCAGCACCAGCATCTGGGTTAACCCCCCGGGGATGCTTCCCAGCAGGATAGTCTTGTAGTTAGTCCCCGATACCTTAGATACAATTACTGCAATACCCGCGCAGAACAGCAGCAGTAACGTGGTCATCAGCAGCATGGAGGGCAGCTGGAAAGCGATTTGATTCAGTGCAGAACCTGTCAGGGAGAGACCAATGGTATAACCGACGATAATCATACCGGTATTCCGTATTTGCCCGGGCCAGGTATACACTTGTTTCCGCAGGTTGGAGCCTATCAGAACAGCAATCATCGGGCCAAGCAGCCAGGGCAGCGGCAGATGCAGCAGCATAAAGATCGCCCCTCCAGCCAAAGCGGTAATCAGGGTAATCAGGACATATAAGGGCTTACGCCGAGTCACAGATTGGTTTGACATTCATAATCCTCTTTTCCAGCCCATTCAGCTTGGTTCATATTGAAGAGTATATACACCACGTTGTCCGGCCAGAGTCTCGCTGGTAATGACCAGCTCTTCTACTACGTTAACAGGCTGCCCTGCAGCCTGCAAGAACTTATCCGCTTTGGCAAAAAACAACCGGCCAAGCAACCCCAGCGCTTTGGTGCTGTAATGCATAGGTATGGCAACCGCCGGCTGCAATTGCTTCATTACGGCTGCCGCACCTGTACCATCAAGCGTCGCTTTTCCGCCGACAGGGGTCATAAGCACGTCAACCCTGCCAATCTGCTCCAACTGCCGGGCATTCAAAGCATGGCCGAGATCACCGGCATGGCAAATCCGGAGTCCGTCTACCGTGAACACGAAGATGATATTATTGCCCCTTTTTGCCCCTTCCACATTATCGTGATACGTGGCTACCCCTTGAATCTCCACTCCCCGCACACTGAAATGCCCGGGCTGGTTGATCAGTTCATAGGGACCTTCAGCCACTTGAATCTGACTGTGGTCCTTATGATCATGGGTAACGGCTACAATATCCGCCTTAACTTTAGGCATCCGGTAACCAAGGAATTTCCCGTAGGGATCAATCAGAATTACCGTCCCCTGCTGTGATATGAGCTGAAAAGCGGAGTGTCCAAACCAGTGAATTTTCATTATTTTCTCTCCTCCAAAATAAAATGATCAAACCGTTAAATGTGCATTTATCAGCACACTTTATCGCAAAAAAAACCAGCTGTTGAAACTGGCTCCCGGAACTCTCACGTCACTCCACTAAGTCAGCAATCGTATAGGATTTCAGCACATGTTCCACTTGATAACGGATATCCGTCATAATCTGATCGAACGACTGGCGGACCTTCTGTCCAAACAAATGATTGCCGGTAGTATCCAGCATGCCGTCCAGCATAGGCACATCATCGTGCATGGACAAATACACTTCTGCCAGAGTAATCTCTCCGGGTGGTTTAGCCAGTGTATAGCCCCCGCCACGGCCTTGGCGTACTTCGATATAACCGGCTTCTGTAAGCCGGGACAGAATTTTGCGCAGTGCAGTCGGCTCGCAGCGGATCTGTTCCGCAATCTCCACACTGGAGTACTGTCCTGCTGTTGAAGCCAGCACGACTAACGCCTGCAATCCATAACCAAATCGTTTGAGCTCTGCCATAGGAAGTATTGACTCCTCTTTGCGGTGTTAATGTGCAAATTATAGCACACTTATTATCTGCGTACAATCTTCTTCTCACGGCTAATCTATGTTGGCAATCTTCCACTCGCCCTGCTTGTTCTTGAGCAGAGAAATCTCATTCCCTCCGTCTACAATATAGCCCTCTGAGGTCATCCGCGTATACCTGACCCAGAATCCGGCCCGCTTGGTTCCTTCAACAGGGATGCCTGTCAGGGTCAACTCATAGAAACGGTAGACGTTCTTATTGTCCAGGAAAAACTGCAGAGCTTCATTCAGCTGCGGGGAGTGCATAGTAGCCGCGAACTTCTCCTTGTCCCCTGCCGCCCAGGCTTCAAGACAGTCCATCGTTTCCTGCAGCGCCTGCTTTTTCCCGGGATCACTTCCTACATCCGGCGCTGTTAAGAACACACCCGGAGTGATGGGCGGTTGCTTCTTCATATATTCAACATCTCTAAGCATATCAATGAACACAGGAAGCAAAGTTGTACGTTGTCCATCCTGTATATGGATTTCCGCCCTGTAAGCCTGATCTTTGGCCGTGAATTTGAATGCTTCGGCCGTCTGGCTTCCTTTTACTGTGCTTTCTTCTACTTTGCTTCCGAGGTATTCCTTATATTTCAGCAGCACCAGATCATTGCCTGGCCCAAATTCTCCATCACCAGCTGCCGCATCCGCTGCATCAAGTTTCATCAAAGTAATATAATTCTGTTTATCCGGTGTGCCCCAGGCGGACCTCCCGTCCTGTTCAAACCGCACCATCGTTTCAGGCATGAACAGCCCCAGTGGTAATGTCTGATCTGCGGAGAACGCTGCTTGGACAACCTCTCCCTTAATCTCATATCCTCTGCCGCTCTCGCTGTAATCCGGTACTGCCGGAATCAGCGCGACTGATTTGACCGCAGGCGGTTCTGTTTGGATTACTGCCGGGGTAGCATGGGCTGGAGATGGAGTTGGAGTAACGGATACTGCAGCTGTTGCAGCTGTCGTTGCGGACGGCTGTGCCAACCCCACGGCACCGGACGAATTAATCTCTGCCCCGTTGCCGCAGCCTGTGCTGAGCGCTAATACCATTGTAATGCAGCCCGCTCCGAGTGCACTTTTACACATGGACATTTGTGATCACCTCATTTACCAGACGCTGGAAGCACCTTAAAGTTGCGCGCCATTCAGGTAAATGTATGTGATTAACCAGTCAATTCATGTTCAGGAATTCCGCATTTATTTCTTAATCCTATTAGTATTTAATGTGCTGAAGTATTGGCTGGGATTGCCTTGCCGGGAGTTGAACCTCTCCTGGAACTCCCCTCCTGTATAGGAACCGATCACCCGGTGCCAGAAGTTACGCGCAGGCGTATTCGCACGGATCTGCGAGACCTTCCAGTCGCCGGGGAACATATCGAACAGCCGGTGTGCAGCCCAGGTTCCTACGCCGCTGCGGCGGTATTTCTGCATCACAAAAAACTCTGTCATATAGAACTGTCCCTCCGGATCACGTAGTAGCCGGTCTACAAGCGCAAAGCCGGCGATATTGCCGTCTACCGTGAATAAGTAGGCGAACTTGTTTAGACCGCTGTTCCAGTAGGCCTCCAGCCCGGGATAAGACGGAAACAATCCGTCCCGGTCCACCTGCAGCTCCAGGTACCGCGTAAAATCATACAAATAGAACTGCATTAATCTGCTTATAATCTGCTTCTGCTCTTTAGGAACCAGCTCGATTCCAAGTTCCATCAGGTTCACCTCTGCCGTTTTCGTTTACTTCACATCATATAACTTTGTTACATCAGGAGCAAGGGCACTGCCAGCCCGGGCACAGATTCAAGCCATAAAATGCTAAAAACATGTTAAGATAGAATGACAGCCCTTTCGGCTTCCGGCAAACTATAAAGAAGGTGATTCCTATCAGTATTCAAAAAAACACCGACCGGAAAAACCTCGACCAGCGTCTGCCGCAGATGCCCTGGTTCGTGCAGCAGTTCATCGATTATAAGCGTCCGGATCTGTCCCCCTCCACTCTGCTGGAGTATATCCGTGATTATGAATCCTTTTTCGGCTGGCTGCGCGGTGAAGGTCTATCCGCAGCTGCGAGCAATACTGAAATTACGCTGCTCGATCTAGAGACCCTGCATATGGACAGCATCGTCGGCTACCGCCTGCATCTGACTACTCGGGCTGAGAGTGCCAACACACGCGTTACCGTGTCCCGCAAGCTGTCCGCGCTTCGCTCCCTTTTCCACTATTTAAGCCAGATTGCGGAGGATGAGAACTTTTATCCGCTGCTTAAGCGTAATATTATGGCCAAGGTGGAGATCAAACGGATTCACAAACCGAAGGATACGGCCGCCAAGCTGAAGGGCAAAATTCTGGAGGATGAGGAGTTGCTGGAATTCGTAGGCTATATCTACGAGGGTTATGGCAAGGATGTAGAAGCCAACAAGCAGGCTTATTATTCTTTTCAGCTGAACCGTGAGCGGGATGCCTGTATTGCCAGTCTGATTCTGAACTCCGGCCTGCGCGTATCCGAGGTAGTCAATCTCAATGTGGATGATCTGGATGTGAACAACAAGCTGCTCTATGTTTTCCGCAAGGGTCACAATGACGAAACCTTCAAGACCCCGGTCTATTTCCGCGAGCAGGCCAAGGACGATCTCAGCTTGTACCTCAGCCTCCGCCAGTCCAGATACAAGACTCCCAAACGGGAGAAAGCGCTCTTCATCACCCTGCCAAATGGCAGCACTGAGGGCAAACGGATGACCAAGCGGGCGATTCAAGAAATGATTATCAAATACGCCAAGCGGTTCGGCAAACCTTATCTGACTGTACACAAGCTGCGGCACTCCTTCGCAACCGACTATTATCTGCAAAATGATATTTACAGGACGAAGGAACAGCTCGGACATGCTTCAACTGAAACCACCGAAATCTATGCCCATCTCACGGACAAAACAATGTCAGAAGCTATTGAACGCCGTCTGGAGAGTGAATCTTCCCAATAGTCTGACATTTGCGGAATGCTCAGGGCAGAGTCTCATTAATTATGTGGAGGTATTATTCCTTTGATTGAAAATTATTTAAATTGGACTGAAACTCAGGACACTGGACTGCTTGAGCTGCACTCTGACTGCCTGGACTGCTTCGGCCTGTGCTGCGCGGCGCTCCCTTTTGCCGCTTCGTCCGACTTCGCTATTGATAAGAATGCCGGACAGCCCTGCCCCAATCTGCGGGATGACTTCCGCTGCGGAATTCACACGGAACTGCGGGAGAAAGGCTTCCGGGGCTGCACAGTGTATGACTGCTTCGGAGCCGGGCAGAAGGTCTCTAATCTGACCTATGGAGGCCGTGACTGGCAGCAGGCCCCTGAAATCGCTGGGCAGATGTTCGAGGTCTTCCTGGTGATGCGCCAGCTTCATGAGCTGCTATGGTATCTGCGGGAGGCGATAGCATTCCCCGGCGCTGATATTCTGCATGATTCTCTTATGCTGATGATTGAACGAACCTTGAACCTGACTACACTCAGCCCGGAAGAACTCCTGACGCTAGATGTGCCAGTTCAGCGCGCTGAAGTCAACGAACTGCTGCTGCGCGCCAGCGAATTGGCACGCAATGCCGCGCGGGCGCAGCTGGAACCCGCTCCCAAGCGGCAGAAAAACTACGGCCGCGGGGCAGATCTGATCGGCGCCAAGCTGCGTAAGGCCGAACTCCGATGTGTCAGCTTACGCGGCGCTTATCTGATCGCCGCTGACCTCAGCGGTGCGGATCTGCGGCATGCCGACCTGATCGGCGCTGACCTCCGTGACACGAATCTGAGCGGCGCCGATCTGCGGGACAGCCTCTTCCTTACCCAAGCGCAGCTGCAAGCCGCTAAGGGAAATTCGGCTACCAAGCTGCCGGGATCGCTTACGCATCCTGAGCACTGGTCAGTGGACAAAGGTTGAGACTAAGTTAGGCTGCTCTGATGCTTGTTTTATATCAACAGCTGGCTAGTTACTGGCGTATTTGTGTGTTGATTGAGGTTTTCAGACTGTCTGTACCATATCTTCAGGTACAAGCGCATTTGTACACCTGATTCTCCCTTTTCCAGCTGCATGCGGATGATCATGGGTATCCTTATGCCTGATTTGGGCTCTACGCGACAAAGCAGCGGTTTGAAGCATATTTCTGCTTCTGAGCTTAGATAATCAAGAAACCCGGATCGTAGTTGATCCGGGTTTCTTTTTGATATTCATTAAGTATTCTGAGAACTTAGGGCTTTCCCTTGTAACCCGTCTTTCGGGAGGCGCATTATGAAAATAGGAGCACGATGGGATGATCCTGCTGGCAGGTTGCTTTAACTTTTTTTGATTTTCTATTGTGAATTTTTCATATGTTGTAATATTAGAAACAATAACGTTGTTATCCATCTCAGAATTAAAAATATTCACATCAATTTTAGCCTTCACCACAGTAAGTATTGGACCTTTTGGTCTGTTGGGGCAAGATTTTACGTTTTCAACCCGTGATGTGTGAGGAAGACTGATTACTTTGCCAAATCTTGCACAAAATACAACAATCCCCTTATGATTCCGGCTATAATCGAGAATTGTTGTACAAAATGCATCAATTCTCCTCCCCCAAGCCGTTGAGCGAACCAATTCTTGTATTTCATACAACAATCTCTCTGAACACCCCGATATCTTGGGGTCCGAGTTGCACAACATTTAAGCCGCTACGATATGAATCTTAAGCAAACTTAAGCATCATTCCATGCACTACAGCATCTCATGCACTACCATTAGTCACTTTTCTATTATGAATTTTTCATATGGTGAAAATATTAAATAAATTATTAAACCAAACATCAAGCAATAATAAGTCATCAAACGTTAAAATACATTAAGCGCCTACGTTTTATCAGCACTCATAAGTTGTTAAACCCCAGTATTCCCCTTACATTTCCTCACAAAATGACATGCTCAGCATGGCCATACGCTTGTCCATGCTGATGAGCACCCATCTATGAGGTTTCGCCCAGGTTCGGGTTCGCGCGTCCGCGTCCGGGTTCGGGTCCGGGTTCAGGTTCGCGCGTCCGGGTTCGCGCCCGGGCTCTACTTGCTCTACTTGCTTCTGCACAGTTCCTTAACCTTTCCTTTCAAAGCTGATATGCGCTTCTGTTGAGGTTCCCGTCTCCTCCACTATTCACCCCCGGATCTCCCCCGGCAGCTTAAGTACGGTTACCTTATCCCCGGAAGTCATCTGCCCGCTATCCGGCGGAATGACGATGAGGCAATCGCTGTCTTTGATCGTAACCGTCACGGAGGATTCGTCAACGCCGGCTGGATATGCATAGAGAACGCCCTCCCGGATCTCCAGCCGGGCCCGGACATACCGGGTGAAGGAGTTTACCCGCTTATAATCCACGCCAAGCGCAGCAGTCCATTCCGGCAAAAAAGGCTGCGCCGCCCCCTGCATCAACCCGATGACAGGCCGGGCGAACAGCTGGAACCCTACAAAGCAGGCTCCCGGGTTGCCTGATAAGGCCAGCAGAATAGTTCCTCCACGTACCGCTGCTGTTGTAACACTGCCCGGTCGCATAGTTACTTTGTTAAACAGCATTTCGCCGCTTTGCTCGCGGATCAGATCACCCATAATGTCATAATCTCCGACGGACACACCGCCGGTTGTAATTACAAGATCATAGCTCTCCAGTGCCATCTGCACTTTACTCCGGGCAAGCTCCAGATCATCAACAATCGCACCAAGCATTACGGGTTCTCCGCCTGCCTCCCGTACAAGCGCCTCCAGCATAGGAGAGTTGCTGTTGCGGATTTTGCCCGGAGCCAGCGGCTCGTCCACCTCAAGCAGTTCAGTCCCGGTGGCGAAGATTGCTACCTTAGGTCTGCGATGCACGGGAACATTCGCGACCCCCAGCGCAGCCAGTGCAGCGATATCACCGGCACCGATTATTTTCCCCTCAGGCAGCACCAGTTCTCCTGTCCCCAGCTCCAGGCCGCACGGCGAAATATGAAGTCCCGCCGCTTGCGGCTTGCGAATGCCCACATAAGTAACACCATCTTCCATCCGGCTCTCTGTGGCTTCCAACATAATTACAGTGTCCGCGCCATCCGGAACCTGCGCTCCGGTCATGATCCGCGCAGCAGTCCCCTTCGAAATCTCTCTTGACGCTACTGCGCCGCAGGGAATAACATCGACCACCTCAAGCCACACCACGCTGTTATCGCCAGCCGATGCTGTATCTGCTGCGATAACTGCATAGCCGTCCATACTTGAGCGGTCAAATGCCGGAAAAGGATGCGGTGCATGAACGGACTGGGCCAGATAGCGCCCGCAGCTTTGATTCAAAGGAACCTCTTCATCCGTAAGGGGGATTGCATATGCTGTCAGCCGAACCTGAGCCTCTGTCACCTGAAGCGCCGAGCGCTGAAATTTATCATTGGTATATTCCTTGTTATGGTTCTCTGGGTTAGCCATGGAAGTAGTCCATCCTCCTTGTTAAGTTGGCAGTTTCCTGCATCTGCTGAGCTACGCCCTATTTTAACATGCAGCACTACAAAGGGAAATTCAGCTCCGGGCTGGCTCACACGCAAAAAGGGACGCATACGGCCTGTAGCAGGCAGTTGCATCCCTTAATCTCAATACGCTTCAGTTGTTAGCAGACTGATCTCTTCTGCTCCATGTTAACCTTAAGACGCACGAATCACTCTGACATCAGCCGGAATGACAGTTTCACCTTCATAGAGCATGAACCGGCCATTCTGCCATTCTACGCGCAGCAGCCGCGAATCATCCGACTGGTACTGCCAGACATGCTGTTCTCCGCCATTCATGTATGGAGTCTGTCCTGTAACTGCTGCATACCCCTCGTATTCTTCCTCCAGATAAAAGGTACAGTCATCCAGCTCCAGGGTAGCCGGTACCTCGGAAGGGCTATCCAGACGCCCGTCGATCGGATGATATAATCTGTATTGCAGCTGTTCCCGTTCTTCAATATACAGATAGGAAATCTGGCTTCCGTCGCGAAGCGTCAATACAGCAGCATTGCGGCCGCTGGTCTTCGTCCGGCCTGTTACTTCGTAGGTTACCAAAGATACTTCGCAAATATCTCCGGGAGACAGGTCGAGCATGCTTTTGGGCGCAGCGGGCGCCTCCGGCTTCGAGAACATATTACCGATCCTTTTCCATAAACCCAAAGCCATCAATCCTCCTAAAAGTTTTGTTAGCATACACTACGTCGATTTTTCTTCGCAAAACTCGCTTCGAAAGCATCCGCTTAGTTTTGTTAGCATACACTACGTCGATTTTTCTTCGCAAAACTCGCTTCGAAAGCATCCGCTTCGTTGTGTCAGAGTAAGTATGTTATCCACGAATAAATGCAGCAATAATTAAAGCCCCGATTACATGCAGAATGCCTGCAAGCAGACCGTAGCCGACTTTGCCCAGCTGAGTGCCATGATCGAGATCAAGCTTGCCCACCCTGCCCAGCAGCAGCTCGGCTGATTTTTCCAGAACGAACAACAGTACAAAAGATACAATAGAGACAACAAGCGCTTCCCCAAGCCGGCTAGCCGCAGCAATGGATGACGATAAAATATAGCCCTGAGCCCCCAGCTTCAGCACAAAGCGCGTAGTGACTGCCATATTGCCTGCTTTGAGTTCTTCCAAATCATCATAACGGGTAAACAGCGAATCCACGAACATCAGCACACACAGCAGTACTGCGCCGCTGACCGTCCACACTACCATGGACACCAGGGTATGGAAATCCATTGCTTTAGCCCCCGCTTGTTCAGATTACCTTCCATGTAAGACAAAGATAAGGCGAAGGAGAAACCGCTAGTTCTGTCTCCCCTTCGCCTGTGGACAACCGCCTGAACTCCGGCTTATGCCAATATATTATTGTTTGTCGTACTGCTTCATCAATGCAGCCAGCTCATTCTCAACCGCCTGGTCTTTACCCAGCTTCTCGAATTCATCATCCAGCGATTTGTTGCCGGAGCTCATCTCGTTGCTGGCTTCTGCCTGCGCTTCTGCCTGAAGCATCTTGTCTTCCATCCGTTTGAGACCGGCGGAAGCCGAATCGGAGCTGAATCCGCTCATGGCTTTGTTGATTTCAGTCTGCGCCTTCGCTGCGTTGTAACGGGCAACAAGGGTCTCACGTTTGTTCTTCATCTGTGTAAGCTGCTTGCGCATTTCTTCTAGCTTGCCGCGGAGATTGTCCGCTGAAGCCTTGTTCTGGTCGAAGCTGGTCTTGTACTCTACGAGCTTGGCTTCAGCCGATTTCTTCTCTTCCAATGCACGGCGGGCCAGATCTGCATTACCGGCTTGTGCGGCAGCGTGTGCCTGCTGGTTACGCTTGTTCACCAGTGCTTCCTGCTCTTCGTACAGTTGCTTGAACTTCTTCTCAATAGCGATCTGGGCAGCTACCGCTTTCTCCGCATCTTCCAGATCCTCGGTCATATCACGAATGTATTGGTCGGTCATTTTGACCGGGTCTTCCGCTTTATCAATAATCGCATTCACATTGGACATGGTCAGATCACGCAATCTTTTAAATATAGACATGGTTCATTCCTCCAAAATAAAAGTTAGTTGCTCATTTGGTATCTTTTACGCAGGGAGTGCCACTATCGTTTCAAAAATTGTTAAACCTTCTGCAATAAATATTGGTCCACTTTGGTATTCACAATATTTACGACTTCCATAATGCCCTCTTTGGTCAGATTGTCATAATGAATTCCCATCACAACCGTGACTGTCCGGTTCAGCGCTGCTGCTGCCCGGAGTGCAACCGATTCGCTGATCGTATGCTCCTTATGATGCGGTACCGCCGAAGTAATGACCCTGGCAGTGTCACCATCCATATAAGCGGTGCTTGCCGCACCGATATGACGGACACCTCCGGTAATTAGCAGCAGCAGGTCACGGCCAACCGTGATTTCAGACAGCTCAATGTCATCAGGATGCGGCTGATCGGATGTCATAACAGAATTCCCCCTACCCATTATATTAACCATGGCAAGTGAAGATCTCTCAGGCTGTGCAAAAAAGTTATGCAGAATCGCAGGATCAGCCTTCCAGCTATACAATACCGCGGATTTCATCCAGCGAGCTGATATTCTCTTCAGCCATAAACTGCTGCAGTTCTTCGACAAGCGTACTGCCGGCCCGTAAATTCATGAAGTTGTACGTTCCCACTTGAATGACGGCTGCCCCGGCCATAATGAATTCAATAATATCGGTAGCTGAGGTGATGCCGCCCATCCCGATAACCGGAATGGATACTCGTTTGGATACCTGATGCACCATCCGCAAGGCTACAGGCTTAATGGCAGGTCCAGACAGACCGGCATACAGATTATTAAATACACTGCGGCGGCGGCGCACATCAATCTTCATTCCTGAGATCGTATTGATCAGTGAGACGGCATCCGCTCCCTCAGCCTCACACATCTCAGCCATCTCTGCGATATCCTCGGCGTTCGGCGACAGCTTCACGGCCAGCGGAAGACGGGTTGCTGCTCTAACTGCCCGGACAACCTCAAGCGCTGCCGGAGTCTTCACGCCGAAGGCGATGCCGCCTTCCTTCACATTCGGACAAGAGATGTTCAGCTCGATCATATCCACTGCCGGTTTGCCTGTAAGCAGGCGGGCATCCGCATCGCGCTGGATCAGCTCGGCGCCGAGCACGTAATCAGCCAGTGTGTTGCCGCCCAGATTCACGATACGCGCCGTATCCAGTGTCTCCCAGTATGGGAGCTCCTTGGCCAGGAAGGCTTCCACTCCCGGATTCTCGAGTCCTACACTGTTCAGCATACCCGAAGCTGTCTCATACACGCGTACACCGGGATTTCCCGCTTTGGCATGGAGCGTCAGCCCTTTGCCGGAGATTCCGCCAAGCAGGGATACATCATAGAGCTTGCCATATTCACGGCCGAAGCCAAACGTGCCCGAAGCCATAACAATCGGGTTCTTGAAATGAACACCGGCAATAGTAGCAGTTGTATTAATCATGGAACAGCACCTCCCCAGCCAGGAAGACGGGTCCGTCCGCGCAGGCCTTCCGTTGTCCATCCTTGCAGGATACACTGCAGACGAGACAGGCACCGATGCCGCAGGCCATGCGGTTCTCCAGCGACAGATATACGTCAGGACGCTTGCCGGCTGTTTCCGCAGCTATGCCCTTGAGCTGTGCCGCCTTCAGCATGGGATGGGGACCGCAGACAAATATATGATCATAGGCCGTGAAATCCACGCTGTCTAGAATGTGGCCGCCCACATCGACGGTCAGTTCGGCAGCAAGTGGACGGAAGGCTTCGGTACGGAAAGGTTCCCGGCTGAAGCCGAGGTAGATGTCACTCTCCGGAAGCTCCTGGGCGCAGTAATAGAGCGGAGCAATTCCAATGCCCCCGCCTACTAACGCCACCTTACCTTCCACATGCGGAAAGCCGGTGCCGAATGGCCCTTCGAGTTCAAGCTTGTCGCCCGGCTTCAGTCCGGCAAGAATCTCCGTGCCTTCCCCTACTACGTGATACAAAAAATCAACACCGCTGTCATTCACCTGATGTATGCTAAGCGGTCTGGACAGCAGCGGATAGGCTCCCCATGCCCGCAGCATGTAGAATTGACCCATAGCACCGCCGTTACCTCCTTCAACCACCAGGTGGTATACTCCGTCTCCAAGCCGCTCGTTACTTATCACCGTCGCCACGTTATCAAGCTCCTTCAAATTTAATCTTATTAACCATGCCTTAGAAGGAGCTTAAAATCTGTGACATACTTCACAATCACAGCCTTCTATTTCTTGTTCCAAATCCCGCGCATATAAGGTTTAGGCAAATTGTCCTGATGTACCCCTCCGAGCGCTTCTTCCGCATGCAAAGCCCAGTACGGATCACTGAGCATCCCCCGGCCGACAGCCACAAGTTCGGCCCTCGCTTCGGTAATTACCGCCTGGGCCTCCCCGTAGGATTCCAGACGGCCGACAGCTATCACCGGTACCTGCAATCCGCTGCGTATGTACTCAGCAAGCTCTACCTGATATGCCGGTCCTGCATTAGGACCTCCATTAGAGCCGATCGGGCCTTCCCCGCCGGATGATACATGGAACATGTCTACTCCTGCAGCTTTGTAGCGGCGGCAGAACTCCAGTGCGTAAGCTTCATTATATCCGCCTTCTACATATTCCTTAGCGGAAACTCTCATTAGAAGCGGCATCTCAGCCGGCAGCACTTCACGCACCGCCTCCACTACCTGCTCACCGAACAGCGCGGGATCGCTGCCGTACTCGTCACCCCTGACATTGGATAGCGGGGAATGGAACTGGTGGATCAGGTACCCGTGGGCTCCATGCAGCTCAACGGTATCAAATCCGGCCTCGACCGCCCGGCGGGCAGCATCCCGGTATGCCCCGATCATCTCTGCAATCCCGTCCCGCGTCAGCGCACGGGGCGTTTGGGAATGTGCATCAAACGGGATCGCTGAAGGCGCAACCGGGGGATTGGCATCCACCGCCTTACGGCCGGCATGTCCCAGCTGGATGGCGATTTTGGCACCCTGGGCATGAACAGCCTCTGTTATCCGCTTAAACGCCGCAATCTGCCCGTCCTCCCAGATCCCCGTATCCTGATTGGTAATTCTTCCATCCGGATGAATCCCGCTCATCTCTACGATGATAAATCCGGTACCGCCGACAGCGCGGCTGACATAATGCACAAAGTGCCAGTCCGTCGGAATCCCATCCTGCTTCTCAACTGCGTATTGGCACATCGGCGGCATAACCACCCGGTTCTTCAAAGTGAGGGCCTTCAGTTCATAAGGTGCAAACAAATCTGTCATTCTTGTCTCCATCCTTCCCGTTTCTCTCATCATTTGGCGGGCTTACCCCCGTATTCATTAAGTATACACGTATTTACGGACAGGTTAAATCTTTAGGTGATTCACATGCTGACAGCATAAATTCGCAAAGGCTGGGAATAACAACCCTTGTATTTCAAAATATCCAGCTGTGTGATCAGAGGAGGCGTAACCCATGAAGTTGGCAAGAATCCGCCGCGTTTTGCTCCTTATCTTCATAATAATAGTGATCCTGCCCAGCATCTTCCCGATTGCTGCGTCTGCTTCTGTATCCGCTCCAGCCTCCGCCGGGCCGAATGTCTCTATGGAAGAAGATCCTGCTGTTCCGGCCGGCTCCACCGCCTCCCAGTCTTCAGCCCGGCGCCACAAAAGAAATAAAGGACTTTCTCTAAGCCAGCTGCTGCGCAAATACCCGGATACGATCAAGACCCAGGGTCCGCGGCGCAAGATCATTGCCCTGACCTTTGACGATGTGCCTGATCCGCGCTTTACCCCGCAGCTGCTGGATGTACTCCATAAATATAATGTCAAGGCCACCTTTTTCGTGGTCGGCAGCCGTGCCGAGAAACATCCCGGTCTGGTTGCGCGGATCATCCGGGAAGGCCATGCGATCGGCAACCACTCCTACAATCATCCCGAATTCGGCAAGCTGGGGATGAATGAATTCCGCACCCAGATTATCCGTACCGAGAATATTATCCAGGCTCTTGCGGGCTACAAACCGCGGCTGATCCGTCCCCCGTACGGTGACATCAGTGAGCAGCAGCTGAAATGGGCCAGAGCCCACGGCTACAAGCTGGTGAACTGGAACGTCGACTCCCTGGACTGGAGAGGCTTATCCAAGACCCAGGTGCGGAACAACATCCTCTCCAGGGCCGGAAAAGGCGCAATTATACTCCAGCACGGCGGCGGCGGCCGGGGCAGCAATCTGCAGGGTACCATACAGGCGCTTCCGGAAGTCATCAGCATTATGCGCAAACGCGGGTATAGCTTCGTGACTGTTCCGCAAATGTTCGAAGTCAGCAAAAGCAAATGAACCGGCTGATGCACCGGTGAGCCAGTATATCAAATAGAAGCCGAGGGATAAATTATAGCTTGAAGCCTTTTATAAATTAAAAAAGGAAACAAAACCTGCCGGAGAACGGCCGGGTTTTGTTTCCTTTGGTAAATGGTGCAGCTATACATTTATCGGGTTATTGAATAATATACAACTGTACATATTGATAGCCGAAATCGGCTACAAAGCTCTGGCTGCCGGGAATGAAGATGTCAATCCGGTTGCCCTTGATCGCGCTCCCCATGTCAGTGGCGGTCGCCAGGAATGCCTGCTTCGGGAGACCCGGATGAGAATATCCGGTAACGAGAACCTTGGTACCCAGCGGAATGACACTAGGGTCGACTGCAATCGTTCCCAGCTTAAGCGCATTGCCGAAATAATCAACCGCTCCCCATTTACCATTCTCACTGGCAGCAGAGGAATAGGCCGAAGCCTTTACCTGTATGGATTTGGCATAAGTATAAGCTTTGCCCCAGGCTTGAACGGTGTTTGATGCAGGCTCCACACTCAGTGCTGACAAGTCTGCGTTAGTTACAACTGCGGCGGCTGCCGATTCTGTGACTGCTACCGTTTTGGCCTGAACAGTGCCGGGAATGGCAAGCTTAAGACCCGGATAGATGTTGCTTGCAGAAATCTGCGGATTTGCGCTCATGAGTTCTTCTACGCTGATGTCATAATGATTGGACAGCGTATAAAAGGTAGTTGCTTCTCCAGCGATATGTACGCTGTCAGCTTGAACAGGGGCGGCTTGGAGCAATGTGCCGAGTCCCAGTACAGCAGCCAGGGCTGTGATGGCTCCGAACTTGATTTTCATTAAATAGCCTCCTTCATTAGTGGGCGTCCAGGATATAACGGATAAGCTCCGCCAGTGACGCCAAGATAACGCTGGACCTATGTACTTTTTTGTTGCCAGGTCTCTGGAATTGCGGCGCTTTGTAAACTAACAGTTATGAATATATCACAACTTTGTAACCAGTGGCTATGTTTTTGTTACGTTTGGAAATATTTTGCCTATATACAGCGTTTTCATCGGGTTAATTATTACATATTCTTAATATTTATCGTTAGAATTATCGTGGCTTCGGCAATCTTTTTTAAGTTTCCGCGAAAATTTTACACAGTTTTAACATTTCTCCCTTTGGCAAATAGTAGAATGATAGAATACGATAGATAATGTAGAGACTGAAGCATAACTTGGAGGGTCAATGAACGTGAATGCAGAAGAGAAAAAAAACAACCACACCAGTCCCGCAACAGCCTATCTGAACCGCGATTTAAGCTGGATTGAATTCAACCGCCGCGTCCTTGCCGAAGCACAGGATCCGGAGAACCCGCTTATGGAGCGAGCCAAATTCCTGGCGATTGTGTCCAGCAATCTGGATGAATTCATCAGTGTCCGGGTAGCGGGCATTCAGGATCAGATCCGGGCGGGTTATACCAAAAAGGATTTCACCGGCTACACCCCCTCCGGCCTGTACAAGCGTCTGATCAAACGGGTCACCAAAATCATCGCCGACCAATACCGTACCTTCAAGGACATTTCCCGGAGTCTGCACAAGGAAGGGATTGTGTTCGTCGATTACAAGGACCTCACGCATGCCCAGGAGCAATCCATTGAGCAATATTACCGTGATATCATCTATCCAGTCTTAACGCCGATGGCCGTGGATCAGAGCCGTCCGTTTCCGCTTGTGCACAGCCAGTTCATCTATCTGGCAGTAGTACTCACACGCAAGAACAGCCAGGAAGAAGAGCCTTATTTCGCAATCCTGCAGATTCCGTCGAATCTGCCGCGCTGTATCCCGCTGCCCCACCGCTCCAACAGTAAGAAACGGCAGTTTGTCTTCATTGAAGATGTGATCCGCCAGCATATCCAGACCTTGTTCAGCGGGTATGATCCTGTAGCTGTCAGTGAATTCCGCTTGACCCGCAATTCCGATCTGACCATTGATGAGGAAGGCGCAGAGGATCTGCTGGAGGAGATTGAGAAAGAGCTGCGCAAACGCCGCCGCGGCGTCCCTGCCCGTCTTGAAGTACAGAAGGGGATTCACCCTTATGCCCTGGAGCAGTTGCAGGCCGAATTCGAGCTTGAGGATTTCGTGTTTGAAATTGAGGGACCGCTAGATCTCAGCTTCCTGCGGGGGTTCGCCGGCAGCGTCAAGGGCTTCAGCTACCTGCATCATGCACCGATCGAGCCGCTCTATCCGGCGGAATTCGAGGAGAATGAGGACTTCTTCGAGGTACTTGGCGAACGTGATGTGCTGGTCTATCATCCGTATGAATCCTTCGATGCTATGACGGACTTCATCATTCAGGCCTCCGAAGATGAGCAGGTTATGGCGATCAAAATGACCCTGTACCGGGTCAGCGGGAACTCCCCGCTGATCACCGCCCTGGCCAATGCCGCCGAATCAGGTAAGCAGGTTACGGTAGTTGTGGAGCTGAAAGCCCGATTTGATGAGGAACGTAACATTGCCTGGGCACGTAAGCTGGAGCAGTCGGGCTGCCACGTAGTCTATGGCCTTGTAGGTCTCAAAACCCATGCCAAGGTCACGCTGATTGTACGCCAGGAAGGCCCTGAGCTGCGCCGTTATGTGCATGTAGGGACAGGTAACTATAATGACAGCACGGCCAAGGCGTATACAGACCTTAGCCTGTTCACCGCCAATCATGAGATCGGCCTGGATGCCTCGGAGCTGTTCAACCAGATGACCGGTTATTCTGCCAACTATAATTGGAACTCCTTCATTGTGGCACCGACCAACATGAGCCTGTCGCTTCAGAAGCTGATCCTACGCGAAGCAGAGCATGCTGCTGCCGGCAGACCGGCACGGATCATCGCCAAGATGAACTCCCTGTCCAATCAGGAGGTCATCGACAACCTGTACAGCGCAGCACAGGCCGGTGTATCGATTGATTTGATTGTACGCGGTGTCTGCTGTCTGCGTCCGGGCATTGAAGGATTAAGCGAACGGATTACAGTCCGCAGCATTGTTGACCGTTTCCTGGAGCATTCACGCATCTATTATTTCGAGAACGGCGGCAAACCGGAGGTCTATCTGTCTAGTGCGGACTGGATGACCCGGAACCTGACGCGGCGGATTGAACTGATGTGTCCGGTGAAGGACAGCAGCATCCGCAAGCAGATCGTCAAAATACTGGACCTGTCGCTGATGGATAATGTGAAATCCAGCTTCCTGCAGCCTAACGGGTATTACGAACGGGCGGACGACAAAAAGGCCCCGTTCCGGAGCCAGTTCGCTGCTATGAATGTTACCCGCTGGAAGGGAAGCCGAGCTTTACCTTCACCGACCAAGCATTCCTGAAGGCTTTGAGCGCATTCTCAATGTCCTCCAGCCCGATAAGAACTTGTCCGCCCTGCAGCTCCAGATCCAGCGTATTGTTATGCAGCCGGGCGTTGACCCCGCTGACAATGCCGATCTCAGTGCTGTCGAGAGCAATGCTTAACTGCACCAGCGTACCCAGCTTATGAATCCACTCTTCGTCGGAAGCCAGCAAAATGTCCTTATGCATCTGGGACAATTTCTGCTTCCGGCTTTTGGTGCTGTAGGAAGCAATGTACGCACTTAGAATCAGCTGCCGGTGGGTCAGGCCGCGGATCGGGGAATTCATCAGCCAGTAGCGGGTATGCCGCTTGGACTGATAATAATTAATGTTGGAGCCGGTACGGTGCAGCATAATCGCCACGTAGATCAGCATCTCATGCTCCTCCCGGTCACCTTCCCTCTCAAAAGCCCCCAGCAGGCCGAGTGCCAGCTTATAGATATGATCCAGATGCCGCTTGGAGGTACGGATATCAAAGCGGATAATGGTGTCCAGACTGTACTCCAGCGCGCTGTCACGGACCGGCTGCTCCGGCTTCAGCAGATCATGCAGCATGCCCTCACGCAAGCCTTCCCCGCTGATCACAGCACGGCTGGCCCCGATATAATGGTACACCGTATGGAAAATAACCAGACCGGACACGATGATATCTCCCCGGCTTTTAGATAAACCATCCAGATCCTTGCGCTTCTCATATGGAGTCGCTGGCAATGTCTCCATGAACTTCTCTATGGTCTCCCCTTCCAGCACGTAGCCATGGGAGTTCGGCAGCGAATATTCCCGGTTCTTCTGGTCCAGCTTGCCGAGTGAACGCAGCGTTCCGCCGAGTCCATATAACGGAAGCCCGTTGCCCGTAGTGAGCCAATCATGCTCTACCAGCCTGCCGGTAACGTATAGCTGCAGCTTACGGACCTGATCAGCGTTCCAGTTGCCGCCCTGGCTGAACATCAGATTCGTATTGACTGCACCGAACGGGAAAGAGATGCTGTGCTGATAACGCCGTCCGCGGAACAAGGTGACCTCCGTGCTTCCGCCTCCGATGTCAATGACGAAGCCGTCCTGAATATCAAAGGCATTGATGACCCCGAGAAATCCGAAATAAGCCTCCTGATGCCCGCTGATTACTTCAATCCGGATGGATGACGCTTCAGACAGATAGCTTATAATCTCGGCGGAGTTGGCTGCGTTGCGGATTGCGGCGGTAGCTCCTGCGCGGATATTATCCACTTCGAAATCATCACAAATCTCTTTGAACTGGTGGAGGACAGGAATAATCGTATCCATATCCTTCTTCTCCAGTCTGCCTTCCTTGGTAATTTTCTCACTCAGACGGGCAGAGTATTTGCATTCCTTAATAATTTTGTAGCCGCCTGCCTGCGTCGTATCATAAATTACAAGCCGTATGGAGTTGGAACCAATATCAATAATGCCTATCCGGCAAAGATCATCTCTCATCTGTATGTACTCCCTTTCAAGTAGATTGATCATTTGTATACTATATCACCCATTTCACGCTCCGCCAAAATTTAATTCCCTCACAAAAACGGCCGCTGAAGGAATTTTCAGCGGCCGTTCCAGGAATTTTATAAAACTTTGCTCAAGAAATCACGGGTACGGGCGTGTTTGGGATTGCCGAACACCTCTGCCGGGGTCCCCTGCTCTACGATAACCCCGCCATCCATGAACAGGATCCGGTCGCCGACTTCACGGGCAAAGCCCATTTCATGCGTCACAATGACCATCGTCATACCGTCTACTGCCAGCTGTTTCATAACCTCCAGCACCTCACCGACCATCTCCGGGTCAAGCGCCGATGTAGGCTCATCGAACAGCATCACATGCGGCTGCATCGCCAGCGCCCGGGCAATCGCGATCCGCTGCTTCTGTCCGCCGGAGAGCTGGGCCGGATACGCATCCCGCTTGTCCTCAAGGCCGACGGTGCGGAGCAGCTCCGTGGCGATTTTTTCCGCTTCGGAAGCTTGCTGTTTCCGCACCTTCAATGGCGCGAGCATAATGTTCTGCAGCACAGACTTATG
Source organism: Paenibacillus phytohabitans (assembly GCF_013141775.1). Lineage (GTDB taxonomy): Bacteria > Bacillota > Bacilli > Paenibacillales > Paenibacillaceae > Paenibacillus_AQ > Paenibacillus_AQ phytohabitans. The sequence continues at coordinate 108,503 of NZ_WHOB01000016.1, forward strand.
CGGGAACAGATTGAACTGCTGGAATACCATCCCCATTTTCTCGCGGGTTACGTTGATATCATGCTTTTTGGCTGTAATCGATTGTCCTTCAAACGAAATCTCACCGCCGGTTGGCTGCTCCAGCAGGTTCAGACAACGCAGGAAGGTGCTTTTGCCCGAGCCGCTGGGACCGATCACTACAACAACCTCGCCCTTGTGAATATTCAGATCAATCCCCTTGAGGATCTCCAGCTTGCCAAAGCTCTTCTGCAGGTTCTTAACCTCGATCATCCGTATTCAGCCTCCGTTCCAGAATGCCCAGCAGCTTGGATAACGTGAAGGTCAGCACAAAATACATGGCGGCAATCACGATCAGCGGGCTAAGTCCTTCATAGGTGATCGAAGTAATGGATCTGGCTTCAAACAGCAGATCAGCCACCCCAATCATCGATACAATGGAAGACTCTTTAATAATGGTAATAAATTCATTTCCGATCGCGGGCAGCACATTCTTCAGCGCCTGCGGCAGAATGATGTAACGCATGGTCATCCCCTGCTTCATCCCGAGCGAGCGTGCTGCTTCCATCTGACCGCGGTCCACCCCTTGAATTCCGGCACGGAAAATCTCCGCCAGATAAGCCGAGCTGTTAATCGTTAGCGTAATCGCACCCGACTGGATCGGGGACAGCGAAATACCGAACTCCGGCAGGCCATAGTGGATCAGAAACAGCTGCACCAGCATCGGCGTCCCGCGTAGAAACTCCACCCAGGCGGTGGCGATAAAGCGCAGAATTCTCCATTTGGACATCCGCAGCAGCGAAACCGCGATACCCAGCACGAAGCCGAAGAATACGCCCATCACCGCGAGCAGCAGTGTGTACTTCAGACCGGATAGGAAAAAATTGCGGTAATCATAAGCAAGTTCAAATACACTCATTGCCTTTCAATCCTCCTGTTCTCAAAAAAATAGAAAACAGCGGATCACCGCCATTTTCTGCAAAGTAGAGCATTGTCCCGCAGCAGGCTGCGGGTTGTACTTAATTCAGGGCTAACCGTGTGCACGGGTCCGCGTTCTATTTGCTCTCAGCAAGCTCGCTTGCTGCCGCTACATACTCATCAATCTTGCCTTCCGAGTTCAGGCGGGTCAATGTCTTATTCACTTGGTCCAGCAATTCTGTGTTGTCCTTCTTCACACCGATTACATAGCCGTCATCTTCAACTTCCGGTTTGGCATCGGTAATCGCGAGTCCCTTAACATTCTTCACAAAGGACTTGGCAACAGGTCCTTCCATAATAGCAGCTTCTACGCGGTTCGACTGCAGCTGAAGTACGATTTCAGAGATTTTGCCGAGAGAGGTCAGCTGTGCGCCTTCAATGCCTTTGGCGATATCTTCCTGGATCGAACCGGTCTGAACGCCCAGCTTGATCCCCTTCAAGGAATCCATCGTTGCAAATTTATCTTTATCCGCTTCACGCACAACGACAGCCTGCTCCGCCTTATAGTAGATATCGGACAAACCCACAGCTTCAGCACGTTCTGGTGTCGGACTGAGTCCGGAGATCACCATATCTACTCTTCCGCTCGACAGTTCGTTCAGCAGGGAATCAAACGGCAGATCCTTAATCTCAAGCTTCGCACCCATATCAGCAGCGATATCCTTGGCAATCTCAATATCGAAACCTACGATGGTATCCTGGCCGTCCACCATTTTGTGGAATTCATACGGAGGGAAATCCGCGCTGGTTCCCAGAATCAGCGTCTTGGCTTCAGTTCCCGTATTCGTATTTCCGCTTGCTGCGGTATTATTCTCGTTGTTATTAGAGCCGCATCCGGCCAGCAGTCCCGCTGCCAGCAGCAGTCCCATTGAAAGTTTACCCCATTTGTTCATTTGTCTGTCTCCCCTATTCTCTTTATGTTCATTTCTCTAAGTAGTCCCATTGACCGATTTATTATAAATCACTCCGCATGAATATGCAAAGACAAATTTGTGACAAAGCCTGTTAAATTCATGAATTAATTGCAGGCTGTTGGCCGGGTCTGCTATTCCCCCATTTTGCACATCCTATGAAAAGAGGTATATACTATTTACTATCTCCATTTGCCGCCGGAATAACCGGGCTGGTTCAGATGCCGCTGTAGGCGTTATTTAACGGATAAGGTGAATAGGCTCACAAAACTTAAGCGTATGCTTTCGAAGCGAGTTTTGCGTAGCGTAATCGGGAAGCAGTTGCTCACAAAACTTTTAGGAGGTGAAGTCATGCTGCTGGAAGCGATGTACCATGTTCCCCGCGATAAATGGGCTTATGCCTACGATGCCACTACCATACATCTGCGGGTGCGTACCAAACGTGATGATGTGGACTACGTAGTTGCACTTACTGGCGACAAGTACGATTGGCAGCATACCTCTTACGACATCATTATGGAAAAAGCTGCCTCTGACGATAAATTCGACTACTGGGAAGCGGCAGTCCGTCCCAAATACAAGCGCCTCAGCTATACTTTTCGCGTCAGCAAGGGTTCGGAGACGGTGTATCTGCTCGACAACGGCATCCGGACCGAATGTCCGCAGCCGCCCAACCACTTCTATGAGTTTCCTTATATACACGGAATTGACTTATTCAAAGTACCCACCTGGGCCAAGGATGCGGTGTTCTATCAGATCATGACCGAGCGGTTCGCGAACGGCAATCCTTTGAATGATCCGGAAGGCACAGAACCGTGGGGCGGCAAACCGAAGCTCGATAATTTCTTTGGCGGTGACCTTCAGGGTGTGCTGGATCATCTGGATGATCTGCAGGAGCTGGGTATTAATGCCGTCTACTTCACGCCGCTGTTCGTCTCCCCCTCCAACCATAAATACGACATCGTGGATTATAAAAAAGTCGACCCTCATTTCGGCGATAATGAGCTGCTGAAGAAGGTCGTAGAAGAATGCCACAAACGCGGCATCCGTGTCATGCTGGACGCCGTGTTCAACCACTGCAGCGACAAATTCCCGCCATTTCAGGATGTTCTGGAAAAAGGTGAATTCTCCGTCTACCGAGACTGGTTCCATATGAATTCTTTTCCGGCTGAGATTGTTGACGGTATCCCCACGTACGATACGTTCGGCTTCTATGGCAATATGCCGAAGTTCAACACCGCCAATCATGAAGTGAAGTCCTACCTGCTGGAAGTTGCAGAGTACTGGATCAAGGAGATCCGGGTAGACGGCTGGCGGCTGGATGTGGCGAATGAGGTCGATCATCACTTCTGGCGTGATTTCCGCAAAGTGGTCAAAGCCGCAAACCCGGATGCCTATATCGTCGGCGAGGTATGGAGTGATTCCTTAACCTGGCTGCTCGGTGACCAGTTTGATTCGGTAATGAACTACCCCTTCTCGGGGGCGGTGCTGGAATTCTTCAACGGCGGGATGGACGGCATCACCTTCGGCCACCGGATCGGCAGCCTGCTCATGCGTTATCCGCAGCAGACGAACGAGGTTGTCTTCAATCTGCTCGGCAGCCATGATACCCCCCGCCTGCTCACCGTCCTGGGGGAGGATAAACGCAAATTGAAGCTGACTGTCGTCTTCCTGTTCACGTTCATGGGCACTCCCTGCATCTATTACGGGGACGAAATCGGCCTGACCGGGGGTGAAGATCCGGACTGCCGCAAATGTATGGAATGGGATGAAACGAAGCAGGACCGTGAGCTGTATGATTTCTACCGGATGATGATCGCACTGCGCAAGGAACATAAGGCGCTCCGGGAAGGCCGCTTCCGGATTCTCCAGGCCTGTGAGAATGACCCGTGCATCGTCTATGAGCGTGCAGATGAGCGGATCCATTTCACCGTCTGGATGAATAATTCGCCGCAGCCCCGCACGCTCAGCCACCCGATGGAAACCGATGACTGGCTGGATGCACTGACGGGAGAAGCTGTGGTTCCGGAGGGCGGAATGATGAATGTATCCCTTGATCCGTATGGGTACCGGATATTGTACCGGAATTTAAGCTGAGGTAACTAACAGATAACTCTAAACAATAAAAGGTGGTGTCCCAGAAGCTGAGAATCGGCTGCCTGGAGCATCACCTTTTTTGACTCGGTTAGATAGAGAATCTCATATGGGTGATAGATATTCTGTAGTACACTTATAGCAACAATAACAGGGGGGACATTATGATTGAACGTGAGCAAGTCATTGAAAAGTATTTCCAGTCTTGGATTCATAAAAACAATTCAATATTAAGCCAAATCTTCGACCTAAACATCACCTATACAGAATGTTACGGACCTGAATATCACGGATTAGCCACAATAACAAAATGGTTTGACGACTGGAATATACGAGGTACGGTTTTGAGCTGGAAGACCAAACAATTTATTCACCAGGGCAGCATGACTGCAGTGGAATGGTACTTCGAATGCGAGTTTGAATCAGAAGTTGGAGCCTTTGACGGGGTCTCCTTAATTGAATTTAATACGGAGAACCTGATGGTGAATGTAAAAGAGTTCCAATCTAAAACTCCACATTATTATCCCTATGCATAACTAAAAAAAGGCATTCCTCCCATCACCATGATCGGGGAATGCCTTTTCTATACAATAGTTCTTCTACTCCGTAACTTTATCCGAAATCTTGTTATAAATATCAATATACTGCTGCGCGGATACATTCCAGCTGTAATCACCCGTGAATGCGTTTTTCGCTACTTTTTTCCAGTGCTCCGGCTTGTGGTAGAACGATACGGCCCGGCGGAGCGTGTGCATCATATCATGGGCATTATAGTCCTTGAAGGTGAAGCCGTTGCCCTCTCCGGTCTCCTCGTTGTACGCATGAACGGTATCGTTAAGTCCGCCGGTCTCACGCACTACAGGAATACTGCCATAACGCAAAGCCAGCAGCTGGCTGATGCCGCAAGGCTCGAATTTGGACGGCATCAGGAACAGGTCGCTGGCCGCATATATTTTGCGGGACAAGGCATCATTGAACAGAATCTGTGAAGACAGCTTGGTCGGATAACGCCACTGTGCCTCGCGGAACCAGCGTTCGTAGACCTCATCACCGGTGCCCAGCAGGACAAACTGAATATCGTCATAGTAGAGCAGCTCATCGAGAACCCGGGTCAGCAGATCCAGTCCTTTGGAATCCACGAGACGGGTAACCATAGCTACCATTGGAATATAAGGAGCTACAGGCAAGCCGAGTTCCTGCTGGAGTCCCAGCTTATTCTCAGCTTTCTTGACCAGATTGGAACGGTAACGGGTGAAAATAGACGGATCACTGGCCGGATTGTAGCTCTTGGTATCAATCCCGTTGACAATCCCGCTTAGTGCATCTGAACGCGATGTCAGCAGGCCGTCCAGGCCATATCCATAATAAGGTGTACGGATTTCATCGGCATAGGTAGGACTAACCGTGGTCACATGATCACTGTAGACAATTCCGCCCTTCATATAGTTCACGTTCCCGTAATATTCTACGCCAGGGAAATAGCTGTCGCCGAGACCGAGCAGCTCGCCCAGTACCGAATACGGGAATACCCCCTGGTACAGGAGATTATGTATGGTGAACACCGTACGCATCTCACTGTAGAACGGGTTGTGACGGTAGTGCGCCTGCAGCAGCAGCGGAATTACCGCGGCATGCCAGTCATGGCAATGCAGGACATCAGGCTGGAAGTTAATCGCCGGCAGGCATTCAAGCACAGCGCGGTTATAGAAAGCGAAACGTTCGCCGTCATCCATATACCCATAGATGCCGTCACGTCCGAAGTAATACTCATTATCGATAAAGTATACAGGAACTCCCTCAAAGACAATCCGTTCAATCCCGCAATATTGATTGCGCCAGCCGATCGGCACCTCAAGGACAGCGACATGCTCCATCTGGGAGGAATACTTCTCTGCGATCCCCTTGTATTTGGGCAGGATTACCCGAACATCTACTCCGGCAGCCTTAAGCGCCTTCGGCAGGGCACCGATTACGTCGGCTAACCCGCCTGTTTTGATAAATGGATGGGCTTCAGCTGCAGCAAATAGAACTTTCATCCAGATTTCCCCCTTATAGATATGAATAGTTTATTTAATCGTTTTGCGTCCGGATTTCTTGAGCACCAGGAATCCAAGCGGCGGAAGGGTCAGCTCCAGGCTGTTCAGCTGGTTATGCCATTCCTTCTTCTCACTCTTAACAGGTTCATTATGAAGACCAGAACCGCCGTATTCGCGGGTCTCCGAGCTGAATATCTCTTCATAGGTCCCCGGACGCGGGACACCGATCCGGTAATTACGCCGTTCCACCGGCTGGAAATTGATAATAATCAGCAAGGTATCCACAGGCCTCTTCCCTCTGCGGATGTAGGAGGCAACACTCTGGCCGCTGTCATCGGCGTCAATCCATTGATAGCCCTCCATGTCATGGTCGAGCTCCCACAGCGCTTTTTCCGTAAGATAGAGCTTATTCAGGGCAGCCGTGTAAGCGAGCATCCGGCGGTGGGCCTCATAATCCAGCAGCAGCCAGTCGAGCTGATCCTGATCCTTCCATTCGATGAATTGACCAAACTCACCGCCCATGAACAACAGCTTTTTGCCCGGATGACTAATCTGGTAACCGAGCAATGCCCGCAGACCGGCGAACTTCTGCTCGTATGAGCCGGGCATTTTGTTCAGCAGCGACTTCTTGCCGTGTACCACTTCATCATGGGACAGAGGCAATGTATAGTTCTCGGCGTAGGCATAGACGATCGGGAAGGTCAACAAATTATGATGGTAGGGCCGCGCCCCGAAATCATGTTCTATGTAACCAAGAGTGTCATTCATCCAGCCCATGTTCCATTTGTAATTAAACCCGAGCCCCCCTTCATGAACAGGTGAGGTTACGCCAGGCCAGGCACTGGATTCTTCGGCCATCATCAGAGCCTTCGGATAATACCGGAAAATCGCCGTATTCAACTGCTGGATGAACGCGATCGCTTCCAGATTCTCAAGGCCCCCGTGCTTGTTCTTTGTGTACTGATGGTGCTGCTTCTCGAAATCAAGCCGCAGCATACTGGTTACGGCATCCACACGCATACCGTCAATATGATACATCTCAAACCAAAAAAGCGCATTAGAAATCAGGAACGATATGATCTCCGGTTTGCTGAAATCAAAGGATAGTGTGCCCCAGCCCGGCTTCTCGGCCAGCATAGGATCGGCGTATTCATACAGCGGCGAACCGTCAAACATTCTCAGGCCGTGGGCATCCTTGGCAAAATGGGCCGGAACCCAATCGAGGATAACCCCAATGCCGGCTTGATGCAGCTGATCAATCAGGTACATCAGATCCTGCGGTTCGCCGAAGCGGCTGGTGGCCGCAAAATAACCGGTTCCCTGATACCCCCAGGACAAATCATACGGGTGCTCAGCAAGCGGCATAAACTCCACATGAGTGTAACTCATCTCCGTCAGATACGGGATCAGCAGGCTGCTCATCTCTCTATAAGTATAAAGTTCTCCATTGTCCTTCTGGCGCCAGGTCCCGAAGTGCATTTCATAAATGTTCATTGGCGCATTGTACGGTGCTTTGCTCTTCCGGCGCCACGCGGCGTCGCCCCATTGGTAACCGTCCAGATTCGCCACAACGGAAGCGGTGGCCGGACGTACCTCAGCTTTGAACGCGTAAGGATCAGCCTTGAGGAAGCTTGTTCCATCTGCACCATGAATCCTGTATTTGTAAAAAGTTCCCGGCTCTATACCCGGAAAAAAACGACTCCAAAATCCTGAATCGGGTATCTTATATAACGAGTCGGAGTCCAATGTTCCATCCCAGCCATTATGATCACCAGCCAGTCCTACATATGCCGCATGAGGAGCCCACACGGTAAAGCGAACGCCGGCTTGCCCTTCTTCCACGGCAATGTGCGCGCCAAGCATCGTATAGCTGCGATAATTCGTGCCCTCATGGAACAGATAAATATCTTCAGATGACGGGAGGTTCACTGTTTTTGGTATTTCGGCCAAATCATCACCACCTTAATATATAGGATGCACCTATTACATTACCCCAATATGTGCCTTTTGAAAATGAATTTTGCAGGCGAATTCAATGATTTCTGAATAAAGAAAATTATTAATGTAATTTTTCTTGAAGCACAGCAATATAATTCACCTATGTCGTTTCAAGCGCTTGCCGGCAGGTTATATTACAAGCATTGACAAAAAAATGGGAGGGATAACAAATGAGTAAAAAAGATTGTATCGCCATGCTCCTGGCTGGCGGGGAAGGCCGCAGATTAGCCCCCTTGACCTCCAGTATGGCTAAGCCTGCAGTCCCTTTCGGAGGACAGTATAGAATCATTGATTTTCCACTCAGCAATTGTGTAAATTCCAAGATCGACACTATTGGAGTACTGACACAATACGAAGCCGATTCCTTGCATCAGCATATTGGGGAAGGCGAACCTTGGGGACTGCACAGCCGCAGCGATAAAGGCGTGAAGCTGCTTCCTTCAGGGGTTGAAGGCAGAGACAGCTATTCAGGTACAGCCGATGCCATTTATAAGAACATAGAATACATTGACAGCCAGAATCCGGAGCATGTGCTTATCCTGTCTGCAGATCATATCTATCATATGGATTACCGTAAAATGCTGGATTACCATGTAGGCAAGGCAGCCAAAGCCACCATTTCGGTCATGGAAGTGCCTTGGGATGAAGCCAGCCGGTTCGGTGTGATGAACGTTAATGACGATCTCCAGATCTCTGAATTTGCCGAAAAGCCAAAGATTCCGAAGAGCAACCTCGCTTCCATGGGTATTTATATGTTTGAATGGGAATATCTGAAAGGTTATTTGCTGCGGGATGCCGCTAATTCGGAATCCGGCCATGACTTCGGCAAGGATGTCATTCCGTCCATGCTGGATGCCAACGACCTATTGTTCGCCTACCGCTTTGACGGGTATTGGAGAGATGTAGGTACGGTTGACAGCCTCTGGGAGGCACATATGGATCTGCTGCAGTCCGAGAATGGCTTCAAGCTCGACAACTCCCGCTGGCCGATGTACAGCCGGGCTTACCGTACGAAGCTGGCTGCTTATAAACCACGGGTTCAGGCACCGCCAACAGATTGCCTGATGCACGAAACCTGCACGTTGGAAGGCAGTCTCCAGCGTTCCGTTATCTTCGGCGGTGTAGAGATCGGCAAGCTAAGCAAGATCAAGCAGAGTGTAATTATGCCTGGCGTCCGCATCGGCCGCAGTGTTCTGATTGAGAATGCGATTATCGGTGAGGGAGCAGTCATCAAAGACGGCGCTGTGATTAAAGGCAGCGCGGACAACATCGTGGTTGTCGGCCCGCATGAGATTGTAGCAGCCAAGCCAATCATCCGTACCCAGCCTTCCCGTCTGCTTCAGGAGGTCTACGAGAAGACCGGCCGTCTGCGCGCGGAAGGGATGCCTTCATAATCTTTTATCAGCCTTAAGGGCTGCTACATAAAAGGGATACAGCTAAGGTCTATCTGACCTTCTGCTGTATCCCTTTTGTAGGTTCTTCCTATTCATTTGCCGGAGGGGCGGTTTGCCCTCCACTCCCTGTCCAATATGCCCATCTCGATGCAATCGGCATAGCGCCCGCCGAATGTAGCGGCCTCACGCGAAATCCCCTCCCGTGTAAATCCGGCTGTCTCGTAGGTTTTCTGTGCCGCCGTGTTGAAATCGAAGACTCCAAGGGATATCCGGTGGAGCCGCAGCCCCTCGAAGCCGATACGCAGGACTTCACGAACCATCTGCAGTCCGATTCCCCGCCCTTGGCTCCCGGGGTCGACGACGACCCTGCTTATTCTGGCCGAACCGTTCTCACGGTCGATTCCGGATAAGCTAATATGTCCAACCGTTTGTCCGGTAGCTCTCAGCACCGCACAATAAACCAGCAGACCAGACTCTGCCGGATGATTGGCTCCGTCCAGATAACGCTCAAGCTGCCGGTCATCCAGCGGGTAGGACAACGATGGACCTGCCCACTTCTTCAAATACTCCGGGGAAACACTCCATTCCTTCATTAAAGCGTAATCAGCTTCCCCCATATACCGGAGAATTACGCTGCCCGGATCGCCGGTCTCCGCTTCATACTCATACAGATTAACCAACCGGCCTGCTCCGACATCCCGGGTACCCATATAGTGAAATCCCAGGCTCTGATAGTAACGGTTAAGCTTAATATTATGGGCTACTGTATCCAGCCTGAGACCCGCACAACCCCGTTCCTCCGCTCTTCGTAACGCAAAGCGGATCATCTGGCCGCCAAGCCCCATGCCGCGGTGGGATTTGGCTACAGCGAGCCGGTGCAGATAGGCGTAGGATTCGTCATTACGGTCTCCCCAGTACTGGATATCGCTGAACTGCAGGGTGAACATCCCGGCAAGAGCTGCTCCCTCCATGGCCAGATAAACCTCTCTGCTGCTCAAATAATCCTCCACATCGCGGATGCTGAATTGCCCCGGCGTCCACTGGTTGATTCCTTTGCTCTCCATCCAGCCTGCCGCTTCACGGAGGAGCTTCAGAATATCCGCTGAATGTTCACGTCCGCCGCGGATCATCTCGGGCCTTTGTTCTGAAGAAGATTCCCCTGATTCCTGTGTATTCATGCCTTCTCCTCCTGCACATCATCAAGCGGCAAAATAACGGTAACCTGAGTACCCTTGCCAAGCTCGCTATCCATTTCCAGCTTGCCGTTATGAAGCTCTACAATCTGCTGGGAGATCGCAAGACCAAGGCCGGTTCCGCCGTTGAGCGCATCGACCTGGAAGAACCGGTCCCGCACTCTGGACAGATGCGCTTCGCTGATGCCGATCCCGCTATCCCTTACGATTACGGCCATCTCCGTATTCGACAGGCGTTCAGCGGACAGGACGATACTGGAATCCTCTGGCGAGAACTTCACAGCATTGTCGACCAGATTGAGGAATACCTGCTTCAGCCGGTTCGCATCCCCTCTTATGAAGATAGTCTCTTCGCATTCCAGCAGCAGGTGAATCCGCTTCTTCTCGGCCTTAGCCCAGATATTCAGCAGCGTCTCCTGCAGCAGCACCTTGATATCCACCTGGGCAATCGACAGCTTCATTTCGTTCTGCTGCAGCTTGGAGAAGTCCAGAATCTCTTCCACCAGCCCGATCAGCCGGTCGCTCTCCTTGGAGATGATGCCCATGCCCAGCTTGGTTTCCTCCGGATCGTAGCCGCCTGAGATGAGAGTCTCACTCCAGCCCTTGATGCTGGTCAGCGGTGTCCTCAGCTCATGGGAGATCGAAGAAATGAAATCATCTTTAATCTGATTACTGCGGACAATCTCCTCCGCCATATAATTGAGCGTTGAAGCCAGTTCGGCGATTTCGTACCGGTAATCCCCCTTGATGCGGGTGGTGAACTTCCCCTTGGCCATCTGCGCCGACACAGCCGTGATATTGTTGAGCGGCCGAACAATGGAATTCGCGAGACCGAAGCTGAACAAGACCACGATCGACATAACCGCCGCCCCGATGCCAATGGAGAGCAGCGTCAGATTCAGCAGATCCTTGTTGACCCCCTCCATGGAGGTCAGGTAACGCAAGATGTAAGTTTCATGCGAGTTGATCTGCACCATCTTGGAGACGGCCATTACACTCTCATTCGTCCCGGCCTGCCGGCCCACCCAGCGCCCGACACTGCCGCCCACAGCCTCGGGAACATCACTGGTGGTGATGGTCCGGTCCGGCTGAAATCCGGTGGAACTGGTAATGATATCTCCATTCAATGTCAGAACTTCTAGTTCGGTATACTCCAGATTGAAGAAGTCGAGCAGGTTCAGCAGCTGATTCGGCGATCGTTCCGCTGAGAATTCATATTTTACGAAAGTCTCCCCCGCACTGATATGAGTGGTGATTTTGCTGTAGATGCTGTCGTAATAATACGTCCGGATCGCCAGCAGAAAAATAGTCTCCACGAGGAGAAGCGCCACAAAGACTACAAGAATATAGTGCAGTACGATCTGTCTGCGCATCCCCTTCTTAATCATTGTACCTGACCTTTCCATTTGTAGCCGTGCCCCCACACCGTCTGCAGGAATTCTGGCTCTGACGGATTATTTTCGATTTTCTGGCGCAGGCGGCGTATATTCACGTCAACGATTTTGGGATCGCCCATGTACTCCTTACCCCACACATGATCGAGCAGGGAGTCGCGGCTGAGCGGCGTATTCTCCTTCTCAAGGAAGAATTGCACCAGCGAAAATTCGGTAGGCGTAAGCTCAATCGCTTCACCGCTCTTCTTGAACTGCTTCGAGATCAGATCCAGCGTAAACGGACCCGAGTGAAATGAGACTTTGGCCGACTGCTCACGGTGAACATTGACCCGGCGCAGCAGGGACTGGATACGGGCAATCAGCTCGGTTGGACTAAACGGCTTGCTGACATGATCATCCGCACCCACAGACAGTGCATATACCTTATCCTGCTCCTGAACTTTGGCTGTCAGAAAAATAATGCCGAGCCGCTCGTTAGTTTCTCTAATGCGTCTGCAGACCTCAAAGCCGTCGATGCCGGGCACCATGACATCCAGCAGGGCAATATCAATATCCGGAACCGTTGTCAGCTTATGCAGGGCCTCATTGCCGTCAGCGGCTTCGAGCACTTCAAACCCGTTGCGTTTAAGATTGATCACAATAAAACTGCGGATGGATTCTTCATCCTCCAGAATCAGTACTTTACTCATCGATTCCCTTCCTCTCTATAGAAGATTTGACTCTTCCGTTCTCTCCCCCGATGGTGTTTTGCTCCAGTTCCCCGCGGTAGCCGATCATTTTGTCCAGATCACGCCCCAGAAGCTTCCAGCCGGAGTTCTTTACCCTATCCCATTCTGCCGGTGAGAAGAACGATACCTCAGCGACAGTCTCCCCGGTGTCGAGCATAATGAATTTAAGCGATTTGTCCTGGACAGACTTGGTATCCACAGTGACATTCTCATGCCATTCCGGAGAAAAATTAATGGTAAACCGGTCCGAGGGATCATTATACAACTGAGTACTAAAGGTCAAGCCGTCTTTTCCGTCCCATTTGTAATAAGAATTGAAATACGGTATGGTCTCAGGGTCGAAATACTCCCAGCCCGAGGGGGGCTCCAGCATTCCGATCTCAATAATTCCATCCAGGTCAATATCCTCACTGACAATCTTCCGGTCCTTGAAGGTCCGTACATCCCCCGGAATGGCTACGCGCAGCTTGTTATTCTCCATAACAACAATTGTTGTATAGGCAGAGCGCGAATCCACAGCAGAATCCAGAACTATACCTTCTTTGTTCTCCGCCACTTTTCCTGAGACAATATTGTAATAATTATCGAAATAGGGGTCCAGATTATCCAATTCGTCAAGCACCTTGAAGCTGTCGTTGTATTGGTAGGTAGTTATTGTGGCGAATTCATTGCGTTTGAAATACACGACTGTAATGTCGGCAATCCCGTCCTCGTTCAAATCATCCAGTATATATTTGGTGTAAGGCTTCGTCAGTATTTCTTCCAGCTCTCCGCCGGAATAACTGTAGACCACCATACCCTTTTCTTCCCCGCGCGAATAGCCGGTAACAATATCAAGCTTCCCGTCACCCGTCACATCCCTAAGATCAACCGAATCCAGCATCGTTCCGTCACCGTCAAAAACAAGCTTCTTGACCCAGGTGTCCTCATGCTTCTCCAGAATCATCCCGTGGATCACTACAGCTTCATTCTTCGTCTGGTAGAAGACAAGCGTCTCCATAATCCCGTCTTTGTCCAGATCCTCGGTAAAAATAGAACTGTCATCATCATTGGCCGGACGGATCAGCGTTGCATCGAGCGGCTTCAGCGAGGAATTAATCGCTGTCATCAGCGAAGCTTTGTCAGCGGACAGCTGCGGCACCTTCATCTGGGAAACAGGATCGCTGATGAAGGTACAGCCGGACATTACAAACAGGGACAAAGAGGCTGCTGTAAGCCTTCCGAGTAACCGTTTATTCAACTTCATCACTCTCTCCTTATTGCACACCTTGCCGCTTCACAGATGCAGCCGCTCCTGTGAGGTCAGCCGGCGCCCCTTCACATCATGTTTGATTCTTCCGTCTTCCAGTACCCATAACCGGCTGGCGAAACGTTCCGCCAGTTCAATCGGCAGTACAGTAATCACGGTTAATCCGGTTTCCTTGCACAGCTTACGGAGCGTTTCAAGCACATTCTCCGCAGTCTTGGGGTCCAGACCGGTAACAGGTTCATCGGCAAGTATAACCTTAGCACCGTGAACCAATGCGCGGGCGATGGCCACACGCTGACGTTCACCGCCGCTGAGGTGGCTCGTCTTCATCTTTGCTTTGTCCAGCAGACCCAGCAGATCAAGCTGGTCCATCGCCCCCATATAATCATCAGAGCGGACCATTCCTGTAGCCATCCGCCACAGAGGTGTCTGTGAGGCTTGTCCGATCAGCACGTTCTTCAGTGCCGTACGGTTCGGATTCAGCTCCGCATTCTGCTCCAGATAGGCCCATTCGCGGCGGATTTTGCGTTTGCCGGCAAAAGGGCTCTTCATGATGTCCCTGCCGTCCACCCGGAAATTCCCTCTATCCCATTTCTCGCGCAGCGCCAGGCATTTCAGAAGTGTCGATTTCCCGCTTCCGCTGGCTCCCAGAATAACCACAAATTCACCCGGTTCTAATTGAAATCCGATATCCTGCAGAACTGGTGCTTTATCTTCCCCGACCGCTTTGGCCAAATGTTCAACTGTAATCATAGTTCAGCCTCTCCTGTCTTCAACTCTACTCTATAGTGTACTCTGAAAGCGGGATCAAATTCCATGCGAGCATTCGTTCTTATCTTACCTCAAATTATCTTCCGTGGCGAGAATAATAAGCCTGTCAGTCCGAAGAGAATATATAAACCACCCATTACTGCAAATACACTGCCACCCCATCCGAATTGCAGCAGCAGCCCGCCGACACCGGGTCCGGCGATACTTCCGAGGCTATAATGGAAGGAAGACACAACATTCGCCGCCGGAAGCAGATGGCGCGGCAGGATATCTGCGGCATAGCTCAGGCCAAGGGAGAAGAAGGAGCCTACCAGGCCTCCGGCAATCATCAGGAGCAGCAGATTCAGCAGAAAATGCTCTCCGGCCAGCGGAAGCAGTGTGAAGGCAAGGCCTCCGCCTACTCCCGAAGCAATCAGGATGGCTCTGCGGCCATAGCGGTCGCTCCATATGCCAAGCGGCAGCTGCAGCAGCAGGCCGCCAATGCCGGCAAACGGCAGTAGCGTAGCGATCTGATCCGTACTGAAGCCGATCCGCAGTCCGTATACAGGGAAGTTACTGTTCAGGCTCGCTTCCATATATCCGTACAGCAGTGCCGGGATCAGAGCGTACCAGGCCAGCCTGTAGCTTCGTCCGAACCGTCTGGCCTGCCCTTCACTATGGTCTATCGGGTCCGGACGGGAATCCGGCAGTTTGACCGTTACGAGCAGCAGGACAAGCACAAACAGTCCGGCAGTAATCAGAAACGGCGCGGACGGGCCGAAGCGCAGCAGGATGATGCCCAGCGGTCCCAGGCTGAAGCCCAGTCCGTAGGACATTCCATACAGGGACAGATTGCGTCCGCGGTGCTCGGCGGGTGACATCAGCAGTACCCATAGCTGAGCGGCGTAGTTAATGGCTGAATCACCTATGCCTACCAGCAGCCGGAGCACGAACCAGACCTTGACCCCGGGAAGCAGCGGGAACAGGAGCAGTGTCACCAGCACCAGACTGAGGCCTGCGGCAATGAGCTTCTTGAAGCCTATTGCGCCAAGTACCCGCTCTGCAATCAGGGTCATTGCGAAGGATCCTACGTATAGCGCTGCGGCATTTAATCCGTTCAGTGAGGAGGATACACCCTTTTGCTCGAGCAGAATGGATAATACCGGCAGCAGCATCCCCTGGCTAAGTCCTGCCAATATAATTACGGTAATCAAAATCATATAATTCATTTTGCTGCTGTGCTCAAGCGGTATAGATTTGGAATCGGACACGAATAAATCCTCCTATGTAATTCAGCGGTGATCAAAACTGCCGTCAGAGCGGCAAACACCGAACATTATAGTGGACAACCCTCTTCAAAACAAGAGATAATATATAGAAGTGACGGATTTTCTGGAGGTGACCCGGCTTGATGAAGTATGAACTCGAAATTGATGTTTCACCCGTATATGAACTGCTGGACAGTTTTATGCTATATGTGACGAAGAAATGGATTTCCAATCTGGAGATCGGCACCGATTGGGTTCGGGATGTAGACGGCCGGTTCCCGCCTATGCAGCTGGCCGCGCTGAAGCAGGCTGCCGAGTGGCCTTTTGACGACTATGATGTGCTCTATGCCTGGGCTTACAGCCGGGGGGAAGCTTCCAAAGTACTGCAGTTCCTGAATGAGCTTGAAGCCTCTACCGTGGAGGATTGCCTGGTGCGGACCGCCCCCTTCTTCCACAACTTCTCACTTGAGGAATGTGCCCGGATCAAGAACGGCTATACCCCGCTGCTGCGGATGTGGTATGAGCATTATTTCCGTCATGTAGAACACACAATCCTGCCGCTCCTGATTGAAGACGCATCCGAGAAAAAAATGCTTGAGAGCAAAATGGACATGGTGCCGCTGATCGAATATGCCTCGGGCGGTGTTGTTATTGAAGATATTCCTGAGCTGAAGACCATTGTGCTGCTTCCTACGGTACATAACCGGCCGATCAATACTTATTGCTTCTATAAGAATCTGATGCTTGTACAATATCCGGTCGATGTACCCTCCGAGAATGAAGAGGAGCCGCCTACCGTGCTGCTCCGGTTAACCCAGGCCCTCTCCGACCCGACCCGGCTGAGACTGCTCCGCTTTGTGGCGGGTGAGCCCAAGACCCTTTGGGAAATGCAATCCGAGCTGAACCAGTCGCGGGAGATGCTGATGCATCATCTGCTCAGTCTGCGGGTCGCCGGACTGCTGCGCGTACATCTGCGCGGTGAAGGCACTGAACGCTACAGCATACGGCCGGATGGCGCAGCTGAACTTCAGATGTTTCTGGAGTCCTATATTCGTATATAATAATTGTACATTTACAGCAGAGGCGTATTTACTTACACAACCAGGCGGATGCTTCCGGAGCAGGTTTTGTTCGAAGCGCACATCATAGAAGGATTCCTCACAAAACATTTAGGAGTGAGCAGTATGAAATATTTGACACAACAAGTAATCTTCGATCTGGACGACACCCTGGTGCACTGCAACAAATATTTTGACCTCATTCTAGGCCGGTATTTCGAGCTTATGTCGGACTGGTTCAGTGATTACGGACCAACCATGAGCGAGTTCCGCACCAAGCAGGTAGAAATCGATGTGGAAACAGTCAGCACCAGCGGACTGGCCAGCGATAATTTCCCGAAATCCCTGATTGCCACATACCGATATTTTGCCGCCAAATTTAACCGCAAGACCGATCCGTTCGAGGAGCAGCAGCTGATGAAGCTCGGCCTGAGCGTATATGATCAGGAGGTTGAAGCCTACCCGGGTATGGTGGAAACCCTTGATACCTTGAAGCAGGATGGTCATTCCCTGTACCTATACACCGGCGGAGATGATTCCATCCAGCAGCGCAAAATCGCCCAAATGAAGCTGGACGCCTACTTCGATGACCGGATCTACATCCGCCAGCATAAGAATGTGGAGGCGCTTGAGAATATCCTGACCACTTACAATTTCGACCGCAAAATAACCTGGATGATCGGCAACTCCCTGCGGACGGACGTGCTTCCCGCGCTGACTGCCGGCATTAACAGCATCTATCTGAAGCAGCAGAATGAGTGGCTCTACAACCTGATTGAGCTTCAGCGTGAAATGCAGCAGTCGGTCATGACCATTTCAGCAATTCATGAGGTACCGCCGGTGATCCGTTCGGCTGCTCTGCGCAAGCATCACGGGTAACTGGTGTTACAAATGACATATGCAGCCTGCTGCGGGTATGATTATACTATTTGAGTAGATTTTCATCCCGCGCAGGAGGTAGGCAATGAACAAACCTATGAAATCTAAGAATTCCAAGAATTCCACGGGTAACAAACGTCTGCTCCCCATGTTGCTTGCAGTCATTGTGGTTCTTTTGGTGGTTTTACTGTTCTTCATCACTACAGGCAGCAAATCATCCGGTTCAGCCGAACTAGAGGGCCTGCCCAATTACACAGATGTGAAGGGAACAATCGTTGTTGACGGGCTGAAATATGAGAAACAGCCTCATCTGGGCAAGGAAGATGCTAAGGTGAAGGTCATTGAGTTTGCCGATTTCAAATGTCCAGCCTGCAAAAAATGGACCGCAACCTATCTGGATACGTTCATCAATGATTACGTGGATACCGGAAAAGCACAGTTCTACTTCATGAACTTTGCCTTCATTGATCGGGACTCCTATCTTGCCGCCAGTGCAGGTGAAGCCATATACAAGCAGAGCAATGAGAAGTTCTGGGAATATGTCCACAAGCTCTATGCCAATCAGGGGGATGAGAGCAAGATCTGGGCTACGCAGAAGTTCATCCTGAAATTCGTTAAGGATAACATCGAAGGCATCGATTACGGACAGTTCGAGCAGGACGTCAAGAACCATACTTATATGTTCGATGTAAAAGAAGACTTCAAGATCGCCGGCGCTTACGGTGTAAACGGCACGCCGAAGTTCATGGTGAACGGTGTTCTGCTGCCGGACTCCTCTTATGAAGGCTTAAGCGCTGCGATTGACAGCGCACTACAAGGAGCTAAGTAACTTCACAGCCTATAAAAGCATATAAAAAAGCGCCCCGGCCGGGAAAAACTGGCCGGGGCGCTTTTTTCATTAATGAATTATTCCACAGCCAGCTGTCCTGTATCCATGTTGGTCAGCACCAGCTTGCCTTCCAGCGGAGAGCCGTCTTCGGCAGCCAGCTTCAGCTTGCCGGTCTTGCCCTTCTCGATCAATGCTTTTACCTGGGCGTCGGTGAGCGTGCGGCCGTGATTTTCTTTCCAGATCACGAATTTGCAGCCTTCCTTGTAATGGGAGCAGCCGTAGCCCTTGCGGCCCATGAAGATCATCCCGCCACAGCCGGGCCGCGGGCAGCTGCCGATTATCTTCGGCCCGGAATCATCTGCTTTCGCGGCAGCCGGCTCGCTGCGTTTTCTTACCACAGCCGGTTTGTCGGCGGCTTTGCGGTCCGCAGCTTTGCGCGGCGCAGCTCCCGCACTGCGTCCTTTGGCTCCGGCGTTCAGCGAAGGGGTTTCGCCTTCGAAGGAGGTTTTGGCTGCACGGGACTGCACCCGGACCTTGTCCACGATCATGGAGGCGAAACGTTTGACGTTCTCCATGAACTGGCCGTCCGCGGCTGTGCCGCGGGCGATTTCATTCAGGCGGCGCTCCCACTGGCCGGTCATTTCCGGCGAAGTCAGCAGCTCGACGCCTGCTCCGCGGATCAGCTCAATCGCCGTCCGGCCCTTTTGGGTGATGGCGATTTTTTTACCCTGCATCTCCACGTAGCCGACATTCTTCAGCCGCTCAATGGTTGCTGCTCGTGTCGCCGGAGTGCCGAGCCCCGAATCCTTCATGGCATCGCGGAGCTCCTCATCCTCAATCTGCTTGCCTGCGCTTTCCATCGCCTTCAGCAAAGTCCCTTCCGTGTAATGCTTCGGCGGCTGGGTATCCTTCTCCTTAACGATGGCGTCACTGCAGACCACCTCATCCGTTGTTGAGATCGAGAACGGCTCGTTCACCTCAACCTCCTCGTCCTCCTCATCCTCCTTGCCTTTGCCCTTGGCCGGTTTGGACTTGTCCTTCTTCTGGTCTCCGTAAATCACCTTCCAGCCCAGGCTGAGCAGCTCCTTGACCGTGGTTTTGAACTTCTCATTCTCCACTTCGGTGATTACAGTATGCACCTTGTATTCAGCAGCCGGATAGAACTGGGAGAGGAACCGGCGGACGATCAGGTCGTACAGCTTGGCCTCATCCGCGCTCAGTCCGTTCGCCTTGCGGTTCGTCGGCAGAATGGCATGGTGATCCTCAACCTTGGACGGGTTACAGATAAACTTATTGCCTTTATGGACCAGGTTGCGGTTGGCACCCTTCACCCATTCATCGTACTGCGTACCTTGCAGCGCCGACAGCGTCTTGTGCATCTCCGGGATGTTCTGCTCCGTCACATAGTTGGAGTTAGTACGCGGATAAGAAATCACTTTGTGTTTTTCATAGAGCGCCTGGGCAATATCCAGCGTTTTTTTGGCCGAAAATGCATATTTCCCGTTCGCCTCACGCTGCAGCAGCGTCAAATCATACAGCTTGTTCGGATATTCCTTGGTTTCCTTAACCTCATACGATTCAATTCTGGCAGGCTTGCCCTTCACTTTGGCTGCAAGAGCTTCTGCCTTGGCTCCATCAGTGAGCCGGTCCCCCTGCCACATTCCCTTGTAGTTCAGTTCGTTCTGGCTGAAATGCCCCTCCACCTCAAAAAACTTCAGCGAGGAGAACGCCTCAATTGTCTTCTGACGGTCATAAATCAGCGCAAGCACGGGAGTCTGCACCCGACCTACAGACAGCAGCACATTGTGCTTGGTCGTAAACGCCCGCGAACCGTTCATCCCGATCAGCCAATCCGCTTCACTGCGTGCCCTTGCCGCCTTGGTCAGATTCTCGTATTCCGATCCGTCCTTCAGCTCCTGGAACCCTTTGCGGATCGTTTCCGGTGTCAGGTCAGAAATCCACAGCCGCTTGACCGGCTGGCTGAGCTCCAGATGGCGCTGGATTAGCGAGAAAATATGCTGCCCTTCGCGCCCGGCATCACAGGAATTGACCAGCAGGTCGCTGCGCTTCGCCAGCTCTCCGATCACCTTCAGCTGATCCAGCGTCCGCGCATTCGGCACCAGCTTGAACTGCTCCGGAATGATCGGCAGATCATTAATGTTCCACTTTTTATATTTGTTGTCGTAAGCTTCCGGCTCCGCCAGGCCAATCAGATGCCCGATCGCCCAGGTGATAATGTACTGCTCCCCTTCCAGATAGGAACGGTAATTTTTGGCCTTCGGTTCTATTGCGGCGGCGATATTCCGCCCCATGTCCGGTTTTTCCGCAATAATGAGTGTCTTCAAAAATAATCGCTCCTTACCCATGGTTCTTCCAAAATACGTCCAGTAGTCTATTATAGCATTACTTCACCACTTTTTAACGTATTGACTTGAAGACTGAGTTCAGACTCGCGGAATTAGCGGTTATAGCTCACAGGTTGAGTCCCAGTTCAATAAATATTTTCTAATTCCAATAGATACACCTAAATATGTCATTTCGCACTATTTATTCGCGGCTGCTGGGTATTCATTTTTTTGCCGGAGGAATTCTATGAAGAAATAAATATATATCAGGTGTTATATCTTCATTGGCTTATATGCCGATCTGGTTGCCTTAAAAAGACGCAGTTTTTGTTACGGGTAATCAAACGGAGTTATTTAAAATGTTGTACGTTGTGCAGCTCTGATTCGTAAATACCCAGACGTGCAGGCGGATTGTTGTACAAAATACAAGAATTGTTCCGATTAGACACATAATGCCTGAGAATTGCTGCATTCCATACAACATTTTTACATTGTGGCCGATTTTATGAGGGAAATGTTGTATTTCGTGCAGGATTTTATATCAAAGGATACCGATAAAGAATATTACTTTGAAAATGCCCATCCGCTTATGGAAGAACTGCCTGCTGCGTTTCGGAGTACAGAGGTAGATGTTTATATTGGATAGATACAGCAGGCCGATTAGGTTCCATTGAAACCTTAATCGGCCTTTGTACCATGTCCCGCTCAAGTAACCTTAGATCCGACTCACCCGCGCCACAGCCTCACTGATATCAATCACTTCTTTGGTCCCGGCTCTGCGGTCCATATATTCGACCTTCTGCTCTGCTGCCCCCTTGCCCACGACCAGAGCTACCGGAATACCGATCAGCCCGGAATCTTTGAACTTGACCCCGGCCCGCTCATCCCGGTCATCCAGCAGCGTCTCAATGCCGATGGCGGTGAGCTGTGCGTACAAGGCTTCAGCAACCTCACGCTGCCCCTCATCCTTCACGGACATCAGCAGAATATGAACCGTATAAGGAGCAATGGCCGCCTGCCAGATCAGCCCCTGGTCATCATGATTCTGCTCTGCGACTGATGACAGGAGCCGCGAAATGCCGATACCATAGCAGCCCATCACCATAGGCTGGCTCCGCCCGGCCGTATCTAAGAAGGTCGCACCAAGCTTCTCACTATAGACTGTGCCGAGCTTGAAGACATGCCCTATCTCAATCCCCTGATGAAACACCAGCTTCCCTTCGCCACACTCCGGACAGATATCACCTGCAGCAGCGTTGCGGAAATCCCCAACATGCGCAAGCGTGAAATCGCGGCCAGGTACTACGCCACGCAGATGGTAATCTTTTTCACCGGCACCCGTGACCGCCTCTGTCATGCCGGCAACGGCTGCGTCAACCAGGATGGTTAAAGACAATCCGGCCGGACCGACAAAGCCGCTCTCAACTCCGGCCGCCGCCTGCACACTATCATACTCAGCCAATGCGATTTCACCGCAGCCCAGATATTTCTGCACTTTGAGCTCGTTAACCTCATGATCTCCCCTGACTAATACAGCAAAGGTCTTACCGCCGCCGGTGTAGATCAGCGTCTTGATAATATCCTGCGGTTTAATCCGGCTCTCCTGCTCCAGCTGCTGGATCGTCTTCTGATTAGGCGTGTGGAACTTTACAGGAACAGGAATGCCGCTGTAATCCCGCTCCTCGAATGCTGCTCCGCCGCGTACTTCAGCCTGCTCCAGATTTGCGGCATAATCGCAGATGGAACAGACTGCAACCGTATCCTCCCCAATCTCTGACAGAGCCATAAATTCGTGATTCTGGCCCTTTCCGCCGATAGCTCCAGCATTGGCCTGCACTGCCCGGTAGGTCAGACCGCAGCGGTTAAATATCCGCCCGTAGGCATTGTACATCTGCTCATAGTTCATATCGAGACCTTCCCAGCCTGTGTCAAAAGAGTAGGCATCCTTCATAAGGAACTCCCTGCCCCGCAGCAGCCCTGAACGCGGACGTCGTTCATCGCGGAACTTCGTCTGAATCTGATACACCGTGAGGGGAAGGCGGCGGTAGGAATTAATTTCATCCCTTACAAGTGCCGTCACTACCTCTTCATGGGTAGGTCCCAGCACAAATTCCCGTTCATGACGGTCCTGCAGCTTCATAAGCTCCTTACCGTACACATCATATCGGTACGATTCTTTCCAGAGCTCTGCGGGCTGCAGAGAAGGCATAAGCAGCTCTTGCGCTCCGGAGGCATCCATCTCTTCCCTGACAATGTTCTCAATCTTGCGGAGTACCCTCCGCCCCAGCGGCATATATGTATACACTCCTGCCGCCAGCTGGCGGATATATCCGGCGCGCAGCAGCAGCTGGTGGCTCATCGTTTCTGCTTCAGCAGGGGCTTCGCGGAGAGTTGTGACAAATAGATTGGTTTGGCGCATAGTGATCAGCCTCTTTCTTTCGATAAATATTTTTAGTGCCCAGCTTAATAACTCCAAAAGGACGCAAAAAAGACGCATCCGTCAGGGACGAATGCGTCGTGTTACCACCCTGGTTCAACCGCCGTACAGAGAGCCTGGCGATCCTTAAATCCGGATAACGGCCGGGGCCGGCAGCATTATGCATATTCCCATAAGCTGCAGCTTCCAAGGCAGGGTATGCTTCACGCGCACTTGAGGGACCTTTCAGCCGGTGAATCCCCTCTCTGTTCTGGCGGGTACGGAAACATAGATCCTTGGTCAACGCTTTGTACACTATAAATATTGTACTTAATCTATACGATATTTCGGCAACCGTCAAGTCCTGACTGATAAACATCCAATGGATAAACTACTACTTTTTGTTAAATGTATCCCCTTTCATATAGATTGAAGCGAAGTGCAATTAAATATTTTTTCCATAAGTCTTCAGATATGAAAAAACTGTGTCGATAAACCGAATATATGAGTAGAGTTATTCAAAGAAACGGCTACATTCACATATAAAAGCCGATTTCCATGTATCCGAGGGGGAACCATTCCAATGTCCAAATCCGTCAACCGTTCTAAACGAAAATCCAAGTCAGGGTCGCTGCAAAGAAAAATGATGATCCTATTCAGTATTATGCTGGTGATCCCCATCCTGCTCGTAAGTACTTTCTCCTATTTCAGTGCAAACAAGCAATTGAAGATCAAAATGCAGGATGCCACACATTCCAGTGTGGATCTGGTCGCAAGTACAATCAACGAATATGTTTCAGCCGCAATGCGAAATGTAGATTTGCTAAGCCAGCAGATTAATTCTTCCGATATTGATGCAAATTCACCGGAAACGCGTACGCTGATTGAATTGTTCATGAAGGCGCATCCCGAGCTGGAGATCCTAACGGTGGGCAATAATCAGGGTGCCTGGATGAAAGCCCCCGATCCCGGGAAGCAGGAATATGATCCGCGCACCAGAGACTGGTATAAAGCAACCCTGCTGAATCCCGGTAAAATCACAATCATCGATCCTTTTGTCTCAGCAACAACCGGCAACTATACGCTCTTTATCTCGGAAACGCTGAAGGATGGCCAGGGTGCGATTACAACCAGCCTCAACCTGAAAGCCTTAAGTGAGAAAATCAACAAGACCACGCCAGGGGAAACAGGCTATTTTTATATTGTTGACCGGAATCATAAGTTCGTCTCTCATCCCGTAAAAGCTGCAGGTGATGATGTAGCAGACTATGTCGTGGAGATGCTGGTTAATGAAAGCGGAGATCTCGACTATACAAATCCGGATTCAGGCATGGATATGCGGGGTTACTATACAACCGATGCGAATACCGGATTCAAGATTGTCGGCATTCTTCCGACCCAGGAATTCTCTGATGCGACGCAGCCAATTATTAATACAGGAGCAATTGTACTGGCCTTGTCTCTGATCGTCAGCATGACCTTATTGTTCCTGATTATCCGCTCCATCACGAATCCGATCCGCAGTCTGAACCGTTCCGCGCAGCGGGTGAGCGAAGGGTATCTGAACGAACAGATTCACATTAACCGGTCGGACGAAATCGGCCAGCTGGCGGAGAATTATAATCTGATGGTAGGTTCTCTGCGCGGTATCGTTTCTGATATTTCAGACACTTCGGCACAGCTTGCCTCTTCAAGCCAGCAGCTTACAGCCACGACTGAGGAGAACTCCAAAGCTACTGCTTATGTGACCGGACTCGTGCAGGAATCGTCAGAAGGTGCTGAAACGCAGACTTCAGCGATGGCTGAGACTTCGCGTGCGATGGAGGAAATGTCCTCAGGTATCCAAAAAATCGCCGAAGCTGCAGCCACCATTGTAGATTCTTCGGCCAATACAGAAGCTGACGTGCTTAGCGGCAGCCTCAAGATCGAACAGGTCAGCCGGCAGATGGATGCCATCCGTACCTCCACCCACCACTCTTCGGAGCTGATCGGCCAATTAAACGGCCTGAACACCGAAGTCTCGGCTATGAGCAGCGCGATTACGGCCATTGCCGTACAGACTAACCTGTTGTCGCTGAACGCCGGAATCGAAGCCGCACGGGCCGGAGAACATGGCAGAGGATTCGCTGTAGTTGCCACTGAGGTACGGAAGCTGGCGGATCAATCGAAGAATACCGCCGGAGATATCCAGGATACCCTGCTGCAGATGACCCGGCTGATTGATCAGACCTATGAAGCCATCCGGCATACAGTTGCAGCAGATGTAGATTTGGGCATTCAGGTTACAGCCGAAGCTAAGGAAGCGTTTATCAGTATTGAGCACTCCACGACCAAAATCAACAGCCAGCTGCATGACATTTCGGCCATTACCGAGCAAATGTCTGCCGGTGCGCAGGAGGTTGCTGCTTCTGTTCATGAAATTTCCGGCATCTCGCGTTCGACTTCAGATGCATTCCAGAGCGTAACAGCGGCTACCGAGCAGCAGCTTGCCTCCATGGAGGAAATCTCCTCCTCCTCCACCGAGCTGTCCAAGATGGCCGCAGCACTGCAGCTTAAGATCGAACGCTTCAAGCTGGAGGACTAGTTCACACGGATTACAGTCCTATAGCAGCACACAAAAAAACCGTCACTCAGCAAATGCTGGGATGACGGCTTTTTTGTGCATTTTATTATATTAAGGCTAAAAACTCATTGTCTTATTATCTAGACGAGTACGGTCGAACCCATCAGATATCTATCCACTTCACGTGCCGCTTCACGGCCTTCGTTGATCGCCCAGACCACCAGACTCTGTCCACGGCGCATATCTCCGGCTGCGAATACTTTATCCACATTGGTGTTGAACTTACCGTAACGGGCCTTTACATTACTGCGGCGGTCCGTATCCAGCTTGAGCTCTTCAATAATATCCTGCTCCGGTCCGTCGAAGCCGATCGCGATCAGCGCAAGCTGAGCGGGATAGACAGCCTCAGTTCCCGGAACCGGCTGGTAAATCTTCCGTCCGGTCTCGTCCACCATACGGCGGATTTGCACGGTGTGCAGCTCCTTGAGGTT
This sequence comes from Paenibacillus phytohabitans, assembly GCF_013141775.1. Lineage (GTDB taxonomy): Bacteria > Bacillota > Bacilli > Paenibacillales > Paenibacillaceae > Paenibacillus_AQ > Paenibacillus_AQ phytohabitans. Next base: position 135,074 of record NZ_WHOB01000016.1, read on the forward strand.
GCCTTCTTCATCGCCTACAAACTTCGTAGTCATGATGGAGAATTCACGCGGATCTTCACCGAAGACCGCCTTGGCTTCCTGCTGGGCATAATCCAGCGTATAGACATTAGGGAATTGCGGCCATGGGTTAGCAATCGGATCGCGCTCCAGCGGCGCCTTATCATGCGTACCGAACTGTGTAATGCTGCTACAACCGTGACGCAATGAGGTAGCCACGCAGTCGGAACCCGTGTCCCCGCCGCCAAGTACGATAACATCCTTGCCGGCAGCCGATACATAGTTACCATCCTCCAGATTGGAATTCAGATAGCTCTTAATCGTACCGTTAAGGTAATCCATAGCGTACATTACGCCATTCAGCTCATTGCCTTCTACATTGAAGCGTCTGGCTTTGGTCGCTCCGCCGCAGAGTACAACGGCATCATATTCATCCACCAGCTGCTGTGCAGGAATATCCTTGCCGATTTCTGTATTCACTACGAACTGGATACCTTCCGCTGCCAGCAGATCCACACGGCGCTGCACGACACGTTTGTCCAGCTTCATGGTAGGGATACCATACATCAGGAGGCCGCCGATGCGGTCACTGCGCTCAAAGACCGTCACAGTATGGCCAGCTTTGTTCAGCTGAGCTGCTGCCGCCAGACCTGCCGGTCCGGAGCCGACAATGGCAACCCGTTTGCCTGTGCGTTTCTCCGGAGGGTTCGGTACCACCCAACCCTCTTCAAAGCCTTTGTCTACAATTGCCAGCTCAATGGTCTTAATGGTGACAGGCTGGCCAATCAGGCCGACGGTACATGAACCCTCACAGGGTGCAGGACAGATGCTGCCCGTAAATTCCGGAAAATTATTCGTCTTATGCAGACGTTCCAGCGCTTCCTTCCACAATCCCCGGTAGACAAGATTATTCCATTCCGGAATAAGATTATGCACCGGACAGCCCGAGGTACCGCCGCTCATATCTATGCCGGTATGGCAATAAGGTGTTCCACAATCCATACAGCGGGCACCCTGGGTCCGAAGCTCGTCCTCGGTCAGATGCTCATGGAACTCTTCCCAATCCTTGATGCGCTGCTCGGGATCCCGGTCCCCTGGGAGCTGGCGCTTATACTCCATAAATCCAGTAGGTGTAGACATATTTACGTTTCCCCCATCCGTTCTCTTCGTGTTGATGTATAGTACACTATAACATACCTGCGGCAGAAATATATCTAATGCAGCGTAGGTGAAGAACCTGCATATTTTATACTACCTAGTGAAATATCATTTCTAATTTTAATTATAGTAGCATTCAATACTTTCACACTGTAATGGATTAATCTGCTGATTATTTGTACTATTTCACATCTTGTGTCAGAGAAAACGCTTTTTCGTTACTCCCTGCGTTCATATACAAAAAAACGGTAATCATAAGGATTCTGTTCATTGCGAATCCCCTGTGTACTTGAGATTTCGTTCCACTGGCTCCAGTTGACGTCCGGAAACTTCGTATCGCCCGCAATATCCGCGTAAATCCGCGTGACCAGCAGCTTATCTGCATGGGGCAGCATCAGGCTGTAGATCTCAGCTCCGCCGATCACCATCAGCTCATCCTCTTTACGGCCTTCTGCCAGGGCTTCTTCCAACGAGTGTACAACCTCCGCACCTTCTGGCGCAAAGCTGTGGTCCCGGGTCAGAATAAGGCTGGTGCGGCCTTTAAGCGGCTTCCCGCCGAGAGAGTCCCATGTTTTACGGCCCATCAGCATTCTTTTGCCGAGTGTCTCTGCTTTGAAATAAGCGAAATCCAGCGGCAAATGCCAGGGCATATCGTTATTCTTACCAATCACACCATTCGAAGCCATCGCCCAAATCATGGTGATACTCATATTCATGCCCTCTTTTCCATGAAATCATAGATTAGGTTTCCGGACAGGGTTATATAGCAACCGGCGCTTTGATCCCCGGATGATGGACATAGTCGGTAAACTCGAAATCCTCAAACGTATAATCAAAAATACTGTCAGGCACCCGGCGGATATTCAGCTTCGGCAATGCGTAAGGCTCCCGCGCGAGCTGTGTGGCCACTTGCTCCATATGATTTGTATATATGTGCACATCGCCGCCTGACCAGATAAATTCGCCGACCTCAAGCCCTGTCTGCTGGGCCACCATATGGGTGAGCAGCGCGTAGCTGGCAATGTTAAAAGGAAGCCCCAGGAACGTGTCCACAGAACGCATGGTAAGCATACAGGAGAGCTTCCCGCCCGCTACATAGAACTGAAACACAAAATGGCATGGCGGTAGCTTCATCTGCTCAATCTCGCCTACATTCCAGGCACTGACGATATGACGGCGCGAATCCGGATTATGCTTAATCGACTCAATAACATTCGCAATCTGATCGATATGACGTCCGTCCTTGCTCTCCCAGGCCCGCCACTGCGAACCGTATACCGGTCCCAGCTCACCGTTCTCATCTGCCCATTCATCCCAGATGGAGACTCCATTCTCCTTCAGATAAGAAGTATTGGTATCCCCTTTGAGGAACCAGAGCAGCTCATGCACCACCGATTTCAGATGGATGCGTTTGGTGGTCATCAGCGGAAATCCCTTCGACAGATCGAAGCGGAGCTGACGCCCGAATACAGACACTGTGCCTGTGCCGGTCCGGTCGCCTTTGGCTGTACCGTTGTCCAGTATATCCTGCAATAAATCCAAGTAATTACGCAAGCAGTATCGCACCCCACTCTCTTTTTTTCTTATACCAGTTTACCATGAGCTGACCGTCCTTGTAACTTACTAAACTGTAGAAAAAACGCAAAATCCGACTCCGTTTACACAAGATCTGCCCTATCCAAAAAAAGGATGTTCCCTAACCATTCAACATGGCTTTGGAAACATCCTCTTATGATCTTACCCGTGCAGGCGTAAGGGTATTATTTAATCACGTGAATCGGGTGTCCTTCTACCAGCTCAGCCGCTTCCATGACGATTTCGCCTAGGGTTGGATGCGCGTGGATCGTCAGGGCGATATCTTCGAGCGTAGCGCCCATTTCAATGGCCAGACCCAGCTCAGCGATCAGGTTGGAAGCTTCGATACCGACGATTTGCGCGCCGAGCACCTGATTATTGTCGCTCTTAGCCACAATCTTGATGAAGCCTTCCGGAGCATTCAGGGAAACGGCACGGCCGTTGCCTGCGAACGGGAATTTGCCGCTCTTCACAGCATAGCCCTTGTCCTTCGCTTCTTTCTCAGTCAGACCTACGCTGGAGCATTCAGGATCTGTGAACACTACTGCAGGCATAACTTTGTAGTCAACAACCGATTTGTGACCGGAGATGGCTTCAGCAGCAATTTTACCTTCGTAAGAAGCCTTATGTGCCAGAGCAAGACCGGGAACGATGTCGCCGATGGCAAAGATGTTAGGAATATTAGTGCGTCCCTGGTGGTCGACTTTGACCAGACCGCGTTCGTCCAGCTCAACACCGATCAGATCCAGACCCAGTTCACCGTCAGTGTTAGGACGACGTCCTACAGTTACCAGCAGGTAATCGGCAGTCACTTCTTTGGACTCGCCGCCCACGGAGTACTTCACGGTTACTTCCTTGTCGTTCTGAACAGCACTTTCAGCTTTGGCGTTAGTCACAATTTCAATACCGGTCTTCGCCATGTTCTTGGCAACCAGACGGGTCATGTCTTTGTCAAAGCCAGGCAGAACAGTGTCCAGACCTTCAATGATGGTTACTTTGGTGCCGAATTTGGAATACATCTGGCCAAGCTCTGCTCCGATATAGCCGCCGCCGATAACAATCATGCTCTTCGGAATTTCCGGCAGATCAAGCGCTTCAGTCGAGGACAGAATGCGTCCGCCGAACGGGAAAGGCTTCAGTTCAATCGGACGGGAGCCCGTTGCGATGATGCAGTTATTGAATTTGTAGCGCGGGGATTCATGATCATTGAACAAACGGGCTTCGTTTGTGCTGATGAACATAGCTTCACCGCTGAATACTTCAATTTTGTTGCCTTTCATCAGGCTGGTTACCCCTGAAGTCATTCTTTTGACAACGCCGTTTTTGAACTCCTGGGTTTTGGCCCAGTCCACTTTGACGTTCTCGGCAGTAACACCGAATACTTCGCCGTGCTGAGCAGCCTCGAATTGATGAGCTGCCGAGATCAGCGCCTTGGAAGGAATACAGCCGCGGTTCAAGCACACGCCGCCGAGTTCCGATTTATCTACAATGATTACCTTTTGGCCGAGCTGGGCGGCACGGATTGCCGCCACATACCCGCCGGGACCTGCACCAATTACCAATGTGTCGATTTCGATTGAAGCGTCTCCGACTACCATTTATTACACCTCCATAACTAACATATCAGGATTTGCAAGCAGGGTCTTAATGTAATTCATGAAGTTCTGAGCGGTTGCACCATCGATAATACGGTGGTCAAAGCTCAGGGACAGGGCCATAACCGGAGCAGCGACGATTTCGCCATTCTTAACAACCGGCTTCTCAGTGATGCGTCCTGTACCCAGAATCGCAACTTCAGGGAAGTTGATAATTGGGGTGAAGAACATACCGCCTGCGGAACCGATGTTGCTGATCGAGATGGTGCTGCCTTTCATTTCATTCGGAGCCAGTTTGCCGTCGCGTCCGCGGACTGCCAGATCTGTAATCGCGCTTGCGATCATCCAGATGCTCTTGCGGTCAGCGTCTTTGATTACAGGAACGATCAGACCGTTGTCTGTATCTGTAGCGATACCGATGTTGTAGTATTTCTTGTAGACAATTTCGTTCGTTGCTTCATCAATCATAGCGTTAAGCGCAGGGAATTGACGGGAAGCTGCAACGAGTGCCTTCACGATGAACGGAAGGTAAGTTACCTTCACGCCTTTCTTCTCCGCTACAGGCTTCATGCGGGCGCGGAAGGCTACAAGCTCAGTAACATCCACTTCGTCCATAATGGTAACATGCGGTGCTGTGTATGCCGATTTAACCATAGCATTGGCAATGGCTTTACGGATACCCTTGAATGGTACGCGTTCTTCTTCAAGGTTTGCATTGCCGGAAGCTGCCGGTGCAGCTGCTGCCTTAGCTTTTGGAGCTTCTGTTGCTGCTGCAGGTGCAGATGCCGCCGCCGGAGCCGATGCCGCAGGTGCTGCTGATCCGCCCTTCAGGAAGGATTCCACATCTTCAAGTGTGATCTTGCCGTTCTTGCCGGAGCCATTTACCTGAGAGATGTCAACACTCTTGTCACGGGCAAATTTGCGTACGCTTGGGGTTGCCAGCACTTCACGGTTAGGAGCCGGAGCTGCTGCCGTTGCTGCCGGAGCCTGGGAAGGAGCTGCTGCCTGCGCACCGGACGCTTCTGCATGGCCGCCTTCCTGCTGAGGAACATCACCTTCTGCAGCAATGATGGCCACTACTTCGCCTACACGGCATACTTGACCGTCTTTGGTGAACACTTCTACCACTGTACCGTTGACAGGAGAAGGAACTTCAACTACAGCCTTATCATTCTGAACTTCCATGATGATATCATCATCGGTGATTTTGTCGCCGACCTTGATATGCATCTTGATGATTTCCCCTTCATGCAGACCTTCGCCGAGTTCAGGGAACTTATATTCAAAGTTGCTGGTTCCGCCTGTTGCAGGGCTGCTGGCTGCCGGAGATGATGTTGTATCTGCTCCGCCCTTAGCTGCATCTGCTTCCTGGGAAGCCTGTTCTGCAGGATGGCCGCCTTCCTGTTCAGGAACTTCGCCTTCTGCATCAATAATTGCCACAACTTCACCTACACGGCATACCTGGCCGTCTTTGGTGAAGACTTCAAGCACTGTGCCGTTAACCGGACAAGGAACCTCTACTACTGCCTTGTCATTCTGAACTTCCATTACGATATCGTCATCGGTTACTTTGTCGCCGGCTTTGATATGCATTTTGATAATTTCGCCTTCATGCAGACCTTCGCCCAGCTCAGGGAACCGGTACTCAAATTTTGCCACCTTGATAACCTCCTAAAAGTTATGTTTGCATACGCTTAGTTTGTAAGCAGTACAATGTATTGCAGAAACGGGTGCCGCCCTTTTGCAAGGACGGCAAGGTCATTTCTCTTAGAATTCCATTACTTTCTTGACTGCCGCAATGACACGCGCTGGTGTAGGAATCCAGGAATCCTCGATTTGTGCGAACGGGAAGATTGTATCAGGGCCAGCTACACGAAGCACAGGAGCTTCAAGATGCAGCAGAGCTTTTTCATTAATTTGAGCAATCACTTCTGCGGCTACGCCGGAGCTCTTTTGTGCTTCTTGGACTACAATGGCACGGTTGGTCTTCTTAATAGAAGCAACAATCGTATCGATATCAATCGGGCTAACCGTACGCAAGTCGATAATTTCGGCTTTGATGCCGTCTTTTTCGAGCTGATCGGCCGCTTTGGTAGCAGTATGTACCATCAGGCCGTAAGTGATGATTGAGACATCAGTTCCTTCGCGTACTACATTAGCTTTACCCAATTCAACGGTGTATTCACCTTCAGGCACTTCTGCACGGAAAGCATGGTACAGGTTCAAGTGCTCCATGAAGAATACAGGGTCATTGTCGCGGATCGAAGCGATCAGCAGTCCCTTGGCATCGTATGGATTGGAAGGAATAACAACCTTGATACCCGGGCTCTGGGCAATCAGGCCTTCCAGGGAATCGGTATGAAGTTCGGCTGCTTTTACGCCGCCGCCGAATGGAGTGCGGAAGACTACAGGAGCATTATATCTGCCCCCGGAACGCCAGCGCAGGCGGGCAGCCTGAATGACGATTTGATCAAGTGCTTCGAAGATGAAGCCTACGAACTGGATTTCGGCAATCGGGCGGAAGCCCTGTACGCCGAGACCGAAAGCCAAGCCTCCGATTGCGGATTCAGCCAGCGGAGTATCAAAGACACGCTCCTCGCCAAATTCCTTTTGCAGCCCTTCCGTTACACGGAACACGCCGCCTACATTACCAACATCCTCTCCGAAGATAAGAACATTGGGGTCACGAGTCAGTTCAACGCGCATTGCGTCACGAATTGCTTCTTTCATATTCATCTGTGCCATTGCCTGATATCCCCCTTATTCAAAATCGGCTTTTTGTTCTTCAAGATGTTTCGGAGTTACCTCGAACATGCTGTCGATCAAGCCGGGAATGGTCATTTTTTCGGTCTGTTCTGCTTTTTTAATCTGCTCGTTCACAGTTGCTTTCGCTTCTTCTCTTACGCGCAGAGTGTCTTCTTCGGTCCAAAGGCCTTTTTTCTCCAGGTACTTGGCAAGACGGGCAATCGGATCTTTCTCATTCCATTGTCCTTCTTCTTCCTTGGAGCGGTATTTACTGGCGTCATCGGACAGGGAATGTGGACGGAAACGGTAAGTTACGGCTTCAATCAATGTCGCGCCTTCGCCTTTACGGGCACGTTCAGCAGCCTGCTGAACAGCGGAGATTACCGCGAACACGTCCATACCATCGATCTTGATTCCCGGAATACCTGCTGCAACCGCTTTGTGGGCGATCGATTTAGCTGCCGTCTGCTTCGCGAACGGAGTTGTAATCGCATAGCCGTTGTTCTGAACAAAGAAGATGACAGGAAGTTTGAAGACACCTGCATAGTTGAGGCCTTCATAGAAGTCACCTTCGGATGAACCGCCGTCACCTGTATAAGTAATAGCTACATTAGCTTGTTTCTTCAATTTGAAGCCCATTGCAATACCGGTAGCATGCAGGATCTGTGCCCCGATAATGATCTGCGGCATAAGTACATTTACGCCTTCAGGAATCTGTCCGCCGTGCTGATGTCCGCGGGAATACAGGAAAGCCTGATATAATGGAAGTCCATGCCATACCAGCTGTGGAATATCGCGGTAGCCCGGGCAGACGAAATCTTCCTTCTGCAAAGCGAACTCGCTGCCGATCATCGTAGCTTCCTGACCGGATACCGGTGCATAGAAGCCGAGACGGCCTTGACGGCCCAGGTTGACGGCACGGTCATCCCAAGTACGGGTAAATACCATACGGTACATAATTTCTTTCAGTTGGTCATCCGTAAGATCAGGCATCATTTCCTTGTTGATAACTTCTCCATCCGGGGAAAGTACCGAAAGGGCTTCAACGTCCTCTGTATACACTTCATAAGGAACTCTAGTCATTATCTTCACCTCAATAAAAAAATTTGAATATCAGTGGTCTCTGTTATAGAATTATTATACACCTGTTGTAGCTGTTTCGTCAAAGAAATACGCATAAAATTTATGTTTCCATAAATTTTGTATGTATAACAGGCTTTGGAATATCCTATAACAGATAGAAGGATATTATTCAAGTAAATGATATATCCCACATTTGCCGCTTGGGTAATTTTAACGTAACACTTAGTCTAATGCAAAATCCGACACGAAAGGTGACGATTGGACAATGAGCGAACCTGTTTTTCTGAAACGTACAATAGTGAAACAAACACTGTGGAGCGAGCACCTGCAGGAGGAACGCAAGCTGCGCATTTATCTTCCTCCCGGCTATAACGAAGTCCTCAGTTATCCGGTGGTCTACTGCCAGGACGGGGAAGAATTCTTCAACTTCGGCCGGATCGCCACACTTGCCGGGCAGCTGATTCTGGAGCAGGATGTGGATCCCTTCATTATAGTGGGTGTTGAAGTGAACGTAGCTGTCCGCACCGAAGAGTACGCTCCATTTGGCAGCCGCTTCAAGCAGTACCTTGCATGCTTCGCCGAAGAGATTATTCCCTTCATTGAACATAATTATCCTGTACGGCGTACGCCGGAAGAACGAATCATCGCCGGCGATTCCCTGGGCGGCAGTGTCTCCCTGCATCTTGCCCTGGCTTATCCGGCCTTATTCAACCGTGTGCTCAGCCTCTCCGGCGCCTATTACCCCGAAACCCGGCAGCAGCTGGAACAGGAAGATGATCTCTCGTGGCTTCAGATCAATATGGTCGTCGGTCTGCAGGAGCGAGACTACAAGACTGATACCGGAATCTACGATTTCGTAGAAATGAACAGGGAAACCAAAGCGATGCTGGAGTCAAGGGGAGCCACCGTATCCTACCGTGAGAAAGACGGCCGCCATCTCTGGGGATTCTGGCAAAAAGAGCTACCGGAATCATTACTCTATTTCTTCAACCGCTGAAACAGCTTTTAAGGCCTAAAAAGTGAACATCTTCCGAACTTATGTATGTTGTGCAGGTGAGTGCGCTTTCAGTACTGGGCGGGCATACGATGCCCGTCCTTAAATGTAAGGACGGCAACCGGCCTAGCTGCGGATCTATGCCTGCTCCAGCTTCTCGGTAATAATACGTTCCAGCAGCACTTCACAGCCGGCATTCACCAGATCATATACCTGCTCGAAATTTCCGGTAAAATACGGGTCCGGCACTTCACGAAGCTCCTCGTCCGGCAGCAGATCCATGAAGAACAACAGCTCCGACTTCTCGCCTCCGGGAATTTTGCGAACATTGTCCCCATTGGACTTGTCCATGCAGATTATATATTGAAATTTCTCAAAATCTTCGCCGCTCACCAGCCGGGCTGTCATGTGCTCATAGCTGATTCCATGCAGATCCAGAATCCCTCTTGTTCCCTCATGCGGCATCTTGCCGATATGCCAGTCTCCGGTTCCGGCTGAATCTACAGTGATTTGACTGAACAAATGCCGCTGCTCTATTTTGTGGCGCAGAACTGCTTCAGCCATCGGAGAACGGCAAATATTGCCCAGACATACGAATAACACGTTTACGATCTCTCTCACCTCCCGTGACCATTTATGCCTTCCAATCCGCAGATAATTCTTGCAGCGAAATGCATCTGTCTTCATTTTAGCGTTATGGCAGCAATTGTACAACTTTTCAAACTGCATTATACTGTTCAGGGTGACTAACTTAATAGCCACAACAAGGAGGGGATCATATTGCCATCTGGGCGTGTTGTCATATTTGCAGGCGGTGAGCTATCACCGGATGGTTTGCACCTATTAGATGAAGAGGATTTTATTATCGGAGCGGACCGGGGGGCTCTTTTCCTGATTGATCACGGATACACACCTGATATTGCCGTCGGAGATTTCGATTCCGTCTCCCCCGAAGCGCTGCTGCTGATCCAGGCGGGAAGCAAGGAAACCATCAGCTGTGATCCGGTCAACAAGGACCTGACGGACAGTGAAATGGCGCTGGATCTTGCCCTGAATACACAGCCTGAGTCCATTCTCCTTATGGGTGTAACCGGAACCCGTATGGACCATACACTGGCCAGTATCCAGATGATGACCCGGGCACTGCAGCGTCAGGTCGCCTGTTCTATCATGGATGCGAATAACTATATTACGCTGACCGGCTCGCATGCTGTAGTCGAGGAACGCGGGTATACCTATGTCTCTCTACTGCCTTTGACACCGGAGGTTACGGGAATCACGCTGCAGGGTTTTCAATATCCGCTGGAGAATGCCACCCTTAAGCTAGGCCAGTCTCTGGCCGTAAGTAATGTGCTAACAGCCGCTAGCGGAACGGTTGCCATTGAGAGCGGACTCCTGCTAATTATCCAGAGCAAGGACTAATTACATAGGTTTTTAGAGACATCACTGTAACCTTTGTTTCAAAAATGTAAAGCCGGGAATCTCCTTACACAGTAAGGGTTTCCCGGCTTTTTTCTATGCCTGTTCTTAGCTAAATATTAATATTTTGTAACTTTTAATGAGATTTTAATAAAACGCTTACAACCTAGGCCCAGCCTGCATTTGAAGCCTCTACTCCATAATTTAGGAAATAGATAACCTGCTATACTACGAATCAGAGAAAGACACTAGAAAGATAAACACAAACCTGGGAGGTATTACTACATGAATAAGCAACAATGGTTTAAGCAAGCAATTGCTATTGGAATGTGCACAACAATCGGGCTCGGCACCCTAATGGCTACCGGAGCAGGCACAGCCCCTGCTGCTGCCGCATCCGTATCCTCTTCCGCTGTCACAGCAGAATCCGTATCCGCATCTTCAACCGGCTCAAGTATTGTCAGCTTCGGCAAAAAATATCTGGGTACGCGCTACCAGTTCGGTGCATCCACTTCTACTACAAGATACTTTGACTGCTCTTCATTTACTCAATATATTTTCAAGAAATATGGCGTTAACCTGCCGCGTACTTCCGTAGCCCAATCCAAAGTCGGATCATCCGTGAGCAAGGCCAATCTGCGTGTCGGCGATTTGGTGTTCTTCTCCAGCGGAAGCCGGGCAACAGGCAAGAATGTAACGCATGTAGCAGTCTATGCAGGCAACGGCAAAATTCTTCACACTTACGGTTCACCTGGAGTAACGATTTCAGATCTGAATTCGGGCAACTGGAAAAAAACCTACCTGAAAGCACGCCGCGTACTATAGACGCATCTGATCAGCCCTCTCTTACTAAACGTGCTTCATTCACGATTTGTTGCAAGTCCATAGCACGGTTCTCAAAAAAGCCGGAGAGTCAGTTAAGTATTCCCTAACCTGTGACACCGCTCTCCGGCGCCCGCAGTACATATCCGGTTCCGCGTACCGTATGTATCAGTTTATTCCGGTGGCCCTTGTCTATCTTCATACGGATATGCCGGATGTAGACATCCACCACATTAGTGTCAGCGTGAAAATGATACCCCCATACCTGCTGTAAAATCTCGTCTCTTGGACAAATTTCACCCAAATTAACGGCAAGATAGTACAATAGGTCGAATTCCTTGGGGGTCATCTTCAGCTCTATTCCGTCCCGGCTTACCTGCCGGCGGCTGGGATCGAGCAATAAGCCATCCACCTTAAGCAGCGAAGCCGCTCCTCTGCGGCGTCCGGTAAGCTTCAATAGATTGAGCACCCTGCATTTGAACTCACCGGTATGTACAGGCCCCGCCATATATTCATTGCCTCCTGCATCAAAAGCTGATACAGCTGCCGGACCACGCGCCTCTTCATCCCCTCCGGATATCACCATTACAGGCAGAACCATCCCCCCTTCCCGCATTTCTGACACTACCCTCCAGCCTGACCAGCCTGCGGGTTCACCCAGCTCTGCGAGCAGCAGCACTGGTTCTTGACCAGACAGCAGCAAGCGAAGATTCTCTACATCTCCGCTTGTTGCTGTCTTCATACCCAGCTCACGGATTGCGGCTTCAAGCTCCGCACGACCCTCTTCCCGTTTCTTGCGTTCCGCCTCAGATTCCCGCACCTCCGGCGCCGGACCGGGCGCATACCAGGCAATGATTTCATTCACAATGAAGTCCCCCACCTTCCACCTTTGCACCGGCTGTACCGGCGCAGATGAAGCTTAGAGTTCCCGTAAAGCAAAGAGACCATTCCAGGGAATGGTCTCTTTGCTTTACTTTGCTTAGGCTACGGACGATTAATTCACGAAGTCAATCTCCTGGAAATCGGCTACCTCTACCTCCCAGCGTTTGGCAACAAATGCCTGATGCTCGGGATGGCTATTATAGGCATCATAAGCCGCCTGGTCTTCGAACTCCATCGAGAAGCCATACTGGAAGTCACATTTCACACTGACCTGGCGCAGCACCTCGAAATTCTCCACTACCGGAATGGCGCTGAGGATCTCCGCTCCGTCCCGCAGGAAGGCTGCAGTCTCCGCAGAGTCCGGGGCATGCTTCAATGTAAAAATAGCCATATGCCTGATTGTTCCGTTCTTCATCTTATCCCTCCTTCGTTATCCGAAATACCGGTGATAGAAGCTGCGTGCCGCAGCAATATCACTGGTTCCATGAATCAATGCCCTCCCGTCGGCAAACACAACCATACGGTAAGGCTCCTCTGTAAAGGAAACCAGATACGGATTGCTCTCTACCTTGCCGCTATTCAGCCTGGAGAGGCGGGCGGCAGTCTCCTGCAGATTGAGGCTCCGGCGCTGCGCCGGACGGATCTGCACCGTGTCCCGGCCGCAGAGCACATCACTGCGTTCTGTGTTAGCTGCCGACAGATACGGATAGACCGGATGTTCACCGCAGGATGGACAGTCTACCTTTTTCGCCGCCTTGACGCCAATCTCCTGCTGCTCGCTCTGCCAGATATCGAATGTCAGCAGCTTGCCGCGCAGCTTCTCTTTGTACCCGCCGAGCAGCTTCAGCGCCTCAGCTGTTCCATTTGCCGTAACCATCTGCACAGCTTGCGGCAGAATGCCGGCCGTATCACAGGTATCCCCGCCCAGCGGGATAGTACCCAGCAGACAATTCAGACAGGGCGTTTCACCCGGCAGGATGGTGTATGTAATTCCGTAGCTTCCGACACAGGCGCCATAGATCCAGGGAATGCCGTGTTTTTGCGCCAGGTCATTCATGATCAGCCGGGTGTCGAAGTTATCCGTCCCGTCCATAATCAGATCCACCCCTGGAAGCAGGCTCTCCATCTCCTCTGCACGCACATCCAGCACATGGGCTTCAAGCACGATTTCCGAGTTAATCTCCATGAGTCTGGATTTGGCCGCAGCCGCTTTGGGCATCCGCAGACGGGCATCCTCTTCCGTATACAGCTGCTGACGCTGCAGATTGCTCCACTCTACATAATCGCGGTCCACGAGGATGAGCCGGCCTACCCCGCAGCGCGCCAAAGTCTCGGCAATCCCTGTACCCAGTGCGCCCATTCCTACTATCAGCACACTTGAACGCGCCAGTCCCTGCTGACCCGCAGCCCCGAACGGAGTAAAGCGGACCTGTCTTGAATACCTTCCGTCCCGTCCCGCCGCTGATGCCGGAGCCGGTTTGTCATTGTCATTAGGACCCATTCCTGAACAGCCCCCTTTATCCAATAGAAAATATTTATTCCGTTTATCACTCTATATTATGAAAATCCGGGAAACAGCGCCTTGCAGCGCTCCTCCCCGGATGTTGTAATTCATCTATACAGTCTGAGCAGACCACTGCTCCACATTCCATACCTTCGTTACCCAGTCCTCGTAGAATTCCGGTTCATGGGAGACAAGCAGAATCGTCCCTTTGTATTCCTGCAGCGCCCGTTTGAGCTCTGCCTTGGCAACAATATCAAGGTGATTCGTAGGCTCATCGAACAGAATCCAGTTGCTCTCACGCATCAGCAGCTTACACAGACGTACTTTGGCCTGCTCGCCACCGCTCAGCATGCTAAGCGGACGGGTAATATGTTCATTCTTCAGTCCGCAGCGTGCCAGATGGCCACGTACTTCATTCTGGGTGAGACTTGAGAATTCATTCCATACATCTTCAATCGGGGTAATATTCTCCGCCTTCATTTCCTGCTGGAAATACGCTGAACTCAGGTAATCCCCCAGATAGGTTTTGCCGCTGTAGGTCGGGATTACGCCTAGAATCGTTTTGAGCAGCGTGGATTTACCGACACCATTGTACCCGACAATAGCAATCTTCTCTCCGCGTTCAATCATCATATTCAGCTTGCTTGGCAGCAGCGGACGATCATAACCAATCTCGAAGTCAATTCCTTCGAACACGGTCTTCCCGCTGGCCCGGCTCTCTTTGAACTGGAAGGTCGGCTTCATCGCCTCTTCCGGACGGTCAATCCGTTCCAGACGTCCAAGCTGCTTCTCGCGGCTCTTGGCCCGGCCCGATGTGGAAGCCCGCGCTTTATTGCGCTGGATGAAATCTTCCTGCTTTTTGATGAAATCCTGCTGCTTCTCATAGGCATCAATGTGCTGGGCTTTGTTCATCCCCGCCATTTCCAGGAATTTCTCATAGTTGGCCGTATAGCGGGTCAGCTTCGAGAACTCCAGATGATAGATCACATCCACGATTTTATTCATAAATTCCGTATCATGGGAGATCAGCATGAAGGCATACGGATAATTTTTCAGATAATTGGTCAGCCAGTCAATATGCTCCACATCGAGATAGTTGGTAGGCTCATCGAGCAGTAACACATTCGGTTTCTCCAGCAGCAGCTTCGCCAGCAGAACCTTGGTCCGCTGCCCCCCGCTCAGACTGGTTACGTCCCGGTCCAGACCGATTGCCGACAGGCCGAGGCCACCCGCCATATCCTCCACCTTCACATCAATCATATAAAAGTCGCCGATGTCCAGCTGTTCCTGAATCGTGCCCATCTGATCCAGCAGCAATTCCAGCTCTTCGGGAGTGGCGTCGCCCATTTTATCAGTAATGGCCAGCATTTCAGCCTCCAGCTCCAGCAGCGGCAGGAAGGCATCTTTAAGCACATCGCGTACCGTTTTGCCTGCCGTAAGCTGGGTATGCTGATCGAGATAGCCGTAACGGACACGCGGAGTCCACTCTAATTTGCCGCTGTCCTTCAACAATTTACCGGTCAAAATATTCATCAGCGTCGACTTGCCCACGCCGTTAGCTCCAACAATTCCTACATGCTCTCCATCCAGCAGGCGGAAAGATACATCCTTGAACAATACCCGGTCCCCAAAGTTGTGGGAAACGTCTTCTACAGTAAGTAAACTCATAAATTCTCCGCAAGCTCCTGTCTATATTATAAATATTACGAAACGGGTTAAGCACATACATCACTCCATTCTAGCACACCTATGTCCTGCGCCGAAATAGAAAATAAGCCTAATTCCTGCAAAACACGCAGAAA
The DNA here is from genome assembly GCF_013141775.1 of Paenibacillus phytohabitans. Taxonomy (GTDB): domain Bacteria; phylum Bacillota; class Bacilli; order Paenibacillales; family Paenibacillaceae; genus Paenibacillus_AQ; species Paenibacillus_AQ phytohabitans. The sequence continues at coordinate 150,650 of NZ_WHOB01000016.1, forward strand.
AAGTAGTGATTTCAACGTTTTTTCTGAAATATTCCACTATTTTTTGCAGAAAATCGTTTGTCCGTTCCCAGTCCAAGCATCACTCCAACCGCTTGACCCAGCTTCCCTTTGGGCTGAAAAGGGTCCTGCTGAAGCGGCAGACTGCACACTTTGGCCTGTCCCAAAGCAGAAGCCAGAAGCGCTGCCGCTGAACCGCCGGCCAGCGGCAGACAGATCCGCCAGTCCGGCTGAGGGGCGAGACCGCTGCGGCGCAGCCAGTGCAGCGTATCCTCCAGCCGCCAATCCGCACCGGAGGCCACCAGCACCGGCCTGCCACTGGCCGTGAAGGCTGCCAGGGCCCCTTCGTAACCGCCTGTCCCCAGATCCAGAACCACGAAGGAATACGACTCCCCCGTCCGCTGAGGCAGTCCGTCAGCAGGCGCAAGCTTCCAGAAATCTACGTTGTTCCAGGTAAAGGGATGCTCCGGCATCACTCCACCATGGATGGCACTTCTTTCAGGCACTTCTGCCATTCCTTTAATACGATTAAATACTTGCGCATCAGGAGCGCATTCCACCCAGGCGGTGTGGCCAGTCCGCGACAAATAATGGCTCACAGCCAGTGAAGTATGCGTTGTCCCCAGTCCCGGAGCTACGCCCAGCACAGCCACTACTAAGGTCTGCCGGGACTGCAGCCTAACAGAAGCGGCCTGTAAATCCGGCTTATGCTCCGGCGCTGTCAGCTCTGCGGCTTCGGCTTCAAGCGGTTCAAGCGCTGACAGCACCTCCTGGGCACTGCCGTACCGCTCTTCCGGATGATGACGCAGTAGGCGCCGGATTACCGGTATCAACCGGTCCGGAATGCTGCCGTGCAGCCTCCGTTCCATTCCCGGCTGCCAGCTGCTGAATTGTCCGCCGGAAGCCATGTACAGCAGCAGCGCACCCAGCCCGTACAGGTCAGACAGCGGACTGCTCTGTGCACTGCCATATTGCTCCGGGGCAGCGAAGCCGGCGGTGCCCAGCTTCTCCGTATCTTCATCAGATCCGGTTCTCAGCTTACGCGCAATACCGAAATCAATCAGCAGCAGCTCATAAGGCCCGGTCAGCATAATATTGGAGGGCTTCAGGTCACGGTATACGATCGGCGGATGATGGCTGTGCAGGTATTGCAGGACCTCCAGCAGCTGCCTGGCATAGCTGATAATCCGCCCTCCCGTAAGGGCTGCCGGATGCTCAATCATGGATTGATGAAGGGTTACCCCTTCAATGTAATCCATCACCAGATAACTATAGCCGTCACGGTCCGGCGGGAAGAAATCGCCAACCCTGGGCAGCTTAGGATGATTCAGTGAGATCAGCAGCTCTGCTTCTGCCTGGATAGCTCCAATTCGATGCCCGCCCCCTTCCCGTATCACACTTTCCTTAACCGCCCATTCCTTTCCCGGCAGCCGCAAATCCTCTGCCAGATATACACGGCTCATTCCTCCTGTACCGATAAGTCCGGTAATAGAGTAACGTCCTCCAAGGATTTGTCCGGTTGTCAGCTTGCCTGTTACATTCATCTTTTTTCCTCCTTATTGTCACACAAAAAAGGGAAAGCATCCGCCGTCAGCACCTGGTACCGGCATGAAGCCGGCGGTGCAGATAGCGGGATGCTTTCCCTTTATCCATGAACCTAATTAATATTTAATCATATAAAGTGTTATTTCATCGCGGTTGTGAAACAGCTGCTTCGCGCGCTGAATCTGCATCCGTTCACCTTCAAACATGGCAATAATCTCTTTGATCATTGCCAGCGGCTTCTTATGCATCAGCTTCACCGTGACAATGGCAGTCCCGCCCGGAGTCAGACTATGGAGCAGTCCGGTGACCAGCTTCGCCATCAGCTTGGGACTCCAGCTCATATCGCAGACCAGCAGATCAAATTCATTCTCGCGGAATTTGACCTCCCCGGCATTTTTACGCAGAATCTTGAGTCCGGGATAATTACGCAGCGATTCATGCATCAGGGCCGGATCCACAGCGGTTACCTTAAGACCGCGTTCCAGCAGGAACGAGGTCCAGCCGCCCGGGGAAGCGCCGATATCCACCGCATTCTTGAAGCTGTAGAACGGAATGGCGAATTCCTTCTCCGCCTCCATCAGCTTGAACTTAGCCCGTGAGATCTGCCCGTCCTCCTTGCGGAAGCGGATCATCCCGCCGTTCCAGCTGGAGAGATTCTCTTCCGGCCGGGATACACCGGCATAAAGGGCTTCTCCATCTGCATATACGGACACCACCCATGCCGGATCCTGCACGGTGAATTCTGCACCCAGACTGTCAAGCCTTCCCTGCAGCCACTCCCGCAGCTCTCCCGGGCTGTCTTCCCAGAAGGACGTGCTGCCCTTGCGGACATGCAGCGAGACCTTCTCACCCTCCAGCTCTGTCCGCCGGCTTAAGTATACGGCCAGCCTGTCCATAGCAGACATATCGCCTGTGTCCTGGAACTGCACCGGCTGGATGTGCCGCAGGAAGATCGGCAGGTTCTGTGCCAGCATCCGCGATACCTCTTCAGGCTCTGCCTCCAGCGTTGCCAGGAACACTTCACCCGGCAGCAGCAATGTACTTTTCACCGCTCCGAACAAGCGGCGCAGCTCCTCTTGTGCATAGGGAGCAAAGCCGTGATTCGCGGTGCAGATGTATCTTGAAATTATTTTCTCATCAGGTGCCATGTTTGGCTCGAGGGGTTCTTGCGTAAAATCATTCAAATCGATGTGCCTCCAGGTCTTATTTTTATCCAGGGACGGCCGCTATCCCATTCAACATCAACAGGTATGTCGAAAGTGTCCATCAGCATTTCCCTAGTCAGCACTTCTTCCTTGGGACCGGCTCCCGCCAGCTTCCCGTCACGGATAAGCGCTACATGGGTGAAGAGCGGTACAATCTCCTCTACATGATGCGTTACGTACACTACAGCCACATTGCGCTGCTTCAGCTTGTCGATCTCGGCCAGCATCTTCTCACGCTCGTAGAGATCAAGGCCGGCGCAAGGCTCGTCCATGATCAGCAGCTTGGGCTCGGCTATCAGGCAGCGCGCCAGCATCGCTTTCTTGCGTTCCCCCTGGGACAGGGTACCAAACGGATGGTACGCCAGTTCGCTGAGATTCATATCGTCCAGCAGCTTCAGCGCCTGATCCTGCACACTTTGCGGGATTGCCTGATAAAAGCGCAAATAGGCATAAGCGCCAGTTGCGACGACTTCCCATACGGGATCGCTGAGCGAGAGCTTTTCCATCAGGGACGGACCAATATAGCCGATTTCCTTGCGCACCTCGCGTACATCACACTGGCCGAATTTGTAGCCCAGCACTTCAACAGAACCCTTGCTTGGAAACAGGTACCCGGTCATCATTTCCAGCAAAGTGGTTTTACCGGAGCCGTTACGTCCGAGAATTACCCAGTTCTCGCCTTGCTTCATTTCCAGAGATACATCATCAAGAATCAGGCTTTGTTCCCTGCGCAGGGAAAGATGTTGTAAAGATATCATTATGAGGTCACTCTCCTTATGTAATCCAGTACCCGTTCTACCGAGCCCATTGAATAAAAGATTTCCGGTTCAGCGCGGCGGTCCGCCGGCACTACCATCAGTGCAGGCACACTGGATATACGGTACGTGTTTACAAGTCCGGGCAGCATATTTACGTTGCCCTCAGCAATCAGAAGTCCGGGCGGCAGCAGATGCTGCGCAACCTCCAGCATACGACGTGCGGCCTTGCAGGTCCCGCACAGCGGGGTATACAAGAACACTACAAGAGGTTCTCCCGGCCTTCCGAGCAGCTCCATCAGTTCTTCCTGATTCATATCCTTCATCCAGCCGCCGCTCCTGCAGCAATTTCCTGCAGCCTCTCCAGCCCAAGCGGGCCATTGTGCAGCTGTGTGCCGGCAGGCACGGCCGGATACAAGATTTCGTACATTTCCTTGCGCCCCTCAAGGCTGGAGGTGTGCAGATAGATTTCCCGCGGGAATAATCCTTCGAGCACCATCCTTTTGGCCACTTCACCGCCGCAGAAATCCTCCGGGCCCATATCATAATCAAGCGACAGAATATCGACCGGGCCGCTGCGCAGCATCAGCAGACACTCTCCGGTGGTTCTGGCCAGTGCAAAACCGGAAGGCCGTCTTCTCATATCGTCCATATATATATTCATCACGATTCATCCTCCGCTTCAAACCAATGCCTGACTAGAGCAATTTCCGCCCTGTGAGTGCCGTCAGGCCCTTTTTCCGTTTCCATCGCAATCGCTGCCACCTTGCGCAGGGGAACAGAGGTCAGCAGCTCCCGTAGCGCCTTCACGCCAATATGGCCTTGCCCGATCTGAGCATGTCTGTCCCGCCGGGAGCCGCAGGGGAACAGGGAGTCGTTCAGATGTACGGCAGCAAGATGTGGCCAGTAGCCGAGTGCTTCTCCCCTCTGCAGCAGCTCATCAGTATGCTGCGGATTCCAAATCCCTGATGCAAAGGCATGACAGGTATCGAAGCAGAAGCCGATTTTCTCCGGATAGCGGCTCAGTTCACGGACTTTGACCAGCTCTTCCAGCGTCATGCCTTCATGGCCGTGATTGCCTGCCATGTTCTCGATCAGCAGCTTTGTCTGGCCTTCCCATCCTGACAGGGTGTCATTTATACATTGTATAATATTTTGATAGCCTTGTAATGGCTCCATTCCGGCAAAATGGCCAAAATGCACCACAATGCCCAGTGATCCGCAAGCCTCGGCGATCTCCAGATCATTGCGCAGCGAAGCAGCCATAACGGCTCTGCCTGCGGAATCTGCGGCCAGATTGGTCGGATAAGGGGTATGGGCAATGGAGACCATTCCCTGTTCCCGGCAATAACCGGCACAGCTATGCGCATCCCGGTAGTCAACCGGCTTAAGCTTCAGACTGCGCGGATTCTTCGGAAAATATTGAAAACATGACGCACCGCTCTCCCTGGCGGACCGGGCAGCCTGCCCGTATCCGCCGCGTATGCTGACATGTGCCCCTATACCGGGATTAAGCGTCATGCTGACAATCCGGGCAATAGAATACCTTGCGTCCGGACTGCTCTGTCTTGATAATCGTTCCCCCACCGCGCAGGCAGGGTTCGCCGCCGCGGTCATACACTTTACAAGCATCGTTGTAAGAACCGGTAACCGTATCTCCGGTCATGAACGGCATTTCCATATAACCGCCAATCTCGGTTGCCTCCGTCAATACCTTTCGCACACTGTCATACAGCCGGGTTACTGCCTCCGGTGACAGATTCTGAACGAGCGTAGACGGCAGAAGTCTTGCTTCAAAGGCAATCTCGTCGGCATAACAATTGCCGATTCCAGCCATAACATGCTGGTTGACCAGCAGACTCTTCAGCGCACCGCGGCGTCCTTTGAGCAGAGCGGCGAAGCGTTCAGCCGTCATCCTCCGGTCCAGCAGCTCCGGTCCAAGCTTACCCATTGCCGCTTCACTTTCCTTAACAGACAGGAGATGCAGATACCCCAGGCGCAGGCCCATGAAATAAAGGATATGCTCTCCAAAAGCCAGTTCAACCTGAGTAGTCCGGTCCGGACGCTCTTCCTCTGTCCCATAGAACAAAAGTCCGCCCAGCATCAGATGAAGCAGCAGTCTTCTGCCGTCATGCAGATGGAAAAGGATATGCTTGGCACGGCGCTCTACGAACACAACACGCGCCCCAACCAGACCGTTCACGAAATCCGCGGTCTCCATATTGATTGTTTTTTCTCTGTTAACGGTTACCCCCGTAATTGGAACATTTATTAAATGCTGGCTCAGCAGCTTTCTGTAATTCTCCATTTCCGGCAATTCCGGCATATTGTCATCTTCCCTTCCAGGTTGGTAAAAGGCATACCTTTGTCATTATACACCGAGCAGTACCATTAGTTCAGCTAAATCAGCACAAATTTCATCCGGCTTAACTCCCGTAACAGTCTGGTAGTGCTCCAGATTATCGTGTGTGGTCAGACCCGTCAGCACCAGTATCGTGCGGCACCCTGCATTTACACCGGCAGAAATGTCTGTACGCATGTTATCTCCGACTACAACCGCTTCCTCAGGTGTGATCCCCAGCAATGTTGTCGCATAGGTAATCAGATGGGATTCCGGTTTGCCGATTACTACAGGTGACACTCCGCTGGCTGCTTCAATTGCAGCTCCAAGGGTTCCGGCGCCGGGCATCACCCCGTCATCGGAGGGGAGCATCAGGTCCGGGTTGGTCAGCACAAACCTGGCTCCTTCCCGGATCCAGCGCGAGGCCCGGGCCAGCGATTCATATGTAAAAGAACGGTCGATGCCCTGGACAACATATTGCGGATTCTCCGTGACCAGGGTCAACCCCGCTTCGGCACAGGCCTGCACCAGTCCCTCTTCTCCAAGTATCGCCACGGTTGCTTCCGGTGATTCCTCAGCAATGTAGCGTGCCGCAGCAAGGGATGAGGTGCAGACCTCTTCCGGATTCGCATCAATTCCCATCCCGCGCAGATGTGCAGCAACACTTGCCGCTGTGCGTGAAGAGTTATTCGTGACAAACAGGAACGGTACAGCCGCTCTACGCAGCGCTGCTATCAACCGATCTGCATCCGGAATCATCCGGCCGCCGTGATACAAGGTTCCGTCCAGATCAATTAACAAACCACCTATATTGTTCATAATACCCCCTGTTTGAGTCCCGTTTATTTAATTCATCACATTAATAGTTAATGCTATAAATTATCTTCGCAATTTTCTACCCCTTTCCCGCTATAGCCCACTGTTATTGAGTTTTTTGATGGCATCCTAACTTTTCCGCTACTCCGTTTCGCCAATTTCTCTACTGCTTCGTACGCTTAAAGCTCTCCAACTATTTAAAATTTAACATACTTCGTCGAACGATAGCGAACCGCAGTACCAGCAGGCTTTTTATGGCACAGCCCTGTCATTTCCTGCGCTTTCCCGGAAAATAATTCATTCCCCGGGGGCATTTCCCGCGGCTCTCCGGTGGACCGGGAAGGTGCAGAATTCCTCCGCCAGCAGTGTATTCGGGAAGATGGCCTGCGCCTCTTCCAGCAGTGGAATCAGCTCCTCCTGTGAGCTGTACCGCGAGCTGAAGTGGGTCAGCAGCAGTTCACGCCCGCCTGCCTCACGTGCCAGCTCCGCGGCTTGCCGGGCTGTACTGTGATGATACTGATAGGCCATATCGGCCAGGTCATGAGCAAAGGTAGCCTCATGAATGATCAGATCAGCATCCTGTGACAGCGGCAGTGTTCCCTCGCAAGGACGGGTATCGCCCAGAATAGTAACAATGCGGCCGCGTTTCGGCGCATGGATCACATCCGCTGCCCGGATTACAGTCCCGTCTTCAGTTGTGATATCTTGGCCTCTCTTCAGCTTGCCATACAGCGGCCCGGGCTTCAGCCCGTAACTCTTAAGCAGCTCTGCATCGAGGTTGCCCGGACTGTCTTTCTCCGTTACCCGGTACCCATAGCTGTCAATTCTATGCTCCAGCAGTCCCGCCTCAACCTTGAACGTATCATCCTCAAACACCAGCCCGCCGCTGTGCTCGATAATCTCAAGCTTGTAGGGGATTCGCGACTGGCTTGCAGACAGTGAAATATCCAGATAAGCTTTGATCCCCGGAGGTCCATACACTGTAAGCGGTGATGTACCACCCTGATAGCCACGGCTCGACAGCAGCCCCGGAAGGCCGAACAAGTGGTCACCATGCAAATGGGTGATAAACAGCTTCTCCAGCTTGCCCAGCCGCAGCGGTGAACGGAGAACCTGATGCTGCGTCCCTTCTCCGCAATCGAACATCCAGAACGTGCGCCGTTCTTCAAGCAGCCTGAGGGCGATTGAGGTTACATTCCGCTGCAGTGTCGGTACCCCGGCATTTGTTCCCAAGAAATAAATTTCCATTATGCCCCTCCTCTCTTCTCTCGTACTTCTCATCTTATTTTTATCATGCCGGTTCTTATGAAAAGAATTCTACTCTGTTTTGGCGCTGAAAGCATCTTTCAAGTAGAATCAGCTGGATACGTTACATATAAAATTCTTATATTTCCAGCAAAAAACCTCCCGGTGACGGGAGGTTCCGCTATGACGGGCACAGGCCCTTCTGACGGGTGATGATTAATCAGGGCACTTTACAGCTTCTCCACATTGAAATACTGTGCTTCAGGATGTGCAAATACCATAGCCGATACCGAAGCCTCCGGCTCCATCATGAAGCCTTCGGTAAGGTGAACTCCGATATCCTCCGGAGACAGCAGCTTGAATAACGGCCCTTGATCCTCCAGATCCGGGCAAGCCGGGTAGCCAAAGGATACACGGATTCCCTGATAACGCGCCCCGTGTCTCTGCTTCATCGTCATATCCGCCGGATCCGGGAACCCCCAGGTATCCCGCATCATATGGTGAACGCGTTCAGCCAGGCCTTCTGCCACCTCCAACGCTACTGCCTGCAGGGCATGGGAACGGAGATAATCTCCCCGGTCCTTAAGCTCCGTGGACAATTCACGTACACCATGGCCGGCGGTTACTACCAGGAACCCGACGTAATCCATAACCCCGCTGTCCACCGGCTTCAGGAAGTCGGCAAGGCAGAGATACGGCTCAACGTTCTGCCGCGGGAAGGTGAAGGTATGCAGCACATTGGCAGGATTCTGCGGGTCATAGATCAGGATATCATTCCCGCTCGACTGGGCCGGGAAGAACTGATACATGGCATGTGGAACAATGGTACCTTCCAGCATCGCCTGATGCAGAATATCGTCTACGGTTTCTTTCAATTCCACTGTACGCGCATCTCCCGCTGCCAGCTGCGCTTCCACGGAACCACGCAGCCCCAGATGATGACCGAGCAGCATCTGCATGTTCACATAAGGAATAATATGTCCAAGCGGATAATTGCGCAGGACATGACGCTCCAGATCCGGCGGGGTAAACACAGGGGCATCGGCTGAAATTTTGGAGCGGACGGCACGCGTCAGCTCGGGAAGCGGCTGCTGAGGAGCTACAGCAACGGCAGCCTCTGCCTCTTGGCGTACCTCTTCCTCAATCTTGCCCCGCTCCAGCGGATTCATCAGCCGGTTGGCGATATCCAGGCCGTCCATGGCATCCTTGGCGTATAGGACCAGGCCGTCATATTCAGGGCGGATACGGGTCTTGGTGAACTTGCGGGTTAATGCCGCACCGCCGACCATAATCGGCACATCGATACCGGCAGCGCGCAGATCCTGCGCCGTCAGTACCATCTGCTGCGCCGACTTCACCAGGAGGCCGGATAATCCGATGGCGTCAGCTTTTTCCTTGCGGAAGGCTTCAATTATATTCTCTGGCGGAACCTTTATACCCAGATTGACGATCTCGTAACCATTATTGGAGAGGATAATCTCCACAAGGTTTTTGCCGATATCATGCACATCGCCCTTAACGGTTGCGAGCATAATTCTTCCTTTAACCGAGGTCTCATCCTTCTTCATAAACTGCTCCAGATGACCGACCGAGGCCTTCATCACTTCAGCGCTTTGCAGCACTTCAGCGACAATCAATTCATTGTTGTTGAACAATCTGCCGACTTCCGACATCCCCGCCATCAGCGGACCATTAATAATCTCAAGCGGACCGGATAACTTCAGTGCTTCGTCCAGGTCTGGAATGAGTCCTTCCTTGGTTCCCTCAACGACATACGAGGCGAGACGTTCTTCCAGCGAGAGATTGGAGATCTTCTCCTTCTTCTCGACCTTCTTCTCCCGGAAAGCCGCTACGAACGCAGACAAAGTATCGTCATTCGTATTATAAATCAGCTGTTCGGCAAGCTTGCGTTCTTCTTCCGGAATGGAGGCATAACGCTCCACCTTTTCGGTATTCACAATCGCATAATCCAGCCCGGCTTTGGTGCACTCATAGAGAAATACCGAGTTCAGCACTTCACGGCCCGCTTCCGGCAGTCCAAACGATACATTGCTTATGCCCAGAATCGTATGAACGGTAGGCAAAGCTTCCTTGATCAGGCGGATACCGTCAATCGTCTCTTTTGCAGAACCGATATATTGCTCGTCCCCAGTTCCGACAGGGAATACAAGGGTATCAAAGATCAGATCTTCAGCGGCCAGCCCGTATTTGTTCACCAGCAGATCGTATGAACGTCTGGCAACCTCCAGCTTGTCCTTAGCCAGGATCGCCTGCCCGGTTTCATCAATTGTGCCCACAACGATCGCAGCCCCGTATTTATGAATCAGCGGAGTCACAAGCTCGAATTTCTCTTCACCATCTTCAAGGTTAATGGAGTTAATAATCGCCTTACCCTGGCAATATTGCAGGGCCAGATCAATCACCTTCGGATCGGTGGTATCGATCATCAGCGGGACTTTGACTTTCTTCACTACCAGCTCGAGGAAGCGTTTGATATCCTCCGTCTCATCACGGTCAGGGTCCTGCACGCAGACGTCAATGACCTGCGCTCCGCTCTTCACCTGTGCGCGGGCAATCTCTGAAGCTTCCTCATATTTGCCTTCAACGATCAGCCGCTTGAACTTCCGCGATCCCAGCACGTTGGTCCGTTCACCGACCATGTAAGGACGGTTATCGCTCTCAATGTACACAGGCTCTATGCCGGAGAGTGCCGGCGGATGAATGCCATCCAGCCCGCGCGGCGGATATGCCGACAGGGCTTCGGCCATCGCCCGGATATGATCAGGGGTTGTGCCGCAGCAGCCTCCGGCAATGTTCAGCCAGCCCTTCTCGGCGAAGCCGGCCAGCTTACGGGCAAGTGAATCCGGAGATTCATGGTAGTTGCCGTTCTCGTCCGGGAGCCCGGCATTCGGATAGCAGCTTACCGCTGCCGAAGAAATGGCCGACAGCGAACGGATATGATCGCGCATGAATTCCGGTCCGGTCGCACAGTTTAATCCGACAGAGATCGGCTTAAGATGCTCCAGCGAAATGTAGAAGGCCTCGATGTTCTGCCCCGCAAGCGTAGTCCCCATCGGTTCAATGGTACCCGAGATCATCACCGGCAGTGTAATTCCGCTTGTCTCGAAGGCATTGTGGATACCTATACTTCCGGCCTTCACATTCAGCGTGTCCTGGGAAGTCTCCAGCAGCAGGGCATCTACTTTGCCGTCAATCAACGCGACTGCCTGCTCTTCATAGCTGTCCACCAGCTCCTGGAACGTGACTCCCCCTGTTACGGAGAGCGTCTTCGTGGTCGGCCCCATGGCCCCTATTACGTACCGCGGGCGATCAGGTGTATCATATTTATCTGCGGCATTACGCGCCAGTCTGGCAGCCTCCAGGTTAATCTCCCGGGCCCGCTGCGGGATATCATATTCTGCAAGCACCACAGAGGTGGCGCCGAATGTGTTAGTCTCAATCAGATCCGCGCCGGCTTCCAGGTATTTCTCATGAATATCCTGAATTACCTCCGGCCGGGTAAGCACCAGCATTTCATTACAGCCATCCAGGTCATCCCCGCCGAAATCATCGCCGGTAAGCGGCACCTGTTGAATCATCGTGCCCATGGCTCCGTCTAGTATCAGTATGCGTTGCTGCAAGCTTTCTGCAAGTGTGAATTTGGCCACTTTCAATCCCCCCAGTAAAACATTAGAGTAAGTTTAGCAGAATAAAGGGAATTCGGAAAGCCTTCCTTTCCACCCTGCATTATTTGTATTGACAGTATAGCTACAGCTCACAAACTCATCATGGCTGTACCGTGAGTTCTTTAGACGGCATAGAGTGCTGCGTCCGGGCAGTCACATGGGAAGTGACCGTATAGCTGCCGGCTTGCTCAAATGCACGTTCACTTATATAAGCTCCCTCTCCGTCACTTGCCCCTTTCAGCTGAGTGCTCTTGCCTGGCTCTGCACTATCTACAATTTCGAAAATCACTTCTTTGGCGTCCTCAACAACTTCTCCGTCCTGACTAATAACAGCTTTAAAAATCACCTTGTCGTTAACGGATACTTCTTCCGGACTCCAGCTTAGCTCTACCTTGATAGGCACCATTGAGGAATCAGCAGCTGCATGCATATACATATCCTCTTCATCATTCCCTGAACAGCCGGCAAGCGTCATACCCATGACAATGCAAATGAGACCTCTAAGTACCTTTGGCTTAATCATCTGGAGCCCTCCCGGTTCATCGATAGATTCATCTTCATGTTAACAGCAAAAGTCAGATTGCTTTCTTCCTTATTATACACATTTTATTCAACTTGTCGGAAATAAGCTTCGTTAACCGCCCTATCACATGAGAATAGTCATATACATGAACTACATTCGTCCAGATCCTCGCAGGGATATCAAAAAAGCCAATATCCTATAAGGATACCGGCTTCATCTAATTCAGTTATAGGGAGTGTACCAATGGCAGAAGCTCCGAAAGATGGCTGATCTGATAATCCGGAGTAATGTCCGGGTCAGGAGTCTTGGCTGTCCGGTTGATCCAGACCGTCGTTAGACCTGCGGCCAATCCTCCGAGAATATCAGTCGTAAGCTTATCTCCGACCATGACCCCCTGCTCAGGCGTAATATCCAGCAGTCCGAGGGCATGCTCGAAGATTGTCTTGTCCGGTTTTCCTTTACCGAAGCTTCCAGAAATGACAATATGGTCAAAATAAGGAATAAGCTCAGGCACACCATCAAGCTTCTCCTGCTGGAGTGCAGGACAGCCATTCGTCAACAGCAGCAGCTTCACCTTGCCGCGCAGCTCATCCAGCACCTGAAGCGTCTCTTCATATATATAAGGACGGCTGCGGCGCTCAGAGGCGAACTTGGCCGCGAGGCGTGCCGCCAGCGCTTCATCGTCCACTCCAAGAGAGGCAAGTCCGCGGCGCCAGGATTCGGTGCGGTAGGCCGGAGCAAGCTGTTCCAGCTGCCGGAATTCCGGCTGGTCTCCAGCTGTGAAGTTAGCCCATAGTGCCTCAAAAGGATTAATCCCGATCAGCTTCGTGAACGGAAAAGTCTCGTAAGACTCATAAAGCGCACGCGCTTCTCTGCGCACCGCCTGTTCAAGCTCCTGCGGATCAACAGAATCCCCTGCAGCCTCAGAGGCGTAGCGGAATGCTTCTTCCACACTTCGATCATCCCATAGCAGTGTATCGTCAAGGTCAAATAGTACGGCGGTAATCGGCATTTCGTTCTCCCACTCCCTATGCTGGTCTATCTTACTATTCGTGCACTACTTCAATGTTGTTGTTCTTGCCGAATTGATCCAGGCGTGCAGCCATAGCGGCGGTATCATACCGGTTGATCAGCTTGGAGAAAATCCACTGCTTGCGCTTGCCTTTATACTTAATGGTAACTACACTGCGCGACAAGGTAATCTTCTCGATTTCAGCTGCTGGCAAAAAGCGTTCACGGTTGTATTTAATAGTAGACAGACGGGCGCGTTCCACCTTAAGGAACGGACGGCGGAAGAATAGCAGCGCGGCAAGCAGGAAGTACAGTACTACCCCCAGCCAGTTGGCCAGTATTCCGCTTCCTTTCGCTTCATCAATGGAACCGACTACCCAGAACATAATGCCAAGCAACAGCAATACGACAGGGAATACAATATTCCGGCCTTTGAAAATATCGGTGCTCTTTGCAGCAGCTTTAGAGCTCGCCCCATATATCGTCTCTTTTCCCTGCTTCTTTCTTTGCTGATTGATTTGCTTGGTGTTGCGTTGAACCATTCTTTCCCAAGAACGGGCCATGTTAGTTCCCCCTAGTCATCCTGTATTATCTATGAAAAGGCCGCAGACTAAGCTTTCTGTCCGTTGTTGCCTTCTTCATGCTCCGGATTATCCACAATCTCAATGGTATCAAGCTGGGCCCGGAAATTGCTGCGGATATTGCCCAGATAAATCTCGCGGAGTTTGGCGCGTTCTGCCAATTCTTCCTCATTCAGGCCGCTTTCCTTATGTTTGCGTGCCAATTCATTGATCCGTGCGACCAATTCGTCAATATTCAATACTTTCCCCTCCCCTATAAATTCATTCTAACTTTGCCATGAGAAAAAGAGCTTGTCAAGGTCTACCCCCTGAAAGCTCTCTTAGTCGAACACCAGTATGCTTCTATCGGTTAATATACCGGCACGGACAGTATATCTCCTGCCTTAATTCCGCTGTCCTTCAGACCATTTGACTTCTTGATCCCTTCTATATATACAGCAGTCCTCATGTCATCCGGTTTATTCTTGAGGGCAATGCTCCACAAGGTGTCTCCGCGTTCAACTACGATCCGTTTCTCAGGCTTCATTAAAGTGACAGAACCAGCGAACACATTGCCGACTACTGTAAATCCGGAGATCGTGAGTAATAGTATCAGAGATATCTTGATGAAGCTGACCTGGCGGAATATTGAAGTAAGTACAGACAGCAAGCGAAGGGTCTTGTCTCTGAATTGTGCCAATGGATTATGGGGTAATGGATTACCGGGAGCGGACACCTTGATATCCTCATTGTAGATACTATTGTAGGTACTGTATTTTAACATAAATATCGTCCTCCAAACACTTGTTCTTACTTTCGAAAATAATATAACACGAACATGTGTTTTGATCAATAGTTTTTTCGAACAACTGTTCCCTTTATTTTTCGGGCTATAATTCTCACAATTTAGAACTTATGTTTGTACGAACGGCAGTTCTATGTTATAATTTTCCCAAACATAGTATATGGGGTTGATTCCGATGTCAAAGATTTCGAGTCGCCAGCTGGCGATCCTGGAATTTATACGTAACGAAGTCCGCAGCAAGGGTTATCCTCCGTCCGTACGGGAAATTGGTGAAGCTGTTGGCCTGGCCTCCAGTTCTACAGTGCACGGTCATCTGGACCGGCTTGAGAAGAAAGGCCTGATCCGGCGCGATCCTACGAAACCGCGTGCAATTGAATTGCTCGGACAGGAAGATTCAGAGAATGTACATCAATTCGTCCAGACGGTTACCCGTATCCCTGTAATTGGCAAGGTTACTGCTGGTGTTCCTATTACCGCTACAGAGAATATTGAGGATTACTTCCCGCTTCCTACTCATTACGTAGGGGATAACAAGGTATTCATGCTTTCTGTACTCGGCGACAGCATGGTTGATGCCGGTATTATGAACGGCGATTATGTTATTGTCCGCCAACAGCAAACCGCAGATAATGGTGACATCGTTGTTGCGATGACCGAAGAAGATGAAGCAACCGTTAAGACCTTTTACAAAGAACGTGATCATATCCGGCTGCAGCCGGAGAACCCGGCTTACGAGCCTCTCCGCCTTAACCGCGTTACTATTTTGGGCAGAGTCATTGGATTATTCCGCGATATTCATTAATCTTTCTCCTCCATAA
Source organism: Paenibacillus phytohabitans (assembly GCF_013141775.1). GTDB lineage: Bacteria > Bacillota > Bacilli > Paenibacillales > Paenibacillaceae > Paenibacillus_AQ > Paenibacillus_AQ phytohabitans. The sequence continues at coordinate 165,957 of NZ_WHOB01000016.1, forward strand.
TCAGGCTGCTCCGCATCACGCGAAGCAGCCTTTTTCCTTTTTAGATCCTGTTACGCTTGCCCAAAATGCCAAAAAACCAACACAGGAACATTTGTTCCTATGTTGGTTTTTTGGCATTTTTTACTCCGAACCGCTTTAGCGATCCGCACATATCCTGTTACAAAGGAGTGCTGATCCCATGCCCAACTATCGAATTATTGTCGACCTTTCACAGCGCATACTTTATCTGCTTGATAATGACACCGTAACCAGGGGATTTCCTGTTGGTATTGGCCGGATGCTGACCGTCTCGCCGGTAGGTGAGTACACGATCATTAACAAGCAGCCCAACCCGGGCGGACCGTTCGGAGCCTTCTGGATGGGCCTGTCCAAGCCGCATTATGGAATTCATGGAACCAATGACCCTTCTTCCATCGGCCACATGGTATCCCACGGCTGTATCCGCATGTATAACCAGGACGTGGTCGCATTGGCTGCCATCATTCCCATTGGCACCCGTGTAACCATCAGGGAGTAGCCGCAGTCATGCAGCCGCCTATAAATCCCTATATTGAACGCAAGAACCCCTCTGACGGGTTTTCGCCAAAGGGGTTCTTTACAGCATTATTGCACAGTTTGCTCATAACCAAGCTCGTCCAGAATGCTTTCAGCCAGACTCCACTGTTCCGCAGGTGAGTCTTTGCTTTTTTTGGCGTAGACCAATGCACTCTTGGTAACTTTCTCGATCAGCCTGCGTCCCTGTTCTTTAGTGATGGACACTTCCATCCCGGAGCGGCCCACCACCTCAGACAGACAAAAGAACGCAATCCGCATCGCGTAATTGTCTCTGCTGAGGAAATAGAACAGATGAGGCACATTCTTGAGCAGACGGTCAACCCAGTTCGTAATCTCCCGTACCTGATAGACTTCCCGGCGATCCTGCTCATACCCATTGAATATAATTATGATTTTGCCCCGTAGCCGCTTCTTCTCATATTTCTTAAATTCACGCAAATAACTCTCGAGCCGCCCCTTCTCCACATCTTCTCTGGAGACATTCAGCACGGTGGTTCCGGCTGCATCCCATTTAGAACTTTCTTCCATCACCGGATCTGCGTTAACCAACAGTGTACTATCCTGTAATTCCGGCAGTCCCAAACGCTGGCGTAATTGATCGTCCATTCTTCACACCTTCCTGTATCAAGCTCTTGTGCAGCTTGTTCACCATGTTATCCTGATATGTAACGTGCCTCAAACCTTATACTCCTCATCGTTCAATTATACTCCGGCCTTTCCACACTCTCAATCGCAAGTAAAAAAGACATCCCGGAAGGATGTCTTTGAGTGGATTCATATCCTTTGCCTACTGACTACAACACGCTGCGCAACAACCGGATAGCAATAGTGTTTAAACGAATCGCTTCACGGATGGATGCTCTTGCAGCCAGCAATTCTCTTCTGGCACGTGAACCGCTTGGAAATCTGCGCAGGTTCTCATTAATTTCCTCAAGTCTTTCCAGCAGGATTGCTCTTTGTGCGAGCAGTGCATTAATTGCTCTGCGGATTCTGTTTCGTTCTCTTTGCGTCATCATTACACCTCTTCTACGTTTTATAGTATAAGAAATGCAAAGATTGGCTTCGGAGACTGTGTGATTTGGCAGTAATATTATAATTAGCTTTCTTTGACCTTGATGGAGATAATATTTACAGGATTAAGATACTTGCCTCCTGCCGGAATCCAGCCTGTCAACCCACCGGATGTCAGATAGGTTCTGGCTTCTGCCGCCGATTCAAACACAGATTCTAGCTCTTCAATTTGCCCATTCACATACTGAAGCTCAAAAATAACTTTACTCACTTGCGACCACCTCCTCAGCTACTAATTCGTTACCCCGAAGCGTTTACCTGCTTTTACTTCTTGGGCAGCCTTACCCGGAACTCAAATTCGTCACGTCTATAGGTCATTCCGGCCAGCAATACATACTCCGGCGTCCATTTCTGTACAGGTCCGGCGTAATCAGCTATAACATGAGGTTTACCCTCGATCAGCTGAACGACATAGACCTTCACCTGGGCAAGTGCCGCCGCGAATATATCAGCATCACTTGAAAGAACTTTATACGCAGTATTCAACATCTTTCCTCCTCAGTGCACAAGCAAGAATGATAAGGATTCATAGAGCACACAAATCAGTTTAATTATACCGGGTTCTGGAACAAAATGTATACCCTATTTAGAGTTTAGAGCTTGATGAAAATGATTTTAAACAGCCCAAGGTATTTGCGCTTTGCCTTAATATCACCGATAAATGTCTTACCGTCTTGAATATCAGGTATGCTGAAGGTGGAGAACAGAATGTAATTTTCCCGGATTGTAAACGATTCGACCATAGGCTGAGCGACCAGACTGGTAATTCCTCCAGCTAGCTCTACCCCCAGTGTTTCCTCCAGATGATTCACAGCATATTCTCCAAAGTCCTCTTTGCCCGGATTCATAACGGCTAGTAAAACTAGTACTACTATAATTACAAAAGACAGTTTTGCCGCTGTTTTCTTGCGGACTTTGTGTTCTGGCTGCGTTGCATCATATCGCGGGTTCATGCTTATTCCCTCCAGCTAGAATATTTCTTGAATCGCGAACACTAACGGACTCACAATAAACCTGCAGATTATAACCAGCACATCAACCGGCCCGCTTATCCCAACATCCATTCCGCTCCAGTCCGGACTACCTGCTACCGGTGAATCCAGCCCATATTGCTCTATAATCCGTTCCCTGGTTTCAGTTGACATGCCGGCCCCTTCTGCAGCTCCAGCCTGAGAACAAATTAGCGTTAATAATAGGATCATTGCAATGATACTTACATATTTATTTCTCATTTCATACCCCTATGTATCTTATTTATTAACAAGGAAATACCGCACCGCAACGACCACGGACAGTATCAGCTGTAACAGCAATAGATCCCAAGCCCAAGCCCTCTAAACACATGCTTCACTTCAGCCTTGCTTTAGTCATAAAAGCGATCACCATTGTAAGCTACCTGCAAAAGGTTCCTTTAGTGTGTATATGATCCAGTATATAGGACATGGTACATTATGTAAAATAAACCATCCGGCAAACCATTGGGATGTAGATAAAATAACCCGTCAGCCATTATTCCGGCGAGTCGCTTTAAATTTAATGGATCTATTAAGTATCTATTATCCTAGATAATATTTTTTTGTATTTTATGTGTATTTTGTAAATAAAGGGTTGAAATATTTTCTCATATATTTATAATAATTACCAGATATATGAAGGGAGACATCAAGAGATTGTCCACTAGAGATATTCTTCCCCTCATGTCTTACATTGAAATTGACCGTAGATTATATCCGCGACCTATTCACACTTTAAGACAGAGATCGACCAGAAACCCTAAAAGCATTTCTCGTATTCTTAATTCGTTATATGAGAGCAATTACATCACCGTGGGTGATTTGATGAAAGCTTCATTGGCTGAATTGCGTTGCTTAAGGAATTTTGGCGTCACGGGGCAAATGATTGTCGTCGAGTTGTTAGAGGCCCATACCAAACAGTTGTCTGAGATTTCCCGCTAAGGACCTTTTTAAAGGTTCTTTTTTTTATAACCACTCCCCCCACGCCAAAAAAAAAGCCCCCGACGCTTAGAGCGCCAAGGGCTGCTGTATCCTAGTAAAGCGTCATGTACTGATCTCTTTCCCATTCGTGAACCTGGGTGCGGTAAATATCCCATTCAATTTCTTTAAGTTCGTAGAAGTGGGCCAGCGCATGTTCACCCAGAGCTTCGGTAATAACATGGCTGCGGATCATTTCGTTCAGGGCTTCCTTCAGATCGGACGGCAAGCTTGGGATGCCTTCTTCAATCCGCTCTTCCTCAGACATCACATAGATGTTACGGTCGATTGGAGCCGGAAGATCAAGCTGGCGTTTGATTCCGTCCAGACCTGCCTTCAACATTACAGCAAGTGCAAGGTAAGGGTTAGCTGCCGGGTCCGGGTTGCGGACTTCAACGCGTGTGCTAAGCCCTCTGGAAGCCGGAATACGGATCATTGGGCTGCGGTTGCTCGCAGACCAGGCCACGTAGCAAGGAGCTTCATAACCAGGCACCAGACGTTTGTATGAGTTGACAGTCGGGTTTGTGATCGCAGCAAAAGCACGTGCGTGCTTCAGAATCCCCGCCATGTAATAACGGGCAGTTTTGCTCAGACCCAGTGTGTCACTCTCGTCATAGAACATGTTCTCGTTGCCTTTGAACAAGGATTGGTGTGCGTGCATACCGGATCCGTTCATGCCAAATAGCGGCTTAGGCATAAAAGTAGCATGCAGGCCGTGCTGACGGGCTACCGTCTTCACGACAAGCTTGAAGGTTTGAATCTGGTCCGCTGCCTTAATAGCATCGGCGTATTTGAAGTCAATTTCATGCTGGCCGGAAGCCACTTCATGGTGGGAGGCTTCCACTTCAAAGCCCATTTCTTCAAGCGTCAATACGATTTCGCGGCGGCAGTTCTCCCCAAGATCCATCGGCGCCAAATCGAAATATCCGCCCTGATCGTTCAGTTCAGTGGTCGGGTTACCCTTCTCATCTGTTCTGAACAGGAAGAATTCAGGTTCAGGTCCAACGTTCATAGCAGTGAAGCCCATTTCCTCAGCTTCGAGCAGACAACGTTTGAGGATACCGCGCGGATCTCCGGCAAACGGTGTTCCGTCTGGCATATACACATCACAAATCAGACGTGCAACACGACTATCCGTCACCCAAGGGAAAATCACCCAAGTGCTAAGATCCGGATACAGGTACATATCGGATTCTTCGATCCGGACATAACCTTCGATGGAGGAACCGTCGAACATCATTTTGTTGTCGAGTGCCTTTTCCAGCTGACTTACGGGAATTTCCACATTTTTGATTGTTCCGAGCAGATCGGTAAATTGCAGGCGAATAAACCGGACGTTCTCGTCCTTGGCAATACGCAGAATATCCTCTTTAGAAAAGCTCACTTTACCCTCTCCCTTTCAAAATCTCTATGTTATTTATTAAAAAACCGGGATAGCTCGCCTTGGATTAGAGACACTTGTCCCGGTCTTTTACCGGAAACCAGTTCCTGCTTAAGCAGACGGTGAAGCTGTGAATCGGATAACTCTCTACGCCGAACCTCTGTATCAGGGGTAATGACTGTAGCTTCTTCGGATTCCTTCGAGACAGGATTCATCACCTGCTTAATGCCGGCAATATTAACACCCTTCTCAATCAATGCCTTGATCTCTAGCAGACGTTCAACATCATTAAAGGAGAACAAACGCTGGTTGCCGGATGTGCGCGCGGGTACGATCAGGCTGTGCTGTTCATAATAACGAATTTGTCTGGCAGATAGATCGGTTAACTTCATTACGATTCCTATAGGGAATAATGCCATATTTCTGCGGATTTCATCACCCATGACTCATCCAACCTTCCAATGATCTTTTTCTCATCTCATTGTACATTTCCTTATATGGCGTGTCAATAGTATGTGAGTTTTTCTCACAAGATTTCTTTAAGCCAATGAGAGATTAAGTGAACAAAGTGTCAGCTACATGGGACCTGGCTTCCCGCAGTATATCACATAGATCAATCCTCAAGCAAAAGTACCGTACTGCAAAACACCTTCACTCATACCTGCACAATGAACGATTTCAACTTTTCAGGAACTCCTTTTTCAAAAGAAAATGTAACCGGCTAAGGTTCAATCACCAGCTCCCCTTCTCCCGCCGGGCTCTCAAATCCGCTCAAAAACCGGGTCAGAATCTCTTCCGTGATTGGAAAAGCCGCATTAGCATCAAAACGCCCGCTCCGGATGAGAAGCCTTTGACGCAAATCGTCCGGATGGACTTTTAAATGTATCAGCGCCCACTCGCCTCCAAGATGCTTAATCAGCTGCTTATATTCAGCCCGCTTCTGCCGCTGCCAAAAGCTGAAATCAATAACAACATGACGGTTATCCTGAATTAGCTTCACCAGCTCCCCCCGCAGCTTGATTTCCGACAGTTCCTTAAAAGATTCATAAGCCTGTTCCGGATAATCTACACCAAAACGGCCATGTGTACTCCAAATATCCTCATCGATCGAGAGCCGGACGAACCCCGCTTTCTCCAGCTTCAGCGCAAAGGTCGTTTTCCCCGAGCCAGCCACACCGCACATCATCACTACAACGGGAGCTTTGCTCACATTTTTTTGTTGTGTTAAATATTCTATAGCTGCCGCTTCATTCAGCATAGACTTCATCTCCTCTTCATTTTGAGCATAGGGGAACGCTTCTCCTCAAACTACGTAGATATAGTATAAAACTACTACGAGGTGACTTCTATGAACCAGAATAATCTCATTTGTAAAGCTTGCGGAAATAACACTTTTGCTGAAGGAAAACTGGAGGGCTACGCTAATGTAAGGCCTGTAAATAACTACTTTTCTTTTGGTTCGAAGCTTACATTGACAATTTGCAAAAGATGCGGCGAAGTGGCTTCTATGAAAGTAGATAAATTTGAGAAATTCTAATTCAGTCCTCCAATGCAAATAACCGGACAGCACTCTGCTGAGTGTCCGGTTATTGTACGTTCACAATTAATTAAAGTAAATTGCGTTCTCTCATACTTTGCAGGGCCATTAGTACCCCGTATTTTACATGAGAGTAAGTTAGTCCGCCCTGCATATACCCGATGTACGGCTCCCGGATTGGCGCGTCCGCAGATAGCTCCAGACTTCCGCCCTGAATGAACGTCCCTGCCGCCATAATGACCGGATGCTCATAACCAGGCATATCCCATGGCTCGGGAACAACGTGGCTATCTACTGCCGCTGCACGCTGAATTCCCTGCACGAAAGCAATCAGATGCTCAGGTCCGTCAAAAGCTACTGCCTGGATCAGATCCGTCCGCGGCTCATCCCAGGCCGGCTTGGTCGTAAACCCGCAGCGCTGGAATACAGCGGAAGCGAAAATACTGCCCTTCACAGCCTGCCCTACGGTATGCGGAGCCATGAAGAGCCCCTGATACAGTCCACGCGTCGTCCCCAGCATGGCACCGACTTCTCCGCCTATCCCGGGAGCTGTCAAGCGGTATGCGGCCAATTCCACCAGATCTGCCCGGCCGCAGATATACCCGCCTGTCTCGGCAATTCCGCCGCCGGGATTCTTAATCAATGAACCGGCAACGAGGTCAGCACCAACCTGCGGGGGCTCCAGAGTCTCGGTGAACTCCCCGTAGCAGTTGTCTACGAATACAATTACATCAGGTTTTAGTGTTTTCACCTTCGCTACCATCTCACCGATCTCAGCAACAGTGAAGGAAGAACGCCAATCATAACCGCGGGAACGCTGGATTCCTATGACCTTAGTTTTATCGTTTACGGCTATAGCAACCTCGTCCCAGTCAATTTTACCGTCAGCCGTCAGTGCAGTCTCGCGGTAGCCGATGCCAAAGTCCGCCAGAGAGCCTGTCCCGTCGCCGGGCTTGCCAACCACCTTATGCAGTGTATCGTAGGGGCGTCCTGTAATGTATAGAAGCTCGTCTCCGGGACGGAGCACACCGAAGAGCGCCGTTGATATCGTATGAGTGCCTGAAGCGAAATGCGGGCGTACTAGAGCCGCCTCCGCGCCGAATACTTCGGCATAGACCAGATCCAGCACCTCACGCCCCCGGTCATTGTAGGCATATCCCGTAGACCCGGCAAAATGAAAATCACTGACATGCTGGCGCTGGAAGGCTTCAATGACCTTCCACTGATTATGATCTACAATTTTATCCAGCCGCTTAACGGCAACTTCAATTTCTAGCTCTGCAGCTTCCGCTGCTTGTAATAGATCCTCTGCAAATACTGCCATTTCCCCTCAATCTCTCCTTACCCTACTTTTACTTGTCAAAGCTGAACACATCTACGCGATTCCAAGAGGAACGTGTCCGTTTCAGCGAGAAACCCCGCACAGCAGCGCCTGCCCCGAATGATACGAAGCAAAACTGAGGCTGTGCGGGGACTTGTAATGCCTGTACCTATCAAGCCGACTTGCACTTATTGTGGTTCGATGAACTCAGCAAGCTTGTAGCTCCATTTATCGTAGTCCTCTTTATTCAGACGAACATTATAGAGTACGTCATTCCCGTCATAATTCTGCTCAAGTACTTCTCCAACCCGGTAGAGCAGTGATGACAGGTCTCCCCGGTCCCCGGGAATCCGGAAGATCAGGGTATCCCCAGCCAGTTCATCGCTGATAATCTCCGTAATCCGGGTCAGGTCATCCTGATTAAAAGCACTGATCTTCAGGAATCCCGGACCTGTAGGAAGCATTTCCAGCTGCTCCGGCTGGCACAGATCGGTTTTGTTGAACAAGACGATCTGCGGCTTTCCTGCGGCTCCCAGATCCTGCAGAATCGACTGGACAACATCCATCTGCTCTTCACGCATCGGCGAAGAGGAATCAACGACATGCAGCACCAGATTCGCTTCATTCACTTCCTCCAGTGTAGCCCGGAAGGAGGCTACCAGATCATGCGGGAGGTTCTGAATGAACCCTACAGTATCTGTAAGGACAACTTCTTTGCCCCCTGGAAGCTGCAGCACTCGTGAAGTCGGGTCGAGAGTCGCAAACAGCTGGTTCTCAATATACACATCTGCATCCGTAAGCTGCTTCAGCAGTGTCGATTTACCGGCATTGGTATAGCCAACGAGGGCCACCTGGACAGCACCGCTCTTACGGCGGCGTTCACGGTGCAGCTCACGTGTCTTGATGACCTCATCAAGCTGCCGTTTCAGTTCAGTTATCCGGTCGCGTATATGGCGGCGGTCGGTCTCCAGCTTGCTCTCCCCCGGTCCTCTTGTACCGATTCCGCCGCCGAGCCGCGACAGATTCTTGCCTTGTCCGGACAGACGCGGAAGCAGATAAGAGAGCTGCGCCAGCTCAACCTGAATGATGCCTTCCCGGGTCTTCGCCCGGCCGGCAAAAATATCAAGGATCAGCTGGGTCCGGTCAATAATTTTCAGATCCAGCGACTCCTCCAGATTCCGCACCTGTGCGCCGGACAGCTCCTGGTCGAAGATCGCCGTGTTGGCACCCAGACCGTCAGCAGCCATCCGCAGCTCTTCTACCTTCCCCTTGCCGATGAACCATTTGGAATCCGGGGTTTCCTTATTCTGCCGGATAACATCGAGCACCTCCACCCCGGCCGTTTCAGCCAACTGGACTAGCTCCTGGAGTGAAAGCTCGGGATCAATGCCCGTGCGTTTGATTTTGTCCGTGACCAGACTGACGAGTATTGCCCGGTCCTGAACATCTGTTTGGGTATCATGTGTGGTGATTGCCATTAATTAAGTGCTCCTTATCTCTATGCATTCATGTCTTACAATTTGAAATCCTCCGTCCGCAGGGTCATCAGCTCCTGCTTGCCGGGACTTGTGCTTTCATACTGATTCAGCAGCCGTACTGCCTGCGAGCGCACCGCCTTCTCAATACTGTTGCGCACGTACCTTGCGTTACTGAAGGCATGCAGACTTTCTGTTTTTTCAAGCAGTAAAGCCTGCTTAAGTTTGAGTATGGCCTGCGGCATCAGAATATAATCGCGTTCTTTGGCCATTAGCTCGGCAATCTGCAGCAGCTGGTCGGTCGTATAGTCAGGAAATTCCACCTGAATCGGAAACCGTGAGGGCAGACCGGGGTTGCTCATCAGAAAATAGTCGATTTCTCCGGAATAACCGGCCAGAATCAACACAAATTGACTCCGGTGATCCTCCATGGATTTCACCAGTGTGTCGATGGCCTCCTTGCCGAAATCCTTATCTCCCCCGCGGGCCAGACTATAGGCCTCATCGATAAACAGAATGCCGCCCAGCGCCTTTTTCACCAGATCCCGCGTCTTCTGGGCTGTGTGCCCGATGTATTCGCCCACCAGATCGGCCCGTTCCACTTCAATGAGATGGCCTTTGCTGAGCACACCCATCCGCTGGAACAGCTTCGCAACAATCCGCGCTACGGTTGTTTTGCCTGTGCCGGGATTTCCCTTGAAGACCATATGATAGGCCTGGCCCCCGCTGGCGAGTCCGGCTTCACTGCGCATCTGCGCTACCTGCAGCAGGGCATATATCTCAAAAACTAGCTCTTTGATATTATCCAGACCTACTAACGCGTCCAGTTCCCGGCTGAGTTCCTGGAACAGTCCGCTGTGGCTGTGATTTCTGGAGGGGGCCGGTCCGCTGGCACTGTCTGCGGGTGAGCTGGCCACCGGCGCCGGATCCTGATTCCTCAGCACAATATTGATCTGCCGTGACGGTCTTCCTTCATCCCGTCCACTTGCCGCCGCTACATGTCCGTTCACCTTGTTCACCTCATTATACAGGGCTGACTTGCTCTAAACAGTCTATTCCGGTACAGGGGGTGTTATTAGCAGTTTCCGAAATTAGCAGATTTATAAAGATAACTGCTGCATTTTCCATTTGGTATAGGCGAGGATTTCGCGTGTCTTGTACTTGAACATCGACATGACCTCAGACTCCGTAACCCCAAGCTCCGGGTTCGTGAACTTAAGCTCACGTGCAATCTCCAGCGCACGGCGGCCATGGAAATCATGCGTAATGATAACTGCAGAAGACAAGCCCTCCTGCTGCATCACAGCCTTACTGAACAGAAGATTCTCATAGGTGCTGGTAGACTGATTCTCCAGATAGATCACATCCTCCGGAACACCGTGTGCCGCCAGATACCTCTTCATTCCTTCGGCTTCAGTATACTTGTAATCCGGATGATCCAGACCTCCGGAAACCACAAAATGGGTGAATGCTCCTGAACGATAGAGCTCAAGCGCATAATCCAGCCGCTCCTTCAGACCCGGACTGGGTTCATCCCCCCACATCGACATGCCCAGAATTACACCTGCATCCGCTTTCACCATAGGCGCGGTTGTTTCTGCACTGTTAATTCTGCTAAATGCCACAGCGCACCAGATCAGTCCAGCAACGATGAGCAGAATCAGTGCAGCCCACAACAGGCGCTTCATACGGTAGTGGCGCTTCCGGGTGACTCTGCGAATGGGAGATGATCCTCTTTGATAGACATACCATTCCATTATTATTTCCTCCTGAACTCTCCGTGATGAAACAATTCGGCACGGTGCTTCAGTGAAAGGGAGAAATAAGGGAAGGCATGAGCATCGATACTGCGCAGTATCGTATTCGCTGTAGACCAGGCTAAATTATAGTCACTGTCAGTTATATCATCCCGTTCCAGCGCTTCCTCCAGCTCATCCTCATCCAGCAAGAACACTTCACCGTTCCACAGCACCACAACATCCAGGTACAAATCATCAAACCAGGGAACCCCTTGATCTGTTACTCCCTGAACCTTGCAGGTGTCGATATACCATTGTACAATATTCTGCCGTTCGTCAAACATGGCCGTCACAATATAGTGGCTGTCTTTGGGAAAATACTGCAGCCATGAATACCCTTTGTCCGCAATGCGGTATGTATGCCTGCCATAGCTCTTCCACAGCGGCTCCTTCAGCCCGTAAATGGTATACAGTGTAATGTAACCGCTGAATTCCCGGGTTTCCACATAGCGGCAGGCAAAATGGCGGCGCGTAATCCGGCGCCAGTTGGCCCGGTCTCCGAATTTACGTTTCATATGAATAACCCTCTCAGATAATGGTGCCTTCAGCTTAACACATTTCGCGTAGACACTCAAAATATCACTGTGATCCCAGTCACCAGAAAACCCCGGCAGCCGGGAATTCTGCAACATGCAGAGCTCCCCGGGCTGCCGGGGTCAATGTTTCCATGGATTTCATTAAACCGCTGCTATCTACTGCGTAGTATTAACGCCTTCTACAAAACCGGCATTCGGATCGCCGCCCGGATCTGTAGCGGGATCCGTTACAGGTTCGCCAGTAGTCGCGGTTGCTTCCGGAGCCGGCGTAGGCAGCGGTGTGCTTTGCACGGGCGGCGGTGTTATTTCAGGCGGAGGTGTTACTGTTCCGCCGTTATTGCCGCTCCCTCCATTGCCGTTACCGTTACCGTTACCATTTCCGTTACCATTGCCGTTACCATTGCCATTACCGTTCCCGTTGTTGCCGGAGCCGTCATCACCCGGAATACCGCCGTTTCCGGAGTTGCCGCCGTTGCCAGTGTCATCCGTAGGCAGGTTCGGATCGAGTGTCGGTTCAGGTTCCGGCGTTTGCAGTTCATCCTGCACGGATACCGTTACGATATCCGAAGGCTCACTTTCCACATCAAGCTCCGGATAATAAGCTGTTACATAATATTCATAAGACAGTCCCGGCATCGCACTTATATCCCCGACACTGCCAGTGCTCGTGTTAAGGAGCTGAGTAAAATCTGCTTCTGAGGTTTCCCGGCGGTATATGCGGTAGTCCACCCCTGCAGCTTCAACCGGATTCCAGCTCAGGTTGACCGTCATGGTCGAGGCATCATAAGCCGCCTGCAGACCGGTTACAACCGGAGTCGCCTCAGGTGTCGGTGTGGCTTCAACCTCTGCCGAGCCTTTGGGAACCGGGAACGATTTGGCAGGAACGCCTTCCAGCGCTTCCTCCATGACCTTGCCCCAGAATGCTGCCGCGAGCGGACTGCTGTTCTTGAGCAGATGTTTCTTGCTCGGCTTGTCATAGCCCATCCAGACGGCGGCTGTCCATTCCGGTGTATAACCGACGAACCAGACATCGCGGTTAGAGCTGATTCCTTCGTAGCCGCTCTGGGTGGTTCCTGTCTTACCGGCTACCGGACGGTTAATTCTGGCTTTTTTACCCGTGCCATCCTGTACGACCTTCTGCATCATCTCAGTCATCTGATAAGCCGTGTCCTCGCTCATCACCCGTTCTGCGGTGGTATTGGCCTTATAGACCGTCTTGTCATCGCTGTCGGCAATCGACTTAATGGAGTAGGCATCCCGCAGCTCTCCGCCATTGGCAAATGCGCTGTAGGCCTGGGCCATCTCCAGTGTATTGGTCCCTTCACTCATTCCGCCGAGGGCAAGCGACAAGTTCTTGTCTTCATCCTTCAGATTGATGCCAAGCTTCTTGGCGAACTGGAAGCCGGTGTTCACACCGATCTCATTCAGCAGCCATACCGCCGGAATATTCTCTGATTTCGTTAAGGCATCCGCCATGCTGATCGTTGTCGAATAGCCATGCAGATTGTTCGGGCAATATTTGCCGAAGCACTGCTTCTCATTGCTCAGCCTCGAATCATTCGTGAATTTACCGGATTCCAGCGCCGGTGCGTAGGCAACCAGCGGTTTGAACGCTGAACCCGGGGAACGCCGGCTGCCGTCAACGCGGCTGTAGCCTTTTTTCTCATAATTGCGTCCGCCCATCAGCGCCACAATACTGCCGTTCTCCTGGTTGATGATCGTCATCGAACCCTGTACCAGCTCATCGTCCACGCTTTTCTCGAAATTATCACTGTCGGCAAAAGCATCCTCAATGGTCTCCTGGGCATGCTTATCCATCGTTGTATAGATTTTGTAACCGCCAATATTCAGATCATCTTCCGTTAGACCGAATTTATCCTCAGCCTCGTCGATAGCATAATCAATGAATGCCTGGTAACGCTGCTTGCTGCTCTCAGGAGGCGTATAGTTATAGTCAACAGCCTTAGCCTCATCCATCTGTTCCTTTGTGATCGCCTTCTGATCATACATAAGCTGGAGCACAACCGCGCGGCGTTCCTTGGACAGCTCCGGATTACGCAGCGGATTATAGCGGGAAGGCCCCTTCGGCATGGCAGCCAGTGTAGCGATTTGCCACAGCTCCAGCTCGTTCAAATTACTCTCACCGAAATAACGGATAGAGGCGGCCTTGATGCCGTAAATGGTTCCCCCGAAAGGTATCCGGTTCAAATACATCGTGATGATTTCTTCTTTGGTATGCTTATTCTCCAGCGCAACAGCAATCGAAACCTCTGTCGCTTTGCGGAAGAAGGTTTTATCCCGGGTCAGGAAGATATTCTTCGCGAGCTGCTGGGTGATGGTGCTTCCGCCTTCAACCATGCTGCGTGCCGCAATATCCTTCACCGCCGCCCGTCCGATGGACCAGAAATCCACACCTTTGTGATCGAAGAACCTTTTATCCTCGGTAGCTACAAAAGCGGTGATCAGCAGCTTGGGAAGATCCTCGTATTCCACCGGATCACTTTTCTCCAGGGCGAGCTCTCCGATCAGATTCGCATTCCGGTCAAAAATCTGCGTCGGCGGATTCACCGTCAATTTACCCTGGTTCTCCTCCAGCAGCTTCTGCCCGTTCAGCATAATGAACAAATAGCCGCCCAGCGCACAAAAAATCGCCAGTGCCGTTGCAAAAAACAAACTCCATAATACACGTTTCTTAGTTAGAAATTTCTTCTTTTTCTTTGGTTTCCCTTTGGAATTCGGCGTACTGCTACCTCTGTTTCTATTGCCGCCATTCCTGGTTAGTTGGTCTCTGGACATGTTGCCTCCTGACTCCCTTAGCGGAAAAATCATGAATTATGGTCACGAATGAAAAGAACAACCTTCACAGGTTGCTCTCTCGCACTCTCTATTCAAACGATTGATAAACAAAAAGGTTTCGCTTCAAGGCTGTAAAATCTTAAATCTCGTTATTATTGTCCTGCATCAGCGATACGCTGCGCTGTGGTGTAAACGTGGAAATCGCATGCTTGTACACCATCTGCTGGCGCCCGTCGCTGTCGATGACAATCGTAAAGTTGTCGAAGGCTTTGATAATTCCCCGGATTTGGAAACCGTTAGTCAAATATACTGTAGCAGGGATATTCTCTTTGCGCAGCTGGTTCAAGAACGTATCTTGGATGTTAATGGACTTGTTCATATGACGTACCCCCAATGGTTCAATTAGATTGTTCGTAAGTATATTCAACACCTTAGAGAAACTTTCCTGCTATTATACCATGTATTCTGCAAGCACAGCAATGTAATAAAACAGGCTGAGATATGGTATGTAAAACGTTAACACATGGATGAAATCAGCTCATTTATAAAACCCTTTGAAAGTTAATAAAAGATAAACCCTGATTTTTCAGTTGTTTTTTCTCCCAATCCCCTTTAGTTGAAATGGTTATATTTATGGTTCCCTCCACTACATATTAAATCTTCGGAGCCCTTCCGGTCAATCTCCATAGCTCCAGCATCGGCTGCGGCCCCGCTTCAACAGGTATATCCGGCACAACAATATCCTCTAATTCAGCAGTGGCGCGTGGAGCTTCCGCATAGTCACTCTGCGCAGCTGCTCTGTTCACTCTTTTAACATTTGGGTCCCCCGGTTATCAGTAGATTAGGCAAAAAGAGGCAAGAATCGGGATGTAAAAAGATGCTTCCGGTAAAGCGCGAATACGCTTTGGAAGCATCCTACAATGTTCGTGCAGCAACGAATGGATTCAATGGAGTATAACCTCAAAGGTCATATTGAATTTGCAAAGGTTTGCGCAATTTTATGCTGAATTATTGCGAAAATCTCATTATAGTCCGGACTCTCCTCCACATCGATCCATTGAATTTCTTTCATGTGGCGAAACCAGGATAACTGTCTTTTGGCAAAACGGCGGGTATCGCGCTTCAGCAGGATCACAGCTTCCTCAAGCGTTGACTCTCCCTCCAGATAGGCGGCGATCTCTTTGTAGCCCAGTCCCTGCATAGATACAAGGCTTCTGCTGTAGCCGCGCTCAAGCAGTCCCTGAACTTCAGCGACAAGTCCTTCCGCCAGCATCTGATCAATCCGTTCTTCAATACGTTTATATAGTTTTTTACGGTCCATAGTCAGCCCTATGAGGCACAACTCATAAGGGGACTCCTTCTTTTGCCCTGAAAGAGAGTCGGACAGCGGAATGTTAGTCTGATGATAGATTTCCAGCGCGCGGATAATTCTTCTCCGGTCATTGGGATGCAGCCGCTCCGCACTGGCCGGATCTACCGCCGCCAGCCGGGCATGTAGCGCTTCCGCCCCATGCTCTTCAGCGTAAGCATCCTGCTCGCTGCGGAAGGCCTCATCCGCCACCGCCTCAGAGAAGCGGAATCCGTAGCACAGGGACTCAATATACAGTCCCGTCCCGCCAACAATAAAAGGCAGCCTGCCCCTGCTGCTGATCTCTTCGATCAGCCGGGTGCCCTGCTCCTGAAATTCTGCGGTGGAATAGGCATCAAGCGGATCATGAATATCAATCAGATGATGGGGAATCCCCTTCATCTCAGCTTCGGTGATCTTCGCCGTGCCGATATCCATACCACGGTAGACCTGCATGGAATCCCCGGATATGATCTCGGCGCCGAAGGCTCCGGCCAGCTCCAGACTCAGCCTGGTCTTCCCTACGGCGGTCGGACCGAGCAGCACGAGTACCTTGCGTTTAGTCTCTGTTGTCAATGGTGATCACCCCGTACGATGTTTTGGCGCTTGCTCTCAGCAGCTCCGTGAAGCCCAGGCGGGCAAACTCCCCGCTCAGCGCCTTCTCTTTCAGCACAACGGTCTTGCGTGCAACTCTGACCGCCTCAGCCACGCTCTCCGCCGACAACGCGGCGGGATTAGCGAACTTACGCAGCGGTGAGATCGCCGCTGAATCCGTCAGCGGTACCCGGAACATGGGGTCGAAATATACAATATCGACACTGTTGTCCGGCTGAGCCTTCAAATACTCCAGATGGTCACCCCGCTGGACATTAATGCGGCGCAAGGCTTCATTCACCTTAATCTGGCCTGAAACATATTGGCTCATCCCTTCCAGCAGCAGCGCGTACAGCGGCAGGGAGCTCTCCAGCGCCGTAACCCGGGAATGCTCACCTCCGGTGACGGCAAACAGCAGCGAGTCTCCCCCGAGACCCGCCGTACAATCCAGCACACTGTCGCCGGGCAGCATGCCCGCTGCATCAATCAGGGGGTCTGATTCGCCTCTAATGATCCGTTTCGCACGGACAAACCCCATGCTGGGATGGAATTCCATAGGCGGCATCTCCGGCGTAATCAGCCGGACCGCCTCCTGCAGAACAACCAGAATCTGCTCGTCCCCATATTGATCCACAAGCTTCGCCATGGATAACTTGGCACGGGGCGCATAGAGACAGCCGGTGCGCTCAGCCAGAGTCCTGGCCCGGTCTACAATTTCCGGTATCGGGTTAAAGCCCGTGGTTATAATCATGTTGCCTCCGATCTTGCACTCTTCAAATGTACAGTACTGCCACTACATCACGCGCTTAAACAGCTTCTCCAGATCATAGGAAGAAAAGGAGACGACTATCGGCCGTCCATGCGGGCAGGTATAAGGCTGGCGGCAGGCTGCAAGCCGGGAGAGCAGCGATTCCACTTCCAGCTCCGTGAGCTTCTGGTTAGCCTTGATCGAGGCTTTGCAGGAGCAGAGAATAGAGGATTTCTCGCGCAGCTTGGCGAGGTCAATAGACCGTTCGCTCAGCACCCACTCCGCCATCTCCTCGATGACCGCCTTCTCGTCACCTTCCGGGAACCAGTACGGCAAGGAACGGACCAGGAAAGTCTGTCCGCCGAAATGCTCAAGAAATACTCCCGCCTGCTGGAACCAGTGCAGCCGTTCGCTGAGCTGTCTGCTCTCCGAAGGCGTGAATTCCAGTGTGATCGGCAGCAGCAGCTCCTGCGATGCGTCTTCCGGCTTGCCGAATTTCTCATAGTAAAATTCATAATTCACCCGTTCATGCGCAGCGTGCTGGTCGATCAGATACAGCCCGCTGTCATTCTGGGCGATAATATACGTTCCGTGATGCTGGCCGATATAATTCAGCTCGGGAAATTGCGGGAGTCCTGTGTCTTCGCTTCCGGCAGGAGCAACCGCAGGGGCGTATAACTCCTCTGCGGTTGGCATTTGTCCCCGTTCAGCCGCAGCTGCCTGCGGGCGGTAGCTGTCGCGCGGACGGGATGACGGCTGTGCTGGGGTCCCGTTCCCGTACGGTGCAGGCGGCATGGAACCGCCGCCGTATGCTGCAGCCGTCTCCCTGGTCTGAGACTGCGGCGGCAGAGAATTGCCGCCGCTTGGATAGCGCTGCGGAGCCCCGGCAGCGGCCCCACCGCCGAACAGCGGAGCACTGCTGCCGGTTAGCGGAGCTGCGCCGCCGGGGAACTGAGCAGCACTGTTCCCTCCCGGGCGCGGCTGGCTGCTGCCTCCCTGCAGAGCATCAGCATCAGCAGGCAGTCCTTGGCCGGGACCGCGGCCAGCGGAAGCATCCGCAGGGTTAGCTGGCTCAGCACCTTGCTGCGGAGCTCCCGGAACCGCCCCTTTGGAAAAGGCAAACTGCTCCTGAATGAAGGAGCTGCTATTCTTTCCCCCGATAAGTTCCTTGGTTGGACGTGGTATCAGACTCTGTCCCATGAGCAGGCTGCGGATCTGCTGCTCCACGAATGCATACAGCTCGGTCTCCTTGCTGAAACGGACCTCCAGCTTAGCCGGATGCACGTTGACATCGACCAGTGACGGATGCATGTCGAGCTGCAGCACCAGCAGCGGATAACGGTTAATCGGCAGCAGCGTATGATACGCACGCATGATCGCGGCATTCAGTCCGTTGCTGCGGATATAGCGTCCGCCGACAATCGTCGTTATGGCATTACGGTTCGAACGCGTCCATTCCGGACGGCTGATATAACCGGAGATCTTATAATCCGGGTCCTCAGCCGCGACCGGCAGCATCGCCTTGGCGGCGGAGGTGCCGTATACGGCGGCAATAACCTGTAACAGATCGCCGTTGCCCAGCGTATGCAGCAGCTGATTGCTGTTATGCTGCAAGGTGAATGAGATATCCGGATGTGCCAGCGCCATGCGGTACATCGCATCCGAAATATGGCCTAGCTCCGTCTGGATGCTCTTCATATACTTCAGCCGTGCCGGGGTATTATAGAACAATTCCCGTACGGCGAGATCACTTCCCCGGCCGGAAGGCGCATCCTCACTCAGGATCAGCTTCCCGCCCTCAATCTCCAGCAGCCGTCCCTTCCCGTCATCACCGCTGGCAGTCAGCAGGGTTAGCTTCGATACCGCCGCGATACTCGGCAGTGCTTCCCCCCGGAACCCGAGGCTGGTGATCAGGAACAGATCACGGCCGTTGGCGATTTTGCTCGTTGCATGGCGGTAAAAGGCCGTCTCGCAATCCTCCGGCTCTATGCCGGAGCCATTATCCTTGACGCGGATGCTCTGCAGTCCGCCCTCTTCCACAGAGACTTCGATACGTGTGCTTCCCGCATCAATCGCGTTCTCTACAAGCTCTTTCACAACAGATGCAGGACGCTCCACTACCTCTCCGGCAGCAATCTGGTTGGCAATATGCTCGTCCAGCACATGAATCTTGGCCATATTCGTTCACCCCGCAATTTATAAATAATGTAGCTGCAAACTCATATTGATGTCTGAATAAGCCCGGCAAAATCTTAATTAGCCCACTCGCTTATATACTCTCAGGCTTATAGCTCCCTGGCCTTCATCTTCAGTTCATTAAGCAGACCCATCGCCTGCAGCGGCGTCATATTCATCAGATCCGCACCCTGTACAGCTGAGATCAGCTCTTTCAGAAGCGGATTTTCTTTGGCTGCCGGTGCTGCGACCCCGCCTTTGCGGTTCTTGCGCGGCTCGTCCTCACCAAAGATTGAGAGCTGTACAACCTCATTCTCCTCTTCCTCCGTAGGGGAAGCAAGCGAAACAGCTGCTTCCTGATGAGCCGCAGCCATGGAAGCCACAGCCCGGTTCTCCTGAATCACAGATCCGGGACGGTCATTATAGCCTGTACCGTAGTTCAGCGGCACGCTGCCCGGTGGAGATGCCTGTTCGATGCTCTGAAGCAGGCCGTACGCGCGGTCGATGATGCCTTCCGGCAGTCCGGCCAGTCTCGCACAGTAAATTCCGTAGCTGCTGTCCGCCGCTCCCGGCACAAGCTTGCGCAGGAAGTTGACCTTGTCCCCGCTCTCCTGCACCGCCATGGAATAGTTACGGAGTCCGCTCAGACTCTGCTCCAGATGAGCCAGCTCATGGAAATGCGTCGATACCAGTGCTTTGCAGGCGATAGTATCATGCACGTATTCAATCACCGCCTGGGCGATCGCCATACCTTCACTGGTCGAGGTCCCCCGGCCCAGCTCGTCAATGATGATCAGGCTGCGGGCCGTAGCCTTTTCGGTCATGACCTGAATATCGGCCATCTCCACCATGAAGGTGCTCTGGCCGCCGATCAGGTCATCCGCTGCTCCGATCCGCGTGAAGATACGGTCAATCAGCGGAACCTCGGCACTGGATGCCGGCACGAAGCAGCCGATCTGGGCCATTATGCAGATGAGTGCAACCTGGCGCATATACGTGCTTTTACCTGCCATATTCGGTCCGGTAATCAGCAGGATATTGCCCTCATCCTTGCTGAGTGTGCTGCCGTTCGCAATAAACGCGGAATCCTTCAGCACTGCCTCAACCACCGGATGTCGCCCGCCTTCGAGCCGCAGGTCATAGCTGTCGGACAGCTTCGGCTTCACAAAACGGTGCTCGGCGCTAACCGCCGCGAGACATTGATACACATCAATCTCGGCCACCTTCTCGGCAAGCGCCTGCAGCCGGGGAACCTGGGCGCTAATCCGCTCGCGCAGCTCGGTGAAAAGGCTGTACTCCAGGTCTGTCATTTTGTCCTGGGCCTCCAGGATCAGTGCTTCCTTCTCCTTCAGCTCCGGGGTAACATAACGCTCGGCATTGGCCAGCGTCTGTTTCCGTTCATATCTGCCTTCCGGAAGTGCAGACAGATTGGAGCGGGTAATTTCAATATAATAGCCGAAGATTTTGTTATAGCCGATCTTCAGGGATTTGATGCCCGTCGCCTGGCGTTCCTTCGCTTCCAGCTCGGCAATCCAGCGTTTGCCGCTGCTGCTGGCTTCACGCAGCTCGTCCAGCCGCTCATGATATCCGCCGCGGATAATTCCTCCGTCACGGACAGACACTGGAGCATCCTCAACAATGGCACGTTCGATATCCTCCCGGAGCTCTGCGCACTCATCCATGGACGTGCCTATCTCCCGCAGGGTGGCCGAACCGGATGTCAGGCACATCTCCTTCAGCGCCGGAATCTGCGCCAGCGACAGCTTCAGCGCGTTCATATCCCGACCATTAGCGCTGCCGAAGGCAATCCGTCCGACGAGCCGCTCCAGATCATAGATTTCTTTCAGTGCTCCGCGCAAATCCTCACGCACGATAAACTGGTTATACAAATAGTCGACGGCTTCGAGGCGGCGTTCAATCGGCGCACGCTGCAGAAGCGGCTTGTCGATCCGCCGGCGTAGCAGACGCCCGCCCATCGAGGTTTCGGTGCGGTCGAGGAGCCAGAGCAGCGAGCCTTTTTTGGAGCGCTCCCTTACGGTTTCGGTCAGCTCCAGATTGCGCCGGGTGAACGGATCAAGAATCATATAATTCCCGGGCTCATAAGGCGAAATCTGGGTGAGCTGCCCAAGTGACCGGCGCTGGGTCTCGCTGAAATAGGAGATCAGCAGCGCCAGACAGCGGCCGCGCTCCTTCTCCAGCCGTACCCATGCCGCTTCGCCGAACTGGCGGCGGGCCAGTCCTTCCTCCTGCTTGTCCCACGGGGTATAAACTACTGGCTTAGCCAGCAGGGAAGCTTCACTGCGCAGCAGCTCCAGGAGAGCCGCGTCCCCGATAATCTCTGCCGGCTCATAAATGCCGATCTCATCCCGCAGCCATTCGGTGCTGGAGAGTACAGAGGTGACATACAGCTCACCTGTTGTTAAATCGCAGGCAGCCAGTGCCGTCATGCCATCTTCCTCAGTCACACAGACGAGGTAATTGTTGCTTTTGTCCGTTATAATTTTGCCGTCCATCACGGTGCCCGGTGTAACTACGCGGACGATATCGCGGCGGACCATCCCTTTGGTCACCGCAGGATCATCGAGCTGCTCGCAGATAGCGACCTTGTAGCCTTTCTCGATCAGGCGCTGTATGTACCCCTCGGCAGCATGATGCGGCACTCCGCACATTGGAATCTTTTCGCCGACCCCGCCATCACGGCCTGTTAGTGTAATCTCAAGCTCCTTCGAGGCAAGCAAGGCATCCTCAAAGAACATTTCATAGAAATCGCCCAGACGAAAGAAAAGGAAAGCGTCTTTTGCCCCTTCCTTCACTTTTAAATACTGCTGAATCATCGGCGTATAGTTTGCCATCGTCTACCTCCATGCCTACTTCATACTGTTCTCTATTATAGCAGAAACTTCCCTCTCAAAGTTACCCGCAGCCTCTTCCGGTCTCCTGCTAAAACCTGGTGTGCAGATTTTCCGGCGGCTGGCAGCAGCTTTTCTCGCTGTAATACAGCGTTTTTCCTTTGGCGTTAAGCCAATTGGAACGAATTTATATTTTCAAGCCATAATATTCTATAATATGATCTATGAAAACGATTGTACATTCTATCTTATGTAAGGAGGAAAAATCGTGATAAGAAAACTGAATGAAGCTGACCGCATTCCGCTGATGGCGCTGTTGCACAAAGACCCTGCACTCAATTTGTTTATCATCGGGGATGTGGAGAATTTCGGGTTTGAACAGGATTTCATGGAGCTGTGGGGCGAGATGGATGAACCGGAGGGCCGGTTCAAAGCGGTGATGCTGCGGTTCTATGGAAGTTTTTTGCCCTATGCAGAGGGTCCTTTTGACGTGGAAGGATTCGCGGAGCTGGTAAGAAAGAGCGGGAAAGCCGAAATGCTCTCAGGTTCATCACAGGTAATTGAGAAATTCCGCCAGGTGCTGGACTGTAAATCCGAGAAGCAGATGTTCTTCGCCGAGCTTAAGGAAATGAATGAACAAATTCGTGCTGCGGCTGCTGCCCCGGGCGGTTTCTGGAGTGCGACAATCCATGATGTGGAGGCGGTATGTTCCCTTACGGATCTGATCGAAGAATTCTCAGGCAGTTCGGCAGACTCGCGTCAAACGCTGCACAAAGCACTGGAGAGCAAGACCGGACGCACCTATTTCGCGGAAAAAGAGGGTAAAGTTGTTGCAACGGCTTCCACTGCGGCAGAAAACTCCATGTCGGCGATGATCATTGCTGTAGCGACCCATCCGGAATACAGGGGACAAGGGTTAGCCATGCAGGTGGTCGCCCGTCTAAGCGCCGATGTACTGGAAGAAGGCAAGTCACTGTGTCTTTTCTATAACAATCCGCAAGCGGGATTAATCTACAACAAGCTCGGGTTCACTGACATCGGGACATGGTCCATGCTATACATATAGAAAACCGGAGCCCAGGCCTTGGGAATACGCGGGGCTGCTGATTTAGAAGGAACAATAAGGATAATGGATGTAGTAGAGGTTGTAAAAACCGCGATCCGCTAACTTGCTATATAATCCTGCACATAATACAACATTCTCCTAATCCTACCGGCCCAAACCCAATAATGTTGTATAAAATGCAGGATTTCTCCTTTTCCAAGCGGATTAGCGGGATTATTCTTGTATTTTATACAACAATCTTCACAAACACCCGGCTGCCCATGAATCAAAGTTGTAGAACGTACAACATTTATGTCTACATCGCTTACTGAGTTGTCTCCATTCTGCCGGTAAAGAATTGTTTGTGAAGAATGGATGTTTTGCTCTAGCCCACAACGATTGCAATTTCCCGGATTCTCTCCCGAATCGTTGCTTGAATTATATTTTGTCTGCTTTGGGATTCTTGTTCGGGCTCTATTTGTTAATTTGTTCAACTACACAAATCACCCCGCACCGGGAGGCGAGGGGGAATCGTGAACGGCGGCTGCCTGCTGTTATATAGGCAGGCACTATTGAAAAGTATCTTCCGGCCTGGCCGGGCGCGTCCCGGAGACTGACGGTGCGCTGCCGCACCACAAGCCGCGGATATCACGCGACTCGTCCCAGGTCTGCTGCGCGGCTAAAGAGCGCAGCAGAGGATCTATGTAGCTGGCGGCAGCTGCGTAGCCGCCCAGCGCGCGAAGCTGCGCCTCCAGGGGAGGCCAGGCTTCGCGGAGCGGTTGCTTGTCGCCGCTGTAGAAGGCGGCATGCAGCTTCTCCCGGTCGAGCGGGCGCAGCGGCAGCTCTTCATAATGGCTCACGATCAGGTGAGCCAGGCAGACCGCGCCTTTGGCGATGACCGGGGATACCAGGAAGCTCGGCAGCGTCCGGTATTCGAAGCCGCCATGCGGCTGCCGCCGGAAATCGCCGAGCACGCCATAGCGGGGACGCCGGGCCGCAGCCCGGATGTCCTCGAGCAGCAGCATGGGCAGCGCGAGATAGTTGTCGAGCGCGCGCAGCAGCGGCGCGCACAGCGTCACGCCGCTGAAGTGCAGGTGGCCGCCGAGGGCCCAGCCCCGCAGCGGCATGCCTCCCGCCCGCCAGCGGAGCGAGCGGTCGGCGATGAGCCGGTCCGCCTCGCGCGCGGCGGACATCAGCTGCGCCAGCAGCGCGCGCGGTTCCCCGCGCGGCGCAGGGCGCAGCTCAGCCACCGGGAACACGCCTCGCGTTCCCGGGGGTCCGGCGTCGCAGCCCGCGACGCCGTCCATGGGCAGGTACCGCGACGCCGGCACGACGCGGCCCGTGGATTCCCGGAGCAGCAGGAACTCCGGGTCCATACCCATAAGCAGCCCGGCACGGTCTGGCTGCTCAAGGGCAAGGGAACGGGCCAGCTCCCGCGAGGCTGCCCGGTACGGCTCAGGCAGCGGCTTACCGGGTACCGGCATCAACGGAGTGATGCCCGTCACCACATAACGCCGCCCGCCCATGGCCCGCAGCTCCACCTCGCCGCTGTCCAGCCCCAGGCTGTACAGCGCCCGGACCGCTGTCACGCGGACAGCACCTGCCACCCCCCGCATCTCACTTCCGCCACCCGCTCCGCCATAACTGTTCCCGCTATCACTTCCGGCACCCGTGCTCTCATAGCTGTTCTCATCATGACCCGCAATTTCCACTCCGCCATAACTGTTCCCGCTATTACTTCCGGCACCCGTTCCCTCATAGCTGTTCTCGTCATGCCCCGAAATTCCCGCTCCTCTATTGCGGTCCCCACTATTACTTCTGGCACCCGCTCCACCATAACCACCCTCTCCTCTCACCGGCCCCAAAAAAGCAGCATTCATAGCCGCCCCTGCACCCAGAGGCTGGCACTCCAGCACAGCCAGATTGAAAATAACCACCCGGTAGTGCTGCCTGTAACTTGCGGGGTCTTGTCCATGGGAATATGTATGACTCTCTCTTGCATCCTTCCGCCGTGCTGGTCTGCCGATAGCCCCGGGGTCCGCTTCAATCCCGCAGCGCCGGAGTCTGCGCATAATCTGCTCCGGTGCCAGCTGAAGGAATAAGTTAAGCCCTTCGTTCATCCTTATGCCACCGCCCATCCGAAATTCTTCATGCCGCGCGTACAGCTGCATCATCCCTAATAACCGGATAGCCCGCCCTTCTGCAGTACGCAGATGAGGCTTTTGATGCTGAAATCTAACCCCAAAATATTTTAAAAAAAAGAGGGCATTCGCCCTCTACGCCGCTGCCCTCTCATCATATAATGGATCATAACCCAACACAGTAACAGAAAGGCAGCGGCGTATTCCTTCCTTACAGCTCATCATCCAGGGCGTCAGGGTCCAGATCATCGTAATCAAAACTCTCGCCGTCAAAATCATAGTCCTTGTCTTCCAGATCATCACTCTGATCGCTGACATACACGCGGACCTTGGTCTCAGCCACCAGCTCCGCCTCGAACTCCCGTTCCACCCGGAGCGTCACACTGCCGCCGCCCGGCGATACCCCGGCTTCCACACAATTGGGTTCCTGCGTTGCCTCCGCAGAGACCTGTGCCGTGGAAGCACGGTGTCTCGGGTCCAGATACGACAATGGAATAAGCTCCACATAGGAGACCGTTTCCTTGGCAACCTCGGTCTGCTTGTTTTTGTCGTACGAGTACCAGATGTTCACATCATAAGTACCGATTACTTCGATTCCGTTCCCGGCGGCAACCGCTTCGTACTGGTGGTTGATAATCCAAGCCCCCAGAATACTAGTCGGATGATGTGGCGGAGTCACGGTATGGGTTGCGGTAGAGAACTTACGACCTTTGCCGCAAATTGCCTTCGTAATGATCTCCCTTGTTTGACGTTTATGGCTTAATGACATCTTTGAACCTCCTCCATACAATCATTCACTATCAAGTGTATGCACGTTCTGGGCATTTGTTGATTGTTAGAGTAGAAATAAATTTGGGTAAGCCCTCGTGAGAGTCTAATTAAGCCTCCTGCTTCATTTTATTGCTGAAATTAGCCAGTTATGAGTCCCGCTTCCGAAAAAAACAAAAGGCAGCCCTTCCCCAAAATATGGGAACCGCTACCTTTTGTTTCGTTTTACGATATTGCACCCGGTGCTTATTGCGGAATTACACGCACAATGCCCAATTGCCTGTGACGGCTCAGATCAATGAAATCGTCATCGATATTCACCAGGGGACGCAGCGGATCATGGGCCAGAATCATGATGATTTTGCCGATCCGTCCGTCTGTGAGCAGTACCTCATTGCCGATCATCGATTGCATCAGCTTATTGATGAACACACTGCAGATATAAGGGTCCAGCTTGCCGTAGACATTATCGTCCATCTGCCTGAGCACCTCATACAAAGGGGCGGCCGTGCGGTAGAAGCGGTCTGAGGTCATCGCATGAAAAATATCCGCCACCGCGACAATTTTGCTGAAATCGGTAATCCGGTGCCCCAGTACCCCGAAGGGGTAGCCGCTGCCGTCCATCCGTTCATGATGCTGCAGCGCAACAAGCGCCTGCATGTGAGTGGTGCCCACGGTATCCCGGATCATTTCATATCCAAGGGTGGTATGCTTCTTCATCAGCGCATATTCTTCCTCACTCAGCGGACCGGGTTTGGTGAGAATTTCAGCCGGAATCATAATTTTGCCGATATCATGAAGAGTCGCTGCGATGGTCAGCATGCTTAGCTCGTCCGGCTTCAGCTTCAGCCATTTGCCAAGCAGCGTGGAGATAATACCAACCGCAACATTATGCCTGTATGTATAATCATCCTTGGACTGCAGTGCAGCCAATATTCCGTAGAAATCGTTCTTCTCACTTACCTGCTGGATAAAAGGAATGACTTCATTTCTGAGCTCTATCATCGGCAGCCTTTTGGTCTTGGTATAGCGGAGCTGGTCAAAAATGCTCTCCATCGCTGCTGTGCAGTCATCCACGGCCAGCTGATAGAATGCCGCGTTGTCCACCTGAAGGACATCATGCGGCTCCAGGAGGATCTTGTGCTGGGAGATCAGCCGGATATGTTCCCCGCTTAATAAGGTCATCGCCGGCAGAACAAACACACCGCTATGATTAAAAAGGTTGGCTGCAAGCTGTTTGCCGATATATTGTTCATTGCTGTTGTTCATGTTCCTCACCTGCCAGTGCAGCCGTCCACCGGAGTGAACCGCTGCTGTAATTGGAAGCTTCGCGGCCTCATCTACAATCTTATCCTGAAATGTGTTTCTCTGTCCCGAACAGAAAATGAACATAACTATAGAGATAAGCTCACTTTAAGTGCTTATATATCTTATCGTTAATTCACACCGTAATGTTAATACCTGAGACATATTTACCTTCCTGCTCAAGCATTTCCCTTTGCGGGCAGCTTGTCCTTCACCGGTCTCGGATCGACCGGACTTTTATAGCGTTTGGCAATTTTGAGATAGAGCGCAAGCTCCCGGCATAACTGCAGAATAGCGGAGCGGATCTCGAATACCTCACGGGAATCCGGGAGCTCCATCTGCTGAAACTCCTGCTGCAGATCATCCAGCAGCTTCTCGGTCCGGCCGGTATATTCCTCGGCCAGCACATCGCCGCTAAGCTGATCGAACAGCTCCGCAACCATATCACCATGCGGCAGCTGGCGGTATACCTGAGAGAGAAGCTGCATCATATTCTGGATTGACTCCAGCTGCTCCTTGCGCATGTAGAAGTACACATTCCAGGCTTCATCCGGATGGATCACATGATTCTCCATCTCCCTTGAAGCCGCGGTCAGACCCTTCTGCACCGCTTCACCGGCTCCGATCAGTTCCTTTCCGTCCCATACATAAGCGGGATCACGCAGGGTTCTGGCAATCTGCCGGAAGATAACCGAGAAATAGCCGTCCACCTCTTTGCGGATACCGGCAATCATGTCTCCGGTCTGCGGCATATAGATGAAGTTGACGAGTCCGGCCGAACCCAGGCCGATAATCAGCAGCTCAATCTGCTGCAGCAGGATGTGAACGGTAATGTCAGCTTGTCCAAAAACACGGAACACAATAACGGAGCTGGTGACAATCCCCTCTTTGAAGCCGGATTTGACGATAAGCGGGAAGCCGAACAGTACATACAGTCCAAGAACCCAATAATGAAAGCCCAGGGTGAAAAAGAGAATACAGCCCAAAAAGAGTCCCACCAGCGAGGCGAAGAAGCGTGCCGTGATCGTGCGGAGACTCCTTTTGCGCGTTGTTTCCACCCCGAGAATGGCCAGCAGTCCCGCGCTTTGCGCATTGGGAATACCTGCGGCGGCTGCCAGCAGAATGGACAGCAGAGTTGCAGCCGCCGTTTTGATAATACGAAATCCCATGTTAATACCTCTCCTACAAAGTTCAGCTTCAATATTCAGGTAAAGATATAGTCATGGTACAAGATTTTGCCGGGAGACACAATATTACATTATTCTACCTCCGCGACAATAACAGCTTCTCCACATATACAACCAGCTGATACATGGCTGTAGCCACCGCGGCGATAATAAGCAGACTGGACATGACGAGCGTGAAATTGAACACCTGAAAGCCATAGATAATCAGATAACCCAGCCCCGATTTGGCCACCAGAAATTCCCCTACAATGACTCCGACCCATGACATCCCGACATTCACCTTCAGCGTGGAGACCACCGTAGGGAAGGACGCCGGAAGAATCACCTTGTTGAATTCCTGTACTCTGGAAGCGCCGAATGAACGGACAACCTTAACCAGATTCGGGTCCACACTGCAAAAGCTGTTGTACACCACCAGAGTGGTAATAATCACCGTAATGGATAACGTGGTGACCACAATCGCGGTGAACCCGGCGCCGAACATAACAATGAAGATCGGACCCAGCGCCACCTTCGGCATACTGTTGAATACGACCATATAAGGATCAAGTACGGCAGACAGAAAAGGCGACCACCAGATGATCACAGCCAGCAGCGTCCCAAGCAGGGTTCCGAGAATAAACCCGACTACTGTCTCTCCTACAGTCATCCCCAGATGCGGCCAAAGACTGCCGCTGACCATGTCATCCCAAATTTGCCGGAACACTTTCGTCGGGTAGCTGAAGAGCAGTTCATCAATCCAGCCCAGCCTGGCCCCCGCTTCCCAGAGCACAAAGAACAGGATCAGGATACTGCTTCTTACGATCAGAACCTGAGTCTTGCGGCGCAGCTTCTTCTTCCTGTAGTCCGCATGCTTTTGTTCCAGCCAAAGTGCACGGGAGGCCGCCACTTCTGCGGGCAATTCCGTCTTCACACGCCTTCCCTCCCTGCCAGCTCCATTTCCTTCCACACTTCATGAAAAAGCTCCGCGAATCCGGGCAAGTCCCGCGCATACAGCGGCGGGGTACTGCGGATGGCTTCCGGAACCTGAAAAATCCTGCGGATCCTTCCCGGATTCCGCTGGAGCAGAATGACCCGGCTGCTGACAGCGATTGCCTCAGACAGGTCGTGGGTAACCAGAATAGCCGTTGTTCCCCGGCGCATCAGCGTCTCCGAGACCAGATCCTCCAGCTGCAGCTTAATCTGGTAATCCAGCGCGGAGAACGGTTCATCCAGCAGCAGCAGGCCGGGATCTGTCGCCAGCGTCCGCACCAGAGCGACTCGCTGGCGCATTCCGCCCGAGAGCTGAGCCGGAAAGGCAAGCTCCTTGCCCGCAAGCCCCATATCGGCCAGCAGCTGCAGGGTTTTGCTGCGCGACTCTTCATCCAGCCTTCCGGTCAGCTCCAGGCCAAGCAGTGCATTATCCTGAATGCTCCTCCAGGGAAACAGATAATCCTGCTGCAGCATATAGCCTACTTCAGGAGACGGCCCAGCCGCAGAGCGTCCGCTGAGCAGAACTTCGCCCCGCGAGGGCCGCAGCAGCCCGGCAATGATCGACAGCAGCGTCGTCTTGCCGCAGCCGCTGGGCCCGACGAGGCTGACGAACTCACCCTGGCCCACGCTGAGATTGAAATCCTCGATCGCAAGCGAAGCCTCGCGGTCTCCCAGATAGGCGTGCGTGATTTCCTTCAACTCCACTACTGGAAGCATATCAGCCCTCCTAAAAGTTTTGCGTAAAAATCACATCTTCGATTCTTCTCTGCAGCAAAACTCGCTTCGTAAGCATCCACATCTTACTTAATGCTGCTCTCCGCTTTTTCGGCAAAAGTATTATCCACAATCTTGCCCGAAGGGACACGTTCCTTCAGCTCACCGGCGTTGTTGATCACGTCAAGCAGATTGTTCCATTCCTTATCATCAATTACCGGGTTTACCGCATAGGTGTCCTGATCCTTATAGCGGCTGATGGCGGAGACGACAATATTACGGTCCGTTTTATCAAAATAAGGCATAACCGCATCAGCGATTTCTTCCGCGCTATGATCCTTCACCCACAATTGTGCACGCTGGATGGCATTGGTGAATTTCTGCACCGTGTCTTTGTTTTTGCTGATGTAGCTCTCCTTGGACATGAACACGGTATAAGGGAGATAACCGCTCTCTACGCCAAATGAAGCGACAACCTGGCCCCTTCCTTCACTCTCGAAGATCGATGCCTGCGGTTCAAACAGCTGCACATAATCCCCTGTCCCGGAAGCAAAGGCGCCGGCAATATTGGCAAAATCAATATTCTGAATCAGCGTCAGATCACTGGCGGTATCAATCCCCTTGTTCAGGAGGGTAAATGCGCCGGCCATTTGCGGCATGCCGCCTTGCCTTTGACCCAGGAAAGTGGACCCTTTAACTTTGTCCCATGTGAAAGCACTATCCGGTGTACGTGCAAATAAGAATGTTCCATCCCGCTGCGTGAGCTGGGCAAAATTGATCACAGGGTCATCCGCCCCCTGCTGATACACATAAATCGAAGTTTCCGAACCGACCAGCGCTACATCTATAGCACCGGAGAGCAGCGCCGTCATCGTTTTATCCCCGCCCGGTATGGTCTGCAGCTCGACATCCAGCCCTTCATCCTTGAAGAAATTCTGGGACAACGCCACATACTCCGGCGCGTAGAACACGGATCGGGTAACCTCACCGATCTTCACCTTCACTACAGCCGAATCACCGCCACACCCGGCGAGTACTGCGAAACACGTGACAATCATCAGGAGCGACAATGACAGTTTTTTCTTGAGATTCATCTTCATTCTCCTTTCTTCCCGGGTCTTTCGCCCTTGCTCTATGCATATGCGGTTGCCCGCCGAAAGGTTAAAGACCTGTATTGCTATCGTTTGCACAAAAAAATCTGCGTTCTAAAAAGCGATTTGTATATATTTTCGGCCGATTTTCCGGATAGGGATTAATCGAATGCTCATAACAGGTAATAAAACAGACTAAAACAAAGCATTAAAGCGATAACTCAATATTTCTTTGGCCAAAACCGCTCCTATGGATGTATCTCTCCATATTAAGGTTGTGCAAACGTTTTACCTAATGTGGAGTTTCCAATAAGATATAGCAATAAAGCGCTTACGAAGTTACATATTTAATGAAGCAAAATATCCTGAATGCCTGAAAGGAGTTTTAATCCTATGTCTCGTTCTTCATCAGTTATGCCAACAACCCGTATGCTGCATGCCTTAGCAATCACTGGCCTGGCTGCGGTGCTGCTGGCCGGTTGCAGCAGTACTGAGAGCACAGGCGGAAATCATGCTGCGGGTGTCTCATCGTCACAACCTTCCTCCCCCATTCACAGTACAGAACCGCAATCAAGGGCAGGGATACAGAACAACAGCGCTGTACAACCTGGCGCTAATCCGAAGGCAGCTGTAGACGAGCAGCCTTCCACCGTATTTTATGAAATATTCGTCCGCTCCTTCTACGATTCAGACGGGGATGGTATCGGTGATCTGCAGGGGATCACGGAGAAACTGGATTATTTGAATGACGGCGACCCGGGGACCCATGAGGATCTCGGTGTAGGAGGAATATGGCTGATGCCGGTTAACCCCTCGCCCAGCTATCACGGGTATGATGTAACCGATTACCGGAGTATTAACCCGGACTATGGAACACTCGAAGATATGCAGACACTGATCAAGGAGGCACATAAACGGGGCATCAAGGTAATTATGGATCTGGTAGTGAACCATACGTCCAAGGCTCATCCCTGGTTTGTGGATTCAGCCAGGGATCCAGGCAGCCCATACCGCAGCTGGTATATCTGGGCCGAAGATCAGAAGCGCCCGGTCAGTGGAACCAGTGCTGCCGGCAGCGGCAGTCCGTGGCATACTCTGCGGGGAAGCCACTATATGGGGACTTTCTGGGAGGGAATGCCGGATCTCAACTTCGATAATCCTGAGGT
This sequence comes from Paenibacillus phytohabitans, assembly GCF_013141775.1. Classification (GTDB taxonomy): domain Bacteria; phylum Bacillota; class Bacilli; order Paenibacillales; family Paenibacillaceae; genus Paenibacillus_AQ; species Paenibacillus_AQ phytohabitans. The sequence goes on from NZ_WHOB01000016.1 coordinate 198,522, forward strand.
CCGCCGGGAAATGAAGAGCATCGGTACCTATTGGCTGGAACAAGGCGTCGACGGGTTCCGTCTGGATGCTGCAAAGCATATTTATGAGGATCTTCTTTCGGACAAAAGTACGGCGACAACAGCCAAGAATGTAGCCTGGTGGCAGGAATTCCGCACAGCCATGAACGGGGTGAATCCGCAGGCTTATATCGTGGGTGAGGTCTGGGAGAATTCCGCTGTATCCGTAGGGGCCTATCTAGATCAGGCCTTCAATTCCGGATTTAACTTCGGGCTTGCTGAAACGCTGGTCCATTCGGCTCAAACGGAGAAGGACAGCGGAGCCGCGTTCACCCTGGAACGGACATACAAACTGTATTCGCAAATCTCAGGCGGTGCTTTCACAGATGCGATTTTCCTGACCAATCATGATCAGAACAGGGTCATGAGCCAGCTCGAGAATCATCCAGATCATGCCGCAATGGCGGCAGCTATGCTGCTGACCCTGCCGGGTAATCCATTTATCTATTATGGGGAAGAGATCGGGCTGCTGGGTGTGAAGCCGGATGAAGGCATCCGCGAGCCCATGAAATGGACGCCGGACGGAGGGGATGCAGGTCAGACTTCGTGGGAGCCGGGCAGCAATAACGCTGCGAATCCCGGGGCCGATGTAGAGAGCCAGCAAAAACGCAGGGATTCACTGCTGGTGCGCTACCGCGAGCTTATTCAGCTGCGGGAAGAGGTGCCGGCCCTGCGAGACGGGGACATACGTGATTACCCTTCCGGGAACGGGGGAATTATGGCTTATGAACGGATAACCGCCGGACAGCAGGTCCTTGTTATTCATAACTTAACGGGATCGGCACAGACGATGCAGCTTCATAGCGGAACTGGAGGCATTACATACGCTGGTATCCTCCGGTCAGTTGGCGGCAAGGCCGCACTCGGCAGCAGCGGACTCACGCTTCCTGCTTACACAACAGTTATTCTGGAGTACAAATCGGAGTAGAATGCATGACCCACTCATAAAAGGCGCAGCACAGCTCCGCCTTCGTGAGCGGAGCGGCGATCAGATAGTCCCGCGCGGGCTCGGCGCTCATCCGCAGGAGCCAGCCGCCAGAAGCGTTCTCAAAATATGAAGCATGCTGAAGGCTCCAGCCGCTGCCGGCACGGGAGCATAACCGCAATTCTCCGGTCATTTCCGGGCCTAACATAACCTTGGCCAGTTCAGTTGAACTGGCCAAATCACCCGTTTCCTCTCCCAGGTACTCAGCCAGCATACACAAACTGCAGGACCCTGCTTGTTGTTTAATCTCCTCATACCTGCTTCTGGACAGGAAGAGTGCCGGAACAGACACCATACGGGTCTCTGCATATTCAAAGCAATTAAAAAGATAATAACAGGCCCGCTTCATCTCATTAGGCTCCTTCAATTCATAACCGAAGGGGTCTTCTTCCAGTATACCGGTAACAACTATTTTATCTTTATGTATTTGCATGCATACATCCTGCGAAGTTTCGCCTTCCATGTACTTCACCCTGCAAATCCCTACTGCGCCAGAGACTGTCTGCAGAATATCCGCCACCACTTTCCGCTCTGTTTCACCGGGGAACAGAAACTGTGCTAAACAGATTACATCTTGAGTTTTCACATCCATATATCCTTCCCTATTCCCATAAATCTGAAATTTATTGTCAATGAGTGGCTTTCAAAAAACGGTAAAACTATAAAACTTGCAATCTTTATGTTATCATAAGCTAATTTTAAGGTAAAATTAAGAAATGCAGGGTAAGATCAATACCATGAAATACTTTTAGCGAGGTGATTTCAAAATGAGAATGCTCATCACATTTCAGAACAAGCTTGTACCAGTATATTTCACAACAGAAAACAAACAGCCTACCCAAAAAGTACTTCGACTGCTTAACAGCACACTGGAGCTCAAAATTCAAAAGGGAAAAAACGCCCTGCAGAAATGTTTGAATTCTCTAATCAGTATCGAAATTAAAGGCTCAGAAGCTATATTGCACAGTTATAGTGAAAATGATTCACTGGCTTTATCCCTCTATTAATAGAGGGATATTTTTTTGCCGGAATATATGCATGATACAGCCCCGGAGAACACCATACAAAAAAGCACACGCCTGCAGTCCAGGAATGTGCCCTCTTTATATAATGCGTGTTAACTGTATGATCAGGGTATGCTTTGCCTCAGCCAATCCTGAGATTCCGTTTCTCTTCTTTCTCGGCCTTTTGAATCCGCAGCTTGAACAACTTCACCAGGTTGCGCCGGGTATGCTCTTCGTGACAGTTGTCCAATTTCTTAATAATGAAACGGTCAATGGACATGTCAATCGCTCCTTTGGAATGGGATCAGAATCCCGTTGTAGGGAGAGGAAATCATTTCCTTGTCTCCTTGTAACACCTATATAACCGGGTCCCGGATGGCTTAAACCAGCCAATATCACTGCTGCAAACAGCTGCAAAATTAGTCTTACTACATATTGACGGTTCTTCTGCGATTGGATTCCTTCATCAGGAGATATGGTATCTGTGCAAAAAACAGCCTGTTTGTGTCGGCAAAATAAAAATTTTATCCGACGGATATTTACAAACAATTTATTAAATGCTATATTATCTATAGTTAATATTAAATATATATTTAAGGAGAAATCATAATGTCTAATGTCCTGTTTATCAAAGCAAATAACCGCCCAGCCGAGCAATCTGTAAGTGTTCAGCTCTATAATGAGTTCCTGGCGAGCTACAAAGAATCCCATCCGCAGGATGAAGTTACTGAACTGGATTTGTTCGCTGAACAACTTCCTTACTACGATAACACGCTGATCACAGGCGTATACAAAGCAGCACAAGGCTTCGAGGCAACTCCTGAAGAAGCTGCCGGCGCCGCTCTTGTTAAGAAATATCTGGACCAGTTCCTGGCCGCTGACAAAGTGGTATTCGCCTTCCCGCTCTGGAACATGACTGTTCCGGCCGTACTGCACACTTACATCGATTACCTGAACCAGGCCGGCACAACCTTCAAGTATACTGCTGAAGGTCCTGTAGGATTGCTGACAGGCAAAAAAGCAGCTGTACTGAACGCCAGAGGCGGCGTGTACTCTGAAGGCCCTGCTGCAAGTGCTGAAATGGCTGTTAACTTCATCATGGGTAACCTGAACTTCTGGGGCTTCAAGGAAACTACACAAGTTATCGTTGAAGGACACAACCAGAACCCGCAGAAATCCGCTGAAATTATCGCTACCGGTCTGCAACTGGCAAAAACTGCAGCTGCATCGTTCTAATCCGCCAGCGTTAAAAGTCCGGTTTCACCTTTAGAGCTCCGCACTTTTATCAGGCATCTGCTATAACATCAACCGGACTTTTATTTATATATAGCTCCGCCGGTGCATCCTCCTGGACACCCGCCGGACCCTACAGGAAGAGGCCCTGCAGCTGATACGTCAGCTGCAGGGCCTCTTTTTGTGCTCCGCGGAGAGGTTAATACTCTTCCAATACCCGCTGCCAGCTGTTGCCTTTGGCACGCGGAGGTGTGCTTTTTGAGGAAGCAGCTACGGTTTTACGTTTCTGCTTCACTTCCTTGCTGTTCTGGAACTGCACTTCCTTCTGCGTCTTGCGGTAATTAAGCAGCCGTTTCTCATCCAGTGCACCGTTTGCTACTGCCTCAAGCACCGCGCAGCCTTCCTCCCGCACATGGCGGCAGTCACTGAAGCGGCAGTCTGCCGCGAGCGAGCTGATGTCACCGAAGGCCAGATCCAGGCCTCCCTCATCTTCCCACAGCTGCAGCTCACGCATCCCCGGCGTATCGACAATGATGCCGCCGTCCGGCAGGACAAACAGCTCACGGTGTGTGGTCGTATGCCGCCCGCGGCTGTCTCCTTCCCGGATATCCTGGGTAAGCTGCAGATTCTGTCCGCTGAGCCAGTTAACCATCGTTGATTTGCCGCAGCCGGAGGAACCCGTCAGGGCCACGGTCTGACCGCGGCCGATATAGGGCAGCAGCTCCTCCCGCCCATCGCCGAGCAGCGCGCTGACCGCATGTACAGCTACCCCGGGAGCCGCCTGCTGCATCTCGGCAATTTTATCCGCCGCATCGGCACAGAGATCTGCCTTGGTCAGCAGAATTACCGGATTCGCCCCGCTGTTCCAGGCCATAATCAGATACCGCTCCATCCGCCGTACATTGAAATCATCGTTCAAGGCGCTGACCAGGAACAGGGTATCGACGTTGGAGGCAACGATTTGTTCCTCTTGGGTAACCCCTGCCACCTTGCGCGAAATTACGCTGCGGCGGGGCAGGACGCCATGAATCACGGCATGCTCCCCGCCGTCCTGCATGGCCAGAGCCACCCAGTCGCCAACCGCCGGATAATCACCGGACCCGGTCAAGGTATGTCTGAGCTTGCCGGATAACTCTCCCCAGATCTCTCCCGTGCTTGCGATGACCCGGTACTTGCTGCCGAAATCACCGACAATCCGGCCCGGCTCAAGTACCCTGGCCTCGAGCTGCTGCAGCTTATCTGTCCACTTACTTTTCCATTCATCGTTCCAGCCATACTGTTCGATATTCATTCATTTCCTCCTGGTTATTGTTACGTATTAAGCTTTAAATATTGCCTTTTTGAGTTTTAGGATCAGTCGCCACTGCGGTGGATATTTGGGCTTCCGGCCGCTGTTAGGTTTGGATTTCATGATTTAACACCGTGTTCACGGAGGAAATCCAAACCTAAAGGCGAACGCTACCGCTCCTCCAGCCCAAAATCCCCCTCCGTCACTCCTTCTCATTTCTCAAATATTCAATTCTAAACCAATAGCTTCACTAGCCTGCTTAATCATTCACGTATATCTCCGGGAGTTTGTACCCCTTCCAATCCTTTTAGCACAGCAGCATCATTGACAGCATGCAACATATAACGGCTGCTGTTTCAACAAAAAAACCGCCGGAACCCAAAGGCTCCGGCGGCGGAATCCAAACCAAAAGCTGAAGCACTCCCCTCGTACAAAGAGAGTTGCCTCAGGTTTCTGTGCGTGCCGCAGACCAGGATATATTCAAGCGCATGAATATACATCTGGCTATGCACGCAAAAAAGCCGCCGGAACCGATACGGTTCCCGGCGGCTCTAAAAGGCATGTTAGAGCTTACCTGCTAAGCTGGGAATCTTATTCCACAGCCGCTGTTCCCGGAAGACACGTATCCACAACAGTTGCAACTGATCCTGATAACACGGTATAAACTGTCATTTGACATCGTCTCCTTCCGAACTAATATGCTGTTATGATAAACGCGCTGCCAGCTGTTTGTCAACAGGCTCTCTTGAATTTTTTAACATAATCTAATTAAATAATGCCTTCTAGCTCATTCAGCTCATGAATGGTGGCAATCGGCTGCACGTTCAGCGAGTCATCCCAGGCATGGTTACGCTTCAGCCAGATGGTATCCATTCCGGCCCGGACTGCCCCCCAGATATCATTCACCGGATGGTCCCCTATGAACAGGGTCCGGTCTGCCGTTGAACCCAGACGTTCCAAGGCCAGCCGATAAATCTGCGGGTCCGGTTTGCTGATTCCGACTTCACCGGAAATTACGATAGTACGGAAGTAGGGGCGCAGGCCGAGCAGATCAATTTTGCCATATTGAATATCCCTGCTGCCATTCGTTACCAGTCCCAGCGGATAGCCGCGGCCTTGGCAATATTCCAGTGTCTCCACTGCATGCTTCATGATTGCCCCGTGGTGTATATAGGTTTCGTCGTAGTATTTCCGGATGTCCTCTGCCGACCGCTCTGTCTGCCAAGGGAGAATTTCGCTTAGTTCTGCAAAGAAGCCATCCTTATCACGGTAGCCGTCGGCATCTCTGATAATCATATCTTCAACCACCCGGCCGGCTTCATCCTCATTCAGGTGTCCGAGGAAATCCTGCACGAATTTCATGCTAAAGCTGCGGAAGGTCTGATCACGGTCCATCAGCGTATTGTCGAGGTCAAACAGTAAGGCTTGTACTTCCTTCATTCTTTCGTTCCCCTTATTTCATCAATTTCAATGATCCCACATCAGAAATCCATTGTACTATGCACCAGGGAACAAAGAAAAGACCATTCTGTTAAGAAGAACAAACGCTTCTTTCACAGGATGGCCTCTATTTTCAGATCAGGTCCGGGACACTTAAGGTTCAAAATGCTCTGCGCGATGCGTAAGCATCATTTCCTCTTCCGTAATGTAAAGCGGGAACGGCGGCGTTTCCTTGAGATAACGTTCCGTGGAGAGCAGCCGGTAATGAACTTCTGGCAGCCAGGCATCTTCAAGCAGCGGGAGCTTGCCCGTGTCACTGATATAGTTATCTACAGCCGACTGCACCATGTCGAGATAATACGGTACCAGCTTGTCAGCTTCCTCAAAGATTTCAAAGGTTTCGCGGGACATATAGAACTTCTGTTGCGGGACCCCGCCCAAATATCGTTTAAGCCGGTTTAGATCAATACTTTTATCTTCCATAATCAGAGCAGTGCGGTTAATCGGCGCAGGCATATCTTCTTCAAATTGCCTAACAGCCTGCTTGATCTGCGGCAAGGTAACGGTGAGATGAACAGACGGCATATTTTTTTTGGCGCGTTTGAATATCATACTGAAAGTCTCCTTTCGAAGTTTATGTCAGATAACGCTTACAATTCCATTTTATTCGTTATTCAAACATTTAATCAGCAGATTCGAACTTGTCACACAAAATCCCCATTTATTAGATCATTATTTGACATTTTCCCAGTGAGTCCACAACTCCGGCGGATTCAGCTCATACTTCTCGTTCTCCCGGTACATGAATTGATGCATAATGAACTCCCGGCGGATCGTCGCATAATCCTCGTGAAACGGCTTGATGAATTCATTGATCTCTTTTTCGGAATAGACTACACCCGGCTCCAGCTTCTCCACCATATACTGCAGGGCGATCAGCTTCTTCTTATACTGTGCGGGAATCTGCCGCAGGCGTCCGTCCTTGGCAAAAAAATTACGCAGCACCGATTCCTTCAGGCTGCTCTCCGGCGACTCTTCCTCCATCTCTTCCACCCCCTTGGCAAAAATAAATTTCAGCGAGGCCTCTGAGCCTGCCTGAATAAACTCAGGATTCAGCTTGAAATATACGGTATTCTTGTCTCTGCGCTCCATGATCAGCGCAGCTTCGCGCAGTTTGGCGGCATGATGGGTAACGGTGGGCTGTGACAGGTTCAGCTTCTCGGCCAGCGCATGCCCGTGAACCTCGCCTTTGGACAAAAGCAGCAGAATCCGCAGCCGGGTCGGATCGGACAACGCTTTATGGTAAGCAACAATTTTATCTAACTGCATCGGAACACACTCCTATAGACATTTGAACATTCATAAACGCTGTTGTATGAAAATACATATCTTATCTGCTGCATTGCGTTTAGATATATATCTAATTATATACCTTTTTCAACGTTTGAGCAATGCTCTTGTTACTGGAAACACCGGGGAATGGCAAAAATCTAAAATATAAGGTACCATTTACTGAAAAGAATACTTACCCGAAAGGATGCAGCTATTATGAAAGACGTAATTATTATCGGTGCGGGTCCCTGCGGACTGTCTGCAGCTATAGAATGCCAGCGCCAGGGGCTCTCCAGCCTGATCATTGAAAAGAACTTTATTGTCCATTCTATTTATCTGTATCCGACGAATATGCAGTTCTTCAGTACAACCCCGCTGCTTGAAATCGGAGATGTGCCCTTCACCTCCCCGAACGACAAGCCATACCGCCATGAAGCCCTGGTCTATTACCGCCGCGCTGCCGCGCAGCATGGCCTCGACATCGCCGCCTATGAGGAGGCACTGTCCGTTCTGCCGCAGGAGGATGGCAGCTTCATCGTACATACACGCAACAAGCGCGGAGAAGAGCAGCACCATAGCGCCGCGAATGTAGTCATTTCAACCGGTTATTTCGACCAGCCGAATATGATCGGGATTCCCGGGGAAGAGCTATCCAAAGTAACCCATTATTTCGGTGAAGCCCATCCGTATTCCGGCATGAAGGTTGCCGTCATCGGGGGAAGCAACTCGGCGGTTGATGCCGCTCTGGAGCTCATCCGGGTCGGTGCCAAGGTGGATATGGTCTACCGTGGAAGCAGTATTTCGGAGAATATTAAGCCATGGGTGCGTCCGATTTTTGAGAGCATGGTCCAGAAAGGGAACATTACGCTCCATCTGGAGTCACGGGTAACGGAAATCACCCCGTCTTCTGCAGTCGTCACGGCAGGCAGCGGGGAGACCCGCATCATTGATAATGACTTCGTCCTTGCCATGACTGGCTTCCGTCCGAGCCGAACCCTGCTGGCCTCGGCAGGTGTGTTAATGGATGACTCCCTGGATAAACCTGCCTTCAATCCTTCTACGATGGAGAGCAATATTCCCGGTATCTATGTCGCTGGCGTTATCGCCTCCGGACGGAATGCCAATGAGGTATTCATCGAGAGCGGACGGGGTCACGGCAAACTGATTGCCGATCATATTATAAGCAAAAGGCTTTCTTAGAGAAGGAGTGCTTCTAAGCTATGGATATGACCTCGTTACTGCTGCTGGGTCTGGCCGCACTGGGGATCATCAGCAGCAATTCTCCGGTCACGATTGCCATGGTCGTTCTGCTGCTGATCCGGGTGCTGGGCCTGCAGCAGGCTTTTCCCTGGCTGGAGAAATACGGGCTTACCGTCGGCATCATCATCCTCACCATCGGAGTGATGACACCGCTGGCCAGCGGTAAAATCTCGCTGCAGACGATCGGGCAATCGTTCCTGCACTGGAAATCTCTGGCCGCAATCGGCATCGGGATACTCGTCGCCTATCTCGGCGGACGCGGCGCGGTGCTTATGGGCAGCCAGCCGACCATTGTGGCCGGGCTGCTGATTGGCACCGTCATCGGCGTCGCTTTTTTCAAAGGTGTCCCGGTTGGTCCGCTAATTGCCGCTGGTATCCTGTCCCTGCTGATTGGACGGATCTGAACCCGCCGCAAAGATAAAACAGGCTGCATCTTCACCTAATCGGGTGAGTATGCAGCCTGTTGTTGTCCTGCCTAATAAGTTGCGCCCTACTGGCGCTTGGAAGACCCTGTTATCCATCCAGCCGCTGCACATTGAACAGGCGTGCATAGCTGCCCTCCAGCGCCATCAGCTGTTCATGGGTTCCGCGTTCAGTAACGGCCCCGTTCTCCAGCACAACAATCTGATCGGCATAGGTTATGGTAGACAGTCTGTGAGCCACAATCAGTGTGGTCCGTTCTGAGGAGAGGGCCTGCAGCGACTGCTGAATCAGATGCTCTGATTCAAGATCCAGCGCCGAGGTGGCTTCGTCCAGAATCAGCACTTTGGGGTCCTTCAGGAATACGCGCGCTATCGCCACTCTCTGCTTCTGGCCTCCGGACAGCTTCACTCCGCGCTCTCCCACCTCCGTATCATAGCCTTCCGGCAGCTGCATGATGAAATCATGGGCATTAGCTGACACCGCCGCTGCAATGACCTCCTGCTCCCCTGCCTGCGGATTGCCGAACAGAATATTATCCCGCACGGAGCCGCTGAACAGGAAGTTATCCTGCAGCACCATGCCCACTGCCTTGCGCAGACTCTCCTGGGTCAGCCCTCTGATATCCTGCCCGTCCATCCGCAGGCTGCCTTCACTGATATCGTAGAACCGCGGAATCAGGCTGATCAGCGAGGACTTGCCGCCCCCGCTCATCCCGACAAAAGCCACCGTCTGCCCCGGAGCAATACGCAGATTAATATCGCGCAGCACCCACTCGTTCTCATCGTTATACTTGAACCATACTCCGCTGAATTCAATCTCTCCTGCGGGCGCCAGCAGCGGCTTCGCCCCAGGGGCGTCTACGATATCATAAGGCTCATTCATCAGCTCCATCACCCGCTCCAGCGAAGCAGAAGCCTGGGTCAGCACAGTCGAGGAATTAATCAGGCGGCGGAGCGGTGCATACATCCTGTCCAGATATCCGAAGAAGGCTACGAAGGTTCCCAGAGTCAGATTCCCCTGGATCACCTGGTATCCCCCGTATCCAATGACGAGGAGCGGTGCGATATCCGTCAAAGTATTGATAATAGCGAAGGTAAAAGCGTTCCAGCGCGTTTGCGCCATCGCTTTTTCCAGAAATCGGCCGTTAATGTCCTTGAACTGCTGCTGGTCCACCCGTTCCATAGTGAAGCTGCGGATCACCGCAATCCCCTGAATCCGTTCATGCAGATAGCCCTGAATGACCGCGAGCGCCTGGGACCGGTCCTTCGTGAGCACCTTAAGCCGCTTATAGAGGGTATTCACAGCAATGCCGTACAACGGCAGAATCGCAATCGAGACCAGCGCCAGCACCGGATTCAGGAAGAACATGAACCCGAGTGCAAAGAGCAGGGTGAACATGTCCAGCCAGACGTTCATCATTCCGACCTCAACCAGATTCTTCGACTGCTCCACATCGTTAATAAATCTGGAGATCGCCTCGCCCACTTTGGTATTCTGGTAATAACGCAGCGACAGGCGCTGCATATGTCCATACAGCTTATTGCGCATATCGAAGAGGATCTTACTTGTAATCAGCTGGGCAAAATACTGGCGGTAATACTCTACCGGACCTCTGATAATCACGAACAGCACAAATGCGCCGCTGAGCACGATCATCAGCTTGGACACCCGGTCAGCAATGGTTAACGCAGGATTGCCCAGCAGATCATCTACTACATACTTCAAAATCATCGGCAGCGTCAGCGGAATACTGAATTTGATCATCCCGATAATTAATGTGAGCACAATCCATTTCATGTAAGGCCGTACGAAGGTATAATAAGATTTCCATTGTTTCACAGCCTTTTACGCCCTTTCCCGTTAATTGGTTTACCCGGACACTGTTGACATTTGCGCTCCGCAGTGTTTTTATAATTTTATTAGTTACGATCGCAGTACCTGAAATCCAGGAGGATAATGATGCCCAGACAATTTGTGACGGAAGCCGTCATGATGGCGATTTACGGCCAGCTTCTCGCACCGCGGAGCCCTGTAGAATATATAGTGCCTTACACTACTATTATGGAATTGTACGAACTACGGGACAGTGATGAGCCGGTGATGAGCCACGCTGACGATGACCAGCATGTGAAGCTGAGAATCCGCGAGCTGATCAACTATTTCGAGGAACCGCTCAATTCCAAGAAGATCAACCGCTGCCTCAATGTCCCGTGGGCCAAAAGCTCCGGCATTCTGCTCGGCGGACAGGCGCAGATTACCATCATCAACAGCCTCGACAACGCTTCCTACGGGGAAACCTTTGATCCAATCGAGACGGAGCTGCTGCTGGCCTCCCAGCGTGAGCAGGTACCGATTCTCACCGACCAGTTCGAGCTGATTCAGCGTATCATCGAAGGCGGAGTGCCGGTACAGGTGTTTGATATTGATGATTTCGAGTTCGCGATGGAAGAAGAAACCTTCCGCAGCTCACCCTGAAGCCGCAGCTGATGATGTAGGCAGAATGCCTAGCCGCTATGCGTTCTCACGTAAAATCCCTTGCCACTTGGCAAGGGATTTTGACATCTTTCACCGTAACGGGGCCTGCAGCATTCCTCACTTCCGGGTTATTCCTTTACCCCTCCGGCGACCGGCACAGACTCATACTTATATTCGATATCATCCTCAGCCTCCGAATAGACAATCGACAGGCTATACCCCTCCATGTACCACAGATCCTGCTCTTCCATATAGAAAATAAGGCTTCCCTGCTCGAACTGAACAGCGGGACGGCCCGGCGGTTCTGTAGCGATTCCCAGCGAGAATCCGGGATGCAGTCCTCCCCCTGAGCTATACCGGGGAAACAAACGGACATACGCTCCATTCTGGAGGCTCAGCTCTCTCTTGAACCAGGCGGCAGCTTCCGGGCTAATTAACATGTTCATCTCTCCACTCCTCCCGATTAAGTTTATTTTATCATACAGCTTATTCGCAATTTGTTCAAAATTACATTTGACAATTCTTGAAGGGGGATGATAAACTCGGAACATAACGAAGCGTCTTCAAGTTATTACCAAATCAAAGAAAGGGTGAGCGCGGTGTTTACTATTGTTCCAGCATATTTCCTAACTATTGTCGGCAAATCCACACAACTGAATACCGAAGCAGCCCGAGTAATGGATAATTCCTGAGTATCATGCGTGTTACGCGTACCGTATGAATTCAGGCTAAGCAATTCTCTTCCATGTCTCTGTGCTGCGACAAGCACCGTGGACATGATAGTCGTAAATGACAGGCGTATCATCCGTTTTCGGATGGTACGCTTTTTTGCATGCTTTGAGAGAGTTATCCATTGTCCTGAAGCCCCACAATTTCCTTACCAAGCCGGCAAACAACATTCTCAACACGAAAGGAAGGGATTTCCCTTGTTCTCCGTTCTCCGCGATCTCGGCTGGTTCTTCCGCCGGGAAAAAAGGCGCTATGCTATTGGCCTTATACTGCTAATTGTGGTAGGTGTGCTTGAATTGCTGCCTCCCCGTCTCCTCGGTAACGCCATTGACGATATTGTCAGCGGCTCCATTACTGCAGGTTCACTGATGAAATATATTGGCATGATCGTGCTCATGCTGCTGATTATTTACTGGATCACCTACATATGGATGCACAAGCTGTTCGGAGGTTCAAACCTGGTGGAGCGCCTGCTGCGCTCGCGCTTCATGAATCATCTCATGACGATGACACCGGCTTTCTTCGAACGTAACCGCACCGGTGATCTGATGGCCCGGGCCACCAATGATATCCGTGCGGTATCGGCTACCGTAGGCTTTGGTATGCTGACCCTCGTCGATTCGACAGTCTATCTGACAGTAGTGCTGTTCGCCATGGGGTTCCTGGTCAGCTGGAAGCTGACACTTGCCGCAGTTATCCCGCTTCCTCTAATCGCGATAGCTATGGTCTTCTACGGCAAAGCCATTCACGACCGCTACAGTCTGGCGCAGGATGCTTTCGGTGACATGAACGATCAGGTGCTCGAATCCGTATCCGGTATCCGCGTTATCCGTGCCTATGTGCAGGAACGCCAGGATGAGAAGCGTTTCTCTGATATCACCGAAGATGTATACCGCAAGAATATGGCCGTAGCCCGGGTCGATGCTTTCTTCGAGCCGACGATCCGCTTTTGCGTAGGCCTCAGTTATATTATTGCGCTGACCTACGGAATCTATCTGGTCTTCCGCAATCAGATCACACTTGGAGATCTCGTCTCCTTCAATATGTATCTCGGCATGATTGTCTGGCCGATGTTCGCCATCGGCGAGCTGATTAACATTATGCAGCGCGGCGGCGCCTCGCTGGAGCGGATTGATGAGACACTGCATGCCAAACCTGATGTGCAGGATATTCCTCATCCAACACCGGTAGAACATCCGTCATCTATTGAACTGAAGGATGTGACCTTCCGCTATCCGACCTCAACCATCGACAACCTGAGCGGAGTCAGCCTTTCCTTGTCGCAGGGCCAGACACTCGGTGTAGTTGGACGGACCGGCAGCGGCAAATCGACCCTGCTGAAACAGCTGCTGCATGAATATCCGACCGGCCAGGGTGAGATATTGATCTCAGGTGTTCCGATCGGGCAGATTGCCCTGGATCAGCTGCACAGCTGGATGGGTTATGTACCGCAGGAGCAGATTCTGTTCTCCAAATCGGTGCGCGAGAATATCCAGTTCGGTTATTCCGGTGCCAGTGATGAGCGTATCATGCAGGCTATAACGGCTGCAGCATTCCAGAATGACCTCGGCACCTTGTCCGACGGGCTCGACACGATGGTTGGCGAACGCGGTGTTTCCCTGTCCGGAGGACAGAAGCAGCGGGTCTCGATCTCCAGAGCCTTCATCTCTAATCCGGATATTCTGATTCTGGATGATGCACTGTCTGCTGTTGACGCGCGGACGGAAGCCAAGATCATCGAGAACATCCGTGAAGAGCGCAGCGGTAAAACCACGCTCATCTCCACCCACCGCCTCTCGGCTATTGAACACGCCGATCTGATCGTGGTGCTGGACGGAGGACATATTACGGAGCGGGGTACCCACCAGGAGCTGCTTGAATTGAACGGCTGGTACCGTGAGCAGTTCGACCGTCAGCAGGTTGAGAATAACCTGACGAATGAATAACCCCAAAAAATACGTTTTTACGTGTATCATATCCATTCTAATGTTCTGAAATATAGGAGGTGTCACCGTTGACACAGAGTACAGGCAAACGTCTGCTGCAGTACGCACTGACTGCCAAAAAAACATTCATAGCAGCCCTTCTGCTCCTCACCATCGGGGTAGCGGCTGAGCTGGCGGGGCCTTTCATCGCCAAGAGTATGATTGACAATCACCTGCTCGCGATTGAGAAGCCTTATTTCGAGACTGCTTCGCCTGAAGATGCTGCTGAATATAACAACAACTATTACAAGCGCGGTGACCGGTTTGCCGCAGATGAAGTCAAAGGCCAGGAGATCCGCCTGCTTCAGGCTGGCAGAAGCTTCTATTTCATTAATGAAGCTGTAGCCCAGACTGAAGGCGAACGGAGTTTCTCGGACGGGAACCTGCGCATCCAATATGGCGACCAGGCGACGGTCTATCCGGCCGTCAGACTGTCGGCTGATGACCTGTTTTCATTTTACAAACCAGAGTTCCCCGGGATTTATAAACTGGTCGCTCTATACGCCATGTTCCTGGTCATCTCCATAATTGCGGAGTTCGGCAAAACCTACTGGCTGCAATCATCAGCTAACCAGGTCATCCGCAAGCTGCGGACGGACGTGTATGCGCATATCCAGCGTCTCCCGGTGCATTTCTTCGATAATCTGCCTGCGGGCAAGGTGGTGTCCCGGGTCACCAATGATACGGAAGCGGTCAAGGATCTGTTCATTGCCGTATTGTCCAACTTCGCAACAGGGATTATTAATATCACCGGTGTATATGTTGCGCTTTTCCTATTGGACATCAAGCTGGGTCTTGTCAGCTTGTTCATCGTACCGATTATCATTGTCTGGATTGTGCTCTACCGCAAGATTGCAACGAAATACAATACGATCATCCGCTCACGCCTTAGTGAGATCAATGCCATTATCAATGAATCCATTCAAGGGATGTCCATTATCCGGATCTTCCGCCGCCAGAAGCAGAGTAGTGCGGAATTCGAACAGCTGAATGATGATTATCTGAAATACCAGAACAAAATGCTTAACCTGAATGCCTTCACGTCCCACAACCTGGTGAACTCCCTGCGCAGTCTCTCCTTCGTGCTCGTGCTGTGGTACTTCGGCTTCGGCAGTCTTGACGGTTCAACCTTCGTCTCTCTGGGCGTCCTTTACGCCTTCGTCGATGTACTGGGACGGATGTTCCAGCCAATTACAGGGATGGTCAACCAGCTGGCGAACCTCGACAGCTCGATGGTATCCGCAGGGCGCGTCTTCACACTGATGGATGAGCCTGGAGAGCCGGTAACCGACGGTTCGATGCCGCGTTATAAAGGTGATGTTGTCTTCAAGGATGTATCCTTCGCCTACAAAAAAGACTTCGTCCTGCGCGATATCTCCTTCGAAGCGCGTCCGGGTGAGACTGTTGCTCTGGTCGGTCATACCGGCTCGGGCAAAAGCTCGATCATCAATCTGCTGTTCCGCTTCTATGATCCGCAAACCGGAAGCATCACTATTGACGGCCAGGAGGTCAAGGATCTGCCGAAACAGTGGCTGCGCAGCCATATGGGCATTGTGCTGCAGGACCCTTACCTCTTCACCGGAACGATTGCCTCGAATGTCAGTCTCGGGGATGAACGCATCAGCCGGGAACGTGTAGAGCGTGCCCTGCGTGAAGTAGGGGCTGACAAATTGCTGTCCCATCTGCCGCAAGGCTTCGACGAACCGGTAATTGAGAAAGGCAGCACATTGTCCGCCGGCCAGCGGCAGCTGATCTCCTTCGCCAGAGCGTTGTCGTTCGATCCGGCGATCCTGATTCTGGATGAAGCGACCTCCAACATTGATACCGAAACGGAGAGCATCATCCAGCAGGCGCTGGAGGTGCTGAAGAAAGGCCGGACTACATTCATCATTGCCCACCGGCTGTCCACCATCCGCAGCGCAGACCAGATTCTGGTGCTGCACCGGGGCGAGATTGTTGAACGGGGCAGCCATGATGAGCTGATGGCGCTGGGCGGACGTTACTTCCGCATGTATCAGCTTCAGCTGGGTGCCGGGGCCGGTAACGGTGCGGAGGCACCTGCCTCCGGCGCTGTCACCTCTTCCACTTCCGCTGCCGGACTGCGTCCGTCACTGGAGCAGATTTAATCTTTGAGGATCAGCCAGCCTCTCTGCTGATTAACAAGCCCCCCTGATGCTGTAGAAGCTTCAGGGGGGTTCTTTCGCTTGAGTTCAGAACATTTGTTCCGTATAATGGAAAGCAATACATACGGATGGGGTGAAGGACTTGATGACCTATAGTCTGAGCAAGCGGCAAGCCCGGCTGTTCCTGCTGCGTCACCAGCGGCTGGTCACGGGAGGACTGAAGGAGGGCAAGATGAGCATCCACGGGTTCGTCCGCCACGTGGGCTGTATCCAATATGATCCGCTCAGCATCGCCGGACATAATCATGAGCTTGTGCTGCAGGCCAGACTACCGGGATTCCGGCCGGAAATGGCCACGGAGCTGCTCTATAAGGACAGGCTGCTGATTGACGGCTGGGACAAGAATATGTCGATCTACTGCACAGAGGACTGGCCTTATTTCCAGAGGCGCAGAGAAGCCGCCGCCAGGCATCAGGACAATGAAGCCATGGCTGCCATGGTCACCCATGTCCGTGAGGAGCTGAACTCGCGGGGTCCGCTCTCTTCACTCGATCTGGAGAGCAAAGAGAAGATCGACTGGTCCTGGGCTCCGGCGAGACTATCCCGGGCAGCGATGGAGAGCATGTATTTCTGGGGAGAGCTCTCTATTCACCACCGGGTGCATACCCGCCGTTATTATGACTTTACGGCTAAGCTGCTGCCGGCCGGACTGCTCAGTGCAAGCGATCCGAATGTAACTATGGATCAGCACCATGACTGGTATGTACTGAGACGGATCGGCAGCATCGGTCTGCAATGGAACAAATCCGGGGACGGCTGGCTCGGAATCTCCGGCCTGAAGAGCAAGGAGCGGACTGCAGCCGTGCAGCGCCTGCTGCTAAGCGATAAGCTCCGCGAGGTACGGGTCGAGGGCATCAAGCTCCCGCTGTATATGCGGACAATAGATGCCCCGGAGCTGGAAGCGGTACTGCGGCTGGATGATGCCGCTGATACAGGCACTGGCACACAAGAGATTACATTCGCAGCGGCGCTGGCTCCGCTCGACAACCTGCTGTGGGACAGAGAGCTGATCCGCCAGCTCTTCGGCTTCCATTACCGCTGGGAGGTATACAAGCCGGTGCTTGAGCGGGAATACGGTTATTACGTACTTCCCCTTCTATATGGCGACCGCTTTATCGCCCGGCTTGAACCAGTGATGAATAAGAAGAGCGGAATTCTTACCATTGTCCGCTGGTGGTGGGAAACCGGAGAATCGCTTGTTCCGGGCATGCTTCCCGCACTCGTCAAGGCCCTCACTTCACTTGCCCGCTCAACCGGAGCGTCCGGTATCCAGTTTACGCCGGAAACTGTCCAGTCCTGCGGGCTGCAGGAGCTGGAATCCGCGTTGTCCTCTCCACAATAACTTCACAACGTAAAGAGACTCCTCTTATCCGCAGGGTTTTTCTGCATAAAGAGTGAGTCTCTTTGGTATGAACTGATAGGATGGCATTACTTGATATGCTCTTCCTCAAGCCCCAGCTTGCTGTACATCTCCGTACAATAGCCCTGCAGCTTAATCTCCAGTCTGCTCGCCTTGTTCTTGAACCGCTTCAATTCGCGGATCATATGGGCCCGTCCCGCCGGTGTGAACGTTTCCTGAATCCGTTCCTTGAAATAATCATGGACAATGTGGTTGCGTTCTTTCCATACCGCCTGCAGCTGGCTCGTTTCTTCCTCCGAGAATGGAAAGTGATGCTGGATTTCTTTGATGAGCTGGCCGAGTGAATTGCTAAGCTTGCGTTGATACAATTCTGATATCTCTGCATCGGTTGGCGTTTTGCCCTGTGACAGCTTGGTCAGCAGCAGCAGATTGGTCAATTGCTGCTCCAGCGCCTGGCAATAATAAACGGCCAGCCCGAAATAAGCAAATAGCTCTTTGGATTGTTCACTCTCCGGTACTTGTGTATCCTTCATCTTTCCTCCCGTTCCTGATCTGTTTATTTGAGCTGTATAGATTGAAACTTTATTTCTATTTTGGAATGACCGTTACTGCAGAGAATATTTGGACTTCCTGCCGCTGCCCGTCTACAGATTTCTCGAATTTAACCGCTGTTCGCGGTGGAAATCCGTAGACAAAGGCGGACGCTATCGCTCCTACAGTTCCAAATATCTCCTCCGTCACTTTTTCCAAACTGTAAATCTTCAGGTTCAAAGGATTCAGCTCATGTTATTTTGTTATAGTCCATGCGGCCGGAGCGGTAAATGTAGAATCCGGTCAGCAATATTATGTATACCAGCGCGTGGGCATAGGCGCCAAGCAGGGTCGGCACCGGCAGCGTATCCGCATTCATCATTGCATCCATCACCGGAAATACGGGCGGCAGCAGGACCGGAACAACAGGTCCTGGTACCAGCTCAGCAACCTTGCTGGCGCTGATGGACATAATGATGGTGATCAGCATCAAGCCGGCGGCGTAACTGGTTCTGGACACCCAAGAGGACTGCAGGTACAGGGAGACCGCAATACCCAACATACCAAGTAGAGCATGTCCGGTAAAAGCAAGCAGGATCCGGTCCAGCCCGGCCGGTTCATTGAAACTCCCGGTCAACACCGGATAGATGACAATGAAGAGGTCCAGCAGCAAGGTGAGCAGACCCAATGTAAGTATACCGCCGATACTGTAGCGGCGGGCACTGCGGAGCTGGACAATAACCACCTGCTTCTGTACCGCATGCTCATGATTCAGAAAGCTTAACCCCAGCCAGCAGCAGGCTACAAATAGAAAGACTGCCGTAGCAGAGTAGCTGTTCATTACAGGATTAGGCTTATAGGAATACAAGATTAACACGGCTATAATGATGCCGGCAACCGGACCGAAATACCGCTGGGAGACACTGTAGCTGCGCAAAAAATATCCGATGAGAGCCTTCACCCGCGTCCACTCCCGTTCTCTTCCTTCGGGTCCATCCACTCTGTTATACCGCTTAAGCCCCCGAGACGTTCAACCGAAATAATTGAACCGCCTGCGGCAAGAATCTGCTGCAGGCAAGTATCCGACATCTTCTGCTCTACAGTCAATCCTGTACAGGCTGCACCTGCAGAATCCGGCACCGGCAGCATATGGAGCACTCCAGGCAACGCCATTACCGCCTGTTGTTCCACTGGCGGAAGGTCTGTGTAGACGATATGTACTGACGGCACCGTCCGCAGGTTCTCTGCTCCGTGGATTGTCCGGATAATCCGCCCTTCCTGCAGCACATACACGGCATCCGCCAGAGCTTCTACGGTCTGGGGCTCGTGCACGGAGAAGACCAGTGCCGTCCCTTCCGACTTCAGCTCCTGCAGCAGTTCGGTCAGCATATGCTGCGCCGGAAGATCCAGCCCGGACATGGGCTCGTCCAGCAGCAGAAGCTGCGGACGGATCAGCAGGCTCTGGATCAGATTGACCTTCTGCAGCATGCCCTTGGAGAAGCCTGCCAAGGGATGGCTGCGGGACGCTCCCAGCTTAAAGATAGCCAGAAGTTCGCTCACCCTAGATACCGCTGCCGCCCTGGAGAGCCCAGCAATACGGCCCATGTCGTGCAGATAATCTTCCGCTGTTAATTTCAGTCCCGGAAACGCTTCGGGCGCATAACCCGTAGTCAGCCCTTGACGGCCGTATGTAAGTTCACCGGAGGACAGCCTCA
Source organism: Paenibacillus phytohabitans (assembly GCF_013141775.1). Lineage (GTDB taxonomy): Bacteria > Bacillota > Bacilli > Paenibacillales > Paenibacillaceae > Paenibacillus_AQ > Paenibacillus_AQ phytohabitans. Next base: position 218,522 of record NZ_WHOB01000016.1, read on the forward strand.
GCAGTCCCGCGAGAATGGAGAGCAGTGTACTCTTGCCGGAGCCGTTCCGGCCGATGAGCGCCGTGGCCGTGCCAGGGCGGACAATCATCGATATGTCATGAAGAACCGGGCGGCCTCGATACCGCTTGGCTCCCCGGGTGAGTGTAATAAGCGGCGGTGCATCCGCATCTTCCGGCATATGAATTCTGTCTGTACTCTGAAGGAACATTCGCTTAAAGCCTCCTTCAATTAACGCTAGGACACAGGCCGCATGGAATCACAGCCAAAGTTCTCTTTTTACTACATTCGCCGGAAGTCTCCTTTTCTCCTGTTGGATTTCGCAGATTACTGAATATCGGATACAAAAAAGCCAGAACCGTGCAGAATGATTCCCGCACCTGTCTGGCCCCTGCTTTTATATAAGGAAGTGCTTAAATCTGTATTATGCGTATACCTCAACAGCTCCGCTTACCAGTCTGCAGGCCATTGCCGCACTGCGGCAGGCATCGATGCATTTCTGGCAGTGTATATGCTCATGTCTGCTGCTCGCATCCGCACAGCGCTCACAGATATCAGCACATAACCGGAGAATCTCCACCACGAACGGGCTCTGCCGGGTCATTGCCTGGATAGCGAAAGAACACATGTCAGCACATTCGCGGTCAAGCTGGATGGTCTCCCTTAGTGCTGCCAAATCATATTCTTTCAGGCTTGAGACATAGCTATAGTTACAGGCATCCATACATTTCATACAAGCATCAATGCATTCCTGATATTGAATTCGGGTCATAGCCTTAAACCTCCTGCAATTATTATAGGGTATGCCTATGTATTAACCTGCAAGAAAAGGAACGAACCAATCCCCCGGCTTCAGGGGAAGGTATTACAGGCTTCTTTTGACGGCAGCCGGTCTTGCCAGCAGACGTTTCTCCAGCCGCAGAAGCTCCGTGCGCAGTTCGCTGGAGGAGAAATGTTCACCGATAAATACGGCGACATCAGGTACCTCGCCCTGGGGGGTGATTTTCATGAAATCCGCTTCCCTGTAGGCATATTGAAACAGAAACCGGCTGGAGGTATCGTTAAAGGATACAATCCCCTTGGCCCGGTAGACGTCACGCGGCAATTCCTTAACAAACCGTTCGAAGGCCTCGCTGTTCACGGGATTCTTGAAATAATGCGTGTACGCCATCACATGATCGTGCGAAGCATGCATCTGCCTGGCATCTCCATCCTGTTCACTATGCTCATTCTCTTCTGTTACACCACGTTCTTCCGAATAGACTCCACCGATATTGCCGAGCAGGGCTTCCGGCTCCAGCTCACAGCGTACAGCGGGCATTATCTCTGCATACGCATTCCATTTGCGCAGCACAACCGTGATCTCTTCAGCCTCTTCTGCACTGATCCGGTCTGTCTTATTCAGAATAAGCACGGATGCGCAGCGGATCTGCTCCTGCATGAGGCGGTAGGTAGCCCCCTGCTGGGAACGGTACAGCTCCAGGAGATGAGCGGCATCAACGACTGTTATCAGCCCCTTCAGCTCCACCTGCTGATACAGCGAGGTTTCGGTAACCGCATCGACAATCTCCAGCGGATTAGCTGCGCCAGTCGCTTCAATGACGACTACATCCGGTGATTCTTTTTTGACCAGAGTGGTCAGTTCTGTACTTAAATCGCCCCTGCTTGTGCAGCAGATACACCCGCCCAGCATCTCGGCCATCGGCACAGACTGCTCTACCAGCAGACCATCCAAGTTGACCTCGCCAAGCTCATTCATGATGACCGCCGGCCGGAGGCCTTGCGTCTTCCAATGCTCCAGCAGCCGCTGCAGTAATGTAGTCTTGCCGCTGCCGAGGAATCCCGACAATATATAAACTGGTAATGACTGTTCCAAGTTCACTCGCTCCCCGCAAAAATCAGTTATGGTAGCGAGTGTACTACATTGCCTGCCTCTGTGCAAGACAGCTGCCCCCTTCCGGCGCTTCTGCCTGTCCGGCACGAACTTGTCTTTGCCTCCTCCATCCCCTATCATGGGGGTTAGAAGCCGTTCATTACAGACAAAAGGAGCTGGTTCGCATGACCTCCGTAGAAGAACACCGGCGTGAAGCCCCCGATTCAGTAGCTTGTTATATCATTACGGTCTCAGACACCCGGACCCTGGAGACGGACACCGGCGGCCCGCTGATCCAGAATATGCTGGAGGAAGCGGGATACATTGTTACCGGCCGCACGATCGTCAAGGATGATTATGAGGATATCCGCGAGCTGGTCTACAAAAGCTCCGTCCATTCCGGCATTGAAGCCGTACTGCTGACTGGAGGGACAGGCATTTCGCCCCGCGATACGACTTATGAGGCGGTTGCTTCACTGCTTGACAAATCGCTTCCGGGTTTCGGGGAGATTTTCCGGCTGCTTAGCTTCACGGAAGATATCGGCTCTGCCGCCATGCTTAGCCGGGCTATTGCCGGCACGATCGGCAGTACGGCAGTATTCTCGATGCCCGGCTCCACTGGTGCAATCAAGCTTGCCATGGAACGGCTGATCCTTCCCGAACTGCGGCATGTGATGCGTGAAATCTACAAACGTTCCTGATCAGGAGTACCGGATAGTCATACGCCCATTTATCGGGAATATGGACAAATGAACAAGCAGGCCCCTGTACAGCGCGTATACTGGCATAAGTCCAATCGCGAAGGAGCTGAATGTAATGAGAAATTGTCCAAAATGCCCTGTTCAAACAGTTACTGACCCTACAGAGGTCGTATATGAAGATTACTATCATCCCCAGGTAGTCCAGGTAGTCCACCATGTTGAAGTGGTACGGCGCCATCACTGTGTTCCGGTCCCGCAGCATATCTACACTTATTCCGTCCGGGATGAAATGTGCGGTATTTCCGGAATTATGCGCGGCAGAAGAAGATAGAACTCTCGTACTATAACGTTAACTGTAAAAGGCAGACCTGCCCACCGCGTTTCTAATTGAAGCGCGCGGGCTGGTCTGCCTTTTTTGTGCTGGTCATGAATGGCCTATGGTGATCGGATGCCTATCTTTTAATGAGCGTGTGTTCCCAAGTGCTCCAGAAGTCCGCTAAACAGGTCCTTTACCTTCTTCGAATACTTCCCCTTCTCTTTGCCCATGGAGGTATACACCAGAGAAGTATTATCCTTGTTATAGACCTCTGTTCTCGCCCCGGACGTCTCCGCCAGCTGCATACCACCGTACCAATCCGTAATCCGGCCCACCCGCTCAGGGCGGCTGGTGAATACATGCAGCGTGATATTCTGCGCGGGCTGGCTGTTGATCAGGTACTGGTAGCTGGTATTTCCGCGGTTGTCTTCTGTGAACTTCTCATCGGTCAGCGCAAGCTGTTCATTGGCAAAAGCCTGCCGCATCTCCTTGCGGAACCGGCCGTCCAGCCCTTTCCCCTGCGAGTAAGCCAGCATTGTCCCGTCCTGATACGCTTGCATCGTGTAGCTTCCCGCTTCCTTCTTGTTCTGCTCCCCGGAGCAGCCTGCGAGCAGTGTTCCTGCAGTCAATACCGCAGCCAGCATACCTGCTAATCGGCGCTTCATAACTATTCCCCCTTCACAAACACTCAGATTCTTCCTGTTGGGTATAGGATGGCTGAGTACGTGAAAAGTATGCAAAGAGCCGATTGTCTTACCGCAAATTGCTGGAATGAATCCGTGCACCGGGAGATTAACGTACCGGCGGGTCCGTATGCACATCGGTATCAGGAGCTGAAGCAGTCCACCGTGTAAAGGTTACCTGAAATCCCGGCCGGGTGGGGGCACACAGGAAGGGTCCTGCCTGCTTCCCGGTCTCATACTGAAAACGGGCGACCCGGATCGTCCTCCAGGGATGATTCTCCGTTCTGGCTCTGAGGATTACGGCATCCTTCATCCGCGAAGCCCGGAGGGTGATCACCTCACCCGTCCATTCCGGAACAGGTGACAGCGACCAGTCGGAGTAGCCATCGGTCACAACGGCGCCCACATGCGGAATACCATCATTCAGCTCAATGCCGGCTTTGATCCAGACTTCCTCACTATGCCACAGCATAATGCCTGCCTGATCATATAGCTCTGTGAACCCGTCCAGCGAAAAGCTGACCTCCATAGCTTCCGCATCCTCCCAGGGTGCGAGCAAGGCGTGCCCGTTGTCATGCTGGAAGCCGTACATCGTTTTTTGCCAATAATCACTGCCTTCTGCAGCTTCCGCCACAAGTGCTCCTGCTACAACTCTGCTGGACACCGGTTCGTTACTCCATACTCCATCCTGCCACGCTACTATTCTCATTACAGGCTCACCTCTTCTTTCCGTTTTTTCATCATACTGTTGATCTGCTCAGAGCTTAGAATCATAACAATAATATACCCGATCATCACCAGCGGAAGAATCATAAAGCTGCTGCGCGCCGCCACCCAGCCCAGAAGCGGGGGCAGAAAAGCTCCGCCGGTATAGGCCAGAGCCATCTGATAGCCCATAATTTTCTGGGAGTTCGCTTGTCCGAACCGGGCCGGTGTCTCATGCAGCATACAGGGGAAGATCGGTGCCGACCCCAGTCCAATCAGGATAAAAGCAACCAGTGAAAAGACCGCCGGAAGCGGTAAAGCCAGCACCAGCGCACCCAGCATGGATATTGCCAGCCCGCCGCGGATGAGCTCCTTGTTGCTGAACCGGAAGGTAATAAACCCGGTAATCAGCCGCCCGGCCGTAATACCACCGTAATACAATGACACCCAGCCAGCAGCAGTTGCTGCTGAGACACCCTTGACATTAACCAGATAGCTGCTGCCCCAGAGTCCTACCGTGGCTTCCACTCCACAATAGAACAGGAAGGTAATCATCGCCAGCTTCACGCCTTTGATCCGCAGCACATTGCCGGAAGCAGCCTCCGCTGCCATTACCGTCTCTGGCTCGTTCCTGACGTTCTCAGCCTGCGGACTGCTGCTCTTACCTGCCCTTTTCCATAGCGGCAGACTGATAAACAGCAGCACCACAAGCGCAAACTGAATCATGCTGACAGTGAAGTATCCCGATCTCCAGGAATCACCTCCAGCGATATAACGCGACATAATAATTGGTCCGAGCATCGCCCCGATGCCCCAGAAGCAGTGCAGCCAGCTCATATGATGCGCCTTATAGTGGGTAGCCACATAATTGTTCAGCCCTGTATCGATAGAACCGGCTCCCAGCCCCAGCGGCAAGGCCAGCACAGCCAGCCAAACTACGGAAGAAGAGTAAGAGAAGCCGAGCAAGGCCAGAGCCGTCACAGCCACGCTGATAAAAGTAACCATCCCCGTACCCAGCCGTTTCAGCACGGCACTGCTGGCTAAACTAGAAATAATCGTCCCCGCAACTACAATCATGGAGAGCAGTCCTGCTGTCTCAACCGGCGCCCCATAATCCAGCCTCATGATCGGCCAGGCCGCTCCCAGCATGGAGTCCGGCAGACCTAAGCTGATAAATGCCATATAAATAATGATCAAGAATACCGTTGCCATATCGTACCCCGCCTAACCTTCTATTTTAGTCAAATACAGTCTTTGTTCCAAAGTGCCCAGCGTCTGCACAATCATGCCCTGAATGTAATCTGCGGCAAAATCGTCTGACATTCTCACCCTTGGAATTGCAGGATAAGGCAGCGAGGCGCTGCATTTCTTCTCCACGGATAGAAGATGCTCTTCCTTCAGGAAGCTGCCGTACAGCACAACAACATCCGGATTCAGCACACTGCTGACAGCAGCCGCCAGCTTGGCAATTGCATCCGTAAGTGCCTCAAAAGAAGCAATCAGTCCGCCATCTCCCCAGGCAATGCCGAGCGGAATGTTGGCTACCTCTCCGGCGAAGCCGCGTTTCCCCTTATACAGCTTGCCTCCTATAAATATGCCGGCTCCCGGAGCGAAGCGGTCCGGAAAATACAAATAGACAACTGAAGCTGTCTCCTCCTTCATCCTTCGGCAATAGCCAATCACGGCAGCGTTGACATCGTTCTCGATCACTACAGGTTTGCCGTACCGCTGCCGGAAATGCTCTGCCACCGGAACACCGCGCAAGGCTTCGTAATCGGATACAACCATTAGGCCTTCTACTTCCGCACCCGGCAGGCCCAGACCGATAGCCTGTATCAGGGGGTACATCTGCAGCGAGCTGTCAATCACCGCTTCAAAGGCCGCCAAATCGACGCCTGAGACCGCTGTATTATCCTCAAACAGTGTACGTCCGGTCAGCGTAACAACCGTTCTGTGAATGTAGATCACATCCTGCTCTTCATGCGTGAACAGAATCAGCGCCAGGGCATACTCGTCATTGTATATGTATTGCTGTGCAGGCCTCCCTCCGCTGGAGGACACCTGTGCTCCAGCCAGCACCTCATTCTGCGCTTCCAATAGCTGCAGCACAGTGCCCACTGTAACGACACTAAGGCCGCTAACTCCGGCAATCTGCCGTTTGGTTGCCTGCCCGTGTTCCTTCAGCACCTGCCGCACCAGGTTCATATTCACTTCGCGAATGACTAACGCATTGCCGCCAATCTTCTGCATCTGCTTTCACCTCGTTATAATAATACTTTAATAAAGTGTTTTAATAAATGGTTATTTTGAAAAAATTATTAAAATGTTGAATAGCCCGGCAGAGAATCTCTGCCGGGCGGATAGGAACGATTGCTAATTATAGTGGTGCTTAGGCTAACCCTTACAAATCCGGATGCTCATGTTTGGCTTTGAGACGGCTCCAGCGGCGCTGTACCTCATTCTCGAAGCTGCGCAGCGCAGGCTCGTTCTCCGGCTTCAGCAGATGGCGGGTTTTGCCCATAGTCTTCAGCCAGGCGGAGACTTCGATCCGTTTCTCCTTGTCTTCCGGGTTATACGTGATGTTGGTCATGCCCTGCTCTACTTCATAGAGCGGGAAGAAGCAGGACTCAACAGCCAGGGAGACGATATCTGTACCGTCTTTGTCTTCACTCATCCAGTTAAGCGGACAGGCGATCAGAATCTTGCCATAGACGAGACCTTCATTCTGAGCATACCACTGGGCCTTCGCAGCCTTCTTCAGCAGATCCTGCGGGTAAGCTTCACAGCCGGTGAAGACATAAGGAATATTGGTCGCAGCCATAATCTGCGCAGTATCCTTATGCTGGGTCAGCTTACCCTGCTGGGTTTTGCCGATGCTCGAAGTCGAAGTACGGTGTCCGAGCGGTGTGGAATAGGACTGCTGTGCACCAGTATTCATGTAACCTTCGTTATCGTATTCCACGATGATCATCTTGTGGCCGCGCAGTGCAGCGCCGATCGCCGGACCCATACCAATGTCCATACCGCCGTCACCCGTTACCATAACGAAGGTGAAGTCATCCTGCAGGCCCAGGCCGTCCAGCTCGCCGCGGCGTTTGCGTTCCCAGAACATTTCAACCACACCGGACAGCGTAGCTGCACCGTTCTGGAAGAGGTTGTGGATGAACGTTGATTTATGTGACGAATAAGGATAGCCGGTAGTTGTAACCATGGCACAGCCGGTGTGATACAGCGCTACGATATCCCCTTCAATACCTTTGAAGAACAGCTCAAGGCCGGAGAAAATACCACAGCCCGGACATGCGCCATGTCCCGGAGACAAGCGTCTTGGCTTCTTCATCAGAGAGCGGATCGGCGGAATCTTCACGGCCAGCTTACCTGTTTCTTCATTCTTGTTCACCGTAATCAGGCCGGTCTTCAACAGATCAAAGTTCATCGGCTTCAGCAGGCGCTTCGGCGCATTCTCCGGAGCTCCCGGATTGTGGCCGTAGTAATCAAACGGCACTTCTACGCGGTCTGCTACTACTGCATCCATTGCGAGCTGGAAGAAATGATGGCCGTCTTCAGCATAGAAGTCTTTACCGCCTAGTCCGTAGATGCGGCTGATTACCTTAGTGGTCGTGTTGCCGTATGTGAACAGTGCAGCCTTGATTTCGTTAACCATGTTGCCGCCGTGGCCGCCGACGGAATCCGCACGGTCACCGACAGTGATGGCTTTGACGTTCTTCAGCGCTTCAGCAATCTGCTTCTGCGGGAACGGGCGGATCATGTTCGGGGAGATCGCTCCCGCTTTGATTCCTTGCAGACGCAGCTGGTCGACTACATCCTTGATAATCTCCGAAGCGGAGTTCATCAGGAATACGGCCACATCGGCATCCTCCATCCGGTACTGCTCAATCACCCCATAATGGCGGCCTGTCAGCACAGCGAATTCCGCTGCGATCTCTTCAAACACTTCACCGGCATTGTACATGGCTACCGACTGCTGATAACGGTTGTTGATATAATCCGGTTCGTTCATATAAGGACCTACAGTAACAGGGTTATTGCGGTCCAGCGTATCTGTGAAGCCAACTGGCGGCTGCTCGCCTACGAACTTGTGAACATCTTCGCGGTGGGCAAAAGCCTGCACACGGCGCTTCTGGTGGGACGTGAAATAACCGTCAGAAGCAACCATTACCGGAAGGCGTACCTTGGCATGCTCCGCAAGCTTCAATGCCATCAGGTTCATATCATATACGGACTGCGGATCACGGCACATCAGAATCGGCCAGCCGGTGTTAAGGGCGAAATACAAGTCGGAATGGTCACCGTGAATATTCAGCGGACCCGAGATCGAACGGCAGATCAGGTTCATGACCATAGGCATCCGCGTACCTGCTTGTACAGGCAGCTGCTCCAGCATGAACATATACCCTTGCGCGCTGGTAGCATTGAACACGCGGCCGCCTGCTGTCGAAGCGCCATAACAGATCCCTGCGGAGCTGTGCTCGCCGTCGGAAGGCACCAGCATAATATCATGCTGTCCGCTGGCTTTCATGGTATCGAGGAACTGGGCAACCTCCGTTGACGGGGAGATCGGGAAATACCCCATAACATGATAGTTAATCTGATGGGCGGCATAAGCAGCCATTTCATTGCCGGATTCATATAGGAATTTCTGCTCCACTTTGGCGGAGCCTACTTCTTTTTCATAATCAATAGCCACAATTCATTCCACCTTTCTTCCGAAATTTAGACTTGAGTAACCAGATCAAACGTATGCTTCACGGTATGGCTGTCCGCATAGCCTTCCTTCTCCCGGGTGCTGGAGAGCGCCGAGGTCGGGCAGGCGCCGATGCATTTCAGGCAGCCTTTGCAATATTGATAGTCAATGCCGAGCAGGAACATCTGCGAACGGCCCTTACGGTCCAGCCGCTCTTCCCAGACGAAGCATTGATCCGGACATACCGTGTCACACTGTGCGCAATTGATACAGGACTCATTCTCATAGACCGGAAGCATACCGGAACGGGAGATGCTGAGGTTCTTCAGGAAACTGCCGCCCGGGTTCGTGATGGTGCCGCCTATCGGCTGAGTCTCGTAGCCGAGAGCGGAAATATCGGAGCGGACATACACCGGCATGCTATCGCCAGCAGCGAGCTCGAAATGCATGAATTTCACTTCATTATAACCACGGTCAAAGGTCGTAATGGCCGACTGGACCGCCTGCGGATATTTCTTGCCGAGCGATTTCTCAATAACGCCCTTCATAATATCAGTATCCAGGAACGGACAGAGCCGGAACAGCGCGCCTAGCATCGCCATGTTCACCCGGTTCTTCTCTTTCAGTGCGATGCTGGTGGCATCGATTACTGCAATCGTACCGGCCTTCATCTTCAGCAGTTCTTTGAGTTCTTCCGGCGTCTTGGCCGAGTTCACAAGAACGGTACTGTGTTCATGAATTCCGCTGGTTACGTTAACGGTCTTGGCAAGCGCTTCGTGAAAAACACCGACAACATGCGGACGCTCTACCGGGGAGGTATCACGGATATGAGTGTCCATATCGCAGAAACGGATATGAGCTTTAACCGCCGACCCCTTCTTCTCCGAACCATACGATGAAAAACTGACGCCATTGAGTCCTGCGCCGACTACACCCGCTTCCGCAAGCATTTTACCGGCAAGGTTCGCTCCCAGGCCCCCAATAGATTCGAGACGAATCTCAAAGAAGCCGAGCTCATTTACTTTTGGCAATTGTACCACCGACATAACCCCTTTCTTAGTGTCAAGAAGAATAACATCCTTTTGACTTTTTCAACGATTGTAACTTGAAATTGCAAGCCGCGAAGTGACATATCTTGCATTATCCACGCTTTGGGAATCACAATTCTTTATGGATTTCAATGGATTTCTTTATACGCGACAGCGCGGCGTTACTTCAATAGAAGGTAATCTGCCATAAAAACGACAAATTGTGAAAATTGTGTGTAATTCCGCGTTTTCCCAAGGATGATGTGGAACCAATGTCACCCTTAATTTAGCAATAAAATTAAAAATTAAGATGTTAAATTTATCACAGATTTCATGATAAATGTCACAGGCGCCCGGTATAAAAAAGACGAAACCCTTGGTGATGGACACCTTAGGTTTCGTCTTAGGAGTGAATTAAAAATCACTTCCGTTTAGTAAGTCCACCAGTTGCCGGACATCACGATCATGGAGAACAGCTTGATGCTGTCTTCATAATAATCCTCTGCCGCACTGCCTGACGTATGGCTCCAGAGTGAATTCAGCCAGCTCTGGTTCCCTGATGAGGTCATTGCGCTTACACCGAACGGAGCATAGAACGCGCCGTTGTTGTAGCTGCCAAAGGTGGTTCCGTTCAGCTTGTAGCCGTCTTTGATATTGCCCGGAGTACTGCTTACCTTGGTCTTGATCCAGCTGTTCAGCTGGTTCAGCTGGGACAAGGCGCGGTTATCGCCTGTGAGCAAATAATCGGTGGTAATCCGCCATGGTGTGCGGCATGAGTTGTAGTTATAATTGCCGTCGTTGGCATCCTCCAGGAAATTCGCTGCGGCCGGTTTATAGGTGTTACTGGAGTAGACTACGAAATCTGGCAACAGGCCGGTGGAAGAGCTATAACCGGTATATAGGCTGTTAATAATCGTATAGGTCTTATCCGTTACATTCTGCCAGCGGGCATCGCCGGTAGCGGACTGGAAGGCCTTCAAATGGCTGAGCATGAAATCGGAAGGACGGGTTGCTGTATTGTATGAACCGCTGTTTGCCCAGTCCCCCAGGCGAATGGTCCACTGGGTCTGATTGATCTCATTATCCATGATTGCATTAATGATGCTGGTTGCTGCCTGCAGATAGTTGACTGTTCCACTGCTGCCCCATTGTCTGTGAGCCAACAGCAGCGAGTACGCAATATCCATATCACCGTCCGTTGCGGAATCCTCGCCTTCGATATTCTGGAAGCTGCTGTTCTGTTTCCAGGACATCAGATAAGGATTGATGGAGCTTGGATGTGCTGTGTAATAATTGTAGAGTCCGTTATAGTACGTCTGCGCATTGGTGTCGTAACCGGCCATCAGAACAGTGAACAGCATGCCGTAGCCATGCGCTTCGGAGACGGTCTCCCCGTCTGAATTATATTTGACATAATATTTGCCTGTTCCTGCCGGTTTGAGATAAGCGCCTTTCCAGGCATCCCATTTGGTCTTAACCGCATTATCCATAACCGTCTGCGTGACATTATTCGGTTTGATGGTTCCGGCCGTATAAGTCGTATGCTGCGGGAACGGTTTATTCACTGCAGCGAAAGCGGACCCGGCAGGCAGGATAAAGAGCGCCAGACAAAGAAGCATCAGACTTTTCCAGTGCAGCTTGCGTTTCCCTTGCTTATTCATAACGCATTCACTCCTCATGATTTGGTGGATATGGCTTCGAATCCATTGCAATCACAAACGAACTGCCTTAGGAAAAGTTCACCCCCTCACATAGAGTATCCGCCCATCTGTCTGCCGGGCTAAAGTTAAAGCGCTTTAACTTTAGCCCCAAAAAAATATCATTCCTGTAAAAATTGTATTTAAGAACATATTTAATATATTATTCCAGAGAGTTCGTGTCAATGAGCATATGGTCCTGCGTATTACGCGTCTATGAAGATATACGCAGGGGCAGGGGTATGAGCCTGCCTGTCTTTTCCCATTCTGCCCTCGCCCCGGCAAAAAGCCCTCCCGGTCGTGGATTATCCACCAACTGAGAGGGCTAAGTATTAATAAGTCTATGCTTCTGTTGCGATCAGGCTATTCCACATCCGGCATCATATGCTCCGCAATCAGCTGCTGCTTGCGGTTCCACAGCTGCTCGCTGAGATTCACGCGGAATACTTCAGGGTTCAGCTTACGCAGGTACTCCGGCCAGAACAGATCCAGCTGCTCCTGATGGTAGCGGCGGATCTCGTTCAGATCCGGCAGCTGATAGACCTGGAAGCCGTTCACCACAATCGGCTCCAGCATCGGCAGCGCCTCGTAGTGCTCCACATGTTTTCTCATATACGGATGCAGCGGATTGAACAGCTTGAGCCGGACACCGTTGCGCGGCGCCTCTTCCCCGGAGAAGCTGATGTAATCCGCCAAGGCTTTGCCGTTCTGCCCGATAATGCGGTAAACGGCTTTTTTGCCGGGAGTCGATACCTTCTCGGGATTGGAGGAGATCTTGATGGTTGGAATCATCTCTCCGCTTGGAGATTCAATCTCGACCAGCTTGTAGACTCCGCCGAGAGAAGGCTGATCGGAAGCTGTAATCAGCTGGGTTCCAACCCCCCACGTATCAATAGCCGCGCCTTGCGACTTCAAGTTCATGATCGTGTTCTCATCCAGGTCATTGGAGGCAACGATCTTCACATATTGCAGTCCGGCTTCATCAAGCATTTGCCGGGCTTTACGGGACAGGTAGGCCAAGTCACCGCTGTCGAGCCGGATGCCGTTCATCCGTTTGCCCTGCGCCTCCAGCTTCTTGGCAGTATTTATTGCATTCGGCACACCGCTGCGCAGAGTATCGAAGGTATCGACGAGCAGGGTAACGCCGTCCGGCATGACTCTGGCGTAAGCGTCGAAGGCTTCCTGTTCGCTCGGGAAGCTCTGCACCCAGGAATGGGCATGGGTGCCCTTCGTAGGAATGCCGAACATTTTGCCGGCCAGCATGTTGGAGGTCGCATGGAAGCCACCCACATACGCTGCCCGGGCTCCCCATACGGCCGCATCTGCTTCCTGCGCACGCCGCGTTCCGAACTCAAGCAGCGTATCATTCGGAGCCACCTGCTTGATCCGGGAGGCCTTGGTCGCGATCAGCGTCTGGTAGTTCATGAAGTTCAGGATGGCTGTCTCCACCAGCTGAGCCTCCATAATCGTGCCTTCCACGCGGATCAGCGGCTCATCCGGGAAGACAAGCGCGCCTTCCTTCATCGAATGAATGCTGCCCTGGAAATGGAACTGCAGCAGCTCCTCCAGAAACGCCGGTGCATAATTCTCCTCCTGCTCCGACAAGTAGCGGATATCATCCTCTGTAAACCGCAGTTCAGCAATATACTGGGCGATCCGCTCCAGGCCTGCAAATACCGCAAACCCGTTGCCGAACGGCAGCTTGCGGAAATAAGCTTCAAACACAGCCCGGCGTTTGTGTGTGCCGTTAACCCAGTGGGCGTACATCATATTAATCTGATATTTGTCTGTATGTAGAGCAAGTTCTCTCCTCAAGTCCTCATCTCCTAATAGTTGCACTGCTGTAGCGGGATCTGCAGTTGCTGTTGTGTTGGTTCTCTAAGCGGATGTAACAACCTTCGCTCCGAGGCTGCCCCGGAAATGTCCCAGCGCCCAAGTGTGGCCGTCCGGGTTGAAGCTGGCTACCGCATCCTCGTGTACAATAATGCTGAATCCCAGATTGTACGCATCCACTGCCGTATGCAGCACACAGATATCCGTACATACTCCGATCAGGTGCAGCTCGGTAATGCCGCGTTCACGCATCTTCAGCGCGAGATCCGTGCCGCTAAAAGCGCTGTACCGGGTTTTGTCCATCCAATAGATGTCTCCGCGGTTCGCTTCGTATACGGCCTTCAGGCTGCCGTAGAGCTCACGTCCCTGACTGCCCCGCAGATTATGCGGCGGGAATAACTTACTCTCCGGATGATATGGATCATCTGCTTCATGCAGGTCAACAGCCATCACAACATAATCCCCGCTCTGCACGAACTGTTCCGTGAGCTGGCTAACCCTTGGTGCAATGTCGATACCGGGCTGCCCAACCGGCAGACTTCCGTCAATGAAATCATTGGTGAAATCAATTACGATGAGTGCTCTCATAAGCAGACCGCCTCCTAAAAGTGTTGTGAGCTTAAGCTTTCCTGCTGCTTAGGTATAAATCGATAATAAAGGTTCATGGTCCGTGAACATATAGAGCTGTGCCGGACGCTGGGAGTATTGATTGGAGCTGAGCGGATTGCCCGCTTCATCACTTACTTCCTTTAATATACCCTGCCGGCTGCGTGTTGACGTAATTTTACGGATAAAATTCGGTTCTTTGAATTCAGGCACGACCGTCTGGATCACCTGATACAGCTCACTCAGTGTGAAATGGCGCGGCAGAAACTGCCGTGCAATCGTGGTCTGCAGCATTTGCTGCTGAATCCGCAGATAAGCATCGGTAATAATATCATGGTGGTCAAAAGCCAGCTCCAGCTCCTCCAGCGCTTCCTGCAGGGTGAACAGGCCAACCTCCCCTGCATCATCAGAGGCCTGACGCTGCTCCAGCATCCACTCCTCGACCAGTGCAAAAAACGCATGGCTGATGATCCAGCCGCGCGGATCGCGCCCCGGCTTGCTGTAGACACCGAGATATTCCAAATGGCCGCCGTCTACGCCGGTCTCTTCCTTCAGCTCGCGCGTAGCCGCATCATAGATCGATTCATCTTCCTGGCAAAAGCCGCCCGGCAAAGCCCACATGCCTGCATAGGGCCATTTCTTGCGCCGGATCAGCATAACTTTCAGCTCCCGCAGCGGGAGTGTCTTCGTGACCGTCTTCCGTTCGCGTTTGGTCAGCGTAAACATGACAATATCCGCCGGAACGCCGTCCGGAGTGCGGTATTTTTTGGCGTTATAGGTTTGTTCCACGTTCTCGCTCACTTTAGATCATCCTTTGCCGCAGCTATATTTGCTGTTCGTATCTTTTAATGTACCAAACCTGTCCTCTTAAAATCAACCGCAAGAACGCGCAATATATGAAAAAGGGACGGATTCTCATCCGCCCCGGGGGTATTCAATTAGTCACCGCAAGTGGATGGAGGCGCTTCTGTGCCTGCTTCCACATTGATTTTGTCCGAGACGGTATCCCTGATGACCGAGATAACCAGCTGCAGCAGGTAGTTAATGTCGCTCTGGCTCTGCTGGAACTCATTCACGACCGGAATACTGTCGATTTCATCCTGCAGCACTTCAATTTCCTGTTCAATCTTGGCGACCATCGCCTGATTCTTGAAGCTCTCAAAGGCCACAATCTCCTTCTGCTTCTTCTTAATGGTAGCAATCAAACCCTGCACACGATCGTGATTCAGAATTTTCTGCTCGGCCTGCTGGAAATGCCGGACCTCTTCACTGGTGGAGATGAGTGTAGCCAGCTCCTTCGCTTTGCCCATAATATCCTCTCTTACGATTAAATCACGGGTGTTGTGGGTCTGCATGCCGTATTCATTCAAACGCGCATCTTCCTGGCTCATTCTTCTCGCCCCATTTCTCTATAATTAGAGGACTGCTGCGGCTTCCGCCAGATAGTCCCCTTTGATGTACCATGTCTTCGTACTGGTAATTCTCACCTGCACCATCGTGCCGATCAGTGACGGCGGGCCTTCGAAATGCACCAGCTTGCTGTCACGGGTACGTCCGGCGAGTACATTGATGTTGTTCTTGCTCTCGCCTTCCACCAGTACCTCGACCAGCTTGCCGAGCATCCGCTCATTCCCCAGCCTGCTCTGCTCTTTGATCAGATCGTTCAGACGCTGCAGGCGTGCGCTCTTGACCTCTGCCGGAACGTTATCTTCCATAGCAGCAGCCGGAGTACCTTCACGCGGAGAATAAATGAAGGTATATGCCATATCATACCCTACTTCGCGCACCAGCGACAGTGTCTCCTCGAACTGCGCTTCGGTTTCACCCGGGAAACCGACGATAATATCGGTAGTCAGTACCGCATCCGGCACGCCTGCTTTGATCTTGCGGACCAGCTCCAGATAAGCTTCACGGGTATACTTGCGGCTCATCCGCTTCAGGACAGCTGTACTTCCCGACTGCACGGGCAGATGTATATGCTCCACCAGATTGCCGCCCTTGCCGAGCACTTGAATCAATTTATCGTCAAAATCACGGGGATGCGACGTCATGAAGCGGATACGGGGAATATCGATCCCCCGCATGTCGTCCATCAGGTCCCCGAATGTATAGTCAATGTCGGTAAAATCCTTCCCGTAGGCGTTTACATTCTGCCCCAGCAGCGTAACTTCCTTGAAGCCCTGACGGGCCAGCTCGCGCACTTCGGCAATGACATCTTCAGGACGCCGGCTGCGCTCTTTGCCCCGTGTAAACGGTACAATGCAGTATGTACAGAACTTGTCACAGCCGTACATAATATTCACCCAGGCGCGCAAACCCTCTCTTTTCTTCGGCAGATTCTCAATAATGTCGCCTTCCTTGGACCAGACCTCGATGACCAGCTCCCTGCTGAACACCGCTTCCTTAATCAGCTCCGGCAGCCGGTGGATATTATGCGTACCAAAAATCATATCCACGAAACCATACCGGTTCATGATCCGGTTAACCACGCCTTCTTCCTGGGACATGCAGCCGCAGATCCCGAGCAGCAGCCCCGGCTTCTCCAGCTTGAGCGATTTGAGATGACCCAGCTCTCCGAACACCTTATCTTCCGCATTCTCGCGGATTGCACATGTATTTAATAGAATAAGATCAGCATCTCTGCGGTCATCAGCCGCACGGTAACCCAGTTGCTCCAGCATACCCTTCATCGTTTCGGTATCATGCTCATTCATTTGGCAGCCGTAGGTGGTGATATGATAGGTTTTGCCTCGGCCGAAATCCTCCATCTCCGGCGGAATCTCGAAATGGTAGAGCACCTCGATCTCTTCCTTGCCGCGGCGCTTGCCTTCCCTGTAATCGGGCTGGCTGTTTATCTGAACGTTTCTTCCTTTTATGCGATAGGTGGTCTTGCCCTCTTGCTCACTTATCACTTTAGCATCGGTAAAATCAAAATACTTGGAGTAATCCTTGCCCTTGGTGGAGTTGAAGTCCGCTGAGTTCCGGTTCTCCTTCGTCATCAGATTTACACTTCCTTTATAAGTAATTCATGAATTCAGATACACCCGCAATCAATTCAAAATTATATCACAGATAAGGATAATCTAACCATCTAATCCATTGATACGATTCAGCCTTTTATATAACAATTCTGGATTTGGGCCGGCAGGATGAGGAAAATGTGCTATGCGAAAAAATTTCCTGAATGACAAAAAAAGCCCGCAACAAGGCCGAGCTTCTCCTGAATCTTACGTTTAATGATGCGGCATAAGCTCTTGGATACTGTACTTCTCCACTCCATTTCCTGTTTGCACCAGAACCTGAATATCCGGCGCATAACGTACCAGCATCTCCCGGCAATTGCCGCATGGAGGAAGCAGAATCCCTCCTTCGCTTTGCGTTCTGGTAGCAACGATAGTCTCGAACTCCCGTTCCCCTGCCGTAATTGCAGCACCGATTGCAATAAACTCTGCACAGGAGCCATGAATCGAGTACAAGTTGACTCCGGTATAGATTTTACCATTCTTACAACGCACCGCTGCCCCTACCGTATGACGTTCATTCACTTCATCGAAGTTGCGGTCTATTACCTTAATGGCTTCCTGGATCAGTTCCAGATCTCTCTGTTCAACCTTCATATGTAATCTCTCAGTCCCTTTTTTTATGTTTTTTTCTCTGTGATATAAACAAACCTGTTAACGTAAGTACAATACCAAATACGGAGGCTCCTGTCATTTTTTCCTGAAGGACAATAACAGAGGTAACTACGGTAATTACGGGAACCATGTAAATGTATATACTCGTTTTTATGGCGCCCAATATTTTAACCGCAGAATTCCACGTTACAAAGCAAAGCGCAGATGCTGCCAACCCCAGAAACAGGATGTTAAACAGATGGGCTGGTGTCAGCAGTTCATTCAGGGTTGGCTTAAATCCGAAAATGAATAAGGACGGAACCATAAATACCAATCCATATAAGAAAATTCTCCGTGTTACCTGAATCGTATTATATTGAAACCCGCTGATTTTCTTCGTCAGAATAGAATAGACGGCCCATACCACGGCAGCCAAAACGGCCAAAATATCCCCCAATGGATGTATTTGCAGGTTATTGCCTCCTTGAAGGCTAATAAAAAGAATGCCGATAACTGCAATTAAAAACCCTATAAAAAACCGAGTTTGCAATTTCTCTCCGTCTAAAAACCGGTGTGCAAAAATAGCAGTAAAAAACGGAGCAATAGAAATGATAACACCTACATTGGAAACAAGTGTATAGGTTAATGCAATATTTTCAAGCAGATAGTATAGCGTAACGCCACACAAACCCGCTCCGGCAAAATATAGCTCATGCTTGAATTCCTTGACTTTGAGCCTATGAGGGCAAGCAAGAAGTAACACAAGAAAACCAATGGCAAACCTCAGAAATAATATTTCAATAGGAGTTAGTACATCTAACAGTATCTTGGTGGATATAAAAGTCGTGCCCCATATAAAAATCGTAATAAATGCCAACAGATGTCCCTGAATCTCTTTGTTTCTATCCATGATAACCCTCTCTATAACCAAAGTCAGTTTTGTGCAGCCTTAAAAATATTCATATATTGTTTTGGGGTAAGCCCTATAAATTTTTTGAAAAAGTTAGAGAAATGGCTTTGGTCGGTAAATCCGGTCTGTATCGCAACATCAATAGGCTTGATACCCTGCTCCAGCATTTTCTTTGCCTTGTCAATCCGGATGGTTTCCAGATAGCTGTAGGGCGATATACCCTTTTGCTTGGTAAAGGAACGGAGCAGGTAGTACTTACTCAGCCCCGTCAAATTGCACAGGTCAGCCAGCGAGATATTATCCATGTAGTGCTTCTCTAAGAATTCACCGACCGCCTTTACTTCTGCGCTTTGCCCTGTATTCTCCGCCGGCACTGCCTGCTCTGTATAGTCTTCAATCAGCTGCTCCAGTAGGAAGAAAAAGCTCTCCTCTTTTCTAAAGTCTCTTTCTTCCTCCATCAGCATTTGGTGCAGCTCCCGGAGTACAGGAACCCATTCGCTGTGAAAAATAACCTGAGGCGTAAAATAGGGCAGATACTCTTTTCCTGTTATATCTAAGACTGCCTTACTCATAATTTCCGGTTGAATATTGATGCAGCGATAATCCAGCGTTCGGCCGTCAATCTGTTCGCAAGCGTGATTATCGCGGGGGTTAAAGAGAAGGAGATCACCCGGCTCTATAGTGTATTCTTTATTTTTGCAGGACAAAAACCGCTGACCTTGTTCGATATATCCAATCACATAATACTCATGAAAATGGTTAGGGAATTTCTGCATAATTCCTTGAAAGTGGTAGGCTTCAACTTTTAATTCAGCGTTGTATTTTACGGTCCGCATTTCCTGTTTCATCATTCGTCTTCCCTTCCTACTTGTTTCATGCTCAGTATACTATAGGTGATGATAGTGTTCTTGTATGATATTGCTCTTCCAATGCTGCAACTTCGGCGTGCCGTGGCCATTCAGGAGTATATCCCGCCGCAAAAAAAGCCCGGCCTAAGAGTAAGGCTCCGGACTTATTCATTAAACACTGCTTGCCATAACCGGCCTCAGCCCCCAAGCCTATAGATCAGAATCGATGCATTGGAGTTGATCTGTGTTCCTCCAGCTAAGGTCTGCAATGTGACTGCCGCGGCACTGGAATGGTTCCTTAACGTGATTACATCGCCAGTGACTGCAGAGATAATCACCATTCCCGGATTAGGCTGGGTTCCCGCTCCTGAACCGTAGACGCTGCCCCCTACTGGAGCACCAT
Source organism: Paenibacillus phytohabitans (assembly GCF_013141775.1). Lineage (GTDB taxonomy): Bacteria > Bacillota > Bacilli > Paenibacillales > Paenibacillaceae > Paenibacillus_AQ > Paenibacillus_AQ phytohabitans. The sequence continues at coordinate 238,441 of NZ_WHOB01000016.1, forward strand.
TCAGATACAAAGTGAACTGATTCGCTTCAACTGCATTGACAATGAAGATTACCGCATAATCTCCGGAATTCTCCACGTTAATAGCGGCTGTATTAGGGGTATGGCTGAAGCCGACAAGACTCTCATTACTGTCAAACGTAACATCCGCTTCGGTCGCGACACTCTGGGCACCTGTGTTGAAAATATAGGCATAGGATGATGACACGCTGCCTGTGGCTCCAGTAGCACCCGCTAATCCCGTCGCGCCTGTTCCCCCTGTCAACCCTGTAGCACCCGTGAACCCCGAAGCACCGATAGTCCCCGGCAATCCTGTAGCTCCTGTTGCTCCTGTTGCTCCCGGTAATCCCGTAGCACCCGTGAACCCCGTGGTTCCGGTTGCGCCAGTGATTCCTCCCCCGGTTTCACCCAGTAACTCCTGAGATACCAGCCGGTGTGCGGTCACCAGCTGTCCTGCAGAATTTTTGCCCCATACGGACACCTGGGCTTCGGGCTCTGCGATTCCTGTTGTGCTGAACACAAACTCGAATGCATCCAGATCCGCAAAGTAATCCCTGGTGATCACCTGAAACGGTCCGACACTTAATTCTTCTTGCACATACAAGGTGCGGAATCCAATCAGGCTGTAGCCCAAGATAAGAACATCGAATTCTTCGGTTGTATTGCGGCCGTCTATTTTGACTGTTACCGATTGAGTCGGGCGGGTACCTGTGCTGATTACCACATTGTTCTCGATAGGTCCCGTTGATAGAATCGCCATATCTCACTCTCCTTCTTCTGAATTTACAAGGTTCTCCTAATAGCAATATTCGAGAGAAAGGTAAGGGTGCTCGGACAATGGCATTATTTCAGGAAATTGGACAGTAGTACAGAGTAATGGGGCTGGTGTGCGCAAAAAACACCCGATGCGGATGGACATTAGCGGATAAACACGAGGTTCGCCGCAATTCCCAATACATCAGGTGTTCTAGTTCAAACTATATTAGTTAGTATTCTTAGTATAATGTCTTGGTTGCGTCGGAGGTGAAATGAATGATCTCACCAATTCTGCCAGCCTGCACTTTAGCAGCCCACGCCGGATCGCTGATCAGAGCTCTGCCTACCGCAACAAGATCGAACTCTGCCTTGTCCAGCCGCTCCAGCAGAAGGTCAATATTATCTTCCTGATTCTTCTCGGTTACCGGGCTGGGAAAAGCACTGTCAAGTCCCACAGAGCCTACCGTGATCGTCGGTTTGCCGGTGATCTTCTTCGTCCAGCCTGCCAGATTAAGATCAGACCCTTCGAACTCCGGCTGCCAGAAACGCCGGGTGGAGCAGTGGAAGATATCCACACCCGCATTGCTGAGCGGTGTCAGGAAGCGGGCCAGATCTTCAGGCGTCTCCACAAGTCTGGCGTCATAATGGCCGCCCTTCCACTGCGAGAAGCGGAGCACAATCGGGAAGTCCGGTCCTACCGCACGGCGGCAGGCATCGATCACTTCAACCGCGAAGGTGGTCCGTGCCTCAAGATCACCGCCATATTCATCGGTACGGCGGTTGGTCTTCTCCCAGAAGAACTGGTCGATCAGATAACCGTGGGCCCCGTGTAATTCAATGCCGTCGAAGCCAATGGCCTTGGCATCTTTGGCCGCCTTGGCAAAGGCGCTGACAATCCCCTGAATTTCATTCTTGGTCATCGGCTCGGTAACTTGCTCTCCGGCCAGATTAAGCCCTGAAGGACCGATAGGAAGCGCTGAAGCATTAGGCAATTCACCGATGCTCCGGGCCATACCGACATGCCACAGCTGCGGAATAATCTTGCCTCCAGCAGCATGCACTTCCTTGACTACCTGCGCCCATCCCTCCAGAGAGGCTTCGCCGTGGATATTCGGAATATCCTGGTGGCTGACCGCCGCCGGATGATCGATAGCTGTTCCTTCAGTAATGATCAGACCAACGCCGCCTTCCGCCCGGCGGCGGTAATAAGCCGCTACCTCCGGACTAGCCACGCCTCCTGGAGACTGCACCCGTGTCATCGGTGCCATTACTACACGGTTGGTCAGGGACAGGCCCCCTCCCTCAAAGGGTTCAAACAATTTATCGGTATTCATGATCGGCCTCCATTTCATACTTTGATTACTTTAAGTAAGTATAGTATGACTGTTCTCAGCGGCAAATGCAAATGAATGAACACCGGGAATATGCCAAAAGCCGGAAACTAGCAGCCATGCTGCATTGTCCGGCTTTCGTAGCATTCTCAAAACTTCATGATCCTAATTAACCTACAGGTCCAGAACGCCGGCCTTCGGAGTTACACGGAATGCTGCGGCCAGATCGGCCAGCTGCTGATCCGTGATTTTCTGTTTGATTTCACGTCCGCCGATCAGGTTGTAGACAATTGCCGCTTTTTCAATGGTTTCTACCAGACCGAAGGTAGCATCCATGGTAGCGCCCGTAACAAAGATACCGTGCTGCGGCCAAATCACCACACGATAGTCTTTCATTTTATCCGCAGTAGCCCGGCCGATATCACTGCTGCCCGGAACCATCCAAGGAATGACGCTGACGCCATCCGGGAAGACAACCAGACATTCTGTGCACATTTCCCACAGGGTCTTGGTGAACTTCAGTTCATCCAGATCATGGGTGAAGGTCATGGCAATCACATTCGTTGCATGGGTATGCAGCACGATGCGGTGCGAAGGATCTACCTTCAGCCGTTCAATATGGCTCATGAAGTGGGAAGCAAGCTCACTGGTCGGTACAGCGCCGTTCCGCAGACCCCACAGAACCTCTACACTCTCCCCGCTGTCACTGACACGCAGCACACCTAGGTTGGCTTCCGGGTCCTTAATGACATTACGGAAGTACTTGCCGGAGCCAGTTACGATGAAGTATTTGCCGGACAGCTCAGTTACAGGGAAGGTAAGGGCGATTGTACGCAGCGGCTCGCGGATGTTAATGTATTTGGCAACGTCTTCTTCATCCAGCAGATAACTGACGTTGCCTCCGTTCAGCTCATCCCAGCCCAGGGACCACATGTGGTGGGTGATTTCGGACATTTCCCGGATAAACGGTGCTTCAACGCCGGCGATATAACCTTTGGATTCTACTACTGAAGTACTCATATGTTATCTCTCCTCTATATGCACGTATAAGTGCGTGGATACTTGTCATTCGGTAATTACAAAAGTGCTAATCTATCTTGCAGCCAGTACTTCCTGCTCGTAGCTCTTCACTTCAGCCAGCCATTGCTCCCGGACCGGAGTGCCCTGTGATGCGCAGTAGTAATCCCAGACTGCGCCGAACGGATAGGACTTGAATTCTTCTACCAGCGCGAGGCGTGAAGTATAGTCTCCTGCCAGCTCAATGGCGCGAAGCTCCTCAACCGGCTCCAGCATAGCGCGCAGCAAAGCCTTTATGGTGTTGCGTGTACCGATTACCCAAGCTGCGAGATGATTGATGCTGCCGTCGAAGAAATCAAGGCCGATGTTCGTGCGCGGCAGCAAATCTCCGCGAACCAGTTCACGGGCGATTTCCAGCAGCTCATCGTCCATGGTGACGACATGATCGCTGTCCCAGCGTACCGGTCTGCTGACATGCAGCAGCAGCTGTTCTGTGAACATCAGGATCGAGCTGAGTTTATTGGAGATGACTTCCGTCGGATGGAAATGTCCGGCATCCAGACAGATCGCCTTGCCGCGGGTCAGTCCATAACCCATGTAGAATTCATGTGATCCGACAACATAGCTCTCAGAACCAATCCCGAACAGCTTGCTCTCAAGTGCATCAATATTGTACTGCGGATCAATTTCCTCACTGAAAATTTCATCCAGGGATTCCTTAAGACGCACACGCGGTGCCAGGCGGTCAACCGGAGTATCCTTGTAGCCGTCCGGTACCCAGAAATTCGTTACACAGGGCTGTCCCAGCTCGCGGCCGAAATACTCAGCAATCCGGCGGGAAGCCTTACAGTGCTTGATCCAGAAATTGCGGATTTCGTCATTGGCATGACTCAGGGTGAAGCCGTCAGCAGCCTTAGGATGCGAGAAACAGGTTGGATTGAAATCCAATCCCAGTCCCTGCTCTTTCGCCCACTCTAGCCAGCTTGCGAAGTGGTGCGGTTCCAGCTCATCGAGATCGACCTGTTCGTCCGTATCAGCATAGATTGCATGCAGATTGACTTTATGTTTACCCGGAATCAGCGACAGGGCTTTCTCCAAATCCTTGCGCAGCTCATCCGGTGTGCCGGCACGTCCGGGATAGCTGCCGGTTACAGCAATCCCGCCGCTAAGCTCTTTGTCTTTGAACAAGAAACCTTGAACATCATCGCCTTGCCAGCAATGTACAGAAATTTTGATCTTCGCAAGCTTCTCCAGAACCTCATCTACGTTAATTCCATGGGCTGCGTATAATTTCTTCGCTTCGTTATAGCTGTTTGTGATGCTCTGATCCATGCTGTTGCCTCCTAAAAGTTTTATATATTCTCAATCGTACTTGCCGCAGAATGGAGCTCATCCCAGCGGGCCAGCAGCTGATCCAGCTGAGGAACCGGCCGAGGCAGATACGACTTGATTGCAAAGGAAGTGCCGATGACGTCCCGGGCTTCATGGATGTCGGCCATACGGCCTGACTGAATCATCTGCACGGCCAGGTTGCCCAGTGCCGTTGATTCTGTCGGGCCTGCCAGTACTTCTCTGCCGATAATATCGGCGGTCAGCTGACACAGCAGTTCATTATTGGCGCCGCCGCCGACGATCTGCAGAACTTCAATTCCTTGGCCTGTAAGGCCTTCAAGCTCGGCCAGATAGCTGCGGTAGGACAGTGCCAGACTGTCAAAGATACAACGGGCTAATTCGCCCGGCGTCTCTGGAACAGGCTGGCCGCTCTCCGCGCAGGCCTGGCGAATCTCTTCTATCATATGGTCCGGGTTGAGGAAACGCGGGTGGTTGCATGGAATCAGGCTGCGGAAGCCTTCGCTGCCCGCGGCCATTGAAGCCAGCTCAGCGAAGCTGTATCTTCCTCCATCCAATCTCCGTACTTCCTGGATCAGCCAAAGGCCCATAATGTTCTTCAGGAAACGGTAGGTGCCGTAAGCTCCCCATTCGTTCGTATAATTGGCTGCCATGGCTCTGCTGTCATTAATCGGATGATCCAGCTCCACCCCGAGCAGTGACCAGGTGCCGCTGCTGATGTAAGCTGAGGATCTGCCTTGCTGCGCAGGCACACCGAGCACGGCAGAAGCCGTGTCATGCGTGGCGGCACAGATTAGGCGGCACTGCGGCAGATCATACTGCTGCACCAGCTCCGCCGTGATGAAGCCGAGATCTTCTCCCGGCTCCGTAAGCGGTGCGAACTGCTCTCTGCGGAGATGCAGGAAGGATAGCAGCTCCGGATCAAAGTCACGGGTGGCAAGGTTCAGCAGCTGCATCGTGGAGGCATTGGTCACCTCGTTGATTTTGCGGCCGCTGAGTCTATAGGAGAGATAATCCGGCACCATCAGAATCTGATCTGCTGCTTCCAGCTCTTCCCGGTCATGCGCATACAGCTGATACAGCGTATTGAAGCTCAGCTGCTGAATCCCTGTCTTGGCGTAAACCTTCTCCGGGGAGAGCAGCCGGCCGACTTCCTCCATAACCCCATCAGTGCGGCGGTCACGGTAGGCGTATACTTCCCTGATCCGCTTGCCTTCCGCATCCAGCAGTACATAATCCACGGCCCAGGTATCAATTCCGATTGTACATTCAGTAATTCCCGCGGTTTTCGCTTGATGAAGTCCGCTGATAATTTCATTAAACAAATAATCAATGTCCCAGAAGCAGGAGCCCTCCTGCTCGGTGAATCCATTGCTGAAACGGTGAAGCTCCTCCAGCTTGAGACTCCCGTCCACGAGGGTTCCGAGTACAAGCCGCCCGCTGGAGGCGCCGATATCGACGGCGATATGATTGTTCATAGGGAATCTCCTTATCTATAGAAGGTAAATTACAGAATTTTGCGGAACAAGGCAATAACTTCTTCTTTGGTAGGAATGAACGGGTTACCCGGTGCGCAGGCATCCTTCATCGCATTCTCAGCCAGCAGATCCAAATCCACTTCATCTACACCAAGTTCAGACAGTTTGGCTGGAATGCCAACTTCCTTGGACAGGGCTTTGATCGAATCGATGACGAAATCCGCGCATTCCTTGTCGCTTTTACCTTGTACCTGCAGTCCGATCGCTTTGGCAATCGCTCTGAATTTCTCAGGCACATATTTGGCATTCTCTTCTTCCACATATGGCAGCAGCATCGCATTACAGACGCCATGCGGCAGATCATACACGCCGCCGAGCTGATGTGCCATGGCATGCACATAACCAAGTCCGGCATTGTTGAAGGCCAGGCCTCCGAGGAAGATCGCATACACCATCTGCTCACGCGCTTCGATATCATGTCCGTTTGTTACTGTCCGGGCCAGGTTGCCAAAGATCAGTTCAACAGCCGCCAGTGCAGTAGCGTCGGTTACAGGGTAAGCGCCTGGTGTAACCAGTGCTTCAATTGCATGCGTCAGTGCATCCATACCTGTAGCGGCTGTAAGCGCAGCAGGCTTGTCGACCATCAGTTCAGGATCATTCACCGAAATGGTGGCGATACTGTTCTTGTCGACCATTACCATCTTGATCTTGCGTTCTTCATCTGTAATTACATAGTTAATTGTAACTTCACTTGACGTTCCTGCAGTAGTGTTCACGGCTACAATCGGCAGGGATTTGTTCTTGGACTTGTGCACACCTTCATAATCAGCAATGTATCCGCCGTTGGTTGCTACAATCCCGATTGCCTTCGCTGTATCCTGCGGCGATCCGCCGCCGATAGAGATCAGATAGTCGCATTCATGATCATTCAGGAAATCAACGCCGTCATGGACATTTTTGCAGGTCGGGTTCGGTTTCACTTCATCATATACCACATAGTTAATTCCCGCTTCATCCAGCACAGCCAGCAGCTTGCCGGCGATTCCGCTCTTCGTCAGGAACTTATCCGTAACCACGAGTGCTTTCTTCAGATTCAGTTCTTGAATATAGGGAGCAATTTCCTTCAGACAGCCCTTACCCATAATGTTGATAGACGGAACATAATAGACATGAGTACTCATTGCTTGACCAGCCTCCCAGGCAAATTAGTATAGAACGATTACAGAAAGCTAAGTATCTCCACTGATAGTAGGATGTACATTCTGGCTGTGACGCCTCAGGCTGGTCACTGAGGTTAAGCAGCAGACCGGCTCCGGCGCTTCCGTTGGGAACCGGCATACGCTTTCAAAGAGATTATTAGCATCCTCATCGTATCGCCGTTAATCTTTGATGTCAACAAATAAAATATTAATTATGTTGTTTTTATTTGTTTAATGTCTGTTTTGCAAAGATTATTATAGAATAAATGTTGTTTCTCTTAAATTCATTGTACAACACAGAAATAACGGTCTATATTTAAATATAAGAAGCTACCGGAAAGGTGATACCTATGCTTGCTGCCGAAAGACGCAAAAAAATAATAGATCTTGTCCATCAGGATAAACGTGTGCTTGTGTCCGATTTGAGCCGGATGTTCGAGGTTACAGAGGAAACGATACGCAGAGATCTGGAGAAGCTGGAGAAGGACGGAATTGTCAGCCGCACCTACGGCGGAGCCATGCTGAACAGACATACCAATGAAGATCTGCCGTTCCTGACCCGGGGGGCGCTCAATACGGATATCAAACGCAATATCGCGATCAAAGCACTCAATCTGATTAACGACGGGGATACACTTATGGTGGACCCCAGTTCCACCTCGTTTGAATTCCTTAAGCTGCTGGGCAATAAAAGCAATCTGACAATCATCACGAATTCGATCAACATTCTGCATGAATTCGCGAATTCCAGCCTGAACATTATTTCCACCGGGGGTTCGCTGCGCCACCGCTCCCTGTCGCTGGTCGGCCCTGTAGCTCACGACACCACCCAGCGCTATAATGTGGACATCGCAGTCATCAGCTGTAAAGGCATTGATATGGAGCATGGAGTAACCGATTCCAATGAACCGGAATGCGAGCTGAAGAAATACATGCTGCGCCAGGCGGAGAAGGTAGTGCTGCTGGCCGATCATACCAAGTTTGACAAAACCGCCTTCGCCAAGCTGGTCGAGCTGAGCCGGATCGATGTGCTGATTACCGACCGCAAACCTTCGGATACATGGCTTAAGCTGCTGTCAGGGAAGAATGTGGAAGTGTTATATTAAGTAGACCTGGCGCAGGAATCAACAGGCCAGTCCCCTATATAAGTGTATAAAAGCAAAAGGCAAACCCTCTCTTCCCGGATTCGGGATCAGAAGCTTTGCCTTTTTGCATACTCTCCGTTACATTGCAGTCTATTCCTGACTCTATTGGAATTCACTTCCCCTATATGATAAACTTGCAGAAATTATCTGCTATTCATAAAGGAGCGGAAAAATGCTATGGGGAAAAAGAAGCAAACCTTACCCGCCGATTTTGGCGAGCGGGTCAAAACGAATGATATCGCAGCGCTCAAGGCCATCTTTGAGGAGTGCGAATGGGATGCCCGCGGGGGCTACAGCAAAGGAACCGCGCTCAGCTTCCGGCAGATCCCGGATGAGCTGGTCCGCTGGCTTGTAGCGCAGGGTGCAGACATCAACGCCCGGGACAAATATGAGCACACCCCGCTGCACTCCCAGGCTGCAACCTGGTCCGGAAATATCCCGTTACTGCTGGAATTAGGCGCAGACCCGGATGCCCTGGATTATCAGAATGAGACACCGCTGCACGCAGCGGCAGGTTATTACCGTACCCGGGCCATACAGGATCTGGTCGTCCATGGTGCAAACATTCATGCGGAGAATAAACGGAAACAAACACCGCTTGCTAAGGGATTATCCCAATGCCGGAATATCGATATAGCTAACATGGTGGAAATCTCGAAAATCCTGCTGGATGCCGGAGCCGCAATCACGCCGGAGATGAAAGATTCCGTGCGGCGGATCGGCAAGGATCTGGAATTCGTCAGAGCCAGCCACAGTAACGATGAGCTGGATCAAAAAGCATCCGCACTGCTGGAGCTGTACCGGCTATTCGATGTCGAGCCTGTAGCGAAACAGGTGAAGCATGATGGAACCTCCCCTATCAAGGCTGCCACAGCGGCATGGTCCGCCCAGCATCAGGAGCTCTGGGATTACCTTGTCCCTGCTTCAGGGCACGCGCAAACTGTACAGGGAGAGGTTATCCGCATCACCGGACGGGTCTCTCATGAAATCCTGGATAACGGCGGAGGCAACTGGGATGACAATTTCCGTAAAATGCTGGATGCCCTTATCCGGCATCTGGGCACAGGTACACCTTTATCTCCCGCCCTCCTCCAGGAGGCAGCTTCATTAACCAATAGGCTGCGTAAGGGTTCCGGCTACGATGAACCGGCAAGATTAAGTGAACTGGCAGTGCAGTGGGTACTGGCCAATCCTCAGCCTGTCTCTATGGAACAACCGGATTATACCCGTTAAGTCTAATATATACGGACGTATTACGATACCGCTCCTTTGGAGAGCATAATATTCAGGATGGCCTGGTCGGTTGCCGCAAGCCCTTCCTGAACCAGTGTCTCCATATTCTTGATTGTATCTTCAACCTTCTCAAAGATTACCCCGTCATTCAGACTGGCTGAAATGTCGTTCATCGCCAGTGTTGCGGATTGGATTGCCGCGTTCGTGGCGGTTGAGATTTTGAGCGCGCAGGTCGGTTTCGCACCATCGCAGATCATTCCGGAAGTAGAAGCAATAGTGTTCTGGATGGAGCGCTTGATCTGCTCCAGCGTGCCGCCCATCAGGTAGACAATACCGCTCCCTGCCCCTACTCCGCCCGCAATTCCCGATCCGCACAGCGGGGACAGACGGCCGATATAATGCTTGACATGAATGGTAATCAGATTGCTGAGCGCCATCGCTCTTGCCAGTGTCTCCTCATCTTTGCCGAGGAGCTCTGCAAGGGCAATTACCGGCATCGTGCAGGCAATGCCCTGATTTCCGCTTCCCGCAGTGGTCATGACAGGCATGGCGCTGCCGTCCATCCGCGCATCGGATGCCGCTGCCGTTGCGGCAATAATCCGGTTCGCCACATCATTACCGAACAGATTGACAGCCGACTGCTGGCTCATCTTCCTGCCCACCTGCAGGCCATACTCCCCGCGCAGCCCCTCGTCCGAAATCGCCTTATTCATCCGCGCTCCTTCCAGCAGAAACCGCAGCTCAGAGAAATCCGCAGTCTGGATGAACTCATATATTTCTTCCAATGAAACCGAATATGCCTCCGGGTCCAGCGTGTCTGACTCCTCGCAATCCGCCTTGTCTATCCCCTGCTCCAGCTTAACGCCGTCTTTGGACAGGAATACTACATTTGTATGCTCTTTAGCTACAATTGCAGTCGCTGTATGATTCAAGCTGCTTACCCTGGCTTCAATATACAATTTCTCAGGGGTATCCTTCAGTTCCACATAGAGCAGCTTCTGCTCGATCATCGCATTAGCCTTCGCCAGCTCACCGGGAGTAAGTCCGGAGAGAATCTCCAGCTTGCGGTGAGAACGGCGGATCACTGCGCCCAAGGCTGCCGCTATCGGCAGACCGGTCTGCCCGGTGCCTGGAATCCCTACCCCCATCGCATTCTTCACAATATTCCCGCTGAGGAACAGCTGAATCGAAGTAATCTCTCCTTCAACCTGTTCAGCCGCCAAAGAGACTGCATAGGCAACCGCAATCGGCTCGGTGCAGCCTTCTGCCGGAACAATTTCTTTTATCAATACTTCCAGTAGGTTAACCATACGCGAATCACCATTCCTCTATCTCTCTCTATATAACTATTCCTATATAGTACCTCAGATTGATAGCCTGGGGGAATCCCCGTTATTAACCATTAACCAGCGTTCCCGGAATTATTGCCGTGTAAGCATGCAAATGTCAAAAAAAACAGCAAGTTCCTTGAAGGAACCTGCTGGTAATTGCAATCATATCAAGGCCAGTACCGTTTCAGGCAAGTATGCCAGTTCTTAACATAATATCCCTCCATTGGTATAGTTAAAAAATAATACGGGCAATGACAAATTGATGATTAGCGTCCTAAGTTTGTGAACAATCCGCACATACAAACAGGGGGTGAGAACATTCCGTTCCGCCCCCCCCTGCTGCATAGCTTCAGTCCACTGCGTGCCTGCTTAGTTACCGTTCTGATTGTACTCCGCCAGCACCCCTTCAGGGGTGAGCACATTGTTGTAAACTTTCAGTTCGTCGATCAGACCCTTGTAAGGTGTATCCCAGTAATTCACACCCAGCGTGAAGATTCCATTGTTATTCGTAAAAGTAGCCGGGAAATCGGTGCCCGAAAACTTCTCTGCGCCATTGATATACAGCTTAACCGTTCCGTTATGGACTGTAAAAACAACATGTGTCCACTGTTTTACAGGGATTACGAATCCGGCAGTTGCTCTATAGGCCGCATTCGCCCATACCAGTGTTTCCTTCTCAGCGAGCTGAGGTACTAGGCTGATCCAGCTGCTGGTCGAGCTTGCTCCAAAAAAGGCTGTCGTATAATTCGTCAGCTCCTCGGGATTCAGCCATACAGAGACTGAATAGCTATTGCTGTTGATCAACCCATCAGGCAGGCGGATGCCGGACAAGCCGTTAAACAGTGCAGCTTGACCCGAAACACCGTCCCCATAGGTGATGCTGCCTACAGTGGTGCTGTCGATTAGTGCACCCGTCACTTTACCTTCTCCGGCGAATTGAAGTGAATCCTTCAGGTTTCCGTCAAAAGAGTACACGGCGACAAGTCCATCCGTTACATTTACCGTATAGCTGCCGGTCACGCCGCTGCCATCTGTGGCGACGCCGGTAATTACCGCTTCGCCTACCGCCTTCGCTGTCACCACTCCCGTAGCCGGATCTACCCCGGCTATTTCAGGAGCGCCTGATGTCCAGGCCAGAACCCGGTTTCCGGCATTGCCAGGAAGTACGGAAGGCTGCGGGGTAAAGGTATTGCCTGTGGCTACACTTGTCTTCACATCGGCAAAAGAAATGGAAGCCACCTTGACATTGGCATCAGGTTCACCGTTAATGAGCCAGCCGATGGCTTCCGGGGTCAGCGCTTTCTCATAGACCCTGAACTGATCCATCAGCCCCTTGTAAGGGACATCCCAATAGTTGACGCCAAGAGCAAACACGCTGTCCGTTCCCTTGAATACATCTGTAAAGGAGCTGCCCGAATATTTCTGCACTCCGTTCACATATAGCTTGACTGCACCGGCATCATACGTGAAAGCGATATGCGACCACTTGCCGGTCGGAATCTGCAAGCCGGCGTCTGCGTCCAGCCAGGTATCACTGCCGAACCACATCCGCGTCGTATTTCCTGCGTTGCCGTATGGCAGCAAGCTTATCCAGTTGTTCGAGGACTTAGCTCCAAAAAATGCCGGCGTATACGCCGTCAACTGCTCCGGATTCAGCCACAGGCTTACTGTATACGCATTGCTGCTGATCAATCCATCCGGCAGGCGGATACCAGAACTGCCATCCAGCTTCACTGCCTTGCCATCTTCCCCGTCTGTATAGCTGACACTTCCGCCATTGGTATTAATCAGCCCGCCTGTAACCGTACCAGCATCCAGGCGATCACCACTTTCAGCCAGATTGCCTTCAAAATCATACGCTGCAACGAGTCCGTCTTCCAGTGGATCACTGCTGCGCTGCACCACTACCACTGTAAAGGTCTTCGTTTGTGTCACATTGCCAAGCTTAATAGTAGCAGTCAGCTCAACCGCCGCATTTCCGCTGCCGGCTTCCGGTCTGTTCACTTGGCCGTCTGTTGCAACAATAGCTTCGCTCGAGGAAGCCCAAGTAATTACCGCGCCGTGTATGCCGGAAGTTGGAAGTACCAGACTTTTGTAGACCTTGCTGGTATCACCGAGAGTAAGACCATTTGCGACATTGACGGCCAGCTCTTCATCGCTGAGCAGTTCAATGGCGCTGCCCCAGACCGCTGTGCCTTGGTCAGACATTGCCGTAAAGACCATTACATTCGCATTCCGGGTTGAATCCCATTGCTTCACAAATACGCCTTTGTAAAGTCTCTGCACCGTGTTGCCATTGTCGTTCTCATTAATCAGGAGATGGACGTAGTAATCGCCGGTAAGTTCCCAAGTACCGCTTACCGCACCGGCAAGCGTGCCGTCTTCCATCAGTTCAATTTCAACTGTAGGCTTAATTGCGGCCGAGGTATCCTTGCCGTGATTGACGAATTGATAAGCGCCTGTCACATCGGCCTGCTGCACTTTGCCGAGAGTCTCACAGGAATAACGGTGCGGTGCAACAACCGGCCAGGCATCTTCATTCATGAACATTTGATGCACCCGCACCTCATGGGTTTCGCCGCGCAGCGGGAATCTCGTATGGAAGAAATTAAAGAGCTTGTTGTCTTCTTGGTCGTAATAGACCGAGTTGTGTCCTGAGGATACATAACCGTAGGTTGGGAAATCTGCTGCCCCGTTCAGATTGCTGAACAGAAAGTTCCCCAGCAGCTTATTGCCAATATCCGAATTTTCTTCATCATCCGTCAGCACCGCATCATGTCCTGCGGCATCCTTGAAAGGACCGTCCGGATTCACGGAACGGAACTGCCGCATATTGTAGCCCCCGTCAGCAGCCAGGCCGCCGTAGGTTACATACAGATAGTAATAGCCGGTATTCCGGTCATAGACCACATACGGGCCTTCGCCGGATTTATAATTTCCGCCGGAAATTTTTGTTCCGAAATAACGGTCAATCAGTCTTCCGTCTGCTGTAGTTCCGTCTACTCCCGGATACTCCGGCTTGCCGGTGGCCGGATCAACCTCCAGCACGAAAATACCACCCGACCATGATCCGTAAGTCATCCACAGCTTTCCATCCTTGTCATAGAACAAGGTGGGGTCAATAGCATTAGTATACACATTGTTGTTATACGTACCGTTTGCATTGAACCAGGACGGATTTATGTCTTCCAGCGTCCCGTTGTCAATCAGCGCTTGAATGTTGGTGTTGGTCCACTTCTTGTTGATATTGCTGTTCGCATCATACTGCGCATCCTTGGTGAACCCTGAATAAACAACAGTTCCCCCATAAATATACGGACCTTCAATGTTCTGCGAGACCGCAAATCCGATTGCCGAACGGATATAGGTGGAGGAAGTGCAATAATAGATCATATAAGTGCCTTTAGTGCCATCCGCATTCACATAATCTGCATTCCAGAACACATCCGGTGCCCAGACGGAGAATCCGCCTTTGCTGTCAACGTCGTTCTCCCCGGCCCAAGCGAAGGATTCCGCCAGATTTGCGGACAGATCCCCGTAAAGCGCGTTATCCGGCGTTGTGTAGCCGTTAGCAAAGCTGCTCCAGTTCATCAGATCCTGAGATTTGGCTGCAGCAATATGCGAACCGAAGACATAATAGGTGTCGCCGTCCTTCACAACTGAAGGGTCATGCACGGATACGTTGCTGAATACCGGTGCCGTCTCTTCCGGTGCTGCCGGCGGTGTAGCGGACGGCGTAGCTGCCGGAGACGGCGCTACAGTCGGGCTTGGCGTGGCCGCCGGAGTTGTGGAGGTTCCGCCGCCGCTGTTCACAGCTGACGCAGCAGTAGCCGCTGCAGTGGCGGCTGGCAGTTCCAGCTTGATCAGGCTGCTGAATTTCGGATCATACGTTACTTTGCCGCTGCCTTGAATGGTAATCTGCCTGCCTTCATTGACAATCAGATTCTTGATCTCAGTTCCGGCATCCACGCGCAGACCCGCTTTGCGGTTCAGCGTCAGTTCAGCAATGCTGCCTTTGGTCAGAGCGAGAGCCGGTTCGCCGAGCGCATTGACCAGAACCGTGTCGAAGCTGCCGCTAAGCTGAACAAGCGAATTGGGCGGCAGGGTCCGCTCAACGGTGATTTTACTGAACCCGGTACCGCTCAAAGCCGCATCTTCCTCCAGCTTGACACCAGAATGAACAGTTACGTCAGGCACAGAACTGCTGCCTTTGAGCACAATACGCAGCTTGCCGTTCTTCTTGTCCGCCACAAGCGCCGTTGCCGAAGAATTGTTCAGCACCACGCTGTTCTCTCCGCCGCCGGAGACGAAGATCTTACCCCCAACCTTCACGTTGTCGAGCGTGATGTCTCCTTCCGCGATGCCTTCGGTGAGATAGAGGTTGCCCGCAATCGAAGTATCCTTAAGCTCCGCCCCGCCTGCGCCAATAACTATATTCCTGGCATTCTGTCCGGAGTAGGTCTTGCCTTCCAGGAGGAATTGTCCCGACAGATTGCCTATCATCCGCAGTGCTTCTGCCCGTGTCACGAAGCGCGTCCCCTTAAAGCTTCCATCCTCGTAACCGCTGAGGAATCCGTCATCCAGCAGCGTGAGCACCGCTTCCCTGCTCCACTGCGGCAGCTGCTCCGCATCTGTGGGTCCCGCTGCAGCCGCAGAAGCGTCAAGCTGGAACATGCGGTAGAGCATAACCGCAGCTTCCTGACGGCTTACAGCCTTGTCCGGCCCAAAAGTTCCATCGCTGTATCCCGATACATATCCGGATAATAACGCTTTCATAATATCCCGGTAATACAAGCTGCCCGGCGCAACATCGCTAAATCCGGTTCCGTCCACAGATTGCAGATTAAAGACTCTGTTGATTAGAGAGACCCACTCAGCCCTGGTGATACTCTGATCCGGCTTATAGATACCGTTTCCATATCCCGCCAGCAGTCCCTTGTCTACCCATGTTTGAAAATCATCCTGCGCCCAGTGCCCGCTATAATCAGCCGCCGCAGCTTGTGCAGGCTGCCTAACCTCACTGTACTCGTTCGCAGTTCCAGAAGCCGCCATCATCGGCGAAGGTACGAGCAGCAGCAGCGCAAGAAATGAAGAAGTTAGCCTGCCAGTTTTTTTGTTCAAAATGTTTGATCCTCCGATTCTACAGTTTAGTTTTTGCCGACCTTGCGATAATTCCTGCAAAAGATAAGCGGTACTCCGGTACCCGGCAGTCCTCCCTTCAAACCCAATAAATAAAACGCTTTCACAAAAAGATTAAAAAAAATCTGCTGCATTCCAGACTTTATTTCATATTTTTATGAAATAAATTATCGAAATACTGCTTATACGATTTTATTTTAATGGGTAAATCAACTGTTAGTCAATTAGAATTTTTAATAAACCTAAATCTATTTATATTTATACTAATTAATTAAATAACACCATAAAAAAGCATGAAATGAATCACAAGGATCCAAATTCATGCTCTTTCATACGTCAGACTACTCATAAAATAGATACTTGAATGTACAAAGAAATCGCTTCTTTTGAAATGGTTGGGTGGTACCTCCATTTTACCAAAAAGGCGATTTCTTTTTTTGTGTTTGTTGAAAAAAGTGTTTTCGTATCCCGCTTAAACAGCGATTGGAACAACGGTCCGTTCGCGGAGCGTGGCTCCGAAGGAACCTGCTGCTTACATTCACTATTTTCACATAAAAACCGAATAGCCGCTCCGTCTCGGCTCCTTACTTCGCTTCCACAGCATGGCCGCCGAATTCATTACGCAGCGCAGCAACTACTTTGCCGGTGAAGGTGTCGGTCTCCAGCGACCGGTAGCGCATCAGCAGCGCCATAGCGATAACCGGCGTAGCTGCCTGCAGATCAAACGCGGTCTCCAGCGTCCATCTGCCTTCCCCGGAGGAATGCATGATTCCCTTGATCTCATCCAGCTTGGCATCCTTGGAGAAGGCGCGTTCGATCAGCTCCATCAGCCAGGAGCGGACGACCGAGCCGTTGTTCCAGACGCGGGCCACCTGCTCGAAGTCGAAGTCATAGCCGCTTTTCTCCAGCACCTCAAAGCCCTCGCCGATGGCAGCCATCATGCCGTACTCAATCCCGTTGTGGACCATCTTCAGGAAGTGTCCGCTTCCGGATTTGCCGGCATACAGGTACCCGTTCTCGACCGCAGTATCACGGAAAACCGGCTCGACGGCCGCCCACGCTTCCTCATCTCCGCCGATCATATAACAAGCGCCATTGCGTGCGCCTTCCATTCCTCCTGAGGTTCCGGCATCCATGAAATAAATCCCGTGGGCACTAAGCTCATCGTGACGGCGGATTGACTCCTTATAATGAGAATTCCCGGCTTCGATAATGATATCCCCCTCCGACAACAGCGGCGTCAGTTCTGAGATCACCGAGTCCACAAAGGTGTGCGGGACCATGATCCAGAGGATACGCGGGGATTCCAGCTTGCCTGTAAGCTCCGCCAGACTTCCCGCACCGGCAGCGCCTTTGGCTTCCAGCTCCTGTACCGCAGCGGCGTTCACATCATAAGCCACGACTTCATGTTCGTGCTCCAATAGATTCTGGCCGAGATTGAAGCCCATTTTGCCTAGTCCAATTAAACCGACTTTCATTGCAAATCCCTCCGAATGTTATAGATTAGATGATTATGCCGCTGCTCACGCACCAGGCCGGACGGCTTCCGGATTCAGCTCCTGTGTCTGGCGGACCACGGAATGCTCCACGGCCTCCGGTTCATCAAGCCACCAGTGATGCTCTCCAAGCAATTCATCGGCAGCCCGGGGTCCAAAGGTACCGGCTGGATACAGATGAAGCGGAAGCGTCCCTTCTGCTGTTGCTTCGATTATAGGCTGAACCCACTGCCAGGACAACTCAACTTCATCCCAATGGGCAAAGAAGGTGGCATCTCCGAGTAAAGCATCATAAATCAGGTTCTCATAGGCTTCCGGCAGGTCGGGATTGCCCGACTCATGCTTAATGCTGACCGGCTCGAGCTGTCCGTGCTGGCGCGGATTTTTGGTATTGAGCGTAAGGGAGATCCCTTCGTTCGGGCCGATATCAATCACCAGCAGGTTAGGGTCCAGGGCAAGCTTGCTTCTGTTCTTATTATGCAAATCATTAAACGGCTCTTTGAATTCTATAACAATCCGCGTCGATTTCTCCTTCATGCGTTTGCCGGTACGGATATAGAAAGGCACATCCTTCCAAAGCGGGTCATCAATCCACAGCTTGGCAGCGATATAAGTCTCATTCTGTGAAGAGGCTTCTATGCCGGGTTCAGCCGTATAAGCGGGAACCTGCTGCCCGCGCAGCTCACCTGCTGCATACTGGCCGCGCACCACATGCTGCGTCACTTCCTCACGGAGCAATGGACGTACTGAACGGATCACATGGCGCTTCTTGCTGCGGACATCTTCCGGGGTACTGCCTTTGGGCAATTGCATGGCCATCATCATAAGCAGCTGCAGCATGTGGTTCTGGAACATATCGCGCAGCGCGCCAGCCTTGTCATAATACCCTGCCCGCTCTTCCACACCGACCGTTTCACTGGCTGTAATCTGTACACTCTCGATATACCGGTTCTGCCACAACGCCCGCAGCACAGGATTGGAGTATTTCAGCACCTCAAGGTTCTGCACCATCGGTTTGCCGAGGAAGTGGTCAATCCGGAAGATCTCTTCCTCCTTAAAAGCAGCGTTCAGGCTGTCATTAAGCACCCGTGCCGACTGCAGATCCCGTCCGAACGGTTTCTCGATAATCAGCCGCTTCCATCCCTTCGTGTCACCAAGTCCGCTGGCGTTAATGTTACGGGCAATCTCACCGAAGAATTCAGGACCGACGGATAGATAGAACATCCGGTTCTGCGGAAGTCCCAGCTCTTCCTCGCGGCGCTGCACATGGCCCAGCAGCTTCACATAATCTTCGGGGCGTCCGACATCAAGCACGCTATATTCAAAAGCCAGCAGGAAATTCTGCAGCTCTGCTGAATCCTCAACCGGACGCCGCGAAAAGGTGCGCAGTGAATCCAGCACCTGATGCTGGAAGGTTTCATTCGACAGCTCTCTTCTGCCGAGGCCAATGACTGAGAGAGGACCAGAAAGCTTGCCATCCTTGAACAGGTTATATAGGGCGGGGTATATTTTGCGTTTGGCCAAATCCCCGGTTGCGCCAAATAGTACGAATGATGATGATTCCACTTTCATTCCTCCCGTAATTATCAAATGTTTATGTGGTTACTTATTATTACTCACAAACTTTATAACACTCATCATACGACTGCAGAATCCATTCGTCAACCTCATTTCGACATTTACGAAAAGTACTTATTTTCACGCACTTTTCACTATGTTATAGTAAGGTGGATATTAATAATAACTTTATAAGGTGGAATCCGCATGACACAGGAGCTTAAGCCCTTGCTCGCCAAAGTCGAGCATGTCCATCATATCATCGGCAAGAAGTGGGTGAATCTGATCATCCATGTGTTAATGGAGGGCACCAAACGGTTCAGTGAGCTGCATAATATAATCCCCGATTTGAGCAAACGCATGCTCAATGAGCGCCTGAAGGAGCTTGAAGAATGCGGCCTGATCAGCCGCGAGGTCATTCCTGACCGTCCGGTACGGACGGAATATTCGCTCACTGCCAAGGGGCAGGAGCTGGGCACGGCGCTCCTGCCCGTCGAGGCATGGGCGATGAAGTGGCTGTAATGCCGCTGATGCCGCTGCCCTGAACACACTAAACAGCAGGCCTCCGGGAAGAAGACCTGCTGTTGTTAGCTTTTATAGTATAAATTAAGCCTCTCAGAATCAGGACACCAGTGTCTTCTCTCCGTCTGCTCCGCTGCCTGCCCGTACATACTTAGTGTTGAAATAGAGCAGTACGATATTGGATCCCAGCAGCGAGGCGGCCGCCAAGTACCAGATGAAGGCATACCCGAGATTCTTGGCCATGATCCCCAGGATCAGTGTAATCAGGAAACCGGCGAGTGATTTGAGCGCTGACAGTCCGGAGGAGAAGGTCGCCCGCTTGGCCCGGGGAATGAAATCCTGTATCCAGACACCTGAAGAAGACATATCCATCCCGAGCCCGAATTCAAACAGCACCAGACCGGCAATAAATACAGCCTTATGGGGAAACAATCCAACCAGCAGCAGTCCGAGTGCAGAGATTACAGTTCCGCAGACGATGATCCGGACGGCAGCAACCTCTTTTTTAGCCAGATAGGAGACCAGGAAGCTCGATACACTAATTACTCCCATGAACAGAATCAGCAGGAGCCCGAGCGCACTGACCGGAAAGTCCAGCTCATTCACCCCATATACCTGCCAGGACAACAAAAAGGCCAGCAAGGCGGTATGTGTCAGGATGCTGCGCAGAAGGATAAACCGCATCTCTGTGCTGCGGGCGAAATCGGCCGAGCTGGCATAGATCTCCCGGAGGATGCTGCTCTGCGTTCTGCTTCCGTAGTTGTCGCTGAAGCTGAGCCAGGTATATACGCCGAGTCCTACCGCCAGCACGCCGGCAATGGCTACCGGAAGAACATAATGAATATTGCTGCTCACCGTACCCAGCAATGCGCCGACGATGGCAAACGCCGAGACAAACCCGCTGATGCGGGGCAGGGCAATTTTTTTATAATCCGGCATTCCCAGCTCTTCCAGCTGATCAATGTACCACGCCTGGGGAGAATCCGAGATCATCGATACGCCCAGAGACATCACTATGGAGGCGAGGATGAATAAGGCGAGACCCTCAGCAGCGGCAAAAAACCAAAGTCCCGCTCCCCACACTATGAACCCGGCCGCCGTCATGCGCTTTCTCCCATAGATGTCGGACAGATTCCCGCTCGGGTAATCAAAGACGGCCATGGACAGTGAAGAAACGGCAAACACGATGCTGATCTGAAAGGCATCCACGCCGCGCAAGCTCATCAAAATGATAAAAACCGAGCCATAGAGCTTATCAGCCACATTATACCCCGACAATATGACGCCCAGAAATACACTGTATTTCCGTTGAAGCTGATTGTTCTCCACTTTGCATCCCGCCTTTCACCCCGCTGATATTCCAGCCCGAGTTAATTATTGGGATTATATTATATTTGTTTCCTTTTCAAAGTGAATTATTGCACAGCTGGGCGGCACTCTCATCCGGCTCCCGGGTCAACGGGTTAGAACCATGAAGCCACGAGATCATTGATCGGCTTGTAAATGACCATGATGAGCAGCAGCGGGCTTGGAACCGGAATCCGCAGCAGTGTGCACACCGTCGCCGCCATTCCGCCAATCCAGAGTACACCGTAAACCATAAGATCACGCCGCTTAGACCTGCCCTTCAGTGAAGGCAAATCTGCTGCAATACAGACTGCGGCTATAATGACAAACATTAGTACCAGCAACATTCAGGCTCACTCCTTGATATCGTCAAGAAAAGAATTGTCTATCGTACCAATCCGGTTGATTGTCACACTGGCATCGTAATGAATGGTCATTGCTTGGAGATAGCCTTCCTTATTCTGCTCCTGCAGCTTGGCCCAAACTCGGGGGTGGGACCGGTAAATGGATTGGCCGAAGCCAAAAATATCAACATTAAACCGTTCTTTCATGTTCTCAACCGATTGCTTCATCCGGGCAACAATGCGCTCCTCCGTCTCCTCCTCCAGATATTTAATCTTGCTCTCCGTATCCAGCTTATCTGATCCCTCCACTTCCTCCACATTGCATACAGCCTCCACATTCAGATAAATATGCGGTTCGCCGCCGATAATTTTCACTTTCCGTCTGGTTGTAGACGACAGCCCCTCAACGATGACCAGGCTTCCGTTATCTTTGATGTGTCCAGTATTTTTAGTTACGCTATCAATGACATAATTGTAACCAACCGTTTCATTTTCATCCATCCAGCCGATCAGCTTATCCTTTTTGAATACGGCTACACTATCATAATGCAGTCTTGCTTTTGGTGAAGTCCGCTCAATATTGCCTTTCTCCCCGCCTGCCTCAGGATCTCCCTGCACCTCTACTCCGGTCAATACCGGATTCACCCCTTCATAGAGCAAATCCTCAATAAACTTATCAAGCGTGACCGCGACTGTCTTGGACGATATTTTGTAGGATTTGTCGAGGGCGTTGAATAATTTATTCGCGGGCAGCCTGTCCAGCGGGGTAAGGACCTTTAGAATATTCTCTGCAGTCGTCTTATGTGCCACCATTACGTAGAAGTCCATCCGCGGCTCGCGGCTTCTTTTGAGCACATCCAGTGTTTCACCAACCCCCTCACGCGCCAGCTCTTCTCCGATAACGAGTACACGGATATGCCCCAGATAAGGCGAACGCGAACTGACCAGATTGAACTTGCGGAGCGATTCATAGATCGTCGGCACTGTAAAATTATAAGTAACAACGGGAACCCCGCCCGCCCCTGAACCCCCGGCCCCCTGTGAAGTAATCGAGGAAGGAATGACGACCTGCATGGATACCTTGTAGCCCGACTCGGCTTTATCCAGCCCCAGAGCCAGCACAAAAGCCAGTTCATTTAACTCCTTCCGTTCCCAGCAGCCGCTGAGCAGCATGGGAAGCAGCAACAGGGGAATACATGCGGTCAAGGCTTTCCTGATTCTTGTATACATCTTTAAGGTTCCTCACGTTTGGAAGTGTTCATCCGCTGCAGATTCTGCGTTTTATTCTCCATCGGTCTTGTCTTCAACAGCGGCCAGGGAAGCCTGAAGATGGAATCCTTAAGGTCTGCCGCCCTGAACGGGCCAATCGGACTCATGTAAGGAACGCCGAAGGAACGCAGGCTGACGAGATGCAGCACCAGCAGGAACACTCCGCACAAGATTCCGTACAGCCCCATGAACCCGGCGAGTCCAATCAGGGCAAACCGGATAATTCTCGCGGCAATGGCCATCCCTGCTTCAGGAATGACAAAGCTTGAGATCGCTGTGATCGACACAATGATAACCATCGCCGAGGAGATGAACCCTGCCGCAACCGCTGCTTGCCCGATGACCAGCGTACCGACGATAGATACGGCCTGACCGACGTTCTTGGGAATTCTCACCCCTGCTTCGCGCAGGATTTCATAGGTAAATTCCATCAGCAGCGCCTCGATAAAAGCCGGAAACGGCACTGTTTCCCGCTGGGCCGCAAGACTGATTACCAGATTGGTCGGGATCATCTCCTGATGATAGGTGGTAATGGCTACATAGAACGCAGGCGCAAACAAGGTAATGAAGAAGGCCAGGAACCGTACACACCGCAGCAGTGTGGAGATATCCGCCCGCTGATAGTAATCTTCCGCCGACTGAAAAAACGATACAAAAATCGTAGGCGCCAGCAATACAAAAGGCGTCCCGTCGACCAGAATCGCCACCTTCCCCTCCAGTATCCCCGCAGCAATGGTGTCGGGACGGTCACTGTTATAAATCGTGGGAAAAGGGGTCGCCGCCGTATCCTGAATGAACTCTTCAATATAACCGCTCTCCAGGATACTGTCCGTATCTATGCTGTTCAGGCGCCGTTTAACCTCCTGCACCAGTTCTTCATTCGCGATGTGGCTGAGATACATAATCGAGACACTCGTCTGGGTCACGCGGCCGATCTGGATCGTCTCCAGCCACAGCTGGCTGTCTTTGATTTTGCGGCGGATTAAAGCAGTGTTCGTTCTGAGATTCTCCGTGAAGCCTTCCATGGGTCCCCGGACCACAGACTGCGAGCTTGGCTCACTGACGCTGCGGTCCTCCCAGCCGGGCAGTCCGATCCGCAGCGCTGAAGCGCTCCCCTCCACCATGAGCATCACATTCCCGGATAACAAATCGTGAACGAAATGCTTATAGTCATGGATCACAGTAAGATCGCCGGCCATAAGCACGCGTTTTCTCAGCATTTCTATTTTGCCGTCAGGAGCCAGTTCTTCCAGCAGACCGGAAACCCGCCCCTCCTGGAGCGAGTACAGAATTGAGTTATGCAGCAGCTGTGTATCTATCAGACCATCGATATAGAAAATAGCAAGCTCCGTACGTTCCCCCAGCTGCAGCCGTTTGCGCACCAGATCTGAGCTCTGCCCAAGCAGCTTGTACAAGTGATCATCATTGTCTTCCAGCCGGCAGGATAACTCACCGTTAACCGCATCTTTCAATTTCGTTCCCCTCCACTTCCCTATCCATTCACTCTGTTGTAGTTTGGTAGCACCGCTTGATAATTATTCCTGAATCGTTGCCAGCGCTTGAAACACATAATTCTGGAAGGAGATGCCATACTAAGATGGTTTCCGGGAAGATATAACCTGCGGGCTATAGTAAGGTGTAAATGGAGGATAGACATGAGTATTGAAAAAGATCGGATCAGTACGGCGCAGATGGTAATCCTCGGACTTTTCACTTTTATAGGGGATATGGCCCTGGTCTACCCGGCAGCCATGACATCTGTAGCTCATCAGGATGCCTGGATTGCTGCCCTGATCAGTATTCCGCCGGGAATCGCATTGGTCTTCCTGTTCGTCACTGTTGCGAATATTAATCCGGACAAAAACATTATTGAACTCAGCCAGCAGATTCTGGGGAAGTGGATTGGCAGTGCGGTAGGCGTATATTATTTGTTCTTCTTCATCATCGCAGCCTCTACCTATGTCAGAGAGATCGAGGACTTCATGTGTACTCAGATCTATGAGGGAACTCCGGGCGGTGTCATCCGGTTCATGAGTATTGTTATACTTGTCTACGGGCTGCGTCTGGGCCTTGAGACGGTCGGCAGAGCGGCTCAGGTGTTTTTTCCGCTGTTCGCTTTATTCCTCGTTTGCCTGATGGTGCTCTTATTTCCGCAGGTCCAGCTGGAGCGAATCCAGCCCATCCTGAATACGCCTTTTCCGGATATGCTGCATGCCGTCTTGTTCGGTGTGTTTTATCCGTTTGGGGAAATATGTGTATTTTTCATGGTCTATCCCTACACCCGAAAGAGCCGTAAGATCAACCGGGATATCTTCCTGGCCCTCATCCTTGGAGCGCTGGGTCTGAATCTGATTCTGTTCCTCTCTTTGACCGTTCTCGGCGTCTATTTCTCAGAGCATAATTTCTATGCAGCCTATATCCTGGCCCAAAAGATTAATATAGCCAACTTTCTGCAGCGTCTTGAAGCACTGATGGCCACGGCCTGGATTATCACAACCTATTTCAAAACAGCACTCTACTTCTATGCCTTCGTTCTCGGAACCGCCCAGCTATTCAAATTAAAAAGCCACCGGCCGCTGATCTTCCCTGTGGCCTTCCTGATCTACGGACTCTCCCAGCTTATCGCCAAGAACATAATATTCTATGTAAAAGAGATCCCGGACTACTGGGTAGACTGGGATCTCACGCTTTCGCTCGTACTGCCGCTGATTATGCTGATTGTATATAAAGTGAGACAGCGTACGGCTGCTTCTTAAGCTGTATAGCTATAGGCTATGCCCGCCTGAGAAGTCCAGGCCTGTATACTCGAAGTAGTCAAAATACGCCGCCTTCGCCTGCTGGTCCAGATCCTGGGCGCAGATCCCGGCATAAGAGCCGGTGAAGCCCAGCTTGCCGCCATGCTCATCCGAGAGGGTGCCGAAGTCAAGCGGCGTACACATCGCCGTCCAGGCCTCCCCATCCGGTGAAGCGTAGAACATAATATCTCTGCCGCTAATCTCTGCCTTCAAATAGTAACGCTCCCAGTCCTTCACCGAAATCTGCATGGAGGATATTTCCCCATATTTGCCGGCCTGACACATTACGACGCCTAAAGCTACCCCTCTGAGTTCATCCGCCGTTACGCGCAGATAATAGTAATCCTTGTCATCATAGTAGAGCACCAGTCCGGCCATCTGCATGAAGCTGTCCGGCTTGAATTCCAGGCAGGTAGTTACGGTGCAGGCAAAATGCTGAATCGGCCTCCCGATCAGACTCTGGTCAAACAGCGACGCCAGGGATTCCCGGCCGCGCAGCCGCAAGAAGCCGGGACGCTCCCGGAGGCTTACCCACGATTCATCGAACGGCACGCGCAGACTCTGGTAAGGATAACCCAGCACGGGGCCGTCAAAATCATCGCGCTCCGGCAAGGCATCGAACGGGTGCGGGGGAAGCTCCGGCGCTTCGGTCCGCAGGGCCGGCAGCTTCCCGCCATGCGCCAGGCGCAGCCAGCCGTCTTCTGTCCAGACGCAGCGCTGGATAGCCGTCTCCCGGCCCAGCGGATTCAGCTTGCCCGTTCCCGGGATCGGGCGGGTACACAGATGAGCCATATACCATTCCCCGGACTGCGTCTCCACCAGTGAGCCGTGCCCTGCCTGCTGGAAGGCATAGGTCAGATCATGAGCCGTAGTCATGACCGGATAATCCGGATCGGTCTCATAAGGTCCGGTTAGGCTGCGGCTGCGGGCCATCGTGACCATATGATTCACTCCGGTGCCCCCTTCAGCAACCAGCAGATAATAGTAATCTCCGCGCTTGTACAATTGCGGGCCTTCCGTTACCCCTGTTGGAGTCCCTTTGTATATTTCATGAATAAGGCCGGTCAGCCTGCCGCTCTCAGGGTCATACTCCTGCATCACGATGCCGGAGAAATTGCTGTGATTCTGCCGGAAATCCCAGCGCATATTCAGCAGCCACTTGCGCCCGTCACTGTCATGAAACAGGAATGGGTCGAATCCGCTGCCGTTCAGCCGCACCGGCGGGCTCCAGGGCCCTTCAAGACTGGTAGCCGTAATCAGGTAGTTATGCAGATCCTTATACACACTGGAGCGGGACTTCACATCCGTAAACAGCAGGTAATACAAGCCGTTGTCATAGGATAATGCCGGCGCCCAGATGGAGCCGGAGCTTCCGTTGCCGCGCAGGTCCACCTGAGACGTCTCGGTCAGCACACGGGTGAGCGTATGCCAGTGCACCAGATCACGGGAATGATGAATCTCTACACCAGGAAACCATTCGAAGGTTGAGGTTGCGATATAATAATCATCGCCCACCCTGAGGAAAGACGGATCGGGATGAAAGCCGGTCAGCACCGGATTGACAATGGTTGGAGCCATAAATGTTACCCCCTGGTTAATGTAAGTTACAGGTTGGACTGTACCGATTGGATTCTTTAGAAGAATCCCCGTTTTTATTGTAGCGCCTGAGAGAACCGAAAGTTATAATGGGTTATAATAAAATGTTTGTATTTTGTCATGTTGGAGGCGTTAGCAAAGCGTTATGAAACAGCTATTCGAACCTGTTCTGTTTGCGAACCGGCAGTCTCTGATCTGGGACTACCGCATCTATACCGACGATCATTACAAGGGATATTACCACTGGCACCAGTGCTGTGAAATCATGTTCGTGCACGGCGGACAGGGCAGCATTGTGGTCAATCAGCAGATGTATGATATCCGGCCGGGCATGCTGTTTTTTTTCCAGCCGTATCAGCTGCACCGGATCTATTCGGAAGTTTCACCAGCTTGTCCATTCGTGCGCACGATCTTCTATCTCGATCCCCATATTGCCGAGAATCTGCTGCAGGGCTTCAGCAAGCGTAAAGCGGTCTTCTCTGCTCTCTGGCAGGGGAGCAACCCGTATTGCGGCTTTGATCTCGGGGACCGGATCGAAACCATAGAATGGTTCTACCAGAATTATAATGAGTTAAGAATGAAATCGTCTGAGGAAGACCCTGAGGATATCTCGATGCTGCTCCTGCAGCTGCTCAGCTGTCTTGGAACAAGCGAGCAATCGCTGATCCATACCGGAGAACGGCGGAATCTCCGCTATTCGGAGCAGATCATGAACTGGATTGAGGCTCATTATCAGGAAGAGGTTAATCTGGATCAGCTTGCGGAGGAGACTCATCTGTCGAAATCCTATGTCTCGCGGATCTTCCATCAGGAGACAGGCGGCCGGCTGGTTGACTATCTCACCGCCCGGCGGCTCAAGCAGGCCTGCCGGCTGCTCGGAACGACTGATATGCCTGTGGAGCAGATCGGCATCGCTGTCGGATTTCCGAACGCCTCCTATTTCAATCAGCTGTTCAAGCGGGTCCTCGGAACCACTCCGCTGAAATATCGGAAGGGGAACATGTAGATAAATGACAATATAACGATATTTCTTCATATCAAAGTGCAACTTTCTATAATCATAGGACGCTATACTGAGGCCATATTCTAATTAATGGAGGCATCAGTGATGAGTACAGCATATTGGCAGGAAGTTATGAACCGGCTGGATACGAAGGTTACGCGGATGATAGAGCAGATCGGCGGAAAATGTCCGCATTTTGCCGGAGAAGACGGTAAGTTCGATGATATCGCCTCCGACTGGTGGACGACCGGCTTCTGGCCGGGGATGCTCTGGATTATGCATGATATGACCGGTAAGGACCACTATAAGGATGCAGCCTGGCACTGGGATGAGACGCTGGAGCAATGGTTCGTTAAGCCGACCGTGGAGCTGCATCATGATGTTGGTTTTCAGTTCCTGTCTACTGCCGTAATCAAGAACGTTCTGACCGGGGACGAGGATGGCCTGCGCCGGGGCCTTGAGGCCGCTAACTTCCTGGCGGCACGCTATAACCCGGTTGGCAGGTTCATCCGCGCCTGGAATGAGGACAAACACGGCTGGGTGATCATCGACTGCATGCTGAACATCTCCCTGCTGTTCTGGGCAAGCAAGGTGACTGGCGATCCGCGCTATAGACATATTGCGGTCAGCCACGCGGAAACTGCGATGCAGTATGGTGTGCGTGAGGATGGATCGACCAAGCATATCCTCTCCTTCGATGCCGAGACTGGTGCATATATCGAGAATTTCGGCGGCCAGGGCTATTCCGCAGAATCCTGCTGGAGCCGGGGGGCTGCCTGGGGACTGTACGGATTCATTAATACTTACCGCCACACCGGGGATGAACGTTTCCTGAATACTGCGAAGCGGATTGCCCACTATTTCATCTCCGCCCTTCCGGAGGATCACGTACCATACTGGGACTTCCGCCTGGCAGACGACAAGAGGATGTTCAGAGACAGCTCTGCCGCATCGATCGCGGCATCAGGCTTACTGGAGCTGGCTGACATCGTGCCGCTTGGCGAGAAAAGCCTATACGCCAATGCCGCAGAGCGGATTCTGCGTTCACTGACCGAGAACTATGCCACCTGGGACCAGCCGGAGCATGAAGCGATTCTGCTGCATGGTACCGGCAGCGGCGACTCCTTCATCGATGTATCGCTGATCTACGGCGACTATTACTACGTCGAAGCCGTCGCCAAGCTGAACGGCTGGAAGCACCGTATTTTCTAGTCTGCGTATTGGATAACAACAAACAGCGGGCCCCCGCATACTGGGGGACCCGCTGTTTGTTGTTTAAACTTATGCTGTTTAAGAGCATTCAATTGTTGCAGCATCACGATTCGATTCCGGTGCGAATTCCTGCACTGAATACAACATTTTCTTCATTTTATTACCCCACATCCAATAATGTTGTATAAATTACATCATTCATCTTCTTCCAGGCAGCTTTGCAGGAAAATTCCTGTATTTCATACAACAATCCTCCCGAACGCACCGGTATTTAGGGTTCAAAGTTGTAATTCGTACAACATTTTTACCTTAGCAGGTGAATTAACGCTAACCGTTCGCGGCTGAGCGAAAGCCCTGACAGCCACACATACGAAATGCTATAATGCTCCGCGTGTGTGGATAACCATTTCAGCTTTATTCGAATTTTACGCTGCGTTTCTACGTTTATACGATTCTACGTTTCTCACATTTCCCCGCTTCCACACTTATCAGCTTACAAACGCTTACCCCCGCTGCTCCTCCAGCCACAAGACCGCCGTCACTCCGCGCGGATAATATTTGCTGCCGGTGATCTCGCCGGAGATAATCTGGTCGCTCCAACTCCAGATCGAGAGCTGCGGATGCGTAAGCCAGGTTACATGTGCCGAATCGGCTGCATGACCTTTGTCCTCCCACTCCAGACCAAGAATTTGTCTGGCGATGAACTGGCACAGATAAATCTTGCTCAGCCAGCTGTTGTTGCTGGTGGAGGAGATTTTCCAGCCGCCGTCTTCGAACAGGCACACCCCTTCAACAAGCACGGCCTGCAGATGCGTGTCTAGCGCCGCAATGTATTCGCCGAACCGCCCCCCGCGCTCCAAAGCTTCCTTGCAGCCGGTGAAGTATGGGAACACGAGGCCTTCAATCGCCGGAATAATCTTCGAGTCATTGCCTTCTCCGATTACAGCCGGGATATAGCCGCCCTCGGTAACACTGCCCACAATGGTTGCTGCGCAGAGCTCTGCCTGTCTGCCGGTAGTCTGTGACAGCTCCGTATTGCCGTTATCGCGGAAGATCTTCTCCATCGCCAAATACGCTGCCCAGCATTTACCCGCCAGGTAAATATTATTGCGCGCCTGGCCCAGTGACACATCCAGACTATCGTACGTAGTAATCTCCGCGCCGCCCATTGTCCGCGAGCTGTCGAGGGCCATCACACCGTTTCGTTTCGCCGGGTCCGGATGATCCCGGTTCAGCATACTCTGCAGGCAGCTCTCCAGCACTGTAAGGTTGCGTTCCATCCAGCTGAGATCACCAGTATGCTCCAGATATACCGCCGCGGTAAGAATCCAGTTCACCAGCTGCTCATGGGTCATATGCGAGAAGCAGCCGTCAATGCCGTACAGCTCATATGAGGAATACCCTGGACGCGAAACGGCATTGGCTACCCCCATATCATGGGTGAAGCTGAGCCCGCCCGGATATTCGGTGGTATCTCCCGGGAACCGGACAGTATCCACATAGCTGTAACGGTCTACGAACATATCCAGCTCATTGCGTACGGTCCACGGATTCATCTTCAGCTCATAGAATAGCTGGTCCACCGTAAGATCGAATGTGTTCATCATCCGGTATTCGCCTTCGTTCACGACCCAGAACGGCTGGCCTTTGTACTCCAGCAGCTCGGTTGAGCCATAATAACTGCGGATGGCATGAGCCAGCATGAAGGTCTGATCTTCGCTGAGCCCCGTTCCTTCAAGCATGGAGTTAGCCTGCTCTGCCTGCTGCTTCAGCTGATCGAAATGGGACAGCGCATATTCCGCTACCGCCTCTACATTGCTGTAATAGCGGTTATAGTAATAACCGGCGTCCATTCCCGAGGTTACATAGCCGGACCGGTGGAAGCAGACTGCGAACCGGTAGACCTTGCGCTCGCCTGCGGGCACATCCATAACCAGTGCTCCAACCTGGCCCAGTCCGAAGGTCCAGTTCTCCTCCAGCTCTGTTGTCAGAATATCCTCCATGGTGAAATGCATGGCGGATTTGACGCTTCCCTGTTCTGCTGCAATCGCCAGGAACCGCCCCTGGCCGACACCGGTCAGCTCTGCCTGGCTGCCCTCGAAGCGTCTCAAAGCGTTATACGGATCATTCCCCTGGAAGCCGAAGAACGCCCGGCGGACAGAATCGCCCGAAGTATTATCAACCTCCAGCTCTACCAGTACCGCAGGCAGCAGCACTTCCTTGAGCTCCGCATCTGCAGCGGTTTCCGGGTCCGGAACCGGCCGGACCGGGGAGAGAATACGGAAGGTCAGATCCCCCGCCTGCCAGCTGTCCGTAGCCAGCCGGAAATCGCGGGTGATCTCTTCGTCCGCGTAATGATAAAGAATCTGCGGCTTATCCGGGTTCGGATCAGGGTTCTCGATGTCATAGCGCTTACTCTCATCGTCACTGCCCTGCTCATGGAAAGGCAAGGTATCGAAGCCGCGGCCATCCTTGCGTTCCAGGCCAATATATATATTCTGTCTCGGCGGCTTCCCCGCTTCCAGGTCAAACCCGCCGGACGCTCCCTTAAACCCCAGAGTGAAGCTGGAAAATGAACCAATCGGTGAATGATGGGCATTAAAAAACTGATTTGTCGGCATATCGTAAATGCACTCCCTCCAAGCTGTGTCCCGGCAGTACCGGGCTCTAGCTCTATGTTAGCGCCGGCCCGGCTTATGCAACAGGCGTAAAGCCGCCAATTATTTGGACAAATCAATCGGAGGCGGCGGCCTATGCTATAATAGAGCCAACTTTTAGTGAAAATGAGGTTGAGTATGAACGTATTAGATCCCGGCACACAGCATTCCATGGACGGCCGGATGTCCCCGGATATACAGGCTGCCTTTCATATTTTCGCTGCCCACTGGCGCAAGGTGAACAGGGAGTGGCAATATCCGGCACACACCCATCCGATGTTCGAGATCAATATCGTCCTGCAGGGCTCGCAGCAAATGACCGTAGGCGGGCAGTCTTACATCCAGCACAGCGGCGACATTCTGTTCATCCGCCCAAGCGTCCTGCATTCCAGCCTGGGTACGGTGTCAGAGGATGAAATGACCTATTATTGCCTGCATTTCGACATTGATGATCTGGTCCTGCGCCGTTCCCTGATGACGATGGACACCGTCAGCCTAAGCGGCGACTCTCCGGAGCTGCAGGCGATCCGTTCTTCGCTCGATGCAATTATCAGCTCGACGATCCTCCCTGATGCCAGCGATGCCCAGCGGGGCCGGCTGGTGACGCTCAATGCTTCGCTGCAGCTGTTCACCGCACTCAGCAGCTGGGTGCTGGCTGCATTGCCCTCCCCTGCCCGAAGCACACTGCCCGGTGTTACGGAGAAAACCGTTGCCCTGGCGAATGCCATTGAAGGGCTGCTGCAGGAATCCGTATTCACCGCTGCGGCAGCCGGCAGCCGGGCCGGAAGCATTGAAGACATCGCCGCAAGGCTTGGCTACAGCCCGAATCACTGCAACCGTGCCTTCCGGCAAATCTACGGATTGCCGCCGAGGCAGTATCTCTCTGACCTGATTATCCGCCATGCCAAGCTGCTGCTGCTGGATAACAGCCTGTCAGTGGAGAGTATCGCCTACCGGCTCGGCTACCGTGATGTCTCACATTTCAGCAAGCAGTTCAAGCGTTGGACCGGCCTGCCTCCTATGGGCTACCGCCAGCTTACGGCAGAGTCTGAGCCGGTGAAAGAGTAATTCATCCGGACTTACTACATGCCTTCTATTTATTATGCATTTATATGAAATGATTTATATTTATATACTATTTTCCAACTAATGTTATTATATGGATGAGGCTATACATAAATGGCCTTACATTAAATGAGGAGCGTGAATATTCATGAAAAGATGGACAAGAATCCTGCTGCTGACCGCAGCGCTGTCAATGTCCGGAGCCCTTTCCGCCTTTGCTGCCGCCGAGGTCGAACCCAACAATGAGCTCAGCTCAGCGAGCATTGCCCATTACGGCGGTGATTACAGTCTCGGCTACATTTCTTCGATTTCAGATATGGACTGGTGGGTGCTTACCGCTAACCGGACGGGCACCCATAACATTACATTCAGCCGCAATAATCAGCCCTTCAATCTCAACATTTACTCTTCAACCGGTGCCTCACTCTACAGTGGCAACGGCAGCTCTGCCATCACACTGAACCTGGTAGAAGGACAGACCTACCGCTTCTTGGTCTACGCCACCTCGGTCCCTACCAGCTACTATTATCCATATTCATTTGTAGTCAACTAACCGGCATCTCCTTCACACTCTCCTGAACTTAATTGCGCTGCATACACATGCTGAACAGCGGTTCCCGCATAATCAGGAACCGCTGTACTCCCGGCAGTCTTACTCATGATTCAGCTTTTCTCCTTACGGAGACAGGTATCTCATTTTGGTTATTTCTTCTAATAAAATTAACCCTTGGTGGCCCCTGACGCAATTCCCTTAACGAAATACTTCTGCAGGAAGATAAACACGATTAGCACAGGCACTACAGACATGGCGGTTCCGGCAAAAATCATATCCCAGCGTGACGAGAATTCCCCGATATACCGGTAGATTTCTACAACCATCGTCTTGGCCTGGCCGGAAGGCAGCACCAGCATCGGCATCAGGAAGTCATTCCAGATCCCCAGTCCGTTCAGCACCACCATACTTGCCGTAACCGGTCCGAGCAGCGGGAAGACGATTCTCCAGAAAATCCCGTAGCGGGAGCACCCGTCAATCTCTGCCGCTTCTTCAATCTCCCGTGGAATACCTTTGACGAAGCTGGTATAGAGCAGGCATCCGAAGCCTACGGCACCGGCGACATAGATCATGATCGGTCCCGCCAGACTGCCGTACAGGCCGAGTATTCTGAGCTCTTTGAACAGCGGAATCATATACGCCTGGAACGGAATCATCATGCCGGCCAGGAAATAGATGAAGACCAGCCGCGTCCAGCGGGCATTTCTGCGTTCAATCGCGTAACCTGCCATCGGAATAATCAGCACCTGGGCGACAATCGCCACTACGGTCAGAATAAGACTGTTAAGTATCGCACGCGGAAATTCGGTCTCCGTAAGCAGATATTTGAAGCTGTCTAAATACAGTGTCTTCGGAAAAGCAACCGCATCGCGCATAATCTCGGCGTTGCTTTTGAACGCGGACATCAGGTTAAAGAAAATCGGGAAGAAAAAGATAACCGCTACCAGGAGCGTTATGACAAACAGGACAATTTCAGTGATTCTCCGCTTGGTCTGCATCGTCATCTTAGAGCTGCACCTCCCGTTTCTGCAGGAATTTAACCTGGATGACCGTAATGATCAGAATAATCAGGAACAGGACCATGGCCAGCGCCGTGCCAAACCCTTGTCTCAGTTCACCGAAGCCTACTTTGTAGATAATATAAGTTAATGTCTCTGTCTCAAAACCCGGGCCGCCGTCGGTCATTACGGCAATCTGGTCAAATATCTTCAGCGCGCTGATCATGGAGAGCACCATGCACACGGTCATCGAACCCGCAAGCAGCGGGAACGTAATATGCCTGAACTGCTGCCAGCCGCCTGCGCCGTCAATGCTTGCCGCTTCATTTAGCTCCTGCGGAATGCCCTGCAGTCCGGC
Organism: Paenibacillus phytohabitans; assembly: GCF_013141775.1. Classification (GTDB taxonomy): domain Bacteria; phylum Bacillota; class Bacilli; order Paenibacillales; family Paenibacillaceae; genus Paenibacillus_AQ; species Paenibacillus_AQ phytohabitans. The sequence goes on from NZ_WHOB01000016.1 coordinate 273,189, forward strand.
CAGATAGATGATCATATAATAGCCCGCGCCTTTCCAGACCGTTGACAGGATAATCGACAGCATAGCGTATTTCGGATTGCCCAGCCAGTCGACGATATAGTCGCCTAAACCGACGGAGGTCAGGATCTGATTAAACACGCCGAAGTTGTAATTCAGAATCATTGCCCAGACAAAGCCCATGACGATCCCGCTGAGCAGGGTAGGGAAATAGAAGATGCTTCTGAATAAATTGCGGAACCAGCGTACCTTGTCGACCATTAAGGCCATGGCGATTGCAGCAATGTTCTCAAGCAGTACTAGCGTAATTGTCATAACCAAAGTGTTCTTCAGGGCGTTCTGCACCCGCGGACTCTGGAATATCTCGACGAAATTGGCGAATCCGATATACCGGATATCGCTGCTGATCCCGTCCCACGATGTGAAGCTTAGGTAGACGCTGCCTGCTGTAGGGACTATGACAAACAGTGTGTATAAAAGGAATGACGGCAGGATGAACAACAGCGCGTAGGACTGCCATTTTTTCTTTTTCTTACCCGGCTTCTCTGCGGCTATAAATGACTTGTCTGTATTAACGATGGATGTAGCCATGGTTCCTCTCCCCTCCCTGGGACGCGCTTGTTTAGATAAGGGTAACCTCTGCCGGAGCAGAGGTTACCTTCCAGCGCTTTTATTTACAGCGAATTGGCTTTGACCTGATTGTCATATTCGGTATCGGCCTTTTTCATATATTCAGTTACGTCGGCATCGTTCACCACCATATCCTGGAGCAGCTTATAGTACCAGTTGCGGAATTGCGGAGGAATCAGGTTATCGCCCCACCAGTTGTTGATGGCCAGTGACTTGGTGACACTCGTGTCGGCAATAAGATCCAGTGCAACCTGCATTTGCTCACTTGTCTCATAGGTAACTTTCTCTTTGGTGGAAGGAATGGCATTGATCGAAGCCAGGTATACCGAGTATTGCTCCGGTGCAAAGAAGAAGCGGATAAAATCTTTGATCGCTGCCGTCTTATCGGCATCCTTGGCGGCATCAACGGATAACGACCAGCCGGCTGGTGACGGCAGACCGATGACATTCACTTTACCTTGGCGGTCCGGGATCGCGTAGAAGCCGAATTCGAAGCCTGGATCAGCTTCAGCAATCTGGGTGAACATCCAGGTGCCGGAATACAGCTGAGCGGCTTTGCCGGATACCAGAATCGACGCGGTCTGATTATCTGCGGTGCTCAGCCAGCCTTTGTCCACATAGTTCTTGAACAGCTCTTTGAAATCAGTCATGGCCTGGACTACAGCAGGATCTGCGAAGCTGACGGTCTTGGCCGTACGCTTGGAGTTCCAGTCCGGGTCTTTGCTGTAGACATCGTCAATCAGGAATTTATTGACCCAGAAGCCCATATGGAAGATATCCTTGCCGCCTACTACCAGCGGGGAGATACCTGTAGCTTTCAATTTTTCCTGGATGGCAATGAACTCGTCATAGGTTTTGGGAAGCTCGGTGATCCCGGCGTCCGCGTAGGCTTTTTTGCTGTAAATAATCCCTTGTGGTGCATTGACCTGCATCGGAGCGTTCCATACTTTGCCGTCCACTTGCGGTGGCGATTCGAACAGATCCAGCAGATCGGCCGGAAGCTCGACAATTTTGCCGGCATCCGCGAATACCTGGGTATCACGCATTTCCACCAGATCCGGGAATTCTCCAACCGCATCCTTCGTCTTCAGCCAGTCCAGATAAGCGGCAGATGAAGTTTCACTTAGGTCCTTGATGGTGACGTTAGGATTCGCTTCCATGAATTTCTTAACGGTATCGGCAATGGCTTTCTTGGTCGCCGGGTCACCCGACGCATAACCGATGGTGAAGCTGACATCCTTCTTCGCAGCATCAGTAGCTGAGTTATTCCCTGCCGGAGCTTCAGTCGCGGCTGCGTTGCCGCCACTGGCATTGTTATTGTTATTTCCGCCGCATGCGGTAAGTACAGTGGTTGCTGCGAGCAGCATGACGGATAATTTCGTAATGGTGTTCTTCATATCTTTAGTAACCTCCCCTTGGGTATACAGCCCGGAAACTGCCGGACCGATGTGCGCATCATCGTCCGTAAGCGTTTCCTTATGCTCCAAGAATAGCATTCAGCCTTCACGGTTAGAATGAACTAATTTAAGGGGGATGTGCGGTAAATTTAAGAAGATTCACTTAATCCCCCCGCAAAGCAACACGTTTGCTTCGACGATGACTCAAAAAAAACGAAGGTCCGGGAGACCTTCGTTCTTGCGCGGGCTATAGTGTAATGTCACTGCCAGTATTCCTGTACCTGCCTGTCGTATTCAGTATCGGCCCGTTTCATATATTCTAGTACATCCCCGTCCTTAACCACCATTTCCTGCAGCAGCTTGTAGAACCAGTTACGGAACTGCGGAGGAATCAGGTTATCTCCCCACCAATTGTTGATCATCAGGGATTTGGTTACGGCCGGATCGGCCATCAGATCAAGCACCACCTGCATCTGTTCACCGGTCTCCCGCCTGAATTCCTGCCTGGTCGAAGGAACCGAATCGATCCGGCTTAGGAATGTGCCGTAAGGCTCCGGTGAGAAAAAGAACCGGATGAAGTCTTCGATCGCCTGCTTTTTGAGCGGCTCCTTGGCCGCCTGGGCAGACAGCGACCAGCCGGAGGGCGACTGCAGGCCGACCACATTCAGCTTCCCTTTACGGTCCGGCACAGCATAGAAGCCGAATTCGAAGCCCGGATCGGCTGCCTGGATCTGTGAGAACATCCAGGAGCCGGAGAACAGCTGGGCTGCCTTGCCGGATACCAGAATGGACGCCGTCTGGTTATCCCCTGTGCCAAGCCACCCTTTATCCACATCGCTTCTGAATAGCTGTTTGAAATCAGTCATGGCCTGGACTACATTGTCATCGGTGAAGCTAACCTCACCGGCCGTCCGCTTGGCGTTCCAGCCGGGATCAGCGTCATATACATCATCAATCAGAAATTTATTAACCCAGAAGCCCATATGAAAAATATCCTTGCCGCCTACAACGAGCGGAGTGATCCCGCTTGCCCGCAGTCTGTTCTGGATCTCCAGAAATTCATCATAGGTTGCCGGAAGCGTCTTAATGCCTGCCTCGGCATACGCTTTCTTACTATAAATAATACCCTGCGGGGCAGCGACAAACAGCGGGGCATTCCATACCTTGCCGCCGATCCGCGGCGGCTGATCGAACAATTCCGCCAGCTCATTTGGGAGAGGAACAATCTTCTCCGCATTGGCGAAGGCCTCGGTATCCCTCATCTCTACCAGATCGGGGAACTCGCCCACGGCATCCTTAACCTTCAGCCAATCCATATAGGCAGAGGAGCTTGTCTCACTGACATCCTGGACGACTATGTCCGGATTCGCCTGCATGAAGGCCTTAATGGTATCCTCGATAGCCTGCTTCGTCGCCGGATCACCGGAGGCATAACCTATAGTAAAGCTTATTTTACCGCCACCGGATGCTGTATCCGGCCGGCTCCCCTGATCAACCGCCTGGCTCCCTCCGATTCCGCCTGGTCCAGTTTTGCCTCCACAGCCCGTCAGGATCAGCGCGGCTGCAAGCGGCACTATTGTTATTCTCATACCTGATAACCTCGGCATTTGCATCCCCTGCGACCTCCTCATTCTGTGATAACTGGAAATGTCAGCGTAATGGAGGTCCCGACATGCTCTCTGCTGTTCACAGACAGGCCATACGCCTCCCCGAAGCTGGAGCGGATACGCTCATGCACATTTTTCATGCCGACATTCTTGCTTGGAGCCTGCGGGTCTTCCAGAATCTTGTTAATGCGGGCCAGCGTCTCCCTGCTCATCCCCACTCCATCATCATATATCGTAATCGCCAGCACTTGCTCTCTCCGTTCGACCGTAATGCCGACGGTTCCTTTTCCCTGCAGTCGCAGTCCATGCTGAACCGCATTCTCCACCATCGGCTGCAGAGACAGCTTCAGGATGGGCCAGTCCAGATTAACATCCGGGGCAATATCCAGATGCAGCTCGAAGCGGTTCTCATACCGTACAGAAATAATATAGAAGTAATTCTGCAGATGGGCGAGCTCGCTGGCAATGCTTACACGGTCTTCCCCGTAATCGATAACATACTTCAGCTCATTGGATAACGCCAGAATCATATCCGCCACCTCGCCCGCTTCCTTATCCACGGCGTTCATCCGGATCACCTCAAGGGTGTTGTACAGGTAATGGGGCCGGATCTGGCTCTTCAGTGCATTCAGCTCGGTCTGCTTCTGCTTGATCTGGGCCACATAGGCCTCATCAATGTAGACCTGCAGCCGTTCCACCATCCGGTTGAACCCGTGGGCCAGCCTGCCCATCTCATCATTGCTGTTCACGGAGAGCTGGATATCCAGCTTGCCCGACTCCACCACGGCCATCTGCCGGATCAGCTCCCGGATGGGAGCCGCGAGACGTCTGGAGAACCAGGCCCCCATTACAATCATTACAAAAGCACACATGCCGATGGCGATATACACCGTTGCCCGTGCCGACAGCAGCTGTTCGAACAGGTTGCCGCGGTGGATTTTGGCGATGACCTGGCCATTCAAAAAAGGGATGGACTCACTGAGCACAATCATCTCATTGTTAGTTTGATCAGCAGCTTTAGCCTCCGCCGCACCGGCAGGCTGGTTGCTGAAATACGTCCGCCCCTCTCCGTCGAGCAGGTACAGCTCATCCTTCTCCCCGAGACTCAGCTCACGGAAGAACTGCTGGAATAACGAGGTATCGATATCCAGGAAAAGCGTTCCGACTACCTTGGGCTCTTTGGTCACACGTCCGGAGGTATCAATCAGGCTGCGTCCGATCGTGAACACCTGGCGGTCCGAGCCATAGAAATAACTGTCCTGATGGGTCGGGAAAATAGCCACCTTCGCAGGGTCACCTGCCATGGCGGACAGCCACTCCGTATTCGGAACCGTCTCCATGTTCAGCGACCGGTTGCCACGCTCCTGAACATACAATTTACCGTCAGACTGGCGGATAAACTGGACACTGGAAATATAAGAATCACTGAACAGAACGGTCTTCAGGAAGGATTCTATCGGAATGGTGTTGATCTGCTCCAGCTCATTCACATTCTGTGTCTGATTCTGCGAATAGCTCTCAATGAATCCCTCATAGCGCCCTGTATACATTAATTTGGATACTTCATTATACTGATTGAACGCTGAATTCAGATTATAGCTCATATAGAGCACCATTTGCTGCAGATTGCTGGTGGTATACCGCTCCACATAACCCGAGAAGGTCTGTACGGAGAAGAAACTCAGCGCAAAGAGCGGAATCAGCCCGACCAGCAGGAAGGATGCAGAAAATTTAACAAAAATACTCTTCGGTCCCCGTCCCCAGAACGGCATGGGCCATCGTCTTTTCACTCTATGATCACCCTCCAATCCGCTTAGTTCCTGACCGATTGCTTATATTCCTGCGGCAGCTTGCCGAATTGCTTCTTGAACATGTCGCTGAAATGCCGCGCATTGTTGTAGCCGACCCGGTCGGCAATCTCGTAGACCATCAGATCACTCTGCAGCAGCAGCCGCTGGGCATGACCCATCCGCACTTCGGTAATATAATTCTTGAAGTTCTGGCCGGTATGCTTCTTGAAGAAGCTGCTGAAATAATAGGGATTCATATACACCATGGCGGCTATGGACTCCAGCGTAATATTCTCGGCATAATGCTCCTCCACGTAGGTTTTCACCTGCGCAAGCTGCGGCATTTCCTTGCCGGAGATCCGGCAGCCCAGCTGCTCGGACATTTTGGACAGGACCGCTTCAAATTCCTGCTGCAGTGCGCCGAAGGTGGGTGCATCCGCCAGCTTTTCCAATAGCGGCTTCTCTCCCTGATTCAACAGCCCCGCATCCGCGCCGAAATCAGCCATATCCTGTTCGAGCTGGATCACAGCATTGTACACATAGGACACCGCCTGGTTCCGGCTATCTCCAGAGAGCAGACGCACGGTCTCCAGCAGTTCGCCGGTTAATGCCGTTAGCCGCTCCTTGTCGAATGATTTGAGCGCTTCCGGTAAGCTGCTCTGGATGACAGCAAGTGTGGATACAGGTACAGCAGCCTCCATTGGTTCGGCGGGATAAGGAATCACCCGGTTCAATCCGGCAAAATATCTGAATCTTAGCGCTTTCAACGCAGACTGGTAGGAATCCGCCGCCTCTTCAATACCGCTGGCCGGGCGGCCGATGCCTATTGAGACCTGCAGCTTCAGAAAGCTGTTGATTTTGTGATGCAGATCCTCCATTAATTGCTGCGGTTCATTCAGATGCTCATGCTGGAGCAGCACCCCGAAACGCTCTCCTTTACGGAACACATACCCGTTGCCCCTGCTGTCCACCGTCTCCTTGATGATGTTCAGCAATGCGAATTCCACCAGCTTGCGTTCCCGTTCCTCCCAGCGCGAAGGCTGGCCGCTGTATTCATCCGTCTCAATGACACATACGCTGACATAGCGGGTAATCGCCGTGTTGCCCATCCGGGCAAGCGTAGCTGCCGCAGCCTTATTGCCGTCGGTCAGCTGCTCCAGCTGCTCCTCAACCGTAACAGACAGGTTCTTCCGCTCATAGGATTTGAGCATTTCCTTGTTGCGCTCTTCTTCGGACTCCTGGCGGATCACCGTTACTGCGCGGATCACTACCTGCTCCAGCTGTCCCGTATTCACCGGCTTGACCAGATAATCCAGCGCCCCGTATTGTACCGCTTGCTGGGCATAACTAAATTCCTGATAGGCACTGATAAAGACCACTTTGATCGGACGCCCGGAATGATGAATTTCACGGATAATATCGATACCCGAATAACCCGGCATACTGATATCACTGATAATCAGATCGGGATGACAGCTGTCGATCATCGCCTTCAGCTCTATCCCGTCACATGCTTCCCCTACTATATTAAGCCCGAGGCTCTCCCAGGCTATGAGCTTCTTCAGCCCGCGCAGAATAACCGGCTCGTCATCCGCCAGCAGCACACGTATCGTTCTGTTCATTGCTGCACCTCCGCATGGTTGTCATATATATATATTATTACAGGATAGCGGCTGTTTCAGTCTGTATTCATTATTGAAGAGATTCATCCAACTATACTTTATCACGATAACCCCGGCTGCCGGGTGAAGCTTTTTAAGAGGAAAGCGCAGTTTTTTAAGAATATTGTTGCTCGGGTATACCAGCATCTCAGGCTGAGAGAGAACAAATAAAAGAAGCAGCAGCAGTCATATAAGAGGGAAACCTCCATAGGCGGCCGGGCAGCAGGAGAGCAGTATGACTGTCAGCGGCAAAAGCGGGAGTACTGTGCGGAGAGTAACGGCTTATCTGATCAAGCACTGCGGCAATGATTTCGCCGGGGAACAGCTTGCTTCACAGCTGAATATGAATTACAGCTACCTGTCTGCCGCGTTCAAGCAAGCCACTGGACAGACGATTATTGAGACACATACCAAGCTCCGGATGACAAGGCTATCGAGCTGATGCGGACGAGTTCGTACAATGTATCTGAGATCAGTGAAGCGCTTGGCTACCCCAACCCTTATTACTTCAGCCGCGTGTTCAAAAAAGTGCTCGGTGAATCCCCCTCCTCCTACATGAAGCATCTGTACCGCACCTGAGCATGGGCGAAGCTGGGAACACCGGCCGGACTCATGGTACAATACCAGAAATGACCTGCTATGCACATGAGACTCTTATATAATCCTTGAAAAAGTTGGTGACCTGCTTGATCTACCTCATTAAATTCGCATACAGCTTTGTTCTGCCTCCGGGAATTTTTGTGATCCTACTGCTGGGGATGGTGGTCTGGCTGTGGAAAAGCAGCCGCCGGCCGGCGATCGTACTGCTCGCAGTGAGCCTGCTGCTCTATCTGTCGATGACCTCTGTGGTCAGTGACCTGCTGATTGGCAGTCTGGAACGGCAATATACGCAGCCTTCTGCAGTAGAAGGTGATGTTATTGTTATCCTCGGCGGAGGCGCTACCTCCGGCACTCCGGATCTGGACGGGCAGGGCAATATGTCCGGTCCGGCGGCGAACCGGCTGCTGGCTGCCGCCCGGCTGTACCGGCAGACCGGACTGCCGGTTATTTTCTCCGGCGGCCAGGTGTATGCGGACAGCGGCAATGAAGCCGATATCGCCCGGCGGCAGCTGATCGGACTCGGCATCCCGGCAGAAGACATCCTGCCGGAGAACCGCTCGCTTAACACCGAGCAGAATGCGGTCAACACCGCTGCACTTATGCAGGAGCACGGGTTCAGCCGTCCGGTGCTGGTCACCTCAGCCTTCCATATGCCGCGCAGCATGGTGCAATTTGAGCACGCGGGACTAACGCCGCAGCCCTTCCCGGTGGATTACCAGGCCAGCCGCCCCATGTCACTTTATTTCAACAAATTCACTCCCTCTGCCGGAGCCGTCTCCACCACCGGACTGGCGCTGAAGGAGTATCTGGGGCTAGTGGCAGCGAAGCTGTTGCCTTAACTGCTCAAGCTGCAAACCGGGCATGACGGACATGACGGGCATGACGGGCAAAACCGAGTAACTCTGATCGCTTGTGGTCTGCACTCCGCTCGAATAAGAGTAACATTAAGCCCTGGCTGACCGCTGCTCGGCCGTAACGGAACAAGGCCGGTCTCACGCGGACTGAGATTCGCCCTGAACGGAGCTAACCGGTCTCGCGCGGACTGAGATTCGCCCTGGACGGAGCAACCCGGTCTCGCGCGGACTGAGATTCGTCCTGGACGGAGCAACCCGGACTCGCGCGGACTGAGATTCGTCCTGGACGGAGCAACCCGGACTCGCGCGGACTGAGATTCCGTTATTTCGCTCCGTTCCACCTTTTTGGAACTCTCGCGGACTGAGATTCCGTTAATGGTGCCTATTTGCTCTGAAAAGAGCCATTCTGCTTCACTTAGCGGAATCTCAGTCCGCAAGCTGCCGGAAATGCCTGTTTTCCGGCAAATAAAGGATTCTCAGTCCGCATACTCCTGAACGAACGCATCCATTCACCTCGTTGATCCTTACTTGGCGTATGGGCTGCCGGATAGTTTCTGCAGTATCTGCGCTACATTACGTACCTCCCTAGTGAAAGCGAGGAATGCCTGTGAATCAGCACGAAGAAATATTGACCGGCGGAAATGTGAATCACATTGTCCGTAAGGCGGACACCGTCCGCCGTCCCACAGGGGACTGGAGTCCTAATGTCCATCAACTGCTGCAGCATTTGGAGAAGCAGAACTTCGGGGGAGCGCCACGTTTTCTCGGAATCGATGACGCCGGGCGTGAAATACTGAGCTATATTCCAGGAGAAGTTCCAGGCAATGCTTACCCTGAACTTAAGCCATATATGTGGTCTCGTGAGACACTTGCTGATGTAGCACGCCTGTTACGTCATTACCATGATGCGACTGAAGGATTCAACCCGCAACCAGAGGGAAGCTGGCAGCTTAGCTATGCCGGTACCAGTGCGCATGAAGTGATCTGCCATAATGACGCTGCCCTGTACAATGTGGTTTTTCAGAATGATGCTCCAGTGGCATTGATTGATTTCGACATGGCCGGACCCGGTCCGCGGATGTGGGACATTGCATATTCCATCTATACATCAGTTCCGCTGGCCAGCTTCGCACCTGACTACACATCAGGGTCCACCATAGCTTACCAAACCCATTTACATGCATCAGACCGGCGCCAGCGGATACAGTTATTTTTTGAGGCTTATGGGATTCCCGTCCCTAAGGATCTGCATACGTGGATCATTGAACGTTTGACCGTCATGTGCGACACGCTGAAGAATGGGGCTGCGAGCGGCAATCCTGCTTTTATGAAAATGGTTGATGAGGGGCATCTGGCACACTATGAGCATGAAATCCAGTTTATAACCGGTCACTACGCAGAATGGAGTTAGCCGAAACCGCCAAAGAAGCCGGAATCCCTAGACCTCCAGGAATTTCGGCTTCTTGCTCTACGGCTATTCTTTAATCAGATCCGTAAATACAGCAGACACCACATCTGCCAGCAGCTTAGGCTCAAGCTCCATCTGCATGCCGATGCGGCCTGCACTGACGGCAATGGTCTGCAATCCCTCCGCGCTGCTGTGTATGAACGTAGGATACAGCTTCTTCATGCCAACGGGCGAACATCCGCCGCGCACATAACCTGTCCACTTCAGCAGCTCCTTCAGAGGGAGCATCTCGATCTTCTTCGCTCCGGCTGCTTTGGCCGCTTTCTTGAGATCAAGCTCTTCAGCCACCGGAATAACAAATACATAGGGCTGCGGCCCGCTGTGTGATACCAGTGTCTTAAACACAGTCTCCGCCGGGAGGCCAATCTTCTCAGCAACAGCACTCCCGTGAATCTGGCCATCCTCATTATCATAAGTATGAAGGGTGTATCCGGCCTTTTTTGCATCAAGCATACGCATGGCATTGGTTTTGTTCACTTGCATGTCCCTGCTACCTCCAACCACTCTCCGGCGCGCCGGAGCTTTCTTCAGTCCTGCTATACTCTACCCTGAAAGACTTGCCTCCAGCGGCTAATCCCGCGGGTAATTCACCTGCATAATATCCATGAACGGAACCTTGATAATTTCTTCGTTATATCGCAGGTGCACCTTACCGGTACGCGAATCCATCTCCACAATCACTCCGCGAACCTGTTCTTCCTTCCCCCAGACCGTCAGCAGAATCTCGGAATCCTCCTGTTTCGCCTCGACCAGCTGATTGCCCAGCTCTTCCAGCACGAATTCGTCGCGGGTTGGACGTTTTGCTACTTTTGCCTTCGCCACACTATGCCTCCAGTAAGCCATTACAAATTTATGATACTTCCGGGTGTAAATGCTCCCGTATATTATAACACGACCTTTACCCCAGGTTTACAAAATAATACCGGTCTCTGCAGCCAATTTTCGCTATCCCCCGGATACTGCCCTTTACTCTTTATTCAAAAGCGCTGCCCCCGCGATCCCGGGATGGGTCATTTCATACGGATCGAGGATCAGATTCAGCTCTTCCTCACTGAGTACATTATATTTCAGGCATAAAGCGCGCACGGATTCGCCGGTCAGAATCGCTTCTCTGGCAATACGCGACACCACTTCATAGCCCAGATGCGGGTTCACCGCAGTAATGATGCCGACGCTCTGCTCGACTTCCCGCTGCAGCTTCTCCTTATTGGCCACGATGCCCGCCAGGCAGTAGTCCGTGAACACCTTGAAGGAATTGTTCATAATGCTGATCGACTGGATCAGATTGAATACCAGCACCGGCTCCATAACGTTCAACTCGAGTTGGCCCGCCTGGGCGGCGAGACAGATCGTATGATCATTGCCGATGACCTGAAAAGCGACCTGATTGATTACCTCGGCCATCACCGGATTCACCTTGCCGGGCATGATCGAAGATCCGGGCTGGCGGGCCGGAAGCGTAATTTCATTAAAGCCGGAGCGCGGACCGGAGGCCATCAGCCGCAGGTCATTGGCGATTTTGGACATGTTCATCATGCAGACCTTCAGCGCTGCCGAAACCTCGGTGTAGGCATCGGTATTCTGCGTAGCATCCACCAGATGCTCAGCACTCACCAGCGGTAATCCGCTGATCTCGGCCAGGAGTTCTACCACCCGCGCGATATAACGCGGCTCCGCATTCAGTCCGGTACCGACCGCCGTTGCCCCCATGTTAACCTGATAGAGATGATGCCGCGTATGCTCGATCCGCTGAATATCACGCTCCAGCACCCGGCTATACGCCTCGAATTCCTGGCCCAGACGGATCGGCACCGCATCCTGAAGATGGGTCCGTCCCATTTTGATAACCGGATCGAATTCTGCCGCCTTCAGCACAAATACGCCATGCATGCTCCGCATAGTCACCAGCAGCTGCTCCAGCAGAGAGAGCGTGGCAATATGAATCGCCGTCGGAAAAGCATCGTTCGTGGACTGTGCCATATTCACATGCGTGTTGGGACTAAGCTGCAGATAATCGCCTTTGGCCCGGCCCAGCAGCTCCAGCGCGCGGTTCGCAATCACTTCATTCGCATTCATATTCAGCGAGGTGCCGGCCCCGCCTTGAATCGGGTCTACGATGAACTGGTCATGCCACTTCCCGGCAATCACCTCATCCGCCGCCGCAACGATAACATCACCCAATCCTTTGTAGAGTCTGCCGATTTCCATATTGGCCAGTGCTGCAGATTTTTTGACAATGCCCATAGCTTTAATCAGCTCCTGATGCACCCGGTACCCGGTTATCGGGAAATTCTCTACTGCACGCAGCGTCTGTATCCCGTAGTAGGCGTGTTTCTCCACCTGTTTGCTCCCTAAGAAATCCTTCTCCAGCCGGTACTCTATCTCTGTCATATTGCTCCCCCCATGTCCTGTAGTCGATGATCGGCTTTCCCAATAGTTATCTTATTCTTTCCTTTGATCTACTAAGATATTACCATTCTTAACATATCATGCTCCAGCCCATCTTGATAGCGAAGCTGGCTGCAGACAGCGCAAAAGAACCCGGCAGACGCTTCAGCATCCCCGGGTCCTCTATATATTCATTAATTATTTACAAGCTTAGACAGAATAACTGTCAAAAGAAACCGGTTTGCCGTTAATCTCTGCTTTTACCTCTGTCAGGCCATTATCTGTGCTTAGCTGCAGATGCGCTTTGCTGATCAGAGAGATATATTCCGCGGACAGAATTTCTCCCGCTCCAAACTTTGGTGCCCGCTGTGCGGCGGCTGCGGCAAACTCATCAAGCCCGCTTATTCCCAGCTCCGCAGCCTGGCTAACGCTTAGCGCTTCAACAACGACTCCGCCCGGCATCCCTGCGGAGATCACCTCGAGATAATCCGGGCGTTCCAGCAGCTCATAGCCATGCGATAAGTAGACGGCAAAATACACATTGCCTACATAACCGAACAGTGCCGACGGCTGCTTGATCCATTCCCCTTTCGGAAGCACACCTACTATTGCAGTGGCCTCCCCCTCGGGTACCGGGAACAGGGACATGACGGTGTTCTTATGATACAAGACTTCCATATAAGGGCTTTGGTGACGCGGATCGCCCGCGTTATACCCCTGGCCCGGATGGAAGAAGTACAGCCGGTTCACGCCTTCGGCTGCACCCACACGGAGCGAATACGCCCAGCGCAGCTGCTCATTGTCGAACTCCTCTACCCGCTCCCACATGCCGCCTGCCGCATAATCCTCTGTGATGTAGGCATAGGAATGGAGCGGCGGCTGGCGGTCCGGATCACCGGCAACCACCTTCTCGGTTTGCTTCTTGACCTCTACCGCTGCCTCGCGGTTCAGTGCATTCGAACGCACCTGCTCCGGCGCTTCATAGAACAGGAAACCGGCATATTCGGTGCGCGGCATCTCCGCCGGCAGCTTGAAGTCTCCGAACTGCACATAGTCGTGCAGCACATTGCCGTCAGCCGGCACATCATGCGGCCAGCCTCTGGAATGGGCACCAGCCCAGGCGCCCTGCAGGTACCACTGGCTCCGCTCGTTCCAGAGATAATCCAGCATCTCGCCAAGCGTATGCTTAATGCCGCTGTCTGTCTCCAGCTCCCAAGCACAGGTGAACGCCTGCACCCAGTGCCAGAACCACGGGAGGCTGCCGTACTCCGGCATTCCTCTCTCCCGGATATGCGCCAGTGTGATGTCCAGACTGCGCTGTCCGTCTTCCAGCAGCTCGTCATCCTCGAAGAAGCTGCCGAAGATCAGCTTGGCTGCCGTATATTTCGCTTCATGGTGGCCGAACGTCGTTACCGGCTTACGGAAGAAGCTGCTGCGGTACACATGACCGATGGCCGTGTGGAAGGCAATACGCAGCCCCGCGCTGAACTGGCTGGAATATTGCTTGCAGAACCAGACCATCAGGCTGCCCATGATCTCCACCGGCAGCTCATGCGGCGGCGCTTCTCTGGGCTGCGGATTCAAGCCCAGCGGCCAGTGGCCATAGAGTTCTGTACCGGGCTGGCGGTTCTGCAGCAGAACCGTTTCCAGCATGACAGCTTCCGCCCTCCTTTTCGCTTCCTCCTTATCGAAAGGCAGCTCCAGGCTATCATCTACCGCAGCGGCAAATAAATAAGAAGCATAATAGAAGTTATTCCGCACATCATCATGGAACCAGAGGCCGCTCGCAAGCAGCGGACGCCGCTCCGCCTCCAGTGCGATTGAATAGATAATTTCCTGCTGGCGTATTTTATAAGAAGTCTGATCCTGAAGCCTGTCTGCCATTTCCCTCACCCTCCAATATACATTTTCTGTATCACGAGCCCCTAATCCGGGAGTCATGCCCGCGTGTGTATACATAGAACAACTATCCCTCTTCTATTAGGTATACTCCACCCTGGGAACTTACTGCTTTCCAGCTCTATTGTGCACGCTTTCAGTTCAGATGGCAATCTCTAAAACCAACAAACAAACTAAAATAAACGTACTAAAAAAGATTATCTCTTGCCAAATGAACGTAAATGGATTAAATTGTACCTATACGAACGAAAATACATTTTTCTTAAGGAGATTGAATATTCAATGGAAAGACGTTTTGCATCACATCCGAATGAAGTTAAGCAGTTTGACACTGAGCGCCTGCGCAAGGAGTTCCACATTCCGGTTATTTTTGCTCCGGATGAACTGAAGCTTGTCCTGACCCATGAAGACCGCATGATCGTTGGCGGGGCTAATCCGGTCAATGAGGATGTTGTACTTACAACGGACCTTAAGGAGCTTGGAGTGACTTACTTCCTGGAACGCCGTGAGCTGGGTATTATCAATGTCGGCGGCAAAGGTTCGGTTGTTGTAGACGGAACTGAATATGAAGTTGACTTCAAGGAATGCCTGTATGTAGGCCAAGGCTCCAAGGATGTTATTTTCAAAAGCGCGGATAGCGCCAAACCGGCAAAATTCTACCTGAATTCCGCTCCGGCTCACCAGTCCTACCCTACTACCAAGACCACGCTGGCTGAATCCGAATCCGGAGCCATGGGCGGACTTGAGAATTCCAACGAACGTACGATTCACCGCTTCATTCACACGAACGGCGTGCAGAGCGCACAGCTTGTTATGGGAATGACTCAGCTGAAACCGGGCAGCATGTGGAACACCATGCCATCCCACACTCACCCGCGCCGGATGGAAGCATACTTCTACTTCGATCTGCCGGATGATTCTATCGTCTTCCACCTGATGGGCGAGCCTACAGAAACCCGCCACATTGTAATGCACAATGAACAGGCTGTCATTTCCCCAAGCTGGTCCATTCACAGCGGCGTGGGTACACATAACTACACCTTCATCTGGAGTATGGCCGGAGATAATAAACGTTACGACGATATGGACCCCGTAGGCATGAAAGAATTACAATAGAAGCAAATCAACTACGGAAAGATGAGGCAGGCGGATGAACCCGATACGGCGACACGAGATGATTATGGAAGTTATGCTGAACCAGAAGGATGTAACAGTGAACGAGCTGAGCGACAAGCTCCAGGTAACGGGAAAAACAATCCGCGAGGACTTAAGCAAGCTGGAGGAACAAGGACTGATCATGCGTGTACACGGCGGAGCTGTGCTGGCACAGAGCGATCAATTCGGGATTCTGCCCTCCAAAGACCCGCTGGATAAGTATTCCGAGGAGAAATCGGAGATTGCCCTGCGTGCGCTGGCACATATCGCCAAGGATGACATCATTGCACTCGACGGCGGGAGCACCACGCTTGAGATTGCCCGGCGGCTGGAGAATATGCCCCTGACGGTCATTACCAACGATGTGTATATCATCAGCGAGCTGGTTCCCAAAGACAACATACGTCTGGTCGTTCCCGGAGGTTACCGTGTCCGCAATATGCTGGCCGGCCCTGAAGCTGTCTCCTATGTACAGAAGCTTAATATTCAAAAAGCCTTTCTCTCGGCGACAGCCGTTCATATTGAGCATGGCCTGTCCATCTATACCGGAGATTTAATCGATTTCAAACAAGCCCTAGTATCCACAGCCCGCCAGGTATTCGCCGCTTGCGATCATCACAAATTCGGGCACACCGCTCTGCGCACCTTTGCTTCACTGCAGGAAGTCGATGTGCTGCTTACAGACAGCGGGCTTGCGCCCGAGACGGTGGAGCTGTTCCGCAAGGCAGGCGTCAACATCGAGTGCGGGTAGTATAAATACCATTTAAGCCCTATAAGCGATACTCAATTATGCAACTTAAAGGAGAGAATTATAATATGTCATCATTATTCAGTTTGGCAGGTAAAACAGCAATCGTAACGGGTGCCGCACAGGGTCTTGGACAAGGGATCGCCCTTGCCTTCGCAGAGGCTGGCGCAGATGTAATTTCCGCTTCCCTTAATGGAAGTGAAGAAACTGTTGCAGCAGCTGAAGCTTTTGGCGTCAAGGCACTCAGCATCGCTACTGACCTGAGCGATCACTCCAAGCTTCAGGGCATGTTCGACGAAGCTGTTGCCTTCACAGGCAAAGTAGACATCCTCGTGAACTGCGCGGGTATGATCCGCCGTACTCCAGCCAAGGATCACAGCGAAAAAGACTGGTTTGACGTTATCAACCTCAACCAGAACACTGTATTCCTGCTGTCCCAGATCGCCGGCCGCCACTTCCTCGAAAGAGGCAACGGTAAAATCATCAACATCTGCTCCATGCTCTCCTACCAGGGCGGCATTAACGTACCAGGCTACACTGCAAGTAAGCATGCCGTAGCAGGTCTGACTAAAGCTTTCGCTAACGAATGGGCTGGTTCCGGCCTGAACATCAACGCCATCGCTCCAGGATACATGGCTACTGAGAACACAGCTCCAATCCGTGCGGATCAGAGCCGTTCCGATTCAATCCTTGACCGCATTCCAGCCGGACGCTGGGGAACTGCTGAAGATGTTAAGGGCCCTGCTGTATTCCTGGCATCCGCGGCTTCCGATTACCTGAACGGACATATCCTTAATGTAGACGGCGGATGGCTGGCCAGATAATTCCGGCTTGGAATTTTTGAATAACAGCACCATGAATTGATTCGGCTTGCTCCAATTATAGAGATAATAAGCGCCGTATATACAAACTGAGCGCGTATAGATAGAATTGTTCATAGTTTAGCGGAGGCTGTTCAGAGCAGCTGCTAAACACATCAAACCCCGGATGCTTCTTAGGCACCGGGGTTCTTTGTATGCTCAATCCGCCCCAGCCCTTATCGGAACACGATGAACTCGTCAGGATTCGCACGAATGTAACCGGCGATGATCCGCAGACTATGTGGGGTAAGCTCCTGATATTGTGCATACAGGGTGGCTACGGCTTCTTGCAGCTCCGGGTCCGCTTCCAAATCTGTAATTGCCGCTTCGTCCCAGCCCGTGCCTGCACGCAGGTTCCTCGCCTCGAACAGCTCTTTCGATTCCTCCAGCAGATGAATCAGCGGAGCATCTTCAAAAAACTGCAATCCCTCCAGCACACCGCTCCAGTATCCCGGCTGATCCAGCAGATAACTGAGCCACCCGTAGTATTCTTCTGCGGACTTAGAGCTATGGTCATACAGAATCCGGAACATACAGAGTGCCCTCTGTCCCCTGCTAAGCTGTGCGATTGCTTCATTCTTCACCGCCGGAGATTTGGCGCGGATCTTCATGAACGTGGGTTCCATGCAGGCATAGCCGAGCTGTTCATCGCTTAGCGAGTAGAATGTAGTACGCTCCATGGGTACTGGCTGCATTATTCGTCCTCCCTGACAGTCAAGAATATAGAGCATGCCTGAACAATGGCTAAATACAAGAAATGCAGGATAAGTATCCCTATGAAGATTAGTCCGGTAACCGGCGTCGGCTCGTCCTCATGTACTGTCATAGGAAAGAGCGCAGCGAACAGGTAGACGAATAAACTGAAATAGGCAAACCAGAGCAGACTCGTAATCATAGCTATTCTCCGGTTGCCCAGTATTCGCCGGGTTACATACACGATCAGAAATCCGGTCAGCAAAAAGCCTGCGATATTGATTAGCGTGACCGTACGCTCAACCTTCCCGTACTCCCATCCGGTGATGCGGCTAATCCTCAGTGCATTTCCAATCAGCTCAATGGCTGCAAAGACCGGCAGAGCCAAGATGATGCTAGCCAGATTTAGCTTAACCAAATATTTCATCGTTCTCCTCCTGTGCCGTACCTTCCCTCTACTATACCTTCATTTGGATATTACTGTATTTCTGTATCTATGGTAAGCTGTAAAAAATATAATCGTCAAGACCCGTTGCATTCCGCATCCTGCTTTGACGCAATTGGTGAAGGAGCTTATGTATGAGCGAAGAGATACTGACTACTTTTGATGAGCAAGGCAATATAACCGGAACCGCTCCCCGCGATGAGGTACACCGCCACGGTCTCTGGCACGAGACCTTTCACTGCTGGTTTGTCCGTCAGGCTGACAATGGGCTGATGATCTACCTCCAGTTGCGCAGCCGGCACAAAAGAGATTATGCCGGACTGCTCGATATCACTGCCGCCGGCCATCTGATGGCTGATGAGACGGTGGAGGATGGGGTCCGGGAGGTACAGGAGGAGCTGGGCCTTAGGCTTGCTTTTGACGAATTAAAACCTTTGGGGATTATCCCCTACCAGATGGATACAGCCGGGTTTATGGACCGGGAGCGGGCGAATGTTTTTGTTTACGAGAACAATTATGCTCTCAGTGACTTCTCGCTGCAGCAGGAAGAGGTAGCAGGGATCGTCCAGGCCCGCTTCGCCGAGTTCCGCAGCTTCATCGCTGGGGCAAGCAGCACTCTACATGTGCAAGGCTTCCGGGTAACCGATGACGGTGAACGGGCCGAAATTAATGAGCAGGTTGATCTCTCGCAGCTCGTCCCGCATGAGACTGCTTATTATTTGCGGGTGATTGAGGGTATTGAAGCTCTTTACAGCAGTGAATGACGTCCAGATTTCAAAGCTATTTGCTTACTCAGCTGCTTCCACGGCAAAATGTCAGGCGTAATGCTCAAACTAAATCCTTTAGATAGATTTAAAACATTTATTTTTCGTCGAACGAATTGATTCCTGGCATTACGTGGATAAACAGCATCTGCTTCACTGCAAATTGGAGACTTATCATATCATTCAAAAAGGCAGAACCCGATTTTTAGCGGGTCCTGCCTTTTTTTAACTCATTGCTTACATTTTCAGCAAATTATACCTTTGCAGTCGGGCGTTTCAGCATAACCAGCCCGTTGACCGGCAGCTTCAGCTCTGCAGGTGCAGCAGCACCGGATTCGAGGTCCGTATACACCTGACCATCCAGCGTTACCACTTGCTCGCTGCCGCTGAAATTCTGCACAAATACATAATCATGCTCGCCGTCACTGCGCAGCTGAGCCGTTACTCCTGTAGGAAGCTCGGTGTTCAGGGAGCGGCTGATACGTTCTTTTCCGGCAATGGCAGCATACAGATCCACATAGAACTGCGGGTCCTTCACACGTGTGGCCAGATGATAGGCTTTGCCAGCCCCCAGCTTATTCACGGTCAGTGCCGGACGTCCGGCGTAGAAGTCGCTGCGGTAATGGCCCAGCGCTTCTGCACCCTCCAGATGAATCAGCTCAGCGATTTCATGCGCATCATAGTCTCCGGTCAGCTTCAGGGTGTTGCCAGGGTCCATCACGAGGCCGTTCAGATCGCGGCTGTGCAGTCCTTCTGTCTCTTCTGCCCAGATTCCCAGGGTTCTGCGCAGCGGGCCAGGGAAGCCGCCGAGATGGCACAGGTCGGTCTCGCCAACGACTCCCGACCAATAGGTAGCCAGGAATGTGCCGCCCTGCTCCACGTACTTCTCAATCCGTTTGCCATTTTCTTCGCTGATCAGGTACAGCATTGGCGCAATGACCAGCTTGTAGCCGGACAGATCATCACCGGAGCCGACAACATCCACCGGAATCCCCAGCTCCCACAGTCCGCGGTAATGCTGAAGCACGGTCTCTTCATATTTCAGTCCGGAATTGCGGATACCCTGGGCATCCTTAACTGCCCAGCGGTTGTCCCAGTCGAACAGGATGGCTGTTTCGGCAGGAGTGGTTGTACCCACTACATCCGTTAATCCTGCCAGCGTACGGCCAACCTCAGCTACATCTCTGAATACACGGGTCTCCGCATGTCCGCTGTGATCGACAACTGCGCCGTGGAACTTCTCGCTGGAGCCGCGGCTTTTGCGCCACTGGAAGTATTGCACGGAGTCTGAACCATGGGCTACCGCCTGCAGGGAGGACAGCTTGTGCATACCCGGACGCTTCAGCTTGCTGACAATCTGCCAGTTCGTGAGCGAAGGTGTGCTTTCCATCAGCAGGAACGGTTTCTTTTTGAAGCTGCGGTACATATCGTGGTGCATCGCCGTCCAGGCCGCCAGCCGGGCATCATCATCGTCCTCGGTATATCCCCAGTCCGGATAAGCATCCCAGGAGACAACATCAAGGATCTTCGCCAGGTTACGATAATCAATACCGTCGATCATATGCATGTTGGTCGTCACCGGCAGTTCAGGATTGAAGCTGCGCACCGAGTCAATCTCATGCTGGCAGAAGTTAATCGTCTGGTCACTTACGAAACGGCGCCAGTCCAGGTTAAGACCATGCACCTGAGTCTCTCCGTGCGGAGCCGGGGATTCAATCTGTTCCCAGGAGGTGTACGTATGGCTCCAGAATGTGGCCCACCAGGCATGATTCAGCTCGTCCAGACTTCCCTTATATTTAACCTTGAGCCAATCTCTGAAGGCATTCTGACAGTAATCACAGTGGCATTCGCCGCCGAATTCATTGGAGATATGCCAGCCGATGACTGCAGGGTGATGAGCGTAACGCTCAGCCAGCTTGGAGTTCATCAGCGCGGTTTTTTCGCGGTAGACCGGTGAAGTGAAGCAGTGATTATGGCGGACCCCATGCAGATTGCGCACCCGGTTCCGTTCTACCCGCAATACCTCAGGATATTTCTCCGACATCCAGGCCGGACGTGCTCCGCTTGGCGTAGCCAGGAAGGCATAAATTCCATTATCCTTAAAAGTATCCAGCAGCTGATCGAGCCAATCGAAGGTGAATACTCCTTCTTCACGCTCCAGCGATACCCAGGAGAAAATCCCCACGGACATTACATTGCAGCCTGCCAGCTTCATCATCCGGATATCTTCTTTCAGCACCTCAGGGTATTTCAGCCATTGCTCGGGATTATAGTCGGCACCATGCAGCATTACAGGAGCCTTGCTGCTGATTGCAGG
Source organism: Paenibacillus phytohabitans (assembly GCF_013141775.1). Taxonomy (GTDB): domain Bacteria; phylum Bacillota; class Bacilli; order Paenibacillales; family Paenibacillaceae; genus Paenibacillus_AQ; species Paenibacillus_AQ phytohabitans. The sequence continues at coordinate 294,462 of NZ_WHOB01000016.1, forward strand.
AACTTTGCTGTTCATATTATTACATTCATCCTCTCGTATAGGGTTCGATGTTAGAATGGGACTTTTCACTGATATAAGTTCTTCGTCAGCTCTATCCCTTTAGCTTGTAACCGTTTATACTATTTATAATAAAGGATAATCAGTTGCCAATGGTAGTATAATAATAGCGTTTCCATAGCACAAAATGAATATGAGGTGTTTACATGCTCCCCTTCTCCCTGATCGAAATGCCGCGCGACCTGAATGCGTTCCCCTTATACCCTTATTCGGTCGGCCGCCATATCCAGTATCACCATGTGCGTCCGGCCGGATTCCCGGTGCACCAGATATTCCTGATCCGCAGCGGCAGCGGACGGTTCCGCGACCTTGAGAGCGGCACTGAGACGGTGCTGACGCCGGGAATGGCCTATGCTTTTCCACCCGACCGCGGGCACGAGTATTATCCGTTGTCACATGAGCCGTGGCATGTAGGTTTCATCGGCTTCCATGGAAGCCAGTCAGCATCTGTGCTGGAGGGACTCGGCCTGCTGCCGTCTGCGCTGTTCCATCCTGAACGGTTCGAGGATTGCTGGGATATGATCGGCGGAATCTGGCATACGGTAAACGGAAATAGCACCAGCCGCCAGGAGGAGCAGTCGATGCAGGATCTGTCGGTGACTCTCTATAGGCTGCTGCTGATGCTGCGCAGGAGCGAATGCTCCGCCGGTACGGCGACCCGCCTGGAGAACGAAAATGTACGCAACGAAGCTCTGAATAAGGCCGTCAGCCTGATCAACGAGCATTTCACGGAGCCGCTGCTGATTACGAATCTGGCCGCTGCCGTCGGTTATTCTGTCCAGCATTTCCAGCGTCTGTTCCTGCAGGAATACGGCGTGACCCCGCATAAATATCTGCAGAACCTGCGGCTGCAGCGCGCCGTACAGATGATCACCGAGGACCCTGAGCGTCCTGTGCAGGATATCGCCCTCAACCTTGGGATGGACACCAATTATTTCATCCGCGTTTTCCGCAAGGCGCACGGGGTGACTCCGGGGTTAATGCGGAGCCAGCTGCATGGGAGTGCAGAGTGAGCAACGTATCCGTGCTCCATCCGTTACGCCAAACTGCATAAGACGTCCAGCACCCCCAAACGTATGAAGAATAGTCAGCTCAACTGTGACTCGAAGGTGTGCTTGGGAGGATGAGGGGGGGTTATTTTCACGGACGAGTTCAGCCTGCTAATACTTAAACCAAATGCTCCACACAGTTGTACAGCAGGCAATCCCAGTTATTATTGATTTTGGTGAGCAGAGTTAGCGAAGCATTATCTATGTAAGTGGTGGTGAACACTTGCGGCAGCAGATGCTGGAGCGTTAAGCCGATTAAGGCGCCGTGGCTGACAACGAGTACTTTTTTATCCGGATAGCGGGTATACAGCTCCTCCAGAAAAAAAACGCCTCTGTGTGATACATCCTCTGCCTTCTCCATTCCGAGCTCCAGGCTGCGCCATTCCGGCCCCCATCTCCCTAACCATTCTGCCTCATTTAACCCTTCCAGCTGTCCGCAATCCATTTCACATATCCGTTCGTCAATCAGGTGCTCCCCTATCCCTGCAGCAGCAGCAATAATCTCTGCGGTCTCCCTGGACCGGCACAAGTGGCTGGAAATCATGAGGTCCCACGGTTCTTTACTCAGCCGTCCGGCAAGTCTAACCGCCTGTTCTCTGCCTTCCCCGTTAAGCGGGATATCCGCCAGTCCCTGCGCCCTTCCTGCGATATTCCATTCTGTAATCCCATGCCTGATTAAACCGATTGTTGCCACTCGAATGAACCTCCATCGTCATCGTCTTTTGTTCACTGCAATTTAAATCACCAAAATCTCTCGTTAGCTGTGGCAGAGCGGATTGAGTTACTTACTCAATTTTGCATGGGGCACTATTGTTGTACGAATTGCAACTTTAATCCCTTAATATCCGGGTGTTCAAGCGAATTGTTGTACGAAATACAAGAATTGTCCCGCTCAGCCGCTTGGAGGTCGGGAAATCCTGCTTTTTATACAACAATTTCCGATTGGGGCCGAAATAATGAGGAGAATGTTGTATTATGTGCAGGATTATCCAAAAGTCACCGGTTCGCCGGATCTCCACCACTACCAGCTAGTTAACCAGTGAATTATGGCAACAGCAGCACCCCTAAGTAACCTTAAGCCCAAAGATCACCAAAGTCACAGCTGATTCTTATGTAAATCTCCTAATAAGTTCAGTTTATCCCGCTGCAAAAAAAGACAGCCGCAAGCCAGCCTCCTCCTAAGAAGTCCTGACCGCAGCTGTCTGTCTGCATTTACCCTATCTAAACCGCCGTAAACTGGCTATTATACAAGCGGGCGTAATACCCACCGCTCCTCACCAGCTCCTCATGCGTTCCGCTCTCGACAATGTCGCCGTCCTTCATGAACAGAATCAGGTCCGACTCACGGATCGTGGACAGCCGGTGGGCAATCACGAAGCTGGTACGGCCGTAGATCATCGCCAGAAAAGCCTTCTGAATCCGCACCTCCGTCAGCGTATCAATACTGCTCGTGGCCTCATCCAGAATAAGCATCGGCGGATCAACGAGCATCACACGGGCGATGGTAAGCAGCTGCTTCTGGCCTTGGGAGAGATTATCTCCCGAGCCGCTTATTTTCGTATTATAGCCCTCGGGCAGACGTTTGATGAAGCTGTGCGCATTCGCGGCTTTGGCTGCGGCAATGACTTCAGCCTCCGACGCTTCCGGCTTGCCGTAAGCGATATTGTCGCGGATGGAGCCCCCATATAACCAGGTGTCCTGCAGCACCATCCCGAAGTTACGCCGCAGACTGTCCCGGGTAATCGAAGTAATGTCCGTACCGTCAATCCGGATGGTGCCGCTGTCGACTTCATAGAAGCGCATCAGCAGGTTGACCAGTGTGGTCTTCCCCGCTCCGGTCTGGCCGACAATCGCCACGCGTGTACCCGGCTTCACCTCCAGACTGAAGTTCCGGATCAGCGGCCGTTCCGGGGTATAGGCAAAGCTCACCTTGTCGAAGGTAATCGTGCCTTGGCTTCCCGTCATCACTACAGCACCCGGAGCATCCGGAGTCTCCTGCGGCAGATCCAGAATGTTGAAAATACGCTGCGCCGATGCCGTCGCCGACTGCAGCTGGGTAATGACCCCGGTAATCTCATTGAACGGCTTCGCGAACAGATTCGAATAGATCAGGAAGCTGGACAAATCCCCGACGGAAAAATGTCCCCCGATCACAAGCGCACTGCCGATCATCGCGATCACCGAGAATGTGATGTTGTTTACAAGTCGTGTAGTCGGATTAGATAAAGAGCCGTAGAATTGTGATTTGATCCCTGTCTTGTACAGCTCATTATTCCGCTCTGCGAAGCCTGCAAAAGAGCGGTCCTCATAGTGATAGGCCTGCACTACCTTTTGTCCGCCGACAAGTTCCTCCACATAACCGTTGAGCCCGCCGAGGATTTTGGCCTGCTCCCGGAACATCTGCTGCGAACGCATTGTAATGAAACGGGCAACGAAGAAGGTCGCCGGTGCAGACAACAGTACCACCAGCGTCATCACAGGGCTGATATAGAGCATTAGCCCGATAGCCCCGGCAATGGTCACGATCCCCGTCAGCAGCGTGGAGAAGCCCTGCAGCAGCCCGTCAGAGACAGCATCCATATCATTCACGAACCGGCTGATGCTGTCGCCTTGCGGATGATTATCATGGAATTTCAACGGCAGCGCGTCCAGCTTGTCAAACAGCTCGCGGCGGAGATCATAGACTGTCCGGTAGGCGAGCTTATTCGTATAATAGGTGAGCAGCCAGCCGAAGAAGCTGCCAACCAGATATACGGCTCCCAGGATCAGCAGCAGGCGGAAAATCCCCGGGAAGTTCACCTGATCCGGCCCGATCATATGGTCAACCGCGCGGCCGATCAGCAGCGGTCCGATCAGGCTGGCAATCACACTCAGAATGGCGCAGATGACTGCCCCGACGGTTATCTTCCGGTATTGGCTTGTATATCTAAACAGCCGTTTCCAGGTCGTTGTACTGTTCATTGTACGGCCTCCTCGCTTGAGAGCTGGGACATGCAGATTTCCTGATAGACCCCGCAGCTCTCCAGCAATTCTTCATGGCTGCCGATACCGGCAATCCGCCCTTCATCGAAGACAATAATCTGATCCGCCTGTCTTACGGTACTCACCCGCTGGGATACAAGCAGAACTGTCATATCTCCGCTGTTCTTGTTCAGTGCACGGCGCAAAGCTGCATCCGTGGCAAAATCCAGCGCACTGGAGGAATCATCCAGAATGAGTATAGGCGGACGCCCTACAACCGCCCGTGCAATCGTCAGCCGCTGCTTCTGTCCTCCGGACAAATTATGTCCTCCGCGTGCGACAAGGGTATCCAGTCCCTCCGGCAGCTTGGCAATGAACTCTTCCGCCTGGGCCACCGCTGCTGCGGACATAATCTCTTCCCGGGTTGCAGAGGCCTTGCCCCAGCGGATGTTATCGGCAATCGATCCAGTGAACAGCATCGCCTTCTGCGGCACAATACCAATTCTGCTCCGCAGCTGCTCCAGCCGGTATTGCCGCACATTCACACCTTCGACGAGAATTTCACCCTCTACTGCATCATAGAACCGCGGAATGAGGTTCACGAAGGTCGATTTACCGGAGCCGGTACTGCCGATCAGTCCGACCGTCTCTCCCCGGTGAATGTCGACCGTGATATTCTCCAGCGCAAGCTCACCGGTTGTGTTATACCCGAACGAAACATTGCGGAAGGAGATCACCGGCGCTGAATCATCACGCTTGGCCGCCGGCGCATCTGCCGCAACCTCGGCAACCGATGCCGTCATTGCCAGCACCTCGTTGACACGGTTGGCAGATGACGAAGCTTTGGTGAACAGAATAACGAGATTGGATACCACAATCAACGCTAGCAGGATCTGGGTCACATAGTTGATGAATGCAATAATCTCCCCCTGTGACAGCCGTCCGGCATCGATATGAATGCCGCCCGCCCACAGAATGGCGATAATCGCTGCATTAACCACTAGCGTGGTCATCGGGCCCAGCCAAGCGGATATCCGTCCGACCCGGATTGCGGTCTGTGTCAAATCCTCCGAAGCTTCATTGAAGCGCTGCTTCTCCCGGCGGCTCTCTGCGAAGGCGCGGATGACCCGGATACCAGACAGATTCTCGCTGAGCACCAGTGCCAGACGGTCCAGCTTCGCCTGATATTTGCGGTAGAGCGGCGAGCTGCGCGTAATGATGAAATACAGAATGACACCGAATACCGGAGTAGCCGCAATCAAGATCAGCGACAGCCGGAAATCCAGAATCATCGACATGATGATCGCCCCGATGCAGATGAACGGAGCACGGATAACCAGCCGGATCAGCATGGCTACGGCCAGCTGGAGCTGATTGACATCATTCGTGATCCGGTTGATCAGCGATGGCGTGCCGATAATATCAAGCTCTGCGTAGGATAACGATGAAATATGCTTGAACATTTTGTTGCGCAGCGATGTGCCGAAGCCCTGTGACGCGCGCGCTGCGTAATATTGGCAGATCATAGAGCAGCCGAAGCCGAGGATGGCCATCAGCACCATCAGGGAGCCCATGCGGTAGACATAGGCGCTGTCCTGCCTGCCAATTCCGTTGTTGATAATCAGGGCTACAATCGTCGGCAGCAGCAGCTCCAGAATCGCCTCCAGCAGCTTGAAGATCGGCCCGATGATCACTTCTTTCCTGTAAGGCTTTAGATAAACAGCAATTTTGAACACAGTAATCCTCACCTAACCTACGTAGTATGTATTCACTCTTGAAAAAAACAAAAGACCCGTTATGATTATGTCATACCTGCTTACATATTAATAATATTGGTTTCGTATCTTTGCCATATGAATTTCATATGGAATGTGATTGAAGACGCGGAACGGGAGGCTGTAATAACATGGATATCCGCCAATTGAAATATTTCCTGGCGATTGCCGAGGAAGGTCAAATCACCTCAGCCGCCAGGAAGCTGCAAATGGCCCAGCCGCCGCTCAGCCAGCAGCTTAAGCTGCTGGAGGAGGAGCTAGGGGTCAAGCTGGTTGAACGCGGTCCGCGCAGCATCCAGTTAACCGATGCGGGGATTATTTTGCGTAACCGGGCACAGCAAATTCTTGAATTAACGGATTCGACCACGAGAGAAATCAATGATTTTGCCAAAGGACTGAAGGGCAGCCTCTCGATCGGCACTGTCTCCTCTTCCGGAGCCACCCTGCTGCATGACCGGCTGGGCGAATTCCACAAGAACTATCTGGGCGTTACTTTTGAAATTCATGAAGGCAATACATTTATGATCATCGATCTGCTGAACAAAGGCATCGTCGAAATCGGCATTATCCGCACCCCTTTTAATTCCAGCAATCTTGAATGTCTGTATCTCAATTCTGAGCCGATGATTGCCGTTATGACCCCCGATTATGACTGGAATTCAAGCGAAGCAGCTATTTCACTCGGAGAGCTTCAGCATATGCCGCTTATCATTTACCGCCGGTTTGAGCAGCTCATTCGTGAGACCTGCCTGGAGCATGGGTTTGAACCGCAAATTTTCTGCATGAACGATGATGCGCGGACCACTCTGCTCTGGGCCAACGCCGGACTTGGCATCGGGATTATTCCCAAATCAGCTTTTGAGCTGGCGAATCACGGCAATCTGATCTATAAGGAGATCCGGTGTGAAGAGCTGCATACCCGTGTAGCCGCCGTCTGGATTAAGGACAAGTATTTGTCGTCGCTGGCTACCAAGTTTATCGAGACCTTCCGGGCACGCTGAACCCTGAACATAACATTCCCGCTCGCGCAGCAGTGCAGTTATCCGGCCCGGACATTCTGGAGGATGTCCAATTCCTGCTTTCTTCATCCTGTCTTTCAGGCCGCTCCACCCTGCATCACGCTGGCAGAATCCGGGATTCTGACGTTTCACACCGCATGGACTAAATGTTGTACTTCTTACAACTTGGCTACCTGGCTACCTGGGTGTTCAGACAGATTGTTGTAAGAAATACAAGAATTGTCCCGCTAATACGCCCGGTGGAGCATAAATGCTGCCTTTTATACAACAATCTTGAATTATATCCGGGATTATAGTGGAATTGTTGTATTTTGGGCAGGATTTTATAAGTGATAGTTTTAAGTTCCGCTTATTTAAGACTAATCAATCCGGAGGAGTGAAGCTAATGCTTCCCACAAAGAGATCATTAGTCACAATGGTTATTTCCACTGTAATATTTTACTCTTCAGGAATTGCAGCTGGAGATATTTCAGACTTGATCAGTAAGGAAGAAGCTGCAGTAACCGTTCTCGACAAAGAGCGATTGAATTCACTGGGAATACAACTTAATCCGCCAACATCAAGTAATATGGTAATTACAAAGAAACAAGCTATTTCCTTAGCTCACAAGAGTGCACCAAAGTTTGCATCTGAGGCAAAAGAGGTTGTTATAGAATATCAGCTGATGACCTATCCATATTTGACTGCATTCTCAGAACAGGCACTGAGTAAGAATGTACAACTAAGACGTGAAGGTTATTTAAATAAACCCCCCGTCTATATCGTGAACTTCAAAGGTATTCAGGGTACCGGCCATGCTGCAAGAGGGCAAAAGGTGCCAACGTATAAAGAATTCAATGTTGTAATCGATGCCAGCAGCGGTGAAACTTTATTTTCATTTACTTACAAATAAATAAAAAAACACCCCGCACTGGTCTGACCAGTAGCGGGGTATTCTTGTATCGCAGGTCCACTGGCTGGCGCGAACGCCGGTTTAGACCATGATTTTGCAAATATCGTTCGTGAACTGCACCGGATCGTTAACCTGCAGACCTTCGATCAAGAGCGCCTGGTTATACAAGAGGTTAGTGTAAAGACCCAGCTTCTCCTTGTCGCCTTCGGCAGCAGCCTTCAGCGATTTGAAGACATCATGGTGAATGTTGATTTCCAGCACCTTGTCCGCTTGTACATCCTGGCCGCCGTTAGGCATAGCCTTGAGGATTTTCTCCATCTCGATCGTCAGCTCGCCTTCTGTAGATAGGCAGACCGGATGGGATTTCAGCCGCTTGGATGCTTTGACTGCCTTCACTTTGCCGGACAGGATGCCCTGCATCGCTTCGAACAATCCCTTGTTCTCATTCTCTTCCGCTTCAGAAGGCTTGTCCTCGGCACTTTCTTCGATCCCCAAGTCACCGCTGGAGACGTTCTTGAATTCCTTCTCTTTGTAGGACATGATCATCTTGATTGCGAATTCATCGATATCGTCCGTGAAGTAGAGGATTTCGTAACCCTTGTCCAGCACCATCTCCGTCTGCGGCAGCTTCTCGATGCGTTCCACCGATTCACCGGAGGCATAGTAGATAAACTTCTGGTCTTCCGGCATTCTTTCCACATATTCAGCCAGCGTAACCAGCTTCTTCTCCTTGGAGGAGTGGAACATCAGCAGGTCCTGCAGCGTTTCTTTTTCCATACCATAGTCGTTATAGACCCCGAACTTCAGCTGTCTGCCAAAAGACTTGTAGAACGTCTCATATTTCTCACGCTCATCCTTCAGCAGGCTCAGGAGCTGGCTCTTGATCTTGCTCTTAATGTTCTTCGCAATCAGCGTCAGCTGGCGGTCATGCTGCAGCAGCTCACGGGAGATGTTCAGCGACAGATCCTCGGAATCCACCATCCCCTTGACAAAGCTGAAGTAGTCCGGCAGCAGATCTCCGCATTTGTTCATAATCAGCACGCCGTTGGAGTAGAGCTCCAGGCCTTTTTCATATTCCTTGGTGTAGTAGTCGAACGGCGTATTCTCCGGAATGAACAGGATTGCGTTATAGACCACAGCGCCGTCGGCACTGATATGAATATGCTTCAGCGGCTTATCGAAGCCGTAGCGTTTCTCCGCATAGAAGTTGTTGTAGTCTTCTTCCGTCAGCTCGTTTTTGTTCTTGCGCCAGATCGGCACCATGCTGTTCACGGTCTGCTCTTCAATAACATCGACGAATTCATTCTCGGCGTCCTCTTTAGGCTGTCTGCCGGTAATGTCCATCTTGATCGGGAAGCGAATGAAGTCCGAATATTTCTTGATGATCGACTTCAGGCGGTACTCTTCCAGGAACTCATCGTAGTTATCGTCTTCGGTGTTCTCTTTGATCTTCAGCGTAATTTCGGTTCCGACAGCATCCTTCTCACAAGGCTCAATCGTGTAACCGTCCGCACCCTGGGATTCCCATTTGAACGCCTGGTCGCTGCCCAGCGCTTTACTGATCACCGTAACATCGTCAGCCACCATGAATGCGGAATAGAAACCTACCCCGAATTGTCCGATGATGTTGTGTCCGTCCTTGGCTTCATTATCCTTCTTAAAAGCAAACGAGCCGCTGTTCGCGATAATCCCCAGATTGTTCTCCAGCTCTTCCTGCGTCATCCCGATTCCGGTATCGGAAATGGTTAACGTACGGCTTGCCTTATCGGCGGTCACTTTAATGTAGTAATCCTCTTTATTGAACACCAGGCCTTCGTCGGCCAGTGCTTTGTAATAGATTTTGTCGATGGCATCGCTTGCATTCGAAATCAGTTCCCGCAGAAAAATCTCCCGCTGTGTATAGATGGAGTTAATCATCATTTCCAGCAGTCTTTTGGATTCGGCTTTAAACTCTTTTTTGGCCATGAATAAATAAATCTCCTTTCAAAAATAACCTTCGGATTGCGGATCATGGTTTAGCACTCCACTCACCTGAGTGCTAACACTACCTTTTATATACCATATTCTCGTTTTTGATGTCAATATCTTGCTGCATACAGAGGTCCGCTCAAAAAAGAAATGAATTCTATTTTAGTCCATGTTAGCATTCGAAATGTACTCATTACAGCGAAAGAAAGGACAATGAAACGATGAAAATCCAGCTCGAAACGTTTCCTGTAACACGCATTGCTTATGTGCGCCAGACAGGTCCCTATGGTCCCGGTAACAGTAAGGCTATGGAGGCCTTAAAGGAATGGGCGCAGGCACACCGGCTGCTTACCGGATCAGCCATCCTCTTCGGAATTCCGCAGGACAACCCGGACACCACCCTGCCTGAACATTGCAGATATGATGCCTGTATCAGCGTACCGGAGAATGCCCAAGCAGATAAGTCTATTAATTACGGTGAAATTCCCGGCGGGACCTATGCGATTGTTACTATACAACATACGGCTGAGGCAGTTCAAAAAGCATGGACGGAGATCCTCCCCTCCCTCTACGGCAGCGGACATCTGCTCGATTACCAGCGGCCGGTTATGGAGAGATATACAGGTGATATGATCAGCAATCATCTTTGCCAGTTATGTTTTCCTGTGCACTAATTTAGAAGCCGAGTTTTCCTTCATGGAAGCAGTAATAGGTGCGCGCCTGAAGTGCTTTTAACCGTTCCAAAGACTCTTTTGCACTCGCCAGCTCCAGACAGTATTGCGGATTCGCGACAGCCAGTTCATTCTCCTCGTTCACTGCCGCGTCACCTGTAATTACACTGCTTAGCTCAGGGAAATACAAAGAAATATGACCAGACGTATGCCCCGGGGTGGCAATGACTTGGCACTTACCATTCAGAATCCATTCGCCCTCCCGGACGGTCTGATTCACCGGAACATGCCGCAAATTCTTCAATAGCTGTACAAAGTCTTCACCGGACGCCTGCTCTTCTTCAGGCATGTCCACTAGCAGTGCTTCTGCCTGGATCAGACGCTCAGATTTCACCAGGCCTGAGATGGATGGGGTCTCCACTTCGCTCGCAATGACCGTAACTGACGGGTATTTCTCCACGAACTCGTACAAGGCGCCGATATGGTCATCGTCGTAATGGGTGATAATGATATTTTTCAGATTCAAGGGGTCGTACCCCAGCTCCAGGATCTTCTTCTCTATCAAAGGCATGAAAGTTGGATAACCGGTATCGACCAGGGTTAACTCTTCCCCGGATACAATGAGGCTCGGATAAATGTAATAGGGCTGTCCTTCATACTCAAACTGAATAGGTAGCTCAATAATGTCCATATGATCCTCCGCGTGTCTATATTAGAACATTGCATACTTCGCTTACTCAGGCTTCCACCCTCACAGCACTACGGCTTTAGCCTTCGCATCCTCCCGCAGCATCTGGATCAGTGACTGGAGCGGCAGCGACTTCCACTTCTTCGGATGGAGCAGGAGCTGCAGATCGAAATGAATCTCCGGATGGGCAAAAGACAGCTCGGCGAGATTCCCCCGCTCGATCTCCTCCTCAGCCACAATTCTCGGCAGCAGCGCGATGCCCAGGCCGTTGCGTACACAACGCTTGATCGCTTCCAGATTCGACAGCTCAAAACCGATCCGGAACACAATCCCGTGCTCCCGGAGCAGGTTCTCGAACAGGCTGCGGTAGATACAGCTCTCCTCGGAGACGATCAGCTCGCAGTTGTTGAGGTCCTGCAGCGTCACCTGCGCCAGGCTTGCCAGCGGATGGCTGGCAGGTGCCACGAGGACGAGCGGCTCTTCCCGGATGATTGTACGCTCAAGCAGGGTGTCTGCCGTGCTGCGGTCCAGGAGGAGGCCGATATCGACCTCGCCGTCCCTGATTTTGGAGATCAGATTGGCCTCCTGCTCCGTTTGCAGATGAATGTTCAGTCCGGGGAACATGGTCCGCAGCTGCTGCAGGAACGGCGGCAAATAAAAGGCGGCTAGTGAATCAATCGTCCCGATCGTCAGCGTCCCGCCAATCTGCTGGGCGATCGTTTCTTTGGAGCGGTCGTACAGATCTAGAATCTCCACAAACAGCTTCAGCAGCTCTTCCCCCGGCGGAGTCAGGCGCAAGGCACGGCCATGCCGTTCGATCAGCGGTACGCCGTATTCCTTCTCGATCTTTTGAATCTGCATCGTTACACTGGACTGGGCATAGCCCAGTTCTTCAGCCGCACGGGTGAAGCTCTGCCGCTTCGCGACCTCGCGGAAGGTCCGCATATAGGTTAAGTCCATATCATCACCCTAACATCAATATTATTGATAACCTTCATCATTTATTATAGCTAACGACGATGCAATAATCCATGGTACAGTAGGATAAAAGGATTTTACAATTTTGGAGGACGATATTCATGTTAACAGAAGAACAGATTTATGGAATCTATGTTCCCGTGGTAACCCCGTTCCACGCCGCCGGCGAGATTGATCTGGAGTCGTATCAGCGGTATGTGAACAACATCATCAAGAACAGTATTCATGGTCTGGTCGTTAATGGAACCACTGGAGAATCGCCGACAGTCAACATACAGGAATTGCATACACTCGTGGATGCATCACGTGAGCTTTTGAAGAATACTTCCATCCCGCTCGTGGTTGGCACGGGTACCAATGATACGATGTCCACTGTCACCCGCACAGAGCTTGCTGCCAACTCAGGTGCCGATGCCGCATTGGTTGTCGTCCCATATTACAGCCGTCCTTCGCAGGAAGGCATTATCGCCCATTTCCGCAAGGCAGCTGAGGTCGGCCTTCCGATCATCGCCTACGATATTCCCGGCCGCGCCGGAGTAGGCATGTCCGTAGACACCGCCCGTACGATCCTGGAGATGAACAACGTTGTCGGGTTAAAAGACTGCTCCGGCTCTCCGGTGCTGGTCTCCGAGCTGTCCCGCCACGGCTCCAAGCCCGTGCTCTGCGGCGATGACTTGAACTTCTTCGATATGCTGGGCTGCGGAGCCGCCGGTGGCATGCTGGCCTCGGCCAATGTACATACTGCCTCCTATCTCAGCATCTACGAGCAGTACAGAGCCGGCCAGGTTGAGGCCGCCCGGGCTGCCTTTGATCAGCTCGTACCGCTGATGAAGCTGCTGTTCAAGGAATCCAACCCGGCGCCGATCAAATGGCTGCTCAGTGCACGCGGCGAGATCTCCTCCGACACGCTCCGCCTGCCGATGACCTCCATCAGCCCTGCGCTGCGCGAAGAGCTGGGTGCTTATCTCGCCGGGTAACTTCTTCTGCTCATTATAGTAACAATAAAGGCGACATCGGCGAAACCGCCGCTTCTCAGTCAGGGACTGGAAAGCGGCGGTTTTTGCGTGCTCTTCTACTAAAGTAACGATTGACGAGTAAGTAATGTTTTACGAGACGCTTCCTTATAATTTCTCAATACGCAATTGGTGAAGGGAATATGGCTAAAGTATGCAGAAAACCACGAACGGTAGAGTAAACGAACCAATTGTATACGATAAACCGAATACATTGCGCATCCGCAAAGGTTTTACCTCAAATCAAATAAAACAGCCTCCCAAGGGAAGGCTGCAGTTTATCTTTACATTATTCATCTCAAAAAGTTATTGAGATCTGCCTGCTTTGGCCGCAGGACGGTTGCCAGGTCTGTTGCCGGACTGGCTGGAACGGCCGTATTGGCCTCCAGCCGGCTTGTTGCTCTGGTTGCCGCCTGGACGGGCGGCAGATCTTTCGCCCGGCTGGCTGCCGGAGCCTGCTCTGTTGCCGGACTCGCCAGCAGGCCGGCTGCTGCCAGCTCCGCTGCCCGCATAGCTATTGCCTGATGCGCTTTTCGCTCCGCTGCCTGCATAACCACTGCCCGACGCGCTTTTCGCTCCGCTGCCCGCATAGCCACTGCCCGACGCGCTTTTCGCTCCGCCGTTACCGCCGCCCTGCTTGCCTTGCGAGAACCATTCCGATTTCGGCTTGCGTGCCGGATTCGTTTTGGCTTTCTGCGACGGTTTGGCTGGTGCTTTGCCTGGACGGTCTGCCAGCAATGCCAGATTGCTCTTGGACATCGGATAAGCATGATCCTTCACTTCCGGAATCACCTTGCCGATCAGCTTCTGGATATCCTTCAGGTATGGAATTTCCTCAGCTTCGCACAGCGAGATGGCAACTCCGCTCATTCCCGCACGGCCGGTCCGGCCAATACGGTGAACATAGGTTTCCGGAATATTCGGCAGGTTGAAGTTGATGACATGAGACAGCTCATCAATATCAATTCCGCGGGCGGCGATATCTGTAGCCACCAGCACGCGTGTCGCGCCGCTCTTGAAGTTTCTCAGCGCATTCTGGCGGTCATTCTGCGATTTGTTGCCGTGAATGGCCTGAGCGGTAATATTGATCCGGGTCAGATCGCGGGTTACCCGGTCAGCTCCGCGTTTGGTGCGGGTGAAGACGAGCGCCGACACGATCGAAGGATCCTGCAGCAGACGGTTCAGCTGATTCTGCTTATTGCCGTTCTCCAGCAAATAAATCGATTGCTCGATTCTGTCTACGGTCGAAGATACCGGAGTAATCTCAATTTTCACCGGGTCCACCAGCAATGTCTTCACCAGCTGGGAGATCTCCGTCGGCATCGTTGCCGAGAAGAACAGCGTTTGCTTCTTGGCCGGCATCTTGGCAATAATCCGCTTCACGTCATGAATGAAGCCCATGTCCAGCATGCGGTCTGCTTCATCCAGCACAAGAATCTGCACATGCTGCAGATCCACATGTCTCTGGCTGATCAGATCGATCAGTCTGCCCGGTGTAGCAATCAGAATATCTGCACCCTGGCTAAGCGCCCGTTCCTGGGCCTTCTGGGATACCCCTCCGACAATCGCTGTCGAGCGGATCGTAGTGAACTTGCTGTACGCCTGAATATTCTCGGAGATCTGTAGAGCTAGCTCTCTGGTCGGGGTCAGAATCAGGGAACGGATACGTTTCGCTCCGCCGGTTCTGGCCGGCTGCTGGCTGAGCAGCTGAATAATCGGCAATGAAAAAGCTGCGGTTTTTCCGGTACCCGTCTGGGCACAGCCCAGAATATCTCTGCCGGCCAAGGCCGCAGGGATGGATTCCTCCTGAATTGGAGTCGGGGATGTATAGTTTTCCAGGCTCAGTGCCTTGAGAATCGGGGGAATCAAGTTCAAATCGTTAAATGTCATTTTATCTCCTTAATTTTGAGTACATATATTTAGCAAGTCATTAATCACAATCACTGTATATACCTTCTGCGGCGTCTCCACATAGCGCTCGTCAAAGTCATAACACATAATGATAACACGTTTAGGCATTAAAAAGAAGCGATACTTTCATCGCTCCTCTTCAAAACCAATATTTATCTGTTACAGCCGGACTTTTTTCAGCTGTTCTTTAATGCTTTTCACCGGGTCGCCCAGGAATATCCGGGTATGCGCAGGTGTGCCTTCACGGATTTGGATCGCCAGGTTATTCAGATTCCGGATCAGCCCGAGCCGTTCACTTTCCTCCATCTGAAACTGGACACCGTACTCATACACCGCGCCATTCTCCAATTCGTGGGTCCAGGCAATTTTGCCCAACAGATGGGTTGGCTGATGCAGAATCTCGGTTTCAAACTTAAGCAGAATATTGTCGTTCACCGGCAGCTTATAGCCCATCACGAATTTCAATCCGCCCGGCCCGATATTGGTCAGATATACCTCGGTACTTCCGAGATCTACCTCCCTGCCCTTAAACGTACTTATCGTCATTCCGGCAACGAGCGGATTGGCTAAATCTACGCGGAAGTATTCCCGGCGGTTACTGACTGGCGGGATTTCTGTTACTCCCGGGCTCGGGTTGGCCATATGCTTCTCGCGAAGCAGCATTCCCAAGGCTTCCGGTTCAACCGGACGGCTGAAATAATAACCCTGTATCTCATCACACTGCTGCTCCTTTAAATACTCATACTGCGCCTCCGTCTCCACACCCTCAGCCACAACATTCATTTTTAGCGCCTTGGCCAGATTCAGAATGCACTCAATAATGCTTTGGTTCACAGGGTCAGTCAAAATTTCTTCCACAAAGGCCTTGTCAATTTTCACCGTATCCAGCGCTAACCGCTTAAGCATATATAAAGAAGAATAGCCCGTCCCAAAGTCATCAAGTGAAACTTTAATCTTCCGTTTTCTAAGCTCCTCCAGCAATTGAATGACTTCCCTCTCATTGGTCATGAAGGAGCTCTCCGTGATTTCAATCTCCAGATATTCGGGAGCCAGCCCGGACCCGGCGAGAATTTCATCAATCGTCTGCAGAATATTCTGCTGGAACAGCTGCTGCACCGAGAAATTAACGGATACCGTAATATGCGGCAGCCCCATCTCCTGCCATTGCTTGTTCTGCCGGCAAGCTTCCCGGAGCACCCATTCTCCGATAGGCACTATAAGTCCGCTCTCTTCTGCAATCGGGATGAACTCCGCCGGCGACACCAGCCCCCAGTCCGGATGATTCCAGCGGATCAGCGCCTCGGCACCGAGAATTTCCCGGGTCTGCGTATCCACTCGCGGCATATATTGCAGGAACAGCTCCTGTTTCTCCAGGGCTTTGCGCAGATCATTGGTCATGGTGAATATTTTGAAAGACTGGATGTTCAGCGATGAGGAATAGCACTGGGCCTGGTCCCTCCCCTGAGACTTGGCATGATATAGAGCAGAATCTGCATTCAGCAGGAGCCGGTCAACCGAATCCCCATCCTCCGGGAAAATACTGATCCCCATACTCAGCGTGATATTAAGCTCAAAGCCTGCTATTAAATAATCTTCCTTGGTACGGCTGATAATGGACTCGGACAGGAAGATTGCCTCACGGTGGCTCTCCACTTCCGGCAGAATAATACAGAACTCATCCCCGCTTAACCGGTATGCCACCCATCCATTTTCAAGGCTTTCCTGCAGTTTGACGGCAAACTGTTTGAGCAATGTGTCACCTATAGTGTGCCCCAGAATATCATTGACGGCCTTAAAGCGATCCAGATCAATCAGGAGCACCGCAAGCTTTTTATTATAAAATGAGGCCAGTCTTAACTGTTGATCCAGCTGCTCTTCAAACATCCGCCGATTGGGAAGCCCCGTCAGATAATCGTGATACGCCAAATACTCTGTTTCCTGCTCCGTTTCCTTCCGCTCGGTAATATCCAGGACAGTGCCAACGATTGCATCCTCATTGATGTGTAATATCCGGGTGTAATGTACTTCACAATAAATAAGGCTGCCATCCGGCTTGACGGCTCTATGTATCATTGTGCGGTTAAATTGCCCTTCCGTTAAACCCAGCATCTTGGTGGATACCGTATCGCGGTCCCCCGGGTAGATGGAATCCAATACCTGCCGTCCCATCAAGCTAACGTTCCCCAGCATTCGTTCAAGATGAGGATTAGCATAGATATATATTCCATTTTGGACAATAAAAACACCTACTATCGACTGCTCCACAATACTCCGGTATTTAGCCTCCGCTTCCAGCAGATGCCGCTCCATGGACTTTTGTTCTGTTACATTTTTGGCTATGCCATAGATACCCACCAGCTCATTAGCAATCATTACAGGAATATTCGTTACAAAAATATCAATAGCCGTGCCATCCTTATGCCTGGCTGTCAGCTCATAGCTTCGCGGGCTTACGGTTTTTATCACTTCTGCAATAACCTTTCTGGAGAGGCTGACCTGCTCCGGATCAATCAGGCGTTCAAAGCTGGCATGGACCAGCTCGCCCTCGGTATATCCAAACAGTCCGTTCATAGCTGCATTGCAGGACAGAATCATACCTTCAAGATTGCTGGAATATACCGCATCCGTATTATTTTCAAACAATGATTTGTAGTATTGGCCTTCCTCAATCAATTGAAGCTGCAAAGCTGTCTTTTCCGTGATATCCTGAACAGTCCCAATCGCCTCGTTGTCCCAAAACCGCGCACTTTCAGCGACATAACGGACCTCTCCGTCCGGGCGGATAATTCTATATTCTATTTGATAGGACTGCATGGACTCCTGGGAATTAGTGAAAGCCAATTTTACCCGCCCTGCATCCTCCTCATGGACCCTGGCAAATACATTATCTAAATCCACTCCGGAAGACAGCGCCTGACCATAAATCGCATACATATGTTTCGACCACGTTATTTTTTGCAAAATCCGGTCATATTCCCAGTACCCCACATTTGCCAGTACCTGTGCTAATTCAAACCGCTTGTTTCTTTCCGCCATAAATTCCGATAATACCACTGTTCCGGCTGCTGCCTCATCGGTTGAAGTTGAACTCGATTCCTTCTGGTTCATTGCTCCGCCTTCTTTCTGAATGCATTTTGGCAACCACCCGCTGAACACCAGATACCGGCTTTTGGTGCATACAAGAATATTTTCCCAGATGCTACTCTTATTCCACAACAACAACGAAAACCCTTTATTCGACAAAAGCACAAAAAAAGCAGAGGATTTCTCCCCTGCCCGTTGCTTGCAATAATATTATAAGACTAATCTACGATTTCAGCAGTATCGCCGTTATTGGCACCTGCAGCGTTAGCTTCGTCGGTGTCGATATGCATATCAAGCTTGAAATTGTCGGATACACGGGCGATTACGTTCTCCAGCACCAGGCCGCGTTCGCCGCCAAGGCGTACCTTCAGGAGCTGCTTGTCGGCAATGCCCCAAGCTTCTGCTTCAGAAGTGTGGAAGTGGATGTGACGGGCTGCCACAATGACACCTGTCTCCAGTTCAACTTCACCGGCTGGACCTTTGATAGTAATGCCTGGTGTTCCTTCAATATGGCCGGATTCACGTACAGGTGCCTTCACGCCGAGGCTGAATGCGTCTGTGCGCGATACTTCCAGCTGGGAAGCCGGACGGGCCGGGCCGAGAATTCTCACTTTGTCGAACTTACCTTTGGTACCGATTACTGCTACTTGCTCGTTTGCTGCGAATTGTCCTGGCTGGGAAAGGGGTTTGAACTCAGTCAATTGGTAACCTGCTCCAAACAATGCTTCCACATGCTCCTGCGTAAGGTGAATATGTCGGGCCGACACACCTACGGATACAGTCTTGCTCATTTTTAAGTCACTCCTTGTATTTTCTCTAGTATCTGTACAAGCCACTGAACATTATACATCTTATTACCCATAAAAAAAAAGACCCTCATCACAATGAGCGCCTTTTTTTCGACATTTTACGATCCGATAAACGGATTGTCATAGTTTTGCCATTTTATAATCCCCATGGGGAGGACAACGGATTAAGAACCCGCAGAAGAAGGCAGATGTGTTCTTAAGAAAGTCAGCGCATTCCCGCTCAACCAGCCTTTCACCTCATCCTCAGGGTAGTACCTCAGCAGCAAGTCGGTAAACTCCGCATATTTCCCCGGATGCTCAAGGCCCTCGACCCACATCTCAATGCCGTCAAAATCTGAGCCGAACATCAGCTGCTTCGAGCCTCCCAGCGCGCAGACATGTTCAATATGCCTCCGCATATCATCAATCTTCGCTCCTCCCCCGTCACGTACAAACCAGGGGACAAAGGTTAATCCCATGCGTCCGTCCACCGCAATCAGCGCCTGGATCTGCTCGTCGCTCAAATTGCGGGGATGGCCGCAGATGGCCGCGCTATTGGAATGTGAAGCTATGAACGGGCGTTTACTGCGTTCCGCCAGCTCCCAGAAGCCTGCCGGTGCCAGATGGGACACATCCAGCAGCATGCCGCTTCCATTGCACCACTCGATCAGCCGCCTCCCCTTCTCCGTGAAACCGCCGTTGCGCTGCTCCAGCACACCATCCGCAGCCCAGTTGGCGTAATTCCAGGTTACCCCCAGAAAACGTACTCCCAGCTCAAAGCACAGCTGTGCATAGAACAGATTGCCCTCCAGACCGTCCACGCCCTCCAGAGAGAGCATCCCGAAGGCAAGGGCTGTAAGTATCTGTTCATCTGCCTCTTCCTTCCAGCGGAGCCACTGCAGGCCCCCTGGGCCAACTACCTTCTGACGGAATAATTCAATTTGCCCGAGAACATCCTCAAACTTCGCTCTCCCGCGGTCCGCCGACAAATAAACCGCAAAAACCTGAAGTTCGACATTCCCCTCCACCAGCCGCTCTGCCGTCACGTCCAGACGGGGGTCATTCTTGAAATCTATCTCCGGACTGGCCTGCAGCTTGCTTAAGGCATCGCAGTGGAAATCCGCCACTCTCAGCTTCTTGACACTCACTGTATAGATCGTCTCCCTTCGCTTGAAGAACTGAATAACGGTGGAATCTCTTATTTATAAGTGTATGCCACAGCATCAGGGATGAGACGGGACAGTAAGTGGAAGCGGCTACGAAGCATATACATTCTTATATATCAAAATAACCCCACAAAGTGGGGCACCCCAAAAATACAAAAACCTGTTTACAATGTAAACAGGCTCCATCTAAAAAGGTCATATAATTATCTGGGTTCAACAATAAGTTTGATCGCCGTCCGGTCTTCCCCATCAATCACTATATCCGTAAAAGCCGGGATACAGATCAAGTCGACTCCGCTAGGTGCGACAAATCCCCGGGCGATGGCAACTGCTTTGACTGCCTGGTTCAGTGCTCCTGCTCCAATAGCTTGTAGCTCGGCCGATCCACGTTCGCGAAGAACACCTGCTAGTGCGCCAGCAACGGAATTTGGATTGGATTTAGCTGATACTTTTAATACATCCATAGTAAGTACCTCCCCTGGGAAAATGATGGTGTTCTTCTTCCACTACAGTAGATGTTATTCGCGAGAGAAGATTTAATTCCTTCTTTTTGCGGACCTCTCTGGAGAAATTAGTTCAAAAGATACTCTTTTTCGATATAATAAATATCACACTTTACCCAAAACAAGCGACTTTTCCCGAAAACCCTGATTCTTTGTAAATCCTCTAGCTCATCACCCATTCATCTTCACGCAGCCGGATCTTCTCCAGTCGTGTCGCCTTACCCGTAGCTTCATCAAGTTCTGCAAATAAACCGTGCAGCTGCCATTTGCCTTCGTCGACTACAAACCGGGAGGGAAGCTGAGTTGTAAATTTATAGATGATCGCATCCTTTTCCATACCCAGAATTCCTTCTCTTGAACCAACCATGCCCGCATCTGTCAAATAAGCCGTGCCTCCAGGCAGGATCACATCGTCATTGCTCTGTACATGAGTGTGCGTGCCTACAACGATCGAGGCGAGGCCATCCATGAAATAGCCCATTGCTATTTTTTCGGAGGTGGCTTCAGCATGGAAATCAACCAGAATACATTTATGCTCTCTGCGCAGCTCTTCCACAATCTCCTCGCCAATGCGGAAAGGATCATCAATCGCCGGAAGGAAGGTGCGGCCCTGCAGGTTCACAATTGCCAGCTGTTTGCCGTTGCCTTTAACCACAGTGTACCCTCTGCCCGGAGTCCCCGGCGGAAAATTAGCCGGACGGATGATCCGCGGCTCGTCATCAATGAACTCAAAGATATCCTTGTTGTCCCAGGTGTGATTGCCCATCGTAATCCCGTGCACACCCCAGTTGAAAAATTCATTGGCTATAGCCGCTGTGATCCCTCTTCCCGCTGCTGCATTCTCACCATTGGCAATAATAATATGCGGCTGATATTTACTTTTCAGAGATGGCAGCATTTCACGCAGTGCCTTTCTGCCCGTATTGCCAACGATGTCACCGATAAATAAAACTTTAATGATTTTCTCCTCCTAAAAGTTTTGTAAGCATCAGCTTCTTGGATTTTCACTTCGTAGAAAACTCGCATCGAAATCATACTCTTAAGTTTTGTAAGCATCAGCTTTTGAGAATACTCTTCGTCCAAAACTTATTTATAAGTTTAATTTCACCGATTCTGCATAGTTCCAAACTCAGGGCTTACCCGCCTGACTATGGTTCAGCTCATGCGGCCGCTAGCGGTATGCAAGAAAAAAGGCCCCGCAGGGGGGCCGATTTCCTTGCTTATTTAGCGTATTCTACAGCACGTGTCTCACGAATAACGGTAACCTTGATATGACCCGGATAATCCAGCTCACTCTCAATCATCTTCGTAATGTCACGGGCCAGACGGAAAGCTTCCGCATCATCAATCTTCTCAGGCTGTACCATTACGCGGACCTCGCGGCCTGCTTGGATAGCATAGGATTTCTCAACGCCCTCGAAGGACTCCGAGATCTCCTCCAGCTTCTCCAGACGTTTGATGTACGTTTCCAGGGTTTCGCGGCGTGCGCCAGGACGTGCAGCTGACAATGCATCAGCAGCTCCGACCAGCATTGCAATCACCGAGGTAGCTTCGACATCTCCATGATGGGATGCGATACTGTTGATAACCACCGGATGTTCTTTGTACTTCTTCGCCAGTTCGACGCCGATTTCAACATGCGAGCCTTCTACTTCATGATCAAGCGCTTTGCCGATATCATGCAGCAGTCCGGCACGTTTTGCAAGCACGATGTCTTCCCCAAGCTCACCGGCCATAAGTCCAGTCAAATAAGCAACCTCCATGGAGTGCTTAAGTACGTTTTGACCGTAGCTCGTACGGAATTTCAGACGGCCCAGAATTTTGATCAGATCCGGATGCAGACCATGAACGCCAACCTCGAAGGTAGCTTGTTCACCATATTCACGAATCCGCTCATCCACTTCTTTACGGGATTTCTCCACCATTTCTTCAATCCGTGCCGGATGGATACGTCCATCAGCCACCAGTTTCTCAAGTGCTGTACGGGCCACCTCACGGCGGATCGGATCAAATCCTGACAGTATAACCGCTTCCGGCGTATCATCAATAATAAGATCAATCCCCGTAAGAGTTTCCAGGGCGCGGATGTTACGGCCTTCGCGGCCAATAATCCGGCCTTTCATCTCTTCATTCGGCAATGTAACAACAGAAACCGTGGTTTCTGCCACATGATCAGCTGCACAGCGTTGAATAGCCAGTGTAATAATCTCGCGGGCTTTCTTGTCCGCTTCTTCCTTGGCCTGCTGTTCTATTTCCTTAATCATCTGAGCAGTTTCATGGCGAACTTCCTGTTCAACATTGCTGAGAATGATACTTCTGGCATCATCGATGCTCAGATTGGAGATACGTTCCAGCTCAGTAACCTGATTCTTGTAAATAACATCAATCTGCTGTTGGGTTTCATCAATTCGTTTCTCTTTGTTAGCTACTTGTTCTTCTTTTCGTTCAAGCGATTCCATTTTTTTATCCAGCGATTCTTCCTTTTGCAGCAAACGTCTCTCTTGCCGTTGGATTTCATTCCGACGTTCACGAGTTTCTTTCTCAGCTTCGGTACGGATTCTATGAACTTCGTCCTTAGCCTCGAGTACCGTTTCCTTCTTCAGCGCCTCCGCCTCTTTCTTCGCGTTCTCCACGATGACTACGGCTTCTTTCTCTGCGCTTGAAATCTTAGCTTCTGCAAGGGATTTACGAATAAAATAACCGAATCCAAAGAATGCTGCAGCTACAACGAGAACGATAATGACCCAGATCACTGTTTCCATCTGTTCACCTCCTCGTTGATATCCTCCAAGGCTTACCCTTGGGTATTTGTGCAGTTGTTAAACTATCCGTTCATCACCATACAAAAAACCGGTAATACACCGATTGCCATACTGCACATGCTGCACATGCACACTGCCCGCCTTATCCGGCGATTACATTTCATATGAGTTGTACGCGAACCGGAACATAAGAGTCTGCTTTTTGGGAAGGAAAAAGGATTCTTAGTTTATGCCGATTCATGTTATATTTTATTATTTATAAAAAGACATTGTCAAGAGAGTCGATAAACGCATTAAAGTCAAGAGAATCAATCCAGATCGAAAATCTCCTCTTCTTCCCCCGCAGAATCCTCTTCCGCACGTAGAATCTGGATCACCTGGCGCACCATTTCACCGGAGAATCCTCTGCGCATCAGAAACGCTCCCGTCTTGCGCCGCTTCTCATTTATATCTCCCCGGAGCAAATTCCATTTCTTCCGCCCGGTCTGCAGTGCGCTCTCCATTTCCTGCTCAGGGGTGATCTGATCCAGCGCTTCAGAGATCAGCGATTTATCAATCCCCTTCTCGCGAAGCTCCTGGCGGATCCACATTTTTCCCTTACGCTGATTCGTTATGCGCTGTTCCGCCCACTGCTTGGCGTACAAGGGGTCATCCAGAAGCCGCTCCTCCTGCAGCCGCAGCAGAACTTCGGCAATAACAGTCTCCCCTATTTCCTTCTCCCGTAAACGGCGGGCCATTTCCTGTGCCGTTCTGGGCTTGCGTTCCAGGTATTTCAGACCTTCTACATAAGCCCGCTGGCGTTCATCGGCAGCAACAATTTCCTCCAGATCCGCCTTCACAAACGAGCTTCCGGAAATCATCCGGTATTTAATCATGACATCTTCATGAACAGTCACGTTATAGGCACCGAAATGAATCAAATAACGGTAATTCGACTTCTTCAGCCGCTCTACACGCGTGATTATAAGTTCTTCATCTTCGGGAAAATCGGCCAGAATCTGTACATCCTGTTCATCCGGCTCTGAATCCAATTGTATCACCATAACTGTCACTCACCTCGTTAACATAGACATAATGCCCGATTAATTTACGAAAAAGCGCCCTGCTCATTCATCACAGGGCGCCTTATATCTTATCTTCATTATTAAAATTAAATTGCTAAGGACCTGCAGCTTACATTATTCAATCTCAAGCAGCAATTTCTCTTCTTCCTCTTGCTCTGCAACCACATCAGCTTCTGTTGGTGCAGCTACCAGAGTAGATAAATTACTTGCTTCGCGGATCTTATTCTCAATCAACAGGGCAATATCCTGATGTTCTTTCAGGAACTGCTTGGAGTTCTCACGGCCTTGGCCAAGACGCTCGCCCTCATAAGAATACCAGGCGCCGCTCTTGTTGACGATATCCATCTCAGTACCGATATCCACAAGGCTTCCCTCTCTGGAAATCCCTTCGCCGTACATGATATCCACATCCGCTTGCTTAAACGGAGGCGCTACCTTGTTCTTCACGACTTTGATCTTGGTGCGGTTACCCACAACATCGTTCCCCATCTTAATGCTCTCTACCCGGCGTACATCGAGACGAACGGAGGAGTAGAATTTCAGAGCGCGTCCACCCGGAGTGGTCTCAGGGTTACCGAACATAACTCCGATCTTCTCACGAAGCTGGTTAATGAAGATGGCAATCGTGTTGGATTTGTTAATGGCACCAGACAGCTTGCGCAATGCCTGGGACATCAGACGGGCCTGCAAACCTACGTGGGAATCTCCCATGTCGCCTTCGATTTCGGCCTTCGGTACCAATGCTGCAACAGAGTCAATAACGATGATGTCTACAGCTCCACTGCGAACGAGAGCTTCAGCAATTTCCAGTGCCTGTTCGCCCGTATCCGGCTGGGATAGCAGCAATTCATCAATGTTAACGCCAAGCGCATTTGCATACTTAGGGTCAAGGGCATGCTCCGCATCGATGAAAGCAGCTTGTCCGCCAAGCTTCTGTACTTCTGCGATAGCATGAAGTGCAACGGTCGTCTTACCGGATGATTCCGGTCCGTATACTTCAATAATGCGTCCTTTGGGAAGTCCGCCAATACCTAGTGCAATATCAAGTGCCAAAGATCCGCTAGGTACAACTTCCACTTTCATGTGAGTGGATTCTCCCAGTTTCATGATCGAACCTTTACCGAATTGTTTTTCTATTTGACGAAGCGCCATATCAAGCGCTGCACGACGATCTGACAATCAGACCACTTCCTTCACTGTTTATAGTATTATAATAACGTGTTTTGGAGGTCTTGCCAAGCTTTTTTTCGAACATACATTCGTTTTTTTTGTCTCCCGGGTTAATACTCCCTTTTATTGTAAGCCTCCTTCCGGATGATAGAGACACAAGCTTAATCCTCAAAAGGTCTCACGCGGTGGATCATAGAGGTCACGCCAGCGGGGAATATAAACAAAGAACCGCAGCAGAGAATTTCTATGCCACGGTTCTTCCGTATGAACAAATTATATACCGGCCCGGTTGATTATTGCAAGGCCGATCCTTCAAGCGGGGTTGCCACCTTGCGTTCCTCCAGCCGGCGCCAGAGTCGGTACAGCAAGGCCTTGACTGTACGCAGGCGGATGTTCTCGCGGGTTCCCTTGAGATTCAGCTCGTATACCTCCGTCTTCCGGCCGCGTTCGGCCAGTCCGACGAACACAAGCCCCACAGGCTTCCGTTCGGAATAGCCCGGCCCGGCTACACCGGTAACAGACAAGCCAAAGTCACTATCCCCGATCATCCGCACCTGCTCTGCCAGCACTTCGGCTACCTCACGGCTGACCGCACCGGGTGCGTCAGGACCCTCCAGCATAGCTGCAGGCACATTCAGCAGCTTCTTCTTCAAATCGTTCGAATAACAGACGATTCCACCGGCGAACATGGATGCACTGCCCGGGATGTTCGTGATGCTCTCCATCAGCAGTCCGCCCGTGCAGCTCTCAGCAGCACTAAGCGTCAGGCCTGCATCCGCCATCCAGTCGACAATCAGCTGTTCCAGCGGCACATCAATATTGGCATACAGATTCTCCGGCAGAATATCGGCAATCTTCTTCTCCAGCACATCAAGCTTAACCATAGCCTCACGCTCGGACGGGGCTTTGGTGGAAATACGCACTGTCACTTCGCCTTCCTTGGCGTAAGGAGCAATCGTAGGATCGCTCTGGCCGCGGATCAGGTCAATCAGCTTGTCCTCCAGCAGCGATTCGCCAATGCCTGCAAACTTAAGCATCTTGGAGTAGATCGGCATTTCGCTGGTCAGTGCATGCTGCTGCAGCCAAGGCTTGGCTTTATCTGTGAACATCGGCTTCATCTCCCGGGGTGGACCCGGCAGTACGATGTAGTACTTGTTATCTTCTGCAAAAGCAATACCTACCGCAAGGCCGATTTCATTAGACAACGGTGTCGTTCCTTCAATCACCAGCGCCTGCTTGCGGTTATTCTCGGTCATGACAATCTTGCGGTCATCGAAGAAGCGCTGCACATGATCCATAGCAAGCTGGTCGATATGAAGGGTACGGCCAAGCGCCGCAGCAAGTGCATCTTTGGTCAGATCATCTTCTGTCGGTCCGATTCCGCCGGTGAACAATATAATATCTGCACGGTTCCGTGCAATCTCAATTGCTTCCATAAGACGGTTCTTGTTGTCTCCGACCACGGTCTGAAAATATACATCAATCCCTAACGCAGCCAGCTCTATTGAAAGAAACTGGGCATTGCTGTTTACTATCTGTCCAAGCAAAAGTTCTGTTCCAACGGCAATAATTTCCGCTTTCATAGCTGGCGTTCTCCTCCTGATTGTAGAAATCATGCAAAAATCAAGCAGCTTGGCAAACTTCAGGCATTATGAAGCTGCAGCAAGTCCTTGTTTTTCACGAAATAATCAATACCCGAATAGATGGTGATAATCGCTGCAGCCCAAATCGCAATATCATCCACCGGGATGCTGACGAACTGGAACGGGAAATTGTTAAGCAGAAGCAGCGAAATCGCGACAATTTGAGTGACTGTCTTTATCTTGCCCCATTTGCTCGCGGCCACTACTTTGCCTTCAAGCAGTGCCACCTGGCGCAGTCCGGTCACGGCAAATTCACGGCTGATGATGACAATGGCAATCCAGGAATCACATCTTCCCAGCTCAACCAGCGAGATCAATACTGCAGAGACCAGCAGCTTGTCTGCAAGCGGGTCCAGCAGTTTGCCGAGATTGGTAACCATGTTATACTTTCTGGCTATGTACCCGTCTATTCCATCTGTACTGGCGGCAAGCAGGAAAATAACAGCTGCAATCAAATGATTAATTGAAAGCTGAAATGAGCCCCAATGTATCGGTTCCGGATAGAAGCTGAAATCCACCAGCAGAAAAAACATCATAATCGGGATAAGACAAATACGTGCTAGCGTGATGCGGTTGGGCAAATTCACTGAAGTTCCTCCCCTGATCCATACGAATCCGATATTCCACAATTTTCTTCAAAACTGCTTTAGCTAGTATATTATAGCCATAAATAAGTGTCAAAAAAACATAAAATACCCCGCAAAGTAAGGTGCGTATACACTGCGGGGTACGTAAGCTTACTTTAAATTGTTAAACTGCAGATCGAGCGGCAAATCAGCTTTGCGCAGGAGCTGGATAATTTGCTGGAGATCATCGCGGCTTTTACCGGTAACACGGATCTGATCCCCCTGAATGGTGCTCTTCACCTTCAGTTTGGAGTCACGGATCAAGATGTTAATCTTCTTCGCGTTCTCCTGATCAATTCCCTGCTTCAGGCCCAGACGCTGGCGTACAGTCCCCAGTGAGGCGGGTTCTACTTTGCCAAAATCCATATTTTTCAGTGTAATTCCTCGCTTAACCATTTTCGACTGCAGGATATCAATAACCGCATTTAGCTTGTATTCATCCTCTGAAGCGATGACCAGCGCATCTTTTTCCAGCTTTAGACTGCTTTTGCTGTTCTTGAAATCGAAGCGGTTATCAATTTCCTTCTCCGTCTGGTGAACCGCATTGGTTAATTCCTGCATATCCATTTTGGATACAATGTCGAATGAACTTTCCGAACTCATGATTCCACGTCCTTTGCTTACATTTAGTCTGTTCCTATTATATGAGAAAGGGACTCTTAAGTCTAATACTGGAAGGGAAAGCACCGCCGGCATTACAAAACAACCCCACAAAGTGGGGTCCTGGCTTCCAGAGATAGAACGTAAAGAGATAGAGCGTATAACTATGTATTAAGGATTACATTATAAAAAACACGTCTCCCGAAGCAAACTCCGGGAGACGCTCACATCCAGGTATTATCTGCTGCGTGCAGGAGCCCGGAACATATCCAGAATCCCAAGCACAATATGTGCCAGTCCGAAGCCCAGAATACCATAGCCCCAGGCACCCGGTGTCAGATAATAACCGAGGAGACTGACAATAATGCCAAGTCCTGTTACGATCCAGCTGACGGTCATGAGAGAATACACCTCACTTTGGAGTAAGAACTGTAAATCATTCCTAGGTTCTCCAATCCGCCAAAACCTATACATTGGATTTGCTATTCGGTAGTGGTACTCTCACCGTCAGCAGCTGCACCATCAGTGCCGGAGGCAGAAGTTCCGTCATCCAGCTCCAGGAGCAGCCGGGACGATGTTTTGCCATCGGTAATAACTTGTCCGTTCACAGAAATTGTAGTAGCCGGGGAATATCCGGATTTGATGTACATTCCTGCACTTCCGAGTGTAAAGCTCATATTATCGCCAGCCTTAGTGTTTCCGAAGCTTAGCTTCTCCCCCTTGGAGTTCTCGCCCTGGTAGACTTCAAGCCAGCTGACTCCCGTCGCCGCAATCTCTACCTGAACCGAGCTTCCCGAAGGTGCCGTAACCTTATAGATTGTCGTTTTGCCCGACTTGCGGTCTTCTGTAACCGTTATGGACTGCGTGGACGGAGTCGGGGAAGGCACCGGAGTAGCAGTTGGTGCAACAGTCGCAGTTGCTCCAGTATCCGGAGTAGCTGTAGCTGCTGCACCGCCGCCGGCCGCTGTGGCTGAAGGCTGAACCTTCGCCGGATCTTGCGTAGCGGCAGTCAAACTCCCCGAATCCGTTTTGTCCGCCTCTTCTTTATTCATCGTTGAAGATGCATACAGATAGATGACCACAAGGATTAAGACAGGAAAGGTCCACATCAGCAAGGTAGGCAGCCACTTGGCATTCCGTTCCGTTTCAGGCTTGCGGCTCCGCTTCTGGATCACTGTCTCCATGGTGGTATCGACCGGAGCCGCAGGCACATTGCCGTGCTCCTCCATCAGTTCATCCGGGTTTACCCCGACCGCTTCAGCATAGGTTTTGATAAAGGCCCGGACATAGAAACTTCCCGGAAGCACTTTATAGTCACCTGCTTCGATGGCTTCCAAATATTTTTTGCGGATCTTTGTTACTTCCTGGACATCATCAAGACTCATCCCTTTTTGCAGACGCGCCTCCTTCAAATGCCGGCCCAGTTCCGACATACCATCACCTCCTAAAAATATTGTATATATTAAAGATCATCACTGTAGCTTGTCGTAAACGACTCGTACAATATCTCTTCGTTCGGCATATTGCGCAGCTCGATAATGATATCGAAATCATCAAAGGTGTATTCGGATTCCCGCACAAAAATATCCGGGTGCTCAATCACCTTGGTGCTCGGCATACTCATAACGTTCTGCAGCAGGTTGTAATGCTTCTCATTCGAACGTATAGTGCTGACAATTCCGTCAATGATGAATACATTATTCGGGTTCAGCTCATCATCCGCCAGTTGGCTCCGTACCGTCTGCCGCAGCAGCGTGGATGAGACAAAGGTCCAGCGCTTCATGGCACATACACTGCCGGCAATAATAGATTCCGTCTTCCCTACACGCGGCATGCCTCGTAGACCTATAACCTGATTCCCTTCCCGCTTAAACAATTCACCGAGGAAATCCACCAGCAGTCCGAGCTCATCGCGGGTGAAGCGGAAGGTCTTGCGGTCATCCGAATCGCGGTCAATATATCGTCCATGACGGACGGCAAGCTTATCCACAAGGCGCGGAGAACGCAGTGCCGTAACCGTTATATTATCAACTTTTTTGAGCATCTCGCCCATCAGCATGATCTTCTCATCGTCACTTGTTTCCAGCAGCATCCCGCGGGTTTTGCCTTCAACACCGTTAATCGTCAGGATATTGACTTCCAGCATCCCCAGCATCGAAGCGATATCTCCAAGGAGACCGGGTCTGTTCTTATGTATCTTGTACTCCATATACCATTGTTTATATTCCACTTTTGCGCACCTCATAGATTCCTTTTCCCTGCATGTCACTTTCGCTACACGGGTCATGTTAATGATATATAAAAAAAAATTGAAAGGCAAGGACACTGTTGTAATAATTGCAGAAAAGCTCCCGCAAGGGGAGCTTCTTCCGCATGCTTATGCGTTTTTCTTTGCCAGTTTGACCATGAGTCCAGCAATAGTATGCTTCTCATCATCCGTTCCGACATCCCAGAGCTCTTTGATGGCCCGGTTGGAATAGTTGCCCGGATCGACCTTCTTATCGAGGAATTCCCCGATTTCAAAAGCCAGCTTGGTGATGGTCTCGTCGCTCATCCCCATTTTTTCGGCCTGAATGACCCGGTCTCCCAAAAAGCTTTTCCAGGTATCAAAGTTCTTCACTACGGAATCTGTTGACATCTTAAATCCTCCTCAAGTTGTAATGATATTGAGATTTAAAAGCAACAGTTATAATATGTCTCAAGCCGGAAGTTCTTATGCTGGAGCATTTCCCCAGAACTCATGCTGCCTGGCCTTAAGTAATCCAGCCGCCGTTCGGACTGATGATCTGGCCGGTAATATACCCCGATTCAGGCAGCGCCAGAAAATAAACCAGCGATGAAATATCTTCAGGAGAAGCAAGCCTCCCCGCAGGGATCTCATCCTCCAGCATCTTCACCTCATCCGCCTGCAGATTGGCCAGCATGGCTGTGTGGACCGCTCCCGGTGCAACAGCATTCACTGTTACCTTGGAAGGTGCCAGTTCCTTGGCCAGCGCCTTGGTAAAAGCATTCACTCCACCCTTGCTCGCCGAATAAGCCACTTCACAGGAAGCGCCCGAAATCCCCCAAACGGAAGAGACATTAATAATCCGCCCGTAACGCTGGGAGACCATATAAGGCATAAAAATCTGGCTGCACATAAAGGTGCCCTTCAGATTCACCGCCATAATATCGTCCCACACTTCCTCCGTTACATCGGCCAGCATGCCATAATGCGCCTTTCCGGCATTGTTGACCAGAATATCCGGCATCATGCCGCTGGCCTCAAGCCGCTCGGCCATACGCACAAGCTGGCTGCGGTCCTTCATGTCCGCAGCCACAGTCATCACCTTTGCCCCCAGCGCCATGCACCGCCGGGCAACATCATTCGCCGCTTCATGCGAATTCATATAATGAATCACAATGTTCATGCCTACCGAAGCAAATCGCTCGGCGATGGCTCCGCCGATTCCCCCGCTGCCTCCGGTAATAAGCACTGTCATTTCTCCAATCGCTTTGCTGTCCTCTCCCGGTAATGCCATTAAGGACTCACCACAAGCGATACGGCCAGCTGCTCCCAGTCCACATGATTACGCAGCCGGTTATTCACTTCCTCCAGCGTGATCGATTCATAGAGGGGAAGCACTTCGAACAGATCTCCGCCGCGGAACTGGTAACGGGTGAACTCATGGGCAATGCTCTCCGGCGAATTCAGCATACGCAGATAGCCGCCGATTTTCTTTTTGCGGGCACGCTCGAAATCCTTCTCCGCGAAGCCCGTCTCCTGGATATGACCAACCTCTTCTTTGATCCGGTCAAGCAGCAGGCCCGGATCTTTGGTATCGCCGCCGATTGCCGAGAACGCATATTGCGGGGAGCTGTTGAATTCATGGCCGAAGCTGTCCGAGATCAGCTCCTCATCATAGAGCTTCTGATACAGCGCCGTACTGCTGCCGAGCAGCAGATCCAGCATCAGTCTGGTGGTCAGATCACGGCGAACTGCCGCCTCACCCGTGAGGCCATCCACCTTTTCCTTGAACCCGAACATCATTTTGGGAATAGAGACCGCGAGCCGGCTCTCCACATGCTTCGATGCCACCTCATGCGGCTCCTGCTCGAAGATGCGGGTGATTTCACCCTGCTTCTCATAATTTTTACCCTTTTGATTGCTGCGGATCAGTTCAAATACCTTCTCAGGATCGACACCGCCGACAATGAACAGCAGCATATTGCTGGGATGGTAGAAGGAGTTGTAACAGGTATACAGCGTTTCTTTGGTGATGGTAGCGATCGACTCGATGGTTCCGGCAATGTCAATATGAACCGGATGTTTGGCATACATCGCCTCGATCAGCCCGAAATACACACGCCAGTCCGGGTTATCCGCATACATGTTAATCTCCTGGCCGATGATCCCTTTTTCCTTCTCGACATTCTCATCCGTGAAATAAGGACGCTGCACAAAATCAACGAGGGTACTGAGATTCTGCTCAATGTTCTCCGTCGCCGAGAAAAGGTATACCGTCTGGTCAAAGCTGGTAAAAGCATTCGCGGATGCGCCGTTGGAAGCAAAGGTGGCAAAGATATCACCTTCCGGCTCTTCGAACATTTTGTGCTCCAGAAAATGGGCGATACCGTCAGGCACAGTGGTTTCTTCCCCGCCCGCTACTTTAAAGTGATTATCTACAGAACCGTATTTGGTCGCAAAGGTAGCGTAGGTTTTGAGAAAAGACGGCTTCGGCAGCACATACACCTGCAGACCGTTATCCATAACCTCATGATACAGTGTTTCTTGAAGTCTTTCGTAATGGAGCTTTTCCACCGCTATTCCTCCTTCCCTGTCAGGAAATAAATCGTATCAAGCTGGAAGGTGTCAGCCGCAGCCTTCACTTCTTCCGCTCCTATGTGGTCAACCTGGTCCATCAGTTCCTGTGCAGAACGGTCCTTGCCGGATATCTGGCGGTTAAAATCATACGAGATCATCTCAAATGCGGAATCCTGAATTTCGGACAAAAGGTTGCGGATCATCGCTTTGGTCTGGCTCAGCTCCAGATCACTGATATTGCCGGCCTTCAGCTCATCCAGCTGCTTGCGGATAATATCAACGGCCTTGCCGTAATTCTGGGTCTCGATTCCCGCTTGAATCGTCCCGATGCCCTTATGCCCGTCATAGCGTGAGGAAGCATAATAGGCCAGACTCTCTTTCTCGCGCACATTGACGAACAGCTTCGAATGCGGATATCCGCCGAGGATACCGTTGTACATAAGTGCAGAAGCGTATCTGTCATCCTTGTACGTGATTGAGGTGCGCAGCCCCATATTCAGCTTGCCTTGATTGACATCCAGCTTCTCCTCCACCGTCCGCACTTCAGTAACCGTTACCGGGGTGAAGTCTGAGGTGTACGGCGCAGATTCGGAATGTTGGGCGCGGCCGAAATTGGCAATGACCAGCTTCTCCACTTCTTCCGGTGTAGTATCACCTACCACGTACAGATCAAGGGTCGCTCCATTCAGCCAGGAATTATAGGACTGGTACAGCGATTCAGGGGTGATCGTATCCAGATCGGCTCTTTGTCCGAGCGGATGCAGACGGTATGGTTCAAGGCGGCACATTTCCTCAATGCAGCGTTCTGCCGCGTAACGGATTTTATCGTTCACAATCGCTTCCAGCTTCTTGCGGACGGTCTCGCGTTCAGTCGCCACATAAGACGCGCGGAAGCTTCCATCCTCCAGCAATGGCCGGGTCAATACTTCTCCGAGAAAAGCAAAAGATTCTCCAAGCAGGCTCTCCTTGCTCTGTACGAAGGAGTCATTGATCGTGTCCATCCGGAACTGCACGATCTGATAATCGCCGCGTTTGTAGATGTCGAAGCCGAAACCTGCACCATAAAGCTCCTCCAGACGTTCGCGGAACTGGGTGGTTTCAGGGTAGGAGGCTGTGCCCCGGCGGAGCACAAAAGGAACCAGCGCTGTAGGGGTGACGGTACTTTCGTCAAGCGGAACGCCGGCATAAAGTGAGATGGCGAACGTCTTGAACGCCTTGGTCGGCAGAACGTGTATGCGCATGCCTGCGGCGCTGCCATGTTGAAATCCATTATTTGTCAAGTCCAAAACTCCTTTGCGGCGTGAGTAGATGCTATACAACAAGTTTATGAAGTATTATCCATTCTAAACCATTCCAAAGTAAGGAAGCAACCGGAAGACAGCGTACCGGTTGCTCTCAGAAAAGATTTATACGGACGCTGTCATGCTGCCATTAATGCCTTGCTGTGCAAAAACATTCCTTCAGCTACATACAGAAAATATGCTCGCCGATCGTCTTCACCTGCGGCCGGCTCCAGATCCATTTGGAAGTGGCTGTCTTGGGATTGAAATAATAGAGGCAGCCGCCGGAAGGGTCCCAGCCGTTAAGCGCCTGCTGCACTGCCTTGCGTGCCTGTTCATTAGGCTCCAGATAAATTTGTCCGTCAGCAACAGCCGTAAAGGCTCCGGGTTGAAAAATCACCCCCGAAGGCGTGTTGGGAAAGCTCGGTGATTTAACCCGGTTAAGAATAACCGCCGCCACCGCTACCTGTCCTTCAAACGGTTCCCCGCGTGATTCACCGTAAACGGCATTAGCCATGATTTTCAGATCATTTTCGGACAGCCCCATCGTATTGCCGGAAGACAGCTCAGCTGTATTCGTTTTGGCTGTTTCATTCTTTTTTGCCGCTGTGCCGGATGATGTATCCTTATTGGCGGTCGATGTCTTGGGGGCTGTAGGTTTCCAGGCTGTTGTTGCATTGTACAGTTTGAGCTTTGTTTTGGCACCAACGACTCCGTCGGATTTCAAGCCGAATTTCCACTGGAACCAGGTGACGGCATTTTTGGTTTTGGCCCCGAACTGGCTGTCAATAGCACCGGCATAATAGCCCAGATGCTTAAGTCTCCCCTGGAGCTCATACACATCCTGCCCGGAGGATCCAAGCTTCAGCGGCGTTGTGCCAAAAGCGGGTAATGCTTCTTCCCCTTCGTCAGGAATTTCCGTTATAACTGGGGCTGCTGCATTCGATTGGGCGTACGTCACGCCACGATCTTCAAAGAATACGCCGGCAAACGGTGCGGCGGCCAAGGCAAGGGTCAGTACGGCAAAGATCCACTGCTTATGTTTTGTCATAGGGGTTCGCTCTACCTTTCTCTTGTAAGTTCTGCATGAATGGCTAAAGTTATTATGACGACTGACAAGACATCCTATGCATTACCGAAAGACTGGCAAGAGCAAATCCATTGCAACTGAGAACAATTATCAACTATACTTGGGTTATGAACCAACAGGAGTTGAGAAGAATCATGAATCTGAAGGACCATATCGTACTGTGGAACCACGCTTTAATAGAAGTTATTGATATCCGCAAGGCCTCTTTCACTTCGGGAGAACCTCCGCTGCTGTACCGCCTTCCAGCCAGTACATATATGTATGTCGTACGCGGCAGTGCAACTGTACTTATAGATGAGATTTCATTTGAAATCAGCGGCTCCAGTGTCATTCATGGCGGCAGAGGCATGATGATCAAAGTGCTCAAGACACAGGAAATCCTGGATTATTACTTAATTTTGTACAGATCCACACTCACCCTCCCCGGACGGCGGAATCTCACAGCACTTATGGAGCGCAGCCGGCCTTTTAGCAAAATTTACAATTTCACTCCAGGCAATCCGCTTCCGCTGTACGAGATCCTGATCCAGATGTATGGCGAATGGCAGCAAGGCGGCGTACTCGAGCATCTGCATGCCAAAGCCTTGTTCTATCAATGGGTCCATGAGCTGCTCCGTCAGCTCCATGCGCAGGATATTCAGCCCTTCAAAGCGGATTCGCTGGACCAGGCAGTACGCTACATGCACGACAGTTACAGCAAACCATTCACGCTGGATGCACTCGCCCGCACACTCGGGATGAGCCCAAGAACCTTGTCGAGGCTTTTCCGGATGAGGCTTCAGACCAGCCCTGCCCAGTATATGATACAGATCCGCATGGACAAAGCCCGGGAGCTGCTGCTGAATACAGAGTCCACGCTGCATGATATTGCGCTTGCCGTCGGCTACCCGGATGCATATCATTTCGGCAAAATGTTCAAAAAGCATTTCGGCACCTCGCCGGTAAGGTACAAAAACTCCCTGCTAACCGTGTCAAACTGGCCGGAAATACCATCCGCTGTGTCCGCTTATGACATTGCCTGGGAAGACACTCTCCGATATATTGATGATGATAATCATTATCAATATAACCCAAAAGGAGCGTCACCCATGTTCAGAACGGCTAAACCATCCCTAATGCTCACCTTGTTGTTATGCTTCACCATAGTGTTAAGCGCGTGTTCCGCAGGAGGTGCCAACAACACTACAGCGGGCAATGCCAGCAACTCAGGAGCCGCTTCGCCTGCTGCGACTGCAGCCGCTACAACATCCCCTGATAACACTGCAGCCGAGGCCCAGACCCGGACCATCTCCACCGTCAAAGGAGACGTAGAGGTTCCAGCCGATCCCCAGCGTGTCGTAGTACTGTATCTGCTGGGCGATGTCCTCGCACTTGGTATCAAACCCATAGGTGTATCTGATGTATCCGAAGGCGCAGCCTTTGAGAATGAATTGAAGGATGTACAGAAGCTGGGCACCTGGTTTGAGGCTAGTCCTGAGGCTGTACTCTCGCTGGATCCCGATCTGATCATTGTTCCTTCTGAGGAGACCTATGCTGCACTGCATGACATCGCACCGACAGTGCTGGTCCCTTATGAGAAGATGACGACCGATGAGCGGGTAAGGTTCATTGGACATATTTTCGGCAAGGAAGAACAGGCTACCGGCCTTTTGAACAGCTTCAATGCCAAAGTGGAGGACAGTAAGCAGAAGCTGCAGGAAGCGGGAATTCTCGGTTCAACGGTCTCCATCATGGAAGGCGGCGCAGACCGCAGCATGGTAGTGGTCATGAGCAAACAGTATGGCCGGGGTTCACAGGTCATTTATGAATATCTCGGAATGAAGGCGCCTGAGATTCTCCAGCAAAAAATTGATTCCAAGAGCGATATGGGCGGTGATTCCGTATCCTTTGAAGTTCTGGCCGATTACAGTGGAGATTATATCTTCCGTTCTTCCTACGACGGGATGGCTGATCTGACTGCCGACCCGCTCTGGAACAGCATTCCGGCAGTCAAAGAAGGCCGCCTGATGGAGATTGACTTCGGATTATCCTATTACAGCGATATCTATTCGCTGAACGCGCAGCTTGATTTCATTGTGGACAGCCTGCTTGCAGCACCCCGGGTCAAGTAATTGTAGATCAATCACAAATTGCCTAACTTAAAAAAGATGACCCGTATCTACTTCTACGGGTCATCTTTTTGGGTTATGAACTGATTCTGTTATGCTGATACTGTTCGAGGGACATAAGCACCTCACGGGGCTTGCTGCCCTCGTAAGGCCCGATCACGCTTCTTGCCTCCATGGCATCAATTAACCGTGCAGCACGGGTGTAACCGACCCGCATGCGCCGCTGAAGCAGCGACACCGAGGCTTGCTTGGCTTCCAGCACAATCTGGACGGCTTGTTCGTATAATTCATCCTGCGGATCCTGATCCTCCGATAGGGTATCATCCACTTCAGGAACAAGGGATTCATCATAATTCGCTTCACCTTGGCTGCTTACATACTGTACAATTGTTTCTACTTCCTGATCGCTCATGAAGGCCCCCTGGACACGGATCGGCTTGGAAGCTCCCATTGGCAGGAACAGCATATCCCCCCGTCCCAGCAGCTTCTCTGCACCCGGCATATCCAGAATGGTCCGTGAATCCACATTCGAAGATACTCCAAATGCAATCCGCGAAGGAATATTCGCCTTAATCAGTCCGGTAATGACGTCCACGGAAGGACGCTGTGTGGCGATGATCAGATGAATCCCCGCCGCCCGCGCCATCTGGGCAAGCCGGCAGATCGCATCCTCGACATCATTCGCCGCCACCATCATCAGATCGGCAAGCTCGTCCACAATTACTACAATGTAGGGCAATACCGCTGCCGGATTATCTTTCATTAATGTATTATAGCCTTCCATATTACGCGTGCCTGACTTGGAGAACAGCTCATACCGCTTCTCCATCTCCACCACTATCTTCTTCAAGGCAAGACTGGCCCGCTTGGGATCGGTAACCACCGGCGCAAGCAGATGCGGAATGCCGTTATATACATTCAGCTCAACCATCTTAGGGTCAACCATGAGGAACTTCACTTCGTTAGGCTTCGCCTTATACAGGATACTGGTAATAATGCCGTTAATGCAGACGGATTTACCGGAACCGGTAGCCCCCGCTACCAGCAGATGGGGCATTTTGGCCAGATTGCCTATGATCGTCTGACCGGAGATATCCCGTCCGAACGCAATCGACAACCGTGACTCTGCCTCCTGAAAAATCTGCGTCTCCATTACTTCACGCATGGTTACAATTGAGACCTCGGAGTTCGGCACTTCAATACCGATGGCTGACTTGCCCGGAATCGGCGCTTCCATCCGGATATCCTTGGCTGCCAGCGCCAGCGCAATATCATCGGTAAGATTGACGATCCGGCTGACCTTCACGCCGATATCCGGCTGAATCTCGTACCGGGTAACAGCCGGTCCACGGACGACTTCAAGCACCTTCGCCCGGACACCGAAGCTCTCGAGTGTAGCTTCCAGCTTACGGGCCGTCTGCATGTAGTCATTCTGGTCTCCGGCCTTGGCTCCGTTATTAGGCTTGGCCAGCAGCCGGAAGGATGGAAGCTTGTACGGCTTGGGCGGAGGCGGTGGCGGAATTGCCGGAACCACTTCACCATTCTCTGCCGTTCCCAGCAGCCCTTCCAGCTCTACAGGAAGTCCGTCCTCTGCAGCTTCATCCGCAAGTGCAGGATGTCCGGCAGCAGCAGGGAGAGCCTCATCGCCCGCTCCTGTAACAGCACCGCCGCGTGCAGCCGGCGAGAACTCGCTCCACTCCTCCCGGTCCTCCGCATTCAGACCTTCCGAGCGGATGTGCTCGAAGAAGTCGCGGATGATCGGGGTAACCGGCTCCAGATCTTCTTCGGGGAATTCATCCTCGCCGAAATCTTCCGGCGGCATTCCCCTGCCGGCCGCAAGCCCGGATATTATCGGACCGTTCCGCGGTTCTGTCAGGATTACATCCGGCAGTTCCGCGTCATCGTATTCTTCCGGCCCGGGCTGCTGCTCATTACGGGCAGAGCCGCTGAACCAGCCGGCCACTCTTCCCAGCAGGTTCGGCTGTGCACGTCTAGGCAGCTGATTATTATTCTCTTCTTCATCGTCTTCGTAATAGTCATCATCATCTGCCGGCTGCGGTGCAGCAGGTCTGCTGTTTCTTGCAGCTCTGGGCACTACTGGTACCGCCGCAGGGCGGTTAGCTGATCTGAGCTTTATTCCTTCCACCAGCTTAACCGCTCTTACCCGGAGCAGCGTAAACAGCTCCACATACGACAGATTGGTAATCAGCATGAAGCTGATCGCCAGCAGAACAATCATAAGCAGCTTGGCGCCCAGATTGCCGAACAGCCACAGGAGAGCTGCATACTCCAGCGCTCCGATGTACCCTCCGCTGATGTCCTTGCCGAGCATGTACACGCTGCTCTCACCAGCGCCCGGAGACAGTGAACCCGAGAGGTCATTATGTATTTGGGCCAGCACATTGCCCGGATGCAGCATTCCGATCGGTCCCAGCTTCTGCTGCATAGCCGAAATCGTACTCATCAGGCACATGGACAGCAGCAGCAATAGCCCGCCGGTATACCGGCTGTTCCAGGTTGACGGCCATTTACGGTGAATCATGACCATCAGTCCATAGAAAATGCCGGCCAGCGGCAGCACAAAATAGAATCTGCCGAGTAAGTAGCCTGCCATGCTTGAAAGAGAGCGCCCTACAGCAGCTTCACCTG
Organism: Paenibacillus phytohabitans; assembly: GCF_013141775.1. Lineage (GTDB taxonomy): Bacteria > Bacillota > Bacilli > Paenibacillales > Paenibacillaceae > Paenibacillus_AQ > Paenibacillus_AQ phytohabitans. The sequence goes on from NZ_WHOB01000016.1 coordinate 334,781, forward strand.
ACAAAGCTATGACGGAGATCGTAATAAGCAGAATTCCATAGATTTCATATTTTAAAACGCTGCCCAGCAGCGCTTTTTTCTTTTTCTTTTTTCTTTTTTTAGCCACGCCAGCCACCCCCACAACATTATACCATATAATGGCGTGGCGTACCTATGTTCTCTTTTGTCAGAAAATGCATCTATAGGCAGTATGTTCGCATTTATTTGTCTAATTGAATGACCGATCCTGGAGACAGAGCTGCGTCCAGATACCTGTGGAGCGGACACTGCAGCAGCCTGACAATCCGCGCCTGACCGCCTTCAAGCGGTTCAACCTGCATCAGCATCCCCTGATAACTGACCTCCTGCACCGGCAACGCATAATTAAGTGCACCCTCAAACACCTGCTCCATCGGCAGAATCGTATACAAGGTCATTGAGTCAGTCCTCCCGGCGGCAGATGATCAGGCGAAAGCGAAACGTTTCCCGCAATCATTTGGTTCAGATGGGCCAGAGCAGCTCCTATACCGCCCACCTCGTCCATAAGACCATATTTCACGGCATCCTGTCCGCCGACGGCGGTACCGATGTCACGGTTCAGCTCTCCGGTTTTGAACATCAGGTCTTTGAACTGTGACTCTGTAATGCGGGAATGCGAAGTTACAAATTTAACCATCCGTTCCTGCATCCGTTCCATATATTCGAAGGTTTGCGGCACTCCGATCACGAGACCGTTCATCCGGATCGGATGAATCGTCATCGTTGCACTCTCGGCAATGATGGAGTAGCTGGAGGATACCGCGATCGGAACGCCTATGCTGTGGCCGCCGCCGATTACCACAGTCACAGTTGGCTTGGACAAGGAGGCAATCATCTCGGCAATAGCCAGTCCGGCCTCCACATCCCCTCCGACGGTGTTCAGGATAATCAGCAGCCCTTTGATATTCTTATTCTGCTCGGCGGCAACCAGCTGTGGAATGATGTGTTCATATTTCGTAGTTTTATTATGCGGCGGCAATACGAAATGTCCTTCGATCTGGCCGATAATCGTCATGCAGAAAATATCCGGCTCCCCTGTAGGAACCGCCGTTTGCCCCAGCTCCTTCAGCACCCCCACCGGTCCGGGCAGCACAGGTTCACTGACCCCGGGTTTGATCTCTCCAGGCATAATCTCTTCGTTCTTGCCGCTGTTCATGCTTGCTCCTGTGAAGTCCATTGTGCGCAGCTCTCCCTTTCTGCTTACAGCACCCATCCGCTGCAGCCATACTATCTTCTGGTAGTATTACATTCCGGGGGACTCCCTTATGCAGATCCGGTTATAAAATATGAGTCTGTGTTTGTTCATGTTAATAGGGATCTGTTACGGCACCAAGCACTGCCCCCCGGATATAGGGTTGTCCATTCAAGCTCTTCAGACCTGCGGCAGAGCCGGTGACAACAACTCCCAGAATCCGGATATCTGAAGCGTCAGGCTCAGCCTTATCCTTTGTGAGGTACCGGCTGATCCGCTTATACTCGCTGTAATAATCCTTATGCTGGAGTCCCGTTTGAAGCATTCCGAGAAAGTCCTCCGGCAGTACCTCGTCGCTGTTTGGCCCCGTTCCAAAGCCGTATACGCCTGCGGAAGATGACATCGGCTGCGGATTCACCATTACACCCTCCCCGTCCTCATGAGGTTTCAGATTGAACCAGGAGGATTCATCATAGGTATCCACCCAATACCATACGGGTCTGACCTCCCGGGGAAGCATGCTTTTCACCTCTTCAAAGGAATAGGGTTTGTCAAAAGACAGCGCCATCTCCGCCAGCTCCTCCGGTTCCATTCTGGTAAGCAGGTTAAGGTCATTCAGAATAGCACCACTATATTCCACACCTGGAATGTAGTAAGCCATCTCCTTCTGACCGTTATGCGGGTTATACTGCCGTCTGAACACCTGGCTGTCCGGATTTCCCGGGGGCACTGACTCCTGCAGATTGGTTGTGCCGCCATAAGCGCCAGTGGCAAAAGGAAACCACCACTCGTTGTAATTGAACCATTTCTCATTCCATGGGACGGGTACACCTTCAATGATTTTGTAAGTGCTCATCTCCAGTACTCCCGACAAAAATCCACGGTTATCCCTAAAGCCTGAAGGATATTCATTGGGACTGCTGATCATTAAATATCTCCACTCGCTATAATGGGCCTCTGCGGACCGGCGCTCCATCAGCTTCGCCGCACCGAAGAATATGGCGGTCAGTGTAAGAATAGTAACCAGCAGCGAAATAACAATACTGCGGATTAAGCTTTTGCGTTTGGCTTTTTTCAGTGTTTGGGCCAAATTCTGATCCTCTTGTCCATCCCATGGGGCTGTCATTCAGCCTCACCTCCATAAATATGTTGAAACTGCTGTCTGGCACGGTATAAGGAAGCCTTTACTATCCCTTCTGAGACTCCCAGAAGCGCAGCAATTTGTTTATAAGAGAACTCCATTTCATACTTCAGCAGAATTAGCTGGCGGTTCGCCGGGTTCATCCTGCCGAGGATCTTCTCAATCAGCATTTTTTGCTCCTGCTGCAGCAGGATGGACTCCGGAAGTTCGCTCTCCGGCGCTTCATAATCCTCCATTTCATCAGAATACCGGAACCGTGTCTGCCTCCGGCATAGATCATAATAGCTGTTAATCGCTACCTTATAGAGCCAGGCACTGTACTTATGGCCGTCAATCCCGTCAATATACAGCAAGGCTTTGTATACTGTATCCTGTACGATGTCTTCCGCATCTGCACTTCCGGCACCCAGCCGGATTAAATATCTGCGTATTTCTGCCATTTTGGATTGGAGCAGCTGCTCTTTGTTTCCAGCCCCCACTTTCACACCCCCTTGGCAGTATAACGATTGAGCTTCTTAAATGTTGTGTCCGCTGGCAAAAAATCTTATGGCTGCACAAAAAGCCCCTCCTCCCCAGGAAACCGTCCAATATTTCCGGGGAGAAGGGGCTATTGCCCTGCATATATTCTAAATGAAGCTTTGAATTATACTTCCATGATAATCGGCAGGATCATCGGTCTGCGGCGTGTCTGCTCGTAGAGGAAACGGCCAAGCGAGTCTTTGACACTGGTCTTCAGAGAAGCCCACTCATTGACCTTCTCGCTCATCAGACGCTGCAGCGTACCGGATACAATCCGGTTAGCTTCGTCCAGGAGACCTTCAGACTCCCGCACGTAGACAAATCCGCGGGAAATGATATCCGGTCCGGAGACAATAGCTCCATTCTGCTTGCTGAGTGTTACCACTACAACCAGAATTCCGTCCTGGGACAAGAGCTTACGGTCACGCAGTACGATATTGCCGACATCGCCGACACCAAGTCCGTCAATGAGCACGTTGCCTGCAGTAACCTTGCCGGCTCTGCGTGCTGCTCCTCCGGAAATTTCAATCACTTCGCCAAGCTCTGTGATGAAGATGTTGCTTGGTTCTACACCAACGGACTCTGCAAGAATTGCATGTCTGCGCTGCATACGGAACTCACCGTGAATCGGAATGAAGAATTTCGGCTTCATCAGGTTGAGCATCAGCTTCAGCTCTTCCTGGCTGCCGTGACCGGATACGTGAACACCGGAGTTGGAGCCGCTGTAAATTACATTGGCGCCAAGACGGAACAGTTCATCAATGGTACGGCCTACATACTTCTCATTACCCGGTACTGGTGTAGCTGCAATAATAACAGTATCGCCTGGCATAATGTCTACCTTGCGGTGACTGGAGCGCGCCATACGGGTCAGCGCGGACATTGGTTCGCCCTGGCTGCCTGTGCAAAGCACAACTACACGGTTGCCGGCCATTCTGTTCATTTCTTCCGGTTCAATCAGCATACCGTCAGGAATGTACAGGTAACCGAGCTCGGAAGCAATGGAAACTACGTTAACCATACTGCGTCCGATTACAGTAATCTTGCGGCCTGTCGATTCTGCTGCATTCACCACCTGCTGGATACGGTGCACGTTGGAAGCAAAGGTTGCTACTACTACACGCTGTTCAGCTTTACGGAAAATATCTTCCAGAACAATACCGACATTCTTCTCCGAAGGTGTAAAGCCCGGCTTTTCGGCATTGGTACTGTCAGACAGCAGTGCAAGCACACCCTTCGATCCGATTTCGGCCATCCGGTGCAGGTTCGCAAATTGACCGTTAACTGGCGTGTGGTCGAATTTGAAGTCACCTGTGTGGACAACATTGCCTTCCGGCGTCTCGATGCATACACCGACGGAATCAGGAATACTGTGGTTGGTTCTGAAGAATGTTACCTTAAGCGAGGTGCCAAGCTCAATTTCCGAATCTTCGTTGATCAGAATTCGTTTGGTTTCACCCAGCAGGTTCGCTTCCTTGAGCTTGTTATCCACAAGGCCAAGTGTAAGTCTTGTTCCATAGACAGGAACATTCAGGTTCTTGAGCACATAAGACAATCCGCCAATGTGATCCTCATGTCCGTGGGTAAGCACAATCCCTCTTACTTTGTCACGGTTCTCAGTCAGGTACGAGATGTCAGGTATTACAATATCAATACCGAGCATATCTTCTTCCGGGAATTTCAGACCGGCATCCACGACTACAATGTCGTTGCCGTACTGAATAACGTACATGTTTTTTCCGATCTCGCCGACTCCGCCTAATGCGAATATCGACAATTTATCGTTGTTGTTTTTTTTCGACAAATGAATCTAACCCTCCTATGATGTTGGACGTCATACTTTTATTTGTAAACAATGAGCTTCAATTATTTCAGCGGCGCTGTAGACTTTCTTCAAATTGCTGTTAACTTTCCTTATTCGACAAAGAAATTCCGATAAGTCTGTATAATTGCGCAAGGCGAAACTCCCGAACCGGGCAGTAATATCGTCTTGAAGCGGGCAAACGCCGTCAAAATTTCATCACCGCGCCCCTCGCGCGAAAATCCGGCATGTTTAGCACAGACTTATCCAAGGACCTATCCTGTCTCACAATGTAAAATTACATTGACGGAAGATTACCGCATATTTTATTTTAACCGCACCGAATCACTTAAGGACATTATACATGATTTTTTTGGCAAAAGACAAGTCATCCTGATCCTAGTCCTATTCTTTCCTTAACAAACAGCCATTATTTGAGGAAAAGACAAGCAAAAAAGCGGTATATGGCTTGCGTTTTTTTACATAGTCTTTATACGGATCTGACAAAATAAAAAACCGCCCGCTCTGTAGAGCGGACGGTTAGCGATATATATCTGCTTAAGAAATACTGGATTGATACCTATTTCAGTAAAGCTGCAATAAAAGCTGCTTCCTCTTCCGTCGGAGAAACCAGCGGCAGCCGGACTGAACCTACGTCAATCCCGCGCAGACCCAGCGCATATTTCACCGCCGAAGGATTCGGCAGCGGCTGCGGGCATTCGAACAACCCCTTGAACACAGGAAACAGCGTCCGGTGGAGCTCACCGGCACGGCGGACATTCCCGGAAGTGAAGGCTTCGATCATCTCCAGCATCTGCGCCCCGACAATGTGGCTGGCTACGCTGATAATACCGTGGCCGCCCACAGCAAGCGTGGCCAGACCCGCAGAATCATCCCCTGAGTAGACATGGAAATCATCCGGGCAGGCCGAGGCAATCAGGGTGATCTGATCCACAGAGACGCATTCCTTCGTAGCGACAATGTTCGGAATCTCGGCCAGACGCAGTGTGGTTGAGACACTTAAGCTCACCGTAGTGCGGCTTGGTACATTGTATAAGATGCAAGGCAGCGAAGTCTCGGCGGCAATGGACGAGAAATGCCGGTAGAGCCCTTCCTGATTAGGTTTGTTGTAATAAGGGACGACCAGAAGCACACCGTCCACGCCGATTTTCTCGGCTTCCTTCGTGAGCTCGATGGAATGTCTGGTACTGTTGCTGCCGGTTCCGGCGATGATTTTGCAGCGTCCGCCTGCCTGCTTTTTGACAAAAGAAAACAGCTTCAGCTTCTCATCATCGGTTAAGGTAGGCGATTCACCCGTTGTTCCGCAGACTACCAGCGCAGCGGATTTCTGTTCTTCTATCAGGTAATCGACAAGCCTTGAAGTTGCTTCCCAGTTGATTTCTCCGTCCCCGTCAAACGGGGTTACCATTGCGGTTATTAGTCTTCCGAAATCCACTTTGAATTCCTCCTTGTCAGCGGTGCAATTCAAACTTGGCATGCAGGGCGCGAACCGACTGCACCATATCTTCCTTCTTCACAAGAACCCAAATCGTTGTATTGGAGTCTGCGGATTGCAGAATCTGAATATTTTGCGAGCTGAGCGCTTCAACAATACGGGCCATGATTCCCGGCACCCCATTGATGCCTCCGCCGATAACGGATACCTTCGCACAACCGGACAAGCTCCTAGGACGCAGCCCCAGCTCCTGCAGCACAGAGATTGCTTTCTCCGATTTGTCATCAAACACAGTGTACAGAGCCTCGGATGGAGTCACATTAATGAAGTCTACGCTGATTCCATTATCCGCCATGCTTTTGAAAATCTGCAGCTGTACGCCTGTTCCGTTGCCGTCCGGACATTCCACGGAGATCTGTGTAATGTTGCTGACATACGCAACGCCCGTGACAAAACGGTCAACGACTCCGTGCGAAACATCGCTGAAGCCTTCAGGATGGGTAACAAGCGTCCCTTCCGCTTCGGAGAACGTTGACCGTACACGTACCGGAATCTGAGCCTGCATAGCGATTTCTACAGCCCGGGGATGAATAACCTTGGCTCCCTGATAGGCCATATTGCAGATTTCCGTATAACTGACATAAGTAAGCTGCTTCGCATCTTCGACAATCCGCGGATCAGCGGTCAGAATGCCGTCAACATCGGTATAAATATCCACCATATCCGCACGCAGTGCAGCACCGAGCGCTGTTGCCGAAGTATCGCTTCCTCCGCGGCCAAGGGTTGTGAAATCACCGGCTTCGGTTTGACCCTGGAACCCGGTTACTATTACTACTTTATGCTCACGCAGTTCGCGTAGAATGCGTTCTGTCCGCACATCGAGAATTCTTGCATTGCCGTAGCTGCTATCTGTCACGAATCCGGCTTGCGCCCCCGTAAGCACGGTAGAACGGATCCCTTCCTGCTCCAGCAGTCCGCAGAGGTTGGCCGCCGAGATAATCTCCCCGCAGCACATCAGCAGATCACGCTCGCGGTCGGGCAGCGAGTTCCCGCTTTGTGCCGCCAGATCCAGCAGTGTATCTGTAGCATAAGGCTCCCCTTTGCGGCCCATTGCCGAGACTACAACCACCAGGCTGAACCCGCTGGCCAGCTCCCGTTTGACATGACGGATTACATGTTCTCTGGCCACCGGTGTGGAGAGCGAGGTTCCGCCGAATTTTTGCACCAAAATACCCATTTATAATTCCTCCATTACTTCTCTAAGCAAGCGCTGATAAATACGCAGAATAGCTGTTACCTTCATAGAAAACGGCTCTTGCTGCGCTGGGTGCATACCTTGAAATACTGAATCCAAGTGTTAATCTCTAACCATTCATTCATTGCCTAGCGTATGCAGAACCTCGTCCGAAATCGACTGCAGCAATGCACCAGCCATAATCTTCCCAGCACTTGCCGGAGCGACAATTCCTGGAAGGCCCGGAGCCAGAATTGCCTTAATCCCGCGCTTCTCCGCGTACCGGAAATCACAGCCGCCCGGAGCCGAAGCCAGGTCGATAATTACGCAATGCCCGGGCAGACACGATAGAACCTCCGCCGTAAGCATCATACCGGGAATAGTATTGAAGATCAGATCAGCCTCTTCCACATGAAGCTGCAATGCTCCGGTCATAAAAGGCTTCCAGCCCATCTCTTCTGCGCGGGCATAATGCTCCTGCTTCCTGACCCCCACGGATACCCTGGCTCCAAGGCCTTGCAGGGTCCTGGCCATCGTGAAGCCGGTTCTGCCGATGCCCAGCACCATTGAATTGGAGCCATGTATGGTGAAATCGGTGTTCTGAATGGCTATAACCAGCGCGCCTTCCGCTGTAGGAATGGAATTGTATATCGCCACATCATCCCGGTCCAGCAGCTCCACGAGTTTCAGTGAATGCCTGGTACACAAGGCACGCAAATAATCTTTGGCCATACCAGTATATACTATACAATCTGCCCGCAGCGCCGCGATATGTTCGTCCAGCAGCTGCAGCGGACCGGAGGAATACAGCGCGTTAAGCTTTCCTTCCTCGTCGCATCCTGCCACGGGCAGCACCAGCACATCGGCTGTGCCGAGCAGTTCTGCGGTCATTGGTTCCATACTCACCCCCGGAACCGGAGTCTCCCACTGGTCGAACCCCGCGGCACTTACTGCCGCATTCATCTCTACGCATCTGCGGATCACTTCGAGCTGTCTTGCGTCCCCGCCCAGGAATACGATCCTGATGCCAGTAAGCATAAGGAAGATGCCCCTTTCCTCAACCCTGATCAATGCTCCAGCCTTAACCTGCTGAATAAAGTGTTGAACCGCCCTCAGGATGAGGACGGCAGATATGTTACGTATGTGCTTGGCTGCTGTGAAGAGCCGAAATGCTATGCTGAATGAAACCGTTCGATAATCATAGGCTGCAGCTGGCTGCCTTGCAGGGCTGCATAACAAGCCTCAGGAATAAGGTCCATCCGGGCCACAAGCGAGTTAGGCTTAGCAACCGGATTATCCTGGCCGAATGGCACAAAATAAATATTTTTAGTTACCAGCAGCTTAGCAATATTCGCCGCATTCAGGCCCAGTCCATCGTTGGTGGAGATCGCCAGCACCAGCGGACGCCCGTTGCGCATCTGCGATTTGGCAGCCATCAGCACCGGACTGTCCGTCATGGCATTCGCCAGTTTGCTTGTTGTGTTCCCTGTGCAGGGAGCAATCGTAAGTACATCCAGCAGCTTCGAAGGACCCAGCGGTTCCGCTTCAACAATTGTAGAAATGATATCATTCCCCGTTATATCTTTCAACTGTTTTAACCAATTTTCCGATGTGCCAAAGCGCGTATCCGTGTTCAGCACAGATGCCGATACAATCGGCACCACGTTGGCGCCGCCATCCATGAACCGCTGAATCTGCGGCATTACCTCGGCAAAGGTGCAGTGAGAGCCGGTAATTGCATAACCAACTGTTTTTCCATGCCAATCCATTTATTCGTCCCCCCTGATTGAAGTCTCGCCTGATAACGACTGTACCAGTGCATTAGCCATAATGATTCCGGCGCTCTTGGGGGCCACAATACCGGGAAGTCCCGGTGCCAGCATCGCCTTGATCCCGCGCTTCTCGGCATAGCGGAAATCGCACCCGCCCGGTGCGGAAGCCAGATCGATGATCACGCAGTGCCGCTGAAGACGCGATAGAACCTGTGCGTTAATAATCATGCTTGGAATGGTATTGAAGATCAGATCCGCTTCCGGTACGTGAAGCAGCAGATCTCCGGTCATAAACGGCTTCCAGCCCATTTCCTCTGCCCTTGCGTAATGCTCCTGTTTCCTTACACCAACTTTTACACTTGCACCCATGCCTTGCAGTGCCCTGGCCATGGTGAATCCCGTCCTGCCCATTCCGAGCACCATGGAGGTAGAACCATGGATGGTGAAATCGGTATTCTGTATGGCCATAACCAGTGCACCCTCAGCTGTGGGGATTGAATTGTAAATGGCCACATCGTCCCGGTTCAGCAGCTCCACCAGCTTGAGTGAATGTCTGGCACACAGGCCGCGCAAATAGCTTTTGGCCATGCCGGTATACACGATAGCCCGGGACGGCAGCGCAGCAATATGCTCTTCCAGGAGCTGAAGGCGTTCTGAAGCGAATACCGCATTAATATAACCTTCATCATCGCAGCCGACAGCCGGCAGCACCAGCACATCTGCGCTGCTGAGTAATTCTGCCGACATTTGTTCCAGGTTAACCCCCGGGCTTGGGGCATCCCACTTATCGAATCCGGCAGCGCTTACCGACCCATCCATTTCCACACATTTCCGAATCACTTCAATTTGTCTCGCGTCCCCGCCCAGGAACACGATCCTGATGCCAGTAAGCATAGGGATGACGCTCCTTTCCACATACACATTCGACTATAGAGCATCTTATGCCGTGTGGTGCAGATGGGTGAAGAGCGGAGATGAATTCCAGCCAGCGCCGATATAAATCACTGAGTTTCTGCAATACTCAATCTGTAATCAGCTAAAAATTTAAAATCCACCCTCCCCGACCCCAGCCGCGATCCGGCTAATGCAATTCCCCCTGATATCGAAGCCTATATAACGGTTCAGGATATTATCGATCGCCGGGATGCCCCGCGGGAGAAGCAGTATGAGATAGCTGCGCAAGACAGACTAACGGCTCAGCCAAATAGAAGCTAAAGCATCTAAGCATATGACAAAATATAAAAAAAGCTTGCGGTTACGCACCAGGAAGGTGCAGTTCCGCAAGCTTTTTAAATTAATCATAAATATTGATCGCGCTAATTATTTACCCGTATGTCCAAAGCCGCCGGCGCCGCGCTCCGTTTCAGAGAGCTCACCGACTTCCACCAGCGTTACAGATGGCACAGCCTGGAATACCATTTGGGCAATCCGCTCATTGCGGGCAATCGCAAACGGCTCCTGACCCAGGTTGATCAGCAGCACCTTAATCTCACCACGGTAATCCGCATCGATGGTACCCGGGGTATTCAGGCAGGTGATACCGTGCTTCAGTGCCAGGCCGCTGCGCGGACGGATCTGCGCCTCCAGCCCGTCCGGCATAGCGAGTGAGATTCCAGTGGGGATTAATGCCCGCTCGCCCGGAGCAAGCACCACAGCCTCTACTACAGCGGCATACAGGTCATATCCCGAGGCCTGTTCGGACATTTTGCAGGGCAGCAGCACATCCTCATTCCCGGGAAGCTTGTTAATTTGAACGTAATAAGACAAGATCATCTCTCCTAACATTGGCTATCGCTTTATCTGTTGAGCCTACCATAGCCAGAGATAACGGCTGCGCGAACATAAAGTCCAGCAGCGCATTGATATCCTCCATGGTCACAGCCCCTATTTTGGCAATCATCTCATCGAGGGTATCCTGCCGTCCAAGCATCAGCTCGTTTTTGCCCATCCGGTTCATCCGGCTGCTGGTGCTTTCCAGACTCAGGATCAGACTGCCTTTCAGCTGCTCCTTACCTTTGCGGAGTTCATCCTCACTCAGGCCGTTCACAGCAAGATCGTGCAGCATTTCTTTGATCAGCTCGGTAACTTCTTTGGTCTGCTTCGGCGCTGTGCCGGCATATACGGTGAACAAGCCGCTGTCGGCCTGGGCACTGTGATATGAAAATACGGAGTACGCCAGACCGCGCTTCTCACGGATTTCCTGGAACAGCCGCGAGCTCATGCCGCCGCCGAAGGCATTGTTTAAGAGAGCCATGGGATACTGCAGCGGGCCGCCGCTCTTCACACCGGGCAAGGAGATGCAGATGTGATTCTGCTCTGTTTTCTTCTTGTGGAAGACCAGTTCCCCCTGATAATCCGGTTCAGTCAGCGAAGGCGATTCACCGTGGTTCGCGAACGAGCCAAAATGCTGCTCCAGCAACTCAATCAGCCCGTCATTAATATTTCCGGCTACACTGATGACTGTATTCTCGATCGTATACTGCTCTTTCATGTATGCACGCAGGTCATCCGGCGTCATTTCCAGCAGACGTTCCTTGAGTCCGAGTATTGTGTAAGCCAGCGGGTGTTCGCCGTAGGCAGCGGCACACATCAGCTCATGGACCAGATCATCCGGCGTGTCCTCGCACATGGAGATTTCCTCCAGAATGACATTCTTCTCCTTGGCCAGCTCTTCGGCATCCATCCGTGAACGGAAAAACATATCCGCCAGCACATCCACAGCAATCGGCAGATGCTCATCCAGCACTTTGGCATAATAGCATGTATATTCCTTCGAGGTAAACGCGTTGACGTTGCCGCCAATCGCATCAAACTGTTCGGCGATCTCCTTCGCGCTGTACCGGTCAGTCCCCTTGAAGAGCATATGCTCGATGAAATGGGAAATCCCGTTGTTCAGCGGGTTCTCATTGCGTGAGCCCGTCTTGACCCAGATTCCGAAGGATACGGATCTTCCGGTCGGGATTTTCTCGGTAACCACCCGAAGTCCGTTCGATAATAATATTTTGTCCAATGTAAAATCCTCCTGGCACAGCCCCTGTATCTGTCTGTATTTATTATTCGCGCCTCTTATCCTATCAGAAATAGTCCGTTCACTCAACTTCCGGAGGTGTAATACGCTCTGTTGAGAGTGTCTGACTGACGGTTCCCAGCTGCAGACCCTTGGCTCTAATCCCGCGGATCATTCCCCTCAGTGCTTGGGAAGAGGAGTCTGTAGGGTGCATCAGTACCAGGGTTCCGGGCTCCGCTTTGCTGCTGATCTTGGCAATAACCGAATCAGGAGAAGGATGGCGCCAATCGACCGTATCAAGTGTCCATAATACCGTTTTTAGTCCCAGTGAGGCTGCAATCTCCACCGTCTGCTGATTAAAATCTCCTGAAGGCGGAGCAAACCATTTGTTGGTTACCCCCAGGCTATCCTTCAGCAGCTTCTGTGTCTTCTCAATCTCGGCCGTTGCCCGCGCGCGGCTGAGTGTACTCATGTTGGGATGGGTATAGGCGTGGTTCTCCACTTCATGTCCGCGCTTCAGCATTTCGGCTGCAAGCTCCTTGTTATGACTAAGCCAGCTTCCATCCAGAAAAAAGGTCACCTTGACCTTCTCCGCATCCAGAATATCCAGCATCGGCACAATATACTCGTTCCCCCACGCTACATTAATCATCAGCGACACCATCGGCTTGGCCGGATTGCCCCGGTAGATCGGCTGCGCTCCCAGATCACTCAGCGATACCTTCGGCTCTGTCTGGCGGTACACCAGTTTGAGGCTGTCCGCCGGCCCCCGCAAAAGCGCGTTCCGGTAGGTTGCCTCCACATCCACCTCAAGACCGTTGTACCCCGGTATGGCTTTCCACACCCGGTCAACGACAGCATCAACAGGCTGCGCATTCAGCTCCGCTGCCTTGCCGGCAATCTGCGCGCGCAATTCATCGTTCGTTTGCTTTGGCGCATAGCTCAGCACGGCCTTATCAGCCTGCGGCTTAAGCCCGGCAATCATCTCTTTGACCGGTCCATTCGTGCTGCCGATCCCGATTACTACTGCAATGCAGGCCAGCACAAGCGCTGCTTTGTCCGTCTTCATTGACGTCTTTCCTCCCCGGCAGAAACGGTCTGATCCGTCCCGGCACAAGGGTAGAAGTGCAAGGACGCTTTGTCCCAGCCTATGTATGACAAACGCCGAATATGCATAAACGCATAGAGTGTAGCCCACTGCCATATACAATCCGCAGCTGAGTACTGCCGGTTAATTGCTAGAAAAAAAGAGCCAGAACGGTAATGCTTCTGTCTCTTCCTCATACATTTAATTAGATTACCGGAAAACCGCAGGCGAGGCTATTTCTTACGCCTTCGCTCCGCTTTCCGAAGTCAGCACAGCTTTGCGCGACAGATTGACGCGGCCCTGCTGATCGATTTCGGTTACCTTAACGGTAATGGTATCGCCGATGGCAACAACATCTTCCACTTTAGCCACACGTTCTGTGGACAGCTGGGAAATATGCACGAGGCCGTCTTTACCCGGAATCAGTTCAACGAATGCGCCGAATTTCTCGATACGTCTAACTGTACCGACATAGATTTCGCCGACCTGTACTTCACGCACAATACCTTCGATAATGCCGCGGGCCTTCTGGATCATCTCTTCGTTGGAGGAGCCGATGAAGACACGGCCATCCTGTTCGATGTCGATCTTTACGCCGGTTTCTTCAATGATTTTGTTAATGATCTTACCGCCAGCACCGATAACATCGCGGATTTTGTCCGGATTGATGTTGATGATAATGATTTTTGGAGCATATTTGGACAGGCTTGTTCTTGGCGCAGAGATCGCTTCATTCATTTTACCCAAGATGAACATACGTCCTTCTTTGGCCTGCTGGAGCGCATCCTGCAGAATTTTACGGTCGATGCCGTCGATTTTGATATCCATCTGAATCGCCGTTACGCCTTCCGCTGTTCCCGCTACCTTAAAGTCCATATCGCCGAGGTGATCTTCCATACCCTGAATATCTGTCAGGATGGAGACATGCTCTCCGTCTTTGATCAGACCCATAGCAACACCTGCAACCGGCGCCTTGATGGGCACCCCTGCATCCATCATCGCCAGGATACTGGCACAGATGCTCGCCTGGGAAGTCGAACCATTGGATTCAATGGCTTCCGATACCAGACGGATGGTGTACGGGAATTCAGTTTCACTTGGAATCACTTTGGACAATGCGCGTTCACCCAGTGCGCCGTGGCCGATTTCGCGGCGTCCCGGTGCTCTCAGCGGACGGGCTTCCCCTACGCTGAACGGAGGGAAGTTGTAATGATGCATAAAGCGCTTGGTTTCAGCCGGATCGATTCCGTCAAGAATCTGTACATCCCCCAGCGCGCCCAGTGTACAAACGCTAAGGATCTGTGTTTGTCCGCGTGTGAACAGACCGGAACCGTGTGTACGCGGCAGCAGCGCTGTATCGCATTCAATCGGACGAATCTCATCCAGCTTACGGCCATCCGGACGTACCTTATCATGCGTGATCAGACGTCTTACTTCGTCCTTGACGATATCATGCAGCACTTCCTTAACATCTTTAAGAAGTTCTGGTGTCTCTATGTATTTCTCTGCGAAATACTCCACCGTTTCATTATTAACCAGATCGATAGCATCCTGACGGGCATGCTTCTCGGCAATCTTCACGGCGTCAACCAGACGGCTCTCTGCGTAAGCGCGAACCTGTGCGTTTACATCAGCGTTAACCGCATGCAGCTTCACAGCCATCTTTTCTTTGCCGGCAACGGCGACGAGCTGCTCGATCACAGCTACGATCTTGCGGACTTCATCATGTCCGAACATGATCGCTTCAAGCATTACATCTTCAGTGACTTCATTGGCTTCAGCTTCCACCATCATGATAGCGTCCTTAGTACCGGCTACAACGACATAAATATCGCTGATTGCCTGCTGGGCTACATCAGGGTTGATGATGAATTCACCATTAATACGGCCTACAGCTACGCCCCCGATTGGACC
The DNA here is from genome assembly GCF_013141775.1 of Paenibacillus phytohabitans. Taxonomy (GTDB): domain Bacteria; phylum Bacillota; class Bacilli; order Paenibacillales; family Paenibacillaceae; genus Paenibacillus_AQ; species Paenibacillus_AQ phytohabitans. The sequence continues at coordinate 349,922 of NZ_WHOB01000016.1, forward strand.
GTTGAAAGGCACATCGGAAATACTCAGAGCAGCAGAAGTACCGATCATAGCTGCGATATCAGGCGCACAGTCCTGATCCACGCTCATAACCAGGTTCAAGACTTGCACGTCATTGCGGAACCCTTCCGGGAACAATGGACGAATCGGACGGTCGGTCAGACGGCTCGACAGGATCGCCTTTTCACTTGGACGTCCTTCACGCTTGATGAATCCGCCCGGGATTTTACCCACTGCGTATAATCTTTCTTCATAGTTCACCGTAAGCGGGAAGAAATCCAGATCTTTAGGCTCACTGGATGCTGTAACCGTACACAATACTGAAGTATCTCCGTACCGCACCATAACGGCTGCGTTCGCTTGTTTGGCCAGACGGCCTGTTTCCAGCACAAGGCGTCTTCCGCCCAGCTGCATTTCCACACGTTGTTCCATAAAACCCCTCCTTGAATGATAGTAATTTTGTTCTGTATGTTCTACAAGCAAAAACGGCTTGTCCTCCATGAGGTGATCTAGCCGTTTTTTGCGAATAATATCCACTTATCTACTGTAAAAGTTTACCCTAAATTTTCAAAAAGCAACCCGGCTGTCCCGCTGTCGCTCGTAAGAAGGACATACGGTATACAACCAGGCTGCTTTAGGGCTCTACTTATGGAATATTAACGACGCAATCCCAGTTTTTCGATCAGGGCGCTGTAACGTCTGATGTCTTTGTTCTTCAAATACGCCAGCAGTTTACGACGTTGTCCAACCATCTTCAGCAGTCCGCGACGGGAATGATGATCCTTCTTGTGCGTACGCAAGTGGTCAGTCAAATTAACGATGTTCTCCGTAAGGATAGCAACTTGCACCTCAGGGGATCCAGTATCGGATTCGTGAGTTTTGTGCTCGTCGATCAATTGGTGTTTACGTTCTTGAGTCAATGCCATCCTGTTCACCTCCTTCATTATAATCGCCAGTAGCCTCGTCACCGTCGGTGAGAACAAGCAACCAAGCTAAGGTTATGCTGCTGTCATTCCAGCAACGTTAATCAGTATAGCACCTTCAAAGACAAAAGTAAACGGCATGTCCGGGAAAGATTAGGAATGATATCCCAGAAGTCCTTTGGCTGTCTCGGCATCTGCGCCGATCTGGGCGATTAAGGCCTGGATGGACTCAAACTTGCGTTCAGAACGGATAAAGGAGACCAGCTCTACCTTAAGCTCCTGCCCGTATATATCTCCCGCAAAATCAAACAGATGCACTTCGAAGCTTGGAGCAATCATCCCGTCATGAAACGTAGGCTTCACGCCGACATTCATCACACCGTACAATACGTCTTCCTTGTAAAATACCTTGACGGCATACACGCCTTTGGCCGGAATGACATAGCGGTCTTCGAGCTGCAGGTTGGCCGTTGGAAATCCGATGGTCCGGCCCCGCTTCTCTCCATGACCTACAATTCCGCGCAGGTGATAACAACGTCCAAACCAGGCATTGGCTTTATCCAGTTCACCGGTCAGCAGGCACTTGCGGATGCCGGAGCTGCTGACCTTCTCCCCTTCGAGAAGAAACGGGGAGACCGTTTCTACATTCATAACACCCTGCCCCAGCTCCCGAAGCGTATCCGCATCACCTTCACCCTTGTAGCCGAACCGGAAGTCGAAACCGACAACGGCGGTTACAATCTGCAGCGGCAGCAGCATTACAGAGACAAAGTCCACCGGGCTAACCCGGGAGAGTTCTTCATTAAATGCAATAATATATAAAATATCAACGCCCATCCCGGCAAGCAGCTCCTGCTTGTCCCTGGAAGGTGTCAAATATCCTTCATAATCACCCTTACCCATAACATCCTTAGGATGGGGATAAAAGGTCATGACAGCTGCAGGTACATCTGCCTGGCGGGCAAGAGCTACAGCAGATGTTATGACGCTGGCATGTCCGCGGTGCAGTCCGTCGAACTGCCCCAGGGCGACTACTTGAGGCTGCGCCCACTCTGCTGCCGTCTCCGGCAACATTGGATAGCTTAAGGTTACGGTTCTCACGCTGTTTCTCACCTACATTCAAAAATAAATTAAATTTAAGCCTGTGCGAACACTTTAACAGGAGCAATTGCACCAGTAGCTTCTAAAGCATAGATGCCCAGAAACTCCCCTTGCAGATCATAGAGCCGGAAATCTCCGTTGCTCTTCACTTCAGGTGCCACAAAGCGGAGCGATAGTCGCTGCCCTTGCAGGGCGGCTTTCTTCTTCTCCTCGGCTACGGTATGTCTGGGCAAATGCGAAATCGCCTCATCGGCGGCAATTAAATGCTCTTCCAGCGTACCTGCTTCCTTATGTTCGGCAATTTGCTCCAGGGTCAGGCAATGACTGGTAGATATCCCTGCCGACATGGTCCGCTCCAGCTTCACCATCACCCCCGGCACTCCAAGCGCACGCCCGATATCCACGCATAGGGTACGGATGTACGTTCCTTTGGAGCATAATGCCCGGAATGTGATATCGGGATAATTGCCGCTCCAGACCATATCCTGCATTTCAATCTCATAAATTTCCACTTCACGGCTCTTACGTTCCACCGTCTTGCCTTCTCTGGCCAGCTCGTACAGACGCTTACCATCCACCTTCACTGCTGAATACATTGGGGGAACCTGTGAAATCACACCTTTGAAGGAATTCAGGACAGCCAGCACTTCAGCTTCCGTAACCTGAACCTCTTCAACTGATTCCGTAATCGTCCCTGTTAAATCCTCTGTATCACTGGCAAATCCCAGCCGCAGCGTAGCAACATACTCCTTGGGAAGCTCCTGGATGTACTCAACCACCCGCGTGGCCCGTCCCAGGCACAGCGGCAGCACTCCGGTCACCTGGGGATCAAGTGTACCGGTATGTCCTATCCGCTTCATGCCGAGAATCCGCCGCGCCTTGGCCACAACATCATGTGAAGTGAACCCTGCCGGCTTATATACGGCCAGAACACCTGTAAGTTCACTCATAGATGACGTTTAACCTCCTCAAGCACCTGCGCTACCGCCTCTTCAAGACTTCCGGTAATGCGGGCTCCTGCAGCACGCGTGTGCCCGCCGCCGCCGAAGACCTGCGCCAGCGCCGCGACATCGACCTTACCTGCTGAACGCAGGCTGGCCTTCACCGCATGCTCATCAATTACCTTGAACAGAATGCCCACTTCAACCCCGCGGATATTACGCGGATAATTGACAATCCCTTCAAGATCCTCGTTGGCCGCATTACAATCCAGCATATCCTGCGGTGTAACATACACCCAGGCAATATCCCCTTCAGGACTGAGCTGCAGTGTACTGAGTGCCCGGTTGAGCACTTTGACCTGCGGAAGAGTCATCTCTTCAAGCAGGGTCTCAGCCAGTTCAGGTCCATTCACGCCCAATGCCAGCAGTTCGGATACAGCTGCCATCACTTTAGGCGAAGTGTTGTTATAGCGGAAACCGCCGGTATCTGTTAAGAGTCCGGTATAAATGGCCGTGGCAATATCGATATCCCATTCCACCTCAAACGTCTTCAGCAGGTCGAACAGAATCTCTGCTGTCGCAGCCGCATCTGGCTTGATAAGCGTTACGGCACCGTAACCATTATTGGTGGGATGATGGTCTATGTTTACGATAAGTGCATCACTGGTGAAATGACGCTGGGTAAGTCCTACACGCTGAAAATCCGCACAGTCGACACAAATGACATTGCTGTACTGGCGCGGCAGTTCGCCCGCAGCAGACAGATTGATAATTTGATCGGCATGCCATAAATATTCCATACGCTGCGGAATCTGGCCCTCGTTCAGCATACAATATTTTTTGCCCAGACATGAGAGAAGCCAGCCCACCGCGAGGGTGGAGCTGACTGCATCTCCGTCCGGCTGAACATGCGACACTACAAGATAATCGTCGTGTTCCAGCAGAAACTTACGGGTCTGCTGGAGACTTTGTTCATAGCTCTGCATTCGCCGTCTCCTTTATGTTCCGTAGCTCTATTCGGTTTTGCCGATTTCGCCGAGCAGCTTCTCAATATGACTTCCGTAAGCAACGGATTCGTCAATCTTGAAGATCAGCTCAGGAGTATGGCGCAGGCGGATTGCTTTGCCAAGCTCCGAGCGGAGAAAGCCGTTAGCTTTCTCAATCGCCTTGAGCGAGTCTGACTTCTGCTCCTCGTCCCCGAATACGCTCAGGTATACCTTGGCCTGTGACAAATCGTTTGTCACATCTACGCCAGTTACAGTTACGAACCCGACGCGCGGGTCCTTTAGTCCGCTTTGGATGAGCTGGCTCAGTTCTTTCTTAATCTGTTCGCCAACCCGTCCGGCTCTGATTTTAGACATCTATATTCACCTCTTCGCTTAGCGCTCTACCGTTTCCATAATGAACGCTTCGATAATGTCGCCTTCAACGACATCATTATAGCGTTCCAAAGTTATGCCGCATTCATAACCCTGCGCCACTTCTTTGGCATCATCTTTGAAACGTTTCAAGGTGTCGATCTTGCCTGTGAAGACAACGATACCGCTGCGGATCAGGCGCATTTCAGCGTTGCGGGCAATTTTGCCGGAAGTAACCATACAACCTGCGATGGTACCCACTTTGCTGATTTTGAACACATTGCGCACTTCAGCATGGCCGATAACATTCTCTTTGTAGATGGGATCAAGCATCCCCTTCATGGCACTTTCAATTTCTTCGATTACATTGTAGATGATGTTATGCAGACGCACATCCACTTTCTCCTGCTCTGCTGCAGCTTTCGTCTGGGTGTCCGGACGAACATTGAAGCCGATAACAATAGCGTTGGATGCTGCTGCCAAAGTAATGTCGGATTCCGTAATCGCTCCGGCACCGCTGTGAAGGATCTTCACGCGAACACCTTCAACCTCGATCTTGGCCAGGGAGCCTTTCAGCGCCTCTACCGAACCTTGTACGTCACCCTTGATAATCACGTTGAGATCTTTGATCTCTCCGTCCTTGATGTGCTTGAACAGATCATCCAATGTTACACGGGTGTTCGTGTTCAGCTCAGACTGGCGCTGCGTAGTCGAACGTCTGTCCGCAATCGCACGGGCCTTGCGCTCATCTTCAAAGGCCATAAACGGATCGCCCGCCTGCGGCACTTCAGTCAAACCGGTAATTTCCACTGGTGTGGAAGGTCCTGCTTCTTTGATCTTGCGTCCCTTGTCATTGACCATGGCACGTACGCGTCCGAAGCAGTTACCTGCTACAAAGGCATCGCCGACTTTCAGCGTACCGTTCTGTACGAGAATACGGGCAACCGGTCCACGGTTTTTGTCAAGCTCAGCTTCAATAACAGTACCGCGTGCCCGTTTGTCCGGGTTCGCTTTGTACTCATTTACTTCAGCAACGAGCAGAATCATTTCCAGCAGCTCTTCCAGGTTGATGCGCTGTTTGGCCGACAGATTGACGAAGATTGTATCGCCGCCCCACTCTTCCGGAACCAGCTCATAGCTTGTAAGCTCCTGCTTCACTTTGTCAGGGTCCGCACCTGGCTTGTCGATCTTGTTAACTGCAACAATGATCGGAAGTCCGGCTGCCTTGGCATGGTTGATCGCTTCTACCGTCTGCGGCATAACACCGTCATCGGCAGCTACAACGATAATCGTCATATCCGTAACCTGGGCACCACGGGCACGCATAGCGGTGAACGCTTCATGGCCCGGTGTATCAAGGAACGTGATTTTCTTGTGGTTGATTTCGACTTGGTACGCACCGATGTGCTGTGTAATTCCGCCTGCTTCTCCGCCAGTTACGTTCGTGGAACGGATGGCATCGAGCAAGGTTGTTTTACCATGGTCAACGTGACCCATGATTGTTACAACCGGTGGACGGGACTGCAGATCATCGTCGGAATCATTCTCTTCCACGGTTTCGAAGCTGTCTTCATCTACCGGGATCTTCACTTCTACTTCTACACCGAACTCGCCGGCCAGAAGCAGGATTGTGTCGATATCAAGCTCCTGATTGATCGTGGCCATAACGCCCATCGAGATCAGCTTCTTAATCACTTCCGAAGCATCCTTGTGAAGCAGCTTCGCGGTTTCACCAACCGTCATGCTGCCGCGGACAATAATCTTCTTCGGTGTGTTGTCAATCTTCTCACGGTGTACCATCGGCTGGTTTCTGCCGCGGTTGTTCTTGCCGCCACGGCCGCGGAAGTTGCCGCCTTTGCCGTCATCAAAACGTTTCTGGCCGCTGTTATTGTTCGGTCTGCCGCCAGTAGCATTCTTCTTCGGACCTCTGTCACCGCCGCGGGAGAAATCTCCGCCTGCGTTGCCTTGACCCTGCGGGCGGTCGCCCGTGCGTGGTGCAGTACCTTGACCTTGTGGACGGTCACCTGTACGTGGTGCGCCGCCTTGACCTTGCGGACGGCTACCAGTGGTAGAACTGCCCTGCGGACGGCTGCCGCCGGTGGAGCTGCCTTGCGGGCGGCTGCCAGTGGTGGAGCTGCCTTGCGGACGGCTACCGCCGGTGGAGCTGCCTTGTGGACGGCTGCCAGTGGTGGAGCTGCCCTGCGGACGGCTGCCACCAGTGGAGCTGCCTTGCGGACGGCTGCCGCCGGTGGAGCTGCCTTGCGGGCGGCTGCCAGTGGTGGAGCTGCCTTGCGGGCGGCTGCCAGTGGTGGAGCTGCCTTGCGGGCGTGAATTTTGCGCTGTACCTGTTGTTTGTGTTCTGCGGGAATCTTGTCCGCTTTGGGGCCTTGGGGACGTCGTCGATTGGTTGTTGTTTTGGTTACTGTTCATACCTACCTGCTTTTCCGGTTGATTTTTGTTGGCATTCTGAGCACTTTGGGGTTCGGCTGTTACCGCGCCGGTGGTTACCGGACGGCTGCTGGTGCCGGTGTCCCGCTTGGCTGCAGCGTTTGACTTGATGTCCTTGAAGAATTGTTCAACTTTGTTCACGGAGCCATTCTCCATGACACTCATATGATTATTCACAGGGACATTCAAACGCTTCAGAATTGTAATGATTTCTTTACTGCTCATGTTCAGAGACTTCGCGTATTCATACACGCGCAGTTTATCCTTATTGTCTTCTTTAGTCAATAACTCCACCTCCGACAGTATCTCCAAGCGTTCTGGAGATCATTTCCGCGAATCCTTTATCCGTAACGGCCAGCACTACGCGCTGGTCTTTACCAATACTTGCACCGAGTTCATCCCGGTGAAATGCGATTACTAGTGGAATATCGTAGGTCCCGCACTTATCGCGGAACTTCTTTTGGGTATTATCTGAAGCGTCACCTGCCAGGACGACCAGCCTCGCCTCTGAAGACCGCACTGCCTTAAGCACAGCCTCGTCGCCGGTGACAATCTTGCCTGCTCTCATCGCAAGCCCTAAATAAGAAAGAGTCTTACTCATTGTCCTCACTATCCTTCGCTGCCAAAAATTGCTCCTCCACGGATGCAAAATCCCGGGCAAGCTGGGCATAGATTTCAGGACTCACTTGACATTTCAATGCTCGGTCAAGTGCTTTGGTCTTTTGTGCCAGCTTAAAGTATTCCAGTTTACCGCAGATATAAGCGCCACGGCCCGACTTCTTGCCCGTCAGGTCAATGAGCACCTCACCCTCAGGCGTTCTCACCACGCGAATCAGCTCTTTTTTGGGCATCATCTCTTGGCTGGCAACGCATTTGCGCAGCGGCACCTTTCTTTGCTTCATAGTAGCGCCTCCCGTCAGTCAGCAGATTCATTAATCGATGGAGACGGAATCCTGATGCATTTCATCATTAGAAGTTCTGGGTCTGCCGTATTCCTGCTCTGCCTGAGTCTCACTCTTGATATCAATTTTCCAGCCGGTCAGCTTAGCAGCAAGACGGGCATTCTGCCCCTTGATGCCGATCGCCAGCGACAATTGATAATCAGGAACGATGACACGCGCCATTTTCTCAGCTTCAAAGACCTGAACTTCAAGTACTTTGGACGGGCTGAGCGCATTGGCCACATACTCCTGCACAAGCTCGGAATACCGTACGATATCAATCTTCTCGCCGCGAAGTTCGGTTACGATGGTCTGAACACGTGTACCTCTTGGGCCTACGCAGGAACCAACGGGATCGACTTCGGGATTACGCGAGAACACGGCGATTTTGGAACGGAAGCCGGCTTCGCGGGCAACGGAACGAATCTCAACTACTCCGTCAAAAATCTCAGGTACTTCCAGCTCGAACAGACGCTTCAGCAGACCCGGATGACTGCGGGACAGCATGATCTGCGGTCCTTTGGTCGTATTCTCCACCTTGGTGATATAAGCCTTGATACGCTCGCTCTGCTTGAACTTCTCGCCCGGCATAAGCTCGCCCAGCGGCAGAACCGCCTCGATTTTACCAAGATCCACATAAATGTTGCGCATATCCTGACGCTGGACAAGGCCGGTAACAATATCATCTTCCTTGTCAATAAAAGCGTTATAGATAAGTCCGCGTTCCGCTTCGCGGATACGCTGTGTAACAACCTGCTTGGCAGTCTGGGCAGCAATGCGCCCGAAATCACGCGGTGTAACCTCGAGTTCGGCAATATCCTCCAGCTGGAAATGCGGATTGATCTCCCGGGCTCCCGGCAGAGAAATCTCTGTCCGTGAGTCCAGAACCTCCTCCACAATCAGCTTGCGGGCAAAAACCTTGATTACGCCTGTGTTGCGGTTCATATCCACACGCACATTCTGCGCCGCATTGAAATTGCGTTTATAGCTGGAGATCAGCGCAGCTTCGATGGCTTCAAACAGCACATCCTTGCTGATGCCTTTCTCCCTTTCCAGTTCATTCATAGCTTCGATAAACTCCATACTCATGAAATTCCGGTCCCCCTTTCAAGACGTTAAAAAATAATGGCCAATCTCGCACTGGCGACCTTGGCGTACGGTACTAGATGTTCTTTTTTGCCCGCGGAGATGAGCAGTTCCTCGTTCTCGAACGAGAGCAAACGACCTTCGAATTCTTTGAGTCCTTGAATCGGCTCATACACCGTTACATATACATCCTTGCCAACCGCTTTGGCAACATCCGCAGCTTTCTTGAGCGGACGTTCAGCTCCGGGCGAGGAAACCTCAAGGAAATAAGCTTCGGGAAACGGATCATTCTCATCCAGCTTCTGGCTGATATATTCGCTGATGGTGCCGCAGTCATCGATATCGATGCCGCCTTCTTTATCTACGAATACGCGCAGGAACCAATTGGAGCCTTCTTTCACGTATTCAACGTCCACCAGTTCGAAACCATTGTCCTCGAGATAGGACCCAAGCAGCTGCTCTACCGTCTGTTTAATTTTGGATTTGGGTGTGCTCAAAAGAAGATTACCTCCACGAACTTGTCTTTTGCTATATACCAAAGATAAAGAGTGGGTTTCCCCACTCTTTACACAACGGACTTATCTCATTATTACCAAAAAAATTATACCATAGTGAGTCTGCACTGACAAGTACCAGCCCTTGACTCCCTTATTTCAAAGCATGATTTGCAGCGAAATTTAGAATAATGACAGCTGGTTGCTCTCCGGCAGACCGCGGAAGCAGCCCATTCCGTTCAGCAGCTCAATCACCGTTTTACTGGCTTTGGATTTCTGCTGGAAGTCCTCAATGGAGAGGAATTCGCCGGCATCCTTGGCTGCCGCAATATTGATCGCGGCATTGTCACCAATACCCGCAAGCGAAGAGAACGGCGGAATCAGGCTGGTGCCGTCAACCGTGAATTTGGTGGCATCGGAACGGTACAGATCGATATTTTTGAAGGTGAAGCCGCGGGCAGTCATCTCCAGTGCCATTTCCAGAACCGGAAGCATCGCTTTTTCCTTCGGCAGCGCCTGGAAGCCTTTTTGCTCGATCTCTACGATCTGGCGCCCAATAGCCTCATATCCCTTGCAGCAGAGATCAATATCAAAATCAGCGGCACGGACAGAGAAGTAAGTCGCATAATATTCAATCGGATAATACAGCTTGAAGAAGGCGGTCCGCACTGCAGAGATGACATACGCTGCCGCATGCGCCTTCGGGAACATGTACTGGATTTTGAGACAGGAATCAATGTACCACTGCGGCACCTTGCATTTCTTCATCTCTTCGATCCACTCGGCAGGAAGCCCCTTCCCTTTACGCACACTTTCCGTAATTTTGAAGGCCAGGCTGGCATCCATATCGGCCTTATAAATCAGGTAGAGCATGATATCATCACGGCAGCCGATAACCGTCTTGATGTTGCAGGTATTGTTCTTGATGAGCTCCTGGGCATTCCCCAGCCACACGCCGGTCCCGTGGGACAAGCCTGAAATCTGCAGCAAGTCGGCAAAGCTGGAAGGCTTGGCTTCTACGAGCATCTGGCGGACAAACTTCGTCCCCATTTCCGGCACTCCGTAGGTGGCTACAGGGGTCCGGATCTGATCCGGTCTTACCCCGAGCGCATCTGTGGAGTTGAACATGCTCATCACCTTCGGATCATTCATCGGAATGGTGGTCGGGTCCACGCCGGTCAGATCCTGCAGCATGCGCATCATGGTCGGATCATCATGGCCCAGAATATCGAGCTTCAGCAGGTTGGCATCGAAGGCATGATAGTCAAAATGGGTTGTTTTCCACTCTGCCGTAACATCATCCGCCGGGAACTGCACCGGGGTAATATCTTCAATCTCCATATAATCCGGCAAAACAACGATACCGCCGGGATGCTGCCCCGTACTGCGCTTCACACCCGTGCAGCCGGCCGCCAGACGGCCTATCTCGGCTCCGCGCCAGCGTTTCTGGTGATGCTCTTCATATTTCTTCGTGAACCCGAAGGCGGTCTTCTCAGCTACTGTACCGATGGTGCCTGCCCGGAATACATTGTCAGGTCCAAACATCGTTTTGGTAAAATTGTGGGCATTCGGCTGATACTCCCCGGAGAAGTTAAGGTCGATATCGGGAACCTTATCCCCCTTGAAGCCCAGGAACGTCTCAAACGGGATATCCTGGCCTTCCCCCTTCAGGTTACCGCCGCAGTCCGGACAGGCCTTGTCCGGCAGGTCGAAACCGCTCGGCACGCTGCCGTCAAGGAACCATTCACTATGCCTGCACTCCGAATTCGTGCAGATATAGTGGGCCGGCAGCGGATTAACCTCAGAAATACCAAGGAAGGTTGCAACAACGGACGAGCCTACCGATCCACGGGAGCCGACGAGATATCCATCCTGATTCGACTTTTTAACGAGCCGTTCCGAGATCAGATAGTTGGCAGAGAAGCCGTATTTGATAATCGGCGCGAGTTCCTTTTCCAGACGGGCTACTACAACCTCCGGCAATTCCTCACCGTAAATTGATTTGGCTGTCTCATAGCAGGTATTGCGGATCTCATCATCCGCTCCATCAATAATCGGGGTGAACAGCTCGCTCGGGAACAGATCATATTCCTCAAAACGTTCGGCCAGCTCCACGGTATTGGTGACCACGACCTCCATCGCTTTTTCCGGGCCCAGGAACTCAAATTCCGTAAGCATTTCCTCGGTGGTCCTGAAATGGGCATCTGGTTTGCGCTGGTCCTTAAGCGGACTGAAGCCGGTAATCCCGTGAATGGTAATATCACGGAACAGCTTGTCACGCGGCTCCAGGTAATGCACGTTGCCGGTGGCAATGACCGGCTTGTTCATCTGGTCGCCGATTTCACATATCTTGCGCACAACACCGCGTAAATCCTCGGCGCTGGCCACGAAGCCTTTATCCACCAGATGCATGTACATGGTCAGCGGCTGAATCTCCAGAACATCATAGAACTGGGCGACCTCAATGGCCTCCTCCACCGTCTTGTTCAGCACCGCTTCAAAAAACTCGCCGCGCTCACAGCCGGAGATGACAATCAGCCCGTCCCGGTGTTCCTCAAGCTTCGATTTGGGGATACAGGGTACCCGTTTATAATACTCCGTGTGCGACATGGAGATCAGCTTGTAGAGATTCTTTTTGCCGGTCGGATTCAGTGCATAAATGCCACAGTGAAACGGCCGTACATTCGAGAGGTCATTGCCTACATAATCATTCAGCCGTTCCAGCCGGGTTAACCCTTTCATCTTCTCCGCATCCGCGAGCAATCCATTGAGGATACCACCCAGGGCAATCGTATCGTCCACCGCCCGGTGATGGCTCTCCAGCAGCACTTTGTACTTGTCAGCGAGTGTATTGAGCCGGTGGTTCTTCATGGTCGGGAAGAGCAAACGCGCAAGCTCCAGCGTATCCAGCGAAGGATTCGGCAGCGGCGGCTGGCCCAGCTTCTTCAGGGAAGCTTGAATGAACCCCATATCAAACCGTGCATTATGGGCTACCAGAATGCTGTCACCAACAAACTGGACAAACTCCTTAAGTACAGGTTCCAGATCAGGAGCGTCTTTGACCATTTCATCGGTAATGTTGGTCAGCTGCTGGATATGGTAGGGAATTTTTTCATGCGGATTAACGAAGGTTGTATAACGATCCAGCTCTTTGCCTTCGCACATTTTAATTGCTGCAAGCTCTGTAATATTGTTGCGCGTGATCGACAGACCGGTGGTTTCGATGTCAAATACGACATAGGTTGCTGTTTTGAGCTCCAGGGGCTGTGCATTCTCCACGATGTTTACTGCATCATTTACAACGTTGGCTTCCACACCATAGAGCATTTTGAGCTTATGCTTATGTGCGGCATGGTTCGCATCCGGGAAGCTCTGGACATTACCGTGATCCGTAACAGCCAGTGCCGGGTGTCCCCATTTCGCAGCGGTTTTGACATAATCGGTGATGGTTGCCACTGCATCCATCGTACTCATTGTGGTATGCAGATGGAATTCCACCCGCTTCTGCTTGGCATTGTCCTTACGTGCAGGCGGTGCAGAGACTTCCGACAAATCCGACGGGATCATCACCAGTTCCGGAATTTGCATGAAGCGGTCATATTCAACTTTGCCGCGTGCCCGTACCCACTTACCGTTGGCCAGCTGCCCCATCACTTTCAGGTCTTCCTTGGTCTTCGCAAACATCTTCATCTGCAGAGAGTCGGTGAAGTCGGTGATGCAGAAGGTATACAGTGTGTTGCCGTTACGCAGCTCTTTGGTGTCGAGTCCAAAAATCGTGCCTTGAATCGTAATCTTCTTCTCTTCATCCTGGATGTCCAGAATCGATACGGCCTGTTCTTTGATCTCATATCCGATCTGAAGCTTAATTACCTCATTCGGATCACCGGGTTCCTCGGGCTCGTCCGGTTCACTGGCCATCATCATCATCTCAACCAGTTCACGCTGCTCCTGCTGGAGCTTCTGCTGGAATTCTTCGTAGGCATCCGCTTTGTTCTCATTCTCGGCAATCTGCAGCTTCACCTTAAGGGTAAGCCCGAAATATTTATCATAATATTTAATAATGGCTGCTTCGATGCCCTTTTTACGGGCCAGTTCAAGAGACATGGAATCGCTCAGGCTAAGCAAAAGCGTACCGTCCTGCAGATCCTGACTGGAGCGCGTCAGCCATCCGTTAACGGATGGGATCTCACGCTGGACCCACTCGAGGAACATTCCCCAGTACTCCTGTACAATATCCGCTCTGTTGATTGTGTCATCATATAGGAACAAGAAGCTGACTTTGGCAATATGCTGCAGCTTCTCACGCATTCTAAGGACAAAGGTCCGGTAGGTCTGGGCCGGAACCAGGCTGTCTTTCGCAATTACAATATGCCAGTCACGGTTACCGCGGCTGATTTCCACACGCTCGATCTGCCCGTCCAAAAAGTAGGGATCAATGATGGCCGGCGGAATTTCCCCCTGCTTCATTAACAGCTCGAACCTTTTTCTTCTCTCCACGCTTAGCTCCATGGTTTCCCCACCTAACTCGGCAATAATTAGCTATACCCATACCATAATTCTATTATAGTAAGAAAAGCTTCCGGTTCAAAAAGCATTGGGTAATTGCGGCCCGCCGACTCCTCTCGCCAGAAGCTAATATAAAGGATCAAATAAAAATTGAAGTTGCCGCTTCCGCTTAATACGCTTTGGCGAATACAACTGTATGCAGGGCCGGCTCACCGCAGCAAATACAAGTCTCTTTCGTTTCGGACGGATTGAACGGAATATTACGGCTGCCTGCGCCTGTTTCTTCCTTCACCTTGGATTCACATTCCTCCGAGCCGCACCAGCCTGCAAGTGCAAAGCCGCGCTTCTCTTCCATGGATTCCTTCATTTGCTCTAGGGTATCTACAGAATAGAAATGATCCTCACGGAACTTCAGAGCCCGCTCGAACATTTCCTGGTGAACCTGCTCCAGCATAGCCTTCACTTCTTCAACCAGATTCTCCTGCTGGATAATCTTCTTCTCTCCGCTGATCCGGGATACGATTACGCAGACTCCGTTCTCCATATCACGCGGTCCAAGCTCCAGACGTACCGGTACACCGCGCATTTCGTATTCATTGAACTTCCAGCCCGGTGTAACATCAGCGCGGTCGTCAACACGTACGCGGATTCCGGCACTCTTCAGCTCTTTGAACAGCTCATCTGTGCGCCCGATCACTGCTTCGCGGGTCTTAGGCGGCCCGATCGGAATCATAATGACCTGAGTAGGCGCTACCTTCGGCGGCAAAGCCAGTCCGCGGTCATCCCCATGCACCATGATCAGTGAGCCGATTAGACGTGTGGTAGAGCCCCATGAGGTTGTATGTGCATATTCAAGTACATTATCACGGCTTAAGTATTGGATATCAAAGGCAACTGCGAACTTGGTACCCAGATAATGCGAGGTAGCTGCCTGCACAGCCCGTCCATCTTTCATCATTGCTTCAATGGAATACGTATCTACCGCACCGGCGAACCGCTCGGATGGTGTCTTCTGTCCGGTAACCACCGGAATCGCCAGAAAAGTCTCTACGAAATCACGGTAGTTATCCAGCATCTTCATCGTTTCTTCACGCGCTTCCGTCTCATTCTCATGCGCGGTATGGCCTTCCTGCCAGAGGAATTCCGTAGTACGGATGAACGGCAGTGTACGCTTTTCCCAGCGGACTACATTAGCCCATTGATTAATCAGCACCGGAAGGTCACGGTAGGACTGAATCCATTTGGAATACATGTGGCCGAACATAGTCTCGGAAGTAGGACGGATTGCCAGACGTTCTTCCAGCACATCGCCTCCAGCCTCAGTCACCCAAGGCAGCTCCGGATTGAAGCCTTCAACATGTTCTTTCTCCTTCTGGAAAAAGCTCTCCGGAATAAACAGCGGGAAGTAGGCATTGCGGTGTCCGGTTTCCTTGAGGCGGCGGTTCATCTCCTCCTGGATATGTTCCCAGATCTCGTAGCCGTCCGGTTTGAACACAATACAGCCGCGGACCGGAGAATAATCCATCAGGTCCGCTTTTTTGATCACATCAATATACCAGCGTGAGAAATCTTCGCCCTGCGGCGTGATTTCCGTAACGAACTGCTTGTCTTTTGCCATGTAAAGAGATCCTCCTAAATTCGCCCCGCAAAGCGCCGGATAAATAGTGAAGCTGTCAAGAGCTTTGCGGGGACCCCAAAAGAATGTAATGTGAACAAATCAGCCGCTTATGAGGCGTAATATATCATTATAAGTCACAGCAATCATCACCAGGAACAGCAGCGCAAAGCCTACGAAATGGACCATGCCTTCGCGGTTCGGGTCCACCGGCTTACCGCGCAGCGCCTCCACGCCGAGAAACACGAGCCGGCTTCCGTCAAGTGCAGGAATCGGCAGCAGATTGAAGATCCCGAGATACAGGCTGAGAATAGCCGCCCAATAAGTCAAATACTGAATCCCCTGCTGGGCAATCTGCCCGGTCAGCTGGAAGGTTCCCACGGGTCCGGAGATATCATCCATATTGAACTTGTTGATCAGCTGCTTGAAGCCGATGAAGATCAGCTTCGTGGTATCCACCATGGCAGTTCCTGACTTGGTGATAGTCTCACCAACCCCGGCCTTGCGAGTAGGAAGCTCCGGAGTGATCCCGACTTTGCCGCCTTCCTCCCCTTCCATACTGCGGGGAATCATAGCTACATTAAGCGTTTCATCGCCGCGCTGCAGTGTCCATTTCATCTCTTTGCCTTTGGACGCGGAGGTGAGCGAGATCATCTTCTGGTAATCTCCACCGATAGTTTCGCCGTTAACGGCTACGACAATGTCGCCTTTCTGCAGACCGGCTTCCTGAGCCGGCATTCCTTCGCTTACATCGCCGATCTTCACATAGGTCGGATTCTCCACCTGGATGCCGGCCATTTGCAGATGAAGTGCGAACAGCACAAACGCCAGAATGAAGTTCATCACCGGACCGGCCAAAATCGCCACTGCGCGCTGGCCTACGCTTTTACTGCCGAACTGGCGGTCTTTGGGCGCGATCTGCGTCTGCTGGCTTCCCTTAATCATCATCGCCTGCGGATGTACGTCGTATGTGGTTACTTCACCATCCACGTCCAGACGGATTTTCAGCTCATTCTCAAGATCCGTGAATTGCGCTTCACCGCGGATAACATTTCGGCGTGTATCCAGTGAATCCAGGTAAATATTCTTCACCTTATTATCCTGGCCCAGTCTGACCGCAATGGTCTGTCCGGGACCAATCTCAATCATTTCCGGATCCTCGCCGGCCATCCGGGCATATCCCCCAAACGGCAGCAGGCGAAGCGTGAACTGGGTTTCATTGCGTTTATAAGAAAACAGTTTCGGACCGAAACCGATAGCAAATTCCCTCACAAGAATTCCGGCGCGTTTGGCAAAATAATAATGTCCCCATTCATGGACGGTCACCAGAACAAAGAACATAAATACCGTCAAAAAAACGACTCTTACCATCTCCATTGCGAAACATTCCCCCCTTTAGGTGTAAGACCGAAGTATGTCCTCTTAATTTATCATTATTCCAAGGTAAGGCACAAGAGAATCAACAGTCCACCCCTATTTTTCAGGGCATAACAAATATTTCCGGAATACAAAATGTGCATTGTCCGCTTACAGCACAGCCGCAAGTTCCCGGGTCACCGTATCACAGTGCTGAATCTGCTCCAGATTCGGATGAGCCGCATTCTCATGGCGCTGAAGGACTTCATCAATAATCTCGTCAATCCGCAGAAACGGAATCTCTCCGCGCAGGAAACGGGCAACGGCAATCTCATTCGCTGCATTGAAGGCGGTTGTAGCCGTACCTCCCATGGTGCCGCAGTCGATAGCCAGCTTCAAGGCCGGGAACCGCTCGTAGTCCATCTCACGGAAAGTGAGACTGGCCACTTTGGCCAGCGACAGCCGCTCAGCAGGCGACTGCCAGCGGTCCGGATAAGTGAGCGCATATTGAATCGGAACCCGCATATCCGGCGTTCCCAGCTGCGCGATGATACTGCTGTCACGGAATTCCACATAGGAGTGAATAATGCTCTCCGGATGCAGCAGCACATTAATCTGTTCATACGGGAGGGCAAATAGATGATGCGCTTCGATAACTTCCAGCCCTTTGTTAACCATGGTTGCCGAATCAATCGTAATCTTAGCCCCCATGCTCCAGTTCGGGTGGCGCAGCGCATCCTCTACAGTAACATTCTTAAGCTGTGCTCGCGTATAATCACGGAAAGATCCTCCGGATGCTGTGATGGTAATCGAGGCCACATCTTCGCGGTTCTCACCGTTTAAGCATTGAAAAATGGCTGAATGCTCGCTGTCAACCGGCAGCAGCTTAACGCCTTTGCGGCCCGCCAGCTCCGTAACCAGGTGTCCGGCGGTAACCAGCGTTTCCTTGTTGGCGAGTCCAATATGTCTACCGGCTTCAATAGCCGCCATTGTAGACTGCAGCCCCACGCTGCCCACAAGGGCAGTCACAACCGTCTCAGCGTCACCGCCGGCGGCAATCTCCACCAGACCTTCACGTCCGCTGTAGAGCTCTACGCCGGCAGGCAGACTGGATCTGATCTCCGCAGCAAGCTCCGGTGTAGACACAGAAACACGGCGCGGATGGAAGCGGTGGACCTGCTCCATGAGCAGCCGGGTATTCGATCCCGCTGCCAGCCCGTCCACTACAAAGGCTTCCGGATGCATGGCCACGACATCGAGTGTCTGGGTGCCGACGGAACCCGTAGAGCCGAGAATACTGATTCTTTTCACAGTTGAAACCTTCTTCCTGTCGTTAATAGTAAGGCATCAGCATTACGATATGTACGAAAGGAAATACGATAATCCAGCTGTCACAGCGGTCCAGGATGCCTCCATGACCAGGCAGCAACGAGCCTGAATCCTTAATACCGTACACCCGTTTATAAGCAGACTGTACAAGATCTCCGAGCTGACCCAGAACGGCGCAGGAAACCCCGATAAGCAGTGCGCGTCCGATTGTCAGCAGATCAGGAACCAAAAGGGCAAAAACAATAGATAACACGGCTGAGATTACTACTCCGCCAAGGGCACCTTCGATAGTTTTATTAGGACTAATCGCTGGCCAGAGCTTATTGCGTCCGAAGCTTCGGCCGACAAAATACGCTCCGGCATCACTTCCCCAGATGCAGCACAGCAGCAGAAACGTCCAGAGAAGCCCATGTCCATCTCCCGCACCGCGGGCGATAGCCATATAAGAGAAGCCCATCCCTATGTATACAATGCCGGTGAACATCAAAGCGGTGATCTTAATATCCAGCTTGTTCTTGCTGAAGACCGTAACCAGCAGGAATAACAGCATGAGCAGCCAGATTCCCTGCTCCCACGATAATAACTCGGAAGTCCCCAGCAGATTCCAGGGGATCATGAAGCATACTACGGACGCATAGCCAAGTACAGCAGTCCCTCCGAAGGTTGCTGTACCTGTCATTTTTACAAATTCATAATAGCCGATGAGGGCCATGGCAGTCAGCAACAGCTGATACGGCCAGCCTCCCAAAAAGCACAAGCCCAAAAACAAGGCTCCGGCAACAATTCCGGTAATCAATCGCTGCTTCAAAGATTCCCATCTCCCATCAGGCTACTTCAATCCACCATAACGGCGTGTGCGGCGCTGATATTCCGCCACAGCCTGCATCAGATGCGTCTTGTCAAACTCCGGCCAGTACACATCTGTAAACCATAATTCACTGTAGGCAATCTGCCAGAGCATAAAGTTACTGAGGCGCATTTCGCCGCTCGTACGGATCAGCAGATCAGGGTCAGGCAGTCCGCCGGATAAAAGTCTGCTGTCTATCAGTGCTGAAGTAATCTCATCAGGCGTCAGAATACCTGCCTGGATATCCTTGCCCAAGCCGCGCATACAGTCTTCAATCTCTTTACGGCCACCGTAGTTCAGCGCAAAATTAAGTATAAGTCCGGTATTCCCTTCGGTCCGGGCAACCGCTTCTTCCATAGCCCTGCGGGTATGGGAAGGCAAAGCCTCGGTATCCCCCATTACACGTACCTGTACATTCTTCTCAATCAGTTCATCCAGTTCAATGGCCAGAAATTCCACAGGCAAGCGCATCAGGAAATCAACCTCATCCTTCGGCCGCTTCCAGTTCTCCGTGGAGAAAGCGTACATGGTCAAGAACTCTACTCCCAGGTCATTCGCCGCGATTGTCGCACGTTTGACCGCCTTCATCCCGTTCTGATGGCCCACAATACGGGGCAAGCCGCGCCGTTTCGCCCAGCGTCCGTTGCCATCCATAATTACAGCTACATGCCGGGGAATATTATCCGGTGAAATCTCGACTGGCTCCTGCCTGTCTTTACGGCTCAGCCATTCTTGAATCCGTTTGATCATTTCCGTTTCCTCCAAGCTCTTATCAGAAAGAGACAAACCCCACCATAGACGGAGGGGCCTGAAGTCTCTTGAATTTCATTATACTTCCATAATCTCTTTTTCTTTGGACAAGAGCACTTTATCGACTTCAGCTATGAACTTATCCGTTGATTTCTGGATATCTTCCTGATGTCCATGTGATTCGTCTTCCGAAATGCCGTTCTTCTCCATCTTCTTGATATCATCATTCGCATCGCGGCGGATGTTACGGATGGCTACCTTCGCTTCTTCTCCGAACTTCTTGGTGAACTTTACAAGCTCGCCGCGGCGTTCTTCAGTAAGCGGTGGAATGGACAAACGGATGATTGTACCGTCATTGGCAGGTGTAATCCCGATATCAGACTTCATAATCGCCCGCTCGATGTCAGACATCGATGTTTTGTCCCACGGCTGGATCAGCAGTGTCCGGGAATCAGGTGTGCTGATGTTAGCCAGCTGATTAAGAGGAGTCGGAGCACCGTAGTATTCCACTTGAATGCGATCCAGCAGTGACGTCGAAGCACGTCCTGCCCGCAGCGTAGCCAAATCGCGTTTTAGCGACAAAATCGCTTTTTCCATACGCTCTTCGGCATTTTTCTTCACCGATTGTGGCATTAATTTACACTCCCTTTAACAATCGTCCCGATCTTTTCGCCGAGAACGACACGTTTAATATTGCCTTGCTCTGTAATAGCAAACACAATGAGCGGTATATTATTATCCATGCAGAGAGAGGAAGCGGTGGAATCCATAACACCCAGGTTCTTGTTCAGAATATCCATGTAAGTAAGCTGCTCGTATTTCACGGCAGTGCTGTCCTTGAACGGATCCGCGGAATAGACACCATCTACCTTGTTCTTCGCCATCAGAATCACTTCGGCTTCAATCTCGGCCGCTCTCAGCGCTGCCGTTGTATCAGTCGAGAAGAACGGATTCCCTGTTCCTGCGGCAAAAATAACTACACGGCCCTTTTCCAGATGCCGGATTGCCCGGCGGCGGATATAAGGCTCAGCAATTTGCTGCATGGCAATGGAGGTCTGAACCCGTGTAGGAACATCGATCTGCTCCAGGGCATCCTGCAGTGCCAGCGAGTTCATGACGGTTGCCAGCATTCCCATATAATCCGCTGTCGCACGGTCTATGCCGCTTGCACTTCCCGCGATTCCGCGCCAGATGTTACCTCCGCCGCACACAATGGCAACCTGAACTCCAAGCTCAACGACTTCCTTGACCTGCTCCGCGATGGAGATGATCGTTTCGGCATCGATGCCATAGCCATTCTGTCCGGCAAGTGATTCACCGCTAACCTTAAGGACTACTCTCTTAAATACCGGCTGTTCCAATTGTATACCCTCACTTTCTTACAAAAGACGGAACACTACGTGATATGTGTTCCGCTCTTTTGATGCTTGCCTTTATTCAGTTCTTATTACAAAATGCTTCTCAGCTATTATTGGTTCACTTGTGCCATTACTTCTTCAACAAAGTTATCGACTTTCTTCTCAAGACCTTCACCCAGCTCGTAACGAACGAAACGGCGGATGGAGATGTTTTCGCCAATAGTGCTGATTTTTTCGTTCAGCAATTGGGAAATAGTCTTGTCTGGGTCTTTAACGAAAGGCTGTTCAAGCAGGCAATATTCTTCATAGAACTTGCTGATGCGGCCTTCAACCATTTTTTCAACGATTTTTTCAGGCTTGCCTTCGTTCAGCGCCTGGTTCTTAAGAATTTCTTTTTCTTTCTCAACATCTGCAGCCGGCACTTCTTCACGGCGAACATACAGCGGGTTCGCTGCTGCGATTTGCATTGCGATATCACGTGCGAAATCTTTGAAGGAATCTGTTTTACCTACGAAGTCAGTTTCGCAGTTGATTTCTACCAGAACGCCGATACGGCCGCCAGCGTGGATGTAAGATTCTACTGTACCTTCAGTAGCGATACGTCCAGCTTTGTTAGCTGCTGCGGACAGACCTTTTTCACGAAGCAATTCAGCTGCTTTTGTGATATCGTTGTTTGCTTCTTCAAGTGCCTTTTTACAATCGAGCATTCCTGCTCCTGTTCTTTCACGAAGTTCCTTTACTGCCTTTGCATCTACTGCCATTGTTATTCCCTCCAGATAATTGTCGTTGTCATACGCGGGCTCAAGGCCCATTATCCTAAAAAAAGGGCAGTGAGAGGTTATCCACCTGCCAACCACCCTTTTCATTTAAGTTCTTGTTTATGTCCCGGATACTACTTAAGCAGTAGTTGTGTCTTCGCCCTGATGAGCTTCAACAACAGCGTCAGCCATTTTACCAGTCAAGAGCTTCACGGCGCGAATAGCGTCGTCATTGCCTGGAATTACGTAGTCGATTTCGTCCGGATCGCAGTTAGTATCAACGATAGCTACGATAGGAATACCCAATTTGCGAGCTTCTGCTACAGCAATACGCTCTTTACGCGGGTCAATGATGAACAGCGCGCTTGGAAGACCTTTCATGTTCTTGATACCGCCCAGGAATTTCTCAAGACGATCTTTCTCTTTGCGGAGAAGGATAACTTCCTTCTTAGGCAATACTGCGAAGGTACCGTCTTCTTCCCAAGCTTCCAATTTCTTCAGGCGGTCAATACGCTTCTGAATAGTCTGGAAGTTAGTCAGGGTACCACCCAGCCAACGTTGGTTAATGAAGAACATACCCGAACGTTCAGCTTCTTCTTTTACGGAATCCTGTGCTTGTTTCTTTGTTCCTACGAATAGGATTGTGCCGTTGTCGCCAGCGACGCTTTTTACAAAGTTGTAAGCTTCCTCTACCTTTTTGACTGTTTTCTGCAAGTCAATAATGTAAATTCCGTTTCTTTCAGTGAAGATATAACGATCCATCTTTGGATTCCAACGACGAGTCTGATGACCGAAGTGTACCCCAGCTTCGAGAAGCTGCTTCATGGAAATTACTGCCATCTTCACACACCTCCTAATTTTGGTTTATTGTGTGTCTCCTCCGCCGCGTGTCATCTTTCTACAAGACTTTCTTCAGAAGAAAGCACCTCTTGTCGAAATCAACCGGCGTGTGTTTTAACACCGTCAATTACTATACCATATTAAGTTATTCTATGCAACGATTACTGTGAATTTATAAATTTCTTATCGTAAAACACTTATTTCTTCACAGTAATCAGCTTATCAATAATAGAATCCATGCTCTCGCCCTTGGCAAAATTGTAGCTGCCGTATTGGATAATCTTGTTCACTTTACGGCTGTTCGCCTTCTTAAGAAACTCCGCTTTATCTTGAATAACTCCGGCACCGGCCAGCACATCCGCAGTTTGGGCGAGTGTAATTCCTGTAGGAATACGCACAGAAATATCGCCGTTCACTGCAACCGCAGGCGCTTCCGGACTGGCTGGAGCTACAATACCCGTGTCTGCAGCACTGCTCTCCGGCTGTACTGGCGCTGACAGCTTGCCGGGAGTCACAGCTGCACTCGGCTCCACTGCGGCTTTAGGTGTGGCCGCAGGAGCTGGAGAAGCAGTTGCAGCCAGCTCTGCGGGAACCTGGGAAGACTCAGGCGTTCCCGCAGAAGTGCCTTCCTGTGCTTCCTCTTCCCCGCTGCCCGTCCCTTCATCTGTGGCCTGCGCGTGATCCACCACAGTCATATTCAGTCGCTCCGCTTCCTTGATCAGCTGTTCTTTGGTGAGCGGATCAGCCTTCCCGGCAATCATCAGCTGCAGCAGCAGTGCGCCGATAATGAGCCCGACACCTAACCCGAGCATGAAAAACCGGTTCTTGATCATACCGATTCCTCCTGATGGGCCAACTGCAGAATCAGCTGGACCTCGCCCCGCTGGAGACCTGCAGTCTTGGCGATAGAATCTATCGATTTGCCTTGTTCATGCAGTTCGAACAATCGCGGATACCTCAGCTTTATGGAGCTGACCGGCTTTTGCCTGGCAGGCTGAATTTCAGCTTCAACAGTTGGGGCTGCAGAAGCATTCTCCGCAGACTGGGCAGCCGAAGGTTCCCTTGAGAAGGTTGCAGCAAGCTGAAGCAGGCCTTTCTCTTCAGCCGTCAGCCGGGCATCCAGAAGCAGCAGGCTCTTACTAAGCTCAGTCACCTGCTCACGCAGTGTGCCAATCTCTTCCTGCAGGGCTGTTTTGTTACTCTGCGACTGCGCTTTGATGCTGCCGACCAGCTGAAGCAGTTCTGTATTCTCATGTTCGATATCTGCCATATATAACTCCAGCGCGGCCTCCGTCTCCTTGAGGCTCTTCTTCTCATCCGAGTCTTCCTTGCTGGCCTTTGCCGGCAGTCTCAGGGCATAAACGATAGCGACAGCGCCTACCAGCACGATATATACCCATGGGTCCAAGTGTCTAATCTCCTTTTACAATCAATTCATAGAAGCTTACTCTTTCAATAGCTTAACTGTACTCAAAGACTGAAATCTATCCGGTGTCCCTTATAAGGATGCTCGGCATCGTGGACGGTCTCGTGCTTCCTTGGCTGACGCGGATCAGCGTGACTGTCCGGCTGCTTCTCCTTACCCCCGTCCCGCAGTGCTGATTCCGAAGATTCGTCCACCTCACTGCTGCGCATGGCGATTTCCTGGCTATGCTTGACGTTCTGGCCTGCCAATTGCTGCTGGTCAAGCGCCGGACGCTGCTGCTGGCTGTTCTGAACTTTAGCCGCATCATGTGTCCGGGGCAGGGCGATTTGCAGTTCCACCGGTTTCAGACTCATCAGATCTCATCTCCCATAGTCCATATAGAAATCAAGGAATAGCAGGCCGCTCCCGCTGCCTGCCTGCTTAAATGTACGGTATTATCGATATATCCCCTTCACTGTAAACAAAGGATACCCGTTCTGTAGGATCTTTAACGAATCTGGTATACCTGCCAATAACAATCTTTGATCCTCCATAGATTGTTTTGATCACATCCACCCGTGCCCTGCCTGTATCCTCAAGCATCCGCTCGATCTCCAGTACGCGTTCTTTGATTCTCTTTTCATCACGCATATGGGATTGCTTGGTCGCATTGAGCTTCACGCGGAGCGCCACCTTATCCGGGGAAAGCTGACCGTTGTTCGCCAACTGATTGAGAAGGTATAATGCCTTATTGGTCTTGTCTTCATTCTCAAGAAGGTGACGCAATTCCTGGCGCAGCTCATTAATCTCATTTCTCAGCTCGGGAACAACGCCCACCTCAACCGCTGTAGCCGTCGACATCGTATTGCCGATGGTCCGTGCGACAACTTTATCGCCTGCCTGTACTATCCCGCCTACAATCAAACCTTTGGCACCGTTGCAGAGCACATCACGGCCTGCGCGGATGTTGGAATGCATAATGCTTTGCGAGACAATTACATCTTCTCCGGCCACCACATTGCCATCCTGGATAAATGAGACTTTGACATTTTTCCCGGCGCTTACGAGACCTTTGTTATAGCCGATAATTCCGCCGGTAATCTCGATGGAGCCGCCGGATATCAGCTCAGCACCTTCCACCCCGCCAACCACTCGGATATCTCCGGCGGATTTGACGGTGAAGCCGGTAAGCACGTTGCCGCGAATGACAACCGTCCCAACAAAATCAATATTCCCTGTACTGTAATCCACATCACCATTGACCTCATATACAGGAAATACATTGATCTTGCCCTTGTCTGTCAGCGTAACCAATCCATCTATCGCCGAATACATCGAGGTCTCTTCCTGATCCACCAGTACATTCTTGCCAACCTTGAAATGGGCTTGCTTCCCTGCTCTATACGGAAGCTCCTCCCCAGTTACTGTCTTTCCGCTTACACCATTCTCTGCCGGTATGATTCTGGCTATAAGCTGACCCTTCCTCACATTGTGAAGCCGGACCAGATCCTTATAGTCGACCTTGCCATCTTCTTTCTCCAGCGGCTTACGGTCTTCCTCCAGATCTACGGTCAGTACCATCTGTCCATCCTTGCCGTTGACAGCAGGCTGGCCGATTGCGATCGGCACCCTGTTCCAGAAATATTCTTCCGGGTTGCTGCAGATCCGCTGAACAATATCCCGCTGGATGCCAAATCGAATGTTGTGACTGACCAGGAAGCTTTCAAGATCTTCAATTGTACAGGAGAAATTCTCATCCTTCTTGATGAATTGGAGGTAAGCAACCCCTTTATCATCCGAAAACGTAATACTCAGGTATTGGCCCAAAACATATTGACCGATCAAATTCTGCTCCCCCTTGTCACCGGCGCCCGGTTAATCATTTTGCATAAGAAGATCACGGTTCTTCTCAAGTGTTCCTCTTAGCCGCAAAATAGCCTTCGAATGAAGCTGTGAGATCCGCGAAGGAGAGAGTGACATCACTTCAGCGATCTCGCTTAAAGATAAATCCTCATAATATAAAAGGGACACAACGGTCCGTTCTTTCACTGTTAATTTCTCGATACCTTTAGTCAGCGTATCACGCAGATAAAACTCATTCACTTTGCGGTCCGGATTCTTAGCCTTATCATCCACCAGAATAGACATCCGTGTCTCTGATTCTTCCTCACGGATAGGATCTTCTAACGAGCAGAGCGACATAACAGCAACATCCTGCAGCATAGTCTGAAACTCCGTTTCAGTAATGTTCAGATACTGGCTCATTTCATCGTCACTAACGGATCTCAAATACTTCTGTTCCAGCTGCTGGTAGGCATCCTCGATTTTTTTCGCTTTTTCGCGCACGGATCTGGGAACCCAGTCACTTTGCCGCAGAGAGTCAAGGATCGCTCCTCTTACCCGCCAGGAAGCGTAGGTCTGAAATTGCAGTCCCCGCTTGTAGTCGAATTTCTCGATGGCATCAATCAGTCCCATTACACCATTGCTGGCCAAGTCATCTTTGGATACATTTTTGGGCAGTCCTACTGCCAGACGGCTGGATACGTAATCTACAATATGGAGATAACTCTCAATCAGCTTTTTTTTGGCCTCAGGATCACCTTGCTCTTTCCATTGTTCCCATAGTCCATCTGTTTCTGACTGAGCAGCTTTATGCTCGTTCAACGGCTTTCACCCTTCCCAAAGTTTAGTCAGCGGGTACCACGCGGCGCAAGATTACGGACTTTCGCCGCAGCACTCGCTTATTCTTCTTTCAGGTGACGAACGGCCTTGGCCAATTCTTCAGGATCTTTCATAGAGACCAGTTTTGGAGGCTGCAGAGGTGTGAAACCACTCAAGTCCACACTTCCCGCTTCCGGTTTCGGTGTCAGCAGGTCCTTCAATTCCTGATCCTCTTCCGGTGTCTGAATATCAAGCTTGGCACCAAGTGCCTCACCGTTATCTTCAAGTCCGGCTTCAAGGTCTGAAGATTCAGAGGATTTCCCAATAATAACACCCAATACCCATCTTAGAAGGAAAGCAAGCACAAACCAGATAATAAACCCATATATTCCCCGGATCAAGCTGGTTCCTACTAAATTATGTCCGTAGTTTGTAAGAAAAGTAAATACAAATCCAATCAACCCGAGCCCTGTGCTTAATATTATCTTCTTGCTCATAGTTATATTTCCTTTGGGCCTTTTTGAACGCTGCGGATAAAGAGCACCCCGGTATTGCAGGCGATTTCTATCGTACGTCCATAATTGCCACCCGTATCCTCCGCGATCAGCGGAATGTTCAAAGCGTCCAGTGCTAGTTTGCAGGATTCCACATTACGAGGCCCGATCCTCATGGTGTCACTCCCCCCGGCAAATGCGAACATCTGCGAGCCTCCGGCCATCTTGGCCACAATCCGGCTCCGGACCGCCCCTAACGCCAGCAGGCGGGATAAAAGCTCTGGCACAGCGGTATCGGCAAACTTGGCAATATTCATCTGTCCTTCCCGGGCAATATCTGACGAGGGCAGCATGACATGTGCCATACCTGCAAGTCTTTTGCCGGGATCAAACAGTGTCAGGCCAACACAGGAACCAAGACCGGTCGTACGGATAAGGCTGTCCTGGCTGCCAATGTTAAGATCCGCCATGCCTACTTTAATAATGCTCTGTTCTTCAATCATTATCAAACGGTACTCCTAATGCCTTGAATATTTTGGGGAATGATTCGGGATCGGGAATAAGGAAAAATTGCCCTTCAATCTCATTTTGGCCTTCCAGGAACGTCGTATCAATCAGCAGTGCATCATCACCCATCTGACCGAACTGCAGCAGCCCGTATCCAAGAATCGCCCCGGCCATATCCATAGCAAGCGCCGGCACTGTCGGATACATAGAGAGTGAGGTAAAGTCAGCCAGTGATGAAAGGTAGGAGCCGGCAAGGATATTGCCGATTTCGCTCAGAGCGGATAACTCCATTTCACTGAGTTCTTCACCGCCTGAAATCTCAATCCCAGCAATCCGGCTGAGCAGGTTGGTCGCTGCTTCCGGAGAGAGAATGAAGAACAGGTTGCCCGGAGCTTCACCTTCTACACGAAGGAATACAGCATACACCAATTCTTCAGCTCCGCCGACCTTATCGGTAATCTCCTCAAAACTGAGAAGCTGCACCTTGGGTACAGCCATATCAATCGGCTTATTCAGCAGCTGAGATAACGCGGTGGCGGCGTTGCCGGCTCCAATATTCCCGACTTCTTTCAGCACATCCATTTTGAAATCCTTGAAGTTTTTGAATAGCTCCACTGGCTAGCCCTCCAGGCTTTCCAGTTGCACGATTTCGCCCTTGTTCAGCACTTCGGACAAGTTAAGCATAATCAGCAGACGGTCTTCTCCAATTTTGGCCACCCCGTCCAGATACTTCGCTTTGATCCCGCCTACAACATCCGGTGGTGTATCAATAATGTCACGGTTCAAATCAATAACATCATTCGCAGAATCAACGATGAAGCCTACTTCCATCTCATTCACATTCACAATAATGATCCGGGTCTGGTCTGTATGCTCTGCTTCCTCAATACTGAAACGGCCGCGCAGATCAATAACGGGGATGACTACACCGCGCAGATTGATTACACCTTTGATAAACGAATAGGTCTTGGGCACGCGGGTAATGGGCATCATACGCTCGATGGTCTGGACCTTCTCCACTTCAATGCCGTATTCTTCAGTGCCAAGCTTAAATACTATGACTTTGATATCTTCAGCCATGGAATGAACCTCCCTGTTCTATCCTGATTATTTAATAAAAGCATTCGGATCGATAATAAGTGCAACTTGTCCATCACCAAGAATAGTGGCTCCGGAAATTCCTTGAACATCAGGCAGATACTTGCCCAGATTCTTGATAACAATCTCATTCTGCCCGATAAAGTCTTGAACCGCCAAGGCAACCAGGCGCTCTCCCTTACGTACAACCACAATCTCTGTTTCCTCTTCGGTGCTTTCATCATAGTCCGGAATAGAGAAGATCTTGCTCAGTGAAACGAGCGGAATATGGCTGCCCCGGAATTCCAGCATTCTGTTACCGTGAATGGTACGGATCTGCGACTGTTTGACAATCCCAGTCTCTACTATGGAAGAGAGCGGAATTGCATATTTCTCTGAACCCAGACGAACCAGCATGGCTGCGATAATCGACAGGGTCAGCGGGAGCTGAACGGAAAAGTTCGTCCCTTTACCCGGTGTAGAGTAAATGGTGACGTTGCCGCCCAGTGAGGAGATCTTTGCTTTGACTACATCCAGACCGACGCCGCGGCCCGATACGTCAGAGATCACCTCTGCGGTACTGAAGCCCGGTGCAAACAGAAGCTGATACGCTTCATCATCAGACATCGCATTGGCCTGCTCCTGGGTAATGGCGCCTTTCTTAACTGCAGACCCCAAAATCTTCTTCGGATAGATGCCCCTGCCGTCTTCTTCAATCTCAATAAAGACATGGTTGCCGCTATGGAAAGCCCGGAGGTGGACGGTCCCTGTCTCCGGCTTGCCGGCAGCGACACGGTCCGCTATGGACTCCACACCGTGGTCTACTGCATTACGCAGCAAATGCACAAGCGGATCACCAATCTCATCAATTACGGTACGGTCCAGCTCTGTTTCAGCACCGGTAACGATCAGATCAACTTTCTTGTCAAGCGATTTGGCCAGATCGCGCACCATCCGCGGGAACCGGTTAAATACGGTATCCACCGGCACCATGCGCAGCTTCATCACTATGTTCTGCAGATCCCCGCTGACCCGGCCCATATGTTCAACCGTTTCGGTAAGATCCCCGTTCTGCACTTCGGAAGCCAGCTGTTCCAGCCGAACGCGGTCAATGAGCAGCTCACTGAACAGATTCATGAGTACATCCAGACGCTCGATGTCCACACGGATCGTGCGGGAAGGAGAAGGCGCTCCGCCTGCTCTGGCCGGTGCTGCCTTACTCTCTTCCTTGCCATGTGCGGAAGCAGCCGGTGAAGCATTAGAGGCAGCAGGAGCAGCCTCCGGCGCCGGAGCAGTGGCAGGCGCTTCTGCGGTAGCTGCAACACTTTCCTGCCCCATCTGACGCAGGGATTCCTGATCAAGTGCTACGGCTGTAACCGTATCGATCTCCGACAAATTCAGGATCATCTTCTGAATTTCACTGGCATCCTTTTGGGTTATGTAGTAGAGGGAGAATCCGTAATCGAATTTCTCCTGCTCTATGTCCTGAACCGAAGGGAAGGACTTAACAACTTCTCCTGAACGCTCCAGAAGGTCGAAGACCATATATGCACGCACTGCCTTGAGCTGACAGTCCTTGCGGATGGCAACATCAACATACAGCACCTGATGGCCTTCCTGCAGTGACTGCTCCAGCACAGAGTACTGGAATTCATCCAGAAACACCTGGGCATCCGTGGCATTGCCGGCAGCAGCCGCGGTGACTTCTGCAGCAGCTCCGCCGGCGGCAGCGGGAACTTCTCCCCGTACGATAGCCTGGAGGGAGGTTACAATTGCCGATACATCAGCCTTCCCCTCTCCTCCGCCTGTGATGTCCTCCACCATGGATTCCAGAGCATCAATACTCTTGAACAGGGTGTCAAAAATGAAATCCTGCATCCGCAGTTTATTGTTACGCACGAGATCAAGCACATTCTCCATTTGGTGCGTAAGCGAAGCCAAATCCTCAAAACCCATTGTAGCCGCCATACCTTTCAAGGTATGGGCAGAGCGGAAAATCACCTGGACAATACTCAGATCTTCAGGATTTGCTTCCAGCCCCATCATGCTTTCGTTCAATGACTGCAGATGATCATTTGACTCATCAATAAACATGGATAAATATTGGTTCATGTCCACTAACGAGCACCTCCCCTTCGAGTTCGCTTTTCCTTTATTTAACGGCTTGCACCAGCCTTGGAGCAATTTCTTGCAAAGGCAGGACATGTTTCACGCACTGTAGCTCCACTGCTGACCGCGGCATTCCGTAAACGACACAGGTCTCTTCACTCTCGGCAAAGGTTGACGTCACACCCGAGTCATAGAGTGCCTTCATCATACGAGCCCCGTCGCTGCCCATCCCGGTCATAATGACCGCATGACGTTCAAGCGAGGTAAGCTGCAGTACCGATTCGAACAGCGTATCTACAGAAGGCCGATGTCCGTTGCGCGCTTCTTCCTTGGTAAGCTCAATCACATATTGGCCACCGGCCGCCGGAACAACCTTCAGATGATATCCGCCGGGAGCAATATACGCAGCCCCCTGCCGCAGAACCATGCCATGCTCCGCTTCAGCAACCTCCAGTGCGCTGAAGGTATTCAGCCGCTGGGCCAGCGATTTGGTGAAATTAGGCGGCATATGCTGAACAATGACAATCGGTGCCGGAAAATCACCGGGAATGTTCTCCAGGAACGCCTTCAGCGCCCGGGGACCGCCGGTAGAGCATCCTACAGCAACCAGCTTGCGCAGACCCCTGTTTCCGTTCACAGGGCCTGCATGCGCTACAGGAGGATCAATGAAGCCTCCTGCGGCCGTCTCAGCGGCAACAGCCCGCAGATCAGGCAATACTGCTCCCGCATCCCCTCGGGTCCGGCTTCTGAAGCGTTCGGAGGCAGGTGGTGGCACTGCCGGAGCCGGCTTGCCCAGCCGCTTCGTAACTTCACTGCCAGGGCCTTTCACTGGCGGATTCTTCTCTGCCGCCAGCTCCAGAGGTGCTTTCCCTTTTGGCTTCAGTGTACTCTGGACCGGCTTGCGCAGGGATTCCGTTTCTTTCTTCAGCGGCTCTGCCTTCCGTTTCACTGGTTCTATGACCGTTCTCGGAGCAGGAGGCGGCGCTGGCAGAACCGTCTGATCAACAGGCGGCAGTTCAGGAGCCTTGTGAGCAGAAGCGCGTGCTTCACGCTGTTCGCGCGCCAGCATGGCTTCCTTCATCTGCTCACGGAGTGACTCCCCGACTGCGATAATATCCTGGGAGTTTGAAATGGACGGCTTTCGGATGAAATCGAAAGCCCCCCATTCCAAAGCCAGAATGGTTTCCTTCATCCCCTCTTCATTAATGCCTGACAGCATAATGACTGGAAGCGGCCGCTCGGCCATTATTATTTTCAGCGCTTCCAGACCATTCATCTCTGGCATTTCCACATCCATGGTTACCAGATCCGGCCGGAGCTCATTCACTTTCTCGATAGCTTCACGGCCGTTGGACGCCGTCGCTGTAACCTGAAAGTCAGGATCATTTTCAATTAAATCGGAAATGATTTTACGCATAAAAGCGGAATCATCAACGACCAAAACCTTGTATGGCCTCATAGCATTTCCACCTCTGTCCCTCAAATTCAGAACAATTATTTGTTTCGTTTCAACCACTTGCTGATAAATCCCTTGATGCCCTGTACTTTAGCGGTTTCTACTGAATCAACAGCCAGATAGCTCAGCGCAAGCCGGTGCACATCTTTAGCTGCTATACTGTTCGGAAAAGCCACTGAGAATGGAATTTGTTTCTTCACTGCCTGAACTACATGGGGATCACTGCTTATATAGCCCAAAAACGGGAGTTCGAGCTGGAGAAACCGGCTGGCGGCCATACGGATTTTATCACTGGTCACTCTTGCTTCCCGTTCATCCCCCGCCTGATTGACAATCAGCCGGAATGAAACCTCAGGATGCGAATTATGAACAACTTTCATCAGCGCGTATGCATCCGTAATGGCGGTAGGCTCAGGTGTCGTGACAACCAGGCAGTCATCTGCAGAAGTGATAAACTTCATCGTTTCCTTCGACAATCCAGCCCCTGTGTCAAAGAGTATAAAGTCCATCGTGTCGGCAATTTGCGCAATCTGAGCGGTAAAGTAGTCCAGATCAGCTTCTGAGAGTGAGAACAGCTCATCCATTCCGGAACCGCCTGCGATAAAAGGTAAAGAATCCGGACCCAACTGAATGATCTGTCCAATATCGGCTTCCCGCTTAAGCAGATGGTACAGATTGTATTTCGCTGACACGCCCATAAGCACGTCAATGTTAGCCATGCCGATATCGGCATCGAACAATAGAACTCTCCGCCCCAGGGATTTCAGTGCAAGTGCAAAGTTAAGGGTGAAATTCGACTTTCCGACTCCCCCCTTTCCGCTGCATACGGTAATGATCCGGGCAGAGACTCCGCTGCCGGTGAGCTGCCTGGAATCCTGGCTGGATACTAACCGTCTTAAAGCTTGCGCCTGATCCATCACTCGCCCCCTGTTCCCAGCAGCATTCCGGTAATCTGCTCTCTGGTAGCCATCAGAAGATCATCAGGAACATTCTGGCCATTCGTAATATAAGAGAGCTTTAGCGGAAAATCATTCAGAACATTGAAGAGCGGGCCATAGCTGCCTGTTTCATCCAGCTTCGTGAAAATAACCTTATCCAGCGGGTATCTGCCAAAGTGCTCAGCGATCTTTTTCATGTCGCGGCTTTTGGAGGTCAGGCTGAGCACCAGGAAGGTTTCGCTTTTGAGCTCCTTGGCAAGCAGACTCTGCAGTTCGGCCACCAGCATTTCGTTGCGGTAGTTCCGGCCTGCAGTATCCATAAGAACCAGATCACAGCCCTCCAGGCGGAACATGGCTCTTTGCAGATCCCCGGGCGACTGGACAACCTCCAGCGGCATATTCAGAATAGATGCGTATGTTCTAAGCTGCTCGACTGCTGAAATCCGGTAGGTGTCCGAGGTAATCAGTCCCACTTTGCGGCCCTGCTTAAACAGCTGCTCCGCCGCCAGTTTGGCAATGGTCGTTGTCTTACCTACACCTGTAGGTCCGGCAATATATACGATCTTTGTATCGGGAGCAATTCCTTTGCCGATGCGTCCAGCCAGGAATTCACCGATTTGCTCTTCCAGCGCCTCGCCAAAGCGATCCGAACTCCAGCCGCTGCCTTCTCCCCGGTAGCGCTCCAGAACATTTCCAATCCATTCATCCACAAGTACAGCGTCTGTCTCCTGATCAATCAGACGGCCTTTGAGCACTTCCAGCGCATCCGGCAATTCAGCTGCCCCGGAGGAATAACGTGCGATACGTTCCATCCAGTGCTTCATATCCCGGATTTCTCGAAGGACATCGCTCTCTTGTGCAGGAACACCGCCAGGGGCAGGCTCTTCCGCGGCAAGTGAATCATAGATTGCCGAGAGAGCTCTGCGGCTCTCCTCCGGATTTGGAACAGGCTGCGGCTCTTTGGCGGGTTCAACTGCCGTAATGTCCGGCTCCTCTGTCTTAGACAGGGCCGGGAGCACAGCAACCCCTCCACCGCCCTGATCACCAGGATCGGAGAGTGCAGCGGCAATCTCTGCAAATGATCGGGCTGATGTTGTTTCTTTCACCGGCCCAGCCTGAGGAGCAGATGCTAAAGCCGCCTTTTGGTAAGCTTGCGGAACAGCGCTTCGTGGTATATTCATCGGTTGAGCAGGTGCTTTCTCCGGCACGGCCGGCTTCTGCGTATTCTCAACGGCTGCCACGACTTCAATTTTCTTTTTGGTGAACATGCCCATAAATCCGCCGACTTTAACCTCTTTGGTGCTTAAAATGACGGCGTCGCTTCCAAGTTCGCTGCGGATGGAATGCATGGCGTCAGGCATCGTATCGACCACATAACGCTTCACTCTCATAAATTCACCACCCCAACGCTTTGAATTTCAATATTTGGCTCGAGCTCGCTGTAAGACAATACCGGGATATCCTGCATCGTCCGTTCAATCACCTGCCGCAAGTACATTCTAATGGTAGGAGATGTCAAGACGATCGGCTGCTGTCCGGATTGCAGGAGACGGTTGATCTGCTCCGTAAGCCGCTGATAGACGGTTTGAGTGGAAACAGGATCAAGTGCCAAATAGCTGCCTTGCTCTGTCTGCTGAACACTTTCGGTAATCTTCTTTTCAAGTGTGGGACCTACCGTAATTACACGCAATGTTTCACCCGATTGTGAGAATTGCTGTGTAATCTGCCTGGACAGGGACTGCCGGACATACTCTGTCAGAACATCAGGATCCTTGGTGTATGTGCCATAATCCGCCAGAGTCTCGAAGATCGTTACCAGATCCCGGATGGAAATCTTCTCACGGAGCAGCTTGCCAAGGACTTTCTGAATATCACCAACCGCCAGTATGGAAGGAATAAGTTCGTCAACCAGAACAGGATAGTTCTCTCTAAGATTATCGACCAGCTGTTTGGTCTCCTGACGTCCCAGCAGCTCATGACCGTGACGTTTGATTAGCTCTGTCAAATGCGTGGCTACAACAGAAGGCGGATCCACTACGGTATAACCGGATAACTCCGCCCGTTCTTTAACAGATTCATCAATCCATAATGCAGGTAATCCAAACGATGGTTCGATAGTCTCAATCCCGCTAATCGACTCGTCATCATAACCGGGACTCATGGCAAGATAGTGATTAAGTAATAATTCACCGCCGCCAACGTTATTTCCTTTAATTTTGATGACATATTCATTCGGTTTTAGTTGAATATTGTCGCGAATACGAATAACCGGCACGACTAGACCCATCTCAAGCGCACATTGCCGTCGAATCATGATGATACGGTCGAGCAGGTCGCCGCCCTGTCCCGTATCGGCCAAAGGGATCAGGCCATAGCCGAATTCGAACTCGATCGGGTCAACTGTCAACAGATTAATGACACTTTCGGGACTGCGCACTTCTTCAATCTGCTTCTCCTCTACCAGTTGTTCATCAGCAATCTGCTTCCTGCTGGCCTTCTTGCCCATGCTGTAAGCCGCATAAGCCATCAGTCCGGCCAGAGGCAATGTAGACATAACCGTGATTGGGGTGAAGAAACCCAGAAAAGCAATGGTCACTGCTACAATGTACAGAAGCTTTGGATAAGACAGTAGTTGTCCAGTCAAATCCTCAGCCAGATTGCCTTCCGAAGCCGCCCGGCTTACGATGAGACCGGCAGCTGTGGAAATAAGCAGTGCCGGAATCTGGCTGACCAGGCCATCCCCGATCGTCAGTATGGAATAGGTCGAAAGTGCATCCTGGAAGGACATTCCGTGTATTGTCATCCCGATAATAAAACCGCCGATCAGATTGATCAGCAGGATGATAATACTGGCAATGGCGTCACCTTTAACGAATTTACTCGCACCATCCATGGATCCGAAGAAATCCGCCTCGCGTTCAACATTACGCCGGCGTTCGCGTGCCTGCTGCTCATTGATCATCCCTGCATTCAGATCCGCATCGATACTCATCTGTTTACCGGGCATCGCATCCAGTGTAAAGCGTGCTCCCACCTCGGCAACGCGTTCAGAACCTTTGGTGATTACAATGAACTGCACAACTACCAGAATCAGAAAGACGATGAAACCGATAGCGATTTGTCCCCCCGCAATCCAGCTCCCGAATGTAGCTACCACCTCACCGGCATGACCATCACCAAGAATCAGTTTGGTGGTGGAGATATTCAAGGCTAACCGGAACAGTGTAGTGATCAAAAGTAATGAAGGAAAAATCGAGAACTGCAGCGGATCCGTCGTATTCATTGCGACCAATATAATGGTCAGGGCTATTGAAATATTGACAATTAAAAGTACATCCAGAAGCCAGACAGGGATGGGCAGAATCATCATAAGCACAATGCCGATAACGCCCAGTAGAACTGTTAGATCTCTAGCTTTCAATGTCCTTAACCTCCCCCGTCTTATCTCCTCTTGCCTTTAAGCTTGTATACATAGGCCAGCACTTCGGCAACTGCCTGGAACAAATCGGCTGGAACCACATCACCGATTTCCGCTCTCTGGAATAGCGCCCGTGCCAGCGGCTTATTCTCCATAGTTACAACACCATGCTCCTTGGCCAGCTCCCTGATGCGGAGCGCCACATAATCCTGGCCCTTGGCTATAATCTGCGGAGCCTCCATTTTGGAACCATCGTACTTCAGGGCAACCGCAAAGTGGGTCGGGTTAGTAATGATTACATCGGCCATGGGGACCTCCTGCATCATCCGCTGCATCGCCATTCTGCGCTGGCGTTCCCTGATTTTACCTTTTATGATGGGGTCACCCTCCATCTTTTTGTACTCGTCCTTGATGTCCTGCTTGGACATTTTCAGGCTTTTCTCATGCTCATATTTCTGATAAATATAATCTGCAATGGCCATTATAAATAGAGCCGCTGCAATTTTGATGCCGAGGCTCATTGTCAGATCGGCAGTGAACCGATAGACACCTTCCAAACTGACATGTGAGAGTGCAGCAAAACTTTGTTTTTCTCCCCAAAGCGTACTGTAAACCAGATAGGAAATCACTACCAGCTTGAAGACAGATTTGAAGAATTCCATAAGTGAACGCATGGAGAAAATATTTTTTAATCCCTTAATCGGGTTAATCTTGCTGAATTTTGGCGTTATTCCTTCTGCAGTAGCCATAAAACCTACTTGTGCATAATTCACAACAATCGCCAGAACGAAAGTAACAAGCATCAACGGAGCAATCAGAATCAGAATCTGAAGCCCATACTGGTTGAATAGACCAGCTACATTCTGCGGCGTTACGTCCATCAACATCCGATTCTGCAATACATCAGTGAACAGCTTCATGAAACGTTCCTTCATAAAGCTTCCGAACATTCGCAGTGACAATAACGCCGAGAAGAGTACCACCGCCCCTGAAATTTCCGCACTTTTGGCAACTTGCCCTTTTTTGCGGGCTTCCTGCCGTTTCTTCGGAGTTGCCTTCTCTGTCTTGTCCCCCCCGAAAAGCTGAAGATTCAGTTTATAACGAATTGGCTTACCCATTACACTCTCTCCTTGCCGTTACCTAAGGACTCTTCCCCATGAGGTGAAGCAAATTCTGCATGGACTCGAACATAATATCGAAGAGGTTCTGGAACAGCACTGCCAGCCCCGGCATTAGTATAAGAAGCAGCGCCAGACCTACAATGATTTTGAGCGGAACCCCGATGACGAACACATTATATTGTGGAGCGGTTCTCGCCAGGAACGCCAGACCCACATCCGTCAGGAAAAGTGCGGTAACCAGCGGCGCAGACATTTGAAAGGCCAGCATAAAAGATTGTGCGAAAGTACGGACCAGAAATTCCGACAAGCTTCCGTCAATCATTTTGAGAAACAGGTCATTGTCGATCGGTACCCATTTGTAACTGTAAACAATAGCATTCAGCAAATAGTGATGTCCGTTCATCGTCAGAAACAACAGTAGCGCAATCATATACTTAAAATTACCGATGATAGGGGCTGATGCGCCAGTCATCGGGTCGATTACATTGGCGATACCAAACCCGATCTGAATGTCAATAAAAGAACCCGCTGTCTGAATCGTCATAAACATCAGGTAAGCAATAAATCCAAGCAGCAGACCGATTAAAGCCTCTCTGACAATCAGTAGAATAAAATTGAGATCCTGCGCAACGGTGATGTTCATCCCGCCTGAGCTAAAGATGACCATAGATACAAAAAAAGACAAACCAATTTTGAATGTTGTCGGCACCCCCTGCGAAGAAAAGACAGGAACGACAACAAAAAAGGCAGTAATTCGACAAAAAATCAGCAGAAAGACAGGAAAACTTTGCAGCAGGGTCTCTATATTCATAATCTTAACCGATATACATATAGAGACTGCCCAAAATTTGACTGGTGAAATCCACCAGCTTCGTTATAATCCATGGTCCGAAAATCAGCAAAGCGAGCATTACAGCAACAATTTTGGGGATAAAGGCCAAGGTCTGCTCCTGAATTTGGGTCGTGGCTTGAAATATACTGACTATCAGTCCTACCACCAGACCAAGAATCAGCATTGGGGCGCTGGTTTCCAGCACCAAATATACGGCTTGGCCGGCTAGACCGATAATAAACTCCGTATTCATCCCTTATGCCTCCTATGTAGCGTCAGGTGTTAAAACTAAGCAGCAATGATTTGATTACTAAGTACCATCCGTCCACCAATACAAAGAGTAAAATTTTAAACGGCAGCGAAATCATAACCGGTGGTAACATCATCATCCCCATGGCCATCAAGGTACTGGCTACGACAATATCAATGATCAGAAACGGGATGAAAATCATAAATCCCATTGTGAAAGCCTTTTTCATCTCACCGATAGCGAAAGCAGGTACCATAACTGTCAAAGGAATATCATTGTAGCTGGCCGGTTTGACCGAAGCATTGTTACCGGTATAGTTCATAAACAGCAGCAGGTCCTTGGTATTGGTCTGCTTGAACATAAATTCCTTCAGCGGTTCCTGCGCTTTATTGAGTGCCTCGCTCTGGGTCAGCGTGCCTTTCATATACGGCTGTAAGGCCGTTTCATTCACTGTTGCCAATGTCGGTGACATAATGAACAGGGTCAGGAACAAAGCCAGTCCCACAAGCACCTGGTTTGGAGGCATTGATTGGGTACCTAGCGATGTTCTTACAAACCCCAGAACGATTACAATCCGGGTAAAGCTGGTCATCAGCACCAGAAATGACGGGGCTATACTCAGAACCGTTACGAGAAGCAATATAGAGATAGAACTGGTACCTCCGCTTGAGGCATCGTTATCACCAACCTGAATACTAATGTTGGGAATAGGATCTGCGTGAACCGGATGCAGAAGAACAATACTGAATATACCTAGAAGCAGTAACGAAAGAATCAGCTTTTTTTTCATAAATCCCTCGACTCATTCTTAAGGTCATCATCCCGCAGCAGCTCTTCGAGCTTCTCTTTACGCTCAGGCGCAAGCGCAAGCTTGGACTGCAGCGTCTCATAGAAAGACGAAGTCTCATTAAGTTCAATTTCCTGGGACGGGACTTCACCGCGCAGCTTGGATTTGATTTTGGCGATAAGCGGTGTAATAAAGTTGTCAGTTCCTGACGTTTGATCTTCGAATGCGGAAATGATTAAAGCAACTTCTGCCGGATCGGTGATTTTATCCATCATAGATATATTCTCACCCACTCCGATCAGATAGAGGCTGCCGCCGAGTTCGATGATCTGAATCGACTTATTCGGACCGAGCCCCATCGCACCAAGTGTACGGATGGAACGGCCGCTCATCATTGTCTGATTGCGGCGTCCCAGAAATCGGATCAGCAGCACGATAAGAATGACAATTACTGCAAGAACGAAAACAACTTTGAGCAAATTCAGCAGGGCATTACTACCGTCTCCGAGCG
Source organism: Paenibacillus phytohabitans (assembly GCF_013141775.1). Lineage (GTDB taxonomy): Bacteria > Bacillota > Bacilli > Paenibacillales > Paenibacillaceae > Paenibacillus_AQ > Paenibacillus_AQ phytohabitans. The sequence continues at coordinate 390,136 of NZ_WHOB01000016.1, forward strand.
TTCCGGAATTGGCTAACATACCTGATTCCTACACACCCAACGTTTTATTGATAGCTTCAATTACACGGTCAGCCTGGAAAGGCTTAACGATAAAGTCCTTCGCTCCGGCTTGAATTGCATCAATGACCATAGCCTGCTGACCCATGGCTGAACACATGATGACTTTGGCATTGGCATCTACTTTTTTGATTTCTTTTAGGGCGGCGATTCCGTCCATTTCAGGCATGGTGATATCCATCGTGATCAGATCCGGACGCAGTTCCTTAAATTTCTCTATAGCCTGTGAACCGTCCTGGGCTTCACCCACTACCTCAAATCCGTTCTTCGACAAAATGTCCCGGATCATCATTCTCATAAATGCTGCATCGTCCACGATTAGAATTCGGTTAGCCATTTTTACAAAATCCTCCCTAAGTATGCTTATTGTAATTTTTGTATACGGTCCCACTGGCTGACGATATCCGTAACGCGGACACCGAAGTTTTCGTCTATAACTACGACTTCCCCTTTGGCAATGAGCTTGTTGTTAACCAGAATGTCAACAGGCTCGCCCGCCAGTTTGTCCAGTTCGATAATCGAACCTTGCGACATTTCCAGAATATCTTTGATCTGCTTCTGGGTCCTTCCTAATTCTACGGTCACTCTCAGTGGTATGTCCATCAATAAATTTAAATTATTTTCGTCAATATTGCCAAAAGCCCCTGCACTGAGGTTGGCAAATTGTACCGGCTGTACATTCACATTGCGATTAGGTGCAGAATTCTGCGGTGACGCCTGCGGATATGGCGTTCCTTGAGGCGGCATTCCGTAAGGCGGCATACCCGGCATTCCATAGGCTGGCATACCGGCCGGAGGATAATAATAGCCACCTTCAGGCATTCCCGGATATGGCGGCATCCCCTGCGGCGGATATTGAGGAGGGATCCCTCCTGGGTCAGGTGCCGGCATCTGCTGCTGTACCGGAGGTGCTGCCGGAGCAGGTTCTGGTGCAGCGGCGGGTTTGGGAGGTGTTGTGGTCGATGCAACCGCCGCTTCCTGGTCAGCCTGGCTGACATCGCCCAATAGCATGGTCACCATGTCTTTGGCGAACGGTACCGGCAGCAGCTGCATAATCGTGGAATCGATCAAATCGCCGATCTTCAGCCGGAACGAAATCTGGATTAATGTTTCATCATCCGGCAGGCTTCCAACCCCTTCTCCACTGGACATATTTAGAATATCGATGCCTGGAGGAGAAATATTAACGAATCTGTTAAATATAGTCGACATGGAAGTAGCGGATGAGCCCATCATCTGATTCATGGCTTCCTGCACGGCGCTGATATGAATTTCATTCAATTCCTCGTCTTTGGGTTCACCTTCACCGCCAAGCATTAAATCGGCAATAACCTGTGCATCCCTGATCTTGATGACCAGTGAATTGATCCCCTGGAAACCGTCCACATACTGTACATGAACTGCGACATGAGGTTTAGGGAATGCTTCCTCGAACTCACTGCGGGTAATAATCGATACCTTTGGAGTCGTGATATCAACCTTTTTGCCGAGCAGAGTGGACAGCGCAGTCGCTGCACTGCCGAATGTAATATTCCCAATCTCTCCCAGAGCATCCTGTTCAAAAGGTGTTAAATAATCATCCACTGTCTTCGGCGAGGGAGCCAGGTTACCTTCCGCAGACTGTCTAAGAAGAGCATCTATCTCTTCTTGGGACAAATAATCTTTACTCGTCAAACTCTTCAACCCCTTCGCTGACAATCTCGTCTATTTGCACAGCCACTCGTTCTTTGATTATCCCAGGACTTCCGATGAATTTCAGCTTGTCCCCTACCTTGATTGACAGTCCGGAATCCACAGTCTTGTTAAGAGAAATCACGTCGCCGACACTGAGCCCGAGAAATTCAGCAATGGATAACCTCGATTCACCCAGCTCTGCTACTATCGGAAGCTGAGCCCGGTGAACTCTTGCCCGGATGGCTTCAAGCTCAACCTCATCCCGCACCTTCTTCTCGGATACAAACCACTGGTGAACAGACAGCCTCGACATAATCGGCTCTAGAACAACGTGAGGGATACAGAGGTTGATCATCCCGGTGGTATCTCCAATTTTGGTACTGAGGGAGATAAGAGCAATCGTTTCATTTGGCGATACAATTTGCATAAACTGCGGATTCGTTTCCAGTGCTTCCATCCGTGGATGAATGTCCAGAACTGTCTTCCAGGCTTCCTGCAGACTTTCGAAACATCTGCTGAAAATTCTCTCCATAATTGTCGTTTCGATTTCAGTCAGGGCGTTAATCTTCGAAGGTGCTGTACCAAATCCGCCAAGCAGTCTGTCCAGCATGGCAAAGGCAATATTCGGATGCACTTCCATAACCATTCGGCCCTCTAAAGGTTCAGCTTCAAAAATATTCAGTATCGTCATTTTGGGAATAGAGCGGATAAACTCATCATAAGGGAGCTGCTCTACTTGAACGACACTGATTTGTACAAAAGTGCGCAATTGGGCCGAAAAGTACGTTGTAAGATAGCGGGCAAAGTTATCATGGATCCGGGTAAGACTGCGGATATGATCTTTGGAGAAGCGTACGGCCCGTTTGAAATCGTAAGAGCGGATTTTTTTCTGGGTTTCTTCTTTTTTTAGTTCATCGGCATCCATTTCACCGGATGAGAGTGCAGCAAGCAGAGCATCAATTTCATTTTGTGATAGTACATCAACCAATTTCAATCACCCCCCCATCAAAGAATTATCCCGCCAGCAGTTACATTGGTGCCAAGATGAATTTGGTGAATTCGATCTGGGTAATCGTGCCTTCAGTCAAATTCTTATTGATTATGTTCACCAGTTTGCTGCTGAATTGATCTTTGCCGCTGGCCCCGTTTAAATCCTCAGGCCGGGCATCGGCAATCGCTTTGATAATAAGCGGTGTAATTTTAATAGCTTTTATCTTTTCGAATTCTTCCTTGGACTTCGCAGAATCTAGCTGAAACGCGATGTCAACTGAAAGGATATAATCGGGATCGGCAAGATTAGTTTTGATATCAGTGATTTCCGCCGTCAAGGCGACGATTTCATCCGCGCTTAGTATCTTAGCTTCCACGTTCTGGACAGCTTGGTTTACATCATTCGCATCACTGGGGAAAAACCTGTCCATTAGTAAAAATGCGGCTACTACAATGAGCGTAATCGCCAGTAAAATCGTAATGAGCCATGGCATCATCTTCTTCATGAAAGCTCCTCCATCGATTGGACTTTAATGGTGGCAGCATGTGTGCCTATGTCCCTGTTGTATTCCTTGATCTTCTCAATGACTTCATCAGCCTTTTCAAGCACAATCAGCCTTTTGCCGGTTACGAGCGTGATATACGTATCCGGGGATTCTTCAACCATTTCAACCAGCAGGGCATTTAACCACATCGCCGCCCCATTCAATCTTGTTACCGAAATCATAACAGGCCTCCTAACAAAATAGGGGGAGGAGTCCCCCCCACGACTATAATAACAATACCGCCTCAGGCGGAAAGTTACTATTATACAGCAAGTTTATGACTAACCCTCATATTCTCAAAAACTTAACGCTTGAGGTTAACAACTTCCTGGAGTACTTCATCTGAAGTTGTAATAATACGTGAGTTCGCCTGGAAACCACGTTGTGACACGATCATCTCCGTGAACTCGTTCGTCAGATCGACGTTAGACATTTCCAGCTGGCCGGCAACAATTGAGCCTGTTCCCACTTCAGCATTGTTGGCAGTAGTCGGTTCCAGCGCCCCCTCTGCGTTGGCATTCAACGTCATCCGGTACAGATTGCCGCCGATTTTCTCAAGACCTTGCGGATTGCTAACTTTGGCAACGGCGATTTGAACCCCTTGTTCAGTCGTCCCGTCAGCCATCGTCTGAACAATGGTACCGTCACTTGAAATAGAGAAAGCGGTAGCCTCTTCAGGCAATTGAATGGATTCCCCATCAACACTCACGACATGAAGACCATCGGAAGTAATGAGATTACGGTTAGAATCCACATGAAAATCTCCTGCGCGTGTAAGGAAAGGCGTCTCCTGATCATCCGTGAGTTTTACCAGGAAGAATCCGTCTCCGTCAATCCGCAGATCCGTAGGGTTATTAGTTGTCATGGCACTGCCCGCCAAATGCATCGTGTCCACAGAACCAATGCTTACCCCTAGTCCAATCTGTTTGGCATTAACCCCGCCTTGTCCGCCATCAACAGGTGCCGTAACACCGGATACCGTCTGGCTCATGATGTCCTTGAACATTACACGGCCTGATTTGAAACCGATGGTGTTGACGTTGGCAATATTGTTACCGATAACGTCCAGCTTAGTCTGGAACCCGCGCATACCTGATACTCCTGAATACATAGATCTTAACATTATTTGTCGTCCTCCCGGATTTAGAGTCTTTGAAGACTCTTAAAATTAGAATGATGGAAATTGGAGTGATGCCCGCGTCAGTCGGTCGGCGGACATTCCGGCTCTCCAGTTAGGACCAGCCGGTTTATGAAATAATTACTGCACTGTCAATCTGCGTAAATACATTATCTTTCATAGAGTTTCCATCCATAGCTGTAACTACGGTGCGGTTGGCAACACTTACGATTAACGCCATATCTTTCATCAGGATCAGCGATTCTTTGCTTCCCTTGGCCGCTGCCTTGTCTACCGCAGACGAGATCTGATCCAATTGTCGGCTGCCAAGCTCGATTCCCCGCTGTTCAAGCCGCTTTGCCGCATGATTGCTGAACTTCAGCATATTCTTCTGCAGCACGCTCTCAAATGAAGCTTCAGAGCTTACAGAGCTCTTGGCTGACTGCTGACGCTGCAGCGTTGAAGGGTGTACACTCGCCGGATACAGCTGGCCTATTGTCAGTCTGTCGCTCATGTGGTCGCCCCGCTCTCCCCGCCGCCCGTTGAAGTATCACTGCCCGCTGCCGGTTCAGCAGAAGGATTCTGAATTTGTGTGATATCTGTTAAGGCGATCCGCTCACTGCCTACTACCGCGTACTGTACACCGCTGCTCACAACAATGGATTCTACATTGCCTGATTTCGGTAATTTGGTTTGGGCATCTGTCCAAGTGACATCTTTGCCGATCAGACCGGATACAGAACCTAGTGACTGATTCAGCGCCGTAAGCTGGGTGGAAATGTTCATTAACTGTTCGACAGATGAGAACTGGGCCATCTGAGCGATAAATTCCTTATCCTCCATCGGCTGCATCGGGTCCTGATTCTGCAGCTGGGTAATCAATATTTTAAGAAATTGATCTTTGCCCAGTGTAGAGTTGCCTGTTGTCTTGGTAGTTGAATTATCCGAAACGTAATTCCATGAGTTACTGCCGGAAACGGGATTCGTTGTTGCCATTTCATTTCACCTCGCTTGTCCAGTTATTATACTTTGGCCGAAAAACTGCCGTTCTGATTATTATCTTGCTGCGTTGCCGAGACCCAGTCTTTCCATTCTCCATTAAGCTCTGCAGCTAGCACCGCATCTGCTGATTCTTCCTGGCGCTCTCTAGAGCGTCTGCCCTGCTGTTGTCCGCCAGCTCCCGTCTGTTGACCCTGCTGTCCGGTCCATTGTGACTGAGCCGATGGGTTGTTCTGGGTTACCTCAAGTCTTTCTACCTGTAGGCCTTGGGACTGTAAAGCTAAACGAAGCTGGTTCATCTGCTGCTCAAGAATATCCTTCGTCCCGCTATGCTGGGTCAGGAATTGGGCAACCAGATTACCATTTTGCATCGATATTTTCACATCGACTTGTCCAAGATTCTCCGGAAATAAGGTGATTGTAGCTTCAGCTACTCCGCCCTTTTTGACGATTTCCAATTTACCGCTGATAAAAGTGTTCATTTCCTGAGCGAATTGCTGAACCGGCACTGGTGAGGATATTGCTTTCAGTGGTGCTGAAATTCCGTTACTAAGCGATAACTGGCCTGCTGTAACGATTTCAAGCTCGCCAGCTGATGTTTTGACGGCCGGCAAAGCTTCCTCGGCAGTTGCCGTCTCCTTGACTGTAGCTATCCCCGTGGAGGGAACCTGAGGGCTCTCTTCTGCAGTTACGGTTGTACCGTTTACTGCTGTTGGTACTGGAGCAGATTCCGCCTTAACTGCGGCATCCAAAAATGTACGGATGTTTGAAGCTACTCTTCTGCTATCATCAACATTCTGTTTGGTTTCTGTTCCGGATGCCTGCTTAAGCGATGCTGACGAAGCCTCTGTTGTACTTACTGTCTTGAGCTTGGGTTTGTTATCGGCAGGCACGCTTCCAGCCAGAATAGCCGAGAATTGATTCAACAGTGCAGCACCTTTGGCTGCTGTTTCTTCACTTCCGCTAACAGCTGCATCCTGAACCAGTTGGACCAGGCTGTTCAGCTCATCCTGGACTGCAAAGCGCAGGGTTTCCGGGTTCTGGGCAAGTGGCGACAGACCTGTTGATGCTACTGCTCCAGTGTCTGATGCATCTGTCTGTTCAGCCGGAGTATTACCGGATAAGAGCGCCGACACTTGAAGAATCCACCCTTGAAGAGCAGCAAGCAGTGCGGGATCAGCCTCCAGACTTGCATCCAGATTCTCCATGTCCTGAGTTAGGCCTTCCAGAAGTTCTGATTTCTTGGCGTCCGTACTGGCGGACTCTTCACCCTTCGTCTGTACCGCGTTCAGAAGACCCTGCAGCAAGGAAGCCAGATTGCCTAATACAGGTGCTTCCGTCCCTTTAGCAGCAGTGCCTCCCATACTTTGTACAAGCGTCTGGGCAAAAGGTGTAGCCGTACTGGCAGTTCCACTGGTACCCGTTGACGTTCCACCGGCAGCAGCCAGGTTACCTGCACTTAATGTTTGTACGATTAAACTCATCTTTTTCACCTCCCTTCAAGTGTTATTTACCGCCCATCAGCCGGTTTACAATTTTGGCTGCCTGTGCGCTGTCATTCTTGGTCATCTCCCCCAGGATAGAGGAGCGGACAGTATCACTGACTGTATTCAGTATGGTGATGACCTTATCCGGGCTAATACTGTACATCGAACCCAGCAGTGTAGCCGCGTCAGCAGCAGGCATTGAGGTAAAAGTCTGGCTGAGCTTCTCCTGATCAAGATTGGCTGAGGCTGCAGCCGTGGTTGTACCGGCTTCATCCTGTTTCAGTCTCGATTGAAGGGCTGCAATAGCCATATCGGTTGAATTCGTTGTTTCTTTTAGCTTTATAGACACATCCGCAGCTTTTTTCGGGTCCATTTTTTCCAGGATGGCCGTTTTGCTGGCATTGCTCATCACACTGAAGATTTGGACCATTTCATCTGTGGTCAAGTTCTCCATAATCGGTGCAGCTTTGGAGGCCTTCATTCCCGCATACAGCTTGGCCAGATCCGTAACCTGCTTGAGATATGGATCTTCCTCTTCCTCAGTAGCTGCAACTGTCGCCGCCGCTTCCTTCATCCCGTCAATCTGCTTCTGAAGCGCCTCAGCTTTGTTAGCCTCGGACGCCTTGTCTTCTTCTGCCTGTTTCAGCTGCGCTGCCTGCGCGTTAAGCTGAGACTTCAGCTCTTTAATCGTGCTCTCCGAACTCGCAGCCTGCTCTTTACTTTCAGCTTGCGGATCATCTGCGGTTTCTCCGGCGGTATCCGAATCCGGATCCGGGGCAGGTTCAGGCACCCATTTCTCCACCACAGGAATCTTGTTCGCAATCTCAAGGACATTATTCCGGATGTCCATATTAAATAGGGTCAACAGTACTCCAAGCAGTACAAGCGTGAAGATGATCGGAATCATCAAGAATAAAAAACGCTCAAATTTACCTGCCGACCCTTCATCTTCAAGTTCCATTTGATTATTTGCCACTAGCGGAAACCTCCCGGGTTAGAGGGATTTCATCGCGAAGCGGACGGTAGCCATCTCATCCAGTTCGTTTTGTTCCCGTAAACTCATATTCTGCAGAAATGCTGTTTGTGCTTTGTCTTTGGCCTTGAGCCATACCTTCTCATCCAGAACCTTGGTACTGAGATGGTCCTGCTTGCTCTGAACCTCTGTATGCGCCCGGCTGATATCGGAATGCTTGCGGGCAATGCACTTATCCAGATAATCCACATAATCCTGCATTTCGCGAAGCTTAGCCATAGGTGTCTTTTGCTCAGCTGCACTCTGTAAAGACGACATTACCGCATTGCGCTGTATAATTAATTCATCAAGGCTTTTTTCCTGTGCCTGCAGTTCTCCGAGCGCGCTTGAGAGCATCCACTCTGCCTGTGTTTTTTCGTTACCCTTCAAGTCCACCACTTTTTGAAAAGTATAATGGAATCTCATGATCAATCAACTCCTCGAGAACTGTGAAATTAAAGACTGCTGCACTTCGCTAAGGGTTACCTTCTCATTCACTTTTTGCTTGGTGAAATCCCAGATGCTGTCGATGTAATGCATCGATTCATCGATTTGGGCGTTCGAGCCTCTTTGATAAGCTCCGATATTGATCAGATCCTCGGAATCCTTATAGACCGCCATAAGCCGCTTTACATTCTCTGCTGCAGCAATCTGCTCTTCCGGTGCTATATCCTTCATCACACGGCTGATGCTGGAGAGAACATCGATTGCCGGGAAATGTCCTTTATTCGCGATATTCCGGTTCAGGACAATATGTCCATCCAGGATACCGCGCACAGCATCGGCGATCGGCTCGTTCATATCGTCACCGTCAACCAGCACTGTATAAAATGCGGTGATGGACCCTGTGGGGCCTGTTCCGGCCCGTTCCAGCAGCTTAGGCAGACTGGCGAACACCGACGGGGTGTACCCTCTCATTGCAGGAGGTTCACCTACCGCCAGCCCAACCTCGCGCTGGGCCATGGCATAACGGGTAACCGAGTCCATCATCAGCATGACATTCAGTCCGCGGTCACGGAAGTATTCGGCGATTGTAGTGGCGATCAAGGCACCTTTGATCCGGATCAGCGCCGGCTGATCCGAAGTAGCCACGATAACCACCGAACGCTGCAGCCCTTCCGGCCCCAGGTCGCGCTCAATGAAATCAAGCACTTCCCTGCCCCGCTCACCGATAAGGGCAATAACATTCACATCTGCCGAAGTGTTACGGGCAATCATTCCCATCAGTGTGCTCTTGCCGACGCCAGAGCCTGCAAAAATGCCGACCCGCTGTCCTTTACCGATGGTGAGAAGTCCGTCAATCGCCCTGACCCCGATGCTGATAGGTTCAGCTACACGCGGACGGTTAAGCGGATTGGAAGGAATATTGAAGGTCGAACTGTGCGGCATACGGGCGGGAATGAGTGAGCCGTCAAGCGGCTGGCCCAAACCGTCAAGCACCTTGCCCAGCAGCTCCGAGCCCACCTGCACACTCAGCGGCTTACCTGTGCCGACAACATCACAGCCAGGCCCGATGGCCTGCAGTTCTCCAAGCGGCATCAACAGCACCTTGTTGTCACGAAATCCTACGACCTCTGCCTGAAGCGGCTTAGTTCCTTTGGCGGGATAAATAAAACACACATCACCGATGCTGGCATCCGGACCTTCCGACTCCACCATCAGTCCGATGACCTGGGTAACCTTGCCGTTAATCCGGACCGGGTCAAAATTACGCAGCTGTTCTTTGTACCTTCCGCTGTCAAGCATCGTCTTCCCCATTTCTGTGTTCACCTACGTCCAGGGCGATTCGCAGCAGTTCTTTTTTGATCTCAGCCAGCTGGGTATCCACACGTGCGTCGATGCTGCCAAAGGAGGAGCGGATGACACAGCCCTGATCCTTAACCGTTGAATCCGGAAGAATCTGCAGCTCAGCCTGTGAGTCCACGGCGAGTGAAAGCTCTTCTCGCGCCGCGTTGACAAACGCGAACTGCGCCGGAGAGACACATAAGGAAATCAATCCCTGCTCGCGCTTACGGGCCAGATTCTTGCGGATCAGTTCCATTGCAAATTGCGGTTCCACGGTCAGCTGCTTGTCCACTATTTTCTCGGCGATATCGCAGCTCAGCTCTACCAGAAAAGGTTCAGCTTCCTGAATAATTACATTTCTTGCCCGGTAAGCTTCCTGAAGTACAGTTCTTGCTTCCTCCATCATCTCGGCAAGCCGCTGGGACATCTCCTGCTCCGCATGGGCAAGACCCTCCTGGTAGCCTTGCTGAAATCCTTCAGACTTGACGGCTTCCACAAGATGCTCATCCTGCTCCCTGCGCTGCCGCCACCATTCTTCCGCTTCATTCCGTGCTGATTCCATAATATTCTCGGCTTCCTGAGATGCACTGCGGACCTGCCCTTCAGCAAACTCCTGGGCATCTTTCAGCATTTGCTTGCGTGCCTGCTCTGCCGCTTCCCTGGCGGGATCCTGATAGTGGACTTCGCCTGGAGCCTCCTCGGCAACAGGATCTTCGGTAAGCCCTGCATGATGTCTGGCCTGCTCCAGCCGCTTCAGTACATCTACCGGAACATATTGAGAATGTTTGATCAGCTTAGACAATAATGTCATCTCCTCCGCCACGGGCGATGATAATTTCACCAGACTCTTCGAGTCTGCGGATCGTGCCTACGATGCGGGTCTGTGCTTCTTCCACATCACGCAGCCGCACAGGACCCATGTATTCCATTTCTTCGCGGAAGGTTTCGGCCATACGCTTGGACATATTGCGGAAAATAACATCCCGCACTTCCTCGCTGGCCACCTTGAGCGCAAGCTGCAAATCCGCATTGTCGATATCCTTGATGATGCGCTGGATTGAACGGTTGTCCACATTGACGATATCCTCGAAGACGAACATCCGCTTCTTGATTTCTTCCGCCAACTCCGGATCCTGTATTTCCAGCGAGTCGAGAATGGTACGTTCCGTACCACGGTCAACACCGTTCAGAATCTGTACAATCGATTCAATACCGCCGGCATTTGTATAATCCTGGGTAACTGTAGCCGACAGCTTCTGTTCCAGAACCCGTTCAATTTGCGTAACAACCTCAGGAGAGGTGCTGTCCATAATCGCTATTCTCCGGGCAACCTCGGCCTGCTTCTCCTGAGGAAGGGAAGACAGGATAGAGGCAGCTTGTTCAAACTGCAAATAAGAGAGTACTAGTGCAATAGTCTGGACATTTTCGTTCTGGATAAAGTTGAGAATCTGGTTCGGGTCCGCTTTGCGGGCAAAATCGAACGGTCTTACCTGCAGCGTCGCCGTTAATCGGTTAATAACTTCAAGCGCTTTGGCTGAACCCAGTGCTTTCTCGAGTATCTCCTTGGCATAGTTAATGCCGCCTTGAGAGATATATTCTTGAGCCAGACAGATTTGATGAAATTCTGACATGATCGACTCTTTCTCCCCGCTGTCCACCTTACGGACATTCGCAATTTCCAGAGTCAGCTGCTCGATTTCCTCATCTCTTAAATGTTTAAATATTTGTGCCGATACTTCAGGCCCTAGTGTGATAAGCAGGATCGCCGCCTTTTGACGGCCGCTAAGTCCCTGCTGGCTAGCTTTTGCCATTCCTTCACCTCTGTTCTTCAGCAAGCCATGTACGCAGCAGGTTTACGAATTCATCCGGCTTTTTCTTCGCCAGACTTTCCAGCTGCTTGCGGACCTGACTTTCATTCGTCACGCTCTCCATATTAATAGAAGGAAACTCGGTAGGAACCTGCAGCGGAATATCATCTTCCGCTTCTTCCTCCTGCTTATTCTTGCGGCTGCGGTAGATGAGGTAACCGCCGCCCGCACCGACCAGCAATGCGGCTCCGCCAATTGCCCAGATCATCCAGCTAGCCAGTCCGCCGGATGCTGCATCCGCCGCAGTACTGCCAAATTGTTGCGAGAATACCGAAACTTTTTTGGTTAAATCGGCGTCTGTATAAGTAATACCTGAATCTGCCAACGAAGCACGGACAATATTGACCAGAATATTCTGGATCGCCGCTGAAGTTGTATCATCCAAAGTTGTTTGCCCATTAGGTGGTTCAACTGCTACATTAATGGTTAAATCTTTAACAGTATATGGGCTTGCAATAATATCTTTAGTGATTCGATTCACTTCATAGTTCCTGGTCTCCGACGATTCCTCAGAAGAAGAAGTACCCGTGTCAGTCCCCGAAGGATATCCAGAGACATCTTCCGACCCTGTACCAGCAACCCCACCGGATGTATTCCCTTGACCCGAATAAGTATTGCTGATAATTTGCGAACTGATCTCAATCCCTTTCATATTCTCCGCATCTACCGGCAGTACGATTTCTTCCTGACGGTTCTCCTTATCGAAATTGAGCTTGGAGAACACCAGAACATCCACTTTATCGGGACCCGTGAGCGTACTCAGGAATTGCTTGACATCTTTCTTGACATCATCTTCGAATTTCTTCTGCAAAGCGAAGTTCTCTTCAACCTGGCTGGACACGCCAGCTTGTCCGCCTTTGGCTGTCGGCATCAATTCGACTTCATTATTAGTAATCGTAATGTTGTCAATCGGCAAATTCGGCACAGCGGTCTTTACGAGATTGAAGTACCCGTCGATATTATCCTGTGTAGGCCTAAATCCTGGATTGAAGCTAAGCACCACGGAAGCCAACGCTTTCTCCTGATCCTCCTGAGAGGCAAACACAGTTTCCTTCGGCAGGGTAATCAGAACCTTGACATCTTTAATCCCCTGCATTCTTCTCATCAGCTGCTCAACTTCGCCGTTCAGGGCATTGTTGTACTTCACGTTGAATTCACTGTCTGTAGTCCCAATCATCGAAGAAGATTCATCAAATACTTTGTACCCGATCGAACCTTCCTGTACGATCCCCTGCGAGCCAATGGCTATCTTGATGCGCGCGGCGTCAGTACTGGGTACTGATATACTCTTTCCATCCGGACTTAAACGGTAAGGAATCCCCGAAGTATCCAAATAAGTCATAACTCCCGCTGAATCGGTACTGTCCAGATCCTGAAAAGCAACTTCATATTCTGTCTTTGATAATTGCATGGTCAAAACTACGATTATTATTATGATGATAAACAGAGTGGAGAAAAATAATATTTTCTGTTTACCGCTGAATCTGTTCCAATACAGGGTGATCTTCTCCCGGTACTGGGCCAATCTTTCATTCACAGTGTCACCCCATCCGAAACGTAGCTAGGATTATTTAGATTTGAGTTCTCATAATTTCCTGATAGGCTTCAATTACTTTGTTCCGGACTTGTGTAGTCAACTGCAAACTCAGCAATGCCTGTTGGGACGAAATCATAGCTTCATCAATGTTGACTTCTCCCAAAACAAATTTGTTACTCATGTCTTTAGCCTGTTGTTCCTGGTTTGCCACCTGATTAAGGGCATTCTCCAAGTATGAACCAAAGCTTTGTCCCGTTTCGGAGACGGCTGAAGCTTCTGAAGCTACGGGTTTCATAGCCAGCGGCTGTACAGCCTGAGTTCCAATCAATAAGTTCTGTATCAATTATTCTCCTCCTAATCAATCAATTCAATTAACGGCCGATTTCGAGCGCCTTACCCACCATCGCTTTGGACGCATTAAGCATCGTTACATTCGCTTCATAAGAACGTGAGGCAGACAGCATGTCCACCATTTCCTTCGTAAGATCCACATTCGGCATGTACACATATCCGTCAACATCAGCATCCGGATGACTTGGATTGTATACGGGCTTCAGCGGTGAAGTATCCTCAATAATCGACTTCACTTTAACACCTTCGCTGCCGCCGCTCATTTTTGAATCGAGTATGTTAGAGAAGCTATCAGCCTGGGCTGTTTCCAGCACTACAAGCTTACGGCGGTAAGGTACGGCTTTGCCGTCAACCACGGAAGCCCTGGTTGTCTCGGCATTGGCGATATTGGAGGAAATCACATCCATCCGCAGGCGCTGGGCAGTCAATGCCGAGGCGCTTATTCCAAAGCTGCTACCAAAGTTCATTATTTATTACCCTCCCTGCACAACTGTACGCATCATAGTAATCTGACTGTTCAACTGTTCAACGTAAGAGTTATACCTCAGCTGGTTCTCGGCGCTCAGCGCCTGTTCGCGGTCCATATCCACATTATTGCCGTTGTTATTCATAGAAGTAGTCTCATCTGTACTGACAACAGCAGCCGGCACGCCAGTTACTGTTCCGAATTGGAAATGCCGGGAGTCTGATACTTTCGCACTCAGCGTAGGTTTCACACCGCTCTCCTGTTGTCTCAGGAAACTTTCAAAACTGACATCAGAGCGTTTAAAATTCGGCGTATCAACATTTGCAACGTTATTAGCCAGAACACTTTGTCGTTTGGTGGCGGCATCTAGGCCTCCCTGTAATCTTTGAAAACTGACACTGTTCAGCAAACCCATGGTAATCCCCCTTCCAAACCTATCATAATGAAAAGAATTCCACAACTTCCCCCGAATTCCTGCTTACTTTCGACAAAAAAAGCTAAAATTTTCATTAATTTGTCGAGGGCAGGTCGAACGCTGTCGATGGATGATTCTTATGTCAATCTCACATACATTGATTCTCTTAGAATTTGTATATTATTACAATAAGAAATAAGCCCTATCTTTTCTGAAAAGAGAGGGCTTAAAGCATGTTTTTACAATATTCTACCTTTTTTATTCCATATAATTCTTTTAATTACTATTATTTAACTCTTTATGCATGATTTTCGAATCGAATTTGCATAGCAATAATTCTTAATACCTAATTTAGCGGGATAACACTCTGTCGCTTTAAAGGATATATTGGCTTAAATCGCGATCCTGGGCGATTCCTGCCAGTTTTTCGCGAACATACTCCGGAGTAATGACCATTGTCTCCAGTGTCAGCTCCGGCGCTTCGAAGGATAGGTCCTCCAGCAGCTTCTCCAGAATCGTATGCAGGCGCCGGGCCCCGATATTCTCCATATTCTGATTCACGGAAGCGGCGATTTTGGCAATTTCCTGAATCGCTTCCTTCTGGAACTGAATTTCGATGTTCTCGGTCTGCAGCAGATGAACATATTGCTTCGTCAGCGCGTTCTCCGGTTCGGTCAGAATAGAGACAAAATCCTCAAGAGTAAGACTGCTCAGCTCCACACGGATCGGGAAACGTCCCTGAAGCTCAGGAATTAGGTCCGAAGGCTTGGCAATATGAAAAGCTCCTGCAGCAATGAATAATACGTAATCCGTCTTCACAGGCCCGTATTTGGTCATCACAGTGGAACCTTCAACGATAGGCAGGATATCGCGCTGCACCCCTTCACGGGATACATCCGGACCGGAGCCTTTACCCTGGCTGGCCACCTTATCAATCTCATCGATAAAAATAATACCGGACTGCTCTGCGCGGGCTACCGACTCCTGAATCATATCATCCGTATCAATCAGCTTGGCAGCCTCATCCTGAATCAGCACCTTACGGGCTTCACGGATCGGCAGCTTGCGCTTCTTCGTACGCTTAGGCAGCAGGCTGCCGAACATTTCCTGCATGTTCATGCCCATCTGGTCATTGCCTTGGCCGGCAAACATATCCATCATCGAAGGAGTGGTGTCTTCCACATCGATTTCAATGATATCGTCCTCGAGCTGACCCGCCAGCAGCTTGAACTTAATGCCTCTGCGGCGCTCGCTCAGACTACCGTCCTCCGGCTCTTCTTTGGCTTCCTCTGCACCGCCGTTATTGCCGCCAAAAATCATCTCGAACGGATTGCGCTGCGATTTGCCCTTAGAGGTCGAAGGAACCAGTATGGCTACAATGCGGTCGTTCGCCAGTTCTTCAGCACGGTCCTTCACCTTCTCGGTACGTTCCAGCTTCACCATACGGATTGAAGTCTCTACCAGGTCACGGACCATCGATTCCACATCACGGCCTACGTAGCCGACTTCCGTGAACTTAGTGGCTTCCACTTTGATGAACGGTGCATTGACCAGCTTGGCCAGACGCCGTGCGATCTCCGTTTTGCCGACACCTGTAGGACCAATCATGAGAATATTCTTAGGAACAACCTCATCCCGGAGCTCTTCGGATAAAAGGCTGCGCCGATACCGGTTGCGGAGAGCAACGGCCACCGATTTCTTAGCCTGTTTCTGACCTACGATATATTTATCCAGCTCTGCTACGATCTGGCGGGGTGTAAGCGATTGATTCACCATTGTGACTTCCTCCCTCTTTCTATGGCACCATGCCTATAATTGTTCGACAATAATATTGGAGTTGGTATACACACAGATCTCGGAAGCGATCTGCAGAGCTTCTCTGGCAATATCCGCTGCGCCCAGATGCGATGCATGACGTTTGAGCGCGCGTCCGGAAGCCAGCGCAAAGTTGCCGCCGGAGCCAATTGCCAGCACGTCATCATCAGGTTCAATAATTTCGCCGTTTCCGGAAATAAGCAGCATGCCTTCCTTGTCCATTACGATCATGAGCGCTTCCAGCTTGCGCAGGATACGATCCTGGCGCCAGTCCTTGGCCAGTTCTACTGCTGCCCGCTGCAGATTGCCGTGATGCTCTTCCAGCTTACCCTCAAACTTCTCAAACAAAGTAATTGCATCCGCTACGGAGCCCGCAAAACCGGCAATTACTTGTCCTCTGTACAGGCGGCGGACCTTCTTGGCCGTCGTCTTCATAATGACACTCTCTCCGAATGTAACCTGACCATCGCCGGCAATCGCGGCATGACCGTCATGTCTTACCGCACAAATCGTAGTCGCATGAAAGCTGGGTAACATAATGGGCACCCTCCTAAAGTTTTGTGAGCGTTAGCATCCCGAAACAGGTTGGAAGAAACCTGATCCGGAAGCATACACTTAGTGTTGTGGCATAAGCATTCCGGACCAGCTTCGGACAACCCGTCCCGGAAGCTTGCGTTTAAGTTTTATTGTGCCGGACTTTCCGCTTCGGTAAGCTGAGGTTCTACGACCTCCGGCTCAGTATAGGCCAGGCCTTTGTCTGCAGCATAGGCAGCAAGACTGTCCAGCGCACGGTAAGCCAGGCGTTCGTTTTTCTCTTTTTTACTGCGGAATCTCGTTTCAAGCTTTGGCAGCAAGCCAAAGTTGGCGTTCATCGGCTGGAAATGCTCGGGATCTGCAGAAGTGATGTAGGCCGGCATGCTGCCCAGCACGGTATCCTGCGGGAAGATCAGACCGTCCTCACCGAGTGCCGCTCTGGCAGCGTTCATACCGGCAATCATACCAGAAGCCGCAGACTCCACATAACCTTCAACCCCTGTCATTTGGCCGGCAAAGAACAGTCTTTCCCGTCCCTTCATTTGATAGGTGGGATGCAGAAGCTTGGGAGAATTGATAAATGTATTGCGGTGCATGACACCATAACGGACATACTCTGCGTTCTCAAGACCGGGGATAAGTGAAAACACGCGTTTTTGCTCGCCCCACTTCAAATGCGTCTGGAAGCCAACCAGGTTATAAAGCGTTCCCGCTGCATTATCCTGACGAAGTTGCACAACCGCGTAAGGAAGCTTCCCTGTATGAGGATTCATCAGACCTACAGGCTTCATCGGCCCGAAGAGTGCTGTCTGCTTGCCGCGCTTCATCATAATCTCGATCGGCATACAGCCTTCGAAGTAAATCTCTTTCTCAAAATCTTTGAGTGCGGCAGTCTCAGCCGAGATCAGTGCATCATAAAAAACATCAAATTCCTCTTCCGTCATCGGACAGTTCAGGTATGCAGCTTCACCTTTGTCGTATCGGGAGGCCAAATACACCTTGCTCATATCAATGGTGTCCTTTTCAACAATCGGGGCAGCCGCATCATAGAAGTAGAAATACTCCTCGCCAAGCAGGCCTTTAATCTCAGCGGAGAGTGCCGGAGAGGTCAGCGGGCCTGTCGCAATGACAACAATCCCTTCCTCCGGTATATGCATAAGTTCTTCATTTATGACTTCTACCAGAGGGTGATTATGCAGCATCGATGTAATCTCACCGGAGAATCCATCGCGGTCTACGGCAAGTGCGCCTCCGGCCGGAACCGCATGCCGGTCGGCTGCACCCAGTACCAGCGAGTCCAAACGGCGCATTTCCTCCTTGAGCACACCTACCGCATTGCCAAGGCCGTTGGCCCGCAGAGAGTTACTGCAGACCAACTCGGCGAACTGGTCCGTATGATGCGCCGGTGTCTTCACAACCGGACGCATCTCATATAATCTGACCGGAACCCCGCGCGAGGCAATCTGCCAGGCGGCTTCACTACCGGCAAGTCCGGCTCCAATCACGGTTACTTTAGCTATATCAGTCAATTTCCTTTCCTCCTGTAACACTATTATTCTGCCAGCTCTTCGTTGTCCAGCACTGCCTCGGTATGATCACAAGAAGTGCATTGCAGCTTAGTTCCCTGTTTGTTGCGCTTCTCTACCATCCAGGAGCCGCAGACAGGACATGGTTTAACCGACGGTCTATCCCAGGATACAAAGTCACAGCCCGGATACTGATCGCAGCCGTAGAAGACACGGCCTTTCTTACTGCGGCGCTCCACAACCTTACCCTCATGACATTTCGGACAGCTTACTCCGATATCCTTAATGATCGGCTTCGTATTACGGCAGTCCGGGAATCCGGAGCAGGCCAGGAATTTACCGAAACGGCCCAGCTTGTAGACCATCGGCTTCCCGCATTTCTCGCATAGCTCGTCGGAAACTTCATCTTCAATCTCAATTTCCTTCATTTCTTCTTCGGCGTAGAGGAGACGTTTCTCAAAAGATTCATAGAACTGGGCCAGCACTTTCACCCAGTCCTCAGCACCTTCCTCCACATGGTCAAGATCCCCTTCCATATGGGCTGTGAATTCCACATCCAGAATTTCCGGGAAGAACTCTTCCATTTGCTCTATGATCAGCTCACCGAGCTCGGTTGGCATGAACTTCTTCTCTTCAATCGCTACATATCCGCGCTTCTGGATCGTCTCCAGCGTTGGCGCGTACGTACTCGGACGGCCGATCCCCAGTTCCTCCAGCGTTTTGACCAGACGCGCTTCCGTATATCTTGGAGGCGGCTGAGTGAAATGCTGCTTCGGCTCAATATCATGCTTGGTTAAGTCATCGCCTGCCTTAAGCGGCGGCAGATACTTCTCCTCATCCGTTGTGCCGTCATCATTGCCTTCTACGTATACCTTCATGAAGCCCGGGAAAGAAACCTTGGACCCGACGGCTCTGAAAATCGCAGTGCCTGCTGTGATATCCACAGACAGCGTATCAAGCAGGGCTGAAGACATCTGACTGGAAACAAAACGCTCCCAAACCAGCTTATACAGGCGGAATTGGTCACGGCTCAGGAATTCTTTGACCATGTCAGGCTCACGGAGCGCCGAGGTTGGACGGATCGCTTCATGCGCATCCTGGGCTCCCGCAGCTTTCTTGGAATACTGGCGCGGTGTCTCGGGAACGAACCTCTCACCGTATTTGGAGAGGATCAGCTCCTTAGCTTCTTCCTGGGCCGTAGCAGACAGACGGGTGGAATCCGTACGCATATAGGTAATTAAACCGACAGTGCCTTCCTTGCCCAGCTCAACCCCCTCATAGAGCTGCTGAGCAACAGACATGGTCTTGGATGCGCGGAAGCCCAGCTTACGGGCAGCTTCCTGCTGCAGTGAGCTTGTTGTAAACGGAGCGGAAGGATGCCGTTGTCTTTCCTTCTCTTTTACCTCTTTAACCTGGAAGGCGGAATTCTTAATAGCATACAATACTTCCTGTACATCGCTCTCCTGGCCCAGCTCTTTTTTGTCGCCATTCAGCTTGTGGAACTTGGCTTCGAACAAGGAATCGCGGATGCCCAGCTTCGCAGTAATGCTCCAGTATTCTGTGGGAACAAAAGCAGAGATTTCGTTCTCGCGGTCCATAATAATCTTCACAGCTACCGATTGTACCCGTCCTGCGGACAGGCCTTTTTTGACTTTCTTCCATAATAGGGGGCTAATCTTGTATCCTACGAGCCGGTCCAGAATACGGCGGGCCTGCTGGGCATTCACAAGATCCATATTAATTTTGCGCGGTGTCTTGAAAGCATCCTTCACAGCCTGCTTCGTAATCTCATTAAAGACAACCCGGCATTCCTGTGTGTTGTCCAAATCCAGCGCATGCGCCAAATGCCAGGCAATAGCTTCACCTTCGCGGTCCGGGTCAGCTGCGAGATAGACTTTTTTTACTTTTTTGCTGGCATCCTTGAGTTCCTTCAAGATAGAGCCTTTGCCGCGGATCGTTATATATTTGGGGTTGAAATCATTCTCCACTTCCACACCAATCTGACTTTTCGGCAAATCTCTGATATGTCCCATTGATGCCTTTACAATATATTTACTGCCCAGATATTTACCAATCGTTTTTGCTTTTGCCGGTGACTCTACAATAACCAACGCATCTGCCATAGGTTTTCCTCCCAAAAGTTTGTAAGCATACATCCTCCTGAACCTGCCCTCAGGCCCGGCGGAAATCAAGAGTCTATGCTTAACACGGTTACTTCTATATTAAATTACCTTATAAATTGCACCCGGCAATTGTGTTACCGCTTTTTTTATGATTAAAGATAACAGAACTGAATGCAAATGTCCAAAATCCCACCTCGTGGACGCCAGGAGCTCATCGAGTGTAAAGGGGCCTTGATGCAGTATATGGTAAAGGTGCAACTCCTCACTTGTCAATTTCTTTTCGATTAAGCCATCTCCATCGGAAGGCCCGGAACCGCTTGCCGGAGTCCCTGAAGTACCCTTTCCAGGCAGATAAGCTATGTATTCTTCCACGATATCCGCGGAGCTTGTCACCACCTTCGCACCTTGTTTAATCAGCTCTAATGCGCCTCTGCTCTTGGGCGAGGTGAGCGGACCCGGGACAGCAAACACATCCCTTCCTGCTTCTAGCGCAGCGTCGGCGGTAATCAGGGAACCGCTGCGGCTGTCTGCTTCGACCACCACCGTGCCGAGCGACAGTCCGGCGATAATCCGGTTGCGCTGCGGAAATAATCCGGGATGGCTCGGGGTACCGAGCGGATATTCACTAATCACAAGCCCGACACGTGAAATCTGCTGCTCCAGCTCACGGTTCTCAGGCGGATAGACCTTATCCAGCCCCGTTGCGACCACAGCAATGGTACTTCCGGCTCCCGATAATGCTGCTTCGTGGCAGACACTGTCAATCCCTCTCGCTAGGCCGCTTATAACCGTGAGACCGGCCGCACTGAGCTGTTCAGCCAGCATTTCACCAATCTTGCGTCCATAGGCAGTAGGCACACGGGTTCCAACCATAGCTACAGAAGGACGGGAAGCCAGCTCCAGACGGCCGCGATAATATAAAACCCAAGGCGGCTGGGGGGTTTCCTTTAACTGGACAGGGTACCCTTCATCCAGCAAAGTCACCATCGAAACACCGCTTGCTTCCATTAAAGAGCGGCGCTGCAGAATCCATTCTTCATTAAAGACAGCGTTAAGCCTGGCCGACATTTTGCCGCTGATTCCGGCCCGCTCCCAATCAGTAACGGAACAGGACAAAGCTTCATTCGTCAAAAGTCCCGCCTGGCGTATTCTGTCCATACTTTTCCATCCAATGCCTTCTACTTCATTTAAACCGAACAGCAGATCCCGCGTTTCCATATGCATTCTCTCCTATACGGAAGGGCCAGCCTTCCTTAATGATTACATAAACTGCCGAAAAAAGACAAAAAAAGCAACCCTTCACCCCGGTACTCCGGGACAAAAGGTTGCTTACCTTTAAAATGATTATACATGAATCAGCGGTAAAAGCAGTGATCTTTGTGTGATTCTGCAGGCTGAGCTCTAGTGAGTGGTGAAAGCATTCAGAATGCCGCGTTCCTCAAGCACACTGACGAGTGTAGAGCCCATCTCCGCAGGCGTTGGCGCGACCTTGATCCCGCAGGACTCCAGCACAGCGATCTTCTCGCTGGCCGTTCCTTTGCCGCCTGAAATAATCGCCCCGGCATGGCCCATCCGTTTGCCGGGAGGTGCAGTAACGCCCCCGATAAAGCCGACTACAGGCTTTGTCATATTCTCTTTAATCCACTCAGCCGCCTCTTCCTCCGCTGTCCCGCCGATCTCTCCGATCATGATGACAGCTTTGGTGCCCGGGTCATCATTAAACAGCTTCAGAATATCTATGAACTCCGATCCCTTGACCGGATCTCCGCCGATACCTACAGCCGAAGACTGGCCGATACCACGCTCCGTCAGCTGATGTACAGCTTCATAGGTCAGGGTTCCGCTCCGCGAGACAACCCCTACATAACCCGGCATATGAATATAACCCGGCATAATCCCGATTTTACATTCTCCAGGCGTGATTACCCCCGGACAGTTGGGACCGATTAATACAGTAGAACGTCCCTCCATATATCTTGATACTTTAACCATATCCAGCACGGGAATGCCTTCTGTGATACAAATGACGAGCTCCATTTCAGCATCCACAGCTTCCATAATCGAATCTGCAGCAAAAGCCGGCGGAACATAAATCACACTCGCGGTTGCACCCGTGGCAGCTTTGGCGGCAACGACCGTATCAAATACCGGAAGACTGGCTTCCGTGCCATTTTCAAGAGTGATCTGAACAAAGGTTCCTCCCTTGCCCGGGGTTACCCCGCCTACCATCTGGGTGCCGTAATCCAGTGCCCCTTTAGTATGAAATAAGCCCGTAGCGCCCGTAATTCCCTGTGTGATGACTTTTGTATGTTTATCTACAAGAATGCTCATGCGTCAGGTCACATCCTCACTTTTATTGTCGAATATTACACCAGAGCAACAATTTTACGGGCACCGTCAGCCATGGAATCGGCAGCAACAATATTCAGTCCCGATCCGGCGAGAATTTCTTTGCCCAGTGCTACATTCGTGCCTTCAAGACGTACAACCAGCGGCTTCGTTAACCCGAGCTGTCTTGCTGCCTCAACTACACCGGTAGCAATGACATCACAGCGCATGATTCCGCCGAAAATATTAACAAAAATCCCGCTTACCTTATCATCCGAGAGGATGATTTTGAAAGCTTCGGTTACCTTCTCTGTGGTTGCGCCGCCCCCTACATCCAGGAAGTTGGCCGGCTCTCCGCCGTAATATTTAATAATATCCATGGTAGCCATCGCAAGCCCCGCCCCATTCACCATACAGCCGATGTTGCCGTCAAGCGCGATATAGCTAAGATCGTATTTGGAAGCTTCAATCTCTTTGGTATCCTCTTCGTCCAGGTCACGGAGCTCCAGAATATCCTTATGCCGGAACAGCGCATTAGAATCGAAATTCAGCTTGGCATCAAGCGCCATCACATTTCCGTCAGCCGTTACAACCAGCGGATTAATCTCCGCGATGGAGCAATCTTTATCCACAAAAGCCAGATATAGCGCTTGCATGAACTTGACCGCTTTATTTACCAGCTCTGAAGGTATGGCTATGCTGTAAGCCAGTTTACGCGCCTGGAAGGTCTGCAGTCCCACTGCCGGATCAATGATTTCCTTGAAAATCTTCTCCGGATGTGTGGCCGCCACCTCTTCGATCTCTGTACCGCCTTCCTCGGAAGCCATCATGACTACCCGCCCGGAACCACGGTCTACAACCAGTCCGATATAATACTCTTTAACAATCTGGCAGCCCTCTTCAATCAGCAGCCGCTTCACTACCTTGCCTTCGGGTCCCGTCTGGTGGGTGACCAGCGTCTTGCCGAGGATTTCAGCCGCATAGGCACGAACCTCATCACTGTTCTTCGCCACCTTGACGCCTCCGGCTTTACCGCGTCCGCCTGCATGAATCTGAGCTTTGACTACAACTACCGGTGTACTCAGCGCTGCGGCAGCTTCCACTGCTTCCTCCACTGTATAAGCTACTTTTCCGTTCGGTACGGCTACGCCGTACTTCTTAAGTACTTCTTTTCCCTGATACTCGTGGATATTCATACCGGAAGCCTCCTAAAGTGTTGCGGTGACCTGTGCAGGCAGCCTGCGGCCATTCCGCATTCCGTTTTGATTGTCCAAAGCCGGGTCCAGACCGGTGAAAACTGGCAATATCCCGGCACATGCAGAAAACCGCCGCCTGAATATTAAATCCGCAAACGGTACAGTTTTCTGCTAGTGGCATATAGAACATATTACAGAGTGATATCTATAATTACCTATATGCCAGAATGTGAAACCCAGAATATTGTAACATGTTTTATAAGCGCTTTCCTTAAAAACTTTCACTATTTATACATACATTTTCGCTCGATTTCATGCCGGAATGCGAACGATTGCATTGACTTTGTGCTGATAGACTATTTCGAATTGCTAATATTGCTCTCATGAACACGGGCAAGCAGGTCTTTGAACTGGCCAAGCAGTCCAACAAACTCCTCGGGGGAGAGCATGGTGCCTTCGGCCATTTTGCCGGGAATGCACATCGCATCCTGCTGCAGTGCCAAACCTTGTGCGGTTAATGAAATTAACACCTTCCGCTCGTCCTGCAAAGAACGTTCGCGCAGAATCAGGCCTGCAGCCTGCAGTCTCTTGAGCAGCGGAGTCAGCGTACCGGAGTCCAGGAACAGAGCTTCACCAAGCTCCTTGACCGTACATTGCCGTCTCTCCCAGAGGACAAGCATAACCAGGTACTGCGAATACGTTAATCCGATCTTGTCCAGGTGAGGCTGGTACAGCTTCGTAAATTCACGCGAACAGGCATAAATCGTAAAGCAGAGCTGGTTCTCGAGCATTAGCTCCGGAGGAGTCATAGTTTCTTCTTGCATATCATCTTCACCTGCCTTTGTGACATTAGTTTAACACAATTCATTCACAATATCATGTTAATAGCGGAAAATATATTGACTTTTATTTTAATTGTGTTAAATTAAGTTGTGTACAATACAATATGAAAACGAACGGGAGCGATTTATAATGATGACTATTCAACAGAAAATGTATGAAACTACAGTAAAAGCGGTTGGCGGAAGACAAGGATATATCGAATCTGAAAGTCCTAAGCTAAACCTTACCATCAGCACACCACGCGAAATGGGCGGCGCCGGCGGTGAAGGCACTAACCCTGAGCAGCTGTTCGCAGCAGGCTACTCCGCGTGTTTCGACAGCGCACTGAATATGGTTGCCCGTATGGGTAAAATCAAGATCGAGGGCAGTGAAGTAACAGCAACGGTAAGCTTTGGCAAAGTCGAAGACGGCGGCTTCGGCATTGCCGTGAAGATGGACGTTCTGGTCAAAGGCGTAGATCACGAAACTGCAGTCCAGCTGGTAGAAGCGGCTCACGGCGCATGCCCTTACTCCCGCGCAACCCGCGGCAATATTGAAGTTGAACTGAATGTGCTGTAAGACATACTGCTCAGTATAATTACAAGACCGGGTATACATGTTCTATCCCCAGCCTGCCCTTTATATAGCCATACTTTCTTTAAAGTAAACGCCCTGTCCGGCGGCCCCGGGCAGGGTGTTTGCCGTTGATCGGCAAACTTTATGCTTTGGGTCCCGTGTTAATCTATCCATTTGTCTTCGATTATTCTATCTAACCCGCACTACAATTAACTTTCAAAAGAGTTACTGATGTGCGTTTCCCGGCGGAAACTCAGCACGACTCTTGGGTGACTACCAGCTGATGGAGTGAAATTCCTTTATATATGCAGATACGGCAGATTTGTATGTCAAACAGACTCAGAATCCTTTAGATGACCAGTTCCCGATCATTTCGGGCTCGAATGAACAAGATAACGCTCACTTAGTATTCCTCCTCTGCCGTCACCTGGCGGTCCAGATTACGGTACTGGACAGCTTCGGCAAGATGCGCAGAACCAATCTCCTCTGCCCCTTCCAGATCGGCGATGGTGCGGGCCAGCTTAATGATCCGGTCATGCGCCCGCATGCTGAGGCCAAGACTCTCCAGAATCCGGTTCAGCAGCAAATTTTCTTCATGCCTCAGAACTGCGTAACGGCGTAACGCTGCTCCGGAAAGCTCACTGTTCCAGGAGATCGGCAGGTGCCGGTAACGCTTAGCTTGAATAGCCTGAGCCCGCAGAACGTCCTCACGCATCCGCGCTGTAGACAATGCCGGCACATTCCGGTCCCATTCTTTCGGGCGGGGAACATCAACCTGCATGTCCATCCGGTCCAGCAGCGGTCCTGAGATTTTGGCCCGGTACTGGGCGATTCGTGCCGGACTGCAGGTACATCGCTGCTGTGAGCTGCCGTTCCCGAGAAATCCGCACATGCAGGGGTTCATAGAGCAGGCGAGCAGAAACTGGGCCGGGAAGGTAAACGACGCCCTGGCCCGGCTGATGGTCACTACCCCGTCCTCCAGCGGCTGGCGGAGAACCTCAAGAACCGTGCGGGAGAATTCAGGCAGCTCGTCCAGAAACAGAATTCCGCGGTGTGCCAGGCTGACTTCACCCGGCTTCGGTATTCCCCCTCCACCAATCAGTCCGGCAGCCGAAATCGTGTGATGCGGGGAACGAAACGGGCGGAGGCGCATCAGGCCTCCATTGCTGTCCCTCAGCTTACCGGCGGCACTGAATATCTTCATCACTTCAAGCGATTCATCATCGCTCAGGTCTGGGAGAATGCCGGGAAGTCGTTTAATCAGCATCGTTTTGCCTGTCCCCGGAGGGCCAATCAAGAGGATGTTATGCATTCCGGCAGCGGCAATAGTGAGCGCGCGCTTCACGTGATTCTGTCCAATGACATCACTGTAATCCTCCTTCATCAGATAATCCTCCCGGCTCGGGGCAATAACCTTGTTCCCTTCCGGCTGATATCTCAGATGGTCCAGCGTCAGCACCTGAACTGGCGGGCGGTTCCTCGGGGACGGCTCATTGCTAACCGATACCGGAAACGGCAGCTCTGTCTGCGGCGTGGATAGTTCCGGAACGGCTGAATCAGGCACTTCTGTAGGTAATCGCGGCTCCAGTCCTGGAGCTGGCTCTTCCGCAAACAGAGAAGCCGGAACACCGGCTGCTGACGGTGACAACTCGCGCAAATGTCCGGCTGTATATACACGGATTCCCGTAATCAGCGCTGCTTCGGCAGCATTTCCCGGTGGTACGAGGACTGCCTGAAAGCCTGCCCGGCGCGCTGCCTCAACCATAGGTAACACCCCATTAACCGGACGCAGACTGCCGTCCAGCGCCAATTCTCCGATGAGCAGCATTTTCCCGGCATCCGGCATAATAAGCTGGCCGCTTGTTGTCAGAATCCCCAGGGCGATGGCCAGATCGAACGCCGATCCCTCCTTGCGCAGATCTGCAGGTGCCAGATTGATTGTAACGCGCTGCTGAGGATAGCTGTAGCCGCAGTTTTTAACCGCAGCCCGGACTCTCTCTACCGCTTCCCTCACAGCAGAATCCGGCAATCCGATGATTATCGTCTGCGGAAGCCCGTTCGCCAGATCAATTTCCACGCCGATCATTACGCCTTCAATCCCATACAAACATGCACTATGCATCTTTCCGTACACAAAAAAACACCTCTCCTCCTGAAATACGCCCGGAACGGGCGCTTATTTCCAAGAAAAAGGGTGCTTCCTCTTTTTTCCGTTAGCTTTATTATGTTGAGTATACCTATAGCCCCTGCTATCATGCAAGGACTATTACGCACAAGCTGCTGCACAAATCCCAATTCCCATCCGTCTTGCATAATTGTGCATCTATGACTAGAGAATCAATTTGTTCAGCCTTCCTCACTGGCCACAACGGCATCCCTGATCTGTTCAAAGGACAACGGCGCATAATTCCAATGCTCTACACAAATGTTAAAATGGCTTTTGCCTTCATATTTCTGTCCATGAATATGGCCATGCACATTTACGTAAGGCATATGCTTGTTCATATACATAGGTTCATGGGAGAGCATAAAAAACTCTTTATAAATGATCGGGTATTCACTTACCTCGTCAAATCCGGCTTCCAGCCACCAATTACGCCCGCGTCCGCGGTCATGATTGCCGAGAATCAGGATTTTGTAGCCGTTCAGCGCAGAAATAATATTCCGGGTAGCCTCCTGATTCAAGAAGGAGAAATCCCCCAGATGAAATACCTTATCCCCTTTACCCACCACAGCGTTCCAGCTGGCAATCATCGACTGGTCCATCTCCGCGGCACTGCCAAAGGGACGGGATTCGAAATCTATGATCAGCTTGTGGCCAAAATGATGATCCGAGGTGAAAAAGACATTAGTCAAAACAGCACCCCCATTTCAAGTACTTCAGGAATGGTTCATTTATTCCAGTTTCTCTTGGACGGACGCCGATTCACGTCAACCTGAATCAATTCGGCCAAAGGAGGGGTTTCCTCATGCTCGATCAGCCATTGACGCATTTCCTTAATGGCCTCTACCTGACCGTTCCCCTTATCCTTCCAGGTAAGCAGTTCGATGACATTGATGACCAGTGACAACAGGCTGCTGTTGCTGCTTTCTGTTTTTTCCGCACGCATTTTATGGAATAAAGCCTCATGCTCCCAGTCAATTAATATCTCTTCCGCTATTGCAGGCCGCATAACGGTAAATGTCTTATTACAATTGCTGCAGCAGACAACGGACAGAGGCTCTCCGCCCAATTCCGCTACGACTCTGTGCTCGCAATGCTGGCAAGTAAAACTTACCTGTATATCAATCGGTTGATTTCTCACTCGGACAGCCCTCCTCATGGTGACATTAAAAGTTACACTAATGTTTACCCATTTCTTTCGAGAAATGACCCATGGAGCCCATGATATGTCAAGGATAAATAAGCAAAATCGTTGAACACAGGCAAAAAAAGAGCTAAAATGCCTCACGGATATGCCGTAATGAAGCAATACTTAAATCTCTATTTAGCTGTACGGCGATTACATCAAACGAAATCACCGGGTTATTCAGACCCCGCATATGTAAATACACCTGGGCTGTATTTCTCACCTGGCGGATTTTGCGTTCATCCACTGACTCCTCCGGGGTTCCCTGCACACCAGCCCCGCTCCGGCTGCGCACTTCAATGAAGACAATCCCCTCTTCATATTCTGCAATAATATCAAGCTCTCCGCTGCGGCAGCGCCAGTTGCACTCCCTGATTATGTATCCCCGGGAGGACAGATACAGACTTGCCGCCTGCTCGGCAGCAGTCCCTTTTTGCCTGCGGGTATAATTCGTCCTGTCCGCCCCGTGACTCACTTCGGTCTCCGTTCCCCGGCAGAACGGTCACTCTGATATACATAACTCAGAATCTCCGCGACCAGCTGGTATAGCTGAGGCGGAATCTGCTGATCCAGATCCAGCTTAGAGAGGACCTCCACCAGCGCGGCATCCTCCTGCACAGCAACCCCGTTTTCCTTGGCTTTTTGCAGAATGATATCGGCTACCGAGCCTTGTCCTTTGGCAACAACAACCGGGGCTTCGCTTTGGCCGGGGATATATTTAAGGGCAACCGCCTTTTTGAGGTTCTGTGAAACCTTATGTTCAGACTCACTCATATGCGGTAATCGACTCCTTTGTAGGAATCGGGAACATAATCGGACTGTTTGGCAGGAGCTGCAGCCGTACTCAGCTCGGGCAACGGCTCCGTGCGCAGGCTGGACAGCTGATACCCTATAGATTCAACCGCTGTCTTAATGTCCTCACGGCGCCCTTCCAGCAGCTCCAGCACCCAGGGTTCATTATTATGCAGCTTAAGGCTGACAATCCGGTCAACGACCTGTACGTCTACCATAGTCTGGCCGAGCTGCTTCATATCCAGATCAAACCACAGGCGGCAGTTCGCCGCATCCAGCTCGCCTTTGCGGCCGCGCCGGGACTGGATATGGACGGAAGCCGTCTCCTGGCCGTCCTGCCCCCGCAGCGGCAGGAACATCGTCACCTGCGCGAACGGCGCGGTGCGGTCTGTATTCAGCAGCAGCTGCTGGCCAGTCAGCTGCTGCACCAGCTGGCCCGCGGCTTCCTTGACCGCGGGCGGGACCTCGCTGCTGCCGAGAACCTGCAGCAGCACGCCCTTGAGCGTACCGGCGGCATCCTCCGCGCCGCCGGACGCCCCTTGCAGCGCCGCAGCCGGCAGCGCTGCCTCACGCCCGTGCGCAGCCGCGGCAACGCCGCCGCGCACGGCCTGCTGCTCGTGCTCCGCACCGAGCAGCTTCAGCACCCGCCCCACCCACGACTCCGTGTCGGGGGCGGGCGCCGTGCCCTGCTGCGGCTGCGCAGCCGCAGCAGAGGCGTCCCCGCGCGGCGCAGCGGGGACTTGCCCTTGCCCCGCCGGTGCTGGCGGGGCGGCATTGCCCTGCGGCGGCTGCGCGGCCGCAGGGCCTTCGCCCGCCGCGCCGGAGGCGGGCGGAGCTGTAGCGAGCTGCGGCAGCGTGCCGCGCAGCTCGGTGAGCACGCCCTGCAGCTTCGCGAGCAGGGCGGTCCCCGAGGCAGTGCTCTGCGGCTGCAGAGCACTGTTTACCGGCGCGGCAGCACCCGCACCTTCCCGAGCTCCTGCGGCCTCGGTCCGGCCAGCCGCAGCGGCTCCCGAGCCCTCCCGTGCTGCTGCGGCCTCATTCTGACCAGCCGCAGCAGCGCGGGAGCCTGCCGGGTCAGTGCTGCCGCTTCCTTTGGCAGCTCCTGCTCCAGCAGGCGCGGCACCAGCAGGCTCTGCATCTCCTGCGGACACAGCCTTATTGGCGGACGCCGCCTCGGACAACGGCAGTTTCTGCGCCAGGCCTCCAGGCACTTCCCCCTCTGCTGCAGAATCTGCATTCAAAGCTGCTGCAGCCTGTCCAGCACTTCCAATTGCTTGAGTATTGCCAGCATTGACGTTACCATTATTACTCCCAGTGTTACTTACCATTCCTGATCCAGACTGGGTCTCTACAGAACCGGCTGCCCCCGAAGGAGCATTATTACCTGTTGCGCCAGCTTTCGATGCCGGAAGATCAGCATCTGTATTGGCTCCCGGCAGCACACCAGCCGTTACCGTATTTCCGGTCAGAGGAGCTGTGGTGCCGCCTGTGAGCACTCCTGCCGCAGGTTTATTTCCTCCTGCCGACTCTGCACTCTTACCAGCATCACCTTGCTGAGCCCACACGTTCAGCTCCGATTCCAGCGTGGCCAGCAGCTGGTGCAGCTTCGGACCGAATACCGCCTGCTGCAGCCCCTTCACCGTCTCAGCCGTAACCGGCAATCCGCGCTTCACAGAGATGACGGCCGCTTCCAGCCATTCCGAGGCTGGCACACCAGGCGGCTTGGCATTCATGACGGCATCCAGCTTCGCCGCCGTCTCTTTGGTCAATGCCAATCCGCCGGACTGCATCGCCTGAACAATCTCCCGCCCTGCCTTCGAATTCGTAAGGCCAAGCGATTCAATAGCTTCCCCCATACTCTGCGGTGAGGCGAGGGCCGCTTCACCAAGAGAGACGGGCTTCAGCACCGGCAATCCGTTCTCACCAGGTGTACCCACTTGCAGGTTCAGGGTCTGTCCAGGCGTAAGCGGTGTTTCCAGTTCAGCACGGACAGGCGTCCCCTGAATCTGCACCATGGCTTCCTTGCCCGAATCAGACACGCTGAGTACAACGCCGCGAACAACCTGACCTTCCTTGAGCTCTACAGATTTAGGCTCTCCCGCCTTGCTGTCTCCGAGCAAGCCGCGAATAAGTGATCCGATATTCATGTTGTCCGCCTCCTGTCTTTTCTATATAATATCGGAATTATCTGTCCTTTTGATAACTGCGTATGTCCTTAGAACAATGTCTGCTGCTCGGCAAGAATATTACCGATGAAGCTGCGCCGGTGCATAGGCGTTACACCCAGCGTCTTGATCTGTTCCCGGTGCAGCTTGGTTGCATATCCTTTATGTAATTTGATCCCGTAATCCGGGTATAATTCCTCCCACAAGCCTTCACAGAGCCGGTCGCGTGTAACCTTAGCTACAATCGAGGCGGCAGCAATCGACTGGCTGCTGGCATCCCCCTTGATGATCGAACGCTGCGGCAAGGGCAAGTCCACTTTCTCTGCATCAATCAGTATATAGTCGGGCTGCTGGATTAATCCTTCAACCGCCTTGCGCATAGCTAGACGAGAAGCCTGCTTAATATTTATTTCATCGATCACCGTCGATTCTACATGCCCCACACTTACCGCCAGTGCCTGATCCATAATAATCTCATACAAGGCGTCACGCTTCTTAGCCGTCAGCTTCTTGGAATCATCCACACCCTCAATAATCAGCCCGGCCGGCAAAATTACCGCAGCAGCCACCACATCCCCAAACAAGCAGCCCCGGCCCACTTCATCGACACCGGCAATGTGCTGGTAAGACAATTCCCAGCCTTCTTTTTCATACAACAGCATATCTATCGTGCTCACTTCATCCACCTGCCAATCAACAATTTATCCGGTTCCTCTACTAGCCAGCTTAACATAAGCGGCCATTATGGTCATCCGTCATTATAATGATTTTTTGACTTGAAGCTCAATCGTCCCTGCGGTGAATATTTGAATTTCCGGCCGCTTGGTAACACAGGTTTACTTGATCTAATCCTCTATCCGCAGTTGAAACTGGTTAACACAATTGCTCGCTGTCGCTCCTGCAAGTCCAAAACACTTCTTTTCGCTTTCGTTATTCTTTTGCGTTGCTATCTAGCCTTGCTTGCCATTAAATAGCCGGGTTAGCCGCTGCATCGTAACAGTCTCCCACCTAACAATCCTGCACGAAATACAACATTCCCTTCATTATTTCCGCTCCACACCACAAATGTTGTATAAATTGCAGCATTTTCCCTCCTCCAAGCGACTTAACGGGATTATTGTTGTATTTCCTACAACAATCCAGCAGAATACCCAGTTGTGCATAACCCAAAGTTGCATTAAGTACAACATTTCTCCGCATTCACCCTCATCGTCAACTCCCCGTGCTGCCACGCAAAAAAGAGCCAGTCCACAAACACGGATGGCTCTTCCATTCCACAATTCATTCTTAAGTTACACGTTAAGGCGTCTCCAGCGTAAAGCGTCCAAGCTTGCCGGCGCGCAGTTCATGCAGGAGTGCGCGTGAAGCTTTCTCCAGATCTACGCGTCCGCCGCTGAGCAGACAGCCCCGTTTACGTCCTACCGCTTCCATCACGGCAACGATTTCGTCCGGGTTCTCAAGATCCTCAGGCAGCTTGTCGATACCAAAACGCTCCTGGAACCGGCTGCCGTAATCCTTCACCAGATATTTCACCGCATAGAACGCGATATCCTCAATGTTCAGGATTTCTTCCTTGATCGCTCCGGTTACCGCCAGCTTATAGCCTACAACCTGGTCCTCGAATTTCGGCCACAGGATACCCGGGGTATCCAGAAGCTCCAGATTCCCGCCTGTCTTTATCCATTGCTGGCCCTTGGTGACCCCTGGACGGTCTCCGGTAATCGCGATACTTCTGCCCGCCATCCGGTTAATGAGTGTCGATTTGCCTACGTTGGGAATGCCGACGATCAATGCGCGCATTGCCCGCGGGTTAATTCCCCTGGAAATCTGCCGGTCAATCTTTTCCTTCAGCAGCAGCTTGACCTGCTCAGGAATCTCCTTAATGCCTGTCCCGGTAGAAGCATCCACAGGATAGGCAACATGGCCCTGTTCCTTGAAGTAAGCAAGCCACTTGCGCGTTGCTTCCGGATCGGCCAGATCCGCTTTATTCAGAATAATCAGCCTTGGCTTATCCCGCAAAATATCGTCAATCATCGGATTGCGGCTGGAAAGCGGCAGACGGGAATCAAGCAGTTCTATTGCAATATCAATCAGCTTCAGCTTATCCTCAATTTGCCGTCTAGCCTTCGTCATATGACCAGGAAACCATTGAATGGCCATTGCCGTCACCTCCTTTGACTTCTGTCAGCTTAATGGTTAATTAATGTAATATCTTTGACCGGCCAGAAAATAAGGTCCGCACGGCCGACAATATCACCCAGCGGCACATAACCGATCATCCGGCTGTCTGTACTGTCTGAGCGGTTGTCCCCCATCACAAACACATGTCCTTCGGGCACTGTGCCATCCGTAAAGTCTTCATTCGGGAAGTTCTTATTGTTGTACAAAGAGTTGTTATTATGCGCATCATCAATTGCGCCCTGGATATACGTTTCATTTACCGGTTCGCCGTTCACAGTTACGACATCCCCTTCAACTTTTACCGTATCGCCCGCTACACCGATGACACGTTTAATGAAGTCTCTGCCTTCAGACGGCACATGGAATACAATGACTTCACCACGCTGAGGTGTACGAATATCATAGAGAATTTCATTAACAATAACCCGTTCGCCAGTATGGAAGTTAGGCTGCATGGAAGGTCCGTCCACGATAAACGGTTTGAACAAAAGCCAGCGTATTAGAATAACCAGAACCAATGCAATCGCAATCGCTTTAATCCATTCCAGGACTTCATTCTTAGGCTTCTGGGGGCTCTGGCTGTTAGATTCTGTAATCTCGCCTTGCCCTGGCTGCAAATCCTGCTGCATAGTTCACCGTCCTCTCCATATGTTGTTATCTCCACTATACAATACAAAAAAACTCCTGCCAAAAACTCCCCCGCGATTACTCCTTCAGGAGGCCTTTTCGGAGAAGCTGTTCCTAAGGCACATATTTCTTAGTTGAATGTTTTGATTACATAGTAAGAATAAACGAAAGGGGCTTGAATTCAAGCCCCTTTCACTTGCCGCTATTCTAGCGACGGATTTCTTTAATTCTTGCAGCTTTACCGCGAAGTTCACGAAGATAGTACAGCTTCGCACGACGAACTTTACCACGGCGAGCCACTTCGATTTTCTCGAGCTTAGGGGAGTTGATTGGGAATGTTCTTTCCACACCAACACCATAAGAGATTTTACGAACTGTAAAAGTCTCACCGATACCACCGCCGCGACGTTTGATTACAACGCCTTCGAACAACTGGATCCGTTCACGAGTTCCTTCGATAACTTTTACATGCACCTTCAAAGTGTCACCCGGGCGAAAACTCGGGATATCTTTGCGAAGTTGCTCTTGCGTAATTGCTTGTAGGATATTCATTTAGGACTTCCTCCTTCCGTACAGGTGTTCTTGCCTCTTCCGGAGAGCCATTGCTCTCCCTCATTATCCGCAGAGGACCACCGTATTCCACACAACAGAAATAATATTACCACACGGCAGAAATAAAGACAAGTATAAAATCCGAAATAGAAGAATATATATGCTTCGCACTATAAATTCCCCTTCTAGTTCTCGCTGAAACGGTACCGTCCTGTTAAGGACGACATAGCGTTTCTACTTGTTTAGAGTGGCAGCATATCCCTTTTCTTCGCTTTGACCTTGCAATCCTTGCAGAGTCCGACCACACTTCCGTTATCCTGGGCATAAAAAACCAGCTTGCCGTTTTTCTTCTTACAGGAAGAACAAAGCTGATCTGCAGCATTCTGCTTAGCTTTGCGGTGCCCTTCCATAGATATTACGTTGCTGGCTTTAACCGTTCTTGGTGCCTCAGGCTGCTCCCTGTTCATCCGGTTGCGGGAAATTACATAAACAACTGCACCAACCAACAAAATAATGAAGACCGCCGCATATTGCATTTGGCTCATCCGCTCCTCTGACTTCATCAGTCAAAATAGTAAACAGACCTGGTTCCGCCTTACCTTCTATGCCGGTCTGTTCCAGCTGCCAGGATTGATTATTCCGGTCTTTAGATCTAACGCTAGTTTAACATATTGCTTCATCAAAATGTAGTCAACAGGCTTACTGGACTATGGTCCAGTACAGCAACCCGCCGCCAGCCCGTTATCCATATATTTTCCATAATATATAATATTAAATATACATAAGCAAATCACTAACCTTCAGGAGGGTATATATATTGAAGAAAAATCACAACACCGCAATTATTGCAGCAGTAGCCGTCTTCTCCATCGCTTTACTGGCAGGATGCAAGGAGCTTCCCGGCAAAGAGGCGGCAGATCATCAGCTGGAGCAGCGTCTGTCCGGAAGCTTCCAGCAGGAAGCCGCAGAGGCGGTTAAGCAGAGCATCGGCAAGGCAACCGTCACGCTAGGAGATGCAGTCCAGACGACAACGGAAAGGATTGAACAAAAGATTAATGATGAGGGTATCAGCAGAGAATTCTCCACCTCCCTGCCGGCAGGTTCAGCCTCTGAATTTAAGCTTGATAATGTTCTGGGTGAAGTCAGCTTAGTTCCCGCTTCCGGGGACGAGATTGTTGTCAAAGCCACCATTGTTGTCCATGATCGTTCGTATAACGCCGCCTCCGAGGTACTTGACCACGCTGAAGTATCGATTGAACATAAAAGTGGCGTGCTGACCGTTTCCACTCACGGAGAGGATAGCCCGAAGAAGAATCTTTGGGACTGGTCACAGAAGGAATACGGGCATTCAGACTTCAGTATTAATTATGTAGTTGAGCTTCCGGATACAGTGAACTATGTTGAGATCAATAATAATGTAGGCTCCACACAGCTCCGCGGTCTGCAGGGTACCTTTGATATCGTCAGCAATGTCGGAAGCATCATCCTTCAGGATACTGTTTTCACAGGCAAATCTTCTATTAAGTCTAATACAGGAAGTATCGAGCTTGGTATATCCGGAATGGATAGCGGCAGCAGTCTTAAGGCGACAAGCGATATAGGTAAAATATCCGCCGATCTCGCCAGTTCAGTTCAATGTACTGTGGAAGCTGAGAGTGAGCTGGGGCATATAACCGGTGCTGCAGGCGGCAAGCAGGATTATAACGGCGGCGGTCCGCTGGTAACGCTAACTACCCAGATTGGAGCAATATCCGTTAATAATTAGAAAAGTGGGCGTTCCTGTTTTCCAGGAGCCCACTTTTTTTTAAATTGTGCTCTTATCAGATCAGCGCAATGGCCAGCAATGTAAACAGGCTGAGTGTAAGGATTTCGCTGCCATAGCCGAAGTACCCTCCATAATAATTCCCCGAGCCTCCCGGATAAAATGCCGAAGTTTTCATTTTGCCGTTGCCTTTTGTTTTCAGGTACACATTGTTCTGGTCCACATCTACAATAATTCCTTCATGACGTTTGCCGTCATTGGTCATAATACGCACCCGCTTATTTTTGCAATGGAGACAGTTATAATAAGCTTCCATCTGCTGATTCCTCCTCAATCGTGTTTCTGTATCTTATGACGG
Organism: Paenibacillus phytohabitans; assembly: GCF_013141775.1. Lineage (GTDB taxonomy): Bacteria > Bacillota > Bacilli > Paenibacillales > Paenibacillaceae > Paenibacillus_AQ > Paenibacillus_AQ phytohabitans. The sequence goes on from NZ_WHOB01000016.1 coordinate 427,146, forward strand.
GAGGGATAAGCCGGTAACGGCAATCGCCACGCGGCAAATGTCTATAATTATTTTAGCTGTGAAATCAAGAACTTGTGAACATTGTGTATCATTTTTCGAAGAAAAGGGGTATTATTAAGATAATAATACGAATTGAAGCGCTTACGATTGTGAACAATAATCTACAATTCATAAGGAGGCAGGAATCATGAGCACAGCAGGCAGACGTTTCATTAATGAAGGAGTACTTCGTATCGCCTGGTTCATCATATTCACATCGCTCACCTACACGGTGCGCAATTACACTTGGGCTATTGTACTGCTTATGGTTGTTGCTGTATATTCGCTGGTCACCGGGATCATCATGCTTACCCGCCAGGATAGGGACAGGGGCAGAGCTTAACCGGCGTTATTCGTATAAAAGTTAAAAACACTTCCACAGAGCTTACGGCCCTGACGGAAGTGTTTTTTGATCGGAGTAACAGGATTCGAACCTGCGGCCTCATCCACCCCAAGGATGCGCGCTACCTGGCTGCGCTATACCCCGACATCTATGTATGCCTGCCTTCGAAATAAGATACGCGCCTTCTTTTAACATTATGCCGGAAAGCGGTTACTTCCTGGTTATATTTTATATATACCGCAGAAGTACATTATATATTTATTTTAAACTATTATTCAAATTTTATGGATTTTTCATATAAGCTATGCTATACTCTTGGCACAAGGAAAGGAGGTGCGTTCACATCAAGCATGACATGCTGAACGTATCCCTTACCCGGACCAACGGCTGAATCACTGGCCCTGGTGGCGCGGGATACGGATCAAAGTAACAAACTAGCGCCTCGGGTAGAAAGACCGTCTACGGACGGTCTTTTTTTATGGGATCAGAACGTAGACGGGTTTGTTTATGTCTATAGATCTGTTTCTCTACACTCCATCACGAAATAAATAACCGCTAAAGCCAGCGTACCTTAGGTCCGTCTGTCTTTAGCGGTTATTTGTGTGCTCTGCTACAGTATCACTGAGCCTATGGAACCTGCTGCCAGGGTCTTGTTCATTCCTTGAGTTAGAGGATTACGATTTACGATTCTTATAGAAATCAATAATATCGCTTACTGTGCGGAGCGGCTCCGCCTCCTTGTGGACAGTGTCCACGGCTGGCTTGAAGGGTTCATGCGTATTCGTAGTCACTTTCAGTCATTCCTTTCGATAATTAAGCTAGCTGCGTCTAAAGCTGCATGTATGATCGCGGCACCTCTATTCATTACCCTAAAAAAAGGGCATTAACGCACATCCGCTCTTATTTTTGTGTGAATCTTCTGTGTCTGCTAATTTATTCTATGGATTTGATCAGTCTCCACTTCTCAGCACATAGCAAAAAACGCCTCCCTAACGTAATATACGTTAAAAAGACGCTATCTATGACTCTTCTCCGGGCCCAAATTTCATTTATTTGTTATTCAGGCTTGTCTGCTCCTGCAGCCGCTTCAGTGTCAGCTTGTCTTTCGCAGAAAGCTCTGCTGTCTCCAGCAGGTCCGGTCTGCGCTCAAGTGTGCGCTGCAGCGCCTGCTCACGCCGCCACACCTCAATGTTGGCATGATGTCCGCTCAGAAGCATATCCGGCACTTTCCAGCCGCGGAATTCTGCAGGACGGGTATAATGCGGATATTCCAGCAGCCCCGTGCTGAAGGAGTCGGTTACTGCAGAGGTCTCGTTACCCAGCGCCCCCGGCTGCAGCCGCACTACCGAGTCAATGACGGTCAGGGCAGGCAATTCACCGCCGGTCAGTACATAGTCGCCAATCGATAGCTCGTCCGTCACCAGATGCTCGCGGATCCGCTCATCATAGCCTTCATAATGGCCGCAGATGAAGATGAGATGCTGCTCCTGCGCCAGCTCCTCGGCGATCTGCTGATTATACGTCTGGCCCTGCGGACACATGAGAATAATCCGCGGCTTCACCGGCGGGTCTATAGCGGATTCAGCCGTACCTGCTTCAGCGCTGGTCTCGGCCAGCACATGCTCTACCGCCGCAAAGATCGGGTCTGGCTTAAGCACCATCCCTCCGCCTCCGCCATACGGCGTATCATCCACGCTGTTATGCTTGTTTCCTGAGAAATCACGGAAGTTCACCGCATTCAGTGATACGATGCCTTTGTCACGGGCTTTGCCGAGTATGCTTGTGCCGAATACACCTTCACACATTTCCGGAAAGAGTGTCAGCACATCAATCCGGATCATGGAAGCAGCCCCTCCATAATGTGCACCGTGATTTTTTTGGCCTCGATATCTACGTCAAGCACTACATCATTGATGACCGGAATCAGAATATCCTGGCCTTTGGCCGGCTTCACCACCCAGACATCATTGGCACCCGGCTGCAGAATCTCCGTGATTGTACCCAGCGGCTGGCTGGCGTCTTCATCGGTGTACACTTCACAGCCAACGATTTGGTGGAAATAATATTCATTCTCCGGCAGTTCCACCAGGTCATCGCTTGGCACTTTAAGCATACTGCCCTTATATTTCTCAACCTCATTAATATTGGTATAGCCCTTCAGCTTGGCTATATACATACCTTTGTGTTCTTTCGCGGATTCTACCGTCACCTCGAATCTCGGGCTTCCGTCCGCCGGAATCAGCAGCAGCTTTTTGCCGGGTGCAAAGCGCACTTCTGGGAAATCGGTATGCGACAGGATTTTGACCTCTCCGCGGATACCGTGGGTATTCACCAGTCTGCCTACTGTTAACTCTTCCGTCATGTGATCCTCTCCTTTGACAAGTTTCGAATATCTATATATTTCAACAAAAAGGAGCCGGGATATACTATCCCTAGCCCCTCATTGTACGCACACTTAAGATAAAATATCTACGGTAACGCGTTTATCGCTCTTGACTGCTGCAGATGTAACTACGGTACGAAGCGCTTTGGCGATCCGCCCCTGCTTGCCGATGACCTTACCGACATCATCAGGATGTACGGAGAGCTCATAGACAATCAGGTGATCCTTCTCCACGGTCCGTACGGTCACATCCTCTGGATGATCCACTAAAGCCTTAGCAATAACACCAACTAATTCTTCCATAGAGGACCCTCGCAATCAGTCATTATTTCTGTTGCTTCAGCTCATGGAACTTCTTCATCACGCCAGCCTTAGAAAGCAGGTTGCGGACGGTATCAGATGCTTGTGCACCTGTTTGAAGCCATTTAAGAGCTTTTTCCTCATCAATCTTAACGACTGCCGGTACTTCAATCGGATTATAATAACCGATTTCCTCGATAAAACGACCGTCACGAGGGGACCGGGAATCGGAAACCACTACACGGTAGAAAGGCGCTTTATGTGCTCCCATTCTTTTCAAACGAATACGTACTGCCACGAAATTCACCTCCTTATAAGAATATCGGAATTATTATTAACCTTTGGGACAAACCTTTTTCGATCCCTCCCAAACCCTCCCTTCCAAGGGAGGGCCCCAAGGGCTCTGCCCTCTGGACACCCGTCTAAGTGCAACTAGCGTAGGCGTTCAGACTGGCGGGACCTGGAGTTGTTCGGGGTAAGACCGCTTTTCCTCCCTGCGGGATACGCTTAACTGCGGCGTTACCTTGATACAGGGAAGAGATTTAAGGACTACGTCAAAAGATTAAGATCAAAACCATTCTCGATCATCTGATGTTGTACTATATCTGATCTATGGTAAACCATAAAGGATAAGAAACTTAAAAAATCAAAGATTAGAGACTAGAGATCAACGGAAAGGGAACTTCATACCGCCCTTGCCGCCAAGGCCTTTAAGCTGCTTCATGGCGTTCTTCTTGCCGCCCTTGCCTCCGCCGCCCATCATGCCGGAGAACTGCTTCATCATCTTGCGCATTTCATCGAACTGCTTGATGAGCCGGTTAACCTCGGCGACGTTGGTACCGCTGCCGGCAGCGATACGCTTGCGGCGGTTGTGGTTGATGATCTCAGGCTGGGCTTTCTCGGCCTTGGTCATGGAATGAACAATGGCTTCGACGCGTCCCATCTGCTTATCGTCAACCTTCAGATCCTTCATGCCCTTGGCTTTGTTCATGCCAGGCAGCATATCAAGAATCTGGTCGATCGGGCCAAGCTTCTTGACCTGATCCATCTGCTCCAGGAAATCATCGAACGTAAATTCCGCATTACGCATCTTACGTTCCATTTCCTTCGCTTTCTCGGTATCGATATTGGCCTGAGCCTTCTCGATCAGCGACAGCATGTCGCCCATGCCGAGTATCCGCGATGCCATACGTTCCGGATGGAACGGCTCCAGCGCGTCGATCTTCTCGCCAAGAGCGGCGAATTTGATCGGGCAGCCGGTTACGGCCTTAACGGACAACGCGGCACCACCACGGGTGTCACCATCAAGCTTCGTCAGCACTACGCCAGTAAGCTCCAGCTGCTTGTTGAAGCTGTCAGCCACATTCACGGCATCCTGACCGGTCATGGCATCGACTACAAGCAGCACTTCGTCAGGAGTTACGACGTTATGTATCTGCTTCAGCTCTTCCATCAGCTCTTCATCAATATGCAGGCGGCCTGCAGTATCGATAATGACATAATCGAGGTTATTGTCCTTCGCATGCTGAACACCTTGTCTGGCGATTTCCACCGGACTTGTCTGATCACCCAGCGAGAAGACCGGAACCTTGATTTGCTCTCCCAGCACCTGCAGCTGCTTGATCGCCGCAGGACGGTAGATGTCAGCCGCTACGAGCAGCGGGCGGTGATTGCCCTTCTGCAGCAGCTTCGCCAGCTTACCCGAAGTGGTTGTCTTACCCGCACCTTGCAGACCCGTCATCATAATGACGGTCGGCGGCTTGTTCGACTTCGCCAGCTTCGCCTGGCTTCCGCCCATCAGCTCAGTCAGTTCCTTGTTAACGATGTCGATAATGACCATGCCTGGCGTGAAGCTGTCCATCACTTCCTTGCCGACGGACTTCTCTTTCACCTTGGACACGAAGTCCTTGACGACTTTGAAGTTAACATCGGCTTCCAGAAGGGCCAGCCGCACTTCGCGCATGGCTTCGTTTACGTCTTCTTCGGATACTTTCCCTTTGCCGCGCAGTTTGCTGAACACATTCTGCAATCTTCCGGTTAAACCTTCAAATGCCATATGCGGCTTGCTCCCTTCATGCTACTCTAATCTCTGCAAACGATCCACGATGTCCGTGAACCGCAGTTTATATTGCTCAGGCAGCATCCCATTGTCCGGCAGTCTGCGCAGTTCTTCTAAATATCTGTTGCGGTCTTCATGCTTGGACAGCAGTCCAAGCTTCTCTTCATAATTCTCAAGAACTTGCTCCGCCCGCTTAATATGCTCATACACAGCTTGACGGCTGATTTCAAATTCCGCAGCAATCTCTCCCAGGGAGAAATCATCGTGGAAATAATATTTGAGAAACGTTTGCTGCTTGTCAGTAAGCAGCCGTTCGTAGAAAGCAAATAGCAGGTTGATCCGGTTGGTTTTCTCGAGCCTATTCTCCTGACTCATTAAGGGCACTCCCTTCGTCAAGGAAAAACACTTTACAGCTTCACAACGTCCCTTATGATACCGAAAACAAAGAAAGATGTCAAGCCTTTTTGCTTGTCATCTTTTTCTTTGCCCGAAACCGGCATTTCGGAGGTAAATTCCGGCCTGCTTAGTGAATCGGCAGGATGTATAAGAATACAACGAAGAAGTGAAGAATCGTCCCTGCAAGCACGAACAAATGCCAGATGGCATGATGGTACGGGAAGCCGCGCCACACATAAAAAACTGTGCCAAGCGTGTACAGCAGACCGCCTACCATCAACAGAGTCATGCCGCCGCTGGCTACAACCTCAGACAGAGGGCTCCAGGCGATCACGATCATCCAGCCCATGGCGATGTAGAATATGGTCGACATGAACAGGAACTTTTTGACGAAAAACGCTTTGAAAAAGACGCCGAATACCGCTACTCCCCAGGCGATTCCGAATAAAGTCCAGCCCAGCGGCCCCCGGATCGCCACCAGCATAAAAGGTGTATACGTTCCGGCGATAAACAAATAAATTGAAGAGTGGTCGAGGAATTCAAAGAAGTCCTTCGCCTTGCCGTCCCTGAGACTATGCACCATTGTTGAATTAAAATACAGCAACAGCATAGTTACCCCATATATGGAGAAACTGACAACATGCCAGGCCGTACCATTCTGGACAGCATATACGACCAGCAGAACCAGAGCAGCAATACTTAATACTGCACCAATCCCGTGTGTAATCGCGTTCGCAACCTCTTCCTTGCGGCTGTAAGTGTGAGTATTAGCCATCCCACTATTCCTTCCATTTGCGGTTTCCTTCTATTATAGCTCCTTCCCTGAGGTCCTTCCAGCTTACGGCAGCCGCAAGGATTACTTCTCCGGTTACAGCTTGTACAGGTCAGTGTACTTCGCTTCCAGATAATCCGCCAGATAATCCGGGTTCAGCGGTTCCCCTGTTACCTGCTCGATAATCTGCGAGGGTGTCAGGCTCTGACCGTAGCGGTAGATTTTGTCGGTAAGCCATTCTTTGATCGGCAGCAGGTTCCCGGCAGCAATCAGCTCCTCGAACTCCGGCAGCTCCTTGCGCAGCGTATTCAGCATTTGGGCCGCGTACATGTTGCCCAGTGAATAAGAAGCGAAATATCCGAAGTCTCCTCCCGACCAGTGAACATCCTGCAGTACGCCAAGCGCATCCGTAGGAGGGGTTATACCGAGATATTCCTGATACTTCGCGTTCCAGGTCTTCGGCAGATCCTTCACTTCAAGCCCTTCGTTGAAAATAAGCTTCTCGATTTCGTAGCGTACAATAATATGCAGGTTATAAGTCAGCTCATCGGCTTCGATGCGGATGAAGGAATTGCCTACACTGTTGATGGCGCGGTAGAAATCCTCCATTTCCACATTAGCAAGCTGTTCCGGGAAATGCTGCTGCAGATCGCCGTAGTAACGCTGCCAGAAGGCCCGGCTGCGGCCGATCATATTCTCCCATAGTCTGGACTGGGACTCGTGAATCCCCATGGATGCGCCTTGAGCCAGCGGTGTACCGATAATCTTTTCACCGAAATTCTGCTCGTACAGGGCATGTCCGCCCTCATGCAATGAGCTGAAGATCGAGCTCGTCACATTATCCAGCAAATAGTTTGTTGTGATGCGTACATCGCCGGGATTCAGGCCCGTAGCGAACGGATGTACACTTTCATCCAGACGTCCTGCCTCAAAGTCGTAGCCCATTTGCTCAAGCAGGAAGAGGCCGAACTTCTCCTGCTGCTCTTTGGGGAAAATCTGACTCAGGAATTCCGTATCCGGCTTGTTCGGCGACGCGCTGATCGCTTCGGCAAGAGGAACAAGACGGCTGCGCAGACGGCTGAAGATGTCGTCCACTTTGGCCACCGTCAGATCCGGTTCATACATATCCAGCAGCGTATCATAACGTGAGCCTTCTACTCCCCAATAATCGATGAACTCCTGTTTGAACTCAACAATCTTGGTCAGGTAAGGCTCGAAGGAGGCAAAATCATTGTTATCCTTGGCTTCTTCCCAGATGGTCTGGGCATGGGCGGTCAGGACAGAGTACTCCTCGAATTTTTTGGAAGGAATGCTCTTACTGCGGCTGTACTCTTTGCGGGTATCCTTCACGATCTTGTTCTCATTATCGCTTAACTGGCTCATCACTTCCGGACGGCTGAAGAATTCGGTAAAAGCACCGATCTCCTCCGATACCTGCAGTTTGAACGCTTCTGCACTCAGCATGCCAAGCGTAGCTGATCGCATCTCCACACCTTTACGCGGCGCACCTGTACGCAAATCCCAGCCCAGGAGCCCAATAGCTTCATAATAGCCTCTGATTTTGGATAATAGCTCTTTAAATTTATCCCATTCTTCTTTGACCAATTGTTCCATTGGTTGAGCACCTGCCCTTGTCTAATTTATCCACTCCTCTTGATGATACTTTTATTAATGGCTATAATCAAATTCAGAATAGACATCTTCAATTTGAAATACTTATATTCTAATGAATACCGTGAACCCGGGGAATTCTGATTACTGACTTTAAGTTCGCGGCAAGAAGATGTAGAATGAATAACAACTTATTGCGTAAGCTTCCCAAGGGGGAGCTGTACGAGGGGATTTCAGAAGAAGTCTATTATCATTTAACTTTGAGGAGGCAGCATGCTCATGAGTCAGGTCACAGAAATTATGAAATTTAACAAGCATTTTGTTGAGGAAAAAGAATACGAAGCCTATCTGACCAGCCGCTTTCCGGATAAAAAAATGCTGATCATCACCTGCATGGATACCCGGTTAGTTGAGCTTCTGCCCAAAGCGATGAATTTCAAGAACGGCGATGTCAAAATCATCAAAAATGCCGGAGCCGTCATCTCCCAGCCGTTCGGAAGCGTAATGCGCAGCGTAATGGTTGCGCTGTATGAGCTGGATGCGGATGAAGTTATCGTCGTCGGGCATTATGAATGCGGCATGGCCTCCCTGAATGCGGACCGGATGATCAATTCTATTAAGGAACGCGGCGTTTCGGAGCAGGTGCTCGATACTTTGGAGAATTCGGGAATTAAGCTGACCAAATGGCTGCGCGGGTTTGACAATGTGGAGGAAGGGGTAATTCAGACTGTGGAGCTGATCAAGCGCCATCCCTTACTCCCCCCAAACGTACCTATTCACGGCATGATCATCGATCCGGCAACCGGAGCGCTTGAGCTTGTCTCGGATGGATACGCGGAGCATAAGGCAACTCTCTGAAACTGCTGTTTGCGTGGATCCTGGATCCACGCACTTTTTTTTGCCTGCCGGAACCTTGAAGCCAGTTAACATTTCTATTTGTGATTATTAAAAATTGAAACCTCCTGAGGATAACCTGCGTATTACCGGGCAGACACACAGAAACTAATGTGAACAAGACGGATGCTAATCGTTAAAAGAATGGTTTTGTCCGCTGCAGATTCTGGAATGTCTGTATTTACCACACTTCTGGGAGGTTCTCGTACTAAATGAAATCAATGAAACGTGTAATGATGATCGTCATGGCCTTCACTCTGTTCTTTGCCGTAACTGCTCCTGACTTTGCAGATGCCCGCCGTGGCGGCGGCTTCAAATCGGGTAGCCGGGGATTCACCACTACCCCGAAGAAATCAACAACAAACAATGTGAAACAAAGTGATAGCACCAAAGGCACCACAGCCGGAAGTACAACGAATGCAAACCGCGGATTCTTCAGCGGCGGCAGCCTGATGAAAGGCCTGATGATCGGCGGGATCGCCGGCTTCCTCTTCGGCGGAATGTTCTCCGGCATGGGCGCTTTCGGCAATATCATCGGCCTCTTTATTAACATGCTGGCCATTTATCTTGTCGTTATGATGATCATGTCCTTCTTCCGGCGCAGACAGGAACGGCGCAGAATGCAGGAAAGAGACGGGCGCTACTAATGAGTGTTACCGTACTCAGTATGGACGAGATTATCAATGCAATCTGCCTGCATATGGCTGAACGCAAAGCTGTACGGGTGGAGGAAGTCCGGGTGGAGCTTAGCTGGGATGAAGACACCGGTTACACCGCAGAGGTCTGGGTTCAGGGCCGCAGCCAGTTCCTGGTCGAATCCAATTTGATTGAATCGATTCTGCGTTATCTGCACAGCGAATACGGTATCCGCGCTTACCGTGAAAATGTACGCCTGGAGCTGGACGAAGAAATCACCGCTGTTGTCACTATGTAAAACTCATACGCCGTCCGCTGATGCATTCAGCGGGCGGTTTTTTTGTGCTGGCGGGTTGGGATTGGGGTTGGGGTTGGGGTTCGCGCTGAAGCTTGATTTGGGACTAAGTGGAAAAACAGCATCTATTACTGGCGAAGTCATTATTATCGCCGGAATAGTTGGAAAAACAACACTTAATGATATGCAAAATCGTAATTATCGGAATATGTGTTGAATTAAGTGCCTTATTTCCATCTACAGTCTGCAAAAAGCATGAGACGTGAGTAATAAGTGCCTTATTTCCAACTATCATTGCTCTGGAGAGAAATCCCGAGACTTCTGTTATCAGCGAATCAGTGAGCATGCACCTTTCATTTTTCTTTCAGGAACAGCTGGTATATTATCTCAGAACATTTGCTTGCCGGAGAAGTCACAGCTAATGACGCAGGGTATGAGCGAAGCTTGATGGCACTGCAAAAGCTCACAAACTGAGAGTCTATAGCCCTGAAGCAACTTTGTACGAATACATATATTCAGGCTTGGGCTCACATTATGTCTAGGAGGACCAGAGATCATGTCGAGATTAACAAAATGCCTGTGCACAGGCATGCTGCTGTCTGCACTGCTCTTGTCAGGCTGCGGCAACAAGGCGCAGGAAGAGACTATTCCGGTAGCCAGTCCGGATAGTGCAGAAACTACCGCTGTCCAGAGCTTCACCGGAAAAATCATCAGCATCAGCGGAAACGAAATTACGCTCTATAAGGCTCAATCAGGCGGTATCCAAGAGCCCGGAGTTGCTGAAGCTGATCCGGCCGGGGTGGATACGGCGGGTAGCGGGAACAGTGCTGGGGAAAGTTCTTCGGCTGGGAGTACTAGTGGTACAACTGGCGGGAGTAGTAATGCTGCAACTTCGGCGGCGGACGGGAGTACTGGTGGTACAGCTGGCAGTAACACGGGTAGCGGGAGTAATGCGGCAGATGAAGTGGACGGTTCTGCCGCAGGTGAGGGTGAGGCCGGTGGCGCAGGCAGCAGTACTTCTTCGCCCGCTCTCCAGTTTACTGACGAGACAGTGGTTATTACAGTGGATGAGAATACGGAATACGTGGTCAAGTCCGGCACCGGAGAAACCGGCTCCTCTTCTGAAGCAGCTGCCGGTGCTTTGACTCTGGCAGATCTGCAAGCAGGTGACGTCCTTACAGTCACGCTGACCGAAGGTACGTTAACTGCTTCAAGGATTGAGCTGCAGAGCGGATTTGTTGCCGGTGGGGGCGGGCTGACGGCGGCGCCGGATGCCAGCGCCAGCCCTCTCCCGCTGCCCGGCCCGGGAGATGACGTGAAGCCGCAGCAGACTCCGGCTGGGCACCCGGACGGACAGGCTGCCCCGCCGCAGGACGGCAAGGCGGGCGAACGGCCCGCCGGAGGCCCAGACGGCGGGCCTGCAGGCGGAGCACCCGGGGGCGACGCGCCTGCGGGTGCCAGAGGCGGAGCAGCGGGCGGCGCTGCTCCGGGCAGTGCTGGCGGCGCTCCCGCAGGCGCGCCGGACAAGCCGGGGGCTGCCGCGGGCGCGAAGCCGGCAGCAACCCCGGCCGCTGGCGCGAAGCCTGCGGCCAGCACTTCCCCTGCGCCCAGCGCCAGCGCGGGCGCTAGCAGCAAGCCTGCCGCGGACGCGAAGCCCGCGGCAACTCCGGCAGCTGGCGCGAAGCCAGCTGCCGCAGATGGTGGTGGCAGCGGCGGGAGGACTCCCGGCGCCGCCATGAGCTTCGGCAAGATCAAGAGTATCAGCGGCAGCAAGATTACTCTGTATACAGCCGAAGCGCCATCCGCTGCTCCGCAGGATGGAGCAGCGGACGCGGGAGGCCCGCAAGGTGCGGAGCCTTCGGGCAGACCAAGCGCCGAGCCGGGAGCCGGAGGCGGCCAGGGCAGTGGCGGTCAAGGCGGCAGGCCCCAGAGACAGGGCGGCGCGCAGATGAGCTTCTCGGAAGAGACCACCGTTATTACGGTGACATCGGATACGAAGCTTATCTCTATTACTTTTACCGATGGCAAGCGTACAGAGGCTACGATCGCCTTGTCCACGCTCAAGGCAGGCGACATCATCCAGTACACGCTGAAATCAGGCACAGCTCAAGCCGATAGCATCAGCCTCAGCAGCGGTGATTCCGGCAGCAAATAAGTAATACTGCCGGGAACTTCGCAGCATTCCACCCTGCAGGCTCCAGCCTGACCTCACATCAGGTTCTGCGCTGAAGCCGGTCAGCAGCACTTCAACTGCCAGATAAATCATCCGGCAGCTTATTACATGCAGCACCCGCACAAAGCATGGGGCTGCAGAAACCGCATCACAAAACCGGATCGGCAAGATGCTGATCCGGTTATTTTTGCATGAGCAGGTTATTCCCTCTACTTACTCTACTTATTACAATAGCCGCAGCGGTCAAGCACGCATCCGGGCAACTCTCCGGCCCGCACCCGGCTCAGATTAACGAAATTGCCAGCAGTTCGAATAATACCAGCGGCAGGATGACATTATTATTCACCGGCCCCGGATACGGATAACCTGGACCTGGATAAGGCTTGTAATACGGATTGTAGTATCCGCGTCCCGTTTCTGTAGTTATAGTCACCGTGAGGTACAGATGTTTGCTGTCCATGCCGGCAATGGTGCCTTCATGCATCTGTCCATCGATGGTCTGTACCTTCACATTATGGTTCAAATAAGGCTTGCAGGACTGGTGCAGAGAATCGCGGACACCGTGCAGATGCTGGACCACCGCAGGGTCAGCCTGATAGATAACCGCTGTTTGCGGGCCACTATGATATGTCGACATGAATGTTTAACCTCCGTATGAATGGATTTGCTACATTCTATGCACATGCCCAGCCCAGGGTGCCTAGCCCGCTGCCATCCTCCACCCCGCTTGCTGTAATTCCTCCGCCTCTATACAAAAGCAAACTAAAAAGCCGTACACCGGAAAGTCCTTGTATACGGCTTAGTTATTCAATTATTCTCCATTAAATCTGCTGCAGCAGCCTAAAAAGCAACGCCGATTCCGCCCTGTCCTGCATATGTACCCATCACAGGTCCCATGGTGGACAGCAGAATTTCTTTGAAGGGATGCTTCTCCAGAATACGCTCCTTAATTTCCAGCGCCAGCATCTCGCAATTGCTATGGACGATGGCGATGACCGCCTGTTCATAATCATGCTGCTTCTGATCCAGCTTGGCCAGCAGATGACTCAGTGCCTTAGGAAGTCCCCGGGTCTTCTCGACCACTTCAACAGTTCCCTCATCGCTGATCTTCAGCAGCAGCTTAATGTTCAGTACAGAAGCCACGGCACCGGAGATCCGGCTCAGCCGCCCGCCTTTGATCACATTCTCCAGAGTATCCAGTGTGAAATAAGCGGTGGTCTCTTCAACCTTGTGCATCACTTTATCTTTCAATTCAGCCAGACTTGCTGCCGTCAGCGACCATTTCGCTGCCATAGCCACAATCAGTGTCAGTCCGCCTGAAAAAAGCTTAGAATCTATAATTTCAATCGCATTCGGATGTCCTTCTTCCTCGTACATCTCCTTGGCAATCATTGCGGTCTGATAAGTACTGCTGATATTGGAGGACATGCAAATGACCATAATGTCAGTGCCTGCTTCCACTTGTTTGAAATTGTCCAGGAATACCTGCGGACTTGGGCTAGCTGTAGTCGGCAATTCCTTCGCTTCATGCATCTTCGCATAAAAAGTCTTCGCGTCCGTATCATAAGGCATGAGTTCATGTCCGAAATGAACCGGCAAATGGACAATAGAAATGTCGTACTGCTCTACGTAATCTGGGGGTAAATCGGAACCGCTATCCGTTATAATCTTGATGGGCATCAGAGTGCTCTCCTTTCAATTCTATACTAGTATAGTCACCTTTTATGTAAACCAATAGTACAATTTATAACTTGTCAAAAGCGTTTTTTTGTGCTTAGTGCTATTTTTCACAGCTCAGCAGACTATTCTGCCTGAAGGATTGTTACTCTCTGCGACTATTAATAGCTGCATCAGGTTCTTTCTTAACTTCCCGTCTTATGATATGGTTTATGCATAAGTGAATAGAAATGGAGTGTAACGATGAGCAAGAACAAAGTGTGGAACAGAGGCAAACATAATGGTGCCGGCCTGTCCAAAAAGACCCCCGCTAACGTAGAATCCGAAGGTACAGCAGAGACGGCTGCGGCAGAGAGCATCAGTGCTGAGGAAACTCCGAATCCGCGGATTGATACGGTGAAACCGATGAACCGCAGCAATTGGGTATCCAGACCCGCCCGCGTGAAGCCGCAGAACCCTGAACGCAATAAGTAGCTTGCCCTTAATGGGCAGCAGCTGAACATTACCGCATCCAAAAAAAGAGGAGCCGCATACCTTACGCGGCTCCTCTTTTATCATACAACGCACATTCTTAGCTGGTTCTCTAAGTGCAGCTGCTACAGATTCAAGCTTCGCATACTTTGCTCCGGATAACGCATGCCGGAGGCAGCCCCTTGAGGCGCAGCCTCATCAATCTGCTGCAGCTCCTCAGCGGTCAGCTCTATGTCCAGTGCACCTACGTTCTCTTCCAGATACTTCGTCCGTTTCGTTCCCGGGATCGGCACGATGTCCTCCCCTTGCTTCAGCAGCCAGGCCAGCGCAAGCTGAGAGGGCTCGCAGCCCTTCCCGGCAGCAATCTGCTTGATACGTTCCACCAGATCCAGATTCTTCTTGAAATTATCCCCCTGGAAACGGGGGGAGTTGCGGCGGTAATCATCCTCGGCCAGATCCTCGAAGCTCTGAATCTGCCCGGTCAGGAAACCGCGCCCCAGAGGACTGTACGGAACGAAGCCAATGCCCAGCTCGCGGACAAGCGGCAGAATTTCGTCCTCCACCTCACGGCTCCACAGGGAATATTCGGTCTGCAGCGCCGTTACCGGATGAATGGCATGAGCGCGGCGGATGGTAGTGGGCCCTGCCTCAGACAGCCCTATGTAGCGGATTTTGCCTGCTGCAACGAGATCGGCCATCGCACCAACGGTTTCTTCAATTGGCGTGTTCGGATCTACCCTGTGCTGATAGTATAGATCAATATGATCTACGCCAAGCCGCAGGAGACTGGCGTCGCAAGCCGACTTCACATATTCCGGACGGCCATTTATGCCGAGCATCTGCCCTTCCGGACTGCGTACATTGCCGAATTTGGTCGCCAGCACAAGATCGTTCCGTTTGCCTTTGACAGCTTTGCCGACCAGCTCTTCATTCCGTCCCACACCATACATATCTGCCGTATCCAGAAAAGTAACTCCCAGGTCCATGGCCCGGTGAATCGTGCGGATGGACTCCGCTTCATCCCGGCCGCTATAGAAATCGGACATCCCCATGCAGCCGAGTCCAAGTGCAGACACCTGCAGTTTACCGCCTAGCATTCTAGTATTCATTCCCTGCTTCCGCCTCCCGATTTGAAATTGATACCTTGTCTGCCCTGATCATACCACAGTCAAATTCCAATATCATTTACGGCACCTTTAGAGCAAACCTTCCGGCAAATGCCCGTTGCGCTCCAGAATAGCCTGCATCATCGCAAGCGTATCCGGCTGCAGCGGAATACCAGTAGTTCTATACAGCTGGAGCCAGCGCAGACAAGCCAGCGCCTCGAATAGTTCAAGCTCTGCTGCAGTGTAACTGCTCTTTGCAAGAAATGCTGAACGGTAGACTTCTGCATAATGCTCCCCCGCATAGACCCGGATAATTAGAATAGACCACGCTATATCATATCTCGGATCGCCCAGCTGGACATTCGTCCAGTCTATAATGGTGTAGGCTCCGGCTGCCTCCAGGATATTGCCCGCATGATAGTCTCCATGGATCAGATGATGCGAGGTTATTCCAGCCTTGTCCGCCAGCCCTAGCGCCAGCCTTCTGATCTCAGGCTGACCTCCCCACTCCGGGAAGAAGTAATCTGCGAAATCATATGCGGGTACTTCTATACCGCTTATGGAATCAATTGGAAGCCTATGTATATCCAGCAGATTTTCTGCTATGGCTGTAAGAACGGAGGTATTCGCTTCCGTGAGAGGCACACCGTCAAAGCTGGTTAACAGCACCTGATTGTCCCCGGGGTCCAAGCCCCAGGCATAAGGCAGCGAAACCGCACGGCCCTGCCGGTACATCTGCTCCAGCACTTTATATTGGATAGAGATATCCGGGCGGGAATCCCGGTTCCATATTTTGAACACAAGCTCTGTATCCGGCAGTGTAACTCTGTATACCTCGGCTTCTAGCCCGCCCTCTAGCGGGGTTATGACCGCCGCATCTGCCCTTTGCAGAATCGCCTCATATTCCGCACTTTGCTCTTTCCAGCGGATATTGCTTAGAACATTATTCATGGTTATGAATCTTCCTTTCCGTTGACTGATTCTTGTTCGCTTGTCATTATGCAGCTGCTGTCAATCCAATTGCTTGTATTCTAGGCACTTTCCTCAGATACCTGAATAATATAAACCAATTAAACCATACAACGGATAAATGAGGGAAGCTATATGGAACATTGGATCAGAGTCGAACCGAACGTGAAGATTTATGTTAATGATATCAACCCGCTGGGCAGCAGAACGATTCTCTTCGTCCATGGCTGGCCTGCTAACCACCAGATGTTCGAATATCAGTACAACCAGCTGGTGCCTATGGGCTACCGTTGCATCGGGATGGACATGCGGGGATTCGGCAATTCGGATAAACCGCTGGGCCGGTACGATTATAACCGCTTAGCTGATGATATCCGCTGTGTGATCGGGGCACTCGGACTGCAGGATATTATACTCGGCGGACACTCAACCGGCGGAGCCGTGGCGATCCGATATATGACCCGGCACCAGGGATATGGTGTCTCCAAGCTTGCGCTATTCGCTTCGGCAGCCCCCAGTCTGATTCAGCGGCCGGGCTTCCCTTACGGGACGACCAGAGAAGCTATTGAGCAGATCATTGAGGCTACCTATAAGGACCGGCCCAAGATGCTGCATGATTTCGGCGATATATTTTTCTATCAAAAAGTATCCCAGCCGTTCTCAGACTGGTTCTTCCAATTAGGGCTTGAGGCCGCAAGCTGGTCTACCATCGCTGTCTCCAAGGCTTGGCTCGAGGAAGAGTTGTTTAATGACCTCCCACGGATACAGGTGCCTACGCTGATTCTGCACGGTATTCATGATCAGGTATGCTTCTTCCCGCTGGCCGAGGCACAGCATCAAGGTATCCGCAATTCGGTACTGATCCCCTTCGAGAATAGCGGACACGGATTATTCTATGACGAACGCGACAAATTCAACCTGGAGCTGTCCCGGTTCGCCAAGTAATCATCCGCCATATAACAACAGCCGTTTCTTTGCGGAAGCAAAAAAACGGCTGTTTAGTCATTTTACATTTTAAATCACGTATCCGTTAGTTCATCCTTAATCCTTCTGTATACAACCTTACAGCTCCAGCGTCTCACCATAGCCAAGCGCCGAGCCTCTGATTCCCGCTTCTTCCAGCGCCTGAACGAAAGCACCTGCATCCTGACGGATCGGCGGGAAGGTATTGTAGTGTACCGGAAGTACATGTCTCGCTCCCAGCCACTTAGCGGCGATGAGTGCATGCTCAGGCCCCATGGTGAAATGTCCGCCGATCGGCAGAATAGCCAGATCAATCTCGTACAGCTCCCCGAACATTTTCAGGTCTCCGAACAGTCCGGTGTCCCCTGCATGCAGAATGGTGCGTCCCTCAGCTTCAATAATGAAGCCCGCAGGCGTCCCGCCGTAGATACTCTGTCCATCTTCAAGTGTAATACTTGAGGTGTGGAAGGCATGGATCATCGTCGCTTTGGCAAAACCAAGAACCACCGTCCCCCCGATGTTCATGCCAATCGTCTGGGCGCCCTTACCCTCCAGGTAGGAGGCTAACTCCACAATAGCTACAATCGGAACATTATTACTTTTGGCAATCGGCGCGGCATCCAGAATGTGATCCATATGGGCATGAGTCAGCAGCACCGCATCTGTCTTAATATCTTCAACCTTCGTCACCGCTGCAGCATTGCCGCTAATGAAAGGATCGATAATCAGCGATTTGCCGCCCACCTCGATTTGAACACAGGAATGGCCATGGTAGATAATTTTCATTGATTTTCTCTCCTCTTCGCTGTTAATTTCAATGGGCCTTCAGGGATTGAAATCGTGCAAAAACCCAAAGTTTACGTTACAATGACACCAAGCTGCTCTGAAACCAGACATGCTAGTGAATTTTTACAATATAACAAATTATAATACGTTCGTTAGTTTTTATGATATATTCATTTCTGCCAGCTGTCAAGAGAGGTGTGAAGAACATTGCTGTCCGTTGAGAAAACCATGCTGTTCCTGTTGTCCAAGGTGGAGCAGATGGGCGCCCAGCAGTTTGTTGAGATTTACGAGCAAAGGGGGTACACCTCCACCTATATCCGCAATGCCCTGTCCCGTCTGAAAAAAGAAGGCTATATCGCTTCCCCGTCACGCTCCTGGTACAACGTTACTGCCGAGGGCCTCGCCTACATTAAGGCGATTAACAGCAAGCCCGCCCGGTATCAGGAGCAGTGGGATCACACCTGGGATGTGGTCATGCTGGAGGTTCCTGAGTCTGAACGCAAGAAGCGCGACCAGTTCCGTACGGCGCTCGGCCAGCTGGGCTATGGTCTTCTATATAACAGTGTGTACATTTCACCATGGAACTATCGCGATGAAGTCGCAGCATATATCCAGAAGCTGGAGCTGGAAGGCAAGGTGTCCATCCTGCAAGGCCAATTCCAGGAAGGCTCCATTACGCCACAGAAAGCACAAGCGATCTGGCAGCTGGATGAAATCGAAGCCTTATATCAGAAGAAATCGGACTGGCTGCAGGAGGAGTATGTTCCGTCCTTGCTGGAGGCACTTCAGGCGGGGCAGCCTCTACAGCTATTCCTGCTATATTTGCAGATGGGTGAGGAATTAAGCGGGCTGTTTATGGCCGATCCCTATCTCCCGGATGAGCTGCTGCCGGACCATTGGCCGGGTAAAGTGATCATCGCCGCAATGAACGAGCATATGCGTAGAGCCGCACAGGCCATTCCTGCGGATTCTTTCTATGCCCCTTTCGTCAGATAAGATGATCTTGGAAGAATGCTTAACACAAAGAGCAGCCCAAACCGCAGGCTGCTCTTTGTGTTATATACTACCCTTCGCGATTACCGGAGGCCAAAAGCTCCCGGACCGCCTCCATATTCGTAACCGGCGCACGGCAGGCAAAGTTACGGCACACATAGGCTGTCGCATCGCCGCGGACCGCCGGTTTGTCCGCCAAATGAGGCAGGAGTCGGAGAATGCCTTCGCTATCCCCATCCCAATTGACGATTAGCGCAGCGTCAGGCAGATAGGCCTGCTGCACCTGAGCCAGCATGCCGTGCAGCGCCGGGTCCTCTTTTTTGCCGGAGAGCACCCATTCCCTGCCGCCCGAGGTCATCGCCAGATGGGCCTGCAAATACATCGCATAACCCGGCGGATACTCCGCTGCTGCAGAGGAGAGCACCGCAGCGGTACGCTCGGCGATGCCTTTGAGCTCCACGTCCTGGGCAATCACCGACAGCTTCCAGAGCAGCTTCGCCGCTACCGAATTCCCGGATGGAATAGCCCCGTCATACAATTCCTTCGAGCGGATAGGCAGCTCTTCCCCGTCATGGCCGGTGAAGAAGAAGCCGCCGCCATCGGAATCGTGGAACAGCTCCAGGAGACCATCCTTAAGAATCAGAGCACGTTCAAGATAGACAGCCTGACCCGTTGCCTCATATAGTTCGCTCATTCCCCAGATCAGGAAGGCATAATCATCCACATAAGCGGGAATCGCCGACTCCCCGTCACGGTAACGTGCCAGCAGCCGGCCATCCTCGCGCCGCAGCTTGTCCCAGATGAAGTTTGCTGCCGCTTCGGCGGCCTTGGCATATTCAGGCTTTTGCAGCGCTTTGGCTCCTTGAGCCAGCGCCGCGATCATCAGCCCGTTCCACGAGGTAAGCACCTTGTCATCCTTGAGCGGATGAATGCGCTGCTCCCGGTACTCAAACAGCTTCCCGCGCCATTCCTCCATCCGGGTCCGCAGACCCAGCGGGTTCATGCCCATGCGCTCCGCCATTTCTTCCGGCAGTCCCTGCAGCAGATTCGGGATATTGGCACCCTCGAAGTTGCCTTCCGGGGTAATCCCGTAGACATGGCAATACGAATGCATGTCTTCCAGCCCCAGGGCCTCCTCAATCTCATCACGGGAGAAGACGTAGAACTTCCCTTCCACGCCTTCCGAATCCGCATCCTCCGCAGAGTAGAAAGCGCCTTCGGGCGAAGTCATATCGCGCAGCACATAGGTGAAGATCTGCTGTGCAATCTCCGCATACAGCGGTTTCCCGGTAATCTGGAAGGCTTCCAGATAGACGTTCGCCAGGAGTGCGTTATCGTAGAGCATTTTCTCAAAATGCGGAACCAGCCACTCCCGGTCCGTGGAATAGCGCGAGAACCCGAAGCCCACATGGTCGTACATGCCGCCCCGGTACATCGACTCCAGCGTCTTCTCCACCATGCGGAGCGCTTCCGGCTGATTGTGCACCTGGCTGTAGGCCAGCAGGAAAGACAAATTATGCGGCGAAGGGAACTTCGGTGCATTGCCGAACCCGCCATATTCCTCATCGAACTGGCGCCGGTACTGCTCATACGCCTCATGCAGCAGCTCATCGCCCGGGATACCGCCGTCTACATCAGCCGAGTTATACGCATTCTTACGATCGAGCGTATGCAGCTCTTCAAGCAGATCATCGCCCAGCTTATTCAGTGCCTCGCCGTCCTGCTCCCACTTCGTATGGATCTGCTCCAGCACATCCATCAGCCCGATCCGGCCAAACATCTGCCGCTTTGGGAAATACGTTCCGGCATAGAACGGCTTCTTCTCCGGCGTCAGCAGCACCGTCAGCGGCCATCCCCCGCTCCCCGTCAGCGCCTGACAGACCGACATATACAGCGCATCTATATCCGGCCGCTCCTCGCGGTCGACTTTGATGGCTACGTAGTTGTTGTTGAGAAGCTGCGCGACTTCTGAATCTTCGAAGGATTCGCGTTCCATTACGTGACACCAATGGCAAGTACGTGTGAATCAACAACTAGCTATACCCAATAGATAAGAAGACAGGCTTGTTGTCGCGCTTGGCGACTTCAAAAGCCTCCTCCGACCAAGGGAACCAGTTCACCGGGTTATGCGCGTGTTGCAGCAGATACGGCGACTTTTCCTTGGCTAATCTATTGGGTACTTTGTGAGTTGTCATGGGGCATCACCTCGTTTCGGCTAATTTGGGTAAAGTACTGCTTAGGGTTAGTTTACCCAAAAAGGTGGAGGAGGGCTCAAACATAATTAAACATCTTAATATTCACTATAATATCTTCATATAAAATTTTAAAACTGTATCTTAAACACTTTCTCATTTTCTTTTATATTTCAGGATTTTTTTCATTTATTATCTTTATAATACTCTTTCTGTGTTTTAGACAAACAACCCCATATTTTTTGTACTTTCCATTCTTCCATTTGAAGTAATTGTTCTTTGTCTTTATTTTTCTTGATAGTCATTTTAAAATGGGATTTATTATGTTCTACTTTATACTTATCCAGTCTCCAAATTAATATAGTCAATTGTTTTGGAGTAAAAGTTTTATTGTCTTTAAAAAATTTAATAAAACTCTCGATCTCGAAACTATCATCTATTCGTGCCAAGTTTATTAAAGAGTTTATCACACTCTTTATTTTTGCATCAGTTATAAGCTTATTCCTGTCCTTATTAACTTTCTTTCTAGCTAATTCATTTGACAAAATGTGGCCTCGATTATCCATAACTCCAATTTTAAATCTTTTAATACATTCTGAACCTATTTGAAGTGTATTTGCATTTATAATATTAAATATTTCAAATTGATATCTAATGTGTGGTTGATCACACAACTCGCATGTCTCATCAGCATCTTCTACATCATACATATTACCTTGATAGACCCACTCATTTAATGCTCTTCTTACGTCATTCTGCTCAAAACTCACTGGAAAAATGTTGCCTTCCACTCTCTTTAACCAATTTGAATTCATTACTTATGCCCCTCTCCACAAGAGAAATTAAGAAAAATTACCTAAAAGGACTTACAGTCATAGTGAATCAAAAAGGTAACCCCGAACATCAGAGTTACCTTAATAAGTATTTCGTATTAAAAACAGATGAAAATTTTCAAACCCTAGGTGAAGCATTATTTATAAAACCAATTTCAAACCCTTCTCTTTCGTCCGCACTAAATTTCTTAACGATATATTTATCCAATTGGGATTCCATTGACTCAGGTAGGTCATTATCTACTACAATCACCTGAAAATCATAATTTTCAACCAACTCATCGCTTAATAAACTCAAATAACTATATATATTTTTATACTTTTTAGGATCGTTAATACCTTCTAATTTATCATCTGATTGATTAGTATTCTCCAAATACTTAGCCTTAGTTTTACCAATGTATTTACCTACAGTATCAATCATAACTAAGCTAGGATAATTAGTATCTGTATTCAAACTATTCCTCAACAAGCTAAACAAGTAACCTATGGACACTAAGGTTCTCAAGCCACCAGAAGTCAGTTTTGAGTAGTCTCTATCTCTGACTACTGGCAAGAATGTTTTATCACTAATTTTAATTCCATACGGGTTACGTATTGGTATAAAAGTAAGGAATTCATTTAGCCAATCCGCAATACTTCCCAAAACACCATCAACAGATGGTGCCCCCTCAACTAGGGTTATCATTCTACTATTTAATTGAGAAATCTGTTCGGTTAATACATCAGTTCTCTTAGTTAATTCATTCAGTTGATTTCGAAGCTTAAGCAAATAATCAATACGTTTGTTTTCCTCGTTTAGCTCTCCTCTCCTTGTGTTGAGCAAATCCCTTTGCGACATAAATGGAGAAACAAATTCACGAGTTTTTAAATCTAACATATCTTTTGCTCTTATTATTTCTGCACTAAGCGAAGTTATTTCTTCAATTATTCCTAAAATACTTTCCCTATCTCTTTCTATCAATAAAGACACTTCTTTAAATCGGTTTTTCAGGCTTTTTATTTCCAGTTCAATTGAACTTGAGTCATATTGGCTAAAAAGTTCATTAAACTTAGATGCGTTTAGTTCATTATCGCAAACAGGACAGTTAACATAGTGACCTTCATGATTTGGGAGCTTTTTTATCACCTCAACTGATGCCAATAATTTATCAATGTCTTGTTGATAATCCCTCTTCAACCGTAAATTCTGATCAAGTTGTGTTTCTTTATACATTTTATTTAAGGTTAGATTATCGAGATGACTCTGTTTAGTAACAATTATCTCTCTGAGTTCATTATCATGATCCGAATTCGATTTCATGCTATGTGTTAACTGAAATATTTCGGTATCAATTGCTTTCAACTCTTCAGACAATTTTTGGGATTTCCCTTCTAAGGATTCTGTTGTTTCCAGTTGAGCTTCCCTTAGGAAAGAAGAAATAATAGTAAATTGTTGAATAATCCCATTTTTAATTCGAGTCTTTTCTGCAATATCCTCTTGCAATTCAGTAATTTGACTATCCAATAGATTATGCAGAAATTTAAATGTCTCCTTATTTTTCACAAATACTACAGGATTTTTCTGATCTAAAATATCTTTATTCCCCACATCGTCTTGATCTAAAAAACAAAATTTTAAAATATCCCGAAAGCTTAATGAGGACATTTTTGAATCTGCTTTGGAAGGTGCTTGCTTTAATTTTACTAATGAGATATTCAAAGCTTCTAACATAAAATCAGAAAAGAAGCCAGCTGGACCTTCCTTCGCAAAACTAGAGCTGTATTCTTTTGGGAAGACACCTTCCATTTGCTCAATACTTGAATGGTAAACTTCGATATGAGACCTTGGATTAAAAATATCTCTTTTGATTGTATAAATATCACCGTTTAATTCTAGTTCCAATAATCCATATTTTCCATGAACCTCTATTTCATCATATAAGTAAACCTCACTTGCACCAAGTAGATAATCAATTATATTGAGAATACTAGATTTCCCTGTATCTGAATCTCCATATATAATGTTTAATCCCAAATTAAATGGAACTATGTAATTTTTCTCTCTACCCACCAGTATAAGTTTTTTTAATATTAATCGAGGAGACTTGTTTTTTTTCATTTATATACCACTCCATAATTAATTGTTTTTAATGTTTTTAGTAACTGAGAAGCAGAGAATTTCTGCAATGGGATAAGTACCTTGCTGAGTTCTTTAATCCTGTTAAAATATATTGATTCTAATTGTTCAACAAACTCAATACCACTTTCAGTAGCAAAATAAAAAATATGACCTTCTTTATTATGTTCAACAGAAATGTACTCATTATAAATCAAAGTGTAAGTTATTTTTCTTATAGTACTATAGTCATATAAAGAAGCTCTATTGGGAAATAACGATTCAATTGAATCAATCTCTTTTTCCTGCAAATCCATCAGCTTACCTTGGTCTTCAGTTTCAAGCAGTCTTTGTAGTAAAACAGGATTTCTCACTAAATAATCATATATGGATAATTTCTCTATATTGAGCAGCAACTTTCCTTTTTTGCTCACACCTAAGGACTGAATAAGAATCAACAATCTTGCTAACCTTACGTTAGACTCATTCTCTGGAACAATAAAAGGAAGTGTATTCATATCCCTCTGGCCTTTCTGAATTGTTCTATTGTTTGTATATTTTGTTGCTGGGCCCACCATAAATCTTTTTCCATCATATTCATTAACTGATGAAGCATTCCCATCTTTTGAAATCCTCCGAGTAAAGGAATTGCACTCTTTAAAAAATCTGTTTCATTAGTTAATTTTTCATGGACATGTGTTACCAAGTGGTTGCTATCGTTTAATTCACCGCTCATTAATTTCCCAAACGCAATAGAATAAAACGTTTCTATTCTTGAGTATAAATCTGAAAGAGTGGCTATTGCATGTTCGCCTTGATTCACTAAAACTTTCCTCATATATTCTGCATTAAAGAAAGTTTGTTTTGCACTGTTAATATGAATATTATGTACATCTGCAATGAGGAGCCTTAAAACAAAAATTTCATCATCAAGTTGTCCTTGATCAATAAAAGGCCTAACTTGAAATGGTTCACCTAACAAAACTTCTTGTGCAAACTTCCGGAGAATTGATTGAATAGCTACGTAAACATGCCTACTTTTATCTTTTGGACGAGTGATAGTATTATGATTGTCATCACAAGGCACCTTTTCTGGTTTCTCAGCTTGAAAAAGTAAAGCACTACTCTCATCAACTATTTCATCATATTGTCCATAAAAGCAGACTGTCCGAGGTAATGATTTACAATGCACCCAATTTTGATTGATTTGTGAGAGCACTGGACTTAGAGGTTTTAGATCAATTGCCTGCACATTACTAAATAACTTTTCACCTAATTTCCCCCATTCAGTACCATTGTGAGGTACGGCTAATGAAAGAAACAACTTCACTTTATTTGATGGCACATCTTTATTAATCTCATTTAAAATAAATGATTTGGTAACAAGTCCACCCATACTATGTGCAATAATGATTATATTCTCATAGTGATCGCAATTGAATTGAATTACTGACTGAATAAATTCCCCTAATTGATTAATCCCTAAGTTTTTCCTCGCAACCTCAGTTTCAAGATTAAACATTCTTTTCAAAAAATTTGTTTTCACTTTTAGACCATACATATCAACTAGAGTTGTATAATAACTAATATAAGCAAAATCATAATTATCGGATATTTGACTATCTTCAAGCAACATTCTAGGGAATTCTTGCCCAAAGTCATTGATCCACGTTTCATTGCTCCCAGTAAAACCATGAACAAATAAAACAAGATTTCTATTATTATTTTTCTGAATAAATTCAATTGCACTCATATTCGACCCTCACCCAAATGTCACAGATATAGTAAAAAGAATACGTCTTATTGCCCATACTAATTCCTCAGACTTATATTCATTATAAACAAAGACTCATGTCGATTACTGTCATTTCTTGTCATCAAAATAATAATTATGGAAAAGCAACAACCTTCATGTGAATTTAACATAAGGGTTGTTGCTTAAAAAGGAAGCATACTATTTATAACAAACCGTCAACTCCACCCGATTCCCTTCCCGATTATACACAACCCGCTCCACCAACTTCTTCAACGCCCAATTCTTCTCTTCACTAGTCACCGCTTCACTCCACAACTCCCTAAACTGCCCAATCCGCTCAACGATCTGCTCCATCGTAGGATAATTTCCTTCATATACTACCACCTTTCGCAAATTCAGCAATTCTTCCTCCAGTTTCTGAATCTGTCTTGTTCTAACCACCTTTCGCTCCATAAATACCTGCTTCGTAATAATGTCCTCTTCAATGGATTCATGTAATTTATCTAATGCCCGTTTATGCTTTTGCAGCTCCTGCTCCTTCACGGAAATCATCGTCTTCGTATCGTTATAACCACGACCTTGCAGCTCGATCTCCTGCAACATGTTCTGGTCTACATTAATAATCCGCTCATATAAAGCATCAAAAAATTCTTCGTCCAGCACCTTGCCCTTCTGCTCACATTTGCTGCCATCCTTATAATGGTGATAGCATAACGCGCTCCAGTATTGACCTTGCTTCTTGCTTTGGCCACTCTGAACTGCATTCTACAGCCACACTTTTCACAGTAGAGCAATCCCGAAAGGGGAAATATATTTCTTCGATATTGGGATTCATCAGCCTGTTCTTCACTAAACGTTCTACAATGGCATCATGTTCTTCCTGGGTCTTCAATTTCTCATGTGTTCCCATGACCTTGATTCGTTCCTCTTCAGGGACAATCTCCACTTGACCACGTTTTGTTCGTGTTTTTCCGTAGGTGATGTAGCCAAGATGAATCTCGCTCAAAAGCAGCCTCTGCACAGTCACATTGGACCATCCCTTGTCCCTTCCATCCGGCTTAATGTTGTATGGCGTAGGTATCTTGTTATCCGTTAACCATATCGCAATATGCCCAAGATTGATTCCACTCCGATATTATTCAACTATGGCTCGATAAATAGGGCGCTTGCCTTCATCCACCCGTACCGATTTTGTGTTCTTATCATAATAATAGGGAAATGGTGGCTTACCGTTCGTCCACATGCCTTTCTTGGCTCCTGCTTCTTTCCCTTGCTTCATTCTGTGCTTAATCGTTTTATACTCGATTCTGGCGAAGATAGACATAAAATCAAACGATACATCGTCATTGTCCACTTCCAGATCGTATATCTTGCTTGGTGTAATGATCACTGTCTCCGAGTTCAAAAATGTATCTTTAATGAGTGCCCAATCCTTATTTTCTCCACGGCCTAGACGGTCAATATCCATGACGACCACACCATCATATAATTTGTCTTCGACATGCCGAAATAACTTCTGCATTTCCTTCCGGGCCTCGATCTTTTCCCCTGAAGCCACCTCTTCATATAGCCTATAGGGGCATTAAGAGAATTCCATGAACATGTTGCTGAACTCATTAGCCGAAACAACCAAAACGAGGCCGAAATGGACATACCTCTCCCCAAATCAAACTATTCTACACAAGACAAGCCTGAATCTTAACAAAATAAAAACAAGCCGATGCGTATAACCACTCACGCACCGGCTTGTTTTATTTCAGGCTATTTCGAACAAATTCCCGCTCCGCTTTTTTCAATTGCTTTAATGAATTCTCGAAAGAATATGGAAACCTACCTCTAAGCTCAATCAGCTTTTCAACCTCTGCCAAGGCAATAGCTTCCTTAATAGCAGGAATCCACCTCTCTTGAACAGTGCCCCAACTTTCTGCCTGAAGAAGCTCGTCTATCAACATAGGCAACTTAGAATTAGAAGTCTCATAACTCTCTCCTATCCGACTTTATTTATTCCAAAATCAACTTCTCCTTAGTCTGTATAAGTTCTGCCTCATGTTCCAATACTTCTACGAGCATCGCTGCTCCCATTATGAAGCCAAGAGTATAGGCAGCAGTCCTCTAAAAGACTCACTTATACCCCCTCCCAAATCATCATCTTCTTGATTATTTTAGCGAGTTTTTCGCTAAAAATCAATAGCGAATAATTCGCTAAGATATGCTTGCGTTGGAGGTGTTCGATATGTATCAACGTATCCGGGATTTACGCGAAGATAAGGATTTGACGCAAACTCAAATGGCGGAGTATTTGCAATGCAGCCAGCGAATCTATAGTAATTATGAACGCGGTGATGTCGATATCCCCACGGCGATTCTTATCAAGCTGGCAGACTTTCATATGACGAGTACTGACTATTTGCTTAATCGAACGAACCAAAAGAAACCTTACTCCAAAAGTTAAATTAGAAAATTAGAATAAAGCGTAGATGCTGTAGGATTCAAAATGATTCATCTCATCTATACACTCGTTGGTTGATGAATATTAAGAATCTGCGGCTTACGCTAAGACAACGTTCCGGCTCATAGAAAAAAGCTCATTGGCTATCACCATGAGCTTTTTTATTGGCACCACTACTTCAATTTAATACCTTATAAATAAAAAACCTTATTTTACTTTCCATATCTGCTTTGCTACATTAAAGCATTCCTCATACCCAAAGGGTTCGCCATAACTGGAAGAAAATATTTCTTGTATGCTTCTGGCTAGTTCTTCGACTGTTCCCCCAGCTATAGCCATGTTTACACATGCAGCCCTAACCGCAGAGCCAATCCTGCGGAGAATTCTTTTTGAGAATCCAATTTCAGTTCGTTATACACTTTGGTCATACGTGCCTGTGCTTGTTCCAAATCACCTGTTAAGCAATAGAGCACTGTTAAATGATACGGGTTCTCGTAGATTCCAGCTTTCTCCCTTAACTCCATTACCCCGATGATATCTTCAACCTCTTCAACCTGCCACAGATGATGGATTATATATTCTGTAACGTCTTTCGTTATCCTTTGTTTAAGTTGTTCGACGTTAGAATCCCTCGTCATTTTGTATCACTGCTCGTTCTTCGTTAGTTCAGTAACTGCGTATCTGTAGAACTGAGCTTACGACTGTTGGAAAAGATGGCCTCTATACAAATTCCAGGATTAATACAGAATTCAACCTCATATTGTGTATTCCACTTGGATGCCTGCAGCAAGTCCCTATTTCACTTCACTTAGGAGACTTGCTGTTTTTTGTGTTAGTTGGTCTATTTGAACTGGAACCAAGTTAAATTTGCAACTGTGGTTGAGTCTGACTTCACAAAAGTAACATATACCGTATGGGTTCCTACCGCTGTCCCGGCATTAAGCGGGATATTCTTGAGGGACCATGTCTGCCATCCGCCTGTGCTTTCGGCCGTCCAATAACCCAGCATAGTGCCTGTAGGGCTATCCAAGTGGAATTCGATCCTTCCGCCGGAATTAGCGGATGCAACCTTCATATCAATACTTGTTTTAGCTGTACTGCCAAAGTCTACATTTTTAAATGCTATATAGTCGCCATTACTGCCTCCACCCACATCCAGCCCGCCGTCCGTGCTTGACTCATAGGACATAACACCTGAACTAAGGTTATAGCCTTCCGCTTCAAATTTCAATGTGTTGAATTTTGGCTCTGCAGCATAGCTGTTCGTATCTGTTATTTTCAAATCTGTCAAATTATTTACCGCAACTCCACCGACGCGAACATTGTTTAATGTCACTCCGGAGACCGTAGATGTGTCACTCCAACCCTTCATTATTGAAACTTCACCTAAAGCGCGTAAATTGATATTATTATAAACCACATTTTTGATCGGACCGGTTTTTGCCGAAAGATCCAACCATCTGGAGTGAACACCGGATCTTGGCCAGAAGCCTTCTACATCTATATTGTCAAATACGATGTTTTGTGCTGCTGGAGTCCCATAGAGATGACCGACTGCTAAAGCGCGCCAGCATCTGTATACATAAGAGTTTTTAACAACTATGCCATCCTGAAGCTGTTTCACTCCATCTCCAACCTTGAATGCTCCACATCTGCTCCAAGCCAAAGCATCATCGACAACTACATTTGACTGGTTTTCAGGAGTTCCCGGCCAGTTTGCAGCGATATCCGTAGTGGCTACATCCCATGTCTTAAATGAGTATGTGTCATCCTCCGATACTGCTACAGTGTGCTTAATGAGTACATTCTGGCTCTCTTGAATGTCTATTGCATCATTCTCATAATCAAGTTCATTGTTGTTGAAGTGCTTGGTATTCTGGAAGGTTACGTTATTAGATCTTGTAACGATTGTAGCCCAGCCACCACTGTCTCTGATGGTTATGCCGTCAACCGTGAAGTTGCTGCACTGCAAGGGTACAAGAATATTGTTCAAATAATTGTTTGTATTTCTCATATAATGGCCATTGCCGTCAATCGTTCCCCTGCCGTATATCTTAATATTGTTGGCATTGGTTTCGGTATAAATAAACCAGGTTCCATCCTTATTCAGAGAATTCTTATGGAAATGGGTAGTGTAATCGCTTGGATTTCCTGAACCCCTTATCACAGAACCACCCTCCAGATAAACCGAAACATTGCTTTTTAGAACAATGTTACCGCTCTTGTACACGCCGGCTGGAACGTATACTATACCGCCGCCTGCTGCGTTAGCCGCATTAATGGCGTTTTGTATGGCAGTTGTAGCCAAAGTGGCACCGGTACTGTCGGCACCGTACCCGGTTTTAACATTGTATATCCCTGTACCGGATGAAGCCGGAACATTGGTTTCAAGAGCATCTGCCGCAATCACCAGATCTTTCAGGTTATTGATTTTAACGATAAGATAGGTTGGTGATGAAAGTGTAAAGGTAAGTGTATTTCCGCTCTTGGCTGCAGTGATTCCCAAAGCTTTGGGGGAAATATTATAGGTATTGATTGGCTCGCTTGCTGTAATTGTGATTGTAGTCGTACCTGAAAAAGAGAAATTACAATAATTATAGTTTACAAATACCTCCGAAGTGTCGATTACCGGTATATTGGTAGAGTCTGCTGTTACCGTGTATTGATTGGTCGTGGTATATATCGACGGTAACGGATAACTTACAATTGTACCCGCTGCACTTGCTGTCAAAGGAACGACAGCTAAAAGACTGGCGAGCATACAAACAATTAAACTTAATAATTTTAACTTTTTTAGCATAAATGAACACCTCTTTCATATTTTTTAGAAAACACTCTTATCTATGCTCCGGCTCCAGACAGAGCCGGAGCAGATCGTCCACATGGGCCGTTGCCAGACATTCCACCGTATCCGCAGAGCCGTAATAGATCTTGACCTCGCCGTCATCCTCTAGAATCATCCCTCCCGGAAAAATCACATGATTGCGGAATCCCCCGCCAATCTCATAGTCTGTCTCCGGTGCCAGCAGCGGATGCTTGCTCATGCCGATCACCTTGCGGGGGTCCTCCAGATCCAGCAGCATAATTCCGGCGGTATAGCGCTTCTTCCAGGTGTCCTCCCAACCTTGCTTGCCTCTGGCCGGGTCCACATCCACCGCATGGAAGGTGGTCAGCCAGCCCTTATCCGTCCGGACCGGAGGTGCGGCCGGGCCAACCTTGTCATTGGCAAACGGCACCTGCTCGACGGCGAGCAGCAGGCTGGAGTTGCCCCAATGCTTCAGGTCCGGCGACTCGGAGATCCAGGCATCGAAGCGGTCCCGGCCGCCGCGGCTGTATACCGTGAAGGGACGCTCCAGCCGGACATACTTGCCGCCGATGGGCTCGGGAAACAGTACCATATTGCGCAGGTCCGGTGTAGACAGGCTGAGCACCTCGAAGTGTTCCAGATCATCGGTAACGGCAATTCCGCCGCGAATGCCATGGTGCGTATCCACGGCAAAACACATATAACAACGGCCGCCGATCACGGTCAGGCGCGGGTCGTAGGCGCGGATAATTTCCTCGTCATGCATTTTGAACACTGGCTTCGGGCCGGCGGTCCAGCTCAGCCCATCGTCACTGTAAGCAATGCCGAGATCCGTGGTGTGGTGCGGCTCAAGCGTCTGATCGACCAGTGAGCCGTAATCATTACGGAAGATCATCACATACTTGCCGTTAAATTTCGTTACACCTGCATTGAATACCAGTGCGGTGGGGTAAGGAACCTTCGTTGCATCCAGCACAGGATTGCCCGGATACCGCCGGATGAACGGGGCAGATTGCAGAATTGCCGGAGCGTGTTGAGTCATGGGGTGAACCTCCTTGAATGTTAAATATGGAATATGGGTTGCGCAGGTCCGGACCGCTACCCTTTGAGGGAACCGGCCGTCATCTGCATGAAGGATTTGTTGGCGAACAGATAGGCCACGAGAATCGGCAGAATGGACAAGCAGGCGCCCGCCATCATATAGTGGGTCTGGGAAGCGGCCGAAATCCCGTATTTCAGGTTCGCCAGCCCGACAGTCAGCGTCTGCAGCTCCGGCTTCGTCATCGTGAACACGAGCGGCAGCAGATATTCATTCCACGCGCCGCGGAAGGTGAACAGCGCACCTACGCCGAGTCCGGGTCCGAGCAGCGGCAGAATAATCCGCCAGAAGGTCCGGCCGAGCGAACTGCCGTCGATCAGCGCCGCCTCGTCCAGCTCCCGGGGAATTCCCTTCATGAAGCTGAACAGAATGAAGAATATCGACGCGTGTGCGGAGATCAGGATCAGAATTACGCCCCAGAGGCTGCTGTGCAGATGAAGCTTAACCATCAGATCGAATTGCGGACGCAGCACCACCGCCCCCACGGCCACGAACATGGTGAAGGATTGCAGGCCGATATATATTTTTTTGCCGAAAAAGTCCATCCGGTCCACCACATAAGCTGCCATGGAAGAAACCAGTAAAGTGCCTACTACCGCCGACAGTGAAATAATCAGGCTGTTTAGCGTATATTTGGAGAAATTCGCCTGTTGCCAGGCTTCAGCATAGTTAGAGAAGTGCCAGCTGCTTGGCAGGAAGGTCGCTCCGGTGGTCAGCTCGGCATTCGTTTTGAAGGAGCCCAGCACGGTGATGACGACCGGAATCAGGGTGATAAAAGCAAAGGCCAGCAGAAAAATCCACAGTACAGTGTTGCCCAATATGGTTCTTATTCGCATCTCGCGTCTCTCCTCAATCGGTCTGATTCATCCGCCGGGAGGCGTAGAAATAAATGAGTGATATGATCCCGACGATTATCGCGGACACAAAGGCGACCGCACTTCCATATCCGAACTCCTGTACCTGAACTCCGGCACTCCCCCCGCCTATAGGGAAGAATAATTTGTATAAATACAGGAACATTACTTCCGTCTTGCCTACCGGGCCGCCTTCGGTCAGAACCATAATGCTCTCGTAGCCCTTCAGGGCGGTAATGATCGCCAGCATAATAACCATCTGCATTACAGGTCCGAGCATCGGCAGCGTCACGTAGCGGAACTGCTGGATTTTGCTTGCCCCGTCCAGGGCAGAGGCTTCATACACATCCTCAGGAATATTCTGCAGACCGGCGAGGAAGAGCAGCATATAGTTCCCGACCGCGCCCCAGGCCGCAACCAGAATGACGGTGAGCATGGCATACTTCGGACCCAGCCAGTCAATCCCGGAATCGCTTAGACCGAGTTTGATCAGGAACTGATTGAGAATCCCGTTATACGAGT
Organism: Paenibacillus phytohabitans; assembly: GCF_013141775.1. Classification (GTDB taxonomy): domain Bacteria; phylum Bacillota; class Bacilli; order Paenibacillales; family Paenibacillaceae; genus Paenibacillus_AQ; species Paenibacillus_AQ phytohabitans. Next base: position 460,621 of record NZ_WHOB01000016.1, read on the forward strand.
TAAAAATGGTAAAAAAAACGACAGCCATAACGGCTGTACTGATGACGGTCGGCATGAAAAAAATCCCCCGCAGCAGCTGTCTGCCCCGCAGCCCCCGGTTCAGGATTGCGGCCAGCAGCAGAGCCAGCGGAATCGTGATCAACAGCTTGCCGCCTGCATAGACAAAGGTATTCACCACCGAATCCCAGAATTGGGTATCCTTCAGAATGCGGCTGAAATTGTCCAGACCGGTAAACCGGGCCGTTCCATAACCCTTATAGTCATAGAACATGTAGCGGAACGCCCAGGCAATCGGGTAGATTCCGAGCACAATAGTCAGAAGGGCGCTTGGAAAGATAAAGCTGTATGAGAATAAGGCATTTTTTGTTTTATTCATCTGATTTCTTCCGGCTCCTTTCCCTTACGGTCAGAGCAGAGGGGTGGAGAACGCAGCTTCCCCATCCCCGTCATCTGACCTGTTTCTCTATGTTTCGCCTTCCGGTTACTTGGCGAACTTGCCGCCCAGGCCGGCCGGATCAAAGCCTGCATCCGGCTCAGCCTTGATTCCGTCATTGGCAATGGCGCTGTCCAGCGCAGCATTATAACGCTTGTTCAAATCCGCGATGACCGCCTTCAGATCGCCGCCATTGAGCATATATTTGAAGAAGGCGTCATCCGACTTCATGCCCTCCGGTGCAACCGCCGGATAGATCGGCCATACCCCGTCATTTTTATTGGGAAGGAAGCCTTCGATACCGTTGACATCCGGTGTTGCGGCAACCGCACTGATGGATGGAACCATGGAGATGCCGAAGCCTTTCTCCTGATAATCCGTCAGCACCTGATCCCCGTACATGAACTGCATGAACTTCCAGGCCGCTTCCTTATTCTCCGATTTCGAGCTGAGACTCAGCCATTGGCCGCCGAGGAAGCCGGAAGCGCCCTTCACCATGCCGTCAATTGTAGGTGCCGGAGCCGCAGCCCAGTCGATCTTGGCCGGGAACTGGTTCTTGTACACACCAGGCTCAGAGGAGTAGGAGATATACATTCCGATCTTGCCTTCGGCAAATTGGGCCCGCAGCGGATCGATATCCAACGATTCCACACCCGGAAGCATGCTGCCGTCATCCTTGATCTGCTTGAAGGCATTAATAATCGGCTCGAGGCCGCTGAAATCGTAGCGGGCAGTCTTGAAGTCATACCCGAAGCCGCCATAACCGCTCATTTCCGCAATGACCCGTGCCGAACGTGCGAATGCACTGGAGGGACTCTTGAAATTCAGTGCAAAGCCGTAAGCGCCGTCAGCCTTACCCGCTTCGGTCAGCTTTTTGGCTGTATCCACCAGCTCCTGCAACGTGGTTGGCGGATTCTCGACGCCCGCTTTGGCGAACAGGTCCTTGTTGTACACCAGGCGCATCGTCGTTCCGTAGTTCGGCAGGCTGTAACGTTTGCCGTCAAATTCATTCAGATCCGGCATGGCCGGGAACTTCGCCTTCAGCTCATCGGTGAGGAATTCATCAATGGGCGCGAGAAAGCCCTTCTTGTAGAACGTCTGGATGGTGTTCTCCTTCACCCGGATCACATCCGGGGCATCCGAGGTCTGGAAGGACAGATCCAGTGCGGTATCGAAGTCATCGCCCTTGACGACCAGCTCCACCTCAATACCGTCCGTATTGGCCCTGTTGAACTCGGCCACCTTCTCTTTCACGAAATCGGCGTCATGGCGGTCGCCCGTCCAGTAGCTGATTTTGGTTTTTTCCCCTGAACCGCCTGTCGCTGCATCTCCTGAGCCTTCTGCTGCATTGCCGCCGCCACTGTTACCGTTGCCGCAGGCTGCCAGGCCAAGTGCCAGAACCAGGCTCATAGATGTCATTAGCGTACGCTTCATCATTGGTAGTGCCCCCTTATTTATCGCTGCTGAATTTAACTTACAACCTGATTATAGAATGGGTAACGCTTTCACATAAGGCGGGTAAGCCCACATTGAGGGCAGATTTCTGGTGGAGTTGCCGGCACACTGCCGGGCGGAAGCTGCCCATCATACAAAAGGGAGTGACTCTCCGCTTGGCGGAAGCCCCTCCCTTGTCCTTCTTTATTCTTTTCCAAGGTAATGCAGCTTAAACTCCGACGGGGTCATTCCTGTATACTTCTTGAACACCTCGCTGAAATAGCGCCTGTGCTCGTAGCCGAGATCTTGGGCAATCTCCTGTACCTGCAGGCCGCCGATCAGCATCGACTTGGCCTTCTCCATCTTCTCATGCATCACGTATTGCTGAAAGGAACCCCCCTGCACCTTCTTAAACAGGTTGGAGAAATATCCTGGGCTGAGGTTAATCTGCTTCGCGACCTGCTCCAGTGACAGCCCCGTATCCAGATGACTCCGGATATAAGCGATCGCCTGATGGATAATCCGCGTGGATTCCAGGGAACGGGCTTCCTCCACCAGCGCGCAGGCCTCCCGGCACAGCCCGGACAGCAGGCTCCGGATATCCTGAAGGGAAGGATGCACCCGGTTCTTCATTGCCTCAATTCCGCGCTCCAGCGGCTCCACCTGCTCATAGGGAAACTGCTCGAGCAGAACCCGGCAGATCTTGGAGCTCAGCTCATAGCCGACGCTTTCGACATACCTTGGCTCAGGCAAAAGCTCGCTGTCCAGCAGCTCCGAGAACAGCTGGTCCAGCACCTGCAGGCTTTTGCCGGAATTGCCGGAACGCAGGGCAAACAGCAGCTCCTGCTCGGCGGCGGCGGAATAGCTGTGAAGCGAGAGCGGCTTATTCTCAATATTGCCGTAATGATATACACCGTTGCCTCCGGTATAGAAATGATAACCCAGAGCGCTCAGCGCCTGCCTGTAGGCTGTAGCCAGCTCATGAATCGCTGATACACCAGGCCCCACGCCAATAGAGAGTGTATTACGGGAGAACTGGCTTACATTCGTGCAGCAGGCCTCCGTTATCAGCGCAGCGGTATCCGGGGCCGAGCCGTTCATGATGCAGACATACCGGTCTGTGGCCTCGCGGATAATCACACCGCGGGTCCAGGCGGAAATCGTCTCTTCGAGAATATTGTGCAGGCTGAACCGCAGCAGCTCCACCTCCTGCACAGGCTGGCCCTGAAGCTTCTCGGCGAAATGATCGATCTCTGCGACAAACACGAAGAAGTCATGCTGCGCAAGCGGGATATCGAGATATGCCCACCTGGACCGGGCATCCGCCTCTGTCGTCTGGTGATGCAGCAGGAAGGTCAGATACTCCTGGCGGAGGATGGGCAGGCTCTCCCTGATTTTGGACTCCATCACCGCCAGTCTCGCAGTCTCCTGCCGTTCTTCCCGGCACAGCTCCTTGGCCTTCAGCACCACATTCACAATCTCATCCAGCGAAAAAGGCTTCTTCACGAAATCGAGCGCCCCCAGCCGGATGGCTTCCTGAGCGTAAGCGAATTCCGAGTAGGCGCTAAGGATAATAATCTTGCAGTCCGGCAGATCTTCCAGTATCGCCCGGGTCATCTTCAGCCCGTCCATTCTCGGCATCCGGATATCGGTCAGCACAATATCGGGCCGGGTCTCGCGGATGATCCGCAGCCCCTCTTCACCGTCGAGCGCCGTGCCGGCGACCTCAATACCGTGCTCCTGCCACGCCGGCTTGCGAGAGATCATCTCCACCACACTTTTAATATCGTCGATGATACATAACTTGAACCTTCCCGGCTCCAGCTTCTGGTCCATCATCTATCGCTCCTCTCTTAACGGAATCCACAGCTCCGTCTGCGACCCCTTGCCCGGTTCTCCGTCCACTTCCATGAGGGCTTCCTCTCCGTAGTAGAGCGCCAGGCGATGTCTGATGTTGAACAGGGCGTAGCCCTTCTTGGACTGCGGGGCGTTGCTCATTCCCTGCCTAACCTTCCCGGCATCGAGCCCTCGCCCGTTGTCGGTAATAGTAATATGCAGCATCTCCAGCTCCCGGCTGACCGTGATGTCAATCCGGCCTCCCCCGGACCGGTCACTGAACCCGTGCTGGATGCTGTTCTCCACAACCGGCTGCAGGATGATTTTGGGAAGCGGGCAGGACAGCAGCTCTTCATCCTCAACCGTAATGCTGTATTCAAACAGTCCTTCATAGCATTTCTGCTGAATGGAGAAATACTGCCGCACATGGGACAGCTCATCCTCAAGGGTAATCAGATCCTTGCCTCCGCTAAGCCCGATCTGGAACATCTGCGATAATGACAGGATCATCTCATTCACATCCTCATTCACGCCCAATACCGATTTGCAATAAATCGTATTCAGCGTATTGTACAGGAAGTGCGGCTCCATCTGCGCGGTAAGGGCCCGGATCTCCGCATGCCGCTTGTCCTCCTCCTTCGACTTCACATCCTCAATCAGTGCCTTAATCTCCGACATCATCCGGTTGAACTGAAAGCCGACCTGGGCGACCTCATCCTCATAGCGGCTCTCATAAACTACACTAAGCTGGTTCTCTTCGACCCTGCGCATCAGCCGCCGCAGCTTGAACAGCGGCCTCAGCAGCACAGACGTCAGCTGATTAGAGATCAGCCAGGTAGTCAGCAGAAAGACACCGATTACATACAGGGTGATGCGCTGCACCCTCTCCAGCTTGCCCAGCAGCTGGTCGCGCGACTGCATGCCGGAGATGATCCAGTCAGGAGATGCTGCAGAGCTTTTATAATTGACCAGATACTCCTTGCCGCCATAGCTGTAGGTATGCTCCTGCGGTTCGGCTGCTGCGCCGCCTTCCGCAAGCACCGGCTTCCAGGGAAATCTGCCGCGGAACGGCCAGCGCGACTCCACCACCGCATCCCCCTCCCCGCTCATCAGGTAATAATTACGGCCGGGCTGCTGCCCGCCCTGATTCAGCAGTTCGTCAATCCGGCTCTCCCGGATATTGACGACGATAAACACATTGCTGACCGGCGTATACGGGTATTCATAGATTCCCCGGACCACGAAGGAGACGACCCGCTGGCTGCCCGTGAACAGCCGGTCATAATGCCCTTTGGCCCAGTAGCCGCCCGGCTGCTCCTTGCTGAGATCATATAATTCCGAGCCGTAAAACGAGTTATCCTGCGCGCGGATTTGCGTGGTGGAGTAGAAGTCGCCTATCGGCGTGACGATCAGCACATTCTCGATAATCGGTTGATTAAACGTCGCCTGTGAGAGCACATATTGCAGATCCGACAGATGCACATAATAATTCGACACATCATGGCTGAGCACATCCATCATCATCTTCCGGTACGCATCGCTCAGCATCAGGGACTGCACGGACAGTGCCACATCATTCAGGCGGGAATCCAGCAGCTGGGTAGTTTTGCTGACCGTTTCCTGGCTGCTGGCGTAAGCATTATCCTCAATCTCCTGCGCGGCGATCCAATACGAGAAGCTGCCCATCGCACTGATGGACAGCGTGATCAGCACGATGAACGAGAACAGAATCCGCTGCTTGATGGATATCCGGTAATACCTGCTGGCGATCTGCCGCCGGATCTGCCTTGCATAGGCTGTGAATGTATTCATAGTTCCCCCTTCTTGAGCATGTACCTCCCTATGTTTGTATGTTCTTGTCACTTGTACCATACGGCTGCTCCAGCCCGGCGTCAAGACAGGGCATGATTATTTAGCGGATTCACTAATCATGGCTCAGGTTGACGGGAAGCTGCGCGATTGAGTAATTATAATACAATTAGCCAAACTGACGGTTTCCAGGGCGATTCTATGAAGCATGAAACTTTTAACTATGACCAGTTACACAAGACAAACCCAAACCTTAACAAAATAAAAACAAGCCAATGCGTAAGTATTTATACGCATGGCTTGTTTACCTCAGACTATTCCGAATAATTTCCCGCTCCGCTTTTTTCAAATGCTTTAATGAATTTTCAAAAGAATATGGAAACTTGGCCCTAAGTTTAATCAGCTTTTCAACCTCTCCCATGGAAATAGCTTCCTTAATAGCAGGAACCCACTTCTCTTGAACAATGCCCCAACTTTCTGCCTGAAGAAGCTCGTCTATCAACATATGCTGTTTGGAATTAAAAGTATCATAACTCTCTCCTATCCAACTTTATTTGTTCTAGGACTAACTTCTCCTTAGTCTGTATAAGTTCTTCCTTATCTTCTAATACTTCTATTATCATCGCAGCTCCCATTTTAAATCCGAGCGTATAGGCAGAAGCGGATGAGATAAAGATCTGCAAGTCGGTCAATTCCATGGCTTCTTCGATCATAGTAAAGTCTTCTGGAGATAGCCTTGCTTGTAGGATGTACATATGTTCCAAGAATACCTTATTGTTCTGTGCATATTCAGGATCACCGGAACATATTCGTTCACTTGAACAGATTTTCCGGTAATATAAATCCTCCAAAAGGCTCACCTGTCATCCCTCCCCAATCATCTTTTAATTATCTTAGCGAATTTCTCGCTAAAAATCAATAGCGAATAATTCGCTAGGATATGCTCGCGTTGGAGGTGTTCCAGATGTATCAACGTATCCGTGATTTACGTGAAGATAAAGATTTGACGCAAACTCAAATGGCTGAATATTTGCAATGCAGCCAGCGGATTTATAGTAATTATGAACGTGGTGATGTCGATATTCCCACCGCGATTCTGATTAAGCTGGCAGATTTTCATATGACGAGTACGGACTATTTGCTTAACCAAACAAACCAAAAGAAACCCTACCCCAAAGGTTAAATTAGAATAATGATCATTGCATACAAAAATCCGCAGTTTAGACGGAGACAAAGATCTTAAGCAGCACAAAAACAAGCCCAGTGACGAACCACATGAGCTTGTTTTACGTTAGTACCATCACTTAAAGCTTTCTTAGCGCACCACAACTAACACTACAATAACTCCGAGCAAAATCAGCCAGACAACTGGGTGACCGAAATTTAATCCCCAGCCGACTCCGAACCTTTTCTCGACAATTAGGTTTGGATCTTTGCGATTGAAATAAATCATACCTAATTTCCATTTATCTTCATCATGGACAGGTCTGACATTGGCGCTATCGGCAGATCGCTCCAAGCGGCTTTCGACCTGACCCGCCCAGAACGATAAGGCGAGGGCGTATAGGATGATAAAGGCTATTATGATTAGGATAACGGGGATAGCGAAATTGATGTTAAGCAGAGATATCATATTGAGCTGCCCGACGGCTAACAGGATCACTATTAGGAAGCTGGCTGTAATCATAAAACACGACCAAGCCCGGCGGTAAGTTACGTCTTCTCTAACCTGCTGTTTCTCTCTGCGAATACTCCAATTCTCAAATAGGAACAACAGTATTACGAGCCCTTGAATTAGCGTAGTCATAAACACAGAGGTATACGATTTAGCTGCATAGCGGTCTATGCTCAAACTGCTGTTATAATGAATTGGAAGCTGATCAGGAATCAGATCGTAGTTGCGGAGCACAAATACAATATTAACAACCACAATGACAACATGAATGAAGAACCAATAATTAGACAAGCCAATGTTTCTTTTTTGCAATCCAGTGTCCACTTTCATGATTGATGGTCCTGGAGCAATAGGCAGCGTGGGCAGTACACTTTTCATTTTAAAATGATAGCTAATATTAATGACAAGGGAGATTACGAGCATGGCGAGTGCATAGGTAATAATAATCCAACTGATTTGCTTGGAATGTTCATCACTGTAGATTAGCCATAGGATGCCAACAATGAATAGGATGGTATGTAGAATAGCACTAATCCTGGCATATGACCTCCGCATCTGGCGCAGCGGCTCACTGAGGAATTGTACAGCGCTGACGGTGACTCCGAAACTAATCGTCTTTTTTGTTAAATACGGCATACTCACGATGAGTACAATGGAAGGTACAAATACTAGGATAAATATTATAACAGGCAGTATCGTCATATCATTCACCTCATTCTACATGGATATTATTTCACATAATCCTCGAAAGCGATCTTATACTCTGCATATTTTTCAGGATTACTTTTTTCAAATATTTTCAAAGAAGCAGGTTCCCGAAAATCTATATCATTGACTGAAAAACTGACACTCTTCATATCTCCATTCGCATTATTTTCAGTCTTGTATGGTTGTATTATTCTACCTTCCTGTATCATTTCAATGGCTAACATTTTAGCCCATCCACGCATCACATAAGCAGAGAATGAAATATGATCATAGCTGATAAATTTCCACACTTCTTCTATAGATGACGTCCTATCATATTTTGCGTATTGATTACTTGAATGTATTGCCACAAATCTGTAAGGTGTATTAATAAATACGTCCCTGTATTCAAATGTACTATCGTTGCTGGTCGATGATAATAAGGGTAATTTGAAGTCTTCTCCAAAATATGCACCATCTTTTTTCCCTTCATTGATCGCCTTCATGATTTGATCATCCGTTAGGCTATAGATATATCCGTAACCAGATTTTATTTTCGCTTCTATGACATCTTTATCTAGTAATTTCAATGAATCTTCTGTCATACTTGTTTTAGGTAATTGAGTACTTCCTTTCTCAACTAAATCATATTTAGATAATCCATAAAATATCACAGCATTTATTGCTAATGAAATTGTCAATAATACAAATAGAATCTTAACCTTCATTATATAAGCCACCTTCAACTTTCTTATCATTATAAAGCATCTATAGCTTCTTTAATTTGCGGGATAGATAAACCGTTCGCTTTCAGCTCTTTTATCCAAATAATGCGTGCGACGGTTTCCTCTCTTCTATATCTGCGGGTTAAATTCTCTTCAGCCTGTTCAAAGGGCAGCATACCTTCTTCGGTGTAATGTTTCAGCGTGCTATAACGGGAACCTGTGATTCTTACCAATTCACCTATTGACACATGCTCAGAGGCCAGAATCGCCTCCATGGAACGTTGCCTAGACATGGATACAACTCCTTTACAGTGGGCGCTTCGGAACAAGACGCACACCTTGAATCGGTACTCTCATCATCACATAATGCGGCATCGCATCGTATAACAAATTATCAATCTGGATAGTCGCAATTGAACCTCTCTCAATCACCTTAACCTCATGTCCATAGGACTCTAGTCTTGTAAGGACGGTGTTTAGCCTTTTATTAGAATTATCGAACCAAGCCTCTGTCTCTACAAAGACAGCCTGTGACCGCTCAAGGAAAGGGAAGAAAAAATTAATACTACTGCCCGCATATGTCTTCACAAACAAGGACTTCATTTGCAGGAACTGCTTGATTCCTAACTCAATTCCATGATGGATTTGGATCCGAAACAATGACTTTGCCCATAAGTTACTACGGTATAGATCGTGCATTCTGGTATTGATCTTCTCCAGTTCATTCCGTGAGAAGAAATCATGCATACATCCGCTTTCGCGAAGCAGCCACAGCATGCAAATGATCTCATCTGTTACCGTTCCCTCTTCCAGAATTTCTGCCCGAAGGTTCTCTGTAATGCTTGTATAAACCCCATTATGGCTGCGATAGGCTTTCATTTCAACACCCGCTGAATCGAAATACATGTCGCTCCCTAACAGACTCGGGATTTCTTCCAACACATTCATTGCCTTGAGATAATCTGATATCGCGATTTCAAACTTCTTTAATTTTTTGTTAGACAGCATGGAAGCTTTTTTCAGCCACCATTCCAGATCACCTTGTACCACAGCATGATTATGGAGCAAGGGTAATAGAACAGTTTCCCTGTATAGCGTTGAACTGGACTTTTCAAGAACTTCTTGGCGGAAAGTTAGCCCGTTATCAGCTTGTGTAGAACATCCCTCTAAGTAGGCCTCCAAAATAACCGCCGCAGCCATAGAACGCAAAGACACTTTCTTCGCATTAGTCATGTAAAGACTACTCTGTGCATTTAATGCGACCAACGCAAAGCTTTGTGCTAATTTCAAATCCATCATAGCTATCCACCCCTACCCATGATTTAGATAAGCCGGTTCGTGATTCGTGTGTATGAAGAACTTTTTTGAATTCGTATCACTTACTACTTACTACTTACTACTTATCACTTATCACTTACTACTTACAGTACGCCATTTGCAAAATATTGTCAAGGATGACTCCACGCCTCATTCAACCGAAAAAGTAGGTAAATACAACAAATGCCCCATGGAAAATCCCACAGGGTCAATCAGGAGAACATAATCAATTGCTTCAGCCGACAAGCGTCATTGGTTTCAAGAATGAATAAGCGGACCTGCTTTCGAACGGCTAAGTTTTTTTGTTTGATAGGTTACTCAACGCCACCAAGGGTTGAAAGCTTTTACGTTGATATCTTGCTCTGATAACTTAGTTAGTATTTCATTGAAAGGCTATAAGACACTAATGACTTGACCTCTTCTCGATTAGTATGAATAAATGATCGAACACATTTTAAGTACGCACTAGAGCCTTTAAACATCGAAACCTCCTTTGTGGTGATCGATTGGAAGATCGTGGATCTGCTCCAGCTTCTTAAGCAGCTTATCCCGATTCTTGCTCCCGTGCTCATTTATTGGAGGTATATTGGAAGCGGATAAATTCCTTCGCAGTTGCGTGCTCGCTGCACTAACAAGTGCAGCGGGCCAGCCAGCACACCAGGTATCTGACGCAGCCTCCTCGTCATTTGCATCACGAATTACATTGATATTCTTTATTCTTGATAGGGGTTCTGCACAGTACATTAATAAACGATCTGACATGGCGAGAATGAGCAGTCTTTACGCCGAGGTCAATAGGATCACTCTTTCGGATGTCTCCGTTTTCTTCATAAATCTCAGCGACGAGAAGACCAAATGTATCGATCTGTACATACTCATTGACAACCTTCCCCTCACACTCTTACCTTCAATAGTCTTAATAGCAGGAAAGGGACAAGTTTTTATATATTTAATTATTTTGTCCAAGGTTACTTTCTCCTATTAGAGGTAAACTCAGAAACATTTAACAAATGCAAAAGAAATATCCTGCTTCTTGTAGTATGATTTGATAAAAATCAGCGATAGGAGAATACCTATGGATTCAATTCAGAGCAGCAAAGCTTACACATTAATTACAGGGGCAAGTGGTGGTATCGGGCAAAAGCTAGCTGAAGAATTCGCTAAGAAAAAAGCTAATTTAGTGTGCATTGCAAGAAGGGCAGACGCATTAAAAGCAACCACATTAAGATTGATGGAGTGTTATCCAATTCAGGTATTGTGGCTCTCCATTGATTTGACCGAGAAATAGGATCCCCCTCTTATATATGAATGGTGTAAGGAAAGGAATATCCTAATCGACACAGTTGTAAACAACGCTGGTGCAGGTATGTTTGGAGAGTTCGAACGGCTGGATGTCGACGAGCAAATAAGAATGATAGAGCTTAACATTCATGCTTTGGTGAAAATCACCCATTATTTTCTTCCCGATCTTTTAGAACTTTCTAAAGGTTCCATTCTAAATGTAGCAAGCGTAGCTGCCCTTTATCCCTTGCCTTATTATTGCGTGTATGGTGCACTAAGGCTTTTGTCTAAACTTTCATAGAGGCTTTAAAGTATGAAATGAGACATACACAACTTACAATTAGCTGCGTATGCCCTGGCGATACGGATACGAGCTTCTTCCAGCATGCGGGCAACACAAATAAAAAGAATGCGTTGATGCCGCCCAATTTGGTTGCAAGGTCAGCTGTGAAGGGTCACTCCAACAATAAACCGCTTATTTTCCCAAGTACAATGAAGCTTATCTCACTAATTCCTAAATTTATATTGAAAAAAATCTTATACCGGAGAGTTTCCAAATATATTTTGAAGCCATCTCCGAAGTGTTGATGCATTCTGAATTACTCAATAAATATGAGCTACTCTCAAGTTAACAGCTACTCTTTATCTTCAACATCCTTGAGCTTTCGTCCATCTGATGTTTTCCATTCAGTTAGCCCGTTTGCATGCCCACCTACAACAAATGCTGCAGCGTAAGAGGGACTTCCAAACAATATGTCTCTTGTAAGTACACCATTGTCGTCAATTACAGCACTATTTCGTTTCTCTTTAACTCCTGGTGGGATGGATTCAGAATCAATCATTTCAATGTGACTTCCTGCGAGCACAACAAACCCTTCACTAGTACGTTTACATTGCGCTTCAATAATTTGTCCGCTCTTCTTGCTCTTTCGCTTTAAATATAGTAATAATTCTACAACTTGCACTTCCTCCAATAGTGTAGGTGCTGTAATCTTATTTAAAATTAACGGCTCGAAGACCTTATGCCCCATCGCTCCCATGACAATCTTAGAATATTCAATGAACTCTTCAAGTTCACTCTCCTTTTCTTCAGTTACATGGCCTTGTGTAGGGCTATTACCATTTTTAACCACATAACGTTTTGCTTCAATTGCCTGATTACAAAAGCGATGCTCAAGATAGCTGATTTCGGTTGGGCCGAACGAATCGTTAGATGTTGTAAATACGATGGCCTCAGTCCAATAGTCTTTGACAGGATTGTGCTTGTGCTCTTGCAGCCTGAACAAGATTCCCTCTCCGTTTTTCCTCACACCTGCTTGCCCTACATACACAACCGATTCGCCGGTATCATCAGATAATCCAAACAAAAAATAAACTCCGCTTTGCTTAAGAACTTCAAGTCCTCTACATTTGTCGAGTTCAATACGGGGAATTTTATAGGCAATGCCAGTCCAATTTGCTAGAGTACATTTGATACGTCCGCTAATAGTTCCATCCATAAGAAATAGGTTAATGCTTTTACCACGCGTCTGAATAGTACTCACTCCTTAGTATTAGTCCTCTGATATAGCGTTCCACTATAATAGTCTCAAATCAATTTCCATTACTACATCTTCATTGGCTGAATTAAAGGCTCTGGCAAAACCAGACTTCTCATAAAACTCAATCAATCTCTTGGTTTTATTTTTTCTATCTTTCTCAGCCTCTTCGGTAATCCGTTCTTGTGGAATAACAAAAAGCATTCCATTTCTATCTCTTATCAAATATTCAAATGTATATTTAAGCAAATCAATAGTAAACCCACTACTACTATATTCAGGATGAATCTCTAAATCTTGAACATAAAACAAACTACCACAATCAAAAGGATCATCATAAAGGTCACGTTCCAGTATTTCATCTGCTCTATTACCAATCACCGCATGATCGCCATCTAGAGCATCAAGCCAATAAGCCCAGCTTTCATCAATTCTTTCCTTCCAATCATTTGGAAACTCAGTAATGACCATTTTAGCCATTATGATTTTGTCTTCCTCTTTATCAATCCAATATCTTTCGGAAATTTGTTTTTCTAGTGTTTCGTCTCCTTTACACTCTTCCAGTATCATTTCAAGAGATGAAGTAACTTTAATTGTATGATAAATTGGCCCGGTATCAGCATTGAACTCCATTTCCGGAAAATCATGAAACGTTGCACCTGCTTCATATTCAACCGTTGGATATAAATCAACTTTAATCCTCTGATTCGAATTCTCGATTTCAACAAACACTTTAATCACCTCGGATATTATTTTCAAACGGTATACCCACTACCATCATTTTCATTATTTCTACAAAAATCTATTTTTTTCCTGCAAAATAGAAAAAATCGGAGTGCTAACATCACATCCGGCTCTTCATACATTAATTTTTTTCTATATGTCGATTGCCTTCGCTTAATCCTTGTTTGTTGAATCCTCGCGTTCACCCCCATTCAAGCTGGCACCTCTGCCTTATAACCTCCCGCTCCTCCTTCCGCAAAAAATTCAATGAATACTCAAAAGAATAGGGAAACTTCACCCGGAGCTTCAATAGTTTCTCAACTTCCCCCATTGCTAAAGCTTGTTTTATTGCAGGAACCTATTTCCCCTGAGCATCCCCCAAATTCTCAGCCGCAAGTAGTTCGTCTATCAAGTGATGCGATTTAGTCGGAATCTCATTGATTTTCTTTTCTCCTTTACCCGCTTCATGCTTCTTCATAGTCCTCTCCTTTCCAGCCTTATTTTCAAAAATGTTAATTTCAATTATGTATAAGTTCTTCCTGTGTTCAGATACTTGATTATTAGCACTGCTGTTTTGAATGCTCCAACTTGTACATACTGAGTACTCTATTTCATCATATTAACGAATAATTCGCTAAGATATGCTTGCTTTGGAGGTGCAATCGATGTATCAACGTATCCGTAATCTGCGTGAAGACAAAGATATGACGCAAACACAAATGGGCGAATATTTGCAATGTAGCCAGCGAATTTACAGTAATTATGAACGCGGTGATGTAGATATCCCTACGGCAATTCTGATTAATTTGGCGGATTTTCATCAGACGAGTACGGATTATTTATTAAATAGGACGAATCAGAAGGCTCCTTATCCTAAGAGTTAAAACATCGACTACAGCCTGGGGCAGACCAATAACACTTAGCTCTATCTCACCAATATAAAATAATTCGCAGCAAAACAAGCTCGTGTGATGAGAACAGGACCTTATTTTATTTACATAAAGAAAAACATCTTTTGTGAAACGGTTTAGAATGGGAATGCACTTGAACAATAGAAACAGTCTCTACATATCTAATCCAATCTATCTTCCAACAACTTCTGCCGTTGAATAAAATGGTCATCCTGCACCTGTTTCTCCAGCAATCCAAATTTCGTATTATTCAGAAAAATCGGTTTCGAAAAATCGATGACTTGCATTGTTTTACCCGATGGTGTTAACTCATAGGCTACGGAAAATTCTATGTCCTCCAGATTAAGATCTGAGGATTCGGGTTCTTCATAATTGCTTGAGCATAGTTCACCTTTAATATTCAATTTAGCATTTGCAACCGTCCAATGAAATGTCTCTATAGAAATAGAGTCCCAGTTCATTAGTTCAATCCAGCCGAATCCATTTTCTTGAATTGAAATATAACTATTTCGTCACTTTGCGCTCCAGGTCCATACATACAATCTACTGACCAAATTCCTGTAATTTCAACTTCAACACACCTGGATTAAAGATCCATTTCACCTCACCTCTCCTCCACCACAATATCCCCACACCGCACAATAAGCTCCTGCATCCCCGCTGCTCCTGACAAAAATACATGTACCTCATATCCATCATTAACCCGATACAGCTCTTCATACAGCCAGCTGCTGCCCACAATGTGTTCGTCCTGCCGTACAATCTCAGGTTTAATGAGTGTAATCTGATTCAGATTGGTGAATCCTCCCTGCGTATCCAGCCGGATAACCATATCTTCTGAAGCATTAATCCCGGTGACTGTACAGTCGTGGAAAAGAAATTGGTCTTTGATATCATCGGAGAACTTCCTTCGTACAGTATCCAAGCGTGAATATCCGAATATCGGCAACCTGCTCAACTAATTCTTCCGGCAGCCGTGCGGCCTCCTCAATACAGCTCCAGTCGTGAATCTCCTTGAACTTTTGCTTGCTGCTTATGACGTCAAAAGCTGGCCGGACATCATAGTCTGCAATTAATTTCTTAATCCACAGCCTCTCTTCGGGCGGCATCTGATAGATCAGGATATCTTCTTCTTTGATCTCCTCACCGCCAAATAACTTCCTTGCGGGTACAAGCTCTGCCCCATCTTGCTCCAGCATAAATAGCGGATCTACAACGTAGAAATCGCGCTCTTGCTTT
This sequence comes from Paenibacillus phytohabitans, assembly GCF_013141775.1. Lineage (GTDB taxonomy): Bacteria > Bacillota > Bacilli > Paenibacillales > Paenibacillaceae > Paenibacillus_AQ > Paenibacillus_AQ phytohabitans. The sequence goes on from NZ_WHOB01000016.1 coordinate 476,229, forward strand.
TCATATTCTTTTTCTTTTTTCGCATACAGCCTTGTATACAGTGCTTCGTCACTTGTAGCTGCCCCGCTATGTACACTCTTGCCGAAATGAAGCCCTCTCCGCTGGCACAGCTCATACCACTCTTGTGTCAAATACCTCACCGCTGCTTACTCCCCTTTCCACTATTTCCTAATCATAGACAAATCAGGCCTGCCACCGCAACCACGGTAACAAGCCTATTCTTAGTAAATCCTTCTATTCAAACACATCCTATACTCCCGCATGCTTAAGTTTAATTCCCCGTTAGTCTATGCCAGCCCGTTCAACCAGCTGTTCAGGCTTACGTGTATTCCTGGAATGGCAGTGAATAAGTTCAACTTCTTCCCCGTTCTCGATATAAAAGGCCGGGCCTTCGTGATTCTCCACAGTCACCTGCTGAAACTTTACATCCCGCACGTTGCTAAGATAGAAGCCGCGGTTATTCATACTCTCCATACCGGTCATCATGTCCGGGTGTCCAGGCACCGCATCCTTCGCCATAGAGATATCCACATTACTGAAGGTAACCTCCGAAACATACTGCTCTGCCAGCCCATACAGGAATCCTGCGGAAGCATGTACATTCCGGGCAGTAATATTGGAAAAATGTATGCGCCGGAAGCAAGGCGTCTCTGCTGTCACCGGGTACGGATTCTTGTCCCAGACAGATTTCTCCTTGCCGCGCGGGCCGCAGAAATAATACAGATTCATCGTAAATGGACACAGCACCTGGTCCATGACAATATTGGTAATGCGAATATCTTCAATCGTTCCGCCCCGGCCGCGCCGTGACTTCATGCGGATGCCGCGGTCAGTCTCCTTAAAGATACAGTTGCTAATCACGACATTTCGGATATCTCCGCTCATCTCACTGCCGAGCACCACTGCACCATGTCCATGAGCCATGACACAATTCGTAATCGTAATATTCTCACAAGGAATCCGCTCGTCGGTATCCTCGGTCCCGGCCTTGATAGCAATACAATCATCCCCTACATCAATGCTACAATTGCTGATCCGCACACCGGAGCAGGACTCCGGATTGATACCATCTGTATTCGGGGAATCTGCCGGATTGATGATTGATACATTATCCACGGTGATATTGCTGCATTCAATCGGATGAATTGTCCAGCTTGGTGAGTTGAGCAGTGTGATATCTTTAATCGTTATCCGCGAAGAGCGGTCAAAGCTGATTAGCTTCGGCCGGGGATATTTCAGTCCCTCCCGGTTGTCCCGGAACATATCCCACCAGGCAGCGCCATTCCCTTCAAGGGTTCCGCTGCCTGTAATGGAGATGTTGATCAGATCACTACCATAAATACAGGAAGCATAGACCTGCTGCCGGACGCCTTCCCATCTGGAGGCTACAACCGGATAATCTGCCGGGTCTGTACTGAAGGAAAGAACTGCGCCGGGACTTAAGTGCAGCTCCACATTACTCTTCAGAAGAATGGCTCCGCTCAGAAACCGCCCTGCCGGAATATATACGGTTCCTCCTCCGGCCTGATTCGCTGCCGAAATGGCCTTGCTGATCGCTGAGGTCGCAGGAATTCCGCTGTCCCGCTGCGCCCCAAAGTCTGTAATACTATAACCCTGCAGCATATGATCCTCCCGTTTTCACAGAATGTTGCTTTACTCTTAAATGTTCATATTCCGCACAAGCCTGCAGAAAGGCACCCACACCCTTCTGGTCATTGGTAATGATCGGCTCGCTAATATAATAGGCATAGGTTCCGTCACGCTGACCGGCACCACCGAGACCGGCGACCTGACAGTTTTTGTTCAGATTCACCCAGCCTTCCTTAGTCACAAGCACAAATTCGTCAATGATGCCAGCATAGGCACGATCAAGCACAGCATTCCAGCTGTCGTCTAATACCCCTAACCGGATTCCCTTAGCAATGGTGTACGTAATCATGCTTGAAGCCGATGCTTCCAGATAGTTGCCCTTACGGTCAGATAGATCGACTACCTGATACCAAACGCCTGTTTCGGAATCCTGGAATTTCGCCAGGGCGGTTAACGTATCCCGCAGAATGCGCACCAGTTCAGCGTAATCTGCATGATCCTCCGGCAGTAACTCCAGCACATCGGCAAGCGCCATCAGATACCAGCCCATTGACCTGCCCCAGAAATTAGGGGACAGACCGGTTTCCGAATCACACCACGGCTGTACCCGCTTCTCGTCCCAGGCATGGAACAGCAGCCCCGTATTGGGATCTTTGGTATGCTGCTCGCACACCATAAACTGCTTCGTCACATCCTCTAGCCCCTGCCCCTCTTCAAAGGTCAGCAGATACTGGAGGTAGAACGGTGCACCCATATACAAGCCATCCAGCCAAATCTGATATGGATAGATGTTCTTATGCCAGAAGGCGCCCTCGGATGTCCGGGGATGGGTCCGCAGCTGCTCCCGGAAGGATTCCGCTGCGAGCCTATATTTATCTAAGCCCGTCTCCGCATAGAGCGTGAACAGCAGTTTGCCATTATTAATATGGTCGATATTGTATTCATCCTGCCGGTATCCGCGGACAGTGCCGTCCTCCTGAATGAAATAATCCAGATTGACCGCGATATAATCGAGATACCTGCGTTCACCGGTCTGCTTCCACAGTAGTTCAAAACCCTTCAGCACCACTCCGTAATCGTAAGACCATTTTCCGTGATATCCCAAATCCTCATACAGCCTGGGCAGCCGCTCCATCAGCGATTCCGCCATTCTCACAGCCCAATTCTCTCCCACAGCCTTCACCTTCCTTATGTTATGGATTCTTCAGCGCGTCCAGGCAATGTCTCCGCCAAAGACCGCCTCAAGCGAGAAGTTATCTTTCATATTCTGCTCCAGTTGCTTAGACCAGCTGATTCGCTCGCCGGGAGCCGCTCCCGGTCCAACCGAGCCATACTCGGCATATTGCACGGTATCATTCACACTGGATTTGCCCCAGTCATTCCAGCCTTCCCGGCGGATATGTCCGCCCATCCAGCAATCGATGAAGACAGTCCGGGCATAGTCGCGCCAAGGTCTTCCCAGGTACACGCTATCTGCAGCGGCATCGCTGATCAAGCGGCATTTATGAAAAATAAAACCCGCTTTCTTATCCTCAGGTGTTGCAGCAGCAGATATGAATCCATTAATCTCCATATTCCGGTCGAGACTAATAATTTCACATTCTTCAAAATAAGCCGTGGCTGACCCAAATATAAAGTCCACATCCCCGGCAATCCGGCAATGTTCAAAATAATTGCGTCCGCTTGTATTAAGCTTCTCCTCCTTTGGCTTAGCCAGATACAGTGTATCCTGAGCTGCAAGGAAGGTGCAATTTCGAAATACAGCCTGATCGGCATCCAGATAAAGTGCTACAGCCTGGCCTACTATACTGCCCGGACCCGCTGTATTCTCGAAGATAATATGCTCTACCCGGATGTCATCACCAGTAATGTGTGTGCTGCATGAGGCATTCGTGCCCATAGGGGTACCGTCGCTACCTAGCTTCAGCGCATAATCATCATAGACTAATCTGACCTCGCCTTTGCCGTATAACCGCAAATGCGGTTTATGAATCTGCAGCTTCTCCTTATAAACCCCTGCCTCGATGATCAGGTGTGTCTCTTCCGTCCTGCCCACAGGTATGCTGTTAATTGCAGCTTGAACAGAGGTATAATCGCCACTGCCGCTCTTGCTGACCCGTATGGTTTCCATTGTTAACGCCTCCGCATCATTCCGGCGCAGCTATCGTCAAACCAAGCTCACCCTATAGGGTGAGCTTGCCTGTGACGCGCTGTGCTTAGTTCTGAGTCAGCTTATACGCTGCTTCATATTCTTCGGTAATCTTGCTGCCGCCTGAATCCTTCCAGGTCTGTACCGCTTTTGTGAAATCTGCTTCCGTCGATTGTCCCATGATGTACTTGAACGTAGCATCCGTGATGATCTTCGCAAGCTCTGTACCCTGTTCATTGTTTGTTGCCGAATCCAGCGGAACTGTCGGATCAAGAACGGCGAACTTGTCATTTTCACGGATTAGATCATTCGCCAGCTGCTTCTCAGGATTGGCATCCTTAAGTGAATAAGCAATCTCACTTGGTCTGCTAGAGGAGAAAGGCTGTACATCTGCCTGCCACAGATCTTTATTAAGAACTTTGTAAGCACCACTCTCGTCATATTCGTAATGAGTGCCTTCGATACCACCAGTCATCAGCATGAATGCTTCTTCATCAATCAGATCATTAACGAACTGCAGCAGTCTCTTCAGCTGGGCTTCGGTTTTAACCTCTGATTTCGGGAATGCCATCAGACCGCCGACACCACTGCCTTCAGACCAGATATGGTACTGTCCGTCGCCGTTCGAAATCTTATTCACCGGTACAAGCTCAAGACCTTCCTGAAGATCCTGCGCTAATGTTCTCAGACTCGAGATATCAACCATACCGGTATAGATCCCTGTTTTACCCTGAGCAAACTGCTGCTGCTGGTCGGTTTTGGCGGTAACTGCGAAATCCTGGGCCAAGTAACCGTTCTCATATAGCTTTCTGGAGAAGTTCAAGGTATCGAGATATTCCTGAGTATCGAATTCCGGTGTGAACTTGCCGCTGTCATCCACTTTCCAGCCGTTAGGTGTACCAAAGTAAGAGCTAAGTGTCTTGAAACTGCTATAGCGCAAATCATTTCTGTCCCCGAAGCCTGTTGTATCAGCAATACCGTTACCATCCGGGTCGTCCTCAGTGAAGGCTCTGGCAACTTCGTAGACTTCATCCAGTGTAGTCGGAACCGGCAGACCCAGCTTGTCCAGCCAGTCCTTACGGAAGATTAGCCCGGAGCGGGCCAGGTTCTTCTGGAACGGAACACCATACAGTACGCCTTCAATAGAAGCTGCAGCCCGAATTTCTGGAGCAATCTTGGATAGATTGTCATAATCATCAATGTACGGGCCGACATCCCAGAATAAACCCGATTTCAGGGAGCTTCTGACCGATGAGTTGGTCATCATAGTCAGAGTCACGATATCGGCAAGCTCGCCGGAAGCCAGCGCTGTTGTAATCCGCTCCTCCTTGGATGCATCAGGTACCCAGTTGAAGGTAAGCTTAGTATTCGTATATTCTTCAAGCTTGGATTTGATCGTATTGGTCGGTGGTGAAGCTGTATGCAGGACATTCAGCCATGTGACCTCCAGTGGCGCATTTTCATCAGCTATGGCAGCATTTTTAACTGTTTCTTTGTCTCCTCCGCAAGCAGACAAAACCGTGGTAATTAAGGTAACGCCCGCTAGCATACTGACCCATCTTTTTCTCATAACACTTCTCCTCTAGAATAGTTTTTATCACTGCCTTAATATACGCCGTCTTCGCCCATTTTCTTGGCCAGCTTGTTGGAGGCCATTACGAGGATGAGACCGACTACACCTTTGAATAAGCCTACTGTGGTACTGAAGCTGAGCTGACCATTCTTCAAGCCCGCTGTATAGATATAGGTGTCAAAAATTTCGGCCACTTCGCGGTTGAGCGAGTTGAGCAGCAAATACATATGTTCAAAGCCAAGATCCAGCGTACTGCCGATTTTGAGAATCAGCAAGGTAATAATAACTGGACGGATGGCTGGCAGTGTCACATGCCATGTCTTGCGAAGACGGGCAGCACCGTCCATTTCCGCAGCTTCATACAGCTGAGGGTCTACTACAGTAATTGCTGCCAGATAAATAATCGTAGACCAGCCGATCTCTTTCCAGATGATCTGGCCGATATAAATCGTGCGCAGCCATTCCGGCGAGGTCAGGAAGCTGATTTTTTCGAATCCCATGCTGGCGATCAATTCATTGATTAATCCGCCGTCCAGTGTCATGAATACATAGGTAATCGATACGATGATAACCCATGACATGAAGTGGGGGATGTAAATAATGGTTTGAATCCAGTTTTTCAGATGACGATGTTTAAGTTCATTTAACATAAGAGCTACGATAATCGGCAATGGAAAGAAAATCACAATGTTGAGCGCAAACAGTACAAGTGTATTGCGAAGCAGCATTATAAAGGTAGGTTCAGTGAACAGCCGGATGAAATGCTTGAACCCTACCCATGGGCTGCCCGTGATTCCAAGAAACGGCTGATAATCCTGAAATGCAATGACAAGCCCGCCCATTGGCATGTACTTAAATATGATGAAGTATACCAGTCCGGGCAATATCATCAGATATAAGAGCTTGTATTTCTTTACTGCAGTCAAGAACGCGTTGCCTCTCCTCTTATCCAAATTCAAATTTGATGGTGCGGTGATACTTGAAACTTTCACTTGTCAGCCTCCTTTGGTGATTCGGGGATTACGCTCTCTAGACTAAGGAATCTCCGGCGTTACGTATATAATCATTATGTGATTGCGTACGCTCAGGCCTGTCCGCTGTAGTGTTTGCGCTTTCTTAACCTCGTGTAATGATTACAGTATAAGATAATGATTATATGCTGGTTCAGGTGCATACTCCGGCTGCCAAGCCAATACCTCATGCCCGGATTATATACGTAATCTGTTCCTCTTGTTAAAGTTGAAAGGTAACCGAATACGAGGAGGATATGAAATGAACCACAGCCCACGAAGAAAAGAATCGCTCAGCGGCCAGATATTTACTATTGTAAATGCCGGCATTCTGATTCTGCTCGCACTTGCCTGTCTATTACCTTTTGTAAACATTATCGCCAGCTCCTTCGCAACTACCCAGGAAGTGATTGCGAAAAAGTTCATCCTGTTCCCGACTACCTTTTCACTAGATGCGTACCGCTACATTCTGTCCACACCCACAATCTTCCGGGGTCTGGGCGTATCCGTTGGTGTCACGATTGTAGGTACTATTGTAAGTATGATTCTAACTGCACTGATGGCCTACGGCCTATCCAGAAGATATCTGCCTCTTAGAAACACCATTAACTTCATTGTAGTGTTCTCCATGCTCTTCAGCGGTGGTATGATCCCTACCTTTCTGGTTGTAAAATCAGTCGGCCTCATTAACTCCTACTGGTCCCTTGTCTTCCCGGTGGCAGTCAATGCCTTCAATATGATTATTATGCGTAACTTCTTCCAGGCACTGCCGGACAGCCTTGAAGAGTCGGCCAGAATTGATGGAAGTAATGACTTTGGTATCTTCCTGAAAATCATGCTGCCGCTCGCGCTGCCGTCCATTGCAACCATCTCCCTGTTCTATGGCGTTGCTTACTGGAACACCTATATGAACGCAATTCTGTACATTAATGACTCGGTCAAATGGCCGATTCAGGTGCTTCTGCGCCAGATCGTTATTGTCTCCAGCGGCATGCAGGCTGAAGGAACCTCAGTCGATATTATCCCGCCGGCCCAGACAATCAAGATGGCAGTCATTGTAGTAGCCACTGTGCCAATGCTAATCGCTTATCCTTTTGTACAAAAGCACTTCACCAAAGGTGCCCTGATGGGAGCCGTAAAGGGTTAATCCTTGCCTCAGCTATACTATGTATCGTAATATAGCTTAAACATAAACTTTCATATATTTGTAAAAAGAAGGAGCTTTCCTAAAAGCCATGAAATGGCTGCTTGGAACAGCTCTTTGTTTTGGAGTAGGATCAACGTGAGCACTGGGGTGGACGCTGCGCGAACGGACCGTTGTTCCAATCGCTGTTGTCCCCAGATTTTATTGATTTCCCTTAGCGGTGAAAATCCGGGGACAAAGGCGACCGCTGCCGCTTTTCCGCGGGTCGTTCCGTCCTCTCCGCTGTTTAAGCGGGATACGAAAACACTTTTTTCAACAAACACAAAAAAAGAAATCGCCTTTTTGGTAAAATGGAGGTACCACCCAACCATTTCAAAAGGAGCGATTTCTTTGTACATTCAATAGTCCATGGAGCAACTTTGCTTGCCAATGGATCTATTCGTCTCGTCAAATCGCTAAGGCCGTACGCGAGATCATCCCTTTCATGTGGCTGGCCGGACGGCAACGCTCCGACTTTCGTACGCTGAATCGCTTCCGTTCCCAGCGAATGAGGAGTGTCCTTTCCCTTGCTCATAATCTGCTGAAGCAAGCCACCAATGACCAAAAACGCAGAGCAGCGATCCTCCAATAACGCGAGAATCGCTGCTCTGCTCACTTTTTGTAGCATTAAGAATGAAGAGAACTGTCTTCCACCGTAGAAAACCTACTTTTGGGACAGTCCCTTCTTTATAACCGTCTGTACTATAAAAGAAATGTGATGATTACTATTGTTATATCAGGATTATCTCACTCCCCCTGCTGCAGCTTACGGTAAGTGCCCGGGGTTACCTGCTCCTTCTTGCGGAAGGAACGGATAAAGTTCTGCGGATTATGGTACTGCAGCCGCTCAGCAATCACTCTGATCGTCATATCCGTCTCCGACAGCCACTTCTTGGCCATCTCCAGCCGGTAATTCATTAAGTATTCACTGAATGCCGTACCATATTCCTTCTTGAAGATATTGCTGAGATAATTCGGATTGTAATGAAGCCTCTCTCCAATGCTCTCCAGCGTCAATTCCCGATCGTACTCTGCATCGACGATGGCAGTAATCTTTTCAGACAGGCAACGAAATTGCTTGTTCGTCTTCTCCTTCATGACAGTGGTCATCGGATAGATGACCTCATGCACCAGCAGATGCTCAATCTCTTCAGGATTGCGGATGTCCAGTACACGGTGATACAGCTTGTTGTTGTCCTGAGTCAGCAGGACCTGAATACCAAGCTGCTGCTCCAGCTGAATCAGATTGTTTACCAGCCGTACCAGCATGACTTCAAAGTTGAGTGTACTCTTGTTCTTGCCGATTAACTGGGCCAGGAATGGATATATTGCTTCAGTAACCTGTTCCCTGTCCCCCAGCCGGATGGCATTGAACAGCTCGGATTCCAGCTCAACCGGATAGTGCAGCAGGACAGGGCCGGAGACGACCGTTGAGATATCCTCATAAAAGATAATAGATTCCTTGCCTAGATTGAGGCGCTGATGCAATGCCTGCTTGCCCATCTCACAGGCTTCCTTGCTCTCCAGCAGATTGCCATAGGTCTTGCTGATTCCGATACTGATCGGGACGTTCAGATAATTCCGCACTGCCTTCATCACCGTTCTTGAATACTCCAGCAATTCTTTGTTTAGCTCTGATTCACTCTGTACTTGAAGAGTCAGGATCGTAGCCAAGGTGTCATCGCTCAGGACAATCGGCAGCATCCGCTGCTGCTTCGGAATGACCTCTTCAACCAGCTTATTGACCGCCAGCAGCAGGACATCCTTATTCGTAGTCCCTTGATTACCCAAACTGTCCAATTGAATCAGCATAGCGGCATACCTTAGCTGCCCATTAGGAGCATAGCCGAAGCGCTGAAGATTCTTCTCCAGCTCCTCAGGCTGGACACGGCTTCTGAAGAGGTTCAGCACAAGCTGGGTTTCCAGCTGCGGCATCTCCGCTTCAATCAGGCTCTCCAGCGACTGCTTTTCCGATAGAATGGTGTCAATAGAATCTATAATATACTCGAATTCATTCTTGGAATTGACCGTCGGAACAAGTGATAAGCTCCGTTTGATCCGCTGGATAGGCTTCGTAAAATAGTTAGCGACCATATAAGCCACAACCAATATCAGCAGAACACTCAGCAGCCCCAGCGCATAAAGCCCGAATTTAGTCATTTTCAGCGTGTCGGCAATTTCATCCTCATCTAGCACAGTAAGATAAGTCCAGTTATTGTAGGAAGACTTCGAATATAACAGCTGGAGAGGCCTCCGTCCCCCTGCTTCCAGCTCAACTTTGCCATTCTCTTCACCTGAGGTAGTAGTTCCGTTTAACTCATGCAGCTGTGCTTCGGTGAGAGCAGAGCCTTCCTGACCGGAATCATACAGAAGCTCTCCGGACTTATTAAGGATATAGACATGCGCATCTTCGTCAGTCTTAATAATAGAATCAAGCGTATACTGCGAAATATCAGATAAAGCAATAGCCTGCTTCTTGCTGGAGAAGACCGGCAGTGTATTGACGAACCGGATCCCCTTGTCCGTCTTGACCCAGAAGAGGCTCCGATTCTGATCGTTTATATACTGCGCACGCAGCTGCTCTGCTTCACTATCACTAAGACTTGTCAGCCGCTCATTATTGATCTGCCAATTCTGGTCCAGACTGATCAGGGAATATGTCGTACCCTCCGCCGTCATGGAGGCGATGTAATTCAGTTGGGAATTGACATTACGGTAGGCCGCAAAATCCCGAATAGTGATCGGATTGGTGACTACCTCCTGAAAAGAACTGGTTGTGCTGTAAGTATTAAATGCATACTCAATACTCTGAATCTTATGTTCCAGGTTGTTCTTAATCTGCTCAATATAACTTTGTTTGTTGCTTGAGAACTGTCCGACCACTGACCGTATCGTGCTGATATATATGTAACTGCCGAAGCTAGCTACCAGCCCTACCCCCAGAATGAGTATGGGAATGAAAATCCCGTAAAACATTCTACCTTTTTTCATTGCGCTGCCCCTTTAATTTCTGTTCACTACTTTATTAAGTATAGCGCTTTCATCAAGGGGATTCCATGATAAACATTACTTATAACAACAGGTACCCGCTTCGTTCAGAACTACACCTCCAGCTTCCAGCGATTCTACCTTATACAATGCTCTTCCATCCCCCACAAAAGATGCCCAGTTAAAAAGAAAAAACGGCGCAGTTGCCCGCTGGCAGGTCTACGCCGTATTGATATAATTATCGTTCTAGGGATTATTGCATGCCTTGCATGATAGCATTAATAATGCCTTGCTGTGTTACGGTGTTGTTCGTACGGTTGAACAGTCCGAAGCCATGCTGGCCGTTATAGCCATTGTCCCAATAGATCGGCACTGCGCCGTATTTTTTAGCTGTCGCTGTTACCGCTTTGGCAAAGGCCGCTCGATACACGTTATTGCTGGAATCATATGCAGTTTTGTCAATGGAACCGAACTCACCAATGACTACAGGGTAACCCTGGGCAACAAACTTATTATACATCGATTGGAACTGCGAGTTGAGGTAATCCTCTTGTCCCCAAGTCGATTTTTTGGATGGGTTCGTGGCTGATGCCCCCCATTGCGTAATCGTCCCCGACTCCTCACCTGCAAAATCCCACGGTGAATAGTAATGTGCGGAGATCATAATTCTTTTTTCTGAACTAGGGATTGTGGAGGAGCGATACGTATCCGTTGGCAGAACAAAGCCGTAATTGCCGGCAGTATAGTCGATATTCGTATTCCAGCCCGGAATCAGCAGCCATCTTGCACTATTGTTGCCGCTGGTTTGTCTGACCGTATCCACGAAGATCTGATTGTAAGCATTAAGGTTGGCGTAGTAGGCTGAATTCGGATTACTATAAGAACCGTCAAAAACTTCGTTCATGGACTCAAAGATAAGCCGCTCGTCATAGCCTACAAACTTGTTAGCAATTTGCTGCCACACAAGCTTATACTTCTCTTTGATGGCAGTCTGATTGCCGCCATTCACCAGAAGCCACCCACCTTGAACGGTATTGTACCCATCCCCGTGAACATTAATGACCACATACAAGCCCTCGTTGTAGGCATAGTCTACAACCGTTTTCACACGGTCCAGCCATGCAGTATTAATCGTATACGAGGAAGCGTTTCCAATATAATTCAAGTAAGAAACGGGAATACGAATGGTTTTGAAGCCTGCAGCTTTTACCTTTTTGATCAGCTCCTGAGTAACAACGGGATTGCCCCAGGCCGTCTCGCTCGGCGTACCATTGTTAGCTGCCTCAAGCTGATTCCCCAGATTCCATCCGGCGCCCATCTCACTGACAATTTGCGAAGCCGAAAGTGATCTGAAATCGGATGTAATAGGGGTTGCCGCAGATGCCCGGGTACTCCATCCGGTCAAGGAAACTGAAGCCAGCAGCATAAGAGCTAAACAATACCCCCCGTATTTTTTCATTTTGGCCAGCATGTCAAAACCTCCGTTTATTTTGTGGTTGTGCATCATGCAAACGTTCACAAATTACCAGACTATATGGACTATACGAAGATCCGAATGCCCCCTTTCTGAATTATCTGACTTAGACAAAGGAAATAAACTGATGTTTCTTTCAGAATAACATATATTTGGAAAATTAAGTATAATATATTTCGAGAATTCTATGTCCATTTAAAATAAAAAATAAGCGTTTTCCGCTATGGGCAATTTTGATAAACTTCTGTAACTCATCAGCTGCCAAACTTTGCTTCCCATTGCTCTAACCAGGCTTTATAACTCATAGAATGCACTTCTTCTAACGTTCTTCCATCTAATGACCATACGCCGCCATCCATGGCCTGATCGATTACTGGATAAGAATGTCCGCCTACTGCCTGGTTATCCACGATATAGATCCAAATTGCGGTTCTCCCTTTAGATTTAACAATATTCTCTGGTTTGGCGCTTGTAGATTTCCAGTTATCCAATGGATGGTTTGTTACTATGAACTTCTGTACGTTAACCTCTTTGTCCAGATAAATACCGGGATCTTCGCTTTGCAGTCCCCAGTAATTGGAATACGGTAAATTCATTAACTTTTCTTTTGTTAAAGTGTAGACTTCACTGGAGCCTTCATACGAAGAGACCTTGTAACCCTTAGATTCCAAATAATCTTTTGCCGCATTAGCATCTTGGTCTAATGTTGTGGGGCTTTGCGGAGCAAAACAGCCCGTTAAACTGAATAGCAGCGTCATTAATGTTAAGACAATTCTGACCAAATCGTCCCCTCCTCCATTGATTTCTTCGCAATCTTCTCTATTATTGGGAAAAACCACTTATTGAATTTAACGAAACGAAATCGACTTTTGTTACACGTACGCAGATATATATGGAGTAGGTACTCAGGGATTGGGAGGTTTACCGTACGTAAGAGGAAATACCGGGTGGAATTCACTGGCGCGTTGCTCTATACTATCTGCGGTTATAATCACAGCTGTATAGTTTTGTATGTTAAGTACACCCAATTATAACCGCCGATATAATACGCTTTCAATTTTAACAATTAACAGACCTACACTTCTCGTAAATGAATAAACCATGTTCTTCTTTGATTTTGACATAACCATTTTTTTCATAAAAATAATGATTACTTATACTCCAGTTTGGCGTATCCAACCACCACTTCTGCACCTCAGGGTAATTAGCTTCTATAAGCTTCATAACTTGGTGACCAATTCCCTGGTTTTGATGAATTGGATTAATATAAATCCTGCCCAAATTGTATACTAAGCTATCATTCACATAAACTATCACACCACCAACAATTTCATTAGCCTTTAAAATTTTATAGTAATGAGCCTGTTTCATAAATTCAATTTGCGAATCTATAGAATCGTATCCCTCAGGACCCCCTGGCTCATTATTGTTATACGTTCTCGACTCATCATCAAAACTGTCTCTCTGAATTTCAGCTAATAGTTCAGCATCATCGATATTAGCTTTTTCGACAAAGACCTTCACTTTCACCCTCCTTGGTTAACAGCCCAATGATATCTCCTTAATCGGAAACAATAAATCAAGCTGTAAATCGTCCATTTTACCGCCTTTTTGTACGTAATTATAAAAATTCAACGTTTCTTCAAATCCTTGCCCCGCAACCGTCTCCAGCGATGTCCAGCGCGGAGAATCCCAATCATTATCATATTTATTGCTTGCGTTAACCCATTCCCTCAAAAAACGCCAGTCCTCAAAGTCCCACGTTCTCAACACGTGTGCAGCATATAATCCGCCATCGAACGTTCGTTTGACTAAAGGCGCGGGTACCTCAGTGTCGCCAGGAATGGCTACCCACACCTCATATACATGGGAGGGTTCTCCGATTCCTGCTGCCCCCTTAGAGCAGTCAAAACCAAAACTCCGGGCATCCGGTTTAATTGTTAGCAGTCCGCTCTCTGTTACAAATTGCGTGATCATATCCAGCGCTTTGCCTTCGCAGCCTTCTCCCGTTGCATAAGCAGCAGCCACAGTCATGGGCGGCAGATAGACAATCCGCACATCTTTGTCCGCCAGTTTGTTTAAATTTTCATTTGCCTTGTTTAATTCTTCCATTGACTTTTCCTCCTTGAAGTTGATTTTCGAGACAGTCAAGGAATCCACAACCTCCAGTAAACTTGCATCGTCAGGCAGCGCGAATTTCACACCTCTGAGATTCAGATATTCGACAAAGGCTTTGATGACACTGCGAATGGTGGAGAGCGCGGTGATCTCGTCCTCAATATCCGCAAGGTTACGCTCAAAAGCTTCGATCGCAACACGCGCTTCCGCGCTTTGCAGAATTTCGGCAATCTGTTTGAGCGGAATCCGCAGTTTACGCAGAACGATAATCTGACGCAGACGTGTGATGGCTTCGGCATCATAAGCGCGGTAAGCGGAATCTTCCTTTTTCGCAGGCGTAATCAATCCGATTTGCTCGTAATACCTAAGGGTACGGGTAGATACTGAAAAGTGCTTTGACACCTGACTGATGGTTTGCAGTTCGATGACTATCCCTCCTTCATGAGAGTAAATATACAGGTTTACGCGACGTTAGAGTCAAGAGACCTGGTACCGGAAGCTTATGTAATTATCCTTAAGTATTACTACGTTACTCTACCTTCATCCATAGAGCATTCTGCCGGTCATCTGGACTTGATAAAACTATCATCCCAGATTGATGACCATCAGGAACTAAGAATCCAACCCAACCGTTGAAGGGATTTCCTTCGGATACACTGGGAGAATTTTTGGAGAACATAAAAGAAGGAATTCTCTTTAAAGTTACCGCGTCAATATATTCAAACCTATAATTATTTATTGATATCGATGCCCCAGGTTTTTCAGATGCTAAGACTTCAAGGTTCACTTTTACAAAAATATAGGTATAACCGCTTGGAGCAGTTCCTTTTATCTCCTGAAGGTTTTTCACAACATCCTTTCCTGTGCTCGCTTCTTCTATAGAGACTGAACCAACGAATTTATCAAAATTTTCATTCATTTCGAAATATGCTTTTGAACCAAAAATTAAAGGATTTGACTCATTGTACCCGCCGTACATACTTATATCTCTTCTCAAAATACTAATTGTATTCGACTCTGGCATGACATGATATGACCCTCCCATCCCTTCAATAACTGTACGCAAAGGTACATAGGTCACTCCATCAATGACTTTAGCTTCCCCTTTAATGGCAGCCCCGTTTACCCTTAAAGAGTATGCTGCAGTGGCTGCATAGACCGTAATGGATAGACATACCACTGACAACATAATAAGAAAACTTGATGCCATTAACTTTTTGTTCATTGTTACCACACTCCTTGACCTGAAGATATCTGTTCGATAACTGCCTACTTGACCAATTCCCTTCCCAATTTTCTTTTTAATATTCGACAATATCCCCTTCTGCCCTTCCAAAAGAACTTCCCCCATGTGATTTTTTTCCAACAAAAAAACCGAAGCTTTATTTTCACTCCGGTTTTCATTACTAACGTACTATAGACCTTCGTAAACAGAATCTTGGTCACTAAATACATCGATCATCATTAAAGCTCCTATTTTATAGCCTTGGATAAATGATAATGCTGAATGCAACGAGCTTGAGTCACTCTGTAAATCATAGAGCTTTTCGACTTGGTCAAAATCTTCTTCGGATAACCTCGCTTTGAGCATTTGCAATATGCGAAAACTGCATAAATAACAATATGCATTTTTCGCATAAAATAAACTTGGCTTGGGTGATGAGCATTGTACACAAGAATCCGCGATCTACGCGAAGACAAAGATCTGACGCAGCAACAAATGGCTGAGCTTTTACATATCACACAAGCCACCTACTCCCGCTACGAGAGCGGGAATTTGGATGTTCCGAGTGCCGTTTTAATTACACTGGCGAATTTCCACAAAGTAAGCATCGACTACATTTTAGGGCAGACCGATAATCCCAAGCGCTATACGCAAAAATAAAATAGTAATCAACAAAAAGAGGCTCCTGTGATGATCACAAGAGCTTCTTTCATTTGTAGCCCTATAAAGTAGATCTGGATATTCCGGATGAATTCCCGGGCCAAGTTATCCTCTAAACGACTCACATTTAATAGTCATTCCGGTTCTCTTTCAGGCGGATTACTTGTATTTGAGTTGTAAGGTGATTGGTGCAGGAATTCCAAGATCATCCGCTTTCTGTGGCATAGATCCGGTAATTTTTATAAAATCCTGCCCATAATACAACATTTCCCTCCTCATTTCGGCCCAAATCCAGAATTGTTGTACAAAAGGCAGCATTTCATCTTCACCAAGCGACTCAGCTGGATTATTCTTGTATTTCATACAACAATTCTCCCGATCACCCGGTTATCCATGAATCAAAGTTGCAAAACGTACAACATTTATGCCTGCATTGCTTCCTAAGAAGTCTCCACATTGCCGCTAAAGAATCTAGCGTAAGGCTTAACATATTCCGCAAGGCCCACTGTTACTGACCGGTAATTTGAATGGTTGCTGTGTTAAGGCTCAATCCCCCACACCAGCTGGCCATTCATATATCCGGTGACCTGCTCATTGTTAACAAATTGACTGGCGGAGGCCTTGAACGAATAATCGTTAGCCTGGTTGTAATTGGACCAGTCGGTTTTGGAGAAGCGGGTCTGGATCTCCGCGCTCTGGCCGGGATTCAGTGTTCCAGCCGAGCTTGTGAAGCCAATTTCCAGCGCATAATCGGCACCGGTAACCGGGGTTGCCAGCTTCACGAACTTGCTGGTTACGTTCGCGCTTCCGGCACTGGACCAGTCGATCCAGAAGCTCTGATCTTTCTCGCCGTCGATCGTGTAGTAATACCGGAGCTTCACATCACTGAGCTGAACTGCCGAATTGCCGCTATTGACGACTTTGAATTTGGCCGATATTCCGTTAGTAGAGGCACTGGTGTTGCCATTAAAAGCCTGGATCGTCAAGCCGCCAGTTGGTAGCGGAACACTGCTATCTGCTACATTTACCGTAAGCACAGCGTTATTTCCTCCATTGAAATGGAAGGTGATCGGATTCTGACCGAGCGGCAGCGTGGAGAGATAAGATTTCTTCAAGACAATCGTTGCGCCTGATGCCGTATAATCCTGGCCCGATACAAGCGTGTAGCTTCCATTCGTCAGGTTTGCAAGCTGATGTCCGTTTAAGGTAAGGGCTACGGAAATATCCTGCGCTTGGGCCGGTGCTTTATCAAATGCCGCGCTCACAGGTGCAATAGATGCACTTGGCGTTGTATCGACAATTGTAACTTTCAATACGGGATCTTGTCCCTGATTGAAATCCAAGACAATCGAATGCTCGCCAACGGAGAGCGTTGCCAGGAATGACTTTTTCAGCAGCAGCGTATTTCCGCTTACAGTATAATCCTGCGTCGCGGTCAAGGCATTGCCCCCAGTCCGGAGGGCAGTTAACGTATTGCCGTTAGCATTCACGGTTATGGCTTTGTCGCTCTGAGCCGCTGCATACTTGTTAAATTCGATACTTGCAGGTGTAATGGACGCGCTAGGGTTTGGATTATTGACACTCAAATCAGGCAGCTCATCCAGCGTAATGACATAATTGCTCTGATACAGCGTGGTCAGTGTAGCCGGATAATTAAAGGCAGAACTCATGAGATGCTCGCCATACCACGGCAGGAAATAGAGCCAGCCCGACTTCTCCTCGGTCAGATTCTGTACGCTTGGGACAGTATCGTTCTCGGTCATGGCTACCATTTTGGTGCCGCCGGTTAGATCCACCAGCTGATAGAATATCGAGGTAATGGCATCCTCATTGGGCACACCCGACAAACCGTCATAGCGGTTGTAGACGGTATTGTATTTATCGTACCCGACAATATCCACCTGATCGTCACCGGGATACCAGGCGGGAGAAGTGCTGTACACATAGCTGTTATACGTCCAGATCAGGTTGTGCAGGTCATAGGTTTCTGTAAGCTCAGTATAGAGCTGATCCCACAGCTGCTTATATACCTCTGCGCCTGCTGATGCCCACCAGAACCACGCGCCTTGCCCGTTCAACCCGCCGTTACCTTCGGCCTCGTGATAGGGTCTGAAGATAACCGGCACGTTGTTATCCTGCAGAATCTGCAGCTGCTCCGCCAAATCGGCTATGGCCAGCTGTACGTATTGGTACTCTTTCGTCCCGGGAATGACTGCATTCGCTGTATTAAAATTAGTTTCCGTCGGCTTGTAGGTAGCTTCCTTCCAATCCACAAATTCCCCCAGCTGATAGGCAGTGAAATCCCGGGGAACTGTGAGATGCCAGCTGTTAGTCGCAATCCCGCCCCGGTTGTTCACCCAGTCGATCATCCGCGCGGTTGTACCGTCCTCCCAGCCGTATAGCGGATTATAGTTCATCAGATCGAACCCGCGGATGGCCGGATACTTGCCGGTTAAATTGTGAATCCAGTCGAACTCCAGCTCGGAATTCCCGTCATTGCCTCCCCCGTAAATCTCCTGCTGGCCGGAGATCATATGGTTGCCGTAGACCTCTGTCAGATAATTCATCAGCAGCTGAGTTTCCGGTGTAGCTTGAGCATCACTGAGAACAGGCTGCACATCCAGGGGATCCAGATCGGCAACATCCACACTGAAGCTGTCAAAATAAGCGAAGCCCCAGCCCGCCTTCAGCTGGATGGTATTACTGCCCTGATTCAGCTTGTGATAGCCAAAATCGAAATCCGACCAAGTGGTCGTGTAAGGCAGCATATACGAACCCTTCGTAACGCCGTTAACGTTCAACGATTGAAGCCGGCCGTCTTCGCTAAGCTCCTGCATATAACGGGTAGAGATCGTGTACATGCCTGTTTCCGGGACCGTCACATTGAAGGTAATGGTGCCTGAATTCTGCATCCAGACAAAACCGCTCCCGGTATAGCCGGGCTTAGGTTGTCCGTAAATTTGGGTCGTCACTTGAAGATCGGAGGTGAGCTGAGCATTTTCGCTTTCAATTGTGAAAAGTGCGTTGTCTGCATGAACGGGCGGCGCTGTCATCACTCCAAGCAGCAGAGTAAATGCCAGGATCATTGTGCTTGCCTTCTTGAGCAAATTTTTCATTTCCACCTTTCCTCCCATGATAAAATGGTAAATACTTGATCAATCTATCAAGTCTTGGATGCGCTTTCATAGCAAAGATAACATACATTCCATATTTTGTAAATCGTTGAATATTGAAAATAATGTACCCTGATGCAGGCGCACTAAAAAAACTCCCGCTAATCCGATTAGCAGGAGTTTCTATCGAGAGGTTCAACATTAATCATACAAGACTTCAATCATCTGCCTTGTCTTCGCCAGCTGCTCCACCGTTAAATCATGCTGGGCAGAGGCATATACGCTAAAGACAATATCGAGTACAAATAACTGGGCGAATCTCGAGCTAGTTGCCGCACTGCGAAGCTTAGCTTCCGGCGCGCGTGATGTAAATAAAGAGACATCCGCAAGCTGGGCAAGCTTGTTATTTCCGGGGCGGGTGAGACTGATCGTTTTGATCCCCTGCTCCTTTGCCCGTTTCGTTAATTGAATGACCTCTCTCGTCTCACCGCTATACGAAATCCCCCAGAAGACGGCGTTTTCTGATTTCGTAGCCATGGCTGCTGCCAATAAATGACGGTCTGAAATCGCATATACATTTTTGCCGAGCCGAAGCCATTTCTGTGCTGCATCCTCTGCAATGATAAAAGAGGCGCCAATCCCATACACATAAATAACCTCTGCCTGTTGTAACAGGCGCACAGCCTGCTCGATCGATTGCGCGTCCAGTTGGCTGGCCGTATTCTGAAAGGTCAATATGGTATTCGACAGCATTTTATCAATGATAGAATGCACCGTTTCATTCGATTCAACATCAAAGTAGCCCACATAATTCGTGTTCTCTACTTCAGCGGATAAACGGATCTTCAGAGCGGGGAAACCCTCGATGCCCACTGACCGGCAAAAACGGACAACCGCCGCACTGCTTGCCTCCGCTTTGGCTGCTAACTCATGTATGGTCATATGCATCACTTCTTTTGCATTGGCAAGAATGAACTCAGCTACTTTTTTTTCTGATTCCGGCAGTTCATTTAATACCAGTTCAATTTGGGAAATCATGCTTCCTGCTGCCAAGTTCTTAGCTCCTCTCCTCAGTCTATTCTCCTTATTGTAACAAAATAGATGGGAGTAATCATTAAGTAGCAGCTGTGAAGCTAAAGCGCCTTCCGCCTTGTCTGACGTAGTCCAATAGAGGAAGGTCCTCTTCTATCACATGACCAATCACATTAACAGCTTCATGTGCCGGCAGATCTCTTAATGTGATCTGCAGCTCATGTTCATACCGGCCATACAAATAATTATCGACGGTAATCGTTCCTCTAGGCCGCTTGTTCGTATGCATTGGCGCAATACTTCGGGTCATTACAAAACGTTCCTGATCTGTCCTCGCAGTTTCCGACCGGACCACATCACGGGCAGCATCCAGGCGGTTCCGGTGAACCGTATCCCAAAGGGCATAAGGCAGTTCTTGGGTTACCCGCAAAGGAATAATCCCATCTTTATACCGCTGAAATTGAATCTGAGACCCTTCGGAAAGGGTTAAATCGCCAACGAAAATTTTGTCTACCGCACAATCCTTCTCTAATTCCAGATAAGCTAGAAAAGAAGATTGATTCCGGTGCTTCTCTAAGGTAGGCAAGCTATGAAATAACGGTTTTCTCTTCAGCCCGTCTCCCGGAATAAAGGCCATAGTCATAATGCCTTCCGCCTGCAGCCATCTGTTCTTCGCTATAAATGCTTCTTTATCCAGACCTGTCTCCGGGCGGGGATAATAATTATGCCAGGCCTGGGTATTCTCAAGACAAATATGATGCTCTTGTAATGCAGTTAAGAACTCTGGTGTTAAGGTGCTGGCGTTTAAGGCGATTTTCATTTGTTGTGAGTAGGCAGCGATTTCATCGGCGCTAAAACCAAAATCCATCCGCAAACCTGTAACACCAGCATCCAATAGAAAGGGAAATGAAAATTTCTCCAATGCTTTTCCGGAAATATCCGCCATCAAGTCCATTCCTAACCGCCGGGCAGCGTTTGCGATCTCCAGCAATTTCTCCTTCAGTTGTCCGATATCATCTTCCGGCATATGAAGAGAGGTGAATATCTCCGTACAGCCTGCAGCCTTCATTTGTTCCATATACTTGACGTTGTCTTCTAACGTGCGGTCCGCCACAAAAATTGAAATTCCGAGCAATGGAATCACCTCAATAGTTCGAATCAGTTAATCCTGTTCTGCCATAGCCTCTTTGGGTGTGCCGAAGAGATAAGTGGCAATAAATCCGCCAGCGTAAGCCGCAATTAATCCTATGACGTATTTCAGCCATAATCCATTCGCAATCAAGGGAATTAACGCAACCCCGGAAGGACCAATGGCAATCGCTCCAACGTTGCCGAATAAACCAATGACCGCACCGCCGATCCCTCCGCCAATACAAGCTGTAATAAACGGCCGGCCCAGCGGTAAGGTAACCCCGTAAATTAAGGGCTCGCCGATTCCCAGAATACCCACCGGAAGTGCGCCTTTAATCATGTTGGTTAATGATTTATTCTTCTTGCAGCGAATCCATAATGCAATGGAAGCCCCAACCTGCCCCGCACCAGCCATAGCCAGCATCGGAAGCAACAGCGTCATCCCTGAATCATTGATCATCTCAATATGAATCGGCGTCAATACCTGATGCAGTCCTAACATAACAAGTGGAAGGAACGCTGCTCCTAATACGAAGCCTGAGAATGCACCGCCAACCTCTAGCGTCCAGTTGATAGCTCCGATTAAATTGGTGGAAATAAATCCGGCGAATGGCATGATGAAGAAGATTGTAATCAGCCCTACGGCCAGCAAGGCGATTGTAGGTGTAACGATAATATCAACCGCATCCGGAATCACTTTACGCAAATATTTCTCCACGATGGATAGAATCCATACGGCGATTAGAACGCCGATAACCCCACCTTGCCCTGCCGTTAAAGGTGCCCCCGTAAATATATTAAAAATGGGCAGGTCAGCTGTAACCCCTGTTAAGAGCGTTACCCCGCCGATTACACCACCAAGCGCAGGAGTAGCTCCAAATTCTTTAGCTGCATTAATACCGACGTAAATCACCAGGTAACTGAAAATCGCGTTTTTGATAACATTTAAGATCGTTACATACTGCTGCCAGGTTGCAGTGTCTAAGTTGCCCGCTGTAATATTGTTAGCTAGAATTGAGCCAATACCCGCAATTAATCCGGCTCCAACGAATGCAGGGATAAGCGGTATGAAAATATTCCCGATCTTCCGTAAAAAGTTTTTGAACGGCGTATCATTCTTCTTTTTAAGCTGCGCTTTCATTTGTGCGCCTTTGGCCTGTAATTGTTCAGCCGAAATAGTACTTTCGCCCGCTGTAGCACTCTCTTCAAGCACGATACCGAACTCTTCAGCCACCTTGGTCACGACCCCGGGTCCGAGAATGACTTGATACGTATCATCATCCACCACACCCAGAACCCCGTCGATTTGCTTCAGCTCTGCTTCGGCGATCCGGCTGCGGTCCACAACCGTTACACGAAGACGGGTCATACAATGGGTATACGAGGATACATTCGCTCGGCCACCGATAGCCCCTAGTATTTTGACCGCTAAATCATGATATTTACTCATGTTTGTGCCCCTTTCTTCTTATCGCTTTATTGAATCGCCTGACGTACGAAGCCTTGTGATTCTTCGAGCCGTTGCACAGCTTCTTCTTTAGATAGTCCCGCCAGAATCATTACAATGGCAATCTTCGGCTTCTGATCGGCCTGCTGCAGATAATCCTCTGCCGTTTCAGCGTCACACTCTGTCGCATCCATAACAATCCGTTTGGCACGTTCAACAAGCTTTTCATTCGTTAGCTGTACATCCACCATTAGATTTCCATACACTTTGCCCGTACCGATCATCGAAGCTGTAGACAGCATATTGCAGATTAATTTCTGCGAACTACCGGCTTTTAAACGTGTTGACCCTGTTAATACTTCCGGTCCATTTACAACTTCTATCGCAATCCTGGCTATTTTACCAATCGCTGAATCCTTGTTGCAGCTTACGGCTACAGTTGGTGTACCTATAGAATTGGCATATTCTAATCCGCCGATAACATATGGTGTGCGTCCGCTGGCGGCAATTCCGACGACTACATCTTGGGCTGTCAGCTTAATGTCCTGTAAATCCTGCACCCCTAATTGTTCGTTGTCCTCTGCACCTTCGACCGCCTTGATAAACGCCCTTTCTCCCCCGGCAATTAGCCCGATGACCTCCTCTGGTGTTGTTCCAAAGGTCGGCGGACATTCAACAGCATCCAGTAAGCCGATACGTCCGCTTGTTCCAGCCCCCATATAAATTAAGCGTCCGCCTTGTTTGATCGCCATGGTAATCACTTCTACTGCTTTGGCAATTTGCGGAATCTCTTGTTTAACCGCTTGTGCGACCTTATGATCTTCTTCATTCATCACTTCCAGAAGTTCAAGAGGAGTTAATTCATCCAGGTTCATTGTTTTCTTATTGCGGGTCTCTGTTGTCAAATGCTCTAACATGATTTCCTCATCATCCTTTTCTGTTTATGAAATCGCTCTCTAAGTGAAGAATAACATCACTGAAATATTATTTCAACATTAATTTTTTTTAATTAAAATTTAATATCAACAAGAGGTTGGGTACGCAAAAAAAGAGCCTGCCCCAAAAGCTACTATTGGCATCTGGGACACCTTCAATTCTTAAGTAAGAACAACGTGTGCACTTGAGTGGACGCTCCGCGAACGGACTGTTTAAGCGGAAAGCGAATCTTCAATCTTATAAAAGCACAAAAAAAGAAACCGCTCCTGTGTAAAATGGAAGTACAACCCAACCATTTCAAATCAAAGGAGAAGCTTCTTACTTTTGTACATTCAACAAACCATGGACCAACCCAATTACAAACCACCCAACCGGTACGTATAAGTCTTGCTGTCTTTCTTGCTGTCCGTGAATTCAAACTGCAGTTCTGACTTATCAGCGCCGCTGCCTGCGAACTTGATCCCATCATATTTGAATCCCGGCATATCCGTAGGGTTAATTCCGAACTCTTTGTAGAGGAGGATTGCCTGCTTGGCTCCGGTGTCAATCAGCGTCAGCAGACCTTCTTGCGAGGATCGGGCAATTAGATAACCCTCTCCTATGGCTTCAATAGCGTAGGTTTGCTCCGGGGTACCTGCCAGCTTCGAAACGTTCCAGGCTTGCAGGACGGAAGCATCCGGCGCAATCAACCGGACCGTGTGGCCGTCGTTCATAACGGCGTTCCCGGCATACGTCTTCAAGTCCTCAGGAGAGAACTGCCAGTAATGGGCAGTCGATTGGCGCAGGATGGCCCCTTTTTTGACAAAAAGGTTGAATACCGTCAGGTTGATCGAAGGTTCACCGCTGGAATTCTGAATGGTCACCAAATCCGCATCTTCTGAAATCTTCACCGATGTCAGCTGTGTTCCCGCAATATAATAAGGTTCAAGCTTGGCTGTAGAGGCGCCCATAGAGTGAACCACTCCGGCTGCATCCCGCTTATATAAAGTGCCGTCCACCCCGTTTAAGAAATACGCGTCTTTGCTGGTCTGGCCGTCACCGACAAATTCAGGATAGCTGATGAGCGCCTCCCGGCTGTCCGCATTCCATTGCAGTGAGCCCCCAATAGCATCATTCACGAACCGCAGTGGGATGTAGAGCTGCTTATTCACCTGCTGGAAGGCTGCGGAATAAGTGATTTGCTTCCCGTTTACCGTTGCAATGCGGCTCCCGATCTTCATGCTGCCCTTCGTGAACAGATTCCCGATGTTGATCATTTTGGAATGTTCATCATAACTGACCGTTGCCCCCCTGACATAGAGCATGTCCAGCGAGAGCATTACCATTCCATTCATTAGGGTGGCTCCTCCTGCTGAGGAGGTGATCTGCGAGTTGTTCAAATAGATACGGATAGCCGGTAATTTCGCGGTCTGTGCTGTACTAGTAGCTGCTGCTTCCATAGCGGGGGGATGAACAACACCCGTGACAAGAACACTAAGACCAATGATCTGCAGAATTTTTTTGAAAGTAATCATAAAGAGCCCGCCCCTTCCTTTCTCAGAAAATACCATATCTCAAATCATAGCATACAGCAGATAGAATACAAAAATTAAATGGTAGACTGAGAAAAGTCAGGAAAGCGGGACGGGCAGTAAGTATTAGTTATCTCACTTCTTGACGGACACCCGAAGCGCTTGCCTTACGGATCGCATCCATCAGACGATGCACGCGGACCGCCTGGTTGAAATCGGGCAATTCCACCTCTTCCCCGTCAAGCCGCTGCGCCAGTCGGGCATAGAGATGAGCCACATTGTACCCGGGACCGGCAGGCAGATGCCGTACCAGTGAAGTATACACTTCTGGTGTTTCCAGTATCTCTGTCTCACCGGAAGTTCGGACGAGCTGAAGCTTCAGCCGGTCCATCTGAAACATTAGCTGATCCTGCGGAGTGATGACCAGTTCACCACCGGTTCCGATGATCCTCAGCGTAAATCCAGGGGCACCGCCATTAACAAACTGGGCCGAAACTAGTGCATTCTGTGCCAGCTTCCCGTTAACGAGCACGTGATCCGGTGCATTTGCGGTCACTGATGCACCAGTCTCCAGTACGTGAACTTCAGGGTATTGCGTATCCAGCCTACCGGACACCTCTACAAACGGCGCTACCATATATTCAATCGCATCAAGTATATGCGCTGCCCCGATTGTCAGTTGATCTGCCCCGTTAGCTTCATCCAACAGATAGACATGTGCCTGGTCCACTGTTCCGTTCGCGGTAGGAAATACAGGCAGGGTAACTATTGTATTCACAGCCAATATTCGGCCAACAACACCTTCTGTGACCAAGTCCCTGATGTAGCGGACAGTTGGATTCCCCCGTGTCTGAAGACCCACTATATGCTTCACTCCCCGTTCTTCCGCGAGTTCAAGCAGCGCTTCCGCCTCCGCAGTGTTCCTGGCAAGCGGCCATTCACTGTACACATGTTTGCCGCCATCCAAGGCTTCCCGGATCAGTCGGTCATGTTCGGGTACTTTTACAGTTACCACTACTATGTCAATTCCGCTCTGCCCTGCCATCTCTGAAGTACTTGTATAATAAGAGCCGATGCCGTGGAGCTCAGCCGCCGCCTGTGCGCTCTCTACCCGTGTGCCGGTTACTGCTCTCACCTCATAATTCTCAAGCGCTGCGAGTGCGGGAATGTGAGCCAGTCCACCCCATCCGCCTGCTCCAACGATTCCCGCTCCCCATGATGCTTTTTTTAACATAGCCATATATTGTTACCTCCACATTTAGCGTTGTACTGACACGATTGAATATAACCGTTATAATCAAAACAAAAAAGTACGCACTTTTTCGTAATATAGTTACCATTTGGGTACGTTGAAGGAGATCGATAATCATGACATATGAGCCTAACGAGGGGAATGCTAACGCTATACCCGGCAATACAAAGTACCACAATCCGACCGAAGCCACACTGGAGCGGATCGGCGGCAAGTGGAAGACAGCCATTCTCTGCCTGCTGGCCGAGCAAGGAACCATGCGTAACGGAGAGATGCTGCGCACGCTGTCGCCGGTCACCCAAAAAATGCTCACCCAGCAGCTCAAAGAGCTTGAAGCAGACGGGCTTATTCTCCGGACCGTGTTCTCGGAAGTGCCTCCTAAAGTGGTATATGAGCTGACGGACAGCGGACGGTCTCTCGGGATGGTCCTTGATCCGCTTTGTGAATGGGGCAAACGGTTTGTTAATACAGTAAACCAGGACACAAGCACCGGGAAAGAATAAATCAAAAAAAGCCTCTGTCATCTAAAATGACAAAAGCTCCTTCATCCGGCAGACCTCTCTGCCTCCAGTACAAATAACTTTATGTATCTTAAGCCTTAAATAAAATAACAATTTCGGTAATCAGGATCAGCCCGGCAGCAGACACGCCCAGTGAATTAATGATTGTCAGCGCGTCCGGGTAGTTCTCTTTCCGGAACTGTGAGCAGAGCGAAACCGTCCATAACACGCTGAAAAAGAGTCCGGCTGACCCGCAGCCATGCTCATTCAGCACCTGTCTTCTGCGTTGAAAGAACCGGCCCAGCCCGGCAAAAGTGAACACCATATAAATAATAAGCTCAGCCGATGATATCGCAATGACCTCGCCTGCAGAAAAAAGATGCATTAATGCGTACTGAATGCTAAACCCCATAATTACAAGCATGTTAAAGGAAACCTTGTGTAAACTCAAGTCTTCTTCCTCCCTTTGCGTAATAATGTACACAGCATTAAGATAACGCTTACATTATAATTGTAATCGTTTTCCTTTTCTGTGATTAATGACGCTTCCGGCCTATAGGATACTATGCATTATGGGTCTTATCAGCCAAATATTGCACACACAAAAACCGAGCTGTGACGGTAACAGCCCGGTCTCTCTACAAATCTATACATAGATCATGATTATTTTACCGCTCAACTTACATAGCTATCAGAAAATCATTCACAGCCTGTGTTCTCTTATCGCCGTTCTTCTCGAGCAGCAACAGGAAATCACCAAGCTGTGTCAGCAGCCTGCTGTTATCGGTCTGCTCAGGACCGGCTTCGGAAAGGGTATTCTCATAAGCGATAACTGCTTCTTCCTTGATGACCTGTGTCTTCTGGTCGAACAACGGTGTGTTCGGGGTTCCGTAGAATACATACCTTCTGGACACTTCAAAAGCTTTTTTCACCGCCGCAGTTCGGTTAGAGGTCTTGTATGTCTGTACAAAAGCCTCATATTGCACCGCCCGTTCCACAACTTGGTACCAGTCAATCTGTAAAGTTCCGTTGATCACAGACGGCTGCTCCGACTCTGCTGCCATCAGATCAATGTAAGCCTGCAGATCTTGGCTGATGTACGGCTTGAATACTTTGAAGCTCTTGTAATGGATAACCGGTACAAACTGGCCGCCGTCCGTCCCCAGCTTATAGTCCATGGCCGTCAAGTCCTGCAGTACCACGCGGGAATCGTACTGCTTCACCTTGAAGCGCGCCAGCACCATGGTCATGCCGGAGGTGTATATGCTTTTGATATCCTTTTGAATGGCAGGTGTATTCATGCGTTTGGTGGCTGTGGGCAGATAAGCTTTCAAAGCATTTTCCAGATGCAAAACGGCCAGATTGGCCTCTGCCTGCGTCATTTGACTAATACGGTTAACTAAGGTCGCCTGGGCCAGACTGAGCGTGGAAGGCTTCTTCACTCTTTGCTCAAATAAGCTGAAGGCTTCCGTAGGCTTCACCGCCGCTGCCTCTGTATATTGAGGGAAGGCACCAAGGACGGTAATCCCGGCACCCGTCAAAAGCATTGCTGAGCCGAGCGCCGCTGCTACACTTTTCGTAAACCTGGTTTGTCTCATGAACACACACCTTTCAGAGATCCTCGGATATAGCTCTCATTTTACCATACATTAACAATAGGTTCGTTATGCTCAAGCCTCTCTCTGCTTTCGCTAATCCAATCCTTGAACCATTCATTATCTGATGAACTGAATGTCTCGTCACCATCGAAATTTCGGTATGCCCCGATGTAAACAATCAGCTCTCTGAGCTTCAGGAATACAGGGATTTGCTTCAGCCAATACTGCTCCAGGGTGTTCTCCCGGCTGTACCCCTTCATGAAATGATCCATAAACCGAAGTGCCTGTTCCTCACGGTCGTCCCGACCCTCTTCCCCGCCGTATACATAGACCAAATAATACAGCTGAATGGCGATATCTTCTACAAACCAGCTGTATTGTGCCTCATCGAAATCGAATAACGTTATTTCACCTTGCTCGCTCACATGGAAATTACCGAACCCCATATCCCCATGAATCAGTCCGTAATCATCTCTATCCTTGGGAAATTTATGGATAGTCTCGATGATGCTGTAATAAGTCTCTTTTACACGATGGTGTGAGGGGGGCAGGATATCTATATTTTGCAGATAATAATTGAGATTCCATTCATGCCGCCGCACAGTGGCATCCAGATGGTCATACCGCTTGGCAAGCGCATGCATCTTCCCTGTAATCCGGCCCAGCTTCTCATAGGTTGCGTTATCGTTCAGGCATTCGGGATAGCCGATCCTGTTGCCATGGGCTTTGTCAAAGCTGGCGGCAATAAAACACATCTCCGGCGTTACTATAACTTCAGTCCAGTTGCCATCCGCAGAAAGAACCGGACCCGATGCTGAAATTCCGTTGCGGGTCAAATACATAATCCAGTCCAGCTCAGCTCTAACCTGCTCTGCAGTCCGGTGCAACCCTGGCGTAATTCTTAGAATATACACCCCACCGCTCCGCTGATATTCATATACGAAGTTCTGAAACCCGCCTATGTAAGTTAACTCCTCAGGGTTGATTCCATAACGGCTTGCGGCAATACGCATAATATCTTTTCGATCAAAAATGTCCTTTATAGCATTTTCCATTTGAGTAGGCCTCCGGTGACTTAGTTAGATTGCAATAGCGACTATAAAACTAGTAATAAGCATCATCACACTGACCGGCGCCCAAATTCTCCTCTCCCGGACACTCCGTGTCATGATATTCAAGATGGATGAAAGTACTGAAAAACCTACTACAAACCAAATGCCCACAGCTGCAAATTCAAGCCAACCCGGAAGTATAATCCCCGCCTTGCTCAGCACAATCAGCGCCAGGAAAGCCAAGACTGCAATCTGGACTAGGCAAGCGGCACGCATTGGCGCTGGAAGCTTCCCGGGAAACTTTCCGCCCATCGCGAACTCTCCCCACGGCATACCAAACGCCAACGCTGCCTGAAAAAGAATCACGATAGAAACCAACGCGGAAAAAATTACTGCTGAGCTGGATAAGAGCATGATCTCTTTCCTCACTTCCATTAAGTAGCGTCTTGTGAATTATCATAGACAATATAGAGGCAAAAAACCATAATGATTGTATATTAATGGTTTTTTATGAACAGGAGAGCAATTATGAAATTATCAGAAGCGTTTAAGACGGAGCGGCTGCACTTCCGCTTGCTGAATGTAGAGGATGTTGATGTAGTGTATAGACAATTCTCAGACCCGGAGATGTGCAAACTTTTCAGCGAACCGCCATGCAGCTATGAAGAAGCCATAGAAATCATTGAACATTACGCCAGTCCAGAGGGAAAAGGCTATCTCCGTTACGGCATGTTTGATATTGAAACGGATGCATTTATCGGGACCTGCGGCTATCATTACTGGGATCGTGAGCTGAAGCAAGTAGAGATCGGCTATGATATCTGGAAAGAGTATTGGAGGCAGGGGTATATGTCCGAAGCCTTGCCTGTACTCATCAAGCTCTGCTTCGAGCATCTTAACGTGGATTGCATTTATATCCTGACCCATCCACACAATGCTGCATCCATGGCAAGTGTACGCAAGTTTGGATTTGAAGCATGTGAACCCTGCAGAGACGTTGAGGAGGAGCCGCAGGTGTGTATGAGTTTGATGCGAGGGAAGTGGAGTGATTAATGAGGAGCGGATATCTTCTAAATCTCTCCCGGCAATCCGCAAGCTATGAGCATGAGTTGCACTATTATTCCACCCGCCCCAGCACCGCCTCCACCTCAGCCAGATTCACCAGAACCCCTTCCCGCTGCCTGCCCAGCTCCGCAATACTGCTGTCAATGGCATGCACACGTTCCTGCAGCATGTCACGGGCGAAGCGGAGCACCTCTGCTGTCCCGCAGCCGGATTGCGCCTTATGTCCGAACAGACATTGAATCTCCTTCACCGCAAAGCCCCACTGCTTCAGCTGTGCGATGGCCTGGAAATCCCGGACTTCCTTCTCTCCAAAAGAATAACGCTTCCCCTTCAGCTCCGGTGCCAGCAAAGACAGCTCCATGTAGTAGCGCACGGTATCTGCCGTTGTCCCCATCTCTCTGACAAACGCTCCAATCTGCATTTTCCTCCGCCCCCTTGCCATGGGGTTAACCCCATGTGATTAACTCGTATTATATCCCACTGCAAGGAGGAACAAGAATGATCTATCTCCTAATTGTATTGTACGCACTACTCATGGGTGCCGCCGCTATCATCAACCGCCGGAACCTTCAACTATCACTGACAGCGGCTAACCTTCTTGGTTCATTAGCGCTGCTCTGTACACCGTTTCATTCGCTTTTTCTACCGTTTGGGCTGATCGTGTTACTTTGCTGCGCACTTCGCAACGGATACGTGCTTCAGGGGCATATCCATCTGCTTCATGTGCTTGTCCGCTGTGTACTCTCGCTATGTTTATATTT
Source organism: Paenibacillus phytohabitans (assembly GCF_013141775.1). Lineage (GTDB taxonomy): Bacteria > Bacillota > Bacilli > Paenibacillales > Paenibacillaceae > Paenibacillus_AQ > Paenibacillus_AQ phytohabitans. Next base: position 507,597 of record NZ_WHOB01000016.1, read on the forward strand.
CAGTTCTCCCCTCCTATAAAATATCAAGCGCCGGTACCTGCGGATACTCCCGCTTCCCGGCGCTTGCTATGTTACACTCCACTTACTCTTCCCGCTCTTTTCGCTTCCGTATTTGCTGTGACCAGAAATCTGGCGCAACATAACTGACATAGGAATAATCCAGTTCATCACCCTGCGGAGTGGCTAATTGAATGAGCAATACCTTTTTGAGGTCAGAGGGATGCAGATTCCCTGTTTTGATAGTCGCGACTTGAACGCCAGCATGTTTAGGGGTACCTGTGATAACGACCTGATTGCCTTTGGTATACACAGCTGTAATCTCCGTTTGAAAAGCAATGATATACAGATCCAGATCCGTTTTGTTCTGGAACAGCGGGAATTGAATGCCTACATTCTGCTGGAAATCGTATTGGCTGGATAGACCAATGTCGTAGGTTGTAAATAACCGGTGGAGTGCGTATTGTATCCGCGTAGGCATGTAACTCCATCTTCCTCCACTATAGGTGCTATGCCAGTGCTTTTCGTACATAGGCCTCTGATAGAGAGGGTCATTCTTTATAATAAAGAAAGGTATTCTTGTACCTTCCTTAATTACTCCGGAAATGGATATTGTATCTGTAGGCTGGTGAGCCGCAGCCGCCGCTTCCTCTGGCGAGTTCATAATGGTAATGGGTTCGGGCGGCTCCAGCTGCTTCAGGCGAAATTTCAGCTGTTCCATTTGTTTAGCGGTCTCTTCGGGATTACCGACCCCAGACGTTGGTGAATTTTGAGCATAAATAGTTATGGGGGATGTAGTAAACGCGAGTAACAGGGATAAGATTATTGCCGGACCTTTGCTTAATAATGGCATATGGACCACCTCATCCATAGCTTGTTCCCCACTCCATGAATTTATGTAGGCTGAACGTAAGATCACCTATTGAAATCCTGCACATAAGAGTCAATTTCATAATTCCAAACCCTTGCTGCGACTGGTTTTTTTGAGCATAGAAAAAGGAGTACCTCCCCAAATTCTCGAAGTTATAGGTGACCAAACCGACACCCGAGAATGAAAAGAGGTAATCCCTATGTATTCTATTCGACAAGAAGAACTGTTTTCCTTTAAGGAATTGTTCCTGATGCGCCCAGAAGATAAATACAGCCAAATCTTTGAACACTTAGATCTCGCCAAGGTTCTGCACGTTCTTCGGAAAAAGAACAACCGGGGCCGGCCCGAAGAACTGAATGTACCTGCCATGATTTATTCATTGCTCATCGCTAAAATGGAGAACATCGAGTTTGTTTCTTCCCTGGTCTGGCGTCTTACCCACAGTGAAGAGTTTCGGGCGCAGTGCCGATTTACCGGCTCCGACAATATCCCGAGCGAATCTTCGTATTCCCGTTTGATTCATGCGCTAGAGCAAACCGGAATGCTCGAGAAACTGCAGGATTCCTTGGTCCTTTCTGCTATAGAGGAAGGCTTTGTCAGCGGTACACATCTCGCCGTAGATTCCTCCATTGTGGAGGCTTGGGATTGCCGATTCAGCGAAGCTGCGGCGAAACGCCGCGCGGCCCGCCGTGCCCCAAAGCCAAGCGAGGCTCCGGTAGCTCAGCAGCTCCAGTTCGAACTCACCGAGCCTGAGCCTGAGGTTGTGAACGAGCCGCCGAAGAAACCTGTCTACACCAAGCGTGGACGTCCCTCCAATGCGGAAAAGGAACGCCGGCGTCCAGAACAAGAAGCCTATGAACAAAGTCTCGGACCGTTTCAGAAAACCATTGAAGCGATGTTGCCTTACACGTATGACGAACTGCTAGCCGCGCTGCCCCGGCATGCCGCACGTTGTGACAAGAAGAATACAGAGGGCAGACTCACCAGTTACTACGGTTTTAAGGCGAATGTGCTGGTCGATACGGACTGTCAATATATTGTTAGCGGCGTATGGAGTTCGGCGAATCTGAATGACCAGCGTATGGCGGTTGTCCTGCTCAAAGGCCTGCTCCTGAAGTTTCCCACACTGAAGGTAAAGCATATCTTGGGCGACAAAGGGTACGACTGCGCGGCCATCTACCAGTTAATTCATTCGTTAGGTGCCTATCCGGCGATTCCCATGATTCACCGCAAAGATCCGCCCGAGGGAATGAATGTGGACTACACGCCGGTATGCTCCCAAGGACATGCCTACCGCTACGACAGTTTTGATGCCAAGTACGAAACACTGAAGTATACCCAGCCGAGCGAGTGCAAAGGTTGCCCGCTGCTCAGTTCCGGATGCCAAAAGGTGTTTAAAATCCGCATCCAAACGGATTTGCGTAAGCATACCTATCCCGCAAGAGGGAGCGAAGGCTTTACAGAGCTGTACAAAAAGCGTACGGCAGTGGAGCGTGTTTTTGCCTATCTCAAAGAGTATTTTGGCATGAAACGCACACGTCACCGCGGCGTCCGGGCAAGTGTCGATTTCCAGCTCAGTACGCTAGCCTACAATCTGAGTAAGTTTGCGTTAGACAAGTTGAACCAGCAGTTGAGAAACTCCCAACAAGTGGCCTGATTTTTTTAAAAAATGACCTTGGATTTTGGCCGAGTCTTGCTATTCAGCAAATTGAATTATGAAATTGACTCCATAATACAACATTATCCTGATTTAATCGGCCCAAATCGAAAATTGTTGTACAAAAGGCAGGATTTCTCCTTCTACAAGCGGCTTAACAGAATTGTTGTTGTATTTCGTACAACAATCTTCCCTAGTACCCGGGTATCTACGCATCAAAGTTGCAAAACGTACAACAATTTTGTCTATAGCGCTTAATTTGTCTATAGTGCTTACTAAAATGTATCCTACTGCCGATGTGTTTTCGCCCAGCCTATACTATTCATCAAACAACCCCAATAACCCATCCAGACCATCAATCACATGATCATAGCTGCTCACTTCGCCAAATCCGTAACTCGCGTACACAAAAGGAATCCCGGCAAAACACGCCGCCCTCATATCTCCCTCCGTATCGCCCACATAGACAGGACTGCTTAAGTGATTCCGCTCCATCACCAGCTTGATGTTCTCGCCCTTGGATAGTCCCGTTCTCCCCGGATTCTCGTAGTCTATGAAGTACTTCTGCAGCTGATGGTATTCATAAAAAGCCTCAATATACCCCGCCTGGCAGTTGCTCACGATGAACAGCTTATATTTTGCCGACAACGCCTTGAGCACTTCTTCCAGCCCTTCATACAGCCTTCCGCCTTGCTTCGCCAGACTAAGACACTCTACTTCACAGCATTCTCTGAGGATTCTCTGCTGGGTGTCCTCATCGATATTCGGGAACAGCTTCCGGCCAGCCTCATCTACCTGCAGACCCATGATTCCCTGTAAATCTTCCTTGGTTACTCCGTTCACAACGCCTTGGTAATTGCTGAGCACACTATTCCATCCCACCACTACTACATCCGAAGAATCCCATAACGTGCCATCCAGATCAAAAATAATGCTGTCCATTCCACTTCTCCTAACGTTCAGTTCGTAGTTGCTGCTGCGGCCAGGCCCAAATCAAATGAATCATATTCAGCGAGTAGCTCTCTACCTTACTAATCTGCATCCCGGACTCCCGGACCAGTCCAATAATATCCCGGGTGTGATAGCATCCATAGACACGGTACAGCAGCGGATTCAGTGCCCGTTGCAGCGTTGACACCAGGAAGTTAGAACTGATCCCATGCTCCATCAGCAGGATAGTTCCGTCCGGCTTACACCAGCGGTTCATCTTCTTCAGCATCTCCAGGGGATTCTGATAGCTGCAACAAGATAACGTAGAAACAATAGTATCGAAGGATTGCCAGGGGAAGCTCATTTCTTCCATATCTGCACATACAAAATTGGCGTTCACGTGGTAATGTCCTGCTGCCTGCCGCGCTTTCTCAAGCATTGCGCTGCTGAAATCCGCTGCAGTAATCCTGACCTCCCTGGGATAGTAAGGGAAGTTAGCCCCCGCCCCCACTGCCAGCTCAAGCACATCTCCTTGTGCCTGGCCTATAAGATTCCGGCGCCAGCGCTGCTGTTTGGGATCTTCTCTTTTGCGGGCATAGTCTGTGGCCTGTTTATCAAAAATACGGATCAGCTTCTGCTTATCCATCTGCGCCGGTCACCCCATTCATTAATAGAGTCGTTTCTCGTAGCTCTCCTGTATGCCTTGCCGGACTACTTCCACAGTAAACTCGGCAGAATTCACATGATCCGCGATAATCGCCGGAGCAGACGGAAGCGAGGCTTCTGCGGGCCAGGAGCCGCTGTCCCAGAGCTGCGATCTTTTAAAAGCCTTGGCACAATGCATATAGCATTCCTCCACCTTCACACCAATTCCCAAGGTTGGCCGTTTATCCCGGACCCTCATCCTATCCAGAATAGCCTCATCTCTGATCACGTAAGCTTGCCCGTTAATCCGCAGGGTCTCTTCAAGCCCCGGGATGATAAAAATCAGTCCTACATTGGGGTTAGCGAGGATATTTAGCAAGGAATCAAATCTGCGGTTGCCCGGCCGCTCCGGAATCACCAAATGACCGTCATCCAGCACCACTACCGATCCGGGTGCATCCCCGCGTGGAGAGACATCGCAAGAGCCGTGTTCATCTGCGGTGGACAGGAATAACAGCGGTGACATAGCGATAAAATTGCGGCAATTATGATCCAGATGATGGATCGATTTACGCTTCACCACCTCACTGGGATAGCCCAGGAGTTCTCTAAGCTCCGCTTCTGAAGTCAGAATTTCTGTAAAAGGATTATTCATCTAGCGTCCTCGATTCTTGTTTGGCTTCTATAAATATATTCTATAATCATATACCCGAAACGTTTCTCAGCGCCAGATCTTCATCCGCTCATCGAGGGTAGAAGTATGCAGTTCTAGCTGGATTCCATCCGGATCCAAGAAATTAACGGACCAGCCTACTCCACGCTGTATCGGGCCTCTTACAATATGTACATTACTTTGCTTCAGGATGCCCACAGCATCATTGAAATCGTTCTCTGCGATATAAAAAGCCACATGATCCATCCCGGCGAATCCGTCTGCGTGTTCTCCGGCATCCATGCGTTCGACCAGGCAGACCCAGGCACTTCCCCACTCCAGATAAGCATCCGTTCTGCCTCGGTGTCTTAAGGTCATACCGAGAATGCCATGATAGAAATCCAGGGACGTCTGCAGGTTGCGAACATTGATTGTAATATGACTAAATCCGGTGACTTTCATTGCGGTGCCTCCTTTGTGGTTTAAAGGTTTAACTTTTCAGATTATTTTAGCACTTGTATGCCATGTTCATAAACTCGTAAGTGCTTCCGTTTGTATCCTGCATGTAGGTATCTGCTGCGGTAAATCCGGCTTTTAAATACACTTTGATAGCCCTGGTATTAAAGGTTGCTACAGCCAGCGTTATCCGTTCAGGATGGAAATTCACAGTAACATAATGCAGCACCGACTTCAGGAAAGCTTGCCCTGCGCCTCGCCCGGTTAGATCGGGTCTCATGCCTAAACCTATCTCAGAGGTATTACCCTCAATTTGAAGTATGGTAAAAAAGCCTATAAGTTCATCGTCTTGCGAGACAGCGTATGTATGATCCCCACGTCCGGCCGGGTCCAGAAATTCATTTAAATCTTCCTCGTCTGCATCCATATCATAAAAAGAATATTCACCTGTATAATGCCAATGGTATGCAATATCTTCAGCTTGAAGCTGTGTTAATGGTCTAATAACTACAGCCATCGCGTAAACCGTTTGTGCAACACTTCAATCTGATGCTGATCTGCCCATTCCTTCAGGTCCTTTATCCCTTGATCCTCTTTGGCTGAGAAACAGAAACAGTATTTGTATGGCACCAGCAAATTAGCTTTGGGCTTAACCGCTATTACGGGCTTAAAGTATCCTTTGATAAAAATCTTCTTAACCTTTCCCGCTTGTATCTCAATATTCTTGATCTGAAGGGCTTCAGGCTTAATCTCAATGACGAACACTCTGCGACATGTCAACAAGCGATAAATTAATATCCCCATGATGGTTACTGCTACCCCAATGACGAGGAAAGCCATGATTAGCTCTAATAGGGTAGATTTATTGGCTTGCAGCATGAACCATATCCAGCATAACATCAGAATACTCGTACCTATCGTAGCCATAATTTCAGCAGGACGTTTGCCTTTATATCCAATCATCGTTTCCATTCATATCCCCCCGCTTTGGCGATAATAACAACCACTTGGATTCTTATTATAATACAGGAAAAAGATGGAATGCAGCAATCTGTCGTAACATTCTTTGACGGAATAGGCGAATCCCTTAATTTGTGTATTCATTTTTTTGACTAACCGGGTACGAAACTATAAGATATATGGCATGAGAGTGATTTCAGATCAGGAGGGAAAGCCATGGAAGAGTTTGCAGAGTATTTAGCTAAAATTGATAATCCGGTACACCGCGCTGCGACGGAAGAGGTACTGGCCTGGGTGATACAGGAATTCCCCCAATTAACGCCGAAAATTGCCTGGAACCAGCCGATGTTCACCGATCACGGAACTTATATTATCGGCTTTAGTGTATCCAAAGCGCATCTGGCTGTTGCTCCCGAGAAGGCGGGTATGGATCATTTTGCCGATGCCATTAAGCAGGCTGGCCTAGATCATACCAAGCTGCTGGTGCGGATGAAATGGACGAGCCCGGTTGATTACACCATACTCCGACAAATGATCGAGTACAACATTGCGGATAAGGCTGACTGTACAACTTTCTGGCGGGCATAGAAGCCAGCGATGAAACACGGGGATCAGCCAAGAAAAAAAAGGACGTGCAGGATAGCACGTCCAAGTATGACATATCATTTTACAGGATAACTCCAGTGACAATCTTACGGTGATCCGATACATAAGCTCTGAATTTATTCTCCTGCGCTGCATCCTCGAACGATTGCTTAGCGATGAACCAGTATTCCTGTTGACCGTGGAACAGTAAGTAATAGCTTTTATTCTCCCATACCCGGGTGAAGGAGCCCCATTTCATGATGGACTGATCTACTTCCGGGCTGAAGTTGATCCCTTCTGCATCGAACAGATATTCGAATTCCTTGTTGTACCTTGTATCTGCCGACAGGATCTTTGGCAGCAGCAAGGTACGCATAACCATCGACATAGCGATCGTAAGCACAAGCGTTATCGATATCCCGAGGAGTATAATGGATTCGTTCTTAACATATAGAATCATACAAACGGCTATAAACACCGCTTGAACCCCAATGGAGAGTATAGATTTCCACGAATGGAAATATAGTGCCCGCGCAACCTTTTGAATATGTTTCCCGTAATGAAAGCTGATTTTCTCCATCTTGTCACCCTTTATCTGTTCACTTAATAACCTCTAGTAGTATAGCATTCATTACACGAAACCCATAGCGGATTAAATAGCTTGCCGCCTTCTGCAATCTACTTGGAGCTAGGCTCCACCGCCGGCACCGGTCCCAGCTTCACGAACAGCGTAGCAATCAACGCGATCAGAAATCCGGTCGTACAGGCGATCAGGAAGCCGACGAATCCGTCCCCCAGATAAGCGGGTAAAGTCGCCAAGCCCGGAAAAGCGAAAGAAATCGCCGACGAGCCGGATAAACCGACCATTCCGCCTCCGATCGCTCCCGCACAGCAGACAATGACCATCGGCTTGCGCAAGGGCAGGTTCACACCGAACATCGCGGGCTCGGTCACTCCGAACAAGGCTGAGATAGACGCGGACAAGCATAAGGTTTTGAACTTCTTGTCCTTGGCTTTGATGAACACGGCGAGTGCCGCTCCTGCCTGTGCGAAGGAGGCCGGTCCCATCAGCGCGAGGATGGTATCCGAGCCATGTACGCTGATATTGTTGATTGCCAGCGGTACCAGACTCCAGTGCAATCCGAAGATAACCATCGGCTGAATAATCGCGCCAAGCACCATTCCCGCCCCTACCGAACTGAGGTTGTATACAGAGTGGTATCCTTCAGCAAGCACGTCTCCGGCAAGTGAGCCAATTGGACCGAACACCAGCAGTGTCACGGCGGACACCGTCACAATCGAGATCAGCGGGGTAAAAAACTCCCGGATCACCTCAGGCAATATTTTAACGCAGAATCGTTCTACATACACTAAGAGGCCTACCGCAAGGATGATCGGAATGGCGCTCGCAGGATAGTTAACGGGAGTAATACTCATCCCGAGAAATTGTATGATTTCCTGGTTGTCAAACAGCGTGGTCAGGCTCGGGTACAACAGCACCCCGGCAATCACAACAGCAGTAAAGGGGTTAGCCCCGAATTTGCGGGCGGCTGTAAACGCAAGCAGCAGCGGAAGATAGTAGAACAGACTGTCCGCCATCGCATTCAGCACCGTATATGTGCCTTCTGTCTTGCTGATGATCTCCAGTGCAACCGCGCCGGCGAGTAAACCCTTCATAATGCCTGCCGCACTAAGAATATTAACGATTGGAAGAAAGATTCCGGAAATGCCGTCAATGATGACATTGACTATACTTCTCCTGACTTGCTTCACAGGTATCTCCTCATGCTTCTCTTCCATATGTTCCTCCTGAACCTATACTTACATCTTGACATAAATGACCCGTAAGAAGGGGCACTTTGTTCAAAGCTGTCCTCTTACGGGTCACCGTCAGACCGGCGTTATTGCCGGCTTTTTAGAATACTTTTGTCGTCCACGATTCGCAGTTCCAGATATCCGTCACGATATCGCGGTAAAATTCAGGTTCATGGGAAATCAGCAGGATGCTGCCTTTATAAGCTTTGAGCGCACGCTGCAGCTCTTCCTTGGCATCTACATCGAGATGGTTGGTAGGCTCATCCAGTACAAGCAGGTTGCTATCACGGTTGATCAGCTTGCACAAACGTACTTTGGCTTTCTCGCCGCCGCTTAAGACCGCAATCTTGCTCTCGATATGCTTGGTCGTCAGGCCGCATTTGGCCAGTGCCGCCCGGATTTCAAATTGGGAGTAGGACGGGAACTCGTTCCAGATCTCTTCAATACAGGTGTTGTAATTCGATTCCTTCATTTCCTGTTCGAAATAGCCGATCTCCAGCAGATCACCGAGTCTGACCGAGCCTGAAATGGCTTGAATCTGGCCGAGAATGCTGCGCAGCAGCGTAGTTTTACCGATCCCGTTCGCACCTACAAGGGCAATCTTCTGTCCCCGCTCCATGCTCAGATCAAGCGGTCTGGACAATGGGGAATCGTAGCCGATTACCAGATCCTTCGCTTCAAAAATCACCTTGCCGGAGGTCCGGCCCTGCTTGAAGTTAAATTGCGGCTTCGGCTTCTCCTTGGCAATCTCGATGACATCCATCTTATCCAGCTTCTTCTGCCGGGACATTGCCATATTCCGGGTAGCTACGCTGGCCTTATTGCGCGCAACGAAGTCCTTCAGATCGGCGATTTCCTGCTGCTGGCGTTTGAAGGCCGATTCCAGCTGCGATTTCTTCGCTTCATACACCTGCTGGAAATACTCATAATCGCCCACGTAACGCGACAACGACTGATTCTCCATATGATAGATCAGGTTGATTACGCTGTTCAGGAACGGAATGTCATGCGAAATCAGAATGAAGGCATTCTCGTAATCCAGCAAGTAACGCTTCAGCCAGTTGATATGCTGTTCATCCAGATAGTTCGTAGGCTCATCGAGCAGCAGGATGTCCGGCTTCTCCAGCAGCAGCTTAGCCAGCAGAACCTTGGTCCGTTGACCGCCGCTGAGATCGTTAACGTCTTTGTCCAGACCGATGTCGGTAAGACCCAGCCCGCGGGCCGTTTCATCGATTTTGGCATCGATCATATAGAAATCCTGGCTGGTCAGCATGTCCTGAATCGTTCCAACGTCCTCCAGCAGCTGCTCCAGCTCCTCCGGGGTGACCTCACCCATCTTGCCGTACATATCGTTCATCTCTTGTTCCATATCGAACAGATATTGGAAGGCTCCGCGCAGAACATCACGGATGGATTGTCCCTGCTGAAGTACAGCATGCTGATCCAGATAACCGGCGCGCATGCGTTTCGCCCATTCCACCTTGCCTTCGTCCGGCTGCAGCTTGCCGGTAATGATATTCATGAAGGTCGATTTACCTTCACCGTTGGCACCAATCAGACCGATATGCTCGCCCTTCAGCAGGCGGAAGGATACATCAGTGAATATGGCCCGGTCTCCGAACCCGTGACTCAGCTTTTCTACATTTAATATGCTCATGAAATTAACACCTTTTCCTTTATTCTATATTCTCGTCATATTATAAAGGCTAAAGCGCCACAACTCCAGACGGTTTGCAAAAAAAGGCGAAAAAACACTAACATGAGGTTAGTGTCTGCTTACGCTTTGACTTCCCCTGGAACATAAGCATAGTTCTTGGCTCAATCCAGGCATTGGGCGAAAAGCTCTGTTAACTGGATGCCTCTGTGCCAATCTGTCCCTCCATCTTCGATCGTCCAGCATGCCTCAAGCACGCCTCGTACCACACCCCACATCGCGATTCGGCGAGGGTCCAGGCCAAGACGGCCGGCCATAATCGCAATCCGGCCCCGAAGTGCCTGCTCGCAATCACCACCCCGATCCATATAGTTAAGCAGATACTGGACAGTATCAAAATGAACGTCACCGATGATGCCCTTGGGATCAATAACAACCCATTGCTCTTCTCCTTGGCGGAGGATGTTGTCATGATGCAGATCACCGTGCAGCAGATAATTCTCTTCCGTGGTGTTAATGAGATATACCAGACATTCTTCGGCATTTTCCACCCAACTCTCAGGCAGTGGCGCTGCAGCGTTCCCATCGTCGAATCGCTCACGGTATCGCTCTATGGCCGCGAAGTGCTGCTTCATAGACGGGTACCGGCTGCCGGCTGGTGCAGGAAGCTGAAGACGCTGAAATACTTCACAAAAGATATTCGTCGCCTTCGCATCATCCTCAATCGCAGACAACGGCGTGCCCGGGTCAGCTCCCTCCAGCAGAGCAATCCCCCAATCTTCGTCTGCTTCCAGTACACGAATCGCCCCCCGGCCCTCATAGGCACGAAGTATACTAACTTCCTTAGAAAGCTCCTCCTTCATGAAGGATAATTTTAGGACTGCCGGCTTCCCGTTACCGGACTTTGCACGGAGTACATAATTATACGATAGATTGGAAAATGGAGCTTCCGGACTAATGCCGAAGCGGTCTGCACAGTCGGTAATCAGATCAGGCAGCGCCTCCGCCCATGCTTCGCCCTGCTTACCGTAGAGTTCGTGCATTCTTTTGGTAAAAGGTTCAGGTATTACAATCATGCCGCAACGGCTCCTTTCAGTCATGTAGCCAGTCTGCTCTCCATTCCGCTTGGGTCAACTCATAATCGATAAAACTCTGCCATTCTCCAAGCTGATCTGTCCACGCATCCGTTCGTACCGCAATTTTACGGAAGCCGAGTTTCTCATATACATGCTGTGCTCTGGTGTTCTTAAGATTGGTATCGAGGATGATTGTGTGATATAACGCCGCTGATCTCCAGGATCAAACGGCCTTGCCGTTCCGGGTCCGCCCCGCTCTGCAGTTTGCTTCGTACCTCTTGTTCAGTAGTGCCTATTCCATGGGGAAAACCAGCGTGCGCCATAATCCTCCCGTCGTTCCACCAGCTGCATAACAGCTTTGCATCGCCTATAGCCGCATCCCGGATGACCAGGTTCCCTTTGTACAGATACATATCTTCCCCCTCTGTTCCTTCGGTCTGAATAATCGCAAGCTCATTATATCATGCAACCATTTCCAGATTAAGGGAGGTTTTCGTTATACATAAACTATACGGAGTTGAAGTTCACTAAGCTCTAATCAAGCGCTATGGTCATGTTCAGATACAGATACAGAAGCAGCAGCACGTAAGCAAGCGTGACTCCCCCGGCGGTATAATCCATCCGCGATAATCTTAGCTCTCTATAAGAAGTGCGGCCCCTTCCAGTCCCATAGGCTCTTGCATCGATTGTCATTGCCAGCTGCTCCGCCCGTTGAACCGTTGTTATTAGCAGGGGAACCACCAATGACAAATATGCAAATACCCGCTTATGTCCTTTGATCGCTATAATGTCATACCCTCTGGCTCTTTGCGCCAGCATAATGCGGTCCACCTCTTGAATAATTGCCGGGATGAAGCGGACTGCAATCACGAGCATCAATGCGATAGCCTCCACCGGGACTCCCCAGCGGGATAACGGCTTAAGCAGTTGTTCCAGGGCTTTTGCCAGATCCAGCGGCTTGGTCGTCAAGGTCAGCAGCGATGCAAGCGACACGAGCAAGAGAATACGCCAGACAACGAAGAGGCCCTTCTCTATTCCTGCTTCTGTCACTTTAAAGGCCGAACCCGGCCAGAGTGGCGTTCCCGGGGTAAAGAAGAGATGGTATACAAAAGTAAAGGACAGGATAAGCACAACCGGCTTTAATCCTCTAAGTAAATTCCGCAGCGGAACTCTGGACAACAGCAGCTGGCTTCCCACAAAGACAGACGCTATAGCATATCCGCCATAATTATTGAGTAAAAGAGAGCAAATTGTAAAGGTTAGCATGCTTAACAGCTTGGTACGGGGGTCTAGCCGGTGGAGTACTGAATCTGAAGGGATATACTGGCCCAGCATGATGTTATCCTTCATGATGAAGACCTCTGGACTGCCAGACGTTCCTCACAAGCTGCATAATATCTTCTTCCCTGCAACTCGCCGGTGTAAGAGTCCGTCCGGAAATCCCCTCAATGAGTCTTAAGAGCTGTACGGGCTCCGGCAAAGGCAACCCGGCTTGCTCCAACAAATCTGCACACTTCAGAAATAACTCATTTGCCTCCAAATGGGCTAATAAGTGTCCCTTCTGGAAGACCATCACCTCGTCCGAATAGTCGGCAACCTCCTCAAGCTGATGAGAGATGAGCAGTACTGTCCGGTTCTTCTCCCTCTGCCATACCTGGAGCTGCTTCAGCAGCGCTGTCCTGTGCACGGAATCAAGTCCGGCGGTGGGCTCATCCAGAATAAGGAGCTCCGGCTCCGTAATCAGCACGGAAGCGACAGCGACAAGCCGCTTAAGCCCCCCGCTAAGCTGGAACGGCTTCTCCTGGAGAAGATCCGCCGGGAGTCCCAGCTGCTCCATAACCGTCTTGACCGCTGCTTCCACTTTCCCTGGTGATTCCCCCTTCACAGTAAGAGCAAAGGCCAGCTCCCTATAAACCGTCGTTGCGAAAAGCTGCTGCTCCGGATATTGAAATACATAACCGATCTGCGGGACGGCCTTCATATTCCCTTTACTGTCCCTGGGCAGAGGTTGGCGGTCATGCGTATATTCGCCTCTGTAGAAAGGAACCAGCCCCTTCATTACTTTGGCAAAGGTGGATTTTCCTGCCCCGGTATGGCCAATTACCGAAATCCATTTCCCCTCCTGAAGCGTGCAGCTTACGGATTGAAGGATCTCTACCCCGTTCAACTTTACACTTACGTCATTTAACTCGTAGCCCATAAGGCAGACACCGTCTCCTTCCAATCCGCACGCAGGGGGGCTTTCAATCCGAGCGCTTGATGTAGTCTTACCGCAAAAGGGGGAGAGAGCTGATGCTCTGTAATGGATACGCTGCTAAACAAGGCGGAGGGTGATCCGTCAAAAGCAATTTCTCCTCTGCTCAGAAGCAGAACACGGTCAGAGGAAAGAATCTCATCCATATGATGCGTGATCTGAATAATGGTCTTACCCTGCCGGTGAAGGGAGTTCATCAGCTCGAGGATGTCTCTTCTTCCCTGCGGATCGAGCATGGAGGTCGCTTCATCAAAGATGATTATCGAAGGTTCCATTGCCACAACGGCAGCAACAGCAACCCGCTGTTTCTGGCCGCCTGACAGTTGATGCGGCATGGCTTCCGCATAATCTTCCATGTGAACTGCTTGCAGAGCCATATTCGCCCGCCCGGCCATATCAGCTCTCGGCACGCGCAGATTCTCCAGTCCGAATATCACTTCATCCAGAACAGAGGTTGTGATGAACTGATTGTCGGGATTTTGAAATACCAGTCCGGCCTGCTCCCGAATCTTCCCAAGGTCATCAGGAGTCCGTGTATTCAAATGGTCCAGCATTACTTGTCCTTCTCTTGGCTGCAGGAGCCCGTTCATTAACTTGGCGAGCGTGGACTTTCCGCTTCCGTTCCCTCCAATGATGGAGAGGAATTCACCTTGGCGGATTTCAAAGCTTAGCTGGCGAAGAACCGGATTCCTGCTCCGGTAATAATAATCGACCTGATCAAATACAAGCATCTGCCCCGCGCTCCCTCCGCTGTTTCCTTAATTCAAAAAAATCTTCCGGCGCAAAAGTAACTGTAGCAAGCGCCCGCGGCTTCTCCCAAGGTGTAATCTGCTGTCCGTTAATGCCGAACACTTGCCCCGTCAGCTCCGGGTCCTTGTGATCCAGAAGCGCACGCACGAACCGGGCCACATCTTCCGCTTCACCCAAGCTCCATGCCTCAGGAAGCGGCTCATTACGCTCTGCATATTTTTCTGTCAAATGTTGAATCACCGGCCGGGTCATATCGGTTAAGGCAGCAGGAGCAATGCCGTTAACCCTGATCCGCTTGGCCTTCAGTTCATCAGCAAGCGTCCACAGCATCCCGAGAAGTCCGGCCTTGGCCGCACTGTAATTGACCTGTCCTGCCGATCCGGCTAACCCCGCGGTTGAGGTCATCAGCAGAATATCGCCTCCGTCCCGGCTCAGATGGGCAATTGCACGCCGGATGCAGTAGAAAGCCCCATTCAAATGAACGCCGAGGACAGCCTGCCACTCCAGATCCGTCATGAACTCACATCTGCGGTCATGAAGAATGCCGGCGTTATGAATTAAAATATCCAGGGAACCCATCTTCCCGGCCACTTCGTCCATCATTGCCGTAACGGCAGCGGGATCGGCAACATTGGCACAGAATCCCTCCGCGAAGCCGCCTGTCCCCCGGATGTCCTCGACTACTTGCTTAACACTCTTGCCATTTAAACCATTAACGGCGACCTGATATCCGCAGCGTCCCAGTTCAATAGCCATGCTTCGTCCAATCCCTCTGGTTGCCCCTGTAATCAATACCGTCTTCATATATCCATGATCCCCTTTACAACGCCAAAAGAGCCTTTAGCGATGATTTCCCCTTGATCTGTCACTACCGTTACCTGGATCTGATCATGCTTCAAATCGTTATACCGGAAGCATACGGCTGAGCCTTGAACACACGGCTTCTCAAACCGCATAGTAATGGACTGAATCCAATGGGAGAGGTGTTCTTTCATATATAAAGACTGCGCCAGCCCCATGATATACATTCCATGGGCAATGGGAGCCTCGTAACCCGCTTCTCTTGCGGCTGCGGCATTCAGATGAATCGCTGCCTCATCCTTGGTGACAGCAGCATATTGCCGGATATCACCCTCAGAGATCCTGATTCTCATATCATTCACCTCTCCCGATCAAGACGGTTTCTGCTACAGCGATGGGGCTGCCCCGGTGACAGCAGAATAGAGAATGGGTATAGAAAGTCAGCACGCCGCTCCGGCCGTTTTTGTGCTCTACAGCAAGTAAGGTTAGTTCGCAATTCAGATTCATACCCGCCATCAGCGGAGCATGATAAGTAAACTGCTGCGTTCCGTGAATCATTGCCGCTTTCATGGGAAGCCAGGGGACATCTGCTGTCTTCCAGAATGTGACCGGCATAGTCGAAGGAGCAACGGCTGCTCCTCCTATTCTCTGTAGGGGCGAAGCTATGCTGTGTGCATACTGCACGATATTATCCGTCGTGAGCTGAACCTGAAAGCGGATCTTGTTCATATAACCGCCTCCACCAGAACGGCCAGCCCCATCCCGCCGCCAATGCCAAGTGTAGCTATCCCCCGTTTGTAGGGGGTTTGCAGCATCTCCGAATATAGACGCGTCATAAGGATCGCACCGGATGCGCCGTAAGGATGACCCAGAGCTAATGCGCCTCCACCGGGATTAACCTTATCCGCTGGAAGCTGAAGCTCCTGCAGTGATGCCAATACCTGAGCGGCAAAAGCTTCATTAAATTCAACGATATCCACATCCCCGATGGTCAGACCCTGGCGGCATAACAGTTTCCGGACTGCCGGAACCGGTCCGATCCCCGGATAACGGGGGTCCACTCCGGCAGCCTGAGAGTCAACAAAACGGAGGATGGGCGTCAGGTTAAGCTGTTCACACTTGTCACGCGACATGATGAGCGCCAGAGCGGCACCGTCATTAATAGGACAGGCATTCCCGGCAGTCACAGTGCCATTCTCCGCAAATACAGGCGGCAGGCTGCGCAGCTTCCCCAGGCTTGTATCCGGTCTCGGACATTCATCCTCTGCAATCCGTAATCCGTTGACTTGCAACGGTACAAGCTCCGGTACATATCTGCCTGTACTTTGAGCCCGGACGGCTTTAAGGTGGCTCTCCAGCGTATACAGATCCTGCGCTTCACGGGTAATCCCGTATTTGGACGCCACATTCTCTGCAGCAAGCCCCATGTCAGGATCTCCGTAAGCAATGGGTGTAAACGGTGCGCGTGTATATAAGGTTGGCGTCCCCGCCAGCGTGCCGGGTCTGAACATTCGCCAAGGCGCCCGGCTTACACTTTCGGCTCCGCCTGCCAGGAATATCTCTCCGGCACCGCTCTGAACGAGGCGGGCCGCCATGATGATGGCTTCAAGCCCTGAACCGCATTGACGGTCGACTGTGACTCCCGGTACCGTAACAGGCAATCCTGCTTCAAGCACAGACTTACGGGCAATATTCCCGCCAGGTCCCACTACATTGCCGATGATGACATCATCAATCCATTCCGGCGGCAGCTGTGCTTCAGTAACGAGGAGGCGAATCAGCGGGGCAAGCAGCTGCTCCGGTTCAAGCGAGCTTAGCTGTCCACCGATTTTGCCGACAGGTGTACGCCTGGCCATAACCAGCACGGCCTCTTTGATTTCTCTCATCTCAACCCTTCTCTCACATTGTCCATCATCCGCTGGCGTGCGATTTTTCCGCTGCTGGTATAGATGAACTGTTCCACAGGAACGAGCTGCCTGGGCACCTTATAGCCTGCAAGATATGGACGGCAGTAATCCCTGATCTGCTCCAGACTGAGCTGCTGTTCTCCGCTCCACTCAATCAATGCCGTTATCTGCTCTCCCCACCGCTCATCCGGCTTGCCGAATACCATAACCTCGCGGACCGCCGGAATACGTCGCAGCACAGTCTCCACTTCTTCGGGAAACACCTTGAGTCCCCCGCTCTTGATCATGCTGCCGGCGCGGCCGGCCAGGTGCAGATCCCCTTCATCATCCAGGAGCACGTAATCCCCCGTACGCAGCCAGCCCCCGCGAAATACGCGTGCCGTCTCTTCCGGCAGCAGGTGATACCCGGTGAACATCATTTCGCTCCGGATATACAGCTCACCAATCGCACCCGGGGGCAGCTCACGAAACTGCGCATCGCGGATGGAAATATGCACGCCGTCGAACGGTTTACCTAAGGAATCTGCCTCCTCCTCCCCGGTTATTTCAAGATAGCTGATGTAGCTGGCCTCCGAGGAGCCGTAGTACTCATAAAGCTTCGTCTCCTGGAATAACTCATGGCATCTTTGTTTCAACGTCACTGGCCACTTGCCCCCAGAGCTGATTATGGCCTGTATTGATACCGGGGCCGTGGTTGCAGCGGCCTGCCGGACCAATGCGTCAATCATCGCAGGCACAACAAACAGGACCATATCAGGTTCATGGGAGCAGAGATTCAATACGCTCACAGCATCGAATACGGGCAGCAGATGAAAAGTCGCCAGACTATACAGGGATTGCATCATGGCAAACAGCGACAGGGAATGCACGAACGGCCCGGGTGCAAGTACGTGCTTCATACTATTCAGCCTGAATGCTTTCTCCGTCGCCTCAAAGCTTGTTAACCAGGACATGTGAGTCCGCATGTACCCTTTGGGGAGACCGGTTGTGCCTGATGTATACCCGATGAACAGCAATTCCGGGTTCTCCTCTGCAGCGGCATCCGGCGCGAAGGCAGACAGCCAAGAGCTATAGCTGCCGATGCTCTGCTCCCCGCCGAAGTATAGCTGCGGAATTTCTTTATAACGTGCTGTGAAATCAGCCGCAAAACGCGCTTCACCAACAATCAGTCCGGGCTCACACTGCCGGATAACCTTATCCATCTCCTCCGGATGCCATTTGGGGTCCAGCAGCACGGGAACACATCCCGCATAGATGGCGCCGAGAACAAACTCGGCGAACTCCATACGGTTACCGGATACAATAGCAATATTCCGCTTGATGTGTCCGCCATGCCGCAAACCGTTTGCAACCTGTTGTACCAGCCTCATCAGCTGGGCGTAGGAGCGTTCTTCCCGGCCGTCTGAGATCGCAATGCGGGAAGGGGCAGCCTGTCCACGTTCTAAAATGTGCTGTACAAGGTTCATGGGTATGCTCACACCCCCGCTTGATCTTCAATGGGGCTGATTTCTTTCAGCTGCATCGTTATGACGGCCGCAATAACCGCTTTGATCATGTCTCCGGGAAGAAAGGCCAAAGCCCCAATCAGTCCGGTCCAGACCGGTGTATCTGTAATTAAGGCCATGACGGGTGCGCCAATCAGATTCACCAGCAATACGCCAAAGATCAGGTTGACGGCTATCAGTTTCCAGATGCGGACCCTGCGCCAGATTTTCTCGGAGCACCAGCCGATGAAGCCTGCCGCGACCAGCCAGCTGAATATGTATCCGGAAGACGGTCCAACGAGCAACGCCAGTCCGCCGCGCCCGCCGGTCAGTACCGGCAATCCGAGGGCTATGAGAATGATAAAAACAACCAGGCTGAGGGTACCCATCCGCCTGCCCAGAAAACAGCCGGCCAGCATGACCCCAAGCGTCTGAGCAGTGACCGGAACAGGAATGAAGCCAAGGGGCAGGGGCGGAATCATACCGAGCACCGCGATGAGTGCAGCGAATAATGCGGCATATACAAGTTCTTTTGTCTTCAAGATATTGACCTCCATTGGATAAAATAAAGGTTGTGCTCTGGTTAAAGAATACAGCCAGTACGCTGAATTATAATGGAGACCCTCTCTATTGTAAACCAATTTAATTTATTTGGTTCACAATATAGCGAAAATAACACCTTCGTTTTCCTATTGTTATCTAAGCATGTTAATATAATCGAATAGGATTGATCGGATCGTAATATTTCTGGAGGGTTATTTTCATGACAGTTAAAGAACAAATTCTATCCTTGCTGGGCAGCAACAAAGGCGGTTATATATCCGGCGAGGAGATCGCAGGGCAGTTATCCGTAACACGCAGCGCAGTCTGGAAAGCCATCAAGTCGCTGCAGACAGACGGTTACTCCATACAGGCTGTAACCAATAAAGGGTATTCCTTATCCCCACTAACGGATATTTTATCTGCCGGTGCCATTTCGAAACACCTGAAACCACAGGGTCAACAGCTGCGCCTTGAGGTTTACAAGACTATACCTTCAACGAACGAAGCAGTAAAAATCCTGGCCGCAACTGGAGAGGCTGAAGGGAAAGTGATCCTCTCGGAAGAGCAGACTGCCGGCCGCGGAAGAAATGGCCGGCCCTTCTTTTCACCGCGGGGAACGGGCATCTACATGAGCATCCTGCTGCGCCCCAAGCTATCTGCGGCAGAATCCATTCTTCTGACGACCTCCGCAGCCGCCGCCGTTGCCCTGGCCATCGAGAGCGTATCCGGTAAAGACACGCAGATTAAGTGGGTCAATGACGTATTCATGGACGGCAAAAAGGTGTGCGGAATTCTCACCGAAGCTTCCTTATCATTGGAGAATGGCTTGCTGGATTACGCCGTTCTCGGCATTGGCATCAATGTAACCCTACCGGCGGCCGGCTTTCCTGACGGGCTTGGCGGGATTGCAACGTCTGTATTTTCCGAAAGCAATCATTATGATGATCTCCGCTGCCGGCTCGCGGCAGAAGTGCTGAATCATTTCATGGAATACTATGCGCATTTAACGGACAGACCGTTTCTCTCCGAATATAGACAACGAATCCTTTCCCTTGGTAAGCCTGTAACGGTGATGAAGGATAACAAACAACGCGGGGCGACAGCTATTGACATTGATAACGACTGCCGTCTGAAGGTCAGATATGAGAATGGTGACGAGGAGTATCTTTCAAGCGGAGAAGTCAGCATTACCATCTAGCCGCTGGCTGTATCAAATCCATACCGCAAAAGCGTAAAAGTGCAGATAGAACAAAGACAGATTCAGCAGCAGTCCAAGTATAGACAATTTGTTTCTAGAGAAAATCCCCAGCACACTGATGCAAATGGCGAACAGCAGGAAGAAGTATACTAGATAGATTAGAAAGTCTGCGTTAAGCGCCAAGACTTCCGAACCTGAATTATTTAGCCAGATTTCGTCGTACAGGCTCTTGTTCTTGCTGATTGTATAGATCAAGAGACCACTGATACAAACCGAAGACAACAACACAGGGATAGCAGTCAAGCCTCTGATGCTCTTCTTGTGTCTTCCCGAAGTCACTGACCATACACCATATACAACGAACACTACGGCAAGACAGACCAAGTACAGCTGATAGAAATATAACCCTTCTTCCCGGTCCCCGGTTCCGCCGCCATCCGGCCCTGAAGCGTATAAGAGCAGATTAGTAATGACCAGAATGAAATTCAGGATTGCGTATTTGATTGTGCTGGTTCCTATTCCCGCAAATTTGTTCATGATTACGCCCTTTCTTGCGATCGTAACTTTTACTGCATATCTATAATTCTCGGATTCCCTAAAATAAACCAATAATTCACTTCGTCGTACCCTATAATATCAGCTGTTACATTTAGACCTTTATGTATGTTCCGGTTCTTATAGTTTGTCTGAACGCCCAGCCTTCCTCATCCACTTCGAAATACCATCTTTCCTTACCGCTATGATCAAGCAGATATATCATTTGAGTTCTTCCCCCTTAAATAGTATGCGCAGATTAATCTTTAGGAGCAGCGTGGAGTGAATAGCGGATAATAGTTGTATTTTGTGCAATTAAAAGGCGGCGAAAAACCGCATGTCTAGGAATAACTGCATTCTGTACAATTAAAAATAGGGAAATTGTTCTTTTACAGCAAAGAAGCCATTTATAAGTGTACAAAGTGCAATTAAAACTGTTCCTGCGCAGGAATGAAGCATTATAGTTGTACAAATTACAGTTATAACATGAGCGGTAGTCCCGTAGGAGATAACCCATAACCTGCAATTCGGGCAAGACGTGCTGCGAATCCGGAAGTTCTCCAGTTCAAGCTAAATAGTTAAATATAGAATAAACTTCAACATTTGATCCATCATTTCCTGCCAAAAGCACAAAAGACGCTAACCCGATGTATTTCTACATCCGTTAACGTCTCTCAGTAAAGCGGATTACGTACGGCGCATATACGCACGCACCGTGATCGGAGCGAAGATGGCAACAATGACTGCCGCTCCGACGAGGGAATAGACCAGATCGCTGCCTACCGTTCCATTGTTGACCAGATTACGGACGGCAGTGACCAGATGTGAAATTGGATTGATGTTTACAAACCACTGCAGCCATTTCGGCATCGTATCAACCGGCACGAACGCATTCGAGAGGAAGGTTAACGGGAACAGTACGATCATCGAGATCCCTTGCACGCTGGAAGCTGTCCGGGCGATTACACCGAAGAAAGCGAAGATCCAGCTGATCGCCCATGAGCATCCGATTACAAGTACCGCTGCAAGCGCAACATTTCCGATGCCGCCTTCTGGGCGCAAGCCCATGATGTAACCCATAACGAAGGTAAGAACAGTAGCAATGGTATAACGGATAGTATCTGCGAGCAGCGCGCCAGCCAGAGGAGCAATCCGTGCGATCGGCAGTGATTTGAAGCGGTCAAACACACCTTTCTCCATATCCTCCCGCAGCTGGACACCTGTGACGACAGAGGTCGTAATTACGGTCTGCACTAGAATACCAGGTATAATCACCGGCAAATAGCTTGCTACATCACCGGCAATTGCCCCGCCAAAGATATAGGTGAACATTAGCGTGAAGATGATCGGCTGGAACGTGACGTCAAATAATTGTTCCGGTGTCCGCCGGATCTTGAGCAGCCCCCTGTAGGCCATCGTTAAAGAATTGCGTACCGCCTGGCCGAAGCCTGTATGATTCTTCAGACGCCGTTCTGTCCCCGGCTTGATGAATGTACTCATGCCATTACCCCCTGTTTGTTCTTGGCTGATCCGGATGCATATCCGGCCTCTTCCTTCACTCCATCACCGGTTAAGGTGAGGAATACTTCATCGAGCGTCGGCTTCTGCACACTCATCTCCAGCAGCGGAATTCCCGCCCCGCGAAGCGCGATCAGCAGGTCGGTTACCCGGTCAACATCGCCCATCGGCGCCATGATTTTTGCGGATTCTGACGATACATTGGACCGCACCTGAAGCACCCGCTCGACGATTAGACGGGCATTCCCCATATCCTGCGGGTTCAAGACCTTCAGATGCAGCGAGGAGTTGCCGACGGAAGCCTTCAATTCATCTACGGTGCCCTCTGCAACCACCTTTCCGGTGTCGATCACGGCAATCCGGTCAGCCAGCTGATCCGCTTCTTCCAGATACTGCGTGGTTAACAATACGGTTGACCCGGTCGATACAAGCCGCCGGATGGTGTCCCACATTTGATTGCGCGTCCGCGGATCAAGTCCGGTCGTTGGTTCATCCAGAAAAATGAGCGGCGGCTGCGCAATCAGACTGGCAGCCAGATCCAGCCGCCGGCGCATCCCGCCGGAGAAATTCTTCAGCGGACGCTTGGCCGCTTCCGTCAGACCGAACTCCTCCAGCAGCTCTTCAGCCTTATTTCTCGATTCGGCGCGTCCCAGTCCGAGCAGTCTGGAGAAGATAATCAGATTCTCTGTCGCACTGAGTGACTCATCCACCGATGCATATTGACCCGTTACTCCGATTAACTGACGCACGATCTGCGGTTCTTTAACCACATCATGTCCGAAGATACGCGCCGAACCTGCGTCAGGCCGCAGTAAGGTGGCCAGCATGCGGATTACTGTCGTTTTCCCTGCCCCGTTCGGACCCAGCACCCCATAGATCATGCCCGTGCCGACCTTGAGATCCACACCATCGACCGCGCGGTTGCTGCCGTACGTTTTGACAAGCCCCTGCGCTTCGATGGCATAGCTGCCAGTCTCCTGCGCTCTTCCTGATTGTTGTACTTGTTTCATCCCTTATTCCTCCTAGACAACTGAATGTATTAGGATGGTAACCGACTTTTTTAAACTGAATATAAACTTGCCTCTCATCCGCCGGATTGCTTTTCCCACGTCTTATTAAAACAAAAATCCGATCCCTTGGGATCGGACTGAAGAAGTACGCTTGCAGACGTACACTTTAAATACAATATTATTAATTATAACCGCCCTCGGCTTCCGGCAATTCTTTGTACGCCTCCTTACCGGCTACGATGTCCGCGATGAAGTTCCGCAGCTCCAGCAGCTGCCCGGCATCATCTGTAAGCTCACAAGTCTCACCGGACCAGCTCAAATCACGTGTAACTCCGTCTACAGTTATCTGCCAGCTGTCTTCCTGGTAAGGGGTGACGGCACAACTCTGCCTGGCGGGCACAAGCTCCAGCGTCCCCATAATGTTGATTTCCTTCATCTGGTCATAGATGCTGCGCATCTCATCCCCGGTCAGAGTAACATTCGCACTCGCTGTCCCGTTCATGATCAGATCCTTTACCACTATATCCTGATACGTATTGATCTCATTCTTGGTAGCTTCTCCATAGCCATACCGGACCAGAAAGTCGAAATCTCCGGGCATTTCTTGCGGCATAACGTTCTGCCCAGCAGCGCGCTCTGCCTCCTTATCCGTACTACAGCCATTTAGGAGCAGTACTGCGAGCAGCAATAAGTATACCCGCCTCAATGAACTCACCTCCATAGGGAAACGTCTTAAGCTTGATATGAGCCTGTTATAATAGGATAATAATACCAATAATAACATTTCAATCACTAGAGGGAGGATATCTTTTTTGAAAAAAACTATCATACTATTAGCTTGTGTCTTCTTACTGGCAGCCTGTGAAGAGAATTCAGCAGGCGGGACAGTGAATGAAACTCAGGTTCAGCTGGATGCCCAGAAACTCGATTTCCTCCAAAAAGAGAATGAAGCGCTGAAAAATCTGCTGTCAGAACCGCCTTCGCAACCTCAGACTAAGGAGGCCGTTACTCCGGATACCTTTAAAGCCAGCGATCATGAGAACCGGCTGCTGGATTCAGTAACGTTCCGTAATCTGCAATACCGCTTTTTCAACAAATCTGCAGACAATTCGGCGGAGATCGGTGTAGCCAAGGTCGATGAAGGCGCTGTAGAGATCTACTTTCAATTTACCAGAGAGAATGATATCTGGCTATTTGACGGGATGATTACCAATTAGGGTGATCTAAATAGGTTGAATAAGTGAACACCAACTCCTGATTCCGGTAATGCTGTTGCGTGATGATATCCGGTTCGATCTATAATTTCTTTTTCCTCTCAGTAATACGCCCGTTAGGTATATGTTCGATTCTGACCGCAAAAAGGCTGCCGGCCACAGATTTCTGCACACCGCCAGCCCCGCATATTATGCTTACCGCCAATTCTTAACTTCTACCCATGCTGCATCCGGGCCGCTCCGTTCAAATGCCGTACCTACAGCTCCTCTAAAAGGCTCCAGTAAGCCCGGGTCGCGGTCAATCAGATCGTACACATTCATGATCGCGGTATTCTTGGGATCACTCAGGTATGCTCCATCCTCATCCCCGGTGAATAGCCTCCATCCGCTATCCTGCTCCCGTGTGGCTGCTTCACGGTACATCCAGCGAACCCCGCTTCCGGGCAGCATGCATTTCTTGGTCACCAGCGCCGCCTTCTCGCCTGCCTCGACCCACGCCGGGTCGCCTTCTCGCAGAATTGTCCGGGCAATATGTCTGGGCTCGAATTCCACGGTAGCTCCAGGTTGCAGCGTCTGTATCACTCCCGGCACATTCGTCAGCAGCCCCGTATAACGTCCGGTAACCGGATCTTGCCCGGTAATCTCCACCCACATCCGTTCAGCGCGGGGTTCTCCTTCTTTCGGGTTCGTCAGGATGAAATGCAGCCTAACCATTCTTCCTGGGTTCTGGGTCATCCGTTCTTGCCGGGAGGGAATAAAGAAAGAATTAGGATGCTGCCGGCTCACTTCTTCCACATCTTCCAAAGTCCATTCCATGACGTGTGCCTCCTAGTCTGTAGTGCTAGACTACCATTACCCCATTGCGGGAGACACGATTCATTTGGACAGGAAAATCCACCCATCTTAAGCTCAGGCACAGGGACAATTAAAGGAGTTTCGATTCCTGTACAGGTATCCATATTTCACTTTTGTACGCTGGCGAGGTTGTATCCTTGCTCTCATTCCAGAGGATCTCCGGCCCTTCGACCTGCTCGTAATTGGAAGAGGGGAACCATTCGGAATAAATCCGGCCCCAGATATTCTGGAGCGTATCCGGAAACGGCCCCACCGCTTCAAATACAGCCCATGTAGACGCAGGGACTTCAAGCTTGGCATAGGACGGAGGACAGTCCAGTGTGGTAGCTACACCAATATAATGATCGAGCTCCCCCCGTTCCTCCATCCGCCCTTCGGAGAAATTCACCGATGCGCTGATCATCCCGGCAGGAACGATGTTGGACAGCTGCTTCAATTCTGTAATGATCTCCATATTGAGACTCTGCCACATCGCTGCGATTTCCGGATTCACTCCGTTGAACTGGATAGGCACCCTTTTCTTCAGTCCGACGATGCTAAAGGCCGCTTTCTCTTCCATACGGTAATTCATTTCACTGCCTCCTCTGATCGTTAATTGAAAAGTCATCCGGGGAAAGGCCTTCAGCGGTGTCCCTGCACTTCTTGCTTCCGACGGCGTCACGCCGTGAACCAGCTGGAAGGCCTTGGTGAAGGCATCCGGTGAACTATAACCAAATTCCAGGGCCAGATCAATAATCCGCTGCTGGCTGCCCTGCAGTTTGAATGCGGCCAATGTGAGACGTCTGCGGCGGATATATTCCGACAGCGGAATACCTGCCAGAAAGGAGAACATCCGCGTGAAATGATACTCCGAGCATAACGCCCGCCTCGCTGCCTCCCTGACATCCACCTCACCCTCCAGCTGCTCTTCAATATAGGAGAGTGCCGCGTTCATATTTTCGAGCAGGTTCATCGTTTATCACCCTTTCCTCACCATCAGATTAACAGCTATCCCAAGACCGGGTCCGACAGTTCCTGCACCAGATTGACGGGTACTGCCCCTGGAGCAGCAATAATTCTGCCATAATATAGTTGATATATATGAAGACAATCCGCTCTATTTTAATGATAATGAAGCATAGATACTATATAAAAAGCAATTTTCCCCAGCGGGAAGACGGAGGGTTGAAATGAAGCTTATACCCAACTGCATAACGCTCAGCCGGACCTTGCTGGCACTCCTGCTGTTATGTCTTGAGCCGCTGGGCGCGGGCTTCACCGCTGTCTATATCCTGTGCGGAATCACAGATATGCTGGACGGGCCGATTGCCAGAAAAACCGGAACAACCAGCAGTCTCGGCGCCAAGCTTGACTCCCTGGCTGACATGACGCTGGTAGGCGCCGCATTATATACATTGTATCCGTTCCTTGGACTTACACCCGGGGTTCTCCTCTGGATCATGCTGATCGCCTTAATCCGGGGTGCCTCCATGCTGACCGCACTGCGCAGATTCCGGACCTACGGCAGCATTCATACCTATGGCAACAAGCTCGCCGGAATCCTGTTATTTATCACACCTCTGCTGCTTCCGTATATTCATCAAGGTGTCTGGACTGCTGTTGTATGCACCGTAGCTACTATATCCGCTGTGGAGGAATTCATCATCCTTCTGAGCTCAAGTCAGCTGCAGCTGGACCGGAAGGGGCTGTATCGGCGGCGCTAATCTTCTGTTCATACACCCCAAAGAACCCATAACACACACAACGGGTTCTCCGGTAACACTGCCTATTCTTCTATAATCCCGCACACCACGAATACTTAGCCAAAAGGTCCGGCATCCGCAAAGCTTCTGATTAACGCCTTGACCTGTCGTCTGGAGGTAACGGTGATGACTTGCTGATGAGCGCCGGCCTGCCGGAGTCTTGCAATGGTGTTGTCGCGGCTTCGTGTCTTGTAGTTCCAGACCCACTTCACGAACGCCCAGTCGAGCTTCTCCGGACAGCCTTCGTTCATATCGGGTCTGGTTTGGTTATGATACATCAGACGCCGCTTCACAATCCGGTACATACATAAGAGCCTAGGCAGATCCAGAAAAATGATGACATCCGCCCGCTTGAGCCTGATATCCATCGTCCTTGAGTAATTGCCATCCATAATCCACTGCTCTTGCTCCGTATATTGCCGGACCAGCCCGTCCCATTCCTCATCCGGCTTGGGAATCCAGCCCGGGTTCCAGAAATGGGAATCCAGATGCACAACCGGAAGATGGAGCAGACCGCCGAGCTGCCGTGCCAAGGTGGATTTGCCCGAGCCTCCTGATCCGAGAATTAGAATCCGGTTCATAAGTTCTCCCTGTCCAATATGACGTAACTACTATCCCTTCAATCCAGCTGCAAGTATTCCTTGATTCCATCCGCGATGGATGAGGCCACTGCTTCCTGGAACTCATTGGTCCACATCTTCGCTTCATCGCCCGGGTTGGTCAAATACCCCAGTTCCAGCAGCACGGACGGCATCTCCGTCTCCCGCAGCACAAAGAAGTTCGCAGCCTTGACTCCGCGGTCTTTGAGCCCGGTAGCCAGAATAACATGCTTATGTATAGTCTCGGCAAAAACCAGTGATTCGTCATGATAATAAAAGGACTCCGTGCCCGATGCCGATGCATCCTCATAGGTATTACCATGGATGGAGATAAATAAATCTGCCGGAAGGTCATTCGCGAACTCCGGCCGGTACAGCTCATGCGTAGAAATGAAAGCATCCCCGGTCCGGGTAAGCTCAATCTGAAGCTGCGGATCATCCGCCAGCTTCTCTGCTATTGCCTGTGATACGCTGAGGTTGAACTCCTTCTCAAACCGTCCGCTCACAGAAGTCGCACCCGGGTCTTCACCGCCATGCCCCGGATCGATTACGACCTTGTATACAGGTCCGGAATACACCGGATCACTGCTTCCAGGCCCGCTTGTACGATCTGGTTCATGAATTGCCCGATTACCCGCCGCCGGAGCCGCAGCCAGACTTGAATCTGCGCTGTTCCCGCCTGAACCGTTACTGACGCCATCACTGCATGCCGCAAGCAGTAGCAGACTGAGCCATGCGGCAGCTATAATGTACATCTTCCTCATTCCGGTCTCTCCTTATCGCCTACTTCATATTCGTCTCCCCTTCCATTTCAGCATACCGGAGGCTGGATAGGCAAGACCTAATTCTGTAACGATACACGGACACCTATAGATTCTTATCCTTGCAAAAAAACTGATGGAGGCCTTTGTCATGGCTCCAATCAGTCTTTTGTTATTTCTATGCTATTTGGCGGGTGTATGCTCTGCTGCCTGCCCGGCATGACTGGAGGAATTCAGCAAGACGAGCCCCCCGATAATGATAAGCAGACTGATACCGGTGAGCAGGTTGAAGGGATCATTCCAGATCAGGATGCCGATGAGTGCAGTCAGCGCCGTCCCTGCCCCGGACCAGATGGCATAAGCCAGGCTTAACGGTATGGTTCTGAGACTAATGGATAAGCTGTAAAAAGCCACACCCATTCCAATCACCACTCCGATAGACGGCAGCACAGTGCTGAATCCGTCGGAGAGCTTGAGCATCGTTGTGCCGAAGATTTCCGAGATGATGGCAATACTTAGTGCAAGATAACTTTTCACAGTTCAACCCTCCGTTGAAAGCTTCAGGAGCACCACACCGCCAATGATGAGGAGCAGTCCTGCTACTTTTTTGACATTCAGACTTTCTTTATAGACCAGTACGCCGACCAATGCGGTTAACGCCGTTCCTACACCTGACCAGATGGCATAAGCCGTCCCGAGGGGAATCTCTTTCAGCGCCAGCGACAGATTGAAGAACGCCAGCCCCATGCCGGCGACCACCGCAATGGATGGAAGCAGTCTTTTGAACCCGTTCGATGCCTTGAGCATGGAGCTGCCGAAGACTTCACTCACTATAGCCAACGACAATAATACATAAGAATTCACTTGGGTTACCTCCTAATTAATCATCTCCAGCAATTTGCGGACGACCTTGTCACGCATTTCGCTGCTGAGATCGCCGATTCCAAAAACCTCCGATAACCACAAGCCGTCTACAGCCAGCCGGACCATCGAGGAGATCACCGGATCAAGTCCATCGTTCTCAATGTTCTCCTGCCAGACGGAGTACTGTTTCCGAAGGTCATCCAGCAGATCCCCGTTGCTAAAAAGCGCTGCGTTAAGCGCTACGTTCATGCCCTGCGCTTCCTTATCTGCTTCGACGGTGGACTGCAAATAGGCCCGGCTCCATTTCCCTTGATCCCGTGTATCCCGGGCTGCCCTATTCTGAACATCGGTTATGAATTCATTCGTTATTCCTGACACCATGCTATGAATTAAGGCGTCCTTATTCGGAAAATGATGCAGCAGACCGCCTTTGCTCACCCCTGCTTCGGCGGCCACCGCCTCAAGTGTCAGCTTCTCAATTCCTTGATGCTTCACGACGGTTGAAGCGGCTGCCAGAATCGAATTGCGTTTGGAATTACTGTTCATGTGAATCACCCCTGTATTTACTATACCGTCTGGACGGTTTGTTTGTCAAATGAAGGACAGGAGTAACGTCGCCCGGCAAAAGAATCCAACTGGAGTTTATGCATTATGCGGCTTATCCGGCCTTTAGCAACTTTGGAGATTGTAGGCCACCACATGCTCCCCTCAGACTTCTTCTGGGACAGCTCCCTCTGTACAGTTCCCCCGGGGAAATTAAGCGCAATACTACTCCTCATCCCCGCTTCCCGCCCACTTTCGGCGAATTCAGGGGCACTTCTGCCCCTCATTTCCGCCTCCCGCCCACTTTCGGTGGATTCAGGGGCACTTCTGCCCCTCATCCCAGCTTCCCGCCCACTTTCGGCGAATTCAGGGCCCCTCATCCTGCTAATCAGAGGGATTTATCCCTTTGATTTTCCCATGCCAGCCACTTTCGGTGAAATCAGAGGGATTTATCCCTTTAATTTTCCCGTGCCGCCCAATTTCGGCGAAATCAGAGGGATTTATCCCTTTAATTTTCCCATGCCGCCCACTTTCGGCGAAATTAGAGGGATTTATCCCTTTGTTTTTCTCATACCGCCCGCTTTCGGCGGGATCAGAGGGACTCCGACAAAATCACCTTCTTTCTTCAGACGGAGAAGGATCTGCCCCAAATTCCAATGAAACTTATCCCCAACAGACGAATATCATAATTTCCGGGCACCCCTTACACAGCAAAAAACGCTCATCCGCTGATGAGCGTCACGCAACCATTATTCCCGCACTATTAATAAGAACTTGATTATCGGCCTGCTTATGATCCTGATAACAATCCCTTAATATAGCCGCTTAACTCTCGCGCCGTCTGCTGATGGGCCAGTAACCCAGGATGGGTTCTTGCTCCCGCCGTTTCGTCCGTCATATCCGGCAATTGAAACACTGACACTTTCTTGTCGCCAGTTGACTGGATATAAGCATCCACAGCACGATATATCGCCGGCATCAGCGGAATGCCCAGCATGCCATACGCCCAGAGAATATGGGCAGTGTTGTTATAACGTCTCAGCTTGCCCAGAAATTTCACCACGGCCGCCTCAAACGCTGCCAGATCGTCTTCATGATAACTGCCGTCTTCCTTCAGCCGCTGCTTATATCTCTGCCCGGTACCTTCATCCACCCATTCCGGGGAATGAAATGCACCGTTATCATTAGTACCAAGATTAACGACCACGACATCCGGCTGCCAGGATTCGAAGTCGTTCTCCTTATGCGCTCCGAGCGCTTCATTACGCTCTCCGGTGAGCAGACCGCAGACTTGCTCGTAGATATCTGGAAGATTACCCTTCGGATTGTTATCCCAGCTGGTGAGCACACCCCATCCGCTCTGCGAGATCACCCGGTATTCTGCCTGTACTGCGTCTGCAGTCATAGCCGTATAATTATGTACTCCGCTGAACCAGGCCGGTATCCAGTCCAGCTCCTCCCGGGCTCCGATAACGCCTTCACCTGAAGTGATGCTGTCGCCGATGAACTCCAGCCGGTAGGGCTTCGCTTCAACCGGCAGGAACGCTCCGTCTGTCCGGACCGCATGGAACTGCAGATAGCAGCCCGGGTCGCCGCTCATCGCCTGAACCTCTTTTACAATCCGGATATTCTTCACGGTGTCAAGGTTCATTCCGCGGAATACACAGATCCAGTGCCTTCCGGCATTCAGCATCTGTCTGCTGACCGGAACGGAGTTGATCAAGATACTGATCCAGGATTCGTATTGGTCATAACCGGATTCCACTTCAATCCACAGCCCGGAAGCCTGGACATTCAGCTCGATGGCACTGCCCGTCCAGAATAACGTAACCGGGTCCAAGCCGCCGGTCGTTCTGCCGTGAATCTTCAAATGCTCGATTTCAGCCAGCCGATGTACCTGTAAATACGCGTCCCCACTCATTCTGATCCCTCCCGCCTTGTGGCAATCGTGAAGCTGCGGACCTTCATCCATTTGCCGCCGACCCACTCGTCGATGGTTCCCTTCTTCGTCCGGACACAGAATTTATGCGCCGTCCCGCGGTCAAAGCCCGTTGCCTCATACAGCAGATCATCACCTTGCTGCCCTTTGAAGTACACCTGCTTCAGTCCGAGTCTGTTCAATAATTCCAGCTTCACACTTTCGGTATATTGCCGTGAGAATTCTTTTGACATCTATGTTCCTCCTGCGCTAATTAAGTTCTTTAGTGTTTTTTCGGATCGCTTATATGAGGATAACGTAAAAGCTGCGGATTTACATCTTTATTTTAAATCCCGCTGCCTTAAATCTAGTTGATTTTGAACTCTCCCATGTAATAAAATGAAAAGATTAAATAGAAAAGGATGCGCATACGCAATGCCGTTTAAGGAATCACGCTCGCTCAGTAAAAGATCGATTCTATTCTTCTCCCTAATTATGCTAGTTAAAAGCTATTTCGCCTGGTATTACCTGTTCGAAGACGGGCCGACCTGGACCACATGGCTGAAAGAGATTCCTTTTGTGCTGCTGCTGTTCTGCCTCATCGAATGGTTCGCCACAAAGCGGAAAATTGCCATCTATATGCTCGTCAATCTGCTTATTACCGTTTTATTCTTCTCTCTGATTGTCTATCATAATCATTTTGGCATTATTGCTACTTCTCAGGTCTTCGGCCAGGTCAAGCAGGTGGGAGCCGTCAAGAAAAGTATATTCGCCGTCGTGCACCCTCAATATATGCTTATTTTCGTAGACATTATCATTATCAGCCTGGTTATGCTCAGACGCAAGAAGGCGCTGGCTTGGAAGCACTCAATGTCACGCCCCAGTAACCGCAAGGCGGTCGCTGCCTTGTTCTGTGTTTCACTTGTCATGTGTATGATGAATATTTTTCCGAATAAGGCCAGTATGAACGAGAATGTCAAAGCCGAACAAATGGGGATCCTCAATTATGAAGCTTATGCCCTGCTGGGTGAGCCGGAGGAAGAGCCGATTAATCAAGCGGAAATCTCACAGGCAGGCATTGATAAGACCAAAGGCATTCAGACCCTAGCCAATCCGGTCATGTACGGGGCCGCCAAGGGTAAGAATCTGATCATCCTGCAAATGGAGTCTTTCCAGAACTTCCTGATCAATCTGTCGGTTGACGGAACAGAAATTACACCTAACCTGAATAAGCTTGCCGCCGAGAGTTATTACTTCCCCCGGTTCTTTCAGCAGGTGGGTCAAGGTAACACATCGGATGCCGAGTTTATCGTAAATACTTCCTTCTATGTTCCGCCGGATGGTCCGGCTACAGAAATGTATGCACCTAAAGACCTGCCGAGTCTGCCGAAGCTCCTGCAGGCCCAAGGCTACGACACGGCAACCTTCCATACGAATGAAGTCGACTTCTGGAACCGCGGAGAACTCTACGATGCGCTTGGGTTTAACCGTTATTATGACAAAGCCTACTTCGGTGAAGACGATACTGTCTTCTATGGTTCATCGGATGAGGTCCTGTATAACAAAACATCGTCAGAGCTGGCCCGGATGGACCAGAACGAACAGCCCTTCTATTCACACGTAATCTCGATGTCATCGCATAACCCGTTCACCATTCCAGAGAGCAAATATAAGATGACACTGCCGGAACGTTACGAAGGTACGCTTGTGGGAGACTATATCCGTGCCGAGAACTATGCCGATTATGCGCTGGGTCAATTTATGGATGAACTCAAAAGCAGCGGGGTATGGGATAACAGTGTGGTTGTGCTTTATGGTGATCACCGGGGACTTCCTATTTTCTCGCTCAAGGATGATGATAAAGTCTTAATGGAGGAAATTCTGGGGCATGAATATAATGAACGCGATCTGATTAATATCCCGCTCATCATATCAGCTACCGGCATTACGTCTCCAAGCGTGAAGGAGCAGCTGGGCGGACAGGTTGACATTCTCCCTACTGTAGCGAATCTGCTCGGTGTGCCGCTGGACTATCATATTCATTTCGGACAGGATTTATTGAATCAGACCCATTATAACCTGCTCCCGCAGCGCTATTATCTGCCTACGGGCTCCTTCGTTAATAACGAAGAGCTCTTCTTATCCGGCAGCGGGTTCGAAGACGGACAGCATTATACATTATCCGGTGACGGGACGGAGCTCCTGCAATCGACAGAGGATGAGTTCACCCGCGCACTTGAGCTTCTGCGGATGTCGGACAGTTATGTTACACAGCTGCCGGACCGTGAAGTTAAGGATGAGAGTAGCTCTGATTAAAAGCTAGCACGAATAGAGCCCGGACCCGGAGAAGCGTCTCCAGGACCGGGCTCTTTATCTGTGATTATAGCTGCTTATTCAGGAAGTTCTTCACAGCCTGGCCTGCAGGAAGCGGCAGCTGCATCCAGACATAAGCATGAAGGGAATCTGGAATGCGTGTGATTTCATAGCTGTCCAGCAGCCCTGCGAAAGCGTCCAGATTGCGGCGGATGGACTCGTCAGCCCACTCTTCTTCGCTGGGGAGGAATAGTACCGGACACTCTATTTTCTGATAATACTGCTCAAATGACAGATCCCAGAACTTCACGATATATTCGGTCCTCACACGGTTCAGATAACAGTAGGTGTACTTGCCGTCCGGAAGCTGCTGCAGACTATGTTCATAAAAGGCCGAGAAATATTCATTCCACAGCCCCTCCGCTGTCAGCTCCGCCCGTTGTTCGGCAACATACTCCTCTATACTGTTGAAGATCCGTTCTTCCCGCTCACCCAATTCTGCACGCAGCTGTTCTTTTCTCTGCACAATTTCTTCTGCTGTACCTTGGAATATTCCGTATTCGCCGAATTCATTATTAAGTGCGCCTTCGCAGACCAGGGATAACACTCTCTCCGGATGCGCCGCCGCCAGACTCAGGCCAACCTCTGCTCCCATCGAGCTGCCGACGATATGGCACTTGTCTACCTGCAAATGCTGCAGCAGCAAATACATATCCTCAGCCATCTGATCGATATGATAGCCGGTTTCCGGTTTGTCCGATTGACCATGTCCCCGGATATCGGGAGCAATGATGCTGTAGTCCTGTGCAAACTGCGGGAGAATCCCCTCCCACATGTTGAGGTTCCCGCCGCTGAAATGAAGAAACAGAATAGCAGGCTTGCTGTTTAATGAATGCCTCACGTTTATCGCTAGCTGCCCTAATGAAATACGTTCCTCGATCAAAATTCAAACCTCCATGTTATGTATAATCGAACTGTTAGCGGCTGAATCTTCTTATGTTCATCTTATGTATGTATTCTGTTGGCTATCAACACTTAGAGATAACTCTAACTGCCAGCAGTTATATCTCCCGTAGCAAATCGTAATTATTGGTGTCGTAGAGAGCAACCTTCAAATCAATAATGTTCAGATTTTTCTTCAATTCATCCATCTGCCGCAGTACTTCCTTACGGTGCTCGATCATAATACTTCGCCGTGTCTCCTTGGTCGAATCGCCTTCCATAATCAATTCGATGTATTTTTTGATATCTTTAATCGGCATTCCGGTGTTTTTCAGGCAGCAAATCACTTTGACAAGTGATAAATCACCATCAGAAAATATGCGGTTTCCCGCTCCATTGCGTCCCACAAAGGGCAACAATCCCTCCTTATCGTAAAAGCGGAGTGTATGCGCCGTCACCTCACAAATCGCAGCTACTTCATTGATACTGTACATCCTCTTTCACCTCGAAATGGGTATTGTAATGACTGCTTGACTTCGATAACCCTCTAAGTATTAGCATTAAGTATATCGAACGGCTCGCCAACTTACAATTCAGGCCGGATGTTAAACATTCTGGTATGAGCCATAGATACAGTCAAACAGGGCAAAGGAGAGAAAGAAAAGATGGAGAAATTCCCAAAATGGACAGCTTCAAATATTCCCTCACAGCAGGGCCGCTCGGCCATCGTTACCGGTACAGGAGGCATCGGCTACGAAACGGCGCTGGAGCTGGCCAAAAATGGGGCAGAAGTCATACTCGCTGGCCGCAATGCCGCAAAGGGAGCAGAGTCGGTGAAAAAAATCCGCAGTAGTGTTCCCTCAGCCAACATCCGTTTTGAAGAGCTGGATCTTGCCAGCCTAGAGTCGGTACAGGCGTTCGGCGCAAGGATGAATAAGGAGCGGCACAGTCTGGATCTGCTAATCAATAATGCAGGAGTAATGACACCTCCTACCCGCAAAATCACGAAAGATGGCTTTGAGCTTCAATTCGGTACGAATTACCTTGGACATTTCGCGTTGACTGCGCATCTGATGCCTTTACTGCGCAAAGGAAACAAACCGCGTGTGATAAGCCTGGGCAGTGTTGCCCACCGGAGCGGCTCAATACATTTTGACGACCTGCAATTTGAACGCCGTTATCATGCCATGAAAGCTTATGCGCAATCAAAAATTGCCATGATCATGTTCGCACTGGAGCTGCAGCGGCGCAGTGACGCGTCGGGCTGGGGCCTATTGAGCCTTCCTGCTCATCCGGGTGTTTCACGCACGGAGCTGATTCTCAACGGGTCCGGACCGAATAGCTCCGCGGGAATGTTGCGCAGGCTATTGGGTCCGGTCTTCTTCCAGCCAGCCGCGCAAGGCGCGCTTCCGACGCTCTTCGCCGCGACATCGCCGGACGCGAAGTCCGGAACTTATTATGGTCCCGGCAGACTCTCAGAAACAAGGGGCTTGCCAAAGCCGGGCAAGATCGCTCCGCAGGGGCTGGATGCTGCTGTGGCGGCCAGACTGTGGGAAGTATCCATACAATTGACGCATGTGGATTTCGACGCAATAGCGAATTCATAAAGGTTCCATAGGCACCAATCCCGCCTGCTGATCATACACAGATAGAAAGAAGGGCGGGATGCGGGATGGGTAACATGCGGAATGAACAGGACTGGGCCATCTTTCTGGCTGCCGTCTGCGGGCAGACCTATGTACAATTTGAACATGCGGACGGTTCGTTCGTGGTTCCGGCGGACTTCTCGGTCGTGCATAATTTCCGGGCGAAATCCATGGGCGGAATCTCCGAGCCGTTTGGTTTCATTCTGGAATCACCGCAAGAGATCATTGTTGCCTGGCGCGGAAGCAGCTCAACCACCAATTGGCTCTCCAACATGAATGCTGCGCAAAAGAAGTTCAAATATATCAAGGAAGATTGCCTGACGCACAGAGGCTTCACAGATATTTATTCGTCAGCAAGAGAGGAAATCCTCTCCATACTCGGGACCTTGTCACCGGAGAAAACGCTATACGTTACAGGCCACAGCCTCGGCGGGGCACTAGCAACCTTATGTGCTATAGATATCGCTGCTAATTCAGCCTACAGGTCTCCCCGCCTGTATACGTACGGATCTCCGCGTGCAGGTGATCCTGCATTTGCCAAAGCTTTCAGCAGCTATGTCCGCAGCAGCTTCCGTTATGCCAATCTTTTTGACGTCGCCACCTACGTTCCGCCTACCATCTACAAGCTGCCCCGGCATGAGAAAAAATATTATTACACCCATGTGCAGACGCTGTACTCATTATCTTTCCAGAACGGGACGGTTGAGCTCAATCATGTGCTTAGAAGCTATTTCGCAGTACTGTCGAAGCAACGGCCAGAATACACAGCAATGTTATGTTCCACGAATCCCGGCTTCTGTCCGGTGCTTGAATTGATTACCTGATCACCGGGGGAGCCCCTGCATATTGTTAATTAATTCGCCAAAATTTGATTCAGGCTCTTCTCCAGCACTTTCAATCCTGCTTCCGGCTGAATCCGGTTACGGATAATATTCTGCAGCTCCTCTGACATTGCAGTGAATAGTGCCGCATATTTATCGGTTTGCGGGGCGAACTTCACCTGATCCCTCGACTGGATAAACAGCTCGCGGTAAGGCAGCTCCCGGTAAGCCCGGCTCTCTGCGATATCAAGATTGGCCGGGACATGACCCGCCTCCCCCCAGATATGTCCGCCCACCTCTGAGAAATACTTCATGAAGTCCATCGCTCCCTCCTGCTCCTCCAAGCTTACGTAAGCCGGAATAACCAGCGTATGTGAGCTTCCCCAGTGGGCGGCGCTGCCGAAGATGGGCGGGAGAGGCATAATACCGATTTCGGTATCCTCATTGCCCAGATGATGCCCCGCTTCCCATACTCCGCCGAACCACAGTCCAGCCTGGCCGTTATAGAAGGAGTCCCAAGGTGTATTATCATTCAGATCACTTAATCCCTCTTCGAACAGCTGCTGGTAGAAGGTCAGGACCTTCACCGACTTCTCATTATCGACCGCTGCATGCTTCATATCGGGACTGAACAGCTCTCCGCCTGCCTCATAATACAGATCCAGGAACGATTCCTGAAAATAAGGGGTGTTGACCGCCATCGGCTCTACCCCCGGAACCCGCTCAGCGATCTGCCGCAGCATACGGATGAACCCTGCGGGAGTGTTCTCTTCAAGCTTCGGCGTTCCATCTGGAGTAAGCAATCCGGCCCTGGCCAGTATATCCTTGTTGTAATAGAGCATGTGAAAATGGGTATCGAGCGGGACTGCATAATATTGTCCGCTGTAGCTGACGCTCTGCAGGTTCTGTTCACCGATTTGACTCCACTGGAATCCGTCCTGCTCAGCCAGAGCATTCAGCGGAACAATTTGCCCCGCTTTAATGAACGGCGACAACCGGTCCGCATGGACAACGGCTACATCAGGCCCTTTGCCGAAGGACAGAGCAGTGCTCAGCCTGGCGTAATATTCGTTAGATTCAAGTCTGAGCTGCTTCACAAACACTTCACTCTGGGAAGCATTATAATCTTTGATAATTCTCTCTACGAATTCGCCTTCGCCGCCTCCGAACGGATTCCAGAAGGATACCTCGACAGGCACTGTACTCTCCTGGGGACTCTGATTCCCGGAAGAGAGCTCTGCACAGCCCGGCAGCAGGAACAGATACAGCAGCAGAACGGGCAGCATACGGCCCATGGTTTTCATCTCACTCCCCCTTTCCGGAACAGGTTCACTCCAGTCATATTCTGTAAGCGTTTGCACAAAATCCCACCCTCACAGCCCTCATTGGCCGCTCTTACGAACCAGCCCGCGATATTCCGAAGGAGACACGCCAGTGATTTTCTTGAACACCTTGGAGAAATATTTCGGGTCCTGAATCCCGACCAGGGTACCGACATCTCCAGCCTTCAGTTCTCCGGTTAGCAGGGTCTTGGCCTTCTCAATTCTGATCCGGGTCAGATACTCCAGGAAGCTCTCGCCTACTTCCTTCCTGAACAGGTTGGCGAAATAATTCTTGCTTAAATGTACAAGCCGGCTAATCGACTGCAGTGTGATTTCCTGATCATAGTACTGCTGAATATACTGGGTTGCCTTGATAATGCTGTTCCGGTCGCTGTTATACATCTCTATCATATGCTCTACCAGCGCTTCGAAGGCCTGCATGAACCATAGCCGGCTCTGTTCAAGCGTTTCCAGCATCGACAGCTCGTCAAAGTACTGCTTCTTGAGCTCCAGAACCTGTTCAGCATCCCTGGATACATCAGGCCACAAGGTTGTTAGGATCATCAGCAGCTCAAGTGAGATAATCTGCACGAGATCCGCATCCCGGCGTACAGCCAGCTGCCCGAACAGCTGATTCAGATACTCCTCCAGCTCTCTGGACTGGAAGGCGTACACCATAGACTGGATCTGGCGGCTGCTGATCTGAAGTGCCTCAAGCGGAGGTACTTGCGCCTTCAATTCTTCGCTGCCGTGAACCAGAACACGACCGCTCCCCATAAACAGCTTCTGCCTGGCAGCTTCCACGGCCTGGACATAAGCATTCTTCAGCTCTGCCCACTGCCCGTTCACTCCGCTTAGACCAATCGTTGCAGTCCAGCCGTATTGGGCCGATAAGCGGCCGATAAGCTCTTCACTACAGCTGTGCACGAAGTCTAACCAGGCTAATCCTGCGGGCTCTGCGTTTACGGCTGTGGTCACTACAATATTAAGCTCCCCCTGTCTGTCCGGGAACATCTCATAGCCGAGGGTTCGCTCATCCCACATCTGCTCCAGCAGCCTGCGGATCGCGCTCTGTCCTTGCCCATACCCCGGCTCAGCACTGCTGCCCAGGCTAATATGCAGCAAATATAGCGGCCGTG
The DNA here is from genome assembly GCF_013141775.1 of Paenibacillus phytohabitans. GTDB lineage: Bacteria > Bacillota > Bacilli > Paenibacillales > Paenibacillaceae > Paenibacillus_AQ > Paenibacillus_AQ phytohabitans. The sequence continues at coordinate 547,573 of NZ_WHOB01000016.1, forward strand.
AATCCGCAAGTCCCGCCTGTGCGAGTCTACTTCTGTCTATCTGCCCCTGAGCCGCCCCCCGCTCCATGAGCTCCAGCAGGAAATTCTCCTTATGCACCGGCTCCGGGGGAGCAGCCTGGGAAGAGACGGGCATATTCTTCTGCACCGCCTCCAGGCTTTCCTTCAATTTAAGCAGCACCAGCTCAAAGTCACGCGGCATCATATCCGATTTGATCATATACTCGGATACACTATGTCTGATCGCTTCCTTGGCATACTGGAAATCTTCGAGGTTGCTGAGGATAATAATCCTGATATCCGGTGAGAGCTTCCGTACCTCGGCAATGAGCTCGATGCCGTCCATCACGGGCATTTTGATATCGGTAATCAGGATATCAGGCAGCCCGGATTCCATCACCTCCAATGCCTCCCTGCCGTTCGACGCTTCGCCTATGACCTCCATCCCGATGGACTCCCAATTAATCATCGACCGGATTCCATATCTTACGATAAATTCATCTTCTACGATAATGACCCGGTGCATCTCAGCGGTTCCCCCTTATATCCTCTGTCATGAGTGGCAGCTTGATTCGTATGGACGTTCCTGTACCCGGCTCACTGTGAATCTCGATGCCGTACATTTTCCCGCAAATCAGCTTAATCCGTTCATCCACATTGGCCAGTCCAATGCCTCCCGGCTTCTCCTCCTCCGCCGCTTGCCCGGCCAGCAGACTGCGCGCAAGCGCCGGGTCTATCCCCTTCCCGTTGTCCGCCACTTCGAACCATACCAGATTGCCCGGCGCTTTGCTGCACGATATGCGGATGCAGCCGCCGGACTCCATATCTCCAAAAGCATGGATAATCGCGTTCTCCACAATCGGCTGCAGAATCAGCTTGGGCGTCCGCAGGTGACGGACATCATCGTCCATCTCAACAACGGTCTCAATATTGAAGTTGAAACGGAACTTCTGAATGCCCAGATAACACTGCACATGCTCGATTTCCTCCTCCACCGTAACGGTCTCTTCCCCTTTGCCCAGACTGATCCGCAGCAGCCGCGACAATAAGCTGACCATCTCTGCCGCGTTGTTGGCTTTTTGAATCAAGGCCGTCCATTTAATAATATCCAGGGTGTTGTAGAGAAAATGCGGGTTGATCTGCGCCTGCAGCGCCTTGAGCTCCGCCATCCGTTTCTGATCCTGCTCCAGATATACCGCTTTCAAAAGCTCGTCGATCCGCACAACCATGTAGTTGAAATTATCTCCGAGAATATCGATTTCGTCATGCCGGCTTTTGGCTTTGTAGCGGACGCTGAGCTCGCCGGACATCACCTGCCGCATCAGACGGATCATCTTCAGAATCGGATTCGTAATAGAATTCGCCAGCACCAGTGCAGCAATGACCGAGAAGACAATGCAGAGCAGCCCGACGAAGATGAAAATCTGCAGCAGACGGTTCGAATCCTGGTACAGCGCCGCCTTGGAAATGACATTCACCACCACCCAGTCATTGGTGTGCAGCTTCTTGGCATTCACAATCAGGCTGTCGCCCTTGTACGTGAGCGGAAATCTCGTCTCCTCCGGTCCGGAGTCTATGAGCTTCTCGTAACCCGCCTCACCCAGCACCTCAGTCACACTTCTGCCAATCAGACCACTGTCCGGGTAGGAGACCAGCATGCCACGTCCGTCCATCACGAAGCTTTGCAGATCCCGGTTGTTGCTCACCGCCTTCGAGACCAGCTCCTTAATGACATCCTCCCGGATATCCAGAACTGCCACAATCCCCAGCGGACTGTCATCGGATATTTTGTACAACTGCTTGGCTACCGAGAAGACGTGGGTGCTCTGCGAATTCAGACTGTCTACATAGGTCCCGTAGCGGGTCGGATACCAGCGGAAGTTGCTGCCGCCCTCAAGCGTCTGCAGGAACGGCTCTACCTCGGCGGGCGTGCGCTTGTTCCAGCGGTAGATTCCTTTGATATAATGCCTATCCGATACAAAAGAAATCGACTGCACATCCTGATTGATCGCCACAATCGTGGACAGCTTCGTCGTTAGCGACAGACTATCCACATCATAGCTGGCCGTGTCTGTCCGATCAAGGGTCCGCAGCATGCCCACGATCTCGTTATTGTTCAGCACCTGCATCATCATGTCCTTGTACACACCCAGCCGCGTATCCAGATTATCAGCGGTCTGGTACAGCAGATGCTCGGAATATTCGGTTACTTTGTGGTTAATCGTTGATTTGGAGATCGAAAATGAAATAATCCCCATGACCACCAGCGGTGTCAAGGAGAAGAGAACAAGAAGCAGCATCCACTTATAGCGCATGCTGCTCTTCATAATTTTGATCCAGGATATCAGGCGGAGCCGCATGGGCCTGGCAGAACTCTCAGGAGATGTAAGCATGCCCACTATCCTTTCGCGTTTAAGAATTAACCTTTGACACCGGACATCGCCACACCCTGGACAATATGCCGCTGAAGAAGAATGAACACCAGAATCGTCGGTATCGCCGCAATGGCACTTGCCGTCATAATCAGATTGAGCGACATGTTATTATTCGACAAAAAGGTGGGCAGCCCTGCCGAAAGAATCATATTCTCTTCTGAGGTAATCGCCAGATAAGGCCACAGGAAGTTATTCCAGGAGAGGATAAAGAAGAAGATCCCTACAGAGACCATGGCTGAGCGCGTAAGCGGCAGACAGATGCTCCACCATAACCGGAAGCTGCGGCTGCCGTCAATCTGCGCGGCTTCAATATAATCCCTGGGTACCCCGTCCATGAATTGCTTCAGCAGCAGAATGCCGATCGGGTTGGTCAGCCCGGGCAGGATAATCGCCCAGATGTTATCAATCAGCTGCAGATGCAGCGCAGTTTCATAGAGCGGAATCAGTATAGCTTCTGTCGGAATCAGCAGACCTGAAACGATCAGCACATAGAATATCCCCCGCGTCCGGAAAGGCAGCTTCGAGAAGGAGAATGCCGCCAGCGAGCTGAGCAGAATGGATATGACGGTGGTGAGGACACCAATGACCAGACTGTTCCAGGTCCAGTGCAGAATTTGCGAATCCCGGATGACTTTGACATAGTTGTCGGTATTCAGATCTGACCAATTCACCCAATCAGCCAGCGTATATACGTTCACACCGTCAGGCTTCAGGGAGGTGAGGAACATCCAGATCAGCGGAAAAACAAACAGCAGTGCAAGCAGTACAGCAGCAATATTTAAAGCAAGCTTCTTCATGAACGTCTCCCTCCTATCCGTCTTTGCGGTCTGTGATTTTGAATTGAACCACGGCGATCAGCAGCATGATGAAGCAGAAGATCATTGATTGTGCTGCGGCCAGGCCGAACATATCCTTTTTGAACCCCGTGACATAGATATAGCGGATCATGGTATTGGTGGAATCTCCCGGCCCGCCGCCGGTCATTATCTGCACCTGTCCGAACAGCTTGAGGCAATTGATAATCTGATAAAAGATCTGGATCTTCATCACACTGGACAGCCCCGGCAGGGTGATGCTCCAGAAGCGCTGCCAGGCATTCGCGCCGTCGATCTTCGCCGCTTCATAATGATCTGTAGGGATTTCCTGCAGTCCGGCCAGAAACAGCACCATCACAAACCCGACGCTCCACCAGTCTGTCGCTATCGTAATCGCCCACCACACGAACCTGTGATCGGTGAGCCAGTTGATATCCGTGTTCATGCCAAGCGCATGCAGTACAGCGTTCACCGGGCCGTTCTTTGCGTCGAACAGCTTCAGCCAGATGAAGCTGACCACTGAGACGGACAGGACATAGGGCAGGAAGAACACGGAACGGATCAGGGTCCGTACCCAAATTCTCTGATTGATGATCAGCGCCAGTACCAGTCCAAGCACCAATACGGTTGGCGCGCACAGCAGTACGAAATAAAAGGAGTTCCACAAATACGAATAAAAATCCGGATTCTCTAAAATTTTCTTATAGTTAGCCAATGCAACATACTTCTGCATCCCCTGAATGCCCCAGACATGCAGGCTCATCCAGGCTCCATTGATTACCGGCCACAGGTAGAACACCGTAAACGGTACCAGAAAGGGGACCAGATAAAAAATAGCTTTCAGTTCCTTCAGTAGGTGTATGGGCTCTCTCCTGCGAAGAGGCGTTGCCGCTTTATTCTCTATTACACTCCGCTCCATCGGTCATTCTCTCCTTCAATTAAGTTTGCACATGGGCTGGAAGGACAGGCCACCCGCCCTTTATTTAAGTCGGCGGGGGGGCCGTACCTTTCCTGCAGAGGGAGCTAGTTCTCCAGCACTTCGTTAATCTGTTTCTCCAGCTTCGCCAGCCCGTCTTCCGGACTCTCACTGCCGAAGATGATGTTCTGCAGCTCTTCGGAGATCGTTGTAATGATGGTTGTATACTTATCTGTCGGCGGAGCAAATTTCACGGTCTTCTGAGCCTCGATGAATTCGCTGCGGTAAGGCAGACTCTTGTAGGCATCGCTGGTGGTTACTTTGCTGTTCGCAGGCACATGACCCGCCTGTCCCCAGGTTTCTCCGCCGATTTCAGAGAAATACTTCATGAACTTGGCTGCCGCCTCCTGCTTCTCAGGAGTGACGTAGGACGGAATTACAAGCGTATGGGAGCTGGCCCAGTGCGTCTGGCTGCCAAAGATCGGAGGAAGCGGCATCGCACCGATATGCAGGGATTCATCCCCGAGGAGCAGCCCCGCTTCCCATACACCGCCGAACCAGAAGGCAGCTTTGCCGTTATGGAAGGTATCCCAAGGCGTTTTATCATTGAGATCGGCATACTTATTGTTGAAGACGTCCAGATAGAATTTCAGGACATCCAGCGCCTGCGGATTGTTGATACTGGCTTTGGTCATATCGGAATTCAGGATATCCCCGCCGGCTTCATAATAGAGATTAAGGAACGGCTCCTGGAAGTAGGGGGTGTTCACAGCCATCGCCTGCACATCCGGCACTTTGGCCTGAATATCCGCCAGTGTCTTCTCGAAGCCTGCCGGTGTCAGGTCTCCAAGCTTAGGGGTGCCGTCTTCATTCAGCAGACCAGCCTTCTGCAGGATGTCCTTGTTGTAGTAGAACATATGGAAGTGGGTATCCAGCGGAACAGCGTAAGGCTTACCCTCGTAGGACACACTGTGCATGTTGGAATCAGAGATTTCCTTAAGGTCAAATCCGACCTTGGAGGCCAGCTCATCTACAGGTACAATCTGCTGCGCCTTCACGAACGGGGAGATCCGGTCCACATGGGCAATGGCAATATCCGGTCCTTTGGAGGAAGACAGCGCCGTACTGAGCTTCGCGTAATATTCATTGGATTCGAGGCGGAGCTGCTTCACAGTTACCTCTTTCTGCGAGTCATTGAAGTCCTTGATAATCTGGTCTACGAATTCCCCTTCCCCGCCGCCGAACATGTTCCAGAACGAGATCTCTACCGGACTGCCGCCTGCACTCTCTGTCTTTGCCGGTGCATCCGATGCCTTGACGGCTTCTCCGTTCTCTTGGTTTCCGGATGAGCACCCCGGCAGAATCAGGGCTAACGCCAGCCCGGCCGATACCAAACCTGTGTACTTCTTATTCATCCTCATTTGAACAACCCTCTCGTCAAAAAAGTTTGTGTGCGAGAGCCCTCTCAACCATTCATGTAAGGGCTTTCTTATCACTTACTCTACAGGGGATGCGGCAACGGTTGAACCGACAAACCGCCGCTCCTTGGTGAACAAATGACAGGTGTTAATGGCACGGAGCCGCCGTGAAGGTAGACGATCTTAAGGAGGGTGGAGAATCGAAAGGTGCGGAAACGGGGCTTCCAGTTCCCCATTGAAATTAGCAACTGCTGGAAATGGCGGTCATTCTCGCATCTGCCGCATCTCTCTGGCTCTGGCTCTGGCTCTGGCTCTGGCTCTGGCTCTGGCTCTGGCTCTGGCTCTGGCTCTGGTTCTAGTTCTAGCTCTGGTTCTAGCTCTGGCTCTGGTTCTAGTTCTAGCTCTGGTTCTAGCTCTGGTTCTAGCTCAGCAAATATTAGTTGGATAAATGTATCTTAATTTGGAGGTTTTGGAGGTTTTGAGGTGATTAGATGGATAAACGTCATTTAATTACATGAATACACCCTACTTTGGATTATTCCCGGAATATTAAGTGCTGTTTTTCCAACTGTTGCCCAGCAAGGGCGCCTCCGTTCATAAGCAAGTGGAGAAAATCCAACTGCTATATAGATTGGTACTTGTACCAATAAAAAAGAAGCCCCGAAGGGCTCCAGAAAGAAATTGCAGATTAGTTCACTGTTATATTATCGAAGCTTACGCTGTTATTGAAGCCGCCGCGTACCCCGATGGTGCCCGAGGTAAACACCGCATCATTCAGGTTAATCTTAGGCACAGCCATATCACCAGCATATACCTTGATGTTACCGCTGTTCACGACAATCTTCATATGATACCAGGTATTTACCGCAATGGGTGTGGCCACGGTCTGGAGCGGGGTCCAGTTATTGTTGAAACGACCGAGCCATACCTGACCGGCAGAGTCAATGCCTGCGGCGTAGCCCTTCTGAGAATCGGCACCGGTACCCGGACCCGTCAGATTGAAGACCAGACTGCCCTGGCCGGCATTATTCAGCCTGATGTCTCCTTCGAGCGTATAGTTCATTTTAGATGGGAACGGGGTAAGCACGGATTTGTCCGCATTGACCGAACTGAGGTTATAGGTACCGCCGCTCACGGCCCAGGTTCCCCCATAACGTGCCCATCCGTTGTCATTCGCAGCAAAATCATTGGTGTACGCACCGCTGAGGTTGCCGAACCGGACCTGGACATTATGCCCGCCAACACTCCGCTCGACCGAATCCACAAAAGCAATCTCATTCGCCCCGGTCTGGTACATCGCTGTCCACCACGAATTCCCGAACGCCGGAACATCATTATCCACCCATGTGGTCCCGTAATCATTACTTAACGAGAGCACATTGGAGTTGGAGCTGAGCAGCAGACGCCCGTCGGTTAAGGAGAGGAGATAAGGTCCGCCCTGCTGATTGGTCGATACCTGGGTGCCGATGCCGCTGGACCAGGTCTTGCCATCCGTACTTTTTTTGGTTAAAATCCGGCAGTTCTGCGTTCCGCACACCTCAAAGGCGACAATATACTGTCCGTTCGCCATCTTGCTCCAGACCGGCATGCCTGGACGAGCCCCGGCGTTAGACGGGTCCCAGGCCACATAAATCTCATTTCCCCAGCTGGCTCCGCCGTTGGTAGAAATTTTCTCGGAGATGATCTGGCTGTAGGAAGGGTTCTCGGTCACATGCTTCTCACTCGCATACATGACTGCCACCGAGCCGTCGTTCAGCAGCTGCATATGCGGCTCATATACCCCTTTATCCGGGTTCCCCAGGGAACCGGCGGTGCCGTTGTTCTCATCGATTGTGCTCAGGAAGCTCCAATTCGCGCCGCCATTCACACTCTTATACACTCTGAGCTGGTACGACTCCTGCCAGCGGACCGAGCGCATGGCCAGCAGAATATCGCCATTGGCCAGCTGCACGAACTGCCCGTTGTCCAGGTCACGCCCGTCTTCCCACAGGGTGGACACCAGTGACCAGGTGCGGCAGTTGTCGGTGCTGCGGAAGACCTGCAGCCGGGTGCCACCCCAGGAGACCTTGGTATAGCCGTTGTTGTCGTAAATAGCAGTGACGGCCAGCCAGTCCCCGTTCGCCAGCTTGATCATCCGGGCATATTCCGCCCCGAACGTTCCGGGTCTGAGCCCGCGGGCATCAGTCCCCGCATCTGTGAAGGTGTTAATATCGGTAATCGTGGATGAGGTACCCCACACCACCGGGCCATTCGCGGCAAATGCCGGAATGGCGGTCAGGACCAGAAGCAGACACAGGGAAGCCGACAGCGAGGTGAATAGTTTTTTTAACAAATAAGCCCCTCCTCTTCATCTTCAATTATGAAACCTGTTGACCGCACCTACATGTAAGTGCTTTCACTGAAGATTCTAAAGGGCTTCTTCTTGTCATTGAACCGATAATTCACCGTTTTTTGGGTACCAATGTTACGATTATTCCTTCATCTGCAAATTGGCCTTCCGGATCACTTCCAGCGGTATCTTCGGCGTCCGGTCCGCAGTGAGCAGCCCGTTCACTTCCTGCTGGACATCTGTAATCTGCGTATAGCAGTAGCCGCAAATATAAGGGGTGTCCTTGATAGCCTGCGTAATCCTGCTGAACCGTTCAATGAAGGCATCGGTGCTGCTTACCTGCTCTCCATACCCCCAGCCGTCGCCGGAATCAAAGGCAATGCCCCCGAATTCGCTAACGATCACCGGCTGGCCGCGGTATTCATAGCCCTGAGCCATGGCATATTTCCAGTTGTTGAATGAGGTTGCCCTGCCAAGTATGCTGCCGGAGTCTGCATAACGCTCAAGCAAGACATCTCCGCTCTCTTCATAATCATGCAGGGTGATGATATCGCTGATGGTATGCTCCCAGCCGTCATTCACAATGACCGGACGGTTCGGATCGATGGATTTGGTCAGATGATAGATCCCCTCGGTGAATTTCTGCTGCAACTTGCTCGTGTAGACCTGCGGAATCCCCCAGGATTCGTTAAAAGGCACCCAGGTGATAATCGAAGGATGATTATACTGCTGCCGGACAATCTCCGTCCATTCGTTCGTGAAGTTCTCCACAGCTTCATCATTGAACTCAAAGGTCGCCGCCATCTCCGACCAGACCAGCAGGCCCTTTACATCGCACCAGTACAGGAACCTGGCATCCTCAATCTTCATATGCTTGCGCACGCCGTTGTAGCCCATCGCCAGAATTGCGTCGATATCGGCAATCAGTGCTTCTTCGGACGGCGGGGTCAGATGGCTCTCCGGCCAGTAGCCCTGATCCAGAATAAGGCGCTGATACACAGGTGTATTGTTAAGCAGCACCTTGCCTTGTTCGACCGAAATTTTGCGCAGTCCGAAATAGGAATATACCCGGTCAATGACCAGATTATCTTTATAGAGAATAAATTCCACTTCGTACAATGTCGGCGCAGCAGGTGACCATGACTGCAGCTTCCACGGGCCGTTTGCTTCGTGAGTCAGCTCCACATCCAGCTGCAGCCAGGCCCGGTCTACATGGAGCGAGACCTGCTTGAACGTCTTCTGCCCCGTGCTGATCTTAGTCTCCAGGCGGAGATTGTCGTCCGCTGCCTGTGTCTGATATTCGAAACGGACAGAGCGGTTATCGAGATCCGGAGTGATTTTGACAGCTTTGAGATAGGAGGGCGACACATACTCTACCCACACACTTTGCCAGATTCCCGTTGTCTGCACATAGAAGCACTCGAAATTCTCATCCACCCAGCGCTGCTTGCCCCGCGGCTGAGTACAGCTCTGGCTGTCTTCTGCTTTGACCACCACCCGGTTAGCCGCTCCCGCATCCGTGTTAACATAATCCGTAATATCCAGCGAAAAGGCCGCATAACCGCCTTGATGCCCTCCTGCATAGCTGCCGTTAACCCACACCTTGGCTGTATAATCCACCGCCTGGAAATTCAGCATCACCCGCTTACCGTTCAAGTCCGCAGGTAGCTGCAGTTCCCGCTCATACCATACATAAGGATGGAAGGTCGTCTCGCCGATCCCGCTGGCCTCCGTCTCATAAGTAAAGGGAACCTGTATCTTCAGATCCCCGTGCAGCTGCTCATTCCAACGCTCCCGTTCTCCAACGTTGCCATCATCAAACCGGAAGCTCCATTCTCCGTTTAAGTTCTGCCATTCCTTGCGGACGAACTGCGGACGCGGATAATCCTTAATATAATGCTCGGTTGCCATAGTATTGCACACGCTCCTTAAGAACAATATTTTTGTTTTATTACAATAAATATGTATTAATTATTGCAGAATCTGCTGAAATGTCAATCACCGATTGTACAGCATGAAGAACCTGCGCCTAAGGCGTCAGGTTCTCTGCATAAATATCGTATGTTCATCGTAAGTGCTACATCTGTCCATCGCTTGTCGTTGAAATTCCGTGACTCCGGTTTCTTATACTGTATAGAAGATCTTCATCACCAGATCCTGCTCATAATCGCCGAACTTCCGCCCGAACAGATTCATTCCGCCCTTGAAGACCGCATTCTCCTTCACACCCAGCCGCAGATCCACATGGTTCTGCTCTGTAAGCTTCAGCTGGCTCAGATTGACGGCGGATATCTCTTTGTGGTCGATCGTGCTGCGGGTATTGTCTACGCTCCAGGTCTTGAGCGAGCCGAACTGGGTACCCGTATCGATCCACCAGGAAGGATTCAGCTTCCCGCGTCTGCCGCCGAAGTCGCCGGGCGAGGTCCAGGTGCCAACCTCCACATTGTTGATCCACAGCGTAATATCCGAAGGCCAGTCGTTCTCATAATTCGGCGCCTCGGAGCAGATCTCCATCGAGAACTGGATCAGGCGGACCGCTGCCCCCTGCGGAATTTCCAGCGGATAGCGGTATTCGAGATACCCCTTTCGCAGCCAGAGCAGCTGGGCATGAACACGGTCCGGATGGAAAAAGCCCGCCGGTGAGTCCTCCACAATAATCGGCCCAGCCTCACTGACCATGCCGCAGGTGGGCGCCACTTCACAGGCCGTGAAATTGCCGATCGGCATTGCAATCTCGTAGCAATAGTCCCCTTGCTCCGCATTCGCGCGGCGTTCCGGCACATTAATGATGATCTTGATATCATCATAGATGCGGCTGCAGACCTTCATGGAGCCGCGCGAAGCCGGCAGCAGCTCGGTCTCAATCAGCCCCGCCTGCTCCAGTACCTTCACATTGGAGGCGGAGGTGGATACCGGTATCTCCAGCGCCTCCGCCAGCTCCACTACATTCATTCTCCGGCTGTTGAGCAGCTCCAGCATTCTTAGTCTAAGCTCCGTAGACAGCGCATGCGTCACTTTCACCAGTTCATCAGGATGTTCCATGGATAATTCCAGAATATCGATCACCGCTTTGCTGTCTATTTAAGATCTATTCCTATTCCTGCACAAAATACAACATTTCCCTCATTAAATCAGCCCAAATTGAAAATTGTTGTATAAAAGGCAGCATTCCCCCGCCTTCAAGCAGCTTAGCGGGAAAATTCCTATATTTCGTACAACAATCCTCCCGAATGCCCGGGTATTCAGGAGTCAGAGTTGTATTATCTACAACATTCCTGCCTATTCCGCAGTAACTTAAGGCACTCACTCTCCTGTGGACGCTTCCGGCAGCAGAACCACCTGGTCCCCCAGCCGGACCTCCCCGGTCCGGATTACGGAAGCATATACGCCAAAGTTCAGATTGAACTCCTTATTCACTTGTTTGAGCAGCGAGCTGTCGCGCTCCAGGGTCTCCGGGTTCATCGTAATCATAACGCAGCGGTCACAATAGCTGTCCACCTGCAGCTCCGCACCGCCTATCGACAAACGCCGGCCGAGCCATTCCTCTTCCCCAAGGGAATCCTCACTCACTTCCACGACAAAGTTCCCCCGGAAGCGGCGCTGATCAACAGGCTTGCCCCATAACGCCTCCAGCTTCTTCAGGCTCTTATCGGTCACAAGCAGAATACTGGCCCCGTCCACAGATAACAGCTGCGGATGTTTCTCTTCCGGGTGAGGCGCTTTGAACTCTGACATCGTAATTTGCGTGGAGGTCAGACTCTGGATTTCATTCAGCAGCTCCGTGTCCCAGCCGAAGACTCTGCCGTCTGCCGCCGTCACACGGATATCCCCTCCGATATATTCCGCTTGATAAGTAAGCATATTGGGGATCTTTCTGGCCGTAACATACTGCCACCAATCCTTCTTCGTCATGTCATAGAAAGAGCAGTACCGGTCCCCCTGCACCCCGTAAGATTCTATCTGACACGCTTCCAGCTCTTCTCCCGCAAAGGATTTTACCGGATAGCGGTTAATCGCCGTAATTTCACCAACTGTAATGGACACTATTTCTGCACCTCTTCTGTCTATAATGTAATGTTCCATCCATTCCCTGAATCTTCAATCATCCTTCTGCTCTTATCCGACAATGCCTTCTGCAGTAAGGCTTCATTGTAGCCCCGATCCTTGAACACACGAAGTATCGCTTCTGCCCGGTCCATCCTGTTTCTCCGGATATTCGACTCCAGCTGAATCTCAAGCGGGACTACAGGAACGGTATATCCGTCAAAAGGCATCTGCTTAGCATAGCTCCAAATCGACTGCCCGCCTTCCCAGATTCCCGCCCCATCTTCGGAATCAGGAATGCCCGCTGAATCAGAAATATGTACTGCTTCCACATCAAAACCTTCAATGATCCATTTCCCTTTGGTCCAGGTGAACCCTGAAGCAAACGACTGCGTGAACAACGGTTCCTCGATTGACGATAACCAGCCCGGTTGTTCCCAGGACAAGAGAGGTTTAACCTTTAAGCTAAAGGGTTCAAGGACAGAAGCGATAACCGCCGCATCCCCTGCGTTCTGTGCATACAAATCGAGATCCCCCGGGGTCATCTCCGCTCCTTGCAGTACCGAAGCGACTGAGCCTACGATGATCCATTTGCAGTCTGCGCCTGATTTGGCGTAACGCTCACATACTGCTGTTAATGCTTCACTATAACTCATAGATGCCTCCTGCAATATAAACAGTATAGACCATACACTTTACCGTTTCGGCAAACACCTGTCCAGTTCCTTCCACTACACAAAGTTTCGCAAAATAGCCCCACAAAGTGGGGCCTTGGCTTCGGGTGATGATTTATAGTGATTCCCGGATCACACGCTTGTAATACAGTACGGAGAGCAGGCCGAAGATCGAATACAGCACAGTGTAAACCGCCATTACCACGAACATCGGAGTAAGCATTTCGGTGCCGAAGAAGAACCAGCCGGACTTCACCGCGAAGTAGCTGTGGCACAGGCCGATGACCAGCGGAATGCCGAAATTGAACAGCTGCTTGAACTGGATACCGCGCAGCAGGTCTCCCTGAGTGAAGCCCAGCTTCCGCAGAATCGTGTATCCGCCTTTCTCCTCCTCGCCTTCATCCATCTGCTTGAAGTAGAGAATGCAGCCGGAGGTGATGAGGAAGGTCAAGCCCAGGAAACCGACGATGAACATAATGAGGCCCATATTCGTACGCTGGTTCAATTCATATTCATATTGGGCGAAGCTTGGTGCTTCCGGCTGCTGGTCCACATAGATTTGATATGCTTTCTCTTTCTGCGAGCGGTCAAGCAGTTCAATGCCGTAATAGTTGTCCGCTTCTTTCTTCATCTGCAGCTTCGGGTCCAGCGACTTAGCCAATTCCTGATACACGGACTCATCGACTACAAACACACCGGCGCCGCCGCTATAATAAAAGGGAAGGATCGCATCCGCAGATAAGCTGATTAACTGCTGCTTAATGTTGCCGTTAGCAGTTATTAGCCCAACTTCTCCGGGATCAAGGCCCATGAATTTGTCCAGCGTGCTGTCATAACCCATAATCCGGACTTCCCCGGGTAATACGTCGATACCTTCCACACTGCTGTCGCTGACAACAGAGGTGCTGAGGATGCGGTCATCGGGATTGTCGAAATTATTTTTGCTCATGATATGCTGTGCGTCCACTTCGATCTGAAGCGGATGCATTTCAATCTCTGTGTACTTAATGTGCTGCTCATCCAGGGCCTGGACAAACCGCTCCTTCACGGCCGCTCTGGCGAAGCCAAAATCATCCGGGGAGCTCTGCTTGGCTGTGGCCTCCGCCGAATAGTACGAAATATAGCTGAGGGACAGCAAACCGATGGCAAGCGCAGAGACCGTTGTGATGATTGTCAGCAGCAGCGAATTCGACTTCATCCGGAACATAATGGACGAGAGCGACAAGACCTCGTTGATGGATAAGTAGCCTTTTTTGCTATTGCGGATCGTATTAAATATGAAGCTGACTGAGCCCTTATAGAACAGATAAGTGCCGGCAATCACCAGAGCGAGGATGACAATCATAGCGGCCATCAGACCAGTCATAGTGACAAATTTGCCGCTGAACAGCTGTGTGGATACATAATAACCGCCAGTAATGAATCCGATGCCGAGCAGTCCGAGAATAATCTCCCACACCGGCATTTTACGGATACGCTGCTGGGTGGTGGATGTCGCCTTGAAGAGGGACAGGATGCTTTGCGCTTTGATGAAGGTGTAGTTCATGATCATAATCAGCACGTACACGGCAGCAAAGACCAGAATCGTCCGCACAAGCGCCTCCGGAGAGAAGCGGAGCTTCGCCTGGGCTTCTACGGCAAGAATTTTGTACAGGATCATCAGAATCAGCCGTGACATCACAAAGCCCGCACCCATGCCTAGAATCATAGACCCGAAATACAGAATCAGGTTCTCCGCACTCAGCAGCCGGAAGATCTTCCCCTTCGTCAGCCCGATCAGCTGGAACAGCCCGATCTCCTTGCTGCGCCGCTTGATGAAGATCGTATTGGCATACAGCAGGAAGATCGCGACAATGGCAATCAGCAGTATGGAGGAAGCGCCAATGGCTGCACCGCCTTTGATTGAACCGCTGACGGCATCCATAGCCGGATCGAATTGCAGCGTCACGAATGAGAAATAGAGGGCAACACTGAATACAAGAGCGAAGACATACAGATAATAGTTTTTGATATTCTTTTTCAAATTACGGAAGATAATATAGTTCAGACTCATTGCGCAGCACCGCCAAGCACGCCCTGGGTATTGATAATATCGTTGAAGAAGGACTGCCGTGATTCATCGCCTTTGTTCAGCTGCGTGTAGATTTGCCCGTCGCGGATGAATACTACCCGGCTGCAATAGCTCGCGGCAACAGCATCATGGGTGACCATGACAATAGTGGCCTGGCGTTTCTGGTTCATATCGGCGAGCTTGTTCAGCAGATCGGAAGCCGACTTGGAATCCAGAGCCCCTGTAGGCTCATCGGCAAAAATAATACTCGGATCATGCACAAACGCCCGTGCCGCCGAGGTACGCTGCTTCTGCCCGCCCGAGATTTCGGCCGGATATTTGTCCTTCAGCTCATTTATTCCCAGTTCGCCCGCCACCTGCTCGAACTTCTGGTGAGCCTCCTTCTTCGGGATCCCGGTGATTGAGAGCGGCAGCAGCACATTTTCTTTAACAGTCAGCGTATCCAGCAGATTATAATCCTGAAAAATAAATCCGAGATGCTGCTTGCGGAATTCCGCCAGCTGTTTCTCCTTCATTCCCGTGAATTCCTTGCCCTCTATTTCAATGGTCCCCTGGCTCACCCGGTCGATGGAGGACAGGACATTCAGCAGAGTCGTTTTACCGGAACCGGAAGGACCCATGATTCCCACGAACTCCCCTTTATTCACCTGAAGATCGATCCCCTTCAAGACCTCCTGCTTGTTAAATTTATTGCCATAGGTTTTATAGATTTTGTTAGCCTGCATGATAATCATTTTGTTCACCCACTCCTTTTCTATAACTCAATCATAAGCGGGCTCCGGTTTATTATCCTGCGCATCGCCGAACAATGTGAAGAAGCATGTGACATTATTGTCACACGCCTGTAATTCTCTGAAAGTCGTTCTCCCGGGGAAAAGTAAGCGTAAATATACTCCCTTCTCCGGGTACGGATGCCGCATGAATGCTGATCAGCAGCGGCTCTGCCACCTGCCGGGTCAGATAGAGTCCCATTCCGGTGGCTGCACCATCCTGGCGCCCGCGCGATGACGTGAAGCCTTTGTCATAGATCCGCGGAAGATCCCTGGGATCAATGCCCTGTCCGCTGTCTTCGATGGTAAGCACGGTATGACCGTCCTTTCCACCGCTCCTGATGAGGATATCGGAGACTTCGCTGTATTTCACAGCATTCGTGAGCAGCTGTCTGAGCATGAAGGCCAGCCATTTGCCGTCAGTCAGCACCTCTTCCACCTCAAGCTCCACATCAAAACCGATTCCCTTGGAGATACACCATGACTTCAGCGCCCGGATTTCCTTATTAAGAACCGGCTCCAGACTGATATTCTCTATGAACAGATCATTGCGCATAAAAGGAATCCGTTTCTGATGTAGCTGCTGGTCGAGCAGATGATGAATCCGCAGCCATTCGTACATGAGCTGTCTTTGCAGGGTTTCATCCGGCAGCCGCTCAATCATCAGCTGCATGGCGGTGAGCGGTGTTTTGACCTCATGAATCCAGGACAACAGCTCGTCCTTCTCAGACTCCAGCAGCTGGTAGTTCATGGAGGATTCGCGTTTGTACCTGTCAGTCTGGGCGGTAACCGCCTCATGGACGATCCGCTCCAGCGGACTGCCGGGCTCAATCACAGCATGAAGGTCATAGATCTGATCCCAGGCTTCCAGGCTCCTGTAGAATCTGGTTTCTTTGGCATATCTCAGGAATACGAACGCGAGACATAGCAGCACATTCAGCAGCACAATGTACAGTACCGGCAGCAACGGGATAGCCGCATCAACATAAGCCACGAATATAATGATGAGCTGCAGGACGGCAAAGAGCAGCAGCCAGCTCCGCTTCTCGGTTATGTATTTCCTTATCATTCTGCCGCCTCTTCGGTCGCCATATACCCCTGCCCAACTTTCGTTTCAATGAAGGCTTCAAGCCCCAGCGGTTCCAGTTTTTTGCGCAGCCGGTTTACATTTACGGTAAGGGTATTGTCACTCACGAAATGCTCATTGTCCCATAAGCTCTTAATCATCTCTTCACGGTCAACGATGCTGTCCTTGCGCTCCACTAATATTTTGAGGATCAGCATCTCATTCTTTGTCAGCAGAGCTGCTCCCTGATTGTTAGTGACCGTATTCTTCACGAATTCAATCGCTGCCCCGCACCAGGTCTTCAGCTCTGTGCGTTCGGTGCTATAATTGTAGACCCGGCGGAGTGTGGCCTGGATTTTGGCAATCAGCACTTCGAAGTGAAACGGCTTCTGAATGAAGTCATCTGCTCCCAGCTGCATGGACATGACCATATCACTTGGATGATCGCGGGAGGAGAGGAAGATAATCGGCACATTGGAGTGAGCCCGCAGAATCCGGCACCAGTGGAATCCGTCGAACTGCGGCAGCTGAATATCAATCACCACCAGATCCGGCTTCACCTCCGTAAATTCCTGCAGAACCTTGCCGAAATTCGTGATCCCGTATACCTCATACGACCACTGGGACAGTCTTTCCTTGATCTCCCCGAACAGGGTGATGTCGTCTTCAATAAGCATAATTTTGAACAATAGAGACTCTCCTTCTGCAGTAGTGCTATTCATTAATCCAATTGGAAACTGATAAGCTGATTCGGCAAAACACTTTTGATAACCTCAGTGTTACTGGAGTACAGCGCTGTCATATACTTGTCGAAGGTTAACTTGTTGTCATTGGTTAGTAGAGTAACTGTTGTATCTCTTGAAGGATTTCCGGATTTGCCCCTCAAGGTTAATAAATAAGAAAAGGGTGTTGGTTCACCGGTCTCATCAGCACTCTCAAATATATAATATTTGCCATCCTGAAAGAATAAGTCAGAATAAGAAGAAGAAATGCCCTCTTCATTATCATGAAAAGTGGCTAGCCGAACCCCCGTATTCAACCCTTGCGCAGACGCTGCAACAAACTGGTCCCATACTGCCCTGCCTGCAACCACCTCTAAATTGTGCTTAACCACATATCCATGGGCTGCGGCATCCATCATTGTATAATCCCCGGGCAATCCGGTGAACCCTGTATAGAAACCTCTCATGTCCAGCGTCAGGGCAACTGTATGACCGTCAGCTTCTCCCGCGGTATTATTTGTAAAATCATCTGTTGCTTTACCCGTTGTATCCCCCGCTGCAGTAATCGCAGTAATATCAGCAGTCACACCAGCAGCATTATTAACGGTACTCCCCTCATTCTTGCAGCCTGCCAGCACACCCGCAGCACATATGACCACCAGTACACTTGTCATCATTTTAAGCCTCTTCATCCCCATTACTCCCCGCCGGAAATTGTAATTATTGGATAATTATACTTCACATTGATGAATTGACAAAGGCTTGGGCAAGTCTTAGAATATGAAATATATCTTGATGATCAAGATAATTGAATTCGAAGATATTTTTCGAACCGGGAGGGCTCATGAATGGCATCACTAATCTTATACGCTACCAAATCTGGAGCTTCAGAGCAATGCGCGTTCCTGCTGGCAGAATATATTCCCGGGAGCACGTTATGCAATCTGGAGTCAGAGAAGCCGGACATTGAGAAGTATGACCACATCATTCTGGGCGCGGGTGTACGCGACGGTAAGCTCTACAAGCCAGTCCGGGATTTCATCAAAAAAAACAAACCCGCCCTGCTGGACAAGCAGATGGGCTACTATATCTGCAATGAGAAGCCCAAGAAAACCGAAGAGATTATCACAGATAATATTCCTGAGGATCTAAGGCAGGCCTCTCTCTGTATTGAGTCTTTTGGCGGATATAAAGCCTATGCCGCTCCCGCAAAGGATGCGGATCAGCTCAAAGGAATTTTCGTGGAGAGAATCCGCACTTTTTCAGAACATTTCAAATAACCCGCTATGTCCCTCACTCATACTGTCTGCCGCTCAATCATGTTCAAATGAATCTCTTCATGGGCCCGGCCTCCGTCCACCGCCTGCAGGAAAGCCCTCCGGCCGATCTCCACCAGCGGAATCTCGAAGGTCGTGATATGCATCATCCGGGCGATCGGCTGATTGTCGAACCCTACAATGGCAAGCTGTCCCGGCACCTCAATCCCATTCTCCCGGCAAAAGGCCAGAATTCCCGCCGCCACCTGATCACTGGTAACCAGCAGTGCAGTTGGAGGGTCGTCCATCTTCAGAATCCGCTGCATAATCCATTCCCCGTCTTCCAGCTGCACACAATCGTAGAACATATAGTCATGGTTATAGGCTTCATGCCGGTTCATATAGAAGTCCCGGTAGGCCGCCTCCCTTAAATTGCTGTTGGGACTGGACTGCCTGGCCAGGCAATAGCCGATTTTGTGATGGCCTTTGCTTCTCAGATAGGTAAGCGCACGAGTGAAGCTCTGATAATGATCCATAAATATAGAAGAAACCTGATGTCCCCTGCCGTCCTCCAACACAATAATAGGGCCGTACTGCGTATACTCCTCCACCGTCTCCCAGCTGCACGTCCGCGAACAGATAATCAGCGCATCAATCTGCTTCAGCTTCAGCATCATCAGTGCATCCAGCTCCCGCTCCGCTTCATAGTTGGACTGAATCAGCACCAGCTTGTAATTATCCTTGATAGCCTCATCCGCTATTCCTTCAACGACCATCCCGAAATACGGCCGCGTGATATAGGGAACGACCACCCCAATCAGATTCGTCCGGCCCCTGCTTAGATGTACTGCGTTTATATTACGTTCATAATCGGCCGTCTCCATGGCCTGCAGAACGGCTTCCCGCTTCGCCTTGGTTACATAAGGGTGACCGTTAAGAACACGGGACACCGTTGTGACCGAGACTCCCGCCAGCTTCGCAATATCTTTGATGTTCGCCATAGTCCTACCTTCCCCCAGCGTATTGTGCACAGCCTGTACTTCCTCTTAATTTTACCTCAAACCGCCGGAATGCGTTACATTCAGACCACAAATAAAGCATTTGACATGGAAGGCGTTTCATAGATTACAGTGGTTCTGTAATAGGGCGAAATCAGGGCTAAGTATTATAAAAGAGGTGAGTAGAAGATGTACAACGAGGATGCCGGGGCTGATCCTAAGAATCACCACCGGGACTTATGGGATACGTATGAGGCTCTGGCCGGATTCATGGGTGCGCAGCTGATCGAGCACCCTTTTCCGCAGACGATGGGGTCTCTTGTTTCGCTTGAGCTGATGACCAAATTTCATACATCATTGCTGGCAGAACGCCTGCTGCTGAATTCAGGCTTCTGCCATGAGGCTTATTGTATACTGCGCCTGATGCTTGAATACACGATTACCTTGAAATTCATTCTGCTCCTGCCTGAAGAAAGGGCCATGCGCTATTTGGATGACACCTCCGCAGCTTCCCGGCCGTTTGATTTCGACATTCCGCTGATGGCAGATGAAACCCATATGCAGGAGTGGCTACGAATCATTGAACACCCTCTTCCCGGCTGCTCCAGCCCGCTTGAAGCCGGTGATCTGCTGGCGAAATCCTGTAAGCTGACATCCCTTATGCTGGAAACCGGCCGGAATAGCTAAGAGCCGGGCAGGCAGCCCAAGAGTTCATCCTGAATACTGCCTAGCCCGGCTCAATGTTGAAGCGGTACCTGCGCTTAGTTCAAACCTGCTGCAATTTCTTCACTGGTCCGTACCCGGCCTATTCTCGGGAAGATCGTGCTGCAGACATAATCATGTTCTTCCTTGGTGCTTGCTGTCATCGCGTCCTCTGCGAACACTTGCTGATAGCCGTGCTGATAGGCTTCTCTGGCTGTAGTATCCACGCCAATGCTGGTGGAGATGCCGCAGAGCACTATGGTCTGAATTCCGCGGCGGCGCAGCTGGAGATCAAGATCCGTGCCGAAGAAGGCCCCCCATTGCCGTTTCGTAATCGTGTACGTATTCTTGAATTCTGCAATAGCGGGAACAATATGGTCCCAGCCTTCAGGATAATCCGCCGCTGCCGAAACGGAATCGGTCACAGGTCTGACCATATCCTTGCCGTCGAGCGTAGATACCTTGACCAGCACCACAAATGCCCCTTTCTGCGTAAAAGCATCCACCAGCTTCGCCGCATTCCCTATTACCTGAGCAGCCGTATAAGGAGCAGCCTGACGGCCTCCTCCCGCGATGCCGTTCTGCAGATCAATCACCACTAATGCCGCCCTGGCTGCTTCAAGGGTAAAACCTGCTGTTTCTTGCAACTCTTCCATGTTCTCCACTCCTCTTATTCTGTGAATTTATTCAGCTGCTGCCAGACTGATTGCATTCAGCTTCCGGTAGACTTTGAAGTACACCAGGGCAGCATTAATCAGCAGCAAGCCGCTTGTAACTATAAATACATACCGCATGCCGAATGCCGCAGCCACTTGTCCGCCCAGCACGGAACCGCCGAACACGCCCAGATAACCTGCCGACATATTGAGACCGAACACTCTGCCGGTCAGCGCCGCCGGGGTGATCTTTTTGACCATAATGGATACCGAAGGCACCAGTCCGCCGGCCGCCAGGCCCAGCAGGAAACGCAGACCCATCAGCTCCC
Organism: Paenibacillus phytohabitans; assembly: GCF_013141775.1. Lineage (GTDB taxonomy): Bacteria > Bacillota > Bacilli > Paenibacillales > Paenibacillaceae > Paenibacillus_AQ > Paenibacillus_AQ phytohabitans. The sequence continues at coordinate 568,771 of NZ_WHOB01000016.1, forward strand.
AGGGACTCCGGACAAAAGCCTGCGGGATAAAAATCAGTCCGGCCGCAATCAGGGCGAACAGGATTACCTTATGCGCACCGATCCGGTCCGACAGCCTGCCGAGTCTTGGCGCAGCCATAATATTGGCCAGCCCGGAAGCCGAGAAGGTAAGTCCGGCGATCAGCGCCACATGACTGGCCGTCCGGGATAGCTGGGTTACATAGACCGTCATGATCGGCTCTATCGAGTATAGGGCCACCGATAAGATGAAGAAGGTTACGAACAAGGTAAGCGTTAGGCTTTTCTGCGGGACACTGCCCCATATTTCCTTCATGCGCAGCGTCTTTTTATGCTCACGGGTGAACGATTCTTTCACGAAGCCCAGCGTCAAGGCAAAGGCAATCAGCATCAGAATACCGGTCACAAAAAACGTATTCTGCACACCCAGATTCTCGGCAATAAAGCCTCCGATGGTCGGTCCCAGCAGGGAACCGGCGATATTCGCCGTGGACAAGGTGCCCAGCGCATATCCTGCATGTTCCTTATCCGTCTGCGTGGCAATGAGTGTCGTACAGGCGGTGCCGTAACCAGTGACAGCCCCCTGTAATAGACGCAGGCCGATTAAGACATATACATGTTGCGCAAACCCCATACACCCGATAATCAGCGCCATCCCGAGACTCGCCCGCAGCAGCATCGGCTTGCGCCCTACCTTGTCGGCAGCCATTCCCCAGATGGGTGAGAAGATGGCAGATATGATATAGGTGATGCCAAAGGCTAACCCTGACAGCTGTGCAACAGAGTCTGCATTATCTACTCCCAGCTGCTGAATATAGAGCGGAAGGACCGGCGCAAGCTGGCTCATTCCCACACCTGTCACGAACATGCCGAACCAGCATACGATCAGATTTCTTTTCCATACCGGCATGACAACAAGCCTTCCTTCTGTTATGAATCCACTATTGTGTGTGCGCACTTCACAATAACATCCTCATATTATCAGCCGGAACGGCTCCACACCATGCATTATTTTAAACTACATGGACATTTTTGCTGTAGAATTCGGAAGGGCTGATGCCTTCAATCCGTTTGAAGATCCGGCTGAAGTAGAATTCATCCGCGTACCCGAGCTCCCCGGCGATCTCTTTCACTTTTTTGCCGCTGCCTTCGAGGATCAGCTCCTTGGCCTTGTCCATTTTGATTCTGCTGAAGAACTCTATAGGCGAATAGCCGGTAATCTCCTTGAACGCCCTGGACAAATACGCAGGTGACAGCTGTACCAGACCGGCCAATTCCGGCAAGGTGACTCTGGTACTGATATGCTCCTGCATATACCCGATGACCTTCTCAACCTTCAGGGAGGTGGAGAAATTCTGATTATGACGCTTGTGGTTCTGGTAAATCGCTATCAGGAGCAGCTGTAGTGCTGTCTTCGCGGTAAATTCATAACCCGGCAGCTTGGCATTCCAGCCTTCCACCAGTTTACTGAAGATCTCTTCAATCTGATAATAATCCTTCAAGTCTTGTGCAGTGTGCAGCGGGAGCATCTCCGGCTCTTCTCCCAGAGTCCACCTTCCCTCCATCAGATTCACCTGCGCATAACTGAAATGTACAGCCAGGAAGCAGAGCGGGTCCTCAAGATCAAACTCCATCGAATGAAATACACCGGGCCGGATATAGAACAGCATCCCTGCCTTGAACTGATATTTCTTATGATCCACCGTCACACTGCCTTGTCCCCCAATGACCAGGATCAGCTCATGATGCTCGAGAGTACGGGCGATTCGGGTTGAATATTTCCGGGTATCCTTGAATCTTCTGAAGTTACAGTAATGGATATGGAAAAAAAGATTGTTGATGTTCACGTTTCCCTCCGTATGTCCGTACAAGATGTGTTGAAAGTAATGGCTACCCTCAAACCATTCGCTTCACTCGCAATAGTTCCTTTATAGTACTCCCCTTGTATGTTATATAGCAAAAAGCAGCGCCTCCCCCTAACAGGAGCTGCGCTGCTTGTATCATTCCCCCGCTGTCCGGCTTCTACTGATTGTCTCAGCGCAGCCTTAAGGCAGGATCGTTGGTCTGATCACAATCTCATTCACACTGGTATCCTCAGGTTCATCAATCGCGTAAGCAATTGCTCTGGCAATACTGTAAGGAGATATAGCCATGCTGTTCATCTGGCCCGCCATTGCCCGGATTTCCGGACTGCTGATCGTGTGGGTCAGCTCTGTGTCCGTCATCCCCGGCGAGATAATGGTCGAACGGATATGGGAGGCGGCTGATTCTTCCTGGCGCAGCCCTTCAGAGATGGCCCGGATAGCATATTTGGTCGCGCTGTAGACTGCAGATGAAGGACTTACGCTATAACCTGCTACCGAGGACAGGTTGATGATATGCCCCGACTGCTGCTCCCTCATAACCGGCAGAACAGCAGCGATGCCATACAGCACGCCTTTGATATTGACATCGATCATCTGATCCCATTCATGTACCTTCAGCTCCTGCAGCATGGATGCGGGCATTACCCCGGCGTTATTCACCAGTACATCAATACGTCCGAATTGCTGCAGGGCGAATCTTGCCAGCTTCTCCATCTCCTCCGCAGAAGTTACATCGGTCTGCAGATACACGGCATCGCCGCCTTCCTGGACGATCTCACTGGCGAGTATCTGCAGGCGGTCTGTTCTTCTGGCTGCCAGGACTAGCTTTGCACCTTTCTGAGCCAGCAGCCGGGCAGCAGCTTCACCTATTCCGCTTGAAGCTCCTGTAATGATGATTACCTTGGATGACTTATTTTCCACTTGTGACCTCTCCTTTATTCAACATTTGTTGATTATCTAACTGGTGTTGATTATTATTATATAGAGAAGGTCAGGCAATTCAATCGCTAATGTAAGCGGAAATGTCCTATATACAACAGGCGCAGGCCATATGTTCATTAACTGAAGGAGGTTCATCATCATGGGTACCGGAATCAAGACAGACAGACGGATTCTGAGAACAAGAGAGGCGATTAACAGAGCTTTTCTGGAGCTTTTTGGGGAGAAGGAGCTGGAACAAATCACAATCAACGATATCGCGGAACGGGCGAATGTAAACCGGGGAACCGTCTATCTGCACTACACCGACAAATATGACCTGCTCAACAGATGCATTGAGGACCACCTGGGCAAAATGTTCCTATCCTGCAATATGACCCGCACTCCGGACGGAGATGTTGGACTAATCAGTGAAATGAAGCCGGTATTTCTCTATTTCGAACAGAACTTCCTGTTCTTCTCCGCTATGCTTGCCAACCAGAGAACCACAATCTTCCGTGAACGCCTGCTGGAGATTGTCTCGGCGAATGTAATTCGTAAGCTGGAGATGGAGAAGTCTGTTCCTGAAGGAATGGATAAGCAGCTTATTGCCCATTTCATGGCTTCGGCCTTCGTGGGCACTGTCGAATGGTGGATTCAGAACCGGATGCCGCATACTCCGGAAGAGATGGCGCAGCAGGTGCGGAGCTTGTTTGAGGGTAACACAATGTATAGGGGACACCAATAATCCCGCCTCCTTCCACTTGGGAAAGATGCGGGATTCGCAGCCGGAAACCAGGGCTTCCGGGTTAATCAATATGTACGCCGAATTAGATTAACTTATTCAGTTCGGTCAATAATGCCTGTTTCAGTTCTGCCAGTCTTTCCCCGCTTGGTCTGCAGCTGTCTGAGTACATTGTTTCTCTGGGCGTCCACCAGACGGGATGGGTCGGATTCGGTTCGCTTAGCTGTCTCGGGAAAATATGCCAGTGCATATGCGAGTCGCCGTTGCCCAGCAGCTCGTAATTCAGCTTGTGCGGCTTGAATGCATGATGCACCGCTTCTGCCACGAGGCTCATTTCAACCAGAAATTTCTGTTTGTAGCCGCTGTCCAGTTCATGCAGCTCCCGTTTATGTTCCTTGCCCAAAAATAAAGTGTAGCCTTCGAAATATTGATGGTCTCCAAGTACTACATACCCTGTTTCGAGCTCGGCTACAAAGCACTTATTCGTGCCCTCTTTAATCATATTAATGCGGTTACAAATCAAACAATCTTCCATATTGTGAAACCTCCCATAAGATAAGTAACAGTCCATTATCACCACTTATATAAGCTGAACTTAAAAATGATGGCCAGCCGATAGACACACCTCTACCGGAGCGGGTTTCGTCCATGCAACCAGTCAGATTCTTAAGTGGACCCTATATAGCAATAATTATTTATAGAATACCCCTAAATAATAACATTACAGATGTCGATAATATTAAAGCAATATAAATTCCTTAGAAAGGAAAATAAATATATTATTGAGATTTTAATACATAGGTCAAATATCATATAGTGAGTAGGAGGAATTATTTAGTATGAATATTACAAAGAAAGTATTTATCTCTTCCATTTTGGCTACCGGATTGTTATGCGGGGCTGTAGGGGTTTACGCTGCAGACGGGGTTTCGTTAGTACAAGCTTACCTTAATAGTACTATTAAGTTTACTGTGAATGGCGTTTCGTGGACTCCTAAAGATGCTAGTGGAAATAAACTCTCCCCTCTAGTATACAATGGTTCAACCTACCTTCCCGCCAAGGCAGTCGGTGAAGCAATGAATGCATCCGTCCTTTGGAATGCCGGTACTAAAACCGTTGCCATTACAACTACAGGAAGTGCCAGCGCCGGAGAACCTTATAATGATTCATCATCAGCTACGACTACACCAGTCACTAACGTACCAGTAACAACTGCTCCAGCAGCTACCGCCCCTGCCTCTCAGTCAAGCAGCCTTCCAAGTGGACTGCTCACTCTGCCTTATAATCATGATCTCACTGCAGTAGGCGAAAATAACAAATCGGTAGCATTAGCTTTTATCCAAGCTTACGGAAATGCCTTAACTTCCGGATCCAACTCAAGCTATAATACTTTAATCGATAAATATGTGATTGACGATTTAAATGACTACGACATGGGCTACAAAAAAACATCGAAGGACAATGCAGCTAAATCGATTTCCGGGGTAGTAAAATTGAATGATAGTGGAGTTATTACGAAATATGCGGGTATTTTAAAGAGTGCCACACTTAGTGATGTGAAATTAGACACAACCTGGTCTGAAAAATATTCAACCTCTACTACATTGTGCTACAAAGTAGAATTACCAGGCTTCTTCATATCTTCATTCAGTGTCTTTTTTGAATTTGATATGGATAAAGAAACGAACACTTATTATCTTGTAGCAGTCAATATCTAAACTTCCAAATGAATAGAAGGTGTGCGGGCCCATGATGGCTTGCACACCTTTTTTGGATATACCCAAAAGAAATAGATGCTTCTCAAAAGTTTGGAGGACGATGCCTCTCGCGCGGGCAGCTGCAATAATGTACTATAGCCATTTCCCTGCCGGGTGTATATTCATGTGACTACTTCACCTGGAGGTCATCATGAATATCGTTTCTTTCATCATCTATTGTATTGTGGTAACCTTCACACCCGGCCCTACCAATATTGTGATTCTATCCTCCGTGCAGCATCACGGGGCCAGAAAAACAATGGGATACGTTGGCGGAGCCACCGTGGCATTCGGACTGCTGCTTGCCGCCTCTGCCCTGCTGAACCGCATGCTTGCGGACATCATTCCGCATATTCTCGGCGTTATGCAGATCATCGGCAGCCTGTACATGCTCTACTTGGCTTACCAGGTCTACACTATGGGCCGTACCGAGGAGAATCCCCGGCAATCCTCCGGATTCGTCTCCGGTCTGGTGACGCAATTCGCCAATCCGAAGGTGCTGCTGTTCACGCTGACCGTTATCCCGGGTTACGTTATGCCTTATTATAGTTCACCCGCAGCAGCCTTCATCTTCGTTATGGTAATTACTGTAATAGGTTTTCTCGCATTCACTACCTGGGTCGTATTCGGTTCCGTATTCAAGAGCTTTCTGCAGCAGCATCAGCGGGTGATGAATAGTATCATGGCACTTTTTCTAGTATACTCTGCTGTAATGGTATCCGGAATTTTATAGAGGACGGTGATTAAGGTGGAACAATTCAATTATAGAAAGTCTGCAGAGATTCTCGCCTTATCGGCCAGCATGACGGATTTCACTTACAAAAAGCATTGTCACGAAGAATATGCCCTGGGCGTAACACTGCGCGGTATCCAGCAATATCATCTGGCTGGCAGCCTGCACTCCTCCCATCCGGGCGGTGTCATGTTGTTTAACCCCGAACAGTATCACGACGGCAATTCCTATGATAGAGAAGGTATTGATTATGTCATGCTCTATATCAAGCCGGCCATGTTTGCAGAGATTCTGGGCAAGCAGGAACTGCGGTTCACCTTGCCTATCGTCTATGACAAGGAGCTGGCGCAATCCATCTATTCCTTGAATCAAGCGGTCCAGAATGGCGCTGACAGCGCACTTTGCAGTGAACTGCTGCTTCAGCTGGCCCATCTGGCCGCCCACACCGAAATCGAAGCCGCCATGCGGACCGATAGTGCCTTTGTTCAGCAGGCCAAGGAAATGATGTACTACAGCCTCGGCCAAGTGCTTAAGCTTGATCACATCTCACAGGAGTTAGGCCTGTCCAAATACCAGTTCATCCGCGAGTTCAAATCACATACAGGCATCTCGCCTTATCAATTCTTCCTGAACTGCAAGGTTGAGCATGCGAGACAATCGATCGAAAAGACCAAAGATGTCTATTCGGCAGTAGCGGAATGCGGCTTCACAGACCTGACTCACCTAAACCGCCATTTCAAAAGTGTCTTCGGCCTTACAGCCTATGAATACATGTCCCAGCTGGCTTAATCCATATTCTTCTGCGCCCGCATAGCACTGTACCCTTGTCCACTTCTTATGTTACGGAATCCGCTATGTTACTCTGCCGCCAGCACCTTCTCAAGCTGCTCCAGCACCATCGGCCACGCCTGCTCATGCTGGTCCTTGGACTCCTCATCCGGGAAACCGGCATGCGTCAAGCGAAGCAGGGTATCAGAACCCCGAGTCTCTAATTCAACCCGTACCACGGTTTCCGCCCCCTTCGTCCCACCTGCACCGGTAACCCAGGTCATTTCCACCAGGCGGTCCTGCTCCAGACTCAGGAATCGCCCGTAATGCGGATAACGCTGGCCCTCATGACGTGTCTCGAAGAAGAACGGAGTATTCACGCTTCCCTCCATAGACACCGTTTCCGGCGCTGCAAACCAGCGGTCAAACTGCTTCGTCCAAGCCTTGTACAGGTGTTCTGGTGAGGCTGACATCAGGCGTTCCACACTCAGGTTATACGGCCTGGATGAAAGATCAGGTGCATTTGCAGCCATGGTCATTGTAATCATCCCTCCCTATTCGATGTCTAGTTCTACAAAACGGTTTGTTAAGGCATTCAAATAATACAGCTTATTATCCACGATGTGGATATATAAAGTCTTGTCATCACCCAGCTTCTCACTGGTATAATCGGTTAGATTGAGCCGGTACAGCTTCTTGCTGTACTCTGAGTAATTGCTGAAGTACAGATAGTTTCCGCTCAGATTAATCTCTTTGCCATTCAGACCGGATATTCGGGTTAATCCGGTTCCATCCAAGTTCATAGTATATAAATTCTCTTTGAAATTGAAGTACATAATATCGTCTTTCATCACTATATTAGTGATGTATCCGCCATCCAGCAGCTTCTTTTTGTGGCTGCCGTTCAGATCCATAACAAACAGCTTACTGAAGTCAATCGTATAGTAGATCTTTCCGCCATACACCGCCAGGCTGGATACCCCGTACTGTTCAAGCACCGTTCTGGAGCTGCCGTCGGTCTTCATCCGGTAGAGCGGCTTGTTCATCGAAGAGTTTCCCTGCGTGAAGTAGATCCAATCATCAGCAACCGTCACCAGGTTCTTCCCGATGGCAAAATCTCTAAGCATCGTCCGGTCCGAGCCGTCCGTATTCATGCTGAACAGCTTGTTGTTGTCGCCCGTATAATACAGCTTTCCGTCTACAAGATTAATATAAGCCGCATATTCGTCATCGCTGAGCTTCTGAAGTTCAGTACCCTCCTTCTTCTGTTTATAGAGCCTCCCCGAGTCTTGCGGATTATTGAAATATACCCATTCATTGTCTGTAGCGTACAAGCCTCCATTGTTCAGATTGCCCACCGAATTCCCGGTTATACCAGGACCGACGGGTTGTACGGATTCTTCCTGCTTGATTGCTACCTGCCCGTTGGCATAGGTGACCGTTGCATCAAAAACCTCAGAAAGCACCCGGAGCGGCACCAGCATTCTTCCATTCACCAGTCTCGGAGCCGCGGCCAGCGTGAACGGCTGCTGATTCTTATAGGCTGCGGTCGAGCCCGCCGTTAGACTCAGCGTAATGGTTCCTTTGGAGATTATGATTGCTTTATTATTCCCCGGAACAATCATCCCGCCCAGCTCATCCGCCACGAAGCGGAGGGGAACATATACCGTACCCTGATCATTCACTGGCTGCACATCAAAATTCACCAGCTTCCCATTGACTGTAACCGTAACCCCCGGCTGATCCGCCGAAGCTGCGAAGCCTGTCCCCGCCCCCGTTAGACTCAGCAGCAGAGGGGCAATAACGAACCATTCTCTCAATGAACACACCTCTTTGAACTCAATTTCTGAACAAACATCTCCTATGTATTCTACACCCTCCTTCTTCATTCTTCCATAATATCAAAGGATCACCATCCTGAAGATCAGCTTCGGCACACAATCTTCACTTTACAATTTCATGTATATGGTTTATTTTAACATTAAGTATTCACTGAATGTTATTGTATGTAAGGCAACATTCAGTATTCAAAATAATTAACTGGAGGACATGATGAACCATTCTTTGCAGGAGACATTACTGAAGAATATCCGCTTTGCTTACAATGAAGCAGTCGAACTTGTGATTTCCATGGGAATGCTTGCTTGTGAGGACCAGATCTCAGATTTGGCAGATGATTATAAAATCGAAGCAGATGAGCTGCTTGGAGCCTATCTTGATGATGCGCGCAAGCGGTTATCCCCCTTCTTTACCCGTGAGCTGCTGTTTTTTTTCCGTTATGACTTGCTTCATAATGCACTTGATTTCCCGTTGTATGAATCCATCTTCACTCATCGGGAAGTGCTAACTGCAGAGGCGTTGATTAACCGGCTGGATAACAGCCCTGCGGAGCATATCGTTGCAGAGATGGTCTACGGCGTCTACAACGATAACCTGGAAGCGCTACTCCAGGGCAACGACTGGGAGCTGGTCAAGAAGGATCTGAAGAAGCTCTCTGAACTGGTGACTGCAACAAAACCGCAGCCCGAGGTTGCTGAAGCCCATGCGCCGCTGCTTGAATGTCTCGCTAATCCGCAAGAGACCAAGCTGCGCTACCTGCAGCTATTGCGTCAATTCAATCAGGATGTCTTCATTCACTGGAAAGACCGGATCCGTGAGCTTTCTGAGCAGGCTTCCCGCAGGTATGAGGCTCAATTCCGCAGCAACCCTGAGGTTTTCATTCGTGAAATCCACAATAATGAACCTTCTCTGTTTGACTTCCCCGTCACCTTCCATGTCAGCTTTGTTTTCCAGGTGGCAAATGGCTTTTACAATTTCCACACCGATGCCGGGAAGGTCGGCTGGGTCATCTTCGGCATTAATAATGAACGGGTGCACGGCCCCGCCGCTGACCGGGAGAAAACCGAACTGTTTCTCAAAGCCTTATCGGATAAGCGGCGGCTGGACTTCCTGCTGTTACTCAAGCAGCGTCCGCATTACGGCCAAGAGATTGCTGCAGCGCTAGGCATTACACCGGCTGCTGTGAAGTATCATTCCAACTTCCTGTTCTTTCTGGATCTGCTCGATGTCGAGCGGGTGGATCACCGGCTGTATTACGTGCTTAGAACCGATACTTTGCGCAATCTGCTGGCCTTGATGGCTAAAGTTATGCTGGACAAAGATCAATTCATGAGTTGATAACTGGAGGGGTTCACTTGAACAGGATCACGAATACCGTGGCAACGCCGCTGGATGAACCGCCCGCCGCTGCCCAGAGAACATTTATACGTTTGCTGCAGCTAGGCAAACCTTATACAGGCTGGTATATCATTCTGTGTGTTCTGGCAGCGGTCAGCTCACTCACAACTGTAGGTTTGGCTGAGTCCCTGCGGCGGATTATCAATGCGGCCACCAACCACAACACCTCCGGTCTGACAGCCGGAATGACCTTTGCTGCTGTCATCGTAATTACGGATGCCGGAGTCCACTTTCTGAATACATATCTCTCAGGTCTGCTTGAGATCAAATCTACCTCGAAACTCCAGATGTCCATGCTGACAAGAATGCTGAATGTCCGGATGAAGGATCTGGACCGCTATCATTCCGCCGATCTAATCAGCCGGATGAATGACTCGGCTCCAGCCGCACAGCAGGGAATAAACCGGAAGACGATTGAACTGATCAGCAATCTGCTGCAAATCATCTGTCTGCTCACTTATCTGCTGTCTCTGCAATTTGCTCTGACATTGGGGACAATCATCATCTGTGCACTGGTTCCGCTGGTTATGCTCCCCTTCACCTCACGGCTCCGCACCATGAATGAGCAGCGTCAGAGCATTGAGAGCGCCCAGCAGGCATTCATCCAGGATTCGATGCAGGGTGCTGAGGTCGTGCGTGCCTTCTCCCTTGCCCCCCGTCTGCTCCGGCAGTTCACAGGCAGAGCCCGGCAATTCAACACCGTACACGTGCCCGTCTCACGGGTAGAGGCTGTAGGTTACAATATGCCGCTGGCCGTTATTCTGGGCGGATTACTGTATGTACTCTCCTATGGCGGCTATCTTGTAATTGGAGGGCGGATTGATGTAGGCGCCGTTGCTGCTTTTCTCATTTGCTTTGAACAAATTTCGAATCCGGTATCGCGGCTCGCCAACCTGTGGACAGAACTGCAGGCTTCGCTTGCACAGGGGAAGCGTTTATTTGAAATCATGGATTTAACCGAAGAAGGTAACAGCCCTGCTAATCCCGGTACCGCAGGGCATCTGGCTGAAGCATGGGATACCGTTAATCGCCCCGTTGCCGGACAGCAACCGATCATATTCAACAATGTCAGCTTCGGGTACGGACAAACGAAGGTATTAACTGAAACTCAGCTGCGGATTGAGCCCGGTAAGGTTACCGCTTTCGCTGGAGCCAGCGGGAGCGGCAAGAGTACGATTCTTCAGCTAATGCTTGCAGCTTATGTACCTGACGAAGGAAGTATTTATCACGGCAGCACGCCCCTACATACGATTCCTCCGCGCAGCTGGCGCAGCCGTATCGCCTATGTATCCCAGGAGCCTTATCTGTTCTCCGGAACTCTATACGAGAATATTGCCTGGGGACGGCCGGAAGCCTCCCGGGAAGAGGTGATAGCTGCCGCACAGAATGCAGGTATCCACGAGTTCATTATGCGGATGCCGCAAGAGTACAGTACTCTCATCGGTGAGCGAGGGCTTACCTTATCTGGAGGTGAACGCCAGCGTCTATCGATTGCTCGCGCCTTCGTCCGTGAACCGGGGCTGCTGCTGCTTGATGAACCTACTGCTGCCCTTGACAGCCATAATGAAGAGATTGTCCAGCAGGCATTGAAGGCCCTGATGTCGAACCGGACAACGGTTGTAGTGGCCCACCGGCTCTCAACTATTAAGTACGCTGATCATATCTACTTCATGGAGGCCGGAGCAATTGTTGAACAAGGGACCCATATGGAGCTGATGGCGCTGCAAGGTAAATATCACGCAATGGCCCAAGCGGGCGTTCAGACAGAGGCTGCTGCCGGAGGAGGACTGCAAAATGAATACTAAATCATCATCATCCGGCCGAATCCGGCTCGGGGAAGCCCTCCAGCGGCTGCTTCCTTATGTCAAGCCATACCGGCTCGGCTTTCTGGCAGCAATAGTGCTGCTAATGGCCAGACTTGCACTGGATATCGGGTTTGCTACAATTCAGCAGGTTTTCATTGATACGATCAACAGCACGAACATGCAGTCACTGACACGGATAACCTTAATTTGTTCATTGGCCTGCTTCCTGATTATTCTCTGTCTTATGCTGCAGCATTACTTCCGCTTCACCGTGCACAGCCGGATGGCCTGGGATTTCCGGGCGAAGCTGTTTAACGCCAGCCACCGGCTGCCTTTCCGCCAGCTGGAAGCCATGCACTCCGGGGATCTGACCTCCCGGAATACCAAGGATGCCGGAGCGGCCATGGGGATGATTAGCAGTCTGGTCTACGATCTGGGGTATAATCTTCTGCTCTGCCTGGTTGCATTTCTGTATTTGGCCAGTATGGATGTCTGGCTTGCACTCCTTGCACTTGGAACGGGCCCCGTTGTCTTTCTGTCCGGCCGTTTCTTTGACCGCAGACTGCGTAAGCTGTTCACGGAAATCTATGCCCAGGAAGCCTTGCTGCGGGGAATCCTGCAGGAGACCCTCCAGGGGATGAAGGTTATCCGTTCGTTTTCACTGGAGAATACGCTGCTGGGCAGGTATGCAGCTGAACGCGAGCAGTTGAACCGGCTGCAGAAGCAAAAAACTCTGTTAAACGCACTGCTCTGGCATTCTTCAGCCTTCATCAACAATGCAGTAATGATCAGCTGTGCGGTACTAATTGCCCGGTCAGCGCTCCGTGGGGAGACTTCGGCAGGGGAAGTGCTTGCCTTCATCATCCTGATGGGACGTGTTCAGTGGCCATTCGTCCACATGTCGCAGACTTGGGGCGGGGTACAGGAATCACTAGGGGCGGCTGACCGTGTATTTGAGATTCTTGATGCTCCCCGGGAAGGGGCAGCATCTGGCGATGAACAGGATTCTGCTACCGTATCTGCAGCGGTAGCCGCCGCTGAAGCAACCGCCTTGGCGGAAGCTGCTGCACTAAGCATACAGGGGCTGCACTACAGCTTCGCGGGACCCCAGTCCAGGGAGGGAACCTGTCTGAGCGGGATCCACCTTGAGCTGAAGTATGGCGAGACGGTTGCCGTTGTGGGCCCCAGCGGCTCGGGCAAGACGACACTTGTACGGTTGTGCTGCGGACTCTATGAACCGGAGGCCGGCAGTATTACCGTGTGCGGTTATGGTGTGCATGATCACCTGGAGGCGGCGCGCCGGAGGATCTCCTATGTGCCGCAGAATCCTTACCTGTTCTCCGGCAGCATCCGGGATAATCTCGCGTTCAGCGATGAACATGCCAGCGATGAAGAAATCCGGGAAGCTGCCCGCCTGGCAGGTGCAGATGAATTTATTATGCGGATGCCTGAAGGATACGACACGCTGATTGGTGAACACGGCTCTACTTTATCAGGCGGTCAACGGCAGCGCCTCGCCATCGCCAGAGCTTTTCTGCGTAATGCCCCGCTCCTGCTGCTGGATGAAGCTACTTCAGCACTTGATAACGAGTCCGAACGGCTGGTTCAGCAATCGCTTGACCTATTGATGAAAGACCGGACCACCCTCGTGATTGCCCACAGGCTCTCAACGGTAAGGGAGGCTTCGCGGATCATCGTTCTGGATCATGGGAGAATTGTGGAAGAAGGCACACATGATGCGCTCATTGAACAGGATGGGCTCTATGCAGAGCTGTATCATTTACAGTTTAGAACATCACCGGCTGAAGAATTGGAATCCGCATCCTATGCGAAATCCCTTACTTCAGTATTACCGGCATAACATCAGTTCTCCCGGGAAAACAAATCACAATTACAGACGAAGACCCCGAAAGTCCGTGTCAGCTCGGCTGCCGGAGTCTTCGTCTCTTTTCAGACTCAAATAGAAATGTTGTAAATTAACGGCTTGTTCACGGAGGAAAGCTGCATTGTGTACAACAATTTGCGATTAGGGCTGATATTACAAGGGAATTGTTGTATTTCGTGCAACACTTCCATCATTGAAGGTTGTGCGAAGCCCCTGCACTTTTATTTTGAACCACCTAGCGGAATCGCCCCGCTGTCTCTGGCGTCTGTTATGATTTTGGAAGCGGCCACTTCCCCGTCCTCATCAAACCCTTCAATCTCAAACGGGACACCAGCCGTAACCGGCTGAAAAGCGAACCAAATCGTCCGGTCTGATCCGACTTTAATCAGCTTCGCTTCGGATGTATCCGTTCCTGCCTCCTTCTGCTCGACAGTAATATGCTGAATGGACGGGTTCAGAACATCTCCGATCACCATGGGAAATGGAGTCGAAATATGCACCAGTTCAGGAAAACACATATAATTTATTGCAGAGCTCTCCGGACCTCCGCCCATTCCGTAGCCGCCTCCCCATACCCACTTCCATCCGAGCCAGGTTTTGCGGACATACTCTACTTGAAGATTACTGCTGTCTTGCTGCCCCGCCCGGGTAAGAAATACCAGCTCCCCTCTGGCTGCAGGCTCCTGATGAATTACAGTCATCGTGTCAGAGGCGCGGAACAGCCGGACAGCTTCTTCCGGACTTTTGCCAAGTGGAATCTGGAGGGTCTGGTCCATTCCGAGTGAGCGGGACATCCGCTGGTCAGACCATCCGCCTGGTCTTTCATACATATACAAAAGTAAATAGAGTACGGCTACGGAAGCTAGAATCACTCCGGCAGCCATTCCCAATCTCCGGCTATTCTTCATGAATAATTGCATCCCCTGTCCCATGTGTTTGCGCTTACAATACCTTCCATAATACTATAGAATATTTCAGCGCAGAATACAAAAAAGCCCGTAGAGCAAGCCCCAAAGGGCCTGTCTACAGGCTGTTTGCAATCCATTCTAATATTGTAACTGCAATATTAGGTTCGAATTATTTAACTTCATTTGCTCCGGTTACTTTGCCTTCGATCACAGCAGTAGCCTTCACATCTTCACTTGCATAGTACAGGTTACCGTCGATAGTTGCATCTTTGTACAGGTTGAATCCGTTAGCTTCTACATATACGTCGCCTTTGATTGTACCGCCTTGAACGCGGAAGTTCTCGCTCTGTACAGTTACTTTAGGTGCTGTCAGTGTGTAGGTAGCTGTAACCTTGTGGTCAGCATCCTGTGCATACAGGGCAAGCTTACGGTAGATCGCTGCAGATGCATCGCCTTTGTCATGGAATTCACCGGCTACAACAACATCTTTGTCAACGGTCAGGTCGTTCAGGATTGCTACAATCCAGTTGCCGCTTTCGCTTACAGCAGCGGTGAAAGCATCTGCCTGGTTAACGATGGAAGCTGTTGTTACTGCATCAGTCTGCTCTGTGGCTGGAGCTGTTGTTGCTGCTGTACCTGCATTATTAGCTGCGTTATTATTATTCGATCCACAACCCGACAACAATGCTGCTGATACCCCTGCTACTACTAGAACTTTGAATAATTTCATTTTTAATTCCCCCTGTTTCTTTTAATTAACTTTATTATATATTAAAATTTTATGATAACAACGTGATAGTTTTCACAATATTGTGTCTTTTTTCACAAACAAGCATTATGATTGTTTCACATCTTGCAAAATGCAGGCATTTCATGCTTATTTGTCTAAATTTGTTCGTGAACCTTCAGCGGCTGATCCTTTCAATTCTAAAGTCTCCCACTCCTCTCTAAGCAGCCCCATTCGAATAGAATCGTAGAACTGCCCATCATAGTAACGGCATTTCCGGAGTCTCGCTTCCATCGTCATGCCTAATTTCACCCCGGTCCTGATCATCCGCTCATTCCCGGACCATGTGGTATAGCCTACACGGACCAGCGGATACGCATTGAACAGATGACCGATCCACAGTCTGAGAGCTTTTGTCCCGTAACCACTGCTCCAATATGCCGGATCATAGATGATAATACCCATTTCCAGCCAAAGGGATGGCTCATGCTCCCAATAGTAACTGACGTCGCCAATAACCCCGCCCTCTACTTCTATTACCCAATTATTTCCGCATCCAACAATCTCCGCTCTGTTCCCATAATAGTCTTCCCACGGAATCCGCTTGTGTTCGTAGTAAGGTGCATCCCATTTCTTCCACTCCGGTGCTTCCTCTTTGTGTGAGAGCTCCCACAGTCTGAATAGATCCCCTTCAGCTATCGGCCGAATCTGCAATTCATTATCCTGATACATAGATTTCCTCCGTTGCCGCTAATATTTTACATACTGATATTATATTAACTGAACTGCTGAAGCTGTTGCCGGTAGTGAACATTTATAATTAAGGAATACTGAATGTAACGGCTGCTGTAAACTTTTCACGGCGCTTAGCGTTGTATAGGGGAAGGGGGCAGGACATGGCCAAAGAAACCATTCATCACTTTCTGCAGCAAGCCGGAACTTTGCTATACCGGTATTTGAGGAAACGCGGACTCGCCCGCGAGGATGCTGAAGATATCGTTCAGGACACCTGTTATAAATACTTAATCTATCAGGATGGTATCGGCCCGAAACAAGTCATGGGCTGGATGTTCCGTGTCGCCACCAATCAGTTCTATGATCTCAAGCGAAAAGACAAACGCCATCCGGCGGTCGATGTTGACGATATCCAGCTTCTATCCTTAACCCATCTGCCGGAGATCCAGCTGCTGAGGCGGGAAACCGCACAGAATATCCGCGACACGCTGTCTATGCTCTCTGAGCAGCATCAGGAGCTGCTGATTCTCAAATATGAGCTGAACCTTACTTATAAGGAGCTCTCGTCCCTGTACGGTATGAATGAGAACACGCTCAAGACTCATGTTACACGCGCCAAAAGCCAATTCATCAAACATTATGGGGAGGACTATTAAATGGAACAGAATCATGAACAGGACCCGTTTATTTTCGGAGGGAAAGGGGCTCAGCAGATAATCAAAAAAGCCAGACTCCGCTCCACCCTGAAGACCATTGGCATCATTGTTATCGTAACCCCGGTTATTCTCGCCGTTATCTGGTATGGCCTCTACCACTTGAGACTGAACCAGGGAGACAAGGTGCAATCTGAGATTCTCTGGAAAAATGAAATCAGTGCACCCAATGTGCACATCAGCAACCAGTCGGTGAAATTAGACAGCTTTGGAGGCGAAACCTACAATCAGACTTACAAATGGCTGGGCAATAAACCTTATATCTGGCAGCCCATCGAGGAATCCTATAATCTGCTGGGCCACTCGACCGGCAGGTATGGCGCATTCGGAGCGATTTCTCTCCCGGAGCAGCTGAGCGCAGCGTCCACACACCGTTACAACCCTGCCACCGGGGACCGGGAAATGATCTTTTATCATCCGGAGATTGATTATGATTCCTATGAGGACAGCATCAGCCAGCTGAAGCAGCTGGGAGATGATACACTTGTGGAGATGGCGTTGTCTTTTGACCAGGCCTATACGCTGGATAAGACGCAGAAGCTTCTGCCTGCCGGGATGCAGCCTGTCTGGTTATGGACGGATGCATATACTCCCTCTTATAAAAAATACCTGAAGGAAACGCGCCAGACCATCGCAGCTGATTCGATGATCATCTACGGATTTCATGGAGAGCAGTTTGCCCCCTACGGCGGTGTAAACTCCTTCATTAATAGTGTCGAACAGCTGCGGAAGCACGGCAAGAACTTCACCTGGGAAGCAGATCAGGTTCATCAGAGTCTGGCCGGGGATAATAATATTCTGGAACCGGATGATATCACAATTATTGGTGTAGTCGTAACCGGCACCGCTAAACAGCTGGAAGCTCTGCAGAATCAGGCTTATATCAAAGCCTCTACCTTCGGCGTGGTCTCTGATTCCATTACACTTCCTAATTAAGCTGTCATTCTAAGGTAGCTTCCCAGCCGGACGGTTGAATTGGACTTCTTCACTACAGCTTGAGATAATTAAGCCAATCTATCCAAAGATTACTGCAAATCGATAAAGCAAGGAAGCCAGCAGTATGGGCAGCATGATATAAGAGCTGCCCGGATGACATACCGAAAGGACACAACTATGAACCTGTCAGCACTTTCCGACTCCCTAAAGCCGCTGAATCTGCGGAGCTGTCTGATCCAGCAGCAGGGCCGTCTGATCTTTGAACATTATAGAGATCAGCGCACTTCTTCCGAGATTGCCAAGATCAACTCCTGCACCAAAAGCATACTCTCCGCGCTGGTCTGCATCGCGATGGATCAAGGCCAGCTTTCCGGTCCTTCGGCTCCTATCAGCGAATTCTTCCCGCAGCTCAGCCGTGACGCTGATACACGCAAGCAGCAAATTACAATCGGACAGCTGTTAACCATGTCGGCTGGCTTTCGCTGGACCGAATTCGGCGGAGCGAATTCCTTCCCCAAGATGACCCGTTCCTCCCATTGGGTGAACTATGTACTGGAGCAGCCGCTCGCGGAGGAACCGGGAACCCGGATGGAGTATAACTCGGGGATCTCGCAACTGCTGTCGTCTATTGTGGTGCAGGCTTCAGGAATGAGCACAGCAAGATTCGCCGAGCAATATCTCTTCGGACCTCTCGGAATTACGGAGTATGAGTGGGAGACAGATCCCCAAGGCATCCATACGGGCGGCTACGGGCTGAAGCTGAGGCCCGCCGACCTGCTGAAATTCGGACAGCTCTATCTGCAGCAGGGAGTATGGGAGAATTCGCAGATTATATCCGGCGGACGGGTCGCGTGTTCGGTGCAGCCGGCTCTGCCGGCTGAACCGCCCCGCCATGGCGGATACGGCTGGCACTGGTGGACAGATTCAATAACGGGTGATACCAGAACCGGGGGGTCTGCTGCTGTGGATTATTATTATGCACGCGGGTACGCCGGGCAATATGTGTATGTACTTCCGGAGCTTCAGGCCGTTGCCGTGGTGACCCAGGATAACAGACGCGGCAAAAACAACCCTCCGCCAGAGGTCTTCCGCGAGTATATTGTACCACAGCTTATGAATCCAAGCGGACTTTAGCAGCCTCCAAATAAGCTGCCTCTCCGGTGAAACCAATCAGCTTCCCGCCTTCTTCACGTATGCTGAAGAAATCCCGGCTTGCCTGCGGTGCCTGCCGGAAGGCGGCTTCTACGCGTTCCCGCTCCAGTTGCGTAAGACCGGCCCGTTCACACCAGGAGGCAAATTCAAACGGCTTGGCCAAGCATATTAACGCTTCCAGACGGAAGCCGGAATGCTCCAGCCTCTGAATCCATTCCGATTTGGGCAGGGCACGGACATGACTGGGATCTCTCAGCTTCTCCACCTCATTATAGAATCTGCCCAGCGCTGCGTCCTCCGGCACAACATTATCGATCAGCTGGAGTCTTCCGCCCGGCTTCAGCACCCGGTAAGCTTCGGAGATGAAAGTCTGAACCTCCGGGAAGTGGTGGGCCTGCTTAGCTAGATTTAACTCTATTCCTTAATTTATGGGCAGTATACCACAAGAGCGGGCACAGGAGGTTAAAGAAGAATACGTTCAGATACCAGACTTCATTAAGCTCGGCAATCACAGAAGGATTATCCCAGACATTCATCGCCAGCGGAATACTGGCCAGGGCCAGTGGTATCAGGAGTCCGGTATGCTGCTTAAGCCCGAATAACTCCGCACAGCCGTGAGCAGCGATATAGAAGGTAAGAATCAGGCGGTAAAAGATAACGATAAACCAGATCACCGTAACTACGGTTTCACTCCGCTCATAGAATCCGCCGATGGTGACCGTTTTGGCCGCAAACTGGCTTACATAAGGCATATTTGGAGGAAGACTTTCTCCGAGCACCATGATAATGAGTGCCGTAAGTAATACTAAGGTGATGCCGGTAATCCACGTGCTGTGGATCAGTGCCTTTTGATAAGCTTGTTTATTCTTCATCAATGGGACCAGGAACAGACTTAACGCAACCTCACTGTTGGGATAAGCCATGAAATTTATTGTACCTTCAACAACAGGATGAACACCCTTCTCAAACACAGGCAGAAAGTTGCTCCAGTCCGCCCCATATATAAGTGAGAGCAGCAGCATTACCAGCAGTACCAAAGCAATGGGAAAGGTAATCTCCGTGGATCTGCACACCGCGTTAAACCCTTTGTACAGGCAGTACACCAGTGCGAACAGGATCAGCGCGTAAATCGCCGATGGTGGCGTTTCTATAAACAGATCATTGCTGGTAAAGTCACCTAAACTGCGGAGCGTCAAAATAAAGATCAGAAAAGGCACAAAAAACAGGTATAACGCCAGCATGGTTTTTCCGGCTGTTTTGCCCAAAGTACGTACTAAGTATTGCCCCATGGTGTCGCCGTTCATTTGACTGTATATGGCTACAAATAACGGGATGATCAGCATTTGAAACAGCATGCCGAGCAGGATGGGAGCCCAGGCGTCTTTTCCCGACAAACCGATCATCATCGAGGGAAGCCCGAGAAGCGCACTCCCCCAATAATGCAGCGCTAACAGCATAGTCAACTGGCGGGAGCTCATCTGCTCTTCCCCTCCTCTTTGCAGTCAGATTCCCTGGGTCAGCCAGTTCCGAATAACCGGTTCACTTGCCCAAGCAAGCTAATGAACGGCCTTAGTAAATCCGGGATGATCCAGTTCTCCGCTAACATAATACCTAATCCGAGTGCGATAGCATACAGGCTGTAGACAATCACTTTATCCCGGACATTTGCCCGCTTCCCCCGGAACCGGCGGATCTGCCATGCCCACAGCAGCACATTAGCTGAGATCAGAAAAACACTCATGGCTCCTCTTCCTTCAATGGAGGATTCACGATTCTTCCTCTGCCCTTAATGATATAATCCATAACCACCTTCACATCCATCTTGCTAAATTCCTCATTCCACTGATTATGCTTGCTGGCCCAATACGCGGGATACTTCTTATGAAACTTAGTGCCAAAGCCGAAAATATCCACACCAAAATCGCTCTGCACTTTGCGGATACCGCCGGCAATCAGTTCCTGTGTGCGTTTCGCAGCCTGTGTCTTCATCATGTCCAGTACTTCACGGCTGTTCAAATCGAGACTGCATTCCACCTCTGCAATATTGGCTTCAATCGTTATCTTAACCGTGGCAGAGGGTTGTCCATTATGAAGCTTAGGGATAATCCTGGATTTAGCTTGCAGGACCTCCATCACAAAAGTCCCCGCTTTATCTGGACAATCTACCTTGCCCACCGTGGATTTTACTTTTCCGGTCACATAGTTATAGGCTTTGCTGTCATTCTCATTCAGCCAGCCGAGCAGCACATCATCCTTCATCACCCCGATGCCCCGGTACTCGAATTTCAGCGGACTGTTGATAGATTCCACATTTTCTTTGGTTTTGCCCTTTTCCAGGTTGCCTACCAGATGAAGACCGGTTAACACCGCCTCCTGCCCGTCCAGATCAAACCACTTCATCAGGTCAAGCAGACGCACTGCGGAGGTGGGTGCCCAATTCTTCTGGGAACCGTTCAGAGAATCATACAGATCCCTGGCCGGGAGACGTTCAAGCGGAGTCATAATAGACAAGGCATCGTAGGCACTGCCGTCCCGGACGATGGCAACATCAAAGTCCGGCCGTACTTCATGATCCCTGAACAGGAAATCGAGCGGTTTACGGATGCCGTCTTTAGCCATAGCTTCATCGAGTAAAAGCATGCTTAAATGCGATAAATAAATTTTACGCGGCAGCTTGGTCGTTAATTTGCGTAAAGCCTCCATAATCGTAGCTGCTTCAGTATCAACCACAAGGGCTGGAGGACCTCCGCTGCCTCCGCTGCTGGCAGCGGCCAGACTGGGTGCGACAATCTGCACTGTTACCCGGTACCCCTTGTCCGTCCGGTCAATGCCAAGACCGATGGCTACAGCCAAATCCCCCAGTTCCTTACGGCTCCAGCAGCCGGACAGCGCCGTTACCATCACGGCCAGCGCACAGATCAGCATTACCGGTCTTCTCATCATTAGACTCCATCCTTGCTGCGTTTATTCCGCGGGCTTGACCAGTAGGGGCTGCGAAAGACGCCATCTGCCTGTTCTTTTCTGAGATAAGGGGCATAGGGGCGCATATAAGGGATTCCCACAGACTGCAGGCTGCATAAATGCACGACAAGAATGAGGAATCCGACGGTTATCCCGTAAATGCCGAAGGAAGCAGCCGCACCCATAAACAGGAAACGGATCATCCGGATGGAAATAGACATATTGTAGGCGGGAATGACAAAGCTTGATATCCCGGTAATCGCAACTACAATAACCATCCCTGCCGAGACAATGCCGGCATCCACCGCAGCCTGTCCTACGATCAGCGTCCCCACAATGGATACAGCCTGGCCGATGTTGCGGGGCATGCGGATTCCCGCTTCCCGTATAATTTCGAAAGTGATCTCCATCAGAGTTGCTTCAACAAAGGCCGGAAACGGTACCCCCTCGCGCTGAAACATGATACTCAGCAGCAGCCGTGTGGGCAGCAGATCCTGATGGAAGGTTGTGATGGCGATGTATAGACCGGGAGCAAAAACACTGATGATTACAGCGGCAAGGCGCAGGACCCGAACCAGACTGGAAAATAGATAAGGCTGATAGCTGTCCTCCGCAGACTGGATAAAATCTATAAACAGGGAAGGAACAATCATTGCAAACGGGGTTCCGTCAACTATAATAGCTACTCTTCCTTCAGCCAGCCCTGCGGTAATGCTGTCCGGCCTTTCCGTGTTAAGAATGGTAGGAAATACGGTGTATTTGTTTCCCTGCAGATATTCCTCGATATATTCGCCTTCGAGTACCATTTTCAGTCCGATCTCATCGAACATCTCCGCTATTCTATCCAGGACCGGCTCATCTGCCAGACCTTCTATGTACAATATGGAGACATCGGTTTGAGTGACTTGCCCCACGGAGCGGGTAACAATTCTAAGCCGCTCATCCTTCATTTTTCTGCGGATCATGGTAATATTGGTCCGGAGGTCATCCGTGAAAGCCTCCTGCGGTCCCCGGATTACGGTCTCTGTTTTGGTTTCTCCGATGCTTCGTTTCTCATATCCCTGAATGGCAAGAGCGAGCGCTTCATCATAACCGTCAATGAGCATCAGCAGGCAACCGGACAAAATATCTTTAACCGCACCTGTCATATCCCCGGTGATTCTAACCTGCCCTGCGGTCAGGATCTGATCGCTGAAGTAGCGGGGCAGGCTGTATCCCTCCGGGACGGGCGGAGCTGACTGAATGGCCGGAATAATCGATTCCTGCAGCACTTGACTGTTCACCATACCATCCAGAAATATTAATTGAATTACACATTCCCTCTCCAGGCTGCTCCAGTCCAGACGAATGGACCGCACGCTGACATCTGAGCTGGCGCCTAATCTATGGCAGATCAGTTCCGTATTGATGAAGGCCTCACGGCTGAGACGCTGGAGGTGGGGGTCATGCGGTTTACGGGACTCCTGATCATGGAATTTCATGCTGATGTCTCCCTGCTGCTGATATCTCTTCCTTATGGAGTCTAGTGTTGCCTAACAGGGTTTATTTCTAAACAAAAAACTCCATTTCAGCCGCACTGGCGAAATGGAGTAGCTTATGTATATACGCATAAATCCCCGCTGCCTGATTACTTGAGGCACGGGGATTTATGTGTTTATTCCTGTATTCAATTCAATCATTTCCTCCTGCTAACAAAGCCATATCCCTGACATGGTGATTGTTCAAATTTCATGTTACCGTGTTGCCCGTTCGCTCCTCTTCGGAGTGTTGCTCCATGTCCTGCATATGGGGTGGATTCCCGCGTACACGATTTCACGAAAAACGTTTTCACGGACGTTTTCCCTGCTGTGAAGAATCGTTTTAGTACGCTTCGCTAACCTTTTTCAACGGAATCACGCTCTTTCTTCCGCAAGATTACTCTTGCTTGAATGAATAGCTTTGGTTCATCTTCAAAGATTTGCTCTTGGGTTCCCGCATACCCACGATCTGCCAGAAGATGTTATCATCCACCTTCCTCATCAGCAGCCGATTCCGGCACGCTTCGCTAACGCTAGTACATCGGGATTCTCTCCTTTCCTTCATTCATTGCTAAATTTAGGAATGAGGCAATCACCTGTAGTTACCACCTGTGGATTGTTGCTGTGGCTCCTTTGGTGATGTCTACATTATACACCGGAAATGATAAAATTTAAAACTTCAAAAACCTGCATATCCCGTCATAATCCCTGAAATTCCCTGCTATTTATAAGCAGAATGCCTATGCCTAACGATTACTCTTTTTAGGGATAATTTGCTCCTGCTTGCTGGTTTCATGTCATGTATGCGTTATCATTGCAGGTTGTTTAATGATTCCTGGGACCACAAAAAAAGCCGGAAAGCCGCACTGCTGCCTGCTTACCGGCCTACTTTTACATGGACAGACTGTGATTGTTCTTCCTGCGGTTCAACACAATCAGCAAATAGATGCCAAATAGCAAATAGAGAATATTCAGAATGGACACCAGCAGAAGCTCATGCTCCACATTCTCATTGCTGACCATCGCCAGTGCATCATAGATGAAATGGAAGCCGATCAGCGGAATAATATTGTTGCCTGCCTCAATCAGCAGTGCGAGGACGAAGCCCAGCAGCAGCGCATTGGCTACCTGGAGAAGTGTGCTTATGATATCTTTTCCGCCAAGCGCGTTGGCCATATGTAGAACACCAAAGAATACAGACGAGAAAACAATATAAAAGACAGGTCCCTTATGCTTCAGCTTATCTCTGATAATTCCTCTGAAGATTGATTCCTCCGTGTATCCCACCAGCAACGTCATGATCACGATACTGATCACCTCAGCCGCCGTCAGCTCCACATTGATTCCACTCATAAGCGGCTGAGCCACTGTAAGAAGCAGCATGGGGATGTAGAACAGCACAGGCCTGGCCTGCTTGGCCTCAAGCTTGCGGAAGCCGAAGCTTACCAGCGAGGAATCCTTTCTTTTCATATATACCGTAACGATAATAGCCATAACCAGGAAGGCGCAGGCCTGGGCATTGCGGACTCCCATATCCCCGAACTCCTGAATGCTAGCTACTGCGGATGCTACGGATACGAGCAGGGTCAGGACAACCCCAAGCATCAGCGAGAATATAACCGGATGTCCTTTTGCAGCGGTGTTCTTCATTTGTTAGCTCCTTTATGTAGTTGGTTTCATCATTGCCAGTCAAGGACAATAATGGATTTATTGTAAACGATCGCTTGGAAATATACTACAATTTTCACTGCGGTTATAAGGCTTCAGTCCATCACTTTACCTAATATTCCAGTGGGAAATACGGCTGACGCATGCTATAATCTCTGAGTCCTATAGTGAGAATTGAACATAAGTATGGGGGTTGCAGGAGGTTTCGCTCAACATGAACAGTCCTATTAAAATCTTTAAAGTAACCGTGCAGCTGGAGAAGGATGAATATGATGTCGAGGCCAGTCATTGGAGACTGCTGACGGAAACGAACCGCTACTATGAGATCAAACCTGAAAGCGGCCCTGTAAAGCGGATTTACAAAGAAAAATTGAATACGGTAGTGGACGACACCAAATCCTACACAGATGGATATCTGGCTTGCTCGGCATTCTGTATTGAAGACCGTATTCATGATATGCATATCGAAATGCTGCACAAGCTGCGGATGAAGGTCAACGCTTATATGGATGAGCTGCAGCTGAACCAGCAGGCCA
Organism: Paenibacillus phytohabitans; assembly: GCF_013141775.1. Lineage (GTDB taxonomy): Bacteria > Bacillota > Bacilli > Paenibacillales > Paenibacillaceae > Paenibacillus_AQ > Paenibacillus_AQ phytohabitans. Next base: position 594,334 of record NZ_WHOB01000016.1, read on the forward strand.
TCGAGCTGCAGATCAAGAGCCCCAAGGCTGTTCCGCACAAGAAATAACCCTATTTCTGCTGGCGGCACGCAAAAAACCGGAAGAATCGCAGTGTGCTGCGGATCTTCCGGTTTTTTGTGTATCTGATTCAATTACAGCAATCCGGCGTTCTTCACGGCATGTTCCCAGCTCGGAAAATAATGCAGCGCACTGCGCATTAACTCCGGATCCTGCTGCTTGACCTGCTTCTTGTTTACGGTACCTCCACCAGACTGAAGCTGCTTGATCCGACTGATTACTTCATCTGAAGCCAGTGTAATATCCAACTCTCCACCCCTTTCTGGTACGTCTTTCCATATTTTTCACAACTCCTGCGTGTTCTATACAAAACCTGCAGCAATGAAATTAATGGCTGACCAGATAGGAGGCATCCAGAATCAGCGCAACCCGCCCGTTCCCCAGAATTGTTGCCCCGGAGAGATGGTTCATCGTCCCCAAATACGCACCCAGCGACTTAATGACCACCTCCTGATTACCAATGATCTCATCAACGGCAAAGGCGGCGATCCGGTCCACAGACCGGACAATTACCAGCGGGATGGTCTTGGAGCTGCGCTCGGTCCGCGGGTAATGCAGCTTGTCTCTAAGCCAGGATAGCGGCACAATCCGCCCGTGGTTGATAATCGCCTGTTCGCCTTGAACGATCTGAATGTCTTCGGGGGAGATCCGCACTATTTCCGCTACATTATACATAGGAAGGATCAGCACCCGGCCGGATACGTTCACCAGCAACCCCTTAATGATGGCGAGTGTAAGCGGCAGACGGATAATGAACACAGTCCCTTGGCCCGGTACCGTTTCAATATCAATGATACCGTTAAGCCGCCCAATCTGGCTGCGTACGATATCCATCCCCACCCCCCGGCCCGATACCTCACTTACTTCAGCAGCCGTTGAGAAGCCGGGCTCAAAGATCAGGTGGATGGCTTCTTGAGCCGTTAAGAACCCGGCCTGTTCTTCAGTGATGATGCCTTTGCTAAGTGCAGAGGCTTTGATTCTGACAGCATCTATGCCCTGCCCGTCGTCCTCCAGACGGATAACCACCTGATTCTCCTCATGAAAAGAGGTGAGCGTAATCATTCCCTTGGGAGATTTCCCGCGCTCTGCCCGGACCTCCGGGCTTTCAATCCCGTGATCGGTGCTGTTGCGGATCAAATGGATCAACGGATCACTCAGCTCTTCGATAATCATCCGGTCGAGCTCGGTCTCGCCGCCCCGGATCACGAGTTCAATCTCCTTCCCCAGCTTGTGGGCGAGATCCCGCACCAGGCGCGGAAAACGGTTGAACAATTGATCCATCGGCAGCATCCGGGTCTTCATTACACCTTCCTGCAGCTCTTTAATAATAGTCCCCATATGATCCGACACTCCGCCTATACCCGGCAATACCTTAGCCGGATCATTCCGCTGGCCGGCTGCGCTCAGATCGGCCAGCGAGGTCTGCTCGATCAGCAGCTCGCCTACCAGATTCATCAGATGATCCAGGCGTTCCACGCTGACCCGGACTGTCGGCTGGGCGCTGTTCCCCCGTTGTTCCTTGTTCGGAGATGACGGAGGCCCCGCCAGTAACGGTTCAACCGCCGCTGCTGCGCCAATAACGCTTGAAGGACCAGGCACAAATGGGGTGATGACAATACTCTGGACATCTGAATCTCCCGCCAGCTGTTCTGATATCTGCTGAATTTCTTTGCCGGCAGCGGCCACTACAGCAAACCGGCTGTAACGCGAGTCTTCGTCTGCTCCGGCGGCCGCCGCTGCCGGCAGCGCGACAGCAATGACCTTTCCGCATACATCTTCGATACGCTGCAGCAGCATATAATACCGTGCCGCCTTCATCAGGCACTCCTCTTTGAGCGTTACCGCGAGGGACAGCAGCGAGTACCCGGCAGCCACGGCTTCTTCGGCCAGGAGCATCTCCGCCGGACTTAAGACGGGCAACCGGACCGGCTGTGGTTCAGCCGGCTGATTAATCAATGCCTTGATCTCTGCAACGACGGCGCTGCAGTCGGCGTAATCCCCACCGCTGATATATTGGGTGCGCAGCAGCTTCATAGCGTCAAGCGCCCGGAAGAGCGTATCAATCAGCTTTGCGGTAATCTCCGGTTTCTTCTCCCGGACCCATTCAAGGGCATATTCAACCTCATGCGTCAGATCGCTCATTTCACGGAAGCCCATGGTTGAGGCTGAGCCCTTAATCGTATGGGCTGCGCGGAATATCGTCTGGACCAGCTCAGGTGCCGGAGCATGCTCCAGTGTGAGCAGGGATTGGTCGATCCGCTCCAATTGCTCATTCAGCTCTTCTATGAAAATATCGCGGTAGGCAGACAGTTCCATCATCATTACTTGTTCCCCTTCCTAACCGCCCAATATTTCCTCGAGCTTCAGAATGCCAATCAGCTGGTCATCCCGTTGGCCAATCCCGTGGAAAACCGCTTCGCGGCTGCGGTTATGTCCGCCCGCCGGAGGGTGGATCTCGGCATACGTAGTCACTTTATTGACCTTATCCACAATGAGGCCCACGAATTCCTCCCGGTAGTTGACCACAATAATTCTTGTATTCCGGGTGTACGGCTCATCCGCCATCCCCAGCAAATTGCGCAGGCTCATCACGCAGACCACTTTACCGCGCAGATTGACCACACCCTTCACTTCATTCCGGGTGAACGGGATATCTGTAATGCTGAGCATTTTGATTATTTCATGAATTTCTTCGATACGGATCGCACAGGTTTCGGCTCCTACAGCAAGCTCGATATACTGTTCCTTCTGTAAGGATGACATGGCTTCACCTTCAGTCTGTAGAATTAATGAGTCTTGAATGCGGCAGCGGACTGGGCTAAATCCTCGGATAACAGGGCCAGCGCCTGGCAGGTAGCTGCCGTTTCCTCTGAAGCCGCTGCGGATTCCTCACTGGAGGCGGCAATGGACTGGACCGAGCTCATCACTTCGGCTGCCTGGGCGGATTCCTCTTCACAGGCGGCAGCAATTTCATTCACTTTGAGTGAAGACGTATTAACCATACTAATAATCTGTTCAAAGGCCTGGCTGGTCATCGAAGACTGCTCAACGCTTTCCGCTACTGCCCGGACGCTTTGCTTCGTATTCTCCTGCATGGCCTTGATAATCTTCGTGATTTCCTTCGTGGCATCACTGCTGCGCTCGGCAAGCTTGCGGACCTCATCCGCCACCACTGCGAAGCCGCGGCCCTGCTCTCCGGCACGAGCAGCTTCAATCGCCGCATTCAAGGCCAGCAGATTGGTCTGTTCGGCAATATCATCAATCACTTCGATGATATCTCCGATTTTGCCGGAATCCTCTTCGAGCTGTTTCATCTGGTGATTGACGGTCTGCATCCCCTGCAGCGAGGTCTCAACCACATATCCGCCTTCCCGGGCCGTGCGCACCGTCTCATTTGACAGCTCCGCCGCTTCCTCAGCACTGGAGGCTACGGAATCAATCGCCAGCGACAGCTCCTTGAACAGTTCGGTAATGTTCGTTGCCGCCGCAGACTGGTTCGTGCTGGTGCCGGCGATTTCCTGGGTACTTGCCGAGATTTGCTCGGAAGACGCAGCTACACTCTGTGAATTCATAACAATCCCGTTGATCAGGTCCTTCAGGTTATGAACCATCCGGTTCAGGGCAGCAGCCAGCTGCCCAACTTCGTCCTTGGTGGAAATATCGGATTGCTGGGTCAGATCACCGTTCGCCACCTCTGAGGCCAGCCGTAGCATCTGCATAAGCGGTTTGGAGATGGATCTGGCGATCAGGTAACCTATAAGAATGCTGATGATAACAGCAGCCGAGACAACTGAAATGGTGAGCACCAGCGAGGAGGAATATGCTGATTGGGAGTGGCGGTTCGCTTCATCGGCCAGCTCCACGTTAAATTCGATCAGACCATCCAGGTTCGCAAGCACTTTCTCTCCCTGCGCAGTCAATTGGGTGGTCAGGAATGTATTAAATTGAGCTGGATCATCCAGTTCAGCCAGAACAAGCGCTTCCTCAAACAGCTTCAGATAAAGCTCATACTCCTTGTCAAAATCGTTCAGCAGCTCTTTCTCCGTGCCGGTCGTGGCCAGCGGACGGTAATTGTCCACCTTCTGGATCAGATCCTGCCGGGTGGATGCAATCTTGTCCTGATAACCGGCAATTTGGGTTGCATCCGTTGTGTTGCTCATATCGCGCATATATACCCGGATGACCTGATAATTGATTTTGGCAGCAGACAGATCTCTGACCGAAATCAGATTGTTGTTATACATGGCCTTCATATTCTGATTACTGCTGCTCAGCGAGAAAATGGAATACACCCCGAGTCCCGCCAGAATTAATGAGACCACCATAAAAGCTGAGATAATTTTTGTTGCTGTCTTCATGTTTCCGAACCATTTCATGTGATTTCCCCCTGTGGTTAACTATCTTGGCGTCCTTCCTGTCGGTAAACCCTTTCAACCACTCCCCCATCTGCCGACCGGACATCATTAGCTATATTTCGACATTTTTCGTTAAAAGTTTAATATAAATATTTTGCTTAATTAATTTTTTATTTTTCACTTTAAATGCGCTTCCATAGATCAAATCTATAAATGTTATCCAGCATACTGCAGCCGGCAGATTCAGCTTGACAGAACATCAAAAAAAGTTATAAATAAACATAATTAGCAAATGGTACAATCCCTACATATACACAACGAAATGAGGACTGCCCATTGACAACAAAAGTACCTTTGGCTGAGAAAATGGTGTTCTCCGGCGGCTTGCTGGGCCAGAATATGCTGTACAGCTTCATGTCGATGTATATTCTGTTCTTCTACACGGATCTGCTGGGCATTCCGGCGACTACCGCCAGTGTCATTCTGGTAGTGGCGAGCATCTTCGATGCTTGTCTGGATCCGCTGATGGGTATGATTACCGACAAAACACGCTCCAGGTGGGGCAAATTCAGGCCTTATCTGCTGTTCGCCCCCTTCCTGATTGCACTGGCAACCATCGTCTGCTTCTGGGACTTCGGCGGCTCCTCTAAGACGACGCTGGTAATCGCCACCGTATCGTATCTGCTCTGGGGTATGCTGTATACGGTCTGTGATACGCCGCTTTGGGCCCTGTCGTCCGTCATCTCTACAGATCCGGGTGAACGGACCTTGTTCGTCACTTTAGGCAAAATCGGTGGTACCCTCGGTGCGGTCGTGATCACAGTCGGCGGGATCCAGCTGCTGCTGGCCTTCGGCGGTGAACGGAGCACGCAAGCTTATCTGTATTCTGCAATTATTATAGGAATCATTGCTGCGTTATCTATTTTGCTGACCGGAATTCTTACCAGGGAAAGGGTCGCCCCTTCACCTGTGAAGATCTCGTTCCGGCAAAATCTGCAAACGGTGTATAAAAACAAACCGCTGCTCACCCTGCTTGCCTCGCTGCTGATTATTAACCTGGTCAACGGCATCCGGCAGAGCATCCAGCTGTATTATGTGGTCTATGTCTGGGGAGATGCCGGTTATGCAACCCAGGTCGGGATTAGCCTTGTTGTAGGCATGCTGCTGGGCATGACGGCTACGCCGCCGCTTTTGCGCCGCTTCTCCAAGAAGAAGGTATTCATCCTCTCCTGTATTCTGGGGAGCTTGTCCTGCATCCTGCCTTACCTTCTCGGTGACCACAATGTTATGACCACTCTGGTGTTCTTCGCGGTCAGCTTCTTCTTCTCGGGCATGACAACCATTGTGAGCACGTCCATGCTGCTGGATACCATTGATTATTCGGAGTGGAAGCTGGGCTTCCGGGGCGAGGGGATTGTGTTCTCCACGAACACCTTTGTCACTAAATTCAGCGGGGCATTGTCACGGCTCATTATCGGTGCAAGTCTGGGCCTGCTCAGCTATGTTGAGAATCAGCCGTCGACTCCAAGGCTCCAGCAGGGGCTCAGCTTCGTGATGTTTCTGCTGCCTGCGCTGTGTTTCCTGGCCGCAATTCTGCCGATTCTGTTCTACAATATCAGTGACAAGCAGAGGCTGCAGACGCTGAGCGATTTGGAGAATACCCGGTCCGTATAGAAAGGAACTCAAGCATTTATCTGATATAAGGAGTGATCATGAGCATGGATATATCCACAATGGCAGCACTGATGTCCCCTCCCGATCTGACAGACTGCCGCAGAATATTATGCGTACAGCCGCACCCGGATGATAATGAGGTGGGCATCGGTGGGACAATCGCCTCTTTGGCGGAGCGGGGCTGCGAGATTCATTATTTGACTGTGACGAACGGGGATCTTGGTGCGTTGGACGAGCATTTGTCTTCTGCCGAGATTGCAGCCGTCCGCGCACGTGAGCTGGAGGCCGCAGGGCGGTCGCTGGGTGCTACGGTGTTCCATCAGCTGGCCCACGGCGACGGCACCCTGGAGCATATTCCGGCGCTGGCAGAAGAGATTGCCGGGATCATCCGCACCGTGCAGCCGGATGTTATCCTCTGTCCTGATCCGTGGCTGAGCTATGAGGCACATTATGATCATATCGTTACCGGCAGAGCCGCAGCCCAGGCCTTCCTGTCGTCCGGACTTCCGCTGTATCCCCGAGGGACAAGCACCCGCCCCTGGCAGCCGAAGGCGATTGGTTTCTATTTCACCTCGGAGCCTAATACGGTGATCGACATTACAGACCACTTCGAGCGGAAGTTCGCAGCCTTAGCCCTGCACAGCAGCCAATTCAGTGAGGAGACTCTGGCGATGTACCGGATCTATTTCCGTGAAAAAGGCCGCCAGCTCGCTGAAGGCAAAGACTTCGAGCTCGGTGAAGGTCTGAAGGTGCTGTCCCCGCTGCATCTGCACTGCTTCGTGGATGCCCGGCTGATCTAAAGTGTATTAACATCTAGAAGAGCAGCACTTCTCACCTTAACGGGAGATTTGCTGCTCTTCTTTACGTGGAATCTATGAACTTTAGACTTGTTCCAGGATCTCATCCTTCTCCAAGGCGAATCTCAGCAGACGGCTCAGCGCCGCAGGCAGTACGCTGACATGGCTCTCCCCGGCGAATTCATTAAGACTCGTCTGCAGGCCATGCTCCGCCAGAGATGCCAGCCTTCCGGGAAGCTTCCCGGCATCCTCGACCATATGCTCCAGCTCGTCGGCACCGATCGTAATGAGCAGCTTACGCTGCAGAGCCTTAGCAGGATATGCTGCCAAGAACTGCTCCAGTTCAGCCAGCAGGGCATAATCATTCCACCATACTGAAGGACTGCCAGCCGTATAATGGGTTACCAGCTCCGGACGCGTGAACAGTGCGTGCAGTACAAGTAAACCGCCGAGGGAGTGGCCGAACAGCGCCTGACGTTGTGTGTCTACCCGGAACAGGCTGGCGATCATCGGCATAATCTCCAGCTGCAGCAGATCGAGGAATTCGTCTGCCCCGCCGCTCTCCGGCCACTGGCTGCCATCCGGCCGCTTGGGCAGCTGCTGCTCCTCAGCTGGCATGGTGAAATCATAGCAGCGGCGCTTCATATCGAAGGACTCACCGGAAGGATAGCCGATCCCCACCACTACCACCGGATCATAACCATGCGGTTTGCGGGTCTGCAGACGTGCAGATTCGGCCAGGGTATGGAATACGGCATGGCCATCCAGTGCGTAAATGACCGGATACCCCTCCGGCGGGGCTTCTCCGGTTGGATGCGAGATCAGAATCCGATACTCCTGGCGTCTTACCCCGGCATAAATGACATGTTCCTCGCAGCCAAGATGCGGGTAGCTCCGTTCATTCGTTATAGTCATGGCGCGAGGATCTCCAGAACATCGTCAATGACATTGCTGTAGGCAACGATACCGCCGCCCAGCCAGTATCGGTCATCCACATCATAGACCTTGCCGGCCTGGACGGCAGGGATGCTTTTCCAGAGTGCGCTCTCTGTCAGTTCCTTATAGAAGGACTCACCGGTGTTGGCTGTATCGTTGGCCAGGAAGATATAATCGGCATCGATCTGCGGCAAAACCTCAAGCGACAGCTCTACACTGTTCTCTGCAGCAACAAGATCGCTCTTGGTAATTCCCAGCTCTTCAGCCAGTACAAACCCGCCGTAAACACCGCCCATCAGGAACATCCCCCGCGAATTGAACCGGATAATCAACGCCTTTTTGTCTTGGATATGCGGAGCCAGGGTTGTCTTGGCCTCCTCTACCTTTTTGCGGTAATCTGCAAGGCCTTTAGCCGCTTCCTCCTGCTTGCCGAGGAGATCACCCAGTATTGTTAAGGAACTGTCCAGGTCACCTGCCGCCTGCTGGAAGACATAGGTCGGGGCAATTTTGGAGTATTGCTCATAGACACCATTCTCCGCATAGTAGGAGTTATGCAGCACAATGAGATCAGGCTGCATCGCCATGACAACCTCCGGCGAAGGCAAGCCGCTGGTGAAATCAACAAGCGGAACCCCGGCAAGCTGATCCTGAAGATACTGCTGTCCCTGGCCTTTATTGGACCACTGTCCCACCGGCTTGACGCCGAGCACTACCAGAGAGTCTTCCATATATGGGGCAAACACTTTCGTTGGAGCAGTGTTTAATGTAACCTCATGTCCCAGTTCGTCCTGAACCACTAACGGATAGCTGGTTGCCTCTGCAGCTTCAGCTACTGCCGGCTCCACTTCAGGTGACGGTGACGGTGTCGCTTCTGCGGCGTTTGTCTGAGCGGCTCCATTCCCGGCCCCGCTGTCAGCCGCCGAATTGTTGCCGCAGCCCGCCAGCAGCATAATCACGAAGATTAGCGCTAACAGGGCCGGGATTCCTGACTTCTTTCTCTTGGCTGAATTGACCTTATGATCTTGCATGTTTTATCTCCCCCTAGTGATAATAATTCTCATTAATAGGGATTATAGAGGATAAACAGAAGGGTAACCATGGACAGTTTCCTGTTCCGTGCTTGGACTATTTCCTGTAAACATCAGAACGGCCTCCTCCAGCATCCGGTCCAGCGCTACCGCCGAGTACTCGAACCAGGGATCTGACGGTAACAGGTCCAGCTTGCCTGACTGTACTGCCGGCAGATTACGCCAGCTCTCACTGTGCTGCAGGGACAGCCAATGCCGCCTCGTGGCAAAATCAGGACAGATGATCAGCATTAGCCGCTGCGGATTCAATAAGCTGACCTCCGCAAGCGAAATAGGCTCATTATACAGCGTACCGGAGCCGGTATATGCCGGCCTCAAGGCAAGTTCACCATAGATCACATCACGGATTCCCCTGTTGCAGTAAGCATGCAAATGATCTTCGTATAGGCGGAGCACCATACAGCTCTCCTCACCCGCAGCAGAGGCCACCTGCTCTCTGGCATGGCGGGCTTTGTGTTCAAACCGCTGCAGCCATTGGCCGCACTGCTGTTCCCTGCCCAGAAAACCAGCGATCTCCCGGAGCTGGACATCCCAGCGGTCCTGTTCCCGGGGGATGAAGAGGTTCTGGCTATTGCGCAGCAGATGCTCCTCCCATGCTGAATCCCAGGCATCGTGGCCGATAATTGCCTCCGTCCGGGCATTGATCAGCTTAGCCCGCTCAAGCTCCTGGTCCATCAGGTCTACCCTAAGATGTGTTTCAATCCGGTCGTAATACTTGTTGAAATAATAGGAAGTCCATTTGGAATCCAGCGGAGCGGCCACCGGGATAATATCCAGGGCCAGCAGTTGCCCGACCGCAGCTGCAGAGCAGGCGGCAACCCTCCGTTTATGTTGACGGATGAACGACGATGGAGGGACTCCGGTTTCCTTTTTGAATTTGCGGCTGAAATAGAATTCATCGCTGTAGCCGACTTTATGAGCGATCTCACGGAGCAGATAATCCGATTCCTGCAAGTATTGCTTGGCCCGGCTGATTCTCAGCTCTGTCAGATAGTCCATCGTGCTCTGTCCGAACGTTTTTTTGAACAATTCGCCAAAATACTTCGGCCGCAGTCCGGCCATACCTGCAAGCTGATCAATGGACAGCGGTTCATGATAATGCTCCGCTATATATTCCCGGACGGCTGCCAGGTTAAACCGCCCGCCTTCCGGATGAAGACTGCCCTCCAGCAGCTGTTCCCGCTCCATACGTATTCCTCCGCTCTTATTTAGTATTGTAATGCAGACCGCAGCAAATGCGGCTGGCTGCAGAATATCAGCTCTTCAGCGATAATGATAATCATTATCTGTTAAAAATTCAATAAAAAAGAACGCCACCGGGCACTCTTCTCTGGATTGATGTTAAAAATCAATAAATAGTTTAGCGTAACTAAAATCCTATTCGATTTGTATTTTATAGTGTTATTTTTGTATAATATACTAAACGTAAGGGGGTTATTTCTTGGATGCTATTCACATCAGGATAGGACACAACTTGCAACGTGTGAGAAAGCAAAGGCAGTTAAGCTTGGATAAAGTGGCAAATTTAACTGGGGTTAGCAAAGGTATGCTACATCAAATCGAGCGAGGGGACACACAGCCAACAGTGACCACCGTTTGGAAAATTGCAACGGGACTTAATATTTCTTTTTCATCCCTAATTAAAGACGACAAATCTACAATATCAATCGTTAATCGAAAAGAAGTACCAGATATAACGGAGGATAACGGTAATTGTCTAGTCTATTTATTATTTCCATTCCATCCGCAAACTCAAATAGAAATTTTCACGATTGTATTAAAGCCTAAAGGGAATTATGTTTCCACACCCCACAATGAGGGTGTCCAAGAGTACATTACTGTTGTTACAGGGGAATTTAAAATCATGATTAGGGATGATGAGTATACCCTTCCTACAGGAGGCGCTATAAAGTTTGCAGGAAACGTTACACACAAATATATAAATGACACGGATGAAGATGTCATCCTACAAGTTGTCATGCATTATCCTGAATCGTAAAACTGGTATGTAATTCATGATGTGATAAGGAAGTGCTGATATGGTTGAAAAAGTATTTTGGACAACCCCATACTTAACAAAACTAGATACTCACATAGCCAGTGTAAATGGCAATGACATTACAGTGGAACGAACCATCTTTTATGCTTTCTCTGGTGGACAAGAAAGTGATACAGGATTGATTGGTGGATATTCCGTACATCAAGCAAAGAAAGATGGTCATGAAATCATTTATACAGTTGAAGAAGGGCATGATTTAAAAGTTGGTGATCAAGTGACGATGACCATAGATTGGGATCGTCGTTACAGACTTATGAGACTACATTTTGCTGCGGAGGTTGTATTAGAATTAGCTTACAAACATTTGAAAAGTATAGAGAAGACAGGCGCTCATATCGCTCAAGATAAAGCCCGAATAGATTTCGTATGGCACGAGAACATTTCAAAATCATTTTCTTTGATCGAGAAAGAATCTCGTGAGATCATTGTGGCAAACCTCGACATCATTAGTGATTTCAGTCACGAAGGAAATGGAAGAAGATATTGGGAAGTTAAAGGTTTTTCAAAGGTTCCCTGCGGTGGAACTCACTTGAAGAAAACAGGCGAAGTTGGAGAAATTAAGTTGAAGCGTAACAATATTGGGCGAGGGAAAGAAAGAATCGAAATCTATGTAAGTGAATAAAAGCTAATTATTTCTTATTTAACGGGAAACGTTTATTTAACAACAACAGCGGCAGTCTAAGACTTTATTTATCAAGTCTTAGACTGCCGCTGCTTCTTTTGATTGATCGGTTAAAAACTTAAACAATTGACAAGTTATTCTGCTGAATCTGTTATTCACTCGGCCAACCGGTAATAAGGGATGTACAGCGATGGCTTGAAGCCCAGCTTCTGAGCCAGTCTGTAAGAACCCTCATTCTCCCGGCGGCAGCCCCACACCGGCTCCAGCCCTTGCTCCAGGCAGTAATCAATCAGCGCAGAACATACGGAGAAGGCAAAATGCTTCCCCCGGTGGCCCGCTGCCGATTCAATTCCAATCTCCAGCTGATCCGCTGTACGGTACGCCGAGAACGCACTTGAGGCCTTCTCCCCCTCCCAGAGCAGGGTGTATCCTATGCCTGTACTTAGGAAATGCTCTGCATCTCTCCAGAAATAGCGCGGAATCACAGCACCTGATTGCCCGTCAAACAGCCCGGCAGTCATCTGAACAATTACTGCATCCTGCCGGAACCATTGCTCCTTCGCACTGTGGTAGACTTCCGGGTCAAAGGTGAAATTCACTCTGGTATGGGTGTACATCCTCCGGGTATCGGCCGTTTCAGGACCGGGCTCAACTGCATTTAGCAGTGCGTTATGCTCAGTAATCATAGACTCAATCAACGGAGACCATCCTCCTGCCGGATCCCCCTGCAGCCATTCCGGAGACTGCCTGTCCCCTGTCTTGTTGGTAATATAATCATATAAGCTCCGGTTAAACGCCTCATTGCCCGAATCCCCATAGGCCAGTGACATTCCATAATCATGGGCCACATAAAAGGTACGGGGGTTCTGCACATTATCCACATAAACAGTGCCGGTAGTCTGGCCCTTGAGCACTGCTTCGGCAAACAAAGTGTTGATCTTCACTTGACTTAACAGCGGCAGAGCCAGCGCATAGTCACGGCTATCCAGCTTCAGCATCATTTTCTCCTCTTTTCTCAGGATTGATTATATGTATTGTACAGCCAGCGGAAATTCCACTCAAAAATATGGGAGCCCTCCCATGTATCAAACGGTGCCGGAATTCCCTTGGCGAGCCAGAAATCCGCGCTCTCCCCGCTCCGGACAGCCGCTGCGGCATACTCCTGGATCTCTTGAAGATAACTTAACATTTCAGCGATGCTCTCACGTCCGGCAACCCCTCCATGACCGGGGATCAGCCGGGTGAAGTCCATCTCGCGGCCAATCCTTTCCACGATTACGGCCCATGCTTCAGGGAAACCGTGCAGCATAGCCGGATGGGATTGGTTCAGCACCAGATCCCCGGCGATCAGCACCTTAACGTCAGCAATATATACCATGGCATCGCTGCAGGTATGGCCGCCGCCGTATGTAAACAGCTGTATGGACCGCTCTGATCCGTGGATATCAAGCGTATCCTTGAATGTCACAGCAGCTGTTACTCTGCGGATCGCAGGTGTTGCCTCCAGCAGGGCTTGCTTTTCCGATATTTCATATCCCAGCGCTGCCTGCAGGCGGGTGTCCGCAGCAGTACTATGAGCCTCCTGAAGCGCTGCAATCTGCTTCTGCAGCCCTTCCTGCCATTCCCCAAGCTCAGGCGGACCATTCGTTGTCAGCACTTCACGGGTAAGCTCCGTGGAAATGATGACACAGTCGGCAAACTCCATATTCCCGTAATGATGATCCCCGTGATAGTGGGTATTCACTATGTATTGGACCGGCTTCCCCGTCAGCTGCTCAGCCGTTTCCCGCAGAAGCTTCGCTGCCCCGGGCAGGCTGAAGGTATCCACCACGACTGTGGAATCCCCAAGATCTATAATGGACGCATTGCCTACCGCGCCCCGGCCCGGAATAACAATCGCTGCCCACACTCCCTGTGCTACTTCCTCTACCGTGAACATACATATCCTCCCATTTATATTTTTACTTATTATACCTTAATATGGCATGCACTTATTGACTAATTATTTGCAGGGAAAAACAGGAGTAAAAACAGATCATTGTCCCCTGAAAACGTATGTTATAATACATTCAATGTAATTCCATAGCCTTCATTCTGATTCGACCTGAAAGGAAACGATCTATGATTATTCCAGCACCTGAATTGAACTTTACAGCATCCCCATTTTATAATCCCAGCCTCAAAAATGTAGTTATTCTGGCTACCGGCGGCACCATTGCCGGCAGCGGCGAAGCGCATAAAACCTTGAACTACGAACCCGGTGCCCTGCCCGTGCAGGATCTGCTGGATAGTGTGCCCCATCTGGAACGGCTTGCCAATTGTGCCGGCGTGCAGGTCAGCAATCTCTGCAGTGCAGATATCACCAGCGAACACTGGCTTACACTGGCAGCGTACATCAACACGCTCGCCCTCCGGGAGGATGTGCACGGCTTCGTAATTACCCACGGCACCGACACCCTGGATGAGACCTCCTATTTCCTGAACCTGGTGATCAAGACCGACAAACCGGTGATCATTACCGGCTCCATGCGTCCGGCTACCGCTATCAGTGCCGACGGACCACTGAATCTGTATCAGTCCGTTGCACTGGCGGCGAATCCGGATGCGTCCGGACAGGGCGTGATGGTTGTCTTCGCCGAAGGCATCTACAGCGGGCGGGATGTGCAGAAGGTGAACACCTTCAAGGCCAACGCCTTTGATGAGCGTGATTTCGGCTGCCTGGGCTACATGCGCGACAGTCATGCCTTCTTCTATACCCGGACGCTCAAAAGACATACGACTGCTTCACAATTCGATGTATCGGCCATGACCGGACTGCCGGAAGTATCCGTAGCCTACTTCCATGTTGACGCCGATCCCGGCATCCTGGATTATCTCGCCACGATCTCCAAGGGCATTGTGATTGCCGGAGCAGGCGGAGGCATCTACAGCAAGCCATGGATTGATAAAGTCGGCGAGCTTAAGAATAATAACATCCCTGTGGTCCGCTGCTCGCGGATCTCAAGCGGAATTACACTCAAGGACTCCTACATTGATCTGTCCGCCAATTCCATTCCCTGCAACAGTCTGGTGCCGCAAAAAGCACGGATTCTGCTCTCCCTGGCGCTGACTCAAACAACCGGATACGACGAAATCGCTGCAATGTTCAACGAATATTAAAACATTAGACATCACTCTAAGGGGGTGTCCCGTAAGCCTTATAATGGCTTCCGGGACACCCCCTTTTTTTGAGTAAGATCAATGTATGCACTTGAGAGGACGCTGCGTGAACGGACCGTTGTTCCAATCGCTTTGCTCTCCAGCTTAGAAAATCAGTAGACTAAGGCGAGTATTAAAACAAGCTGCAAATGACCAAACACGCAAAGTGGAGATCCCCCAATAACAAGAAATATGCTCTGACTCTACTTATAGAATCTATTTATAGACTCTACTTATAAAACGCCACTTTTTTGTCTGCAGGCAGCTATTACCCGGCTGCGGATGGAAATTCAAACGTGAGGACGGCCCCGCCTTCCGGGCAGTTCCGGGCGGTAATCTTACCGCCGCAGCGCTCCACGATGGCGCGCGAGATGGCCAGACCCAGCCCGGAATCACCATTTTTCCCTTTGACGAACCTGTGAAACAGACTGGGCAGCAGCTCCTGCGGAATGCCGGGGCCGTCATCCGAAACTGTTAATGTAATCAGTCCCTTGCTTACATAGCCATGGACATCAATCTTCCTGTCTGCATAACGCGCAGCATTGGATAATACGTTCAGCAGTGCCTGCAGCAGCTTATCACGGTCAGCCCTCAGCATCAGCCCGCGGTCTCCGGAGATTTCAGTCTTGAGCGACAACTTTCTTGCAGCCAGCTGCGGATTGATCCGTTCTACCGCCTCTGAGAGCAGCTCTTCCAGATCGCATTCTACCGCCCGGAATATATCCTCTTCGCTGTCCAGCTTGGCCAGTAGCGTCATTTCGCCCACCAGGTCCCGCAGCCGTCCGCTCTCGCCCAGGATAATATCCAGCCCTCTACGGACATCCTCACCTTCAAAAATCCCGTCCCTGATGCCCTCCGCATAACCGGATATCGACATCAGCGGTGATTTCAGCTCATGCGAGGCATTCTGGAAGAATTGCTTCTGTACCCGGTTGAACCGGTGCAATTCTCCGGCCATTTCGTATACGGTCCGGGCTACAGAACCGATCTCCCCACCCGCCTGGATCAGATTCACTTCGGCAAACCGGCGGTTTTTCACTTTTTTGAGTTCCTCGCGCAGACTGATCAACGGATCAATCAGCTTCCTTGTGATAAACAGGCTGAACAGGAACATCACGGCTGCACCGGCGGCAAAGACAAGAATCAGACGTTTGAGCAGTGCCTGCTCAATCGCTTTGATTCTGCTGACAGGGGTCAGCAGGGTCAGCTTGCCTTGGGGAAGCGCATTTACCTGCACCAGATAACGCGGGTCGTTGCCGTCCCATAAGCTCTGCAGGCTGCCTGTCTCTACTGCAGCTATGCCGGTAACTGCCTGTGCCTGTCCGGGTATCGCCGGGAGGGTGCCTGACACCACCTTCCCCTGCTGATCCGTCACAATGGCCTGTACTCCGCTGGAAAGCGTAGCATATTGAACCGGAAACAATTCATTTTCTTCAATTGGGACTGCACTTATTGCTGCGGCGGGCAGCTGCTGCATGCTGGCGGTCAATGTTGCGCCTAGCGTCCGCAATCCCTCCTGTTCCTTACCGATGAAATGATCCATCAGTACGAAATGTATCATCACTCCCGTGATGGACAGGACAAGCAGCAGAGACAATCCGAAGGCGAAGTTGATCTGATGCACCAGCTTCAGCTTCTTCATCTGCCCGTTTAGCTTCATCCGCATATTCATCATTCCTGCCCTTCTCTCATCCGGTAGCCGTGTCCCCAGACCGATTCCAGCGGCAAGCCGTCTATTTTTTTGCGGATGCGTTTGATCAGATGGTCCACTGCGCGGTCACTGCCGAAATAATCATCCCCCCAGACATAACCCAGCAGCTCTTCCCGCGTAAACGCCCGGTTTGGATGTCCGGCAAACACCTTCAGCATCAGGAACTCCTTACTCGTCAGCTCCACCTCTGTTCCGTGCCAGAAGGACCTCCTTTCTTCCGGAAGCAGCAGCAGTCCGCCCAGCTCTATGCCTGAAAGGGAAGGCAGCGCAGCTGCGGGCTGAGGCTGATGGAGCCGTTCCCACCTTTCCAGCTGCCGTTTGATCCGGGCCACCAGCTCACGGGGACTGAACGGCTTGACCAGATAATCGTCGCTGCCCAGCTCAAGACCCAGTATTTTATCGACTTCATTATCTTTGGCTGAGATCATAATGATCGGCACCTCTGCTTCATCACGGATGCGCCTGCATAGTTCATACCCGTCCATCCCCGGAAGCATGATATCGAGCACCCACATGCCGGGAGGATCGCTTGTCCACAAGGCCCAGGCTTCTTCGGCACTGCCCAGGCCAATCGTGCGGAAATCCTCCTTATGTAAATAAGCCTCGACCAGCTTGCGTATATTCTCATCATCGTCCACAACGGCAATGACCGTTTGATTGTTCATCCGTAGCCCTCCACAGTTTTGTCTGCTCCATTATAACAAGCAGCCGGAGGCGGTAGGGGCCTGCCATTGTTTTTCCACAAAGCCACCAATTTCCTGCCACAGTAGAACGCTATATTGGGAGCTGTAAGACAAACCTCACCCATAAGGAGTGTTAGTTCATGAACCGTTTAATTTTCAGAAGAATGGCCCTCTCCACCCTCTTGCTGTCCTCCATCGCAACCCCGGTGTTCGCCGATGCAGACCGCACACCGCCACAGGCCGGGAACGCCCCCGTTACCTTAAGTGCAGCCTCAGCCCCGTTGCAGGGAAGTATCCTGATTACTGCACGTATTCCAGACTTGCTGGACCTTGCAGAACGCTACGCGCCGGAAACCGTTCAGGACTGGACCGACACGCTCAGCAGATACAATAAGGCCATCCGCCTTAACGTACAGGTGCTTACCCTGGATACAACAGGAGAAGTTACCGCTCCAGCCGTGCAACTGGCCACACCTGTAGCCTTGACAGCAGCCATACCTTCCCTTGCCGGTTCAGCACCGGCAGCCGATCTTCAGCTTGCCGGAACAGACGGGATCCTCAGTGCCTTCGCAACAGGAACAGCGGCTTCATCCACTGCAGATTTCACCGTATTTGCAGTCCCTGACAGCCTCTCGTCCGCCGGACTCACAGGCTCGGGCTCCATAACAGCTGCTGCAGCCCCGGCTCTGCTCCCGATGACAGAAGATAACGGATTCTTCAAGGCACAGGCTGCACTGGCTGAAGCCGTAGAATCCAAAGATGCCGGTGCGGTCAAGCACGCACTGGGCGGCCTGCTGGAACAGTACAAGGACCTTACCAAAAAGCTTGAAGAAGCGAAATAAGCACGGAATAGCGCTGCTATAGCAGCAGGAGATACAAAAAGCAGGCCAAGGGCGGGTACCTTTGGCCTGCTTTTCGTTTAGACAATCTATCGTCAGGAGAGCGCGGCCACCGATTCAGGGGTAAATGCCTGAAGCTCACTCAGCCGTCCGTCACGGATTTTGACCGCCCAGGCTGGATCTCCAAGCAGCGCCCGGCCCACGGCCACCAGATCAAACTCATTGTTGCTAAGCCGCTCCACAAGTCCCTCCAGTCCCGGATGAGCCTGTCCTTCCCCTTCGGCGGGATCACTGTCCATGCCAACCGCCCCGACCGTAATGGTCGTCTTGCCTGTCAGCTTCTTCACCCAGCCGGCAAAGCTTAGATCCGAGCCGGCAAATTCGGGCTCCCAAAAACGGCGTACTGAGCAGTGGAAGATATCTACCCCGGCGTCCACCAGAACGCCCAGCAGGTCCTTCAGCTGTTCCGGTGTGTCCGCCAGTCGGGCAGCGTAATCGCCCATTTTCCATTGGGACAGACGCATGGCAACCGGATAATCCGGACCTACCGCAGCACGTACAGCTTCGACTATCTGAGCAGCAAACCGGGCGCGCTTCACCAGATCGCCGCCGTAACGGTCTGTCCGCTGATTGGTCTTCGCCCACAAGAACTGATCAATCAGAAAGCCATGGGCTCCGTGAAGCTCTATGCCATCGAACCCGGCTTCTTTGGCATGAAGCGCTGCAGCCGCGTAAGCCTGAATTACATCCGCTATTTCGTCCTCTGACATCGGCTCGCCTGCCTTGTTCCCCTCCAGATCCAGTCCGGACGGACCGATGGACAGGGCTTCCGGGTTAGGCTGGGAACCATTCGGCCGGATCATGCCCATATGCACGATTTGCGGGAAAATTTTGCCCCCTGCTTCATGCACCTGTCTGACCACTTCCGCCCAGCCGTTCAATGCTGCTTCCCCATAAAGCCTAGGCAATCTGGACTCACTGGTTGCTGAAGGATGGTCAATTAGGGCTCCTTCGGTTATCACAAGACCGACACCGTTCTCGGCACGGCGGCGGTAATAAGCGGCTACGTCGGGTCCCGGCACACCCTCAGGCGAGAAGGCACGGGCCATCGGTGACATGACAATTCGTGTCGGCAAGGTCAGTTGATGGATCGTATAAGGCTGAAACAAGGCTTGGATGGAATGATTATTGTTCTGCGGATGACTCATGAACCGCACCTCCAATATTATTTTGGCACCCGCAGTTAAGGGGTACGAATGCAATATTAGCAATGCCACCTGCCCCATTCAACCAACAATCCGCACCATCTGTTGCTTAAGCGAAATGAAAAATGTATTGTTGATTATCCAGGGATACCTTGGTTGGCGCAGCCGCAGATGTTTATAATAGATAAAGCATTAGTTACTGAAGGGAGCATGGATAGAGAATGCCCAGTATACTTTCACCGAACCCGAACGACCCGCGCGTCATCCGGACACGCCAGTTAATTCTGGACTCATTCGCCGAGCAGTTAAATATCATGGACTTCAATGCAATTACCGTACAGGATATCACGCGAAAAGCCACGATTAACCGGGCCACATTCTATGCTCATTTCCCTGATAAATACGCACTGCTTGAATCGTTCTTATCAGATGCCTTCACGGAGCTTGTCCTCCGCAAAATCGATGACCAGGCAGCTTTGACCGAGGAAACGCTCTATACGCTGGTTGCCGCTCTTTGCGATTATCACGAATCCAGCCATCACTGCCTGAAGAAATATGACTCCCTGGCGCTGATTATTGAAGAGAATATTAAGCTGCAGCTGGAACAGCTGCTGCAAAGGCTGCTGTCAGGAGTAGACAGCACAGCGGATAGCCGCACACTGCAAACGGCTGCAACCCTGCTCAGCTGGTCAATCTACGGGGTGACCTATCGCTGGAATAAGGAGGGCCGTCATGAATCCGCTGCTGCGCTGGCCGGCAGACTAGTGCCATTGATGAACAACGGAGTATCGTTGCTGACTCCCGCTGGCGGAGAGTGAGAAGCGCGGTTCCGCTAAACGCGTTCGGATGATTGTCCCCCGCCCGGCAGGCAGTTTCGATTAAATCAAGTGCACTAATTTTGCTCTTCATTTCCTCCTTTTGGCAGCATTTGGCGGAGCAATTAGCGGAATTAGAGGGATTTTTCCCTTTAATTTCCGCATA
>NZ_WHOB01000017.1 GCF_013141775.1 Paenibacillus phytohabitans
AGTACCCCTCATTTACTCCTACTGCCCACTTTTGGCGGATTCAGGGGCACTAGTGCCCCTCATTTACTCATTTGACCCTCAGCCGGTGTAATCAAGGGCACTAATGCTCCTCATTTCCTCCTGCTGCCCACTTTCGGTGTATTCAGGGGCACTAATGCCCCTCCCTCTCTCCTGCCGCTCACTTTCGGCGAAATCAGAGGGATTTATCCCTTTAATTTTCTCATGTCGCCCACTTTTGGCGGATTCAGAGGGATTTTTCCCTTTAATTTCCCCATGTCGCCCACTTTCGGCGGATTCAGAGGGATTTTTCCCTTTAATTTCCACATGCCGCCTACTTTTGGCGGAACTAGAGGGATTTATCCCTTTAATTTTCTCATGCCGCTCACTTTCGGCGGAATCAGAGGGATTTTTCCCTTTAATTTCCCCATACCGCCTACTTTTGGCGGAACTAGAGGGATTTTTCCCTTTAATTTCCCCATGCCGCCTACTTTTGGCGGAATCAGAGGGATTTTTCCCTTTAATTTCCTCGTCCAGCCTACTTTTGGCGGATTCAAAGGGATTTATCCCTTTAATTTCCTCATGCCGCCTACTTTTGGCGGATTCAGAGGGATTTTTCCCTTTAATTTCCCCATGCCGCCTACTTTTGGCGGAATCAGAGGGATTTTTCCCTTTAATTTCCCCATGCCGCCTACTTTTGGCGGATTCAGGAGCACTTTTGCTCCCCATTGCCTCCTGCCGCCCACTTCAGGCGGATTCAGAGAGACCCCTGACACAGGACACATTCGTCCTTCAGACGAATCTGCTCCAATTCCAAAGAAACCTATCCTCTACAGACGGATACGGATACCATGATTCCCCAGAAATAGAAACTCCCCGCCGCTTCAAACTTCAAAGCACGCGGGGAGCATAAGTCTTCATTCGTGAGCCCAAGCCTGCGTTATCCGTCCGTCAGGGCAGACTGATGAGCAGGGCCTCACTTAATTTGTTATTCTCCTTGTTCATCTCGGCATACCGCCAGATATCATTCACAAAGAAGCTGATGGTGAAGCTGCCAATGGTCGGCACTGTCCAGCGGGGCGTTCCCTGGGCGCTGCTGTTTGCTGTTAATGTGATCTCTTCACCCGGCTGGATCACGCTGGTGTTCGTGTCCGTCCAGGATACTACCCCGCCATTTACCGAAAAGGCGCCGCCGGTAATCTGTCCGAGTCCGGTTGATGTGTTCAGCGGTGTAGGGCGGACGCCGATGTTCTTCACTTTGGCCCAGAAAATCAGCGAATCCCCCAGCTGCGGAGTGCTGTGCGCCGAAGGGCTGCCGTCGCTGTTCACGATATTCCAGCCGATATCCGTCACCGTCAGATCCGGCCCCGGAGCCGGCAATACAGCTTCATAGCTCTCGAACTCCAGTCCGCTGATCATGACTTTCCCCTCGGTGTCTGCAATTTCAATCCGGTGCAGCCCGTACTCCAGGCCCGTCAGTTCGTAGACGATTTTATGATCCCCCTCAAGTCCGGCCTGCGGAATCACTATCGTCTCCATATATTCGCCGTCGATATAGACGTCAGCACTGCCCATATCGCTTTTGATATCCGATCTCCAGCGGACGCCGGTGCCGTTAAAGCTAAACCCTGCCAAAGCATCCGGTCCATAGGTCACATGGGAGACTCCATTCGGCGCGGTCTCGAACCCGGTATAGTCGATGTAAGCATGATTATGCGCAACCGGGTACCACGCGGAGACCGGAACATACAGCCCCTCTTCCAGCCTGAAATAATCGATATTCGCCCCGTTGCCCGCCGAGGTGAAGCTGATTGTGTTATAGCCCGCCTGGAGCGTGATCCCATACTGCCGTGCGGTTATATTGGCAGTCCAGCTTCCTGTTGAGGGCAGCGTAACTGTGGACTGTTTCACTCCGTTAACGAGGATATTTTTCTTCGATTCCTGATTGGAAGCGTATGCAATAGTTAAGGTGTAGCTGCCCCCGTTCGTGGAATAGAAGCCCTGAATGGCCAGACCCCCGCCATGTGTCTGCTCGACCACCTTCCCTCCCGAGGCGCTGCTGTTATTGCTGGTCTTCAGCGGCAGGGCAAACGAGGTGGCCTCCGCCTCGAATTTAGCCGGATCTCCCGTCACATGCGGCGTAACCGGCATTACCGGTGTGGTTGCGGATACGGCTGCAGTCAAAGGTGATACATTGCCGGAGTCATCCACAGCCTGCACCTTGTAGCTGTAGGTAGTCTGGGGCGCTACGGTATAGTCACTCCAGAAGGTAAGGCGTCCAGGAACATTAATTACCGGAGCCGTCCCGTTGTCACGGTACACGTTGTAGCTGACGACCGCATCATTATCTGTGGAGGCATTCCAGGTCAGCCTGATGTGCTCATGGCTTACGGCCAGTGCTGCCGGACTGGCCGGAGCGGATGGCAGCATACTCTCCTGCTCATCCAGAATATACTGGACGGTCTCCCCGGCACCCAGCGAAACCGTAAGGGTAATATACGGTGTTGCTGTCAGCTGAACCCGGGAGTAGGCCGCAGCATAGGTATCTCCTGCACCGAAGCGTTCCCCGGTATACGTTCCGCTGGACGGCATCGCAACCCGTACCTGCATCGTTACCGGCGATTTCTCAAAGTTGACGAAGTTCAGCAGAATTTTATCGGACGAAGCGCCTATGGCCGTAACCCCCAGCGCCGAGGTATCCACTGCGCGGAAATATGCCTTTTGCCCGGTTAATGCAGCCGCATTGAGAACTTCGTAGCTGAGCGGGCTTCCATGGGTCGCATAAGCGGCGGCCAGTCTGCGGAACGTCTTCAGCCGGGTCTCCCCGGATTCGTTGATATTGGCCGGCACCGCAGCTGTATCCTCATAGCGGTGCGTATTCCAGTTAATCGCCGAATCGAACAGCCCAAACTCCGTCCCGTCATTGAAGAAGGCGGCGTGCTGCATAATATGATCTACATAGCCGATATCCCCCCGCAGCTCCCGGTCAAAAGCTGAGGCAAACCTATATGCATACGTGCCATATTTCGTATTGTCGGAATGATTGTCATTGCTGCCGGTCTCACTCATCGCCATTTCTTTGCCGAAGCCTTCATCCGCTTCGCTATAGACACGCAAATTCTCATACAGGCTTCCGCCCGGCAATGGCTGAACCCCGGTACCGCCATAGCTGTGGCCGTTGGTCACATCCGACAGCGCTTCAATCGCCTCCCGCTGGCTGGCATCCCGCTCCCAGCCGTCAGGTGTTCCGTTATACGGCCAGTACGCCCAGCCAGGGGCAACAATCTTCAGGTACGGCTGGCTATTGGTCTGCCTTTCCTCATCCATCAGCTCATGAAGCGCAAGCACCGCCTTCTGTGCCCAGCCGAATAATCCCGGCTCATTGCCCGTTTCCGCATACTGGTACAGATCACCGAATTTGCTGACGAACCCGGCATAGTAGCTCCGCAGCGCTGAGCTGATGGTTCCGGCGGCCAGCTCGGTATTGCTCTTCCAGTTGCCGCCGATGATATTGGCCATCGGCTCCAGATTAAGGTCGCGTAGCGTCTCCAGATAAGTCCGCCCCAGCGGGTCCCAGCCTGCGCTGGTATCGGACCAGAAGGAGGTGCGCATCCAGTTGCCGCTGTAAGCAATGCCCAGCCACTTGGTCATTGGCGCCAGATGGCGGATTGCATTCTCGTCATATCTGAAGGTGGATGCGGCAATTGTGCTTCCCAGATGAATATACCGCCCGTGTATAGGCTCGGCGGCCTGCTCCTCCAGCGCATCCAGCCTGAAGTAATCCCACTCAAACCACAGATACCTGTCCCCGTCATAACCGGGAGACTGCGAATCTGCGTATAAACCCCGGTCAACGGTGAGCTTAAGCTCATTCTGTCCTATCTTCAGCTGTTCTTTGGGAATGTAGAGCTTATAGGTCTGCTTCCATGTGCGCGTAAGCGGGGTCTCTCCATCATTCAGGCCGGTAATCTGAATAAGCCCGCTGAAGCTGCCGTTTGCGAATACGGCCAGCTGCGGAATAGCGGTGCTTGCATCTATAACTTTGAAGCTGAACTCCACGCCGTAGAGAGGGACTCCGGTTAAATTAAAGGTGAGATTCATGGTACCGTTGTGGTCTGCTTTCATGCCCTTGGAGAGGGTATTCCAGCTCATGGGATTTGCGGGGAGGGTGATATTTTCACTGTACACATCTTGAAATACCGTAAATTCTGCCGAGCTGTTATCCTGCTCCCCTACCTGCCAGAGCAGCGTAGACGGCTCATAGGTATCCTCTGTGACCGTCCTGCCATAGGAAGAATCAGCGGTAGTTAGCGGCAGCACCGCAGGTGACTTCATCATTTCTTGCACAGCAGTCAGTCCCGCTGGCGGTCCGGCGGACAGAATTCGCCCGCCAGGCGCCAGAACGGACATCAGCACCAGAACAGTAATGAGCAACTTGCCTGTTATCTTCTGTTTTCGCACATTAACACCCTCTTCTTGAGAATAAGATAAGGGCTCCCCAAATGCTGGTTCAGCGAATGAGAATACCCGGTATCCGGCAAGCGGCCGCTGGGACTGCCTGCTATGAATACCGGGCGTGCTATGGCCTCAGCTGCTTATTTGGCGGCCAGGAAAGCATCCAGTTGCGTTTGAATTTCTGTAATCACAGCATCCAGGCCTGCGGCCTTCAGCTTGCTGTTCATTTCCTTCAGGACCGGTTCAGGGTCCTTTTCCCCGGAGTACAGGGTGTTCTTATATTGCTTCGTAATATTGATCAGTGCGCCGATCTGCGACTGCACCTTGGTCGAATCGAAGACAAAGCCGATGACCGGCGAAACGGCAGAGTTCTTGTTCCAGTCGGTGTACAGCTGTACGCGGTTCGGATCTTCGTCTTTGTTCAGGTAGTTCAGCAGCACGTTGCCGATCATCCAGGAAGACACAGAGTTGTAGCCGCTGTCCGGGATGAACTCCACCGTGCTGTTCTCCAGCTTCTTGTAATGCTTGCCCTCAATGCCGAAGGTCAGCAGGTTGTAGAGCACCGGATCGGTATGGATCAGGTTCATGAACATCATGGCCCGTTCAGGGTTTTTGGAAGTTCTGGAGATGGCGAGCATGGATCCCTGCAGACTCTTGGTGCTGACGCCAACCGGCAGCAGCGTCTTGATAATCATCGGCTTCTCGGCGAGCCGGGTCCAGTCATTGGTGGAGGTCGGATTCATATTGCCGTAGACGAACCAGGCCTTGCCGCTTTTGACCGCATCCTTCAGCTCGGTCTTGTCTGTGGCACCGTTCTTGTTAATATAGCCCGCTTCATACCAGCTGCGGATCAGCTTCAGCCGTTCCACAATTTCCGGCGTATCATATTCGTTAAATACCTTCATCGTCTTGTAATCGAGCAGCGTCGGGATTTCATTGCTGCCGTCGAGGTCTTCACTTTCCGGATATGCGGTGAACCAGTTCAGACTGTCGGTATGGTTCATGAACAGCGGGGAAAGGGCGGGTTCTTTCTCCTTAATCGTCTTCAGCATCGGTTCAATATCCTCCAGCTTCTTGATGCTGTTCACATCGAAGCCGTATTTATCGACAATCGCTTTGTCAAAAGCAAACCCGACAGACTGGCCCAGCTCCTTCTCTGTGGGAATCGCATACAAATGTCCGTTAACAGTAGCCGCCTGCAAATAAGCAGAATTGATCTGTGCCTTCGTTTCCTTAGCGTATTCCTCAATCAGCTCTTCCAGCGGCAGATATGCCCCCTTGGCGGCATTGGTCATGAAGTTCCAGGTATAGACCATATCGAATACTTCGCCGGACTGGATCATCAGGTTGACCTTATCAGCCGGTTTATCCCAGCTCAGCTGGTTAATCTTGATCGTGGCATTTATTTTATCCTTCAGATACGCATTGATCTCCTGCTCTACAGAAGCCACATCCTTATCCGGCCCGCCGGGCAGATAGAGCGACAGCTCCACCGGTTCCAGCGCATCCGGCGCTTCCGTCCCGGCAGCTTCAGTTGCAGCAGCTTCCTTAGTGGCTGCCGGAGCCGTGGTGCTCTCCTCTGCCTTCTCCGTAGGAGCAGCGGTATTGTTGTTATTTCCGGAGCATCCGGCTAGGGTAAACCCAACCATAAGTACAAGCGACAGCAGTAGACCCGTGACTTTTTTACCTGCCATACTTTGTTTCCTCCCCTTGATTGAACAATATATGCTAATCGGTTGATTCCGAGGTTAGCCTTTAATCGAGCCAAGCGTCAAGCCTTTGATGAAATACCGCTGGAAGAACGGGTAGGCCAGCACGATCGGACCAATGCCAATCAGCGCCATCGCCATGCGGATCGTTTCCCCCGGTAATTTGGCCAGCTCGGTGGCCGAGCCCTGAATGAGCGCCCCGTTGCGGCTCAGGTAATCCGCCTGGGAGATCATTTTGTACATCAGATATTGCAGGGAATAGAGGTCTGTATCGGTGATGAAGATCATGCTGTTGAACCAGTCGTTCCAGTAATGCAGCGTATTGAACAGCCCAATCGTGGCGAATACCGGCAGGGACAGCGGAAAAACAATCTGGAAAAACGTCCGCAGCTCCCCGGCCCCGTCGATTGTAGAGGCTTCGATCAGCGCAGGCGGCACACTCATCTGGAAATACGTTTTCATGATCAGCACATTGAACGGTGACAGCAGCATCGGCACGATGAGCGCCCAGATGGAGTTCTTGAGGTCCAGCACTTGCGTATAGACCATATACCAGGGTACCAGCCCGCCGCCGAACAGCATGGTGAAGAAGATCAGGAAGGCGAAAAAGCCGCGGTATCTGAAATCGGTCCGTGAGATCGGATAAGCATACAGTGAAGAGATGAACACACTGACCAGCGTTCCGGTGATGGTGACGAAGAAGGATACGCCGTACGCTTTTAACACAACGCTGTAATCCTTGAAGATATACGCATAGGCTTCCAGGCTGAGCTTCTCCGGGATAAATTGATAGCCGTTCAGCACGATGTAATCATAGTCGGTAATGGAAATCATGAAGACGAGTACAATCGGCAGCAGGCAGGTAATGGACAGGATGATAAAAATAACATGGAGAATGATGTTGGTAAATCTGGATATTTCGTTATTAGCCACGGATTTCCACTCCTTTTTAGAATACCGCCTGATCCTTATCGACCTTGCGCACGATCCAGTTCGAGCCGAGGACCAGGAAGAAGCCGACCACCGATTGATACAATCCCGCTGCTGCGGACATGCCCAGGTTCCCCATATTGATCAGCGCGTTATAGACGTAGGTGTCGATGACCAGCGTTGTCGGGTACAGTGCTCCGGAATTCAGCGTGGTCTGGTAGAACAGCCCGAAGTCGGAGCGGAAGATCCCGCCGATGGCCAGAATCGTTGTGATGATAATGACCGGACGGATCAGCGGAATCGTGATATGCAGGATCTGCTTCCACTTGCTGGCACCGTCGATCAGGGCGGCTTCATAGTATTCGTTGTCAATGCCGATGATGGCCGCCAGATAGATGACACAGCCATAGCCCACCCCTTTCCAGAGGTTGATCAGCGGAAGAATGAACGGCCAATATTTCGGCTCGGAATACCAGTTCAGCTCATCCAGCCCAAACAGGGCGAAGATCCCTTTATTAATGAAACCGTATTCAACATTCAGAAAGGCGAACACCAGATAACTCACCACAACCATCGACAGGAAGTACGGGAAGAACATGATGCTCTGATAAAATTTGGCGGCCAGTTTATTCTTCAGCTCATTCAGGGCAATCGCGATGGACACGGCAATCACCAGGTTGAGAATAATAAACACAAAGTTGTAGAGCACCGTATTGCGGGTAATGATCCAGGCATCCGAGGTTGCGAACAGGAATCTGAAGTTATCCAGCCCCACCCACGGACTGCCGAGAATGCCGTCGACATAGTTAATATTCTTGAAGGCAATAATGATCCCGAACATCGGCAGATAATTATTGACCAGCAAAAAAAGCACACCCGGCAGCAGCATCAGCAGCAGAACTTTGTGCTTCAGCAGATGTCTCAGCATGGCTCCACGCTTCGTGCTCCTGTGTACCGGCAGGCTATCTCCTGCTTCGGCTACGCTTTTCTTCTCTTGAGTAATCATTCCTTCCGCCTCCTGATTCCTTCAGCAGTCTCTCTCTTCCATGACTTAAGTGTAGCCGGAGAACGGCTGATGCTAAATAAGGCCATCTATAATAAAAGTTCAAAATCCTACGGAGTTTAGGATTGTGGATTTGTAGTCATACCAAAAAGGGCGCTCCACAATGATAACTGCGGAGCGCCCTTTTGTATTTTAGAGGAAACCTGTAACTTCGTACAAATTCATTGTATTAAGTCAGTCTGTGCACAGACCACACAACGCCCGAGGAGGAACCGCCAAGATCCAGCGGAAGCGTTAATCCATCTGCTGCGTAGAACAGGCCGACTACGTCGCCTGCTGTCAGTTCAAACTCACCCGTTAATGTTACCGTACCGTTCCCTAATATCGTCCGGAGTGACAACAGCAGTGCGATGTTAACATTCAGCAGAGGGAAGAGGCCAGTTACCAGATCTGTTACCGTAGGGGACGTTCTCCGCACTACAAAAGCCGGATTCACTCCCGCACCCAACGCAACTGAAATCGCAGCCGTAGTACTGTAGTTAATAGTCGCCTCAAACGAATATCTGCCTGTGGCCGGGATCGTGTAGTTACCCGTTGTTTCGTTAAAAGTCGCGCTGTCGTAATAAGGCGTCGTCACCGTCCACCCTGTAAGCTGTGTGCTGGCTGCCGCCGAGAACGAAGGCAGGAATGCCGAGAAGCCTTCCGTTGAGATATTGGGGCCTGTCGCACCGGTGGTTCCGGTTATGCCCGTGGTTCCGGTGACTCCAGTCACGCCGGTCACACCGGTTGCACCTGTTACGCCTGTTGCTCCCGTAAGCCCAGTTACCCCAGTCGCTCCGGTTACGCCCACTCCCGTTGCTCCTGTAACCCCGGTCGCACCTGTCACTCCCACTCCCGTAGCTCCGGTAACCCCGGTTGCACCCGTCACGCCTGCGTCTCCTGTTGCTCCCGTTACCCCAGTCGCTCCAGTCACGCCAGCTCCCGTCGCACCCGTAACCCCGGTTGCACCTGTCACGCCTGCGTCTCCTGTTGCTCCCGTCACACCAGTGGCTCCAGTCACGCCAGCTCCCGTCGCTCCAGTAACCCCGGTTGCACCTGTCACTCCTGCGTCTCCTGTTGCTCCCGTAACTCCAGTCGCTCCGGTCACTCCCACTCCCGTCGCACCGGTAACCCCGGTTGCACCTGTAACGCCTGCGTCTCCTGTTGCTCCCGTCACACCAGTGGCTCCGGTTACTCCTGCTCCCGTCGCACCTGTAACCCCGGTTGCACCCGTCACGCCTACGTCTCCTGTTGCTCCCGTTACTCCAGTCGCTCCAGTCACGCCCGCTTCGCCCGTCGCTCCAGTTACGCCTGCTTCGCCCGTTGCCCCGGTCACGCCCGCTTCGCCCGTCGCTCCAGTCACTCCCGCTTCGCCCGTCGCTCCAGTAACTCCAGCTTCGCCTGTCGCTCCAGTCACGCCTGCTTCGCCCGTCGCCCCGGTCACTCCCGTTTCGCCCGTCGCTCCAGTCACTCCCGCTTCGCCCGTTGCTCCCGTCACCCCAGTCGCTCCAGTTACGCCCGCTTCGCCCGTCGCTCCAGTCACGCCTGCTTCGCCCGTCGCCCCGGTCACCCCAGCTTCGCCAGTCGCTCCAGTCACGCCAGCTTCGCCCGTCGCTCCAGTCACGCCTGCTTCGCCCGTAGCTCCAGTCACGCCTGCTTCGCCCGTTGCCCCAGTCACGCCTGCTTCGCCTGTCGCTCCAGTCACTCCAGCTTCGCCCGTCGCTCCAGTCACGCCTGCTTCGCCCGTCGCCCCAGTCACGCCCGCTTCACCCGTTGCCCCGGTCACGCCCGCTTCGCCCGTCGCCCCGGTCACCCCAGCTTCGCCAGTCGCTCCAGTCACGCCAGCTTCGCCCGTCGCTCCAGTCACGCCTGCTTCGCCCGTCGCTCCAGTCACGCCTGCTTCGCCCGTCGCTCCAGTCACGCCTGCTTCGCCCGTTGCTCCAGTCACCCCAGCTTCGCCCGTTGCCCCGGTCACGCCCGCTTCGCCCGTTGCCCCGGTCACGCCCGCTTCGCCTGTCGCTCCAGTCACTCCAGCTTCGCCCGTCGCTCCAGTCACGCCCGCTTCGCCCGTCGCACCAGTCACGCCCGCTTCGCCCGTCGCTCCAGTCACGCCCGCTTCGCCTGTCGCACCAGTCACGCCCGCTTCGCCCGTCGCTCCAGTTACCCCGGTTGCTCCCGTTACACCAGTGGCTCCGGTCACTCCTGCGTTACCTGTTGCTCCCGTTACACCAGTAGCTCCGGTTACTCCTGCTCCCGGCGCCCCAGTTACCCCGGTTGCACCTGTTACGCCTGTTGCGCCTGCGTCGCCTGTCGCCCCGGTCGCTCCGGTAATCCCCGTGGTTTCCCCAAGCAGCTCAGCAGATACCAGCCGGTGGGCTGTTACCAGCTGTCCGGTGCTGCTCTTGCCCCACAGTGAAATCTGGATAGGGTCATCCGTCATATCCGGGGTGACAAATAGAAATTCAAAAGCATCCAGATCCGCATAATAAGTGTTTGTTATCACTTCGTTTGCAGCCACATTCAGCGACTCGCTGACATACAGGTTTCTTATTCCCCCGAGCATGTAATAACCTTGTACTAATACCATCGAAGCTGAAGTGCTGCTGCGGTTATCGATTCTGACCGTAACCTGAGTGGTCGGTCTCACACCTCCAACCATATTATTTTCCAGCGGTCCCGTTGATAAGAAGCTCATTTCCCAGTCTCCTTTATTTGCCGATTTAATTGTCCCATACTCTACTTCCTACTCTGCTGAATCTATCTTTTCCCTTATAGAAGCTAGTACTGAAACTAGCAGTACAAAGATTGATTTATATAGTATTATTCCGGCACTCCCCATACGGTGTGGACGTTAACGCTCCAATCCGGTACACATCCAGCACAAAAGAATGAGCAGACAAAAAGGGACTTTCCCGAAGCCGCTACGGCCCGGATATGTCCCTAATCCACACTGGCTATTCTATTCCTGTCCCTTACTCAGCCGGCTCTCCAGGCTCTCTGCCTTTAGGGGATTATGCGGATCAAAGTCAGGATAGATATACTCCTCGCGCTGAAAAGAGTACCCCGTATCCGCAATGTCGAGCATCTGATTCAGCCGCTCCGTTTCGCTGCGCAGCCCCTCGTCAAGCGGCCTCTCTCCCGAGAGAATCTGCAGATACAGCTGCATCCTCGGACGGTCCCCGGAGTCACGCGGTTCCATAGATACCGAGCTTGGATCATATTGATCCATAATCTGCGGCGAGAGCGGATATATAGACTCAGCGGCAGCCGGAACAAATTCCTTGAAGTGCCCCAGCCCCGGTGCAAGACCCGGAACATCGAGAATACCGTCCACCACCGGCAGGGCCAGCGCCTGCTGGAACAGAATGGTCAGGAATTCCCCGGACTGCAGGAATTTCCACACTTTAACCGCCGCCTCCCGGCTTGGAGCTGAACTATTCACTACCAGCGGAGAGTGCGGGATCATCATGAGCGCTCCGCCGCCCTGCTTGGAGGAGTCCGCCACAGGAGGCATTGCAACTCCCCAATCGTCCTTCGGCATATATTCCTGCAGTTTTACATAATCTTTGCTGGTGGCGTACATCATGCCGATATTGCCGTCCGCGAACTGCCGCAGGGCGCTGTCACGCTTAAGCAGCGCCTCGCCCGGATACAGACTTCCCTCATGCTTCATGTCCAGCACCATTTGCAGCCACAATCTGTATACACTCAGCTCATAACGCCCGGTCTGGTAATTATAAAGATAGTAACCGCTGGAGGTATTGGAGATTTCAAGACCGGTCTGCAGGCTATCCTGGCTGTCTCCGGCGGGAAGCGCGAAGCCATATTTATTCACGCCCTCTCCTGCCTGGCTGATCCGGGCGGCAGCCTCTTTCACCGCTGCGAAGGTAAGCGGCGGGTGCTCCGGGTCAAGTCCTGCATCGCGGAACAGCTGCTTGTTATAGAGGAGACGCACGGTATCAACACTGGAGGGCATGAAGTAGATCCCCCCTCTGAACAAAGAGCTGTGTGCATAGTTCCTTGCCCATGCCGGGAATCTGCTTAAGTCAGCAGTGTTCAACTCTGCGGACAGATTAGCCAAATACCCCTTGTTCACATAGGTAGCCAGCCAGGTATTATCAACACTGAACACATCCGGACCCTGTCCCGAGGTCATCAGCATATTTAAGGTGTCATCGTAGACATCTGCAGCGATATCCATAACGTTAATCTCGATATGATCAGGATTGGTTTTGTTATATTGACTGATGGCATTCTTCACTTCCAGGTTCTCCGTCCAGTCATACAGGGCGATCTTTACCCGGATGGGCTGCACCGGCACCTCCGCAGAACCCGGACTGAAGTCCACCAGCAGCGGACGGTCATAAGCAATGGCATACGCTGCAGTCCCGCATAATAATAAGGCAAGGATATAGAACAGGAACCGTTTCATCTTGCACCTCCTGCGTTGACATCAAGACTTATTGCGTTTTACAATGTATACCAACTATTGATTGGTATTTTCCAACAATACCCGATAAATGGCAAGCCGCAAATATCGGATGCCGGGGAGGGCTCCAATGAGGAAGCTGTTTGATACGTTGTCGCGGACCCTCTTCTTGTATAATTTCAGCATCCGCAGCCGGCTGATTCTCTACTTCCTGTTCCTCGTCCTGCTTCCGACAACCATTATATCGGTGACGGTATATAACAAATCAGCCGATATTATCACCCGCAATGTTAATACATCCATTGAGAACAACTTCAATCTCGTTCAGGACAATCTGGCCCAGCGGTTCGAGGCCGCCAATAAATCCATGGTATCGCTCTATCTTAATTCGGAATTCGCTGACCTCATCTCCTCTAACCGGCCCACGGACAGCAGCGGAATCATTAATGAGCTGGCTGCCCTGAGCAAAATTCTCGAGAATTTCCCCGCGAACGGTACGTCTGGAAGCAGTTTTGTCCCTATGCTCTATATGCTGAACCGCCCGGAATATACCCAATATAACTTCTCCAGACGTGTATTCAATATCGATCTCATCTCCCTGAAGCCCTGGTATCTCGGCATTCCGGCCCAATCCGATTTCACTGTCGTCGGACTCAGCTCTCTGGATTCCAAGTACACCCTCAAATTCGCAAGGCGCCTGTTCGGCATCCGGCATGCACAGCTGCCCTATGTCGGACTGCTCACCATCGACATTCCTGTAGCTGAATTCGGCACACTGCTGGAGCATTACAAGCCTACGCCCGGCAGCAAGGTCTATATCGCAGACGGAACCGGTACGATCGCCATCAGTCCGGAGCCGGCCCTGATCGGGCAGAACATCAACACACAGGACTACTTCAGCAAGATGAACGCTCCGGCTGACGGTTCTGCGGGTCTGCATTCTTTTCACCAGATGATCGGCGGCGAGAATATGCTTGTCTCCTACCGGACCATTGACAACACCGGCTGGACCATTCTCTCCTTCTCGCCTGTCCGTGAGCTTAACGGAGAATTAGCCGCCTTCCGCCGGGTGATGTATATCGTGATCGGCATCTGTATGCTGGTCTCGCTCATGATGGCCCTGCTGCTGTCAGAGAATATCTCAGCGCCGATCCGCAAGTTCATCCAGTCGATGTCGCATGCCGAAAGCGGAAATTTCAACATTACCATCCGCTACAGGCGCAAGGATGAATTCGCCTACTTGTTCAACCGCTATAACAAGCTGCTCCAGCAGATTAAGGCGCTGATTGACAAGCTCTATGTGACCGAGCTGCGCAAGAAAGAAGCCGAGCTCCAGACCCTGCAGGCCCAGATCAACCCGCATTTTCTTTACAACACCCTGGATTCGATCAACTGGATCGCCATCAATCACGATATTCCCGAGATCAGCAACATGGTTACCTCCCTCTCGGATTTCTTCAGGTACAGCCTGAGCAAGGGTCGGAATATCATCCCGCTCCGCGATGAGCTGCGGCAGGTGGAGAGCTATCTGGAGATTCAGCGGTTCCGTTTTCGGGATAGGCTGGAATATGAACTGGAGGAGACGGACCCCAAGCTGCTGGAGGAATGCCTGGTGGTCAAGCTCAGCCTGCAGCCGCTGGTGGAGAATGCCCTGATTCATGGCATTCAGCAGCGCCGGGGTCAAGGCAGAATCCGCATCAGAGTCGAGACTTCACAGGGGATTCTCAGCGTTTCGGTGTTTGACGACGGCGTGGGGGCAGACCCGGAACGGCTGAACCTGCTGCTAACCCATCCGCAGCCGGGCAACCAGTCCTATGGTATCCGCAATGTGCATATGAGAATTCAGCAGTTTTTTGGAGCGTCTTACGGAATCCGCTATTACGCTAATACCGAGGATGGCTGCGGCCTGCTTGCGGTGATCCGGTTTCCGGTGGTGACTACATGGGATGAGGTGAGTGAAGATGTTAACGATGATCGTAGCGGATGATGAGCCGTTTATCCGCAGCAGCCTGATCCACGTGTTCAAATGGCAGGAGGAATTCGGAATTGAGATTATAGGGGAGGCGTCTGACGGGCTGGAGGCCTATGAATTATGCCTGAAGCTTGCGCCGGATATTCTGTTCACCGATATTATGATGCCGCTGATGGGCGGTCTGCAGGTGGCGGAGAAGCTGCGGGAAGCAGGCAGTCCTACCAAAATCATTATCATCAGCGGCGCCCAGGACTTCTCCTATGCCCGGGACGCGCTGAAGGTGAATGCCGAGGGATATATTCTGAAGCCGGTGAAATTACCCGAGGTCCGGGAGGTCTTCCATCAGGTTGTCGCTAAGCTTAAGGGGGAACGTGAGCATCAGATGGATGTAGAGCAGCTGAGGAAGCAGCTGCAGGACAGCATGCCGGTGATCCGCGACAAGTTCCTGCAGAATCTGATTGCCGGCCTATACCGGAACGAGGATGAAATTTGGCAGAAAATCGATTATTTCGCCCTTCCCTTCAAGCGGGGAACAGCTTTGACAGCCTGTGTACTGCAACTGGATGAATACCAGAGCGCAGTGGACAAATTCTCGGAGGAATACAAGCAGTTGCTCTATTTTTCCATTCAAAATATTATCAATGAGTGTCTGGTCAGCCACCCGTGCTCCATCAGCTTCGTCGCCAGCGAGAACGAGTTCATTATGCTTTTCTGCCCGGCAGACGATCTCTCGCCCTCTTCCATCTCAGAAGTATGCGGGCAGATTATCAGTAATATCCGCAAGTATCTGCGGCTGGATGCCTCGGCCGGCATTGGCAGAGCTTGTCCCCTGGCCAGCCAGCTGGAGGACTCGTACAAGGATGCGCTGGCCGCGCTAGTATACACATTCTATACCGGGCGCGGCTCTGTCCTCTACATTAAGGATATCCAGCCGGAAACGGAGACACTGGAGAGCACCTTCTTCTATAAATTCCAGGCCCGGCTCATGAATGA
Source organism: Paenibacillus phytohabitans (assembly GCF_013141775.1). GTDB lineage: Bacteria > Bacillota > Bacilli > Paenibacillales > Paenibacillaceae > Paenibacillus_AQ > Paenibacillus_AQ phytohabitans. Next base: position 15,528 of record NZ_WHOB01000017.1, read on the forward strand.
ACTGAAGGCAGGCCATACGGGCACCGTCATGGAGCTGATGGAGCAGCTGTTCACCAGACTGGCCGGGCCCAAGCTGCAGATCGGATATGTGCAGAGTATTTGTGCCGAGATGATTTTCACGTCCGCCAGGGCCCTGTATGAGATTGATGAGGATACCCGGCTGGTACTGAGTGACCGGATTACAATTATGGATAAGCTGTACCTTCAGAAGAATATTACCGGCCTGAAGGCGTATATGCTGTCGCTTTTTCATGACTTAAGTGCGTATGTAGCAGGCAAGAACACCTCCAAGAACAGCCGGATCATCAGCAAAATCCATTCTATTATCCAGAAAGGCTACGCCTCTGAGCTCTCCATTTCCAGAATTGCCGAGGAGGTATTCCTGACGCCTAACTATATCAGTCTGATCTTCAAGAAGGAGACCGGTGAGACGATTACCGACTATATCACCCGGATCCGTATAGGCAAAGCGAAGGAGCTGCTGACAAGCACAGACCTCAAAGTAATGGAGATTTCCGAACTCGTGGGCTATGAGAATCCCCATTACTTCAGTACAGTTTTCAAAAAAACCGTTGGCCTGCACCCGCTTAAATACCGCTCTGAACAAAATCAGTGATGCTGATCTCTATCTGATGATATAGGATCTGACGCCTATTCTGGAGTAGATGGCCGTGCTGGCTCTGCGATTCCCGGATATCGGCAGGTTAGAGCGCGTAGTTAATGTAGCTATATAGGCAAAGTCAGGGTGAAGCCCCTCATCCGCCAGGTAAGCCGAAGTCCGGCTGCCCGGTACTCTTTCCCTGTTGAGTGAAGTGATCATCTCGGAGGCGCTCTTAATACCCAGCCCGTGCCCGTAGAAGCGGTCATTTGACAGCATAATCGCATTCTCCCCCTGCCACTCCGGCTTATCCGGATCATGATCGGGATTCTTGAAGTAGACTACATCCCCCGGCTGTAATTCCGACGGATTGAAGGTGGTGATCATCTTCAGATTGCTGTCATAGTTCCAGTCCCACAGGTACAGATCGGTGAAGTAGCGGTCGAAGGCATTCTCACCGATCATACTGATGGTCGCTCTATATAGAATCATTACCATCGCCATTGCGCATTCGAAGGCATACAGCTGTCCATTTACAAAAATATCATTGATTGCTGCAGAAGGGCTAACCCCTGCCTTCAATTCAAAACCGCCGCCCGCCGTACGATTCCAATATCTTGGATTGCAGCGGGAGTTCTTGAATGTCGAGAAGTCCGTCCCCCCGGCGTTCATCGCTCTGGCTGCAGCGATAATCTCCCCCCGCATTTTAATCTCGAATGCCGGATTCGCAGGAGCCGTGTATCCATACCCCATCCTGCTTCCCCCCTTCATCTTCTTGTCATGAAATATAGGTTATTGTACGTGTCGGGCCTCCTATTGGTGCGTGGGACTTTGCGCCCAGCACAAAATAACCCCACAGAGTGGGGTCTTATCTTCAATGATTATATTAATTCTTGCGCTTCTTGTGTAAGGTTACGCTAGGCTTCAAAGTAATTTCAAAAGCACGACCCCAAATATAACCGGGATCATGGTAATGAAGTGCCGCACTGGAATATTCCGCAAATGACCAGGCAGCTCCGCTAATCTGACGGATACTGCAGGCTGGTTCAGGACTCCCGATAAGGAATGCATTTGTCCCGGCAAGGGTGGCCGTATGTGTCTGCATCCGCTCTCTCAGCAGAGCTTGTAAATGAGAATAGTCTTCCGGACTATTAAACAAAAGCATATTTTGATCTGCAATCGCAGCGACATTCACATATAACGAATGGGCTCTTGAATATTCCCGGATTTCACCAATAGCCAGCCTTTTGTAATAGTAATCTTTCAAGAAGCGTTTGAATAAAAGCGACCCGTGAGCGTTAACAGCAGAGCTGAGCGCCGCCGCATCTGTCTCCGTAACCAACAATGCATACCGGGCCTGGCCCATGCCCAGCGCTATCCCGATTTTGTTACCCGGCGTATTCCAGCCGCTATATCCTAATATACTTCCGGTATGCCGGCTGCCCAGCAGGCTTTCAGTTACCGCAGCATCCGCTGCACCGCTGCCGACAAAATCAATCACTACAGACAGAACACCATTGGCGTGATTAGCCGCAAGGCGGTCAACCGCAGCCGGCGTCTGATCCGCAGCGGTAACCGCGATAATCTCCAAGGCAGCTGAACCGCCCACAGACTCAGACGCTGCACCCACAATGTCCACATGACGCAGAATATTCTGATGTACATCCATATATTCATACGGACTCGTAATGGTAGAGCCATGGGGTCCGAAGTATTGAACAGCACACTCCGTCTTCGCCCCGTTACGATAGAGCTGATTCGCCATACGTGCCAATAACGCCTGTCCCAGTCCGTCTGCATCCGGAAGAATGATTGCACGCTCCGGATTCTGACCATTCATGCCGCCGAGCCAGCCATTAATGCACTCTTCTACAAAGTGAATCTCGTTAATCTGCACTCCCTGAGTATTGGCATCATCCACACCTACCGCAAGAAAATCAATATATCCCTCCTGCGCCAGCTTCTCCAGAATGTAATGATTCGTTTTGAACTTATGCTGTCTCGTATTGTAATACTGCTCCTTATCAAAAGTGGCCGTGCTGCCATAGGCACCCGCTGGAGACAGGTTATATCCGCTGAGAATATCTTCAAACTGCGTAAAGCTTCTTCGCGGCTGAAGCATGAAATTGCGTGATTCTGTATAGGCTGCCAAGTCCAGACCTTCTGCAAAAGACGTTGTAGCCAGCCTCATAATCGTATCCAGCACATACACCGGCTTGTCCGGATAAGACTGCTTCACTAACCGGATTACATCCAGCAGGTTCGTGATCTCAGGATCATAGGCCGGATAAGCTCCCCCCGCGTCCGCCCGGAGACGGCGGCTTCCAATCAGGCCCCCGTAGGCGAGCATATCCGTAGAGATTATAAAGCCGTCTGCAGACGCTGCATGATGAAGAATAAATTTCCGGATGCGGGCGGTGTCTCCATATGCCGGTGAAGATGTCGTTAATAAGGTGGTCCCCGATGATGTCTTGTGTGAATCCAGACGATTTCTAAGATCAGCTACATGCGGGGTGATTACATGGATTCCTGCCGATTTCCCTTGAGTAATAACATCGTCCAGATTGACGGGTCTATCATCCAATGGTACGTATAGCACCTTCTTCATTTGTATCAAGCTCCCTCTGAGTAGCAGATAGGCCCGGGCAGAAGGGGAAGAGAAAAACAAAATGGACCTCTTCCCAAATCCATTTCGTTTTTCTTTGTTTAGTGCCTTCACTTATAAGGTAAATTAGGCAGCTAAAATACAACCTGAAAATAAAAAAATATTAAATTTCCCAATATTGGCATCCATCTATTCAACTATGATACAATAAAATGGAACATATGTTCCTATTTATTCATCGATAACCATCATACACGCCCATATATACATATTATTATTTTTATTTCCAGAAAGGGGTAATCCGCTTTGGATAGAGCACAAACGGTATATGAACGCTACCGGAATGAACTCTGCCGGATAGGTTGGAGAGTACAGTATAGGGCTAAAAAGGCCGGACGGCTGGAATCTCCGCTTTTTGACAATATACAGTCTGGAACGAACTTCACACAGGCTTCCGATAACAAAATAATGATTGAGCAGCTCACGGAAGGCCTGCCTGCTTTTGAAAAATCCATCTTATATAACCTCTATGTGGAAGGGTACAGCGAAGCGGAGGTCGCCAAGCAATTCAATATGAGCCAACAGGCGGTGAGCAAATGGAAAAAGAAGATCATCCACCAGCTATCTCAGACAACGAAATTACAAGACTGATCCAAGCGGCCAAAAATAAAGAAGCCGCAGCGATGCTGCAGCTCCTTGAATTATTCCAGCCTGATATACAGAAGTTGAGTCAGTATGCCCGGTTACCCGATGAAGAGGCCGCCTCAGAAATTATCGTGGAGTTTCTTGAATTTGTATCTGCACATGAAGAGACTACTCCTTGAACCCGGGCGCCTCCTGGAACCAGCCATTCACCTGCGCAGTCTCCTCGGTCAGAATATCGAGATAAATGGATGTACGGTAATCCGTTTCCTTCAGGCTCCTGCCTGTAATCTCGGCGATCCGGTTCAGCCGGTACATTAATGTATTGGTATGGATATGCAGAAAGGCGGCCGATTCCTTCAGATTCCCGTTCATCGTCAGGTAGACGGCTATGGTCTTGAGGAAATCGCTCTTATGCTCGCGGTCATGCTCCTTCAGCGGGTAGAGCAGAGCGCTGCGCCGTGTCCGGCTGCGCTTCTGCTCCAGAATGGCCGGAAGGTAGGCCCAGAAGCCAATCTCTTCATAGAGCAGCAGCTCACGGGCGTGATAAGGCAGCAGCTTCTTGATCTCCAGAATCTGCAGCGCTTCGCGGTAAGCGGCGGCCGCAGAAGTATATTCGCGGTAGCCCGGACTGCAGCCGGCCGTAAGCCTGCAGCCTTCGCTTGTGCCCATATCCCGGATCAGCTTCTGCACGAACGAGGACAGCCGCTCCGTCCCTTCCACAGGGAACACAAACGAGAACAGAATAATCAGCCGGTTCTGCTCGGCAGTCTGGAACAGCAGCCGCTGTCCGGCATAGGCATCCATAATCCGGCGGAAATTCTGCAGGAAATGCTCATCCACCGGCTTGTCGCTCTCCAGTACCCCGATATAATAGCTCTCCGGCAGCAGAATGGACCCGGCCTCCGCCTCCTGGCGGATGCGCAGCTCATTCTCGTAATGCGAGGTCAGCAGCTTCCAGAAGAAATCCTCGAACGTCTTCTCCTGCTTCGTCTTCCAGCCCCGCTGCTTCAGCAGATAACGCCCGGCAATGCCTGCGGCTTTTTCGACAATCCGTTCGGCATGGCCTTCGGCGAGATTCCCCCGGTCCACCACCCAAATGTAGCCGAGAATCTCCTGCTGGTGTTTGATGCACATGGCCAAGCGGGGGCCCAGACCCACCTCCATGACTGCAGGAATGCGGATGGGGTGGCTGGTATTCTCCAGATCATGCATGACCCCTTTTTTGCGGAGGCCTATAATCACCGTATTCGGAACTCTTTTGCCGATAATGGTCGAGATACGCGCCGGATCGCTCTCAAACTGATGGGAGCTGTACCCGATCACATGATGGTTGCTGTCCTCAATCGTCACCTGCGACTGAAGCGATTCGCTGATGGTATCCGCCAGGGATTCCATGCTGTCAAAAAAACGGTCAAATGTTTGCTCTGATTCTGTCAATGTGCCCACCCCAACCTGAAGAATAACAGAAGCTTTAATCAATTTCGCTGTAGAAGTGATTACATTATATTACACCGTTTGGCAGTTGCCTATAGGAACATCCAAGAAATGCGGAGGAAACCTAACATGGATATTCAGTCTGCATAAAAATAGCCCGGCGATTGCCCGCCGGACTGTAAGTTGCTACCCCTCTACTCTTGTGTAAGTCTGTAAGCTCTATATGCTAGATCAGAGTGAACTCTTGTTCTACTGCTTTCTCTACCGTGAAGTACTCTTCCCCAAGAGCTTCTGCCACGGCTTGGCAGGTGATCTTTCCGTTGGCTACGTTAACACCGCTCTTCAGACCGGCATTGTCTTCGATCGCCTGGAACACGCCTTTATTTGCAATTTGCAGCGCATATGGAACCGTAACGTTGGTTAAAGCAATGGTCGAGGTTTTGGCTACAGCACCCGGCATATTCGCTACCGAGTAGTGCAGTACGCCGTGTTTCTCGAATACTGGATTATCATGTGTGGTTACACGGTCAATCGTTTCTACGATACCACCCTGGTCAATAGCCACGTCTACAATGACGGAGCCCGGCTTCATGGCTTTGACCATTTCTTCAGTAACAAGCTTAGGAGCTTTAGCTCCTGGAATCAGCACTGCGCCTACCAGCAGGTCTGCTTCAGCTACGGCTTTGGCAATGTTATATGGATTGGAGATCAGGGTGCTGATCTGTGAACCGAAGATGTCATCCAGCTGGCGGAGTCTGTCCGCGCTTAGGTCAACAATGGTAACCTCTGCGCCAAGGCCAATCGCCATTTTAGCTGCATTAGTACCTACCACACCGCCGCCGATAATGCTAACCTTGCCGCGGCTTACGCCGGGAACACCGGAGAGCAGAATGCCTTGTCCGCCGTAGTTCTTCTGCAGGAACTGTGCGCCGAGCTGCACGGACATGCGTCCGGCTACTTCGCTCATCGGTGTGAGCAGCGGCAGTGTACGTCCATCCACTACGGTTTCGTAGCCGATGGCGAATACGCCCTTGTCTTTCAGGGCAGCTGCAAGGGCAGGCTCTGGAGCAAGGTGCAGGTAAGTGAAGAGAATGAGACCCGGACGGAAGTAACCATATTCGCTTTCGAGCGGCTCTTTCACCTTCATAACCATTTCAGCGGCAGCCCAGACAGCTGATGCTTCTGCAATCAGTTCTGCTCCGGCTGCAGTATATTCTTCATTCAGGAATCCGCTGCCCGCGCCGGCTCCGGCTTCAACCAGTACTTTATGTCCATCGGCTACCAGACTTACCACTCCAGCAGGGGTAATCGCTACACGGTTTTCATTATTCTTAATTTCTTTAGGTACACCAATAATCATTGTTATTCGCTCCCGTCTTATGTGGATCTCTTATGTAAAGAATCATAACATACGATTTCCTGCCGCATTTTGGGTAAAAAGAAAAACTATATCTGCCATGATTGTGTTTTTACACAATGGGATGATATAACCGTGAGATAGAACGTTTCCTTGCACAAGAGCAGAATCCGGCCGGTGAAATGTAAAGTTATGTTCCATATTCTCAGGTTTTTTGTTACTTCTGAGGCTTTTTGCGATCTGCTATTCTTGATTTGCAAGCCTATACAGTTATACAGGGAGGTTGTCGCTTTTGAAAAAAACACGCTGGATCGCCGGAATTACATCACTCGTTCTTATAATGGGCCTGGCTACAGGCTGCGGTAACAGCAGCAATTCATCTGCAGCCAATAATGAGAGCCCTGCCAAAGGCAATGGGGCAACATCTGCAAGCCCGGTAACCCTCAAAATGTGGGGCGGCGTTCCGCCGGAATCGGGACCGCAGGAGGTCATTGATAATTGGAACAAGGAGCATCCCGAAATTCAGGTGGAATATGTACGCTTTGTTAACGACGACGACGGGAATCTCAAGCTGGATACGGCCATGATCACCGGGCAGGATGTAGATTTATTCGTGAATTACACGATCTCCCATGCCTCCAAGCGGGTAGAATCGGGTCTGGCGCTGGATCTCAGTACCTTTACCGATTATAACATCGACGAGAAAATGGGCATTGACGCCGAGAGCTGGAAGATTGACGGCAAGTATTACGGCGTTCCTACTACCAAAAGTCCGTTCTTCATCGCTTTGAACAAAGAGGCCCTGGACGCGGCGAACCTGCCGGTTCCGAAGGAATGGACCTGGAATGAGCTGCGTGAATATGCGAAGAAGCTGAAAACCGGCGACCAGTACGGATTTATTCAAAATATGGAACCGTTCGTTGACCCTATCGACTCTGTGCTCTCCCAGGAGGGCTACGCTAAGGCTGACGGCACCTCCAATCTGGATCATCCGCTCGTCAAGCAATGGCTGGAAACGCTGAACGGAATGATGAAGGACGATAAGACCACACCGCCGCTTGGCGAGCAATTGACATCCAAAATGCCGGTCGAGCAGGTCTTCCTCAGCGGAGAGGTGCCGATGCTCAATATCGGTGCGTGGCTGCTGCGCAGCTCGAATAACTTCACGGATTTCCCGCGTGATTTCACCATTGCCTTCGCGCCGGTACCCCGGCTTGCCGAAGCTGCGGATGATTATGTGTCCCGTGGGGGATTAGGCGATTATATCTCCATTAATGCCAAGTCCAAGAAGCAGGAAGCGGCCTGGGAATTCCTGAAGTGGTATTCCGATGGCGGCATGTCACCGATGGCAGCAGGCGGAAGACTGCCGGCCTCGAAGGATGCCAATCAGGATGATGCGGTGAAAAGTCTCATCGGCGACAAAAGCGATTCCTACGATCTGGATTCCCTGATGTACGTCATGTTCGACAATCAGACGCCGACCTATGTACGCAGCCTGCCTCAGGAAGTGATGGATCTTCGCTCACAGGAATATGAGAAATACTTCCTCGACTCGCAGTCGCTGGATCAGACGGTGCAGGCCATGGTAACCCGGCATAACGAGTATTTGAAGCAGAACAAGTAGAAGTTAGAAAAAGAAATAGAAGTTAAAATTGAGAAAGCACATGTATAACTAGGGAGGATTGCCACAGGAACAATGGCGCCTCCTTTTCTTTTTGTCAAGCACCCACAATAGAACAAAACTACGCATTTTCAGCCTTCAACCAGCGCCCGCTGGAACAAAACCATGCAATTTAAGGTATTGGCTGTGCTGCTTTTTTATTATGCTATAATCTAAACCATAGAGACCCTTATCCTCCCGGACCGGGCAGGTGCAATCGTGTTTGGAGGTGCAGCCGTGTGTCAAAGCTCATGCGAATTCTGATTCCCCAGAAATTGAAATACCGCCTGTTTACCGCCTTTGTATGTCTGATTCTGCTGCCTTTTGGCGCATTGAATATGTATAACTACCAACGCATTGAGACGCTGGTCCAGAAGAAAATCAGCCAGCAAAGCCACTACCAGCTGGAGCAGATGTACCGCACGCTGGAGGATCAGATCAGCATTGCCTTCAAGACGCTGCTGTTCCTGAAGCAGGATGACACCGTCAAGTCTGTGCTGCTCCATCCTGGACAGCGTAATGAGCTGGAGAATAAACGGCTGATGGAGAATATTTTCAAGAACCTGAACAACAGCTTCTTCCTGTACAATCCTTCGGTCTATTTCATGATTCTGGACCTAACTGAAAGCGCATACACCTCTTATCCGCCCAAGGATTCGCTGATCTACTCGGATTTAAAGGCCAATCCCGGGTTCGACCGGGGCCAGATGAATACCAGCTCTTATCACTGGGTGCCCAATGACACCAACTACGTGCTGCGCGATGTCTCCACCAGTGCCTATCTTCTATCCTTGTACGCTTATCTGGAGGATGCCCGGAACAAGCCTTACGGAATGGCCCGGATCAGCATCGATTATACGTACTGGCTGCGTTCCATTCATAAGCAGTCTGATCTGGAGCAGCAGTATTTCCTGATTACCCGCTCGGGGGAGGATATCTCCCAGTCCGTTCCGGGCAGTCTTTTATCGGAGAAGGTGAAGGCAGGGTTCGCCGGGCAGCCCGGACAGCAGTATTTTATCGACAAGGATTCGAATTCGCTGATTAATTACATTTATGTGGAATCGCTGGACTGGTATATCGTCAACCGGATTCCGCTGTCTGTGCTGTTCGTGGAGATCGAAGGGCTGAAGCAGCAGTACTTTATTACGTTCTTTGTCCTGACGAGCATCTTCCTGATGATGACCTTCGTGATTGCTACGACCATCACACGCCCGTTGTCCCATTTGCAGAACAAGATGAAGGCGGCCGTGCAGAAGAGCCTCAAGATCCGCCTGCCGGAGCATAAATTCAGCGGGGAGATCCTGGATCTGACCCGGACCTTCAATACCATGCTTGACGATACTCACCTGCTGATCCAGAAGCTGAAGGCCGAGGAGCGCCAGAAGGAAGCTGTACATTTCCAGATGCTGCTGGCCCAGACGAATCCCCACTTCCTGCTGAACACGCTGAATACGATTAAATGGATTGCCATCCGTGAGCACAATGAGGATATTACGAATATGACCCTGTCGCTCGGCAAGCTGCTGGAGGCCAGTCTGAATACCGATAAGGACCTGATCCATCTGAAGGATGAGATAGAGCTTGTAGAGGCTTATGTCCATATCCAGCAGGTCCGCTACGCCCACAAATTCGAATTAACCTGCCGCTACGATGAGGATGTTCTGTATGCGCTGGTTCCCAAGCTCAGCCTCCAGCCGCTGGTCGAGAACGCCATTATTCACGGGATCAGCAGACTGCCCGGCAACGGCCTGATTGAGCTGATCGTGCACCGCGAAGAGAACCGGCTGATTGTAGAGATCAAGGACAACGGCGTAGGCATGGAGCAGGCAGGTTTGAACAAGGTCCCGCGCAAGCGTCCGGGTATCGGGCTGAGCAATATTCAGGAGCGCCTGCGGCTGCTCTATCGCGAAGAGGGGACTTTGGAGGTTCTCTCCACCGGGGAAGGTGTCACCGTCCGCTTCACTATACCGCTTCTATTGTCTGCACCTTACGGCAATGGACATCCGGCTTAAGCGCATTTATACGGGAGGGAATCACATATGTGGAAAGTACTGCTGGTCGAGGATGAGGTTTTTGTACGGGAGAGCGTCCGCGAGATTATTGCCTGGGAAGAGCTCGGGTTCACTGTTAGCGGAGAAGCGGGCAATGGTGCAGAAGCGCTGGAGATGATCCGGCAGGATGCTCCCGATCTGGTGATTTCGGATATTGTCATGCCGGAGATGGATGGTGTCGAGCTGCTGCGCAGAACCCGTGAAGAGGGCTACGATTCCCGCTTCGTCATGCTTACCTGTATGAGCGATTTCGAGAATGTACGTCAGGCGATGGAATACGGGGCCTCCAATTATATCCTGAAGCTGTCCATGAGTGTGAATTCACTGCGCGATACTCTGCGCAAGATCAATAATGAACTGGTGAAGAGCCAGGAGAACCGCAAGGTAAGCGCGGGCCCGCCCGGTTCTGCTGTTCCCCTGCCGCTGCCTCATGAGGAGATCACCAGCCATCCCGAGATCCAGAAGATCCTCCAGTATCTGCACGCCCATTATGATGAGGATATTACCGTCAAGTCGATGTCCCAGTATGTCATGATGGCCGAGAATTATGTCAGCACCCTGTTCAAAAAGAAAACCGGCCAGACCCTGATCCATTATCTGCATCAGATAAGGGTGGACCAGGCCATCCAGCTCCTGATCCACTCCGATCTGCCGGTATATGAGATTGGCAACCGGGTCGGCTTCGTCAACGATAACTATTTCATCAAAATTTTCAAACGCCTCACTGCACAGACGCCGAGCCAGTACCGGCATACTCAGCGGCATAATACAGAATCCGTAAGCATATAGCTTGACTTCAATAAATGCCTAGCTCTCCTATACAGCGGCCTTCCTTCCGGGAATGCCGCTGTTTGCTGTGGACAGGAATAGAACAAAACTAAGATAGCCCCGCCCGCGGCCGCTCAGCAAATGTATATTTCTGTAGCATGAAGTCGTTGGTTTTGTTCCTTAACCCTTCTTAGGCCGCTTGTTATGCTTGTAGTGTGATCAAAGTAATCAAAAGACCTAAAGGAGTGGGGCTATGTGAAGGCATCCTGGATGAAGCGGCAGCAGTACCTGGGCTATCTGTTTATCGGGCCAAATATGATTGGCGTGATTTTATTTTTCATCATACCTGCCGTCTATTCTTTCTATCTCATGTTTACAGACTATAAGTTTATGAGTCCCCATACCAAATTCATCGGGCTGGACAACATTCAGCGGATGCTGGGGGATGAGGTATTCTATATCGCTATTAAGAACACGCTGCTGTTCCTGGTCTCCGTCCCGGTATCGATCGGGCTGGCGTTCATTGTTGCCGTTGTGTTGAACCGGTCCGTGTATTTGAAAAAGCTGCTCCGCGCCCTGTACTTCATGCCTTATATTACAAGCGGCGTCGCTGTAGCCTTTGTCTGGATGCTGCTGTTTCATCCGAACAACGGGCCGATTAACGGCATTCTCCGCTCGGTCGGCATCGCGAATCCGCCCGGCTGGCTGTCCACGATGGAAACGTCCATGTATGCGATTGACATCATCTGGATCTGGTTCATGCTCGGCTATAACATGATCATCTACCTCGCCGCCCTGCAGGAAGTGTCCGGCGAGCTGCTGGAAGCCGCCAAAATCGACGGTGCCCGCACCTGGCAGACAGTCCGCAGTATCCTGTGGCCGCTGGTCAGCCCGACCACCTTCCTGCTGCTGATTACCGGACTGATCATGTCGATCAAGCAGTTCGGCATCATTCAGGCGATCACGCAGGGCGGACCGGGAAACAGTACCACCGTGTTATCTTTGTTCATCTATCAGAATGCCTTCCGCTATTACGAAATGGGTTATGCTTCAGCGGTCTCCTGGGCCCTGTTCCTGATCATTCTGATTTTCACCGTGATTCAATGGCTGGGCCAGAAACGCTGGGTTCACTACTAAGGAGCTGAGAACATGAATAAAGCCGTAGTTACCAAAAGCATTGCCACACTCATCATGCTGTTCTTCAGCATCGTCATGATTGTACCCTTCATCTGGATGATCAGCACTTCATTCAAGACACCTGCCGAGGTCTTTCAATATCCGGTCCAGTGGATTCCCAGCCATTTCAACTGGAGCCATCATGTTAAGGTCTGGACCGGTCAGGGCAGCTTTGTGCCTTACTATCTGAATTCCCTTAAGGTGGCTATTCTGAGCACTATAGGTGCCGTTTCCTTGTCCGCCTTGGCTGCTTATGGGTTTGCCAGAATTGAGTTCAAAGGGCGGAACACCATGTTCATGGTTTATCTGTCCATGATGATGGTTCCCCCGCAGGTGCTGTTCGTACCCAAATTCATCATGTTCGACTGGGCCGGCATCTACAACACCCATTGGGCGCTGATCCTGCCCGGAATGTTCACCATCTTCGGCGTATTCATGATGCGGCAGTTCTTCCTCTCCGTGCCTCATGAAATTTCGGAGGCCGCCTTCATCGACGGCGCAGGCCACTTCCGTATCTTCTCGCGCATTATCCTGCCGATGGCTAAGCCGTCGCTGGCCACGCTGGCCATCATCGACTTCTCCTGGCACTGGAATGATTATGAGAATGCGCTCGTCTTCCTGATTGACCATGATCTGTTCACCGTCCCGCTCGGGCTGCAGAATTTCATCCTGGAGAACAATGTCGACTACAACGGCATGATGGCCGCTGCAACAGCCGGAATCATTCCTATGATCCTCGTCTTCCTGCTCGGCCAGAAATACATTATTGAAGGTGTGGCCAGCTCAGCGGTCAAGGGCTGACCCCGCTTATAAATAAAGGAGCTATGCCACAGATTGTACGGTGGCATAGCTCCTTTTAAGTTGTTCTTCAGTTATGACAATCCGGCTTTGGTCAAGCCATATGCCGCATCAGATGAACCCGGTACGGTGGTGAAGCCCACGTTCACCCGGTTCCAGGCGTTAATCGCCATAACCGAGAAGGACAGATCGGAGATTTCCTGCTCCGACAGCTGTCCACGGACACGGTTATACAGCTCATCAGGCACGCCATGCTCCGGCAGCTTGGTCAGTACCTCCGTCCAGGCGAGTGCAGCCCGTTCACGCGGAGAGAACAGTGTTGATTCCCGCCAGATAGAGATGTGATAGAGACGCAGTTCACTCTCGCCGTTAATCTTGGCCTGCTTCACATGCATGTCCAGGCAGAAGCCGCAGCCGTTCATCTGTGAAGCCCGGATGGACACCAGATCTTCAATTTTCTCCTCAATAGAGCTGTTCTTCAAGGCCATGCTGAAATCGAGAAACTTCTTGAAAAGCTCCGGGGACTGCTGCATATAATTCACACGTTGTGCCATAACTATACTCCTCCTATTGGGCTGGTTGTTGTAGTTAAGGTCCGGTCCAGACATTGTCTTCCGCCTGGCGTTTTCCGGCCTTGTTCCGCCCTTCGGACATATAACGAGACAGCTATTCGTTCTGTGACAATGCAGCAGCAGATTTTTTGTCCGGCCCAGTTTTCGAACATACCTGCCATGAATATTAGGCACCTTCAAGCATCCCCGCTCTCTCCTGTCACACATCTCCCCTTTATTTTGTCTACATTATAGCGATTATAGCGGAGTTAGAATGACTATATATAAGGATTGGAAGTGGCGTTATGCAGGAGCTGTATGCCCAGTATAAGAACCTATTGTTTAAGCTTGCCTACCAGTTAACCGGATCAGCCGCCGATGCCGAGGATGCGGTTCAGGATGTGTTCCTGAAGGTGTATGATGTACCGCCGGAGCGGCTGGCCGAACCGAAAGCCTATCTGTGTAAAATGGTCACGAACCTCTGCCGGGATCTGCACAAATCTGCGCGCAGACAGCGGGAGGAATATTTCGGCGAATGGCTGCCCGAGCCTCTTGCCGGTACAGACGGGGATTCCATGGACTCCGTAGTTCAGGATGATCTCTTATCCTATGCTATGCTTGTCCTGCTGGAGCGGCTGACCCCTGCCGAGCGGGCCGTGTTTGTGCTGCGTGAGGCGCTGGGCTTTGAATATCAGGAGATTGCCGGACTGGTCGACAAAAGCGAACCGAACTGCCGCAAGCTCTTCAGCCGGGCCAGTGCCAAGATGGGCCTCATCCCCGGGGAGCCTGTCCAGCCGGAGGCGGCTACAGAGGAATGGGTGCACGGGTTCCTGGCCGCCCTGAAGCAGGGCAACATGAACCAGATTCTGACGATGCTTGATCCGGCAGCCGAGTTGATCGCCGACGGAGGGGGCAAAGTACGCGCTGCTGCCGAACCGGTAGTCACCCGTGAGCTTGTAGCCCGCTTCCTGATGGGGCCTTTCCGCGGGGCAGCTATAATTAACGGTGAAGTGGCTATTGAAACCAGCCGGATTAACGGACAGCCCGGCCTGATCCTCCGCTCGGATGAAGGTATTCATACCATAGGACTTCTGCATATCCGGGACAATCTGATCCTTAATTTATACATTGTCCGCAATCCGGATAAGCTGCAGTATGCCGGGAAATAGAGCAGGCATCGGATTTCCGGAAGCCCCCGCCACCTGTAGACTCCAACTAGTAACGAACCCCGTTCAGGTCACGCATTGTCCGGTGCCTTCACGGTCACCCAGCCGTCAATCAGATAGGAACCGAAGAACCGTGATACCCCCGTGAACCCGGCCTCCCGCAGCAGCCGTTCCATCTCTTCGGCCGGAAGCGGATGCGAGGTCACGCCGAACGATTGCTCGAAGGCCTGCCACTGTTCTTGTTCAATGCCGTTACCCAGCATATGCAGCCTCCAGCCTGCCATCTGAATCCGCCATGCGGGGGAAGCCGGCTCCCCGTTGATTGCGGAAAGACACAGCGGCGCTCCCGGCTTAAGCCGCCCGGCAATGGAACGGAGCAGCGCCAGCTTGTTCTCCCGCCCTTTCACAAAATGCAGCACCAGCATGCAGGCCGCAGCATCGTACTGTCTGCTACAATTCCAGGAACCTATCTCCGTATGATACAGTCGCACTCTGTCCATCAGACCCGCTGCGCCAAGCCGCTGTTCAGCGGCCAGAAGCATTCCCTGCGAAGTATCCAGCCCGCTGAAGATCCAATCAGGATGCTTCCAGCCCAAACTCAGAATTTCCTGCCCTCCGCCAGCTCCAACAATCAGCAGCTCGGGATTCTCCCGCTTATCAAGCAAAGCTGTTATCAGCGTATCCATCAGATCATACTGCAGCTGATAGCCGGGGATTTTGCGGCTTATATTCTGAACATATTGATCCGCATCCGCCTGCTCCCAGGGACTGGCTGAGCTGACTGAGCTACCTGTACTGCTTATGCTGTCTTTCATTACATCCCCTCCGGAATCGGCTCTCTGACCGGAACAGGCCGGTCAACCCCGATAATGAATATTGGTTCATTATCAAGGCTGCACCCCGAAACCGCCATCCCACATAGCTGGGATTTGTCAGGTCCGCTCATACCAGTACCCCGGAATACCCGAGTTAGATTGTTAAGTTCAGTCTATGTAACGGGTGAATCAGGCTGGAGCTTTGGAGCTTATGTTACTTTTAAAGCGAACTCGCCTTGCTCCAAGGGCACTAATGCCCCTTGTTTCCTCCTTTGGCCGGCATCCGGTGGAATCACAGGGGTTTTATCCCTTCGGTTTTTGCATACATCGGGCTCGTTTACCCTCTCGTTGGCACATTGTACTCGGTTTTTCGCATACATTCGGCTCGTCTACCCTATCGTTGGCACATTGTACTCGGTTTTTCGCATACATCGGGCCCGTTTACCCTCTCGTCGGCACAATGTGCTCGGTTTTTCGCATACATTCGCTCCGTCTAGCCTATCGTTGGCACATTGTATTCGGTTTTTCGTGTACATTCAGTTCACCCCGTACCGCCCACTTTCAGCGGAATTAGAGGGTTTCAGCGGGTACCATAATTTCCTACATAAAGAAAAAAAAGACACCGGTTAAGTGTCTTAAAGTCTTTGACATCTATCTATGCAATTCGCCCAGCCTGCAAGCCATCTGTCAGGACCCGGCCAACACCGCCAGCACCGTTTCCAGCACCACATTCACGCCCATCTCACATTCTTCATAAGAAGTGAGCTCTTCCTCGCAATGGCTTTTCCCCTTCACACTGGGTACAAAAATCATCGCCGACGGCAGGAATCCGGCCACGAATTGGGCATCATGCCCCGCTCCGCTGGCCATCTTCTTGCTGCTGTAGCCCAGCTTCTGCGCCGATTGCTCCACCAGGGCACAGACCTCCCGATCGAACCATACGGTATCGCGTCCCCACAGCTTCGTCTTCGACACACTACACTCCAGTAGCTCCTCAGGCAGACCGTTAATAATCGCTTCTACTTCACGGACAATATCCATATCCTTATGTCGGGCTTCCACGGTGAAGATCACCTTGTTCGGAATAACAGTATGAATATTAGGCAGCACGTTCATTCTGCCCATGGTATAGACCAGCTCGGAGTCCAGTACAGCCAGCTTCCGCCGCAGCTCCGTAATAATATCTGTAGCGGCAAAAAGCGCATCCCTACGCATATCCATCGGCGTGGTGCCCGCATGGTCCGATTCGCCTGTCACTTCAATTTCATAACAGGCCATCCCGACAACACAGTCGACCAGGCCGATCTTGAGATTCTCTCTCTCCAGCACAGGCCCCTGCTCGATATGCAGCTCCAGATAAGCCGTTGCTTCCCTGATCCGGTTCTCCGCATCGCCCGCATAGCCGCTGGCCTGCAGCGCTTCACCGAAGGTTGTACCCTCCGGGTCCTTCTTCTTCAGCATCTCCGCCTTGTCGAACTTGCCGGCCAAGACACCTGAAGCCATCATCGACGGCTCGAAGCGGGCTCCCTCTTCATTGGTGAAGTTCATCACTGTTATTGGCAAGCGAGGCTTAATGCCGTGGTCGACCAGGGTTCTTACCACTTCCAAACCCGCGATTACACCGAGCACCCCATCGAATCTGCCGCCTTTCTTGACAGTATCCAGATGCGATCCGATCACTACGGGCGGGCCTTCTTCGCTGCCGGCAAGTGTGGCATACATATTTCCCATGTCATCTACCTTCACAGCCATTCCCAACTCAACACAACAGGAAGTGAAATAGCCCCGCACCTGCACATCCTGCTCCGACAGCGATAACCGGGTGACCCCGTTATTGTCCGTCCGCCCGAAATCGGCGAATGACTCGATCGTATTCTTCAATCTCTCACCGTTCACGAATATCTGCTGCAGCTGCATGGCCTTGTTCCTCCGTTTCAAACGATCTTGGAATTATTGCTTTCTATATATGTTATACCATTCTGTATTATTTTCATTTTACAGACTGTAATAATTTTTTTTGGTTTTGTTCACGTTATGTTATAACGCGATTGGGGAAGTCTGATAGAATATGAGCTGGTAGGAAGCATAATTTGAGAGGAGCTAAGCATATGAATACCCTTTTGCGCAGCAGCACAGCCGAAGCTGTGATCAGTTCACTCGGAGCCGAGCTGATCAGCTTCAGAAGAACGGATACGGAGACCGAATATATGTGGAGCGGGGATGCCGCCTATTGGACAGGCCGTTCACCGGTACTGTTCCCTATTATCGGCGCGGCCACTGGGGGCGAGATCAAAGCGGACGGGCAGGCGTACAAAATTGCCAATCACGGCTTCGCCAGACGCAGTGAGTTCACACTGCAGGAGGCGAGCGATACCCAGGCGGTCTTCCGGCTCTCGCATAGTGAGAGCACTTTGGCAGTCTACCCGTACAAATTCAACCTGTTCCTCACCTATATCCTGAGCGGAAGCACCCTCGAGATCAGCTACCGTGTGGAAAATACAGATGAACAGGAAATCTTCTTCCAGCTCGGCACCCATCCTGCATTCAATTGCCCGATTGACGGAGAGGGCAGCTTCGCAGATTATTATCTTGAATTCGGACAGCAGGAGCGTCTGGAACGCTTGTTCTTGAACAAAACAGGCCAGCTGATTAACGGTAAAAGCGACCCTATGCTAGGAGACGGAAACATTCTGCCGCTGAACCATGAGATGTTCGAGCATGACGCACTCGTCTTCAAGAATGTAAGCTCGCAGTCTGTAGCGCTGAAGAGCAAGCTGTCTGCCAAAAGCGTAAGCGTAGCTTACCACAACTTCCCCGATCTCGGGATCTGGCAGCCGAAGAACGCACCGTTCCTGTGCATCGAGCCTTGGCATGGTGTAGCAGACAGTGAAGGCTTCACCGGAGAAATCCGGGACAAAGCGGGAGTCATCTCCCTGCCGCTGGGCGGCCAGTCTACAAGCTCGCTTACGATTACGTTCAATTAACCGATTGTTGCTCCACCGTTCCTTGAAGAATATGAAGGCCGCAGCCGCCCGCCCTAACGGGACTGCGGCTTTTTTGAAATATAAGAATTTATATGTTTCACGCTATAAATTATCCTTCTATTTCTCGCTGAAACGGTACCGTCCTTTAAAAGGACGGCAAAGCCGTTTCCACTTGTGTCAAATTATAATCCATATCCTGTGCTTACGGCGGCAGGCCGTCCAATAAGTAAACTAAAGTAGTATATACAACCTTTTACTGCCAATAGTAAGCTTAAGGTAGTTAATTCACTACACATAGAATGGGAGAAATGGATAAGGGAGTGGAGTATATGCAAGGATTGTCAGTGGCTATCTGCACGAGGAACCGGGTACAGGACCTGACACGGTGCATTCATTCTATAACTAAACAAGACATAGGCAGGACATACCCCATTGAGGTCATACTTATAGATGACGGCGAAATACCAGCCCGTGTACTTACTGAATTTGAAGCTTTACTTACCGGATGCGGTTATCCTTTGACTTATTTCAGCAAGACGGACCGGGGATTATGGCTGTCCCGGATCAAGGCAGTGGAACTGTCCACCATGGACAAAATCCTCTTCCTGGATGATGACGTCGAAATCCCCGCTCACTACCTGTCTACCTTGATTCAAACCTACGATGATTATCCTAACTGCGCAGGAGTCGGCGGTATCGCCATCGGGATGCGGAACAGCTTCCTTGGAACCATCCGCTGCCTGCTGTCCTTCCAGCAATCCCTGTCGAGCGGCAAGCTCTCCTTAAGCGGTCAAGCCGGGTCCATGTACAACTGGCATAAAGCCCGGAAGATTTTCAAGACTGAATTCCAGCACGGCTGCAACATGTCATTCAAAAAAGCGGCAATCCAGGACCTGAAGCCCGTCCCTTGGCTAACCAGCTACAGCGTCGGCGAAGATATTCTCATGTCCCGCATTGCCCGGAGCTCCGGCCCTTTGTATATCAACCCTGAGCTCAAGCTGCTGCATCATGAATCCCCGGCCTCCCGGGACAATCTCGAGGATGTCGCCTATACCCGGGTGCTGAATCATGTGCATCTGCTCAAGGATAAACGATCGGGCCCCATCGGCTATCTCGCCCTGATGTGGACCACGCTCTACCTCATTCTCCGCGAGCAGCCCAAGAAGAATGTCGCCGCTATCAAAGGCTATAAGAAAGGGCTGAAGGAGATCTTCAACAGCCAGACCGCCGGGTAATCCGTCAAAACTCAGGAAGGGAGTGGAGTTATGAGTGTAAGCATTGTAGTTCCCATGTACAATTTAGAGCGTTATGTGGCTCCATTGCTGGATTCACTCCTGGACCAGAGCGAGAAGCGCTTCGAAGTGATTATGGTCGACGACGGTTCTACGGACCGTACGTACGAGGTGGCCGAAGCGATTCTGGCGCGGCATCCCATCCTGAGAGCCAAGCTGATCCGCACGGCCAATGCCGGAGTGAGCGCCGCCAGAAACACCGGGCTTGCAGCAGCGAGCGGCGATTATGTGCTGTTCCTGGACGGGGATGATTATATCGCCAGCGGGCTGGTGCAGAGCATTGAAGCCCATACCTGGAGCGCTGCTCCGGATATTCTCTGCTGGGGTTACAGTCTGGTCCGCGAAGATAAGTCCACCATTGTAAACTTCACTTCAGCGGCAAGCGACACTACGGGGAGCGAAGCGCTGAAGAATATTTTTGTGCATAAAAGCCTCAGAATCTGGACCGGCAGCATCGCCTTCAAACGGACCTTTCTGCTGGAGAACGGCATCCGCTACACCGAGCGCTGCGTGAACGGGGAAGATCAGGAATTCATCTACAAAGCGTTATCGCGGGCCTCGCGGGCCATATCCATTCCGGATGTGCTGTCCTTCTATCTGCAGAGAACCTCCTCCATCTCCAATACGTATAACGTGAACAAATTCGACATGGTCGATGCATTCAAGCGGGTGGCTGATTATTTCAGAGCCCATCCCTTTGACGGGACACCTGAGATATCCGAATTGCTGCTGAACCGGGAGCTGACCGAGAACTACTTTTACAATCTGAAGACCTGTCTGAACGGCACTGCGGGAATGGATGTCAGGCGCCTGCTTCAGGATATGGATGCCCGTTATCCCGGACTTCCCCAGGAGATGCGGCCGATCATACGAGAGTACCAGGGGGACGACCGCCAGCTCGCGCTGCAGATCAGAGCCTTCTTAATCTCCCCGTCCTTGTACGGAGCGCTGATTGTTATCGACAGAAACTGGGTCCAATTCAAACATAAGCTCAAAACCGTGATGGGCAGAAAGGAAATCAAGATATGAAGAAGACGATGATGATCAATGCATATACAGAGTTCAATTTGGGCGATGATCTGTTCATAAAAGTGTTATGTGAGCGATACCCGGATACCCGGTTTATGCTGATTGCCCCGCAGCAATATAAGCTCGTCTTCAAAGATCTCCACAACCTCAAGGTGTATGCCTCGGACTCCGTACTGCTGCGGGGGATCAACTATATTTTCCGCAAACTAAAGCTTCATCCGAACTTCGTGCAGAAGCTGCTGACGGATCAGGGCGACGGAACCGTGCATATCGGCGGGTCTATTTTTATGCAAGGTGAGCAGTGGGAAGAATATGTGGCTGGTGCTGAAGCCCTGCGCAATAAAAGCAAGCCCTACTACCTGATGGGCGCGAACTTCGGTCCGTATAAGGATGAGGCCTATTACCAGCAATATAGGGAAATCTTCCAGAATTATGCCGATGTCTCTTTCCGGGAGCAATATTCCTATGACCTGTTTAAGGATCTGGACAATGTGCGGCTTGCGCCGGATATTATTTTTCAGCTGAAATACAGCGGCGGTAGAGCTCCGGCCGTGGAGGGTAAGACCCTTGCCATTTCCGTGATCAAGCCCTCGTCCAAAGCTTTAGACGGTTTTGACAACCTCTATTATGAAAAAATGAAAGATGTTGCAATCTATTTCATTCAGCAGGGGTATGACGTGCATTTTATGTCCTTCTGCCAGCATGAAGGGGACCAGGAAGCGATCAGTCTGATCCTGAATCTGATTCCTGCGGAGCTTCAGGCCCACACCCACGCCCATCTCTACAAAACAGATATGGATGAGATTCTCGCCGTGCTGTCCGGTGCAAGCTGCATTGTCGCCTCCAGATTCCATGCGATGATCCTCGGCTGGGTGTTCGGCAAACCGGTGTTTCCCGTGGCTTACAGCAACAAAATGATCAACGTCATGCAGGATGCTTATTTCGGGGGAGCGTATACGGACTTCGCCCATTTGGCTGAGCTGACACCTGAGCAGGTCTATGAGAGCATGGCTGCGGGTACGCTCGATGTAACGCTGCAGGCGAACCAGGCGGAGAAGCATTTCGAGCAATTGGATGCTTATCTGGCACCCGAACCGCTGCTGGAAGGGAGAAGAAGCTATGAAAGCTAAACGGAGCATGCTGAACCTGGGCTTCGGGCTTACCAGCCAGGTGATTACCATTATCCTCGGTTTCTTCATCCCCCGCCTGATCATGGTTAACTACGGCTCGGAAGCGAACGGGCTGATTGCCTCGATTGTGCAGATTATCAGTTATTTCGCGCTGCTTGAGGCAGGAGTTGGCGCGGCATCGCTGCAGGCACTCTATAAACCGGTGGCCGGCAACGACAGGGGTCACATCAACTCCATTCTGGCCGCTACCTCCAGCTACTACAAAAAAACCGGGATCTACTATTTCATCTCGGTCGTGCTGCTGGCGGTCATCTATCCGCTGGTTATTCATTCGGAGATCAGCAGTATCAGCATCGTAGCCATTATCCTGTTCTCCGGCCTCGGCGGAGCGATTAATTATTATTTCCAGGGCAAATTCAGGGTCCTCCTGATTGCCGAGGGTAAAAGCTATATTGAGACCTCTATAGTCACGGTAGCGAACATTCTGAACAACGTGGTGCGGATCATCCTGCTGCTGCAGGGCGTGAACATCATCGCCGTCCAGGCCTCGTTCTTCGTGTTGACCCTGCTGCAGATTGTCGCGTTCTACATTTATGCGAAGCGGCATTACAAATGGATGGATCTCAGTATGACGCCGGATTTCGCCGCAATTGGACAAAAGAATTCCGTCATGGTGCATGAGATCTCCTATCTCGTCTTCCGTAACACGGATGTGCTGATCCTGACGATCTTCACCAACCTGAAGATTGTCAGTATCTACGTGATGTACAACATGATCTTCACCATCGTCGACAACATCGTCCAGACCGTCAACGGCAGCGTCAAATCAGCGCTGGGGCAGAGCTATCATGAGGGCAAAGAGGCTTTTGTCAAATTCTATGATGCGTATGAGGTCTATTTCATGGGCCTGATCTTCTCCATTCTGACCGTGGTCTACATTCTGATTCTACCGTTCATGCGGCTGTACACCGCCGGGGTCAACGATGTGAATTATATTAACTTCTGGCTGCCGATTCTGTTCGTGGTGATCAAGCTGCTGACCAATGCCCGCACGTCGTCGAACAACCTGATTACCATTGCCGGACATTTCCGCAACACACAATTCCGTTCGATTCTGGAGTCGGCGATCAACCTCGGAGCTTCAATTGTCTTCGTAATCTTCTTCGGAATCTACGGTGTACTAATGGGAACTATTGTTGCTCTGCTCTACCGTTCGATCGATATCGTGGTCTACGCCAGCCGGGTGCTGCTGGAGCGCAGCCCGTGGATCACCTTCCGCAGATGGCTAACGAACGTTGCCGTCTTCGCGGCAATTGTGTTCATTACGACCAAGCTGAATCTGAGCATCACCTCCTACACCGGCGTAATCCTCTGGGGCGCGCTGCTGGGTGTGATTATTCTGCCGATCTATTTCCTGGTGGGTTCTCTGATGGAACGCGAGGTCTTCCTCTACACCTGGAGCTACGCCAAGAAATTCAGAACGAAGCTCAAGCTTAAACGGAAGGTTGCGGCCGGGCAGACGTTGTAATGCTGGAAATCGGGTAGCACAGATTCCCATTCCAGCCGCACACAACCTGCCGGAACACCTCCACCAGTTTTTTAAGTGGATAAACGTAGCTTAATTTACCGTTTTTCGCACTTTGTACGTGAATAGTTGGAAAAAAGGCATTTACTTGCTGCCCTCCAGCCCGCTTCCCGCGAAATGTGCATTTTTAAGTGGAGTTTTTCCAACTAATTTTAGAATGGTCTTCACATTGAGGATAATAAGTGGAGAAAATCCAACTATTTAAATTAAGCTGTGATTTTCACCAAACTTAGCCCTTGCTTCCGAAGTTATTTTGTTCGTAGGATATTCAATGGAGTATAGCTCACAAAATTTAGCCCATGCTTCCGAAGCGAGTTTTATTACGAAGTGAGCCTGGAAGCATTGCTCCATAAAACTTTTAGGAGGACTGATTATGGATCACCGCGGGGACTTACATGAAGCAGGAATGCATCTGCTGCATCAGCTGAGTGACGATATTCATCATCCGCCCGCCGGGGGTCTGACCCGTGAAGAGCTGATCCGCCAGGGCAGGAATATCAGCAGCAGCGAGAGTGATGCCGGAATCAAAGAACATCTGGAGACGCTAATTGGTGTCCTGGATGCCTTTCTGGCAGGCCGGGCTTCAGATGACGCGCTCCAGTATTATGTCAGCACTCAATTCAATATTCAGATCGATGAGATAATTGGGTTCATGCAGGGGCTTGCCGCCCTCAGCAGCAACGGGCCTGATGCGCAGGAGTCTACACTTAATCTGGACGCCGGTCCCTCAAGCCATCCGAAGGTCAGTGTAATTATTACTACTTATAATAGAAAAGATTTCCTGCAGCAGGCAGTGAACAGCATTCTGCGGCAGGATTATCCGCATACTGAAATTATCGTCATTGACGATTGCTCAAGCGACGGTACGCAGGAGATGATGAACGCCATCTTCGGAGCAGAGCCACGCGTCATCTTCATGCAGAATGAGACCAACAGCGGCCCCGGCAACAACCGCCGCAGAGCGCTGGCCGCACATGGCGACGGGGAATTCATCCTGTTCCTGGACGATGATGACTATCTCATTGACCGCAGCTATTTCACCAAAGCGGTGAAGGTACACCGGCTGAATTCGGAGCTGTCTTTTGTCGCCGCAAATGTATTCCTGGAGTATTCCCAGTCGCAGAAGCTCACCATCTCCAGTCTGGGGCTGAGTCCCGTCACGGACAAACACGACTATTTCATGAACTTCGAGCGGAAGAACTATCCCAAGCCGGCATCAACCTTAACCGCCATATTCAAGCGCGAGGCACTGATGAGTATGGATATTCTGAATATGAGTATGGTCAACGATGCTTCTATATACCTGCGTGCGCTGCTGATCGGTGATGCCGGGTTCATTGATACGCTGGCGGGCGTGTACCGGATTCACGGCAACAATATCACCTTCAATCTCAGCCAGTCGTTCCTGATCGAGAATCTGGAGGAGAAGCGCAACATCCGCAATATGGCCATCGAGCGCTTCGGCTACAGCAAGGCGGAAATGAATGAGTGGTTCAACCATAACGTCTATGATACGATCTCTTACTACCTGATGAACTCCGCCAAAAGCCACAGCGACTTCAAGTTCATGTATAGCTGGGCAAGCGACCACTCTCCTCAGGCCTACAATCGATTGAAGCGCCAGTTCCGCACCAAGCTGATGAAAAAACAGCTGCTCCGCGTTTCCTTCGTACGGGCGCTGATGAACCGTTAACGGGACAGACCGGCTAGATGTACGGTGTAACTCTCCACACAAAAAGCAGCTTCCCCCTATAAGGAAGCTGCTTTTTCTTTTTGCCCGCCTTAGATTTCCTGCAGCAGCTTATCCAGCAGCCGGAAGGCTTCTTCCAGCGCAGGCTTGGACACTCCGCTGTAAAGATCCCCGATGTTCAGCTCATACGAGCATGAAGCTTCTCCTGTTTCTTTCAACCGCGGTGTCAGCCCGATTCCCGATTCCTTGTACACCTGAATCAATACCGGAGCAAGCTGCTCCCTGGATAACGCGAAATGTACATGGAACATGTTCGAGACCGGCACCTCCGGCAGCGTAGACACCTTATGGCAGCTGTTGAATAAGGCAGCCAGCTCCTTGGCCTGCTCATAATACCCGGCCATCCGGCCGATCCGCTGCCCGTAATAATACTTAGCCGTCAGGATATACGGATAGAGACTGATTAGGTCACCGCCATGGCGCCGTTTCCAGATCTTCGACTCCTCCGTGAATTCCCGGCTTCCAGCCAGGATCGCTCCGGCAATTCCTCCGATGCCTTTGTAGAAGGAAATATATACGCTGTCGAACAACCCGCAGACCTCGGCAGCTGTCTTGCCGTAGTATGGCAGCACTTCGAACAGCCGCGCCCCATCCAGATGAAGAATGATCCCCTGCTCCCGGCAATAGGCCGAAATAGCTTCCAGCTCGGCATACTCCGGCAGCTGCCCGCCGATTTCCCGCTGGGGAAGCTCAATCAGCAGACAAGCAATACCCGCCCCCATATTCTTAACATCATCCAGTGTGATCAGGCGGTCTTTATCTGCCAGCAGCAGCGGCTCCAGATGATGCAGCTCCTTCAGCCCGTCCTGCTCATGAATCTCCAGGTGGCATAGCGGGTGATAGGCCACTCTTTTGCTGCCTTTGCGGTCACTCCAGATCCGCAGGGCGATCTGCTGGGCCATCGTGCCGCTGGGGAAGAATACACTGCTTTCCTTGCCGAGCACCCCGGCCATCTCCGCCTGGAAATCCTCTATTACTGCGCCTGACCCATACAAGTCGGCAGCGAGCTGATCCTCCACTCCGGCCAGCGCTTCCTTCAGCACGGATATCCCTCTTTTGCCATGGCCTGCCAGCTGCACTTCTGTCCCGTTAAAAGCTTCCAGTAAAGCATTCTGCTCATTCATTCCGCTAATCTGCTCCCTTTAAATATGCTCGATCTGTACGAATACTTGAAATTATATCATTTTCCGCTAAAATACCCGATTTATTTGAAAGTTCACATGATATTCCCCTGATCCAAGGTGAAATAAGTTGACCGCTGTGCTACAATATTGGAATTGCAAAGGCAATCGCTTAGGGAGGTTTATAAAAACACCATGCTTATTATTGGTATCGCCGGCGGGACCGGTTCCGGCAAAACGACGGTAGCGCGATCCGTTATTGACCGTCTTGGATCTGACAAAGTGACGTTCATATCTCAGGATAACTACTATAAAGACCATTCTTACCTCAGCATGGCTGAACGCGGTGCGATCAATTACGATCACCCGCTGGCCTTTGATACGGAACTGCTGATTGAACATTTAGATTGTCTGAAAGCCGGACAAGCCGCATTTGCCCCAGTGTATGATTTTACCGTTCATGCCCGCTCTACCGAGAAGACCGTTCGGCTTGCACCGAACAATATCGTCATTCTTGAAGGGCTTCATGTCCTCTCCGACGAGAAGCTGCGCGAGCAGCTGAACATTAAGGTATTCGTGGATACCGACCCCGATGTGCGTATCCTTCGCCGGGTACTGCGCGATATCGAGGAACGCGGCCGGACGATCCGTTCGATCCACACACAATACCTGACCACAGTTAAGCCGATGCATGAAGCTTTTATTGAGCCGTCCAAGAAATACGCTGACCTGATTATTCCGGAAGGCGGACAGAATGAAGTAGGTATTCAGCTGCTGTCCGTACTGACCGAGAAGTATCTGTCCGGCGATCATCAGTGGACGTAAGCAGAGCAGCAATCTGCCTATACCTTAGTTAAATGAGAGCCGCCCGGCCAAGCCGGGCGGCTCTTAGCTGTGGCCGGGCGGCCGGACGCAGTTACTTTCCCGGAATCACCATCGATTCTTCCATGCGAAGAATATATCACATCACTTCCAGCAGACTTATGAAACATAGTGCTAACAGGCTCAGATTCAATCTTAAAACCCTCCGTATATGTAACCTTACCTTACGCAACATGCATGATCGCAATGAAATTTCCTGCATTTTTAGCAACACATCCCTTTACGTTGTTATATTTATTGACTGGTAGCGCTTTATTAACGAAATAACTGTTGATTATTTCCGTTCCATCCACTATGATTAGTGCAACAGAGCGAACTAAAAGTTAAAGCGGTTAAACTTATTATTTGTTTATTCTATTTGAATTAGCATTAAACGACTTTTATTTATCCTTAAAGTTAAAGCGCTTATACTTTTAAGAAAGAAAGGCTGGTGTGTTCGTGATTAAGAGTGAGAGCCGGCGGCAGACGTTCTACATGTATCTGTTCATTTCCCCATGGCTGATTGGCTTCCTTATCTTCGCCCTCTATCCTATCTTGTCGTCGCTGTACTACAGCTTCACCGATTATGACATTATTCATCCGCCCAAGTTCATCGGGCTCGCCAACTACACGGAGATGTTCCATAACGAGCTGTTCTGGCGGTCCGTAAAAGTCACGCTAAGATATACCTTCATCAGCGTGCCGGTGCAATTACTGCTCGGTCTCGGGTTCGCCCTGCTGCTGCATCAGACCATTCCCTGGCGCGGCTTCTTCCGGACAGCGATGTATTTCCCGAGCATGGTCTCCGGCGTTGCGATGTCGCTCCTCTGGTACTGGATTTTCAACCCGCAGATCGGCCTCTTCAACTACATGCTCTCCTGGTTCGGCATCCACGGCCCGGCCTGGCTGATGAATCCCGATACGGCGCTGTACGCCCTGATCATCATGTCCTTCTGGACAGCAGGCTCCGGCATGATCCTCTTCCTCGCCGGTTTGCAGGGGGTCCCGGTCAGCCTGATCGAAGTCGCTAACCTTGACGGGGCAGGACGCTTCCGCATTTTCATGAATATTACACTGCCGATGATCTCACCCGTCCTGCTGTTCCAGCTGATTATGGGTCTGATCGACTCCTTCCAGGTGTTCACGCAAGCCTTCGTCATGACCCAAGGGGGACCTAACTACTCCACCTGGTTCTACGTCTACAATCTGTATACCAGTGCCTTCAAGGAATACCGTGCTGGCTACTCTTCAGCCCTTGCCTGGATACTGCTGATTGTCGTCATGCTGTTCACGGCCGTCATTATGAAGCTGTCTAATCGCTATGTCCACTATGAAGGAGGCAGCCGCCGATGAGTACCGTTAAGGCCGCGAGCCCGCTTAGCCCGCCTTCCCGGCTGCGCCGGAGAGTTGATCCCGTTAAAGTCGCCAGCTTCATCACACTGATAATCACTACATTCCTCATGCTGCTGCCGCTGTTCTTCATGGTCTCCACCTCGCTGAAGTCGAAACGGGAAATGCTGAAGTTTCCGCCGACTTTTCTGCCGGAGAGCTGGGCCTGGAGCAATTATACCGATATTTTTGAGACTCTCCAGTTCGGCACACTGTACAAGAACAGCCTGATAATCGCCGGCCTCTCCGTCTTCGGCACCCTGCTCTCTTCGGCGCTGGTCGCTTACGGGTTCGCCAGATACCGGGGGCGCGGCAACAACTTCTGGTTCATCCTGCTGCTGAGCACGATGATGCTGCCTTATCCGGCCATTATGATTCCGCAGTTCGTGCTGTTCTCCAAAATGCAGTGGATCGACACCTTCCTGCCGCTGATCGTGCCCGCCTTCTTCGGCTCGGCGTATAACATCTTCCTGCTGCGGCAGTTCTTCTCTACACTGCCCGAGGAATTGTTCGACGCCGGACGGATCGACGGCTGCGGCGAGCTGCGGATGTGGCGGACCATCGCGCTTCCGCTGTCTGCACCGGCGCTGGCGACCGTTGCAATCTTTGCTTTTATCTATAGCTGGAATGATCTGCTGACCCCTGTGCTCTACTTAAGCTCGTCGGACAAATTCACGCTTCCGGTCGGCATGGCCTCGCTCACCTCATCACGTTTCCGCATTCCGCCATGGCATCTGCTGATGGTTGCCTCGGTCCTGGCTATGGTTCCGATCGTCACTCTGTTCGCTATCGCCCAGAAGCAGTTTGTGGAGGGCATTGTGCTGACAGGCATTAAGTAATCCGGGTCCACAATACTTGAAATCATGGAGGGATTGGACAATGAACAAATTCATGAAGAGCAAGAGGCCGGCCGTCCTGCTTACAACAGTTCTGACAGCAATGGTAGCTGTATCGGGCTGCGGCGGCGGCAAATCAGCAGGGAATGTCGCAGCAGGGGACAGCGGAGCCGGGAACTCCGGCGGGTCCGGTGAACAGGTGACAATATCCCATTATACGATTGACTCGGAGGACCGCACGTTCATTGAGAAGCTGATTCCCGACTTCGAGCAAGAGCATCCGAATATCAAGGTTAAGGTGGAGAAAGCACCTTACGAGCAGTTCGACAGCAAGCTGCAGACGCTGATTGCCGGCGGCAATTCCCCGGATGTTACGAGCCACTACGGATACGGCGGTTTCGCCGAGTATTATAACAAAGACATGCTGCTCGACCTGACCGACCTCATTAAGGAAGACGGCTTCAAGGCCGAGGACTATAACATCCCCGAGAATCTGATGAAGATCTACACGGTGAACGGCCATACCTACGGCATACCGGTCAATATGTACGTCACCCTGATGCTCTACAACAAGGATATGTTCGATGCGGCAGGTGTCTCCTATCCGCCAAGCGATTATGAAGATAAGAGCTGGACTTTTGAGCGGATGGTTGAGGATGCCAAGAAGATGACCCTCGTCTCCGACGATATCGCCAAAACGCAATACGGCGTAGACTTCACCTGGGCGGAACGGGATATGCGGCCGCTGTACTTCGGGGCAGAGCCTTACTCCGCGGATACCTGGACCAACGGCGGCGTTCCTTCCGAGACACATTTCGACTCCCCTGAGGTCATTGCCGCTTACCAGAAGCTGTTCGACCTTGTCTTCAAGGATAAGGTGTCCCCCACTTCCGAGTGGAGTAAAAGCGTAGCCGGACAGAACGGCGACCCGTTCGTTGCAGGCAAGATCGGGATGTCGATCGGCGGTTCCTGGAACCTCGCAGGGGCTAACGACTTCCCGTTCAAAATCGGCGTAGCCGCAGTGCCATGGGGCGGCAATGAGCAGGTGCGCAGCACACTGTTCGTCGATCCGCTGCTGATTCTGAAGGATTCGAAGCATCCGAAGGAAGCTTTTGAATGGATCAAATACCTGATGACCACCGAGGTCCAGGAGAAGTCCATTGAGCTGAGCGGCGGCAATCCGCCGGTCAACACCGCAGCGGCTGAAGTTTATTACAAGCATTTTGACGGAATTGATCCGGAGGATGTGAAGAAGGTCTACGAGGGCGCGGTCAAATACGGCTATGAATCCTATAACCATCTGATCACCAACTACTCGCAGATCAACGATATGTTCATTAATGAGCTGCAGCCTGTCGAGACCGGACACAAGACGCTGGAAGAGGTGATGCCGGTGATTCAGAAGAAAGTAACGGAGATTATCAAAAGATAAGGCGGCTTCAGCCGCTGCGGCAATTATACGTTTAGCGGAACACCGGCGCTCCCTGTATACTGGAGACAGATACTAGCACCGGAAAATCCGCCGCAAGGAGCGTTTGAGATGAAAGTAAGTATTTTTGATGTAGCCAAAAAATCAGGGCTGTCCGTGGTCACCGTATCGCGGGTATTAAACGGCGCCGGGTCTGTGCGGGAGAACAACCGCCAGAAGGTGCTCGATGCGATCAAAGAGCTGGATTACCGCCCTAATGCGGCTGCGCGCAGCCTGGCCAGCGGCAAGACCGGCATCATCGGCCTGATTGTAACGACACTTCAGGATTCCTTCTTCGATGCGGTGGTCAAAGAGCTGAATGAGACGCTGGCCCTGCATGGTTATTTCCTGGCAATCTCCATCTCTACGGGCATCGGCTCGGACGAGAACCACTATCTGATTCAGGAAGACCGCGTAGACGGGCTCATCCTGCTCTCGCCGATGAAAGAAGACAATTATATCATGGAGCTGAAACGGCGGGGTATCCCCTATGTGCTGATTGACAATCAGCTGCCGGAGAACGATACCTACTCGATTACCATCGATAACTTCAAAGGCGGATATGCCGCGGCCAGCCACCTGCTGGAGCTGGGACATACCTCCATCGCCCATATCTGCGGGCAGGAAATGTTCCGCAGCACGCGGGAACGGCGCGCCGGCTTCCAGCAGGCACTGCAGGACCGGGGGATTACCCCGTTCGAAATCGTCTCCGGCGAATTCGAGATCGAGATGGGTTACAGCACGGCGAGACGCTGGCTGCAAGCGGGCACACTCCCCGCGGCTGTATTCGCCGGAGATGACAATATCGCTCTCGGCGTCATCAACGCCCTGATGGAAGCGGGAGTGCGGGTGCCTGAGGAAGTCGCAGTGGTCGGCTATGACGACCACTATATTGCTTCCCAGCTCCGCCCGCACCTGACCACCCTGCGACAGCCGGCGGACAAGATCGGAGTGGCGGCAGCCGATATGCTGCTGCGCAGACTGAGCGGCGAGATGAAGCGCGGCTCGAACATCCGGATCGACCCGGAGCTGATCATACGGGAATCTACGCTGAAATCCTGATGATGTGATGCTATCAAAACTAAGCATATGCTTCCGAGGCGAGTTTTGCGAAGTGGGCATCAAAGAAGGTTAGGCTATCAAAACTAAGCATATGCTTCCGAGGCGAGTTTTGCGAAGTGGGCATCAAAGAAGGTTAGGCTATCAAAACTTTAGGAGTGACGACCATTGGCTTACTACTTGGGGATCGATGGGGGAGGCAGCAAAACCTACGCCCTCCTAAGCGATGAACACGGCCATATTCTCGGCAAAGGCAGGAGCGGCAACGGTAATCACCAGACCGGAGCGCAGCAGGCGGCGGCAAGTATCCGCGAAGCAGCCTTGGCCGCTCTGGCTGAAGCCGGACTCCGGCTGGAGGATATCAGGCATACGTACCTGGGCCTTGCCGGGGCCGACCGCAAGACCGATTATGAGATCCTTCATCCGATGATCCGCGGCATCGGATTTACTGCATATACGATCAGCGGCGATCCGATGATCGGCCTGCGGGCGGGTACGGACCGCCCCTACGGGGTAGCCCTGATCTGCGGCACCGGCACTAACGCGGCCGGCCGCAACCCGCAGGGCCAGCACTTCCAGTGCGGCGGCTTCGATTATATGTACGGCGATTTCGGCGGCGGCGGCGCACTGAATATCGAGGTCTTCCGCACGGTCATCCGCGCCTGGGACGGCCGGGAGGCCGCAACCCTGCTCACGAAGCCGCTACTGAAGCTGCTCGGCTATGAACGGGTGAATGATATGTACAATGATTTCCTCGATCACGGCAAGCAGGTGCCGCTGGATGCCGCCCGCTTGCTCTTCCCGGCGGCTGCCGAAGGTGATGCTGCGGCGCTCGCCATCCTGCACCGTCAGGGCGTGGAACTGGGCAAGGCGGCAGCCGCCGTAATCCATAGATTAGGCATGGAGAACGATGGTTTTGATGTAGTGCTGGCCGGAAGCCTGCTGACCCGGGGCGACCGCGGCTGGATCCGGGATCCGATCGAACAGGCTGTGCGTGAAGCGGCTCCGGGTGCGTCTATAGTGACTTTAACTACGGAGCCAGTCGTCGGCGCCCTCTGGTCGGCGCTGGAGAGTGACGGCATCACGATAAGCCATGAAATGTATGAGCAAATGCGTCCCTTTCAGGAATTTGAACATATCCCCACCACAACAAGACAGGAGTGATTCATCTTGGCAGTTAACCAAGGTCTTAAGATCGCCGTGATCGGCGGGGGTTCTTCCTATACCCCGGAACTCGTAGAAGGCTTCATTCTGCATTACAAGGAGCTTCCGGTGCGGGAGCTATGGCTTGTGGATATTGAAGCCGGCCTGCATAAACTGAACATCGTGGGCGCTCTGGCGAAGCGGATGGTCGAGAAATCCGGCCTCCCTATAGAGGTCCACCTCACCACCGACCGCCGCGAGGCCATTGCAGGTGCCGACTTCGTCAGCACCCAGATCCGCGTCGGGATGCTGGATGCCCGCGCCCGCGATGAGTCCATTCCGCTGAAATACGGCGTGATCGGCCAGGAAACGACCGGCCCCGGCGGAATGTTGAAAGCGCTGCGCACGATCCCCGTCATCCTCGGCATCTGCCGTGATATCGAGGAGCTGGCTCCGGACGCCTGGCTGCTCAACTTCACCAATCCGGCAGGTATGGTGACCGAAGCAGTACTGCGGTATTCGAAGGTAAAGAGCATCGGCCTCTGCAATGCCCCGATTGGTCTGATTAAGCAGGTATCCGCCAAATATAATGCGGCCCCAGACCGGATCTATGCCGAGTTCGTCGGCCTCAATCACCTGCACTGGATCACCCGCATTGATGTCGAAGGTGAAGACAAGCTGGATGACATGCTGGCCGATACCGCCGGCTACAGCGCGAAGAATGTTCCGGCGCGCGAGTGGAACCCCGAGTTCCTGCAATCGCTGCATGCCCTCCCCTCTTATTATTTGAAATATTTCTATATGACGGATGCGATGCTTGAAGAGCAGCAGGCCTCGGCCTCAAAAGGCGAGAACCGTGCAGAAGTCGTCAAGCGCGTGGAGGAAGAGCTGTTTGAAATCTACGGAAACCTGGAGCTTAGCGAGAAGCCGAAGCAGCTGGAGCAGCGCGGCGGGGCTTTCTATTCGGAGGCTGCCGTCAACCTGATGCGCTCGCTGCATAACGGCACCAATGACATTCAGACGCTGAATGTTGCGAACCGCGGCATCCTGGACTTCCTGCCGGATGATGCCAGCATCGAGGTCAACTGCGTTGTCACCAAGACTGGCCCACTGCCGCTGCCGCTGACCAAGATTCCGCCGATGGCCAAAGGGCTAATCCATGCGGTCAAGACCTACGAGCAGCTCGCCATCGACGCTGCCGTTACCGGAGACCGGAGCCTGGCTATTCAAGCTTTGGCACACCATCCGCTTGTCCCTTCTGTAGAAGTAGCTATCGCTATGCTGGATGAGATGCTGGAAGCGAATAAGGAGTATTTGCCGGCATTCTTCGGGCAAGAGGTCCCCGCTGCTTCTGTCTTATAAAGTATTAAGTCATGTATTAAGTCATATAAAAAGCCCGTGCTGACCGCAAATGAACCATTGCGGCTGGAACGGGCTTTTGCATTATTTTACAATGATATAGCGGTACGTTTCGCCTTCAATTTTGACATCCGCATACAGCGGCTTGCTGCCCGACTCTACTTCGTCAGGAACTTCAGCCAGATAGACCAGAGTACCATTCTTGAGCGGTTCAATTTCGGAAATACTGGTATAGGTGAAGTCTTCTCCGCCGTTTTCTTCCATGGTGGAAAAGGTGCTATATTCGTATTTGTTATCATATTTAACCTTTACATCTGCTACAGCATCCGCATCCATGGCCTCTCCGGCCAGGTTCTTCGCCTGTAAAGTGATTGCCAAATAGGTTGTACCCGGTTCCTTAGCTTCATAATACGTATAGAAACTTCCTGGCTTGGATGGTATAACCTTCTTGGCAAAAGAGGTCTTCGTAATAGTATACTCGCCGATCCCATCAATCACCAGCGGTGTGCCCTTCACCATTGTCTTTTGATCATCCCCGGCATCCGCCACTGCAGTACCGGCTTCTTCGCCTGCGGGTTCCACGACTTCCGCTTCTCCTGCTGCAGTTACAGGTAACACAGAGGCTTCTTCCTTCAATTTGTCATTCTCTGCCTTCAGCTGCTTGTTCTCTTCCTGCAGTTTGCTGATCTCTGTCTTCAGTTTCTCCGTGTTCTCTCCTGCGGAGCCTGATTTCCCCGAAGAGCATCCAGCCACCGATAACGCCAGCATAGCCGCAGATAACCAGATACTTATTGTTCTCACTTTCATATGACACCCCAATATTTGTATTTTAACTCTAATATTATATAGCAGATCCTGGGCCAAAGGATAGAAAAAAATGTAATATTGTGTCACAAATATAATCAAGAACCTGGTACAGCTGGCTCAATAAAAAAGGCATTCCAAGCCATTACGGGGCCAGGAATACCTTCATTTATAGGAGCGGCAGTTAAGGCTGGCCCCTCCAATGTTGAACTGAAGTGTTTATTGCAAATACGCCCTAATCTTCCCGATCATCTCCTGAACCTCTTCATCCGTCAAATAGGTCTGGCCCGGATTCATCTGGAAGGTGGAGCCAAAGTCCGCCTGCCCGTCATACTTCGGAACGATGTGCATATGTAGATGATGCAGCTTGTCGCCGTAAGCGCCATAGTTTATTTTATCCGGCCCGAAGGCCTGGTCCACCGCTGCGGCTACCTGCGCAACATCATTCATGAATGCGGACAATTCGTCTGCGGTAAGCTGGAACAGCTCTTTTACATGATCGCGGTAGACCACATTGCATCTGCCCTTATACGTCTGCTCTTTGAACAGAAAGACTGTCGAAACCCCCAGCTCGCAGATTTCAATCATCAGGTTGTCCCGCCGTTCATCCTCCATACAGTACATACACTCCTGATTCTTCTCCATATCTTCAGATCCTTTCGCCTCTGGATTACACTGCGTTATCTTAGTACACGCTCTATACTGCTCCACAAATCTGCTGCCGACTATTAAAACGGTTACACTCTATCAAATTCGAAGCTCCTGGTTATGCCCGGTGCTGCTTGCGGTACTGCAGCGGAGAGCGCCCCGTAATTCCCTTGAACATCCGCCCGAAATGAGCAATGCTGTCGAAGCCCGTCGCTTCTGCAACCCGGGTGATCGGCCAGTCCGTTTCCGTCAGCAGCGTCTTCGTCTCGCGGATGCGGACATAATTCAGGTACTCGATAATTGTAAAGCCTGTCGTCTGCTTGAACGTCCGGCACAAATACGTGGAGCTGATGAAGAACTGCTCGGCAATCCCGCCAAGGGTAAGCTTCTCGCCGTAGTGCGCATCCAGATATTCAATGATGCCATACACCCGGCGCTGCCCCTCGCTTTGTTCGGGAGAGACCAGAGCGGGCTTCGCCTTGCGTATCCGCTCCAGCTGGATCAGCAGCTGCAGCAGCAGCGTCCTGGTATATTCACCGCCCCACAGCTTAGCCTCCTTCTGTTCCCCCAGCATGGCGTGGAGCAAATCAGCAATCACTCCCTGTTCATGCGCAGTAGGCCTCAGCAGGAAGCTCTCCCCCTCAAAAATACTCATCCAGTTCGGCCCGGGAGCGGCCGGTTCCAGATACGAATCATCGAAGCTGACCAGGACCCGCTCATGCGGCTGGTGGTTTCCGCCCGTTGTGCGGTGCAGATGATTTTTGTTAATAAATACAAGATCTCCGGCCTCCAGCGCGTAAATGCGGTTGCGGATATAGTAATGCCGTTCCCCGGACAGCAGATAGTAAATCTCGTAGAAATCATGGAAGTGGTCGATGTCCATATTGAAATATCCGCTCCGCTTGAGCTGCTCGATCTGAAAGATGGGCTCCACTCTGCACCAGGCCTCCCGCCAGGATAAGATATGCATACTTTCCGGTTAAATAGACTAAATACCGTTCACTTTCTGCATTTCCTATACTATAAAATAGAATCAAATCCAAGTAAATGGAGTGATCCCCTTGTCCAAAAAGAAATATGTAATCGTCGGCACCGGTGGCCGGGCCGAATTTTTCTACGGCGCTCTTGTTACCGTTTACAACGAAACGTCCGAGCTGGTCGCTATCTGTGATGTCAATCAGACGCGGATGAATTTCGCTAATCATATGCTGACTGACAAATACGGCTATCATGATGTGCCTACCTACAAAGCCGAAGATTTCGACCGGATGATTGCCGAAACCAAGCCTGACTATGTACTGGTAACCACCATTGACCGCACGCATCACAAGTATATTATCCGCGCAATGGAGCTTGGCTGTGACGTCATTTCCGAGAAGCCGATGACGATTGACGAAGAGAAATGCCAGGAGATCTTCGATGCCATCGAGCGTACCGGCAAGAATCTGCGTGTCACCTTCAACTACCGCTATGCACCGCATAACACGAAGATCCGCGAGGTCATTATGGACGGCGTGCTGGGCGAGATCCTGTCCGTCAATTTCGAATGGCTGCTGAACACCCAGCATGGGGCGGACTATTTCCGCAGATGGCACCGCGACAAACGCAACAGCGGCGGCCTCCTGGTGCACAAATCGACGCATCACTTCGACCTGATGAACTTCTGGCTGGCTTCACAGCCGGATACCGTGTTCGCGATGGGCGATCTGCGCTTCTACGGCAAGGAGAATGCCGAGAAACGCGGCATCACCGAGTTCTACCAGCGTGCCTACGGCAGCAAGGCTGCCGAGAACGACCCGTTCGCGCTCCATCTGGACCGCAATGAGCACCTGAAGAGCATGTATCTGGATGCCGAGCATGAAGACGGCTACCAGCGCGACCAGAGCGTCTTCGGAGACAATATCAGCATCGAAGATACGATGAATGTTATGGTCAAATATAAGAATAAGACGGTCATGAACTATTCGCTCAACGCGTATATGCCGTGGGAAGGCTTCATCATCGTCTTCAACGGCACACAGGGACGGATGGAGGTCCGCATTACCGAGCAGTCCTACGTTAATTCCGGCGGCAAAAAAGAAAACGAAGGCGCGCTGGAAGGCGTGAATATCATGATCTATCCGCACTTCAAAGAGCCTTACCGCGTGGAGTTCGAGAGCAGCGCAGGCGGACACGGCGGCGGCGATCCGGTGCTGCTGCGTGATATTTTTGACAAGAAGCAGGAAGACCGCTTCAACCGCGCAGCCTCGCATAAGGACGGAGCAATGTCGATTATGACCGGCATTGCCGCCAACCGCTCGATCAAGACCGGCCAGCCGGTGAAGGTTGACGATATCTGGAAGGCGTAGCCGTCCAGCCGTCTTCCCTTCCCGCTGGGCTTATAGAAGAAGGCGTGCCTCCCGGCCCAAACCGGAGTGCACGCCTTTTTTTTATGAGACATCACTCCGCTCCCGGCCCGACAGTTCAGCCTCATTCCAGACACAGGGCACCACAAGCTCTACCCTGGTCCCCCATCCGGGTTTGCTGCGGATACTCAGGCTATAGGCCGAGCCGTACGTCAGCTTCAATCTTTTGTTCGTATTGTAGAGTCCGAGATGCTCCGTCCGCTCCTCATCCGCATCCAGCCGGTGCCGGACCTCACGCACCCGCTCTGCGGTCATGCCTATACCGTTGTCGGTCACACTGAGCGACAGCTGCTCTCCTCTGCGCACGAACTTTACCTTAATGAGACCCGGACCCGCTTTTTCCTTAATTCCGTGATAAATACTGTTCTCAAGCAAAGGCTGCAGTACAAGCTTGAAGGTATACAGACGGGCAAGCTCTTCGTCGTATTCATAGATACACTCGAATTTGTCATGGTAGCGCTTCTTCTGAATATTGACGTAGCTGATAGTGTTGCCAAGCTCGTTCTCCCAGGTCACCGTTCCTGTAGGATTGCTGAAGGAGTAGGAGAGAATATCCGAGAGATCTTCGATCATTTCGCTCGCCTTATTAGGCTTGCCGGTCAGCGCAACTGACTCCCAATAGACGGAATGCAGCGTGTTATACAGGAAATGGGGATTAATCTGGGACTGCAGCGCCAGCAGCTCCATTACCTGCAGACGATACTTTTTCTCCAGCAGCTGGGTGCGGATATAGCGGTGTTCGATGAAATGCGTCATCATATTCTGGACAATTAGGGAGTACTCGTCCTTGACCTTGGCGGGCGGCCTCAGCAGCAAATGGCTGTCATCTGCAGCCTTGATCATCATCCTGATCATCTTAAGCTGCTTGTAGTTGCGCCGGATCAGCACGAAGGTCAGCAGAAAGCCGCAGACTACAGAGACAGCCACAAACACCAGTGTGTAATACAGAATGCGTGACGGCGTTTTGTACAGCTCTGAATGGCGAATAACCGATACGTACTTCCACTTGTAGCGCTCTGATTCCACCTTCGTTACATTTACCTTCCCTGCCGGTGTGTCCATATCGAAGAAGAACTCCGGCTGCTCTGCAATCTTCAGTAGCTCCGCATGCTGCGGAAGCTCCCCGCGCCCATTGGAGAAGATCACCTGGCTATTCTCATCAAGCACGAACATTTGCTGTGTGGGATAACGGGTAATGTCATTCAACAGACTCTCAATATATTTGGGCCGGATATTAAGAATAATCGCAATCTTGCGCGGTACCAGCACATTATAGAAGGTTACCACTGCAGTCGGCTTCGTCTCGAAGGAATAGAATTTCAGCTCGCGCCTTGCCGTCCATTTCGCGGGGGGGCCCTCATAGCGGCTGAACTGCCCGTACCAGTCGGTATCATAGAAATGATCCAGCGTCACCAGCCCGTCTACAGAGGACAGAAACCGGTTGTACGGATTATCGACATACAGATAGAAGGACTGGATATAGGGCTTGGAGCTTGTAAAAGCATTCAGGAAACTGGAGATAATCCGGTTCGTGTTTGAGCTCTCGTAGGTATACGAGGGGTTCTTAAGTACAGCGGACAATTCGTTAAAAATATCGGCGTTATCGTACAGGGCAAGATACAGCGTGTCCAGTTCATTCAGGATCATCTCCAGCTGGGTCTTCGACTGCTGCAGCAGAAAGCTGCTGTTCTGATTGATATCTGCCTTGATATCGCGCTGGGCGGAGAACATCGAGAGCGAGCCCAGAATAATGACCGGAATCAGCAAAGGAATCAGAAAGATGGCCAGCTGCTTGACGAAATACTTTTCTCTCATGGGGCGGCCGGACCGTTCCGGTATTCACTGGGTGTTTTGCCATAATAGCTCTTGAAGGTGCGGGTGAAGTTCTTGGCATTGCTGTAGCCGACCATTTCACTGACCGTATAGGTTTTGAAGCTCATGTCCTGCAGCAGTCCGGCGGCTACCTCCATTTTATGCTGAATCACATAGTCCGAGAAATTCTGGCCCGTCTTCTGCTTGAAAAAGAAGCTGAGGTAGTTGGCATTCATATGGACCAGCCGGGCCGCCTGTTCGAGTGAGGCATTCTGATAATGGCTTGTGACATAGTCTTTGATCTGGCGGATAATGAAGCTCTCATCGCTCCCCTGCAGATCCTCTGCCGCTGAACGCTCCTTCTCCACATTGCCTGCCTCCAGCTCCTCCCGGAGCTTGACGAATACATCCAGCAGCACATGGTATTTCGCCGGCTTAAGCACATAATTGCTGACCCTGTAATGCAGGGCCTGCTGGGCATACTCGAAATCGCGGTATCCGCTCAGGAAGACTACCTTGATATCCCGTTTGCTTCTATATAGATCCTCGGCCAGCTCAATCCCGGTCATTACAGGCATCTTGATATCAGTCAGCACAATGTCCACCCGCTCCTCGCCTTCAATGAAACGCAGCGCCTCGCGTCCGTTGCCGGCCTGGCCGATGATATGGAATCCGATCTCATTCCACGGAAAATAACTGGAAAGCGCCTCGCGTGTCTCCGTTTCATCATCCACAATCAATAGGTTATACATCCCGCCGCCTGCCTCCCCTGGTTGCAATGCAGTTTCAATGTAACTGCTTACATTCAGTATATCAGAACGCCAGGAGCATATTGCAGGCCATTCGCATGATGAATTAAACTGCTGAAGAAATGATTCCTTTCACAACATCAGGACACCTTCCCCTCTAATTCACGTGGAAAATGATACCCTAATCTAAGATTGGCTCCCTTATAAAAGCCCATCAGGCATCTTATAATTAAAAGCGCTTACACTAAAGCATTCAAAGGAGAATGACCATGAAAAGAAACAAATGGGGGGCCATGGGCCTGGCATCTCTGCTGCTCGCTTCACTCCTCGGCGGCTGCTCTTCCGGCAAATCCGCTTCGAACACCAGTACAAACGCCGGCAATGCCGCAAATGCAGAAGAGAAGGTGACGCTGCGCTTCAGCTGGTGGGGCGGCGAAGACCGCCATGCCGCAACGCTGGCCGCAATCGAGGCCTACAAGCAGGTTGCGCCAAATGTAACCATTGAGGCAGAATACCAGGGCTTTGACGGCTACGAGCAGAAGATCAAGACCCAGCTTGCCGGCAAAACCTCGGCCGATATCATGCAGCTTGATCTGCCATGGCTGCAGGAGCTGACTAAGAAAGGCGATTTCTTCGTCGACTTGAACACGCAGCCGGAATTCGATGCTTCCGGTTTCGACCAGGGCTTCCTGGACAATTACGGCATGTATGACGGCAAGCTGGCCGCTGTACCTACAGGCGTTAACGCCTACTGCCTGATCATCAACAAGTCACTGGCCGATAAGCTGAATGTGGATTCCGCCGCCCAGTGGACCTGGGATTCCCTCCTTGAGGCCGGTAAGCAGCTGCATGCACAGGACAGCTCGAAATATCTCCTGCTGACCGACCATGCCGCACTGCGTCAGGATATGGTCACAATGCTAAAGCAGCGCACCGGCAAGCAGTGGGTCCAGGAGGATTACACGCTGGGCTTCACCAAAGAGGATGCGGCGGCAAGCTTCGACTGGCTCTATCAGGCAATGCAGGCTGGTGTCTATCAGCCGCTGGGTGAAAGCGATCTGTTCTTCGGCAAAATCGATCAGAATCCGAAGTGGATCAATCAGGAGATTCCCATTGCTCCATCGATGAGCAGCATCCTGCCTTCCCTCAAGACTGTACTGCCGGAAGGCACCGAGGTCATTACCGCTCTTCCCGTAATTGCCAAGGATGCCAAGGACTCCGGCGTGCTGGTCAGACCTTCGCAGCTGTTCGCTGTCAGCAATGACAGCGCGCATAAGACCGAAGCTGTGAAGTTCCTGAGCTGGTTCATGAATGATCCCGGGGCAGCAGCCCTTCTCGGGGATGTCCGCTCTGTACCACCGGTTAAGGCTTCACAGGAAGCAGCCGTTACGGCCGGCAAGATTGACGCCGCCATCACCAATGCCGTTGAGCTGGGCCTTAGCCATGCAGGACTAGTCGATAATGCCGTTGCCAATAACTCTGAAGTACAGAAAATCATGGACGATATCGTCCAGAAGGTTAGCTACGGCAAATCGAATGCAGAGCAGGCGGCGGATGAGCTGATTGCCAGCCTGACCTCCAAGCTGAAAGACCTACAAGACAGAGAATAACCGCCCCATAGGAAGGGAGAGAACCTGCTGTGTCTGTAACGCAATCCATTCTAAACAAGATACCGAAGTCCGGCCGGCGTAAAATCAAAGTTAGAAGAAACTATCAGTATGCTGGTTACCTGTACATCCTGCCCTGGCTGATCGGCCTGCTGATCTTTCAGTTGTATCCGTTTATTTCGTCCCTGTATTACTCCTTCACCGATTACAACATGGTCAGCGCCCCCAAGTGGGTCGGACTGGACAATTATCATAAAATCTTTACAGAAGATCCCGATTTCTATCAATCCCTGAAGGTAACCGGCATTTATGTGCTGCTGGCTGTTCCGGTCAAGCTGGCCTTCGCCCTGTTCGTCGCCATGCTGCTCAGCGCCAAGCTGAAAGCGATCAACTTCTTCAGAACGGTCTATTACCTGCCCTCCATACTGGGAGGAAGTGTGGCAATCTCAGTCCTGTGGCGTTTCCTCTTCATGAAAGAGGGCGTCGTCAACAGCCTGTTGGCCCGGCTTCATCTTGGACCAGTCGACTGGCTCGGCAGTCCGGACATTGCCCTATACACACTGGGGCTGCTCACTGTATGGCAGTTCGGCTCGTCCATGGTACTGTTTCTGGCCGGTATCCAGCAGATTCCTAATGATCTGTATGAAGCCGGTTCGATCGACGGCGCTTCCCGGTTCAGCATGTTCTTCCGCATTACCGTACCTATGCTGACTCCGATTGTGCTGTTTAACCTGGTGATGCAGATGGTCAATGCCTTCCAGGAATTCACAGGCGCTTTCGTCATTACCCATGGCGGACCGATGAAATCCACCTATCTATATGCGCTGAAGCTCTATGAGGAGGCCTTCACTTTCTTCAAGATGGGTTACGCCTCAGCGCTTTCATGGATATTGTTCTTAATCATCATGGCCGTCACCGCAGTAATCTTCAAATCATCCGGCGGCTGGGTACACTACGAGGACGGAGGGAAATAACAATGAGAGAACTGCAGCATGATTCAAAGAACTCCTGGCTTAACTATATTTTTCTGATTGTCCTCGGCCTCGTTATGGTGTACCCGCTGATCTGGCTGTTCACTTCTTCCTTCAAGACCAATGCCGATATCTTCGGCTCTAGCCGGCTGCTGCCGACGACTTATGTCTGGGATGCCTATAAGCTGGGCTGGCAGGGGACCGGGCAATATGGGTTTGAGGATTTCTTCATCAATACGCTGAAGCTTGTCATTCCAACCGTCATCTTCACCATCGTGTCCAGCGTGCTGGTAGCCTACGGGTTCGCCCGGTTCAACTTCCCGCTGAAGACCCTGCTCTTCTCCGTCATGATCGCTACCCTGATGCTGCCGAACGCCTCCGTGATGATTCCGCGGTACATCCTGTTCAACAAGCTGGGCTGGCTGGATACGTATCTGCCGTTCATCATTCCCGCCGCATTCGCCACCAGCGCATTCTTCATCTATCTGATGATCCAGTTCATCCGCGGGCTGCCGCGCGACCTTGATGAGGCGGCGACAATTGACGGCTGCAATTCCTTCACCGTGCTCACCCGGGTGCTGCTTCCGCTCTGCAAGCCGGCTATTTTCTCCGTCGGGATCTTTCAGTTCATGTGGACCTGGAATGACTTCTTCAACTCGATTATCTATATCAGCAGCGTGAGCAAATTCACCATATCCCTGGGACTGCGTCTCTCGCTGGATGCCTCCTCTGCCGTGTCGTGGAATCAAGTTCTGGCAATGTCGGTTGTCAGCATCGTTCCTTGCGTACTGCTCTTCTTCTTCTGCCAAAAGTATTTCGTCGAGGGCATCTCGACTACCGGACTTAAGGGATAGGCTGCAGCCGCACATTATATTACCGGTAACGCAAGGCCTGTACTTATGCATAAGAACCCATCCTCCGCCTGAACGCGGAGAATGGGTTCTTGTTTATTTTCAGCGGATGCTCGGGACAGGTTTGGCTTAAATGACCTTGTGCTGCAGCCACTTCTCGCCGAGGAAACGCCGTATGAAGATGAAGCCGCGTATCCCCCATTCACAGTTCATTGCCAGCCATACCCCGATAATGCCCATGTTCAGCACAATCCCCAGAATATATCCGAGCACTACGCGGAACAGCCACATCGAGAGCATGGACACAATCGAGGTGAACTTGGAATCACCCGCCGCTCTAAGCGCCGAAGGGGTAATGAAGCTGATCGACCATAATGGAATCTGGGCCAGCGAGTTGATCAGGAAGACGATGAAGATATCCCGGACAATCTCCTGCGGCGGATGGAACATCGATACCAGCG
This sequence comes from Paenibacillus phytohabitans, assembly GCF_013141775.1. Taxonomy (GTDB): domain Bacteria; phylum Bacillota; class Bacilli; order Paenibacillales; family Paenibacillaceae; genus Paenibacillus_AQ; species Paenibacillus_AQ phytohabitans. Next base: position 60,466 of record NZ_WHOB01000017.1, read on the forward strand.
GATTGAATAGCGGGAAGATCAGCAGTCCCATCAGTATAAAAGAGGCCGAAGACAGCCACAGGAAGGACTTCACGAATTTGCGTGCATCTTTGACATTGCGGCTTCCTATGCATTGACCGACCACCGTAATCAGCGTCAGGGACAGTGCATTCGCCGGAATCTGCATCACTCCCGCCAGCGTAGAACTGATCGCATTGGTAGCAATCGCATAGGTGCCCAGGCTGACGATGAAGATCTGCGTGAGAATCTTCCCGCCGTTGAAGAACATCTGCTCCGCCGCAAACGGCAGGCCGATCGACATAATTCTCCGAAGCATCGTCCAGTTCAGCACCAGCAGGTCACGGATCTTCACATGCAGGCTGCTGTCCAGCCGGAAGAGATAGATCAGCGAGCAGGCGGCCGCAAGATACCGCGATATATTAATGGCAATAGTCATTCCGAACACACCCATATGCAGCCCGTTAATGAAGACAAAGTTCAGCAGCACATAGGAGAAATTCATAATCAGTGACAGTACGAGCGATGCCCTCGTCCGCCCGATGCCGCGCAGCGCGCCGCATACCGCCTCCATCACAGCAATCCCCAGATAGGATAAGCTGCTGCCGATCAGATACGTCCGGGCGTTGGCCATTACCTCAGGCGAAGCCGCACCGAACAATAAATGCAGCAGCGGGCCATGGAACACAATTCCGAATAAGCCGATGCAAAAAGCCATCAAAGAAACGGAAGACACCGCTCCGGCGGTTGCCTTGGAGACCATTAGCTCATTGCCGCTCCCTTTGTACTGGGCTACAACGACCGTGCCCCCTGTGGATACGGCGATGAACACACTGATCAGAAAAATATTCAGCGAATCTATCATATTCACCGCACTGATTGCTGCTACTCCTGAGGAGCTGATCATCGCTGTATTGACGAGGTTCAGCCCGACCACGAAGGCCTGGTCCACCAGTACAGGGAGGAATAACGCTATGATCTGGCGATAGTCAATGGATTCTCCGGAGAAATGCTTCTCAAGGAATCGCTGGCTGGGCTTCATACTGCTGCTGGGCTCCATTACAAATTCACTTCTCTTATGTTTAGACTTGTTGCGGCAAACTTCCGCAGAAAATAAAAAAGGCTCTTCAGGAAGAAGAGCTTTCGCTTGCACTACGTATAAAGCTGTATGCGGTCAAGAGGACTCGAACCTCCACGATATTGCTATCACTGGCACCTGAAGCCAGCGCGTCTGCCAATTCCGCCATGACCGCAAAGAAAAGATTCAATGCAATGCAAGAATTAATATATCATGATTTTGTCGGAAGAACAAGAGTTTTTTTATTTTTTTCGTTTAAGATATTTATCATAGGAGGATATTCTGAATAAAGCGGAAATCAGGAACGGAGGACTATAACAGCGGCATCCGGTAGGCATCCGAAAAAACCGTGTGCATCAACCTGCAGTTGATTTTTCCATCTTCGGGCCTATACTCCAATAAATGGTCATATCAGGAGTTCAGATTATAATAGAGTTACGACGTCGAAATCCATTATAGGAGTTGTACTTTGTATGGTTAGTAGCGAAAAGGTTGGACAAAGGATTGCCACGCTCCGGAGAACAAAAGGCTTGTCACAGGAACAATTAGCGCAGCAGCTGCATGTTAGCACCCAGGCGGTGTCCAAATGGGAAACCGGTAAATCCCTGCCGGAGACGGCGACCCTCCCCCTGCTATCCGCTGCATTAAGTCACTCGATCGACAGCATTCTGCTGCCTCAAGAGCTTGTGGTGCTCTCAGCCATCTACACGGATGGCCGGCAGGAGCTGGATGTTACTCATTTCGTGAATCAATTTGTTACCTCGAACCGCCTAAGCTTAATTGCCGGGGATCAGGTCTTTCCCCAATCTTTAGCGGGTGACCGTCTAAAGCTGCTGCTCGTTACCTATGAGACCCCAGCGGGAATCTATTCAACTTATGTGCTGAAGGACCAGCTTTTGGTGATAGATGTTCATTCTACCGGCTATGTCTCCGGCGGCAATGAGCTGCAGATTCTTGAAGCCAATTACGGTAATGAACAGGCGAACCGCAGCGTCTTACAGAAAATGAAGCATTATGAGCACTTCCGGTGGAATTCTTTCACCGCCTCGCATGAGCTGTTTCCGAGTCTGATTGACAATGAAGACAATGACTACCTGCTGCTGGTGTACCTGAATGGTCATGGCATTCATGCTATTAGCTGTGCAGAAGGCGAACAGATTCATTACAGTCCGGACCGGGCCTCTCTCTGCCAAAGTGATCCTGCCGATCGGCAGTGCATTGTAGAGGGAATCAGCCGGCTGGGATTCGGCCGGGGGATGGACTGCTCCTGGGCAGGAGCAATGACGCTCTCACTTGCCGCCAGAGGGATAGAGACAACCTATGAGCGGGTTATGGGCTATTCAGGAGCATGCTGGAGGGCCGCCTTTGAACCGGTGTGGGATTACAGCTCTGCGGATGCGCTAGTCGTCTATGACTACTCCGTGCCAGCCTGCACAGCTTATGGAATACACGCCATCCAGGCCAACCGGCTTGAGCCGCAGCAGCGCGCAGCCGAGAAGCTGGCGATTCTCGAGGATATTCGTGCAGGCAGGCTGCCAATAGCCATTAATCTCAGGGTGGCACCTGAATGGGGAGTGATTACTGGATATTTGGAGGATGGACTGACCCTGCTGTGCCGGAGTTATTTTGACGATGAGACCTTTGAAGCGCTTGAAGCAGACTCCGAATTCCAGATGTATATGGAGGTAAGCAAGGGTTTCCTTCATGTCGATCATTGGCCCTATAAGATTATCCGTCTTGGCGAACAGACCATGCTCCCTTCTGCATTGGATAATCTGTATGCTTCCCTTCGGATTAAGCTGGATTCTATGCATATGGAGTCCGAAGGCAATAGCTGTTATACAGCCGGCTACAAGGCTCTGGAAGTATGGAGCGAGGGACTACTGGACCATCAGTGGTATGCTGCAGCGGAGGATGAAGCGTACAGCCGCAGGCTCTCAGTCAACCACTTCTGCATGATGGCGCTGGCCGATGCCAGAAGAAGTGCCGCCGCCTATTTGCAGGAATCTCTGCCTCTGGTGCAGGATCCGCGTGAGCTGACAGCCTTGTCGGAAATGGCCGGGGTATATGCTGAAATGGCTGCTCTGCTCGAAGACTTTTATAAGAATCTTGCCGATCCTGCTGTAGTCCGGAAGACAGGAGCCTCACCCCGACTTAGCTGGACGGCCCGGCAACGGGAAAAGCAGGCAGAGCTACTGACGCTGGTAGCGTCATTGGAGCGCCGGGGAGATACACTTGCAGAGACAGTGCTTGGCATAACAGAGGATTGAACTGAAATGGCTCAAGGAGAAGCGCTGGGCGCTTCTCCTTGTTTGGGCGGCAGCCCGCGGATTAAGCCAATTTACGGACCGGCCGCAGCACTGCATACCCGTACCCTTCGGGGAAATGGCGCTGATAGTCCTGCTTGACCTCTTCGTCCCATGCATAGCCCATGGCCGCCGGATCATAATTCCAGGCCACTTCCTCTACGATGCGCATCACCTGCCCATTGTCCTGCAAATAATCAAACGGCGGGTGAAAAAAGACCAGATACTCCGATTCCGGCACATCACGGCACTCCATGCCCTCCGGTATTTCACCATCATAGTCTGCTGCAACAGGAATGCCGTACAGGTAACCCTTGCGCCCATCCTGATAGAACCAGCCTGCAGTCTGGCCCAGCTGCCCTGGAAGTGTATGATGAGACATGCTCTCCAGCGTTCCGGAGACCTCATCGCAGTCATGTCCGTTCTCCCAGAACCCTCCGTAATTCTTCGAGTCGATATCCCGGATGCCGATGAATTTATGCGCCGGTATGAACTCAAGCTTGATCTCTGCTTCCTGCAAATGCACTTGTCTCATTCTATCCCGCTCCCTGATCAGATAATGATAAGGGGAGAACACCTCGGCCCGAATGGCGAGCGGAATCGGCCGCGGGGCTTTGCGGTAGGCATGGGGAGTGATCTTGAAGGCTCTAAGAAACGCCCGCGAGAATGCCTCCTGTGAAGAAAAGCCGAACTTCACGGCAATATCGAGTATCCGCGTATCCGTATCCCTCAGCTCCAGGGCCGCCCGGCCGATTCTGCGCTGCCAGATGTAATCCCGCAGCGTCATCCCGGTCAGAGCATGAAACTGCTTGGTGCAATAATACGGCGAATATCCCAGCTGTTCAGACATCTTCAGCAGCGTGGGCGAAGCCGCAAGGTCTTCTTCGATCCAGTCAATCATGAGCTGAACCATCTCGTTCCATTCGTACAATGATGTTCCCCTCCTTTCATTAAGAATCATAACAAAGAGCATTTCCCCATATTTGATCTGAATTGCACTGTCCTTACGCCAGCACCGCCGGCTCCATCTTCCCGCCGATAATGATATGCTTCATTACACTATCCCTGCTGAACCCGTTCTTGTCATAGAAGCGGACCGCTGCTTCATTCTCCTCGTTGACATCCAGCCCGATGCGCGTATAACCCAGACCTCTATAGGTCTCCGCCAGATAGGCAATCAACTTCCTGCCCGTTCCCCGGCTTCTCTCATCAGGGCGGATACAGATGTACTCCAGATGGAGGATACCGGTCAGAGCATTTCTTCTAACAATTATGTATCCTATGACAGAACCCTCGTTAAGAACGGCGTAGATATCATAATCACTGTTGCCGCTATCCTCTATTTCCGCTGTGATATCCTCTTGTGTCAAAGTCGCTCCCTGGAAGCCTTGATTATGCAGTTCAATAATCTGATCCAGCCACTCCGACTCAGGCTCTGTGACGGGCACAATGGACAGGTCCCCGTAACTGCTGCTATTAAGCGGTAAATCAGTATCCATCGAATAATGATAATGGGTTCTTACCTTTTCGGTACGATAGCGGGCGGCATATTTAATCAGGGGAACATTATCCTCACGGGTGAACAAGTGGATATACCGGATCGCCGCTGAGTCGGCGGCTTCGCTCAGATACCTGAATAACAGCTGGAGTTCATCCTCAGGGCGGGCGGAATAATAGGGTCCCCACACTTCTATATCCTCTTGTCCACCGCCTACGTCATAGGTGTCCAATATAATTGCGCCCGTGATTTCTTCTCCCTCATACAACACGAGGCTTGATTCTGCCATACCGTCACTCAGGTCATGAAGAATATCATCAAGTGTGCTGCCCACGTACCCGCATTGCTGGCTTTCCGAATTACGGGCACAGATAAATGCCGCCAGATTCCGGATGTTTGTCAAACGGCTCTCCTCCTTGGATTAGAATAAGAAATGGCAGATTATACCACTACATATTGATACTACGATATTTTCATGGAAAATACAGCACATGGTTGTTCAATTTATTCCGGAAAACTCCATACCCGCACAAGCCGCCTTCCAGGTTCTGAGTAAAATATAGTAAATAGAACAATGAGGTGAGTGACGAATGGCAAATTCAACAAAAATCCGCAAGCGGGCGCAGCAGTTGAAGGGCCGGCCGGTCTGCATTACTTTGCATGATGGACGTTCATATGTAGGATGGATAACAGACCTTAATAAAGAAGCAGTGATCCTTTCCAGAACAATCACACATCATAAGTCTAAACGGAAATCGTCTTCAGGTGCCCGGAAAGCAGATGTCTCCGGCTTCATGCCTTTACTCGGATCGTTCATGGGCGGGGCAGGCGGAGCTGCCGGTATCGGAGGTCTGGGGAAATTCATGGGGATGTTCGGAATGGTGCAGAAGGCGATGCCTGTCATGAAGATGGGCTACAATATGATTAAGTCGATCCGGCCCTTCCTGGGCGGTCTCAAGGGCTTGATGGGCTAACACTGTAACGGTATAAGCAGCGGCATAAGCAGCGGCATAAGCAGAAACGGCTGTGCACTCCTATTGAGGGCGCCAGCCGTTTCTTTTTCAGCTGCTTTTCTGCCAAAAAGGGGGACGTTGCCGGTTTATTTTTTGACCACATTGAAGTTATCTTCTATTAACAGCCAATTCTGCGGAAAAGGCAGCCCAAGCTTCCAATAGCTGATGCCCCGGAGATCCAGCTCCTTGATCAGATCGAACTTGGCCTGAATTGAGCGGGCATCTTCGAACCATACCTTATGCTGCCGGCCTGCGTCATCGGTGTAATCGAAATGCGGAGCCTGGGCTTTATAGTCGTACTGAATGGCGGCATTCCTGTTCCTCGCCAGATCAATTGCCGCCTGCGGGCTAAGCGCTTTGGCATACTCTCCGCCAGCCACATAAGGCAAAGTCCAATCGTAGCCGTACAGATTCTGGCCCATCATAATTTTGCCGGGGGGAATTTCACTGGACGCATACGTCAGCACTTGACGCACCGGTCCTATAGGCGAAACGGCCATCGGTGGACCTCCGCTGTATCCCCATTCGTAGGTCATAATAATGACAAAATCAGCAACCTGGCCATGCACTTTATAGTCATGCGCCGTATACCAGGCCCCGGTTTGGGAGGCACTGGTTTTGGGTGCAAGTGCGGTAGACATCAGGAAGCCCTCCTTGTGAATGATGTCCGCTGCCTTGCGCAAAAAGGCATTATACGCTTCGCGGTCCTCCGGCCGGAGGAATTCCAGATCAAAGTGGATATCTCTGAAATTCAGCCGCTTCGCCTCTGTCACAATGTTCTCCAGCAGCCGGTCCTGCACCGCAACATCATTCAGTATAATCCGTCCCAGCTCCGAGCTGAACTGGGCATCCTCCAGATTCGTGACGACCAGCATCAGCGTGACCCGGTTCTGCGCCGCGATTGAAGCCAGATTATCCAGCGGCGGCGCCTGCAGCGAGCCGTCCCGCTTAATCCGGAAACTAAACGGAGCCAGATACGTAAGCTCAGGGGCAGCTTCTGCGGCAGCATTCTGCAGCGCCTGGGAGACCGCTTCCCCTCTCGGCTCAATATAGGCATTCACTTCTGCCTGCCGCCTTGGCACAGGAGGTATGTACAGGCGGAACCCGGCCTGCAGCGGCTGGTTCAGCGTCAGCCCGTTCACTTCCGCCAGCTCGCTGGCCTTCAGGCCGAATCTCTTCGCGATACTATAGAAGCTATCCCCCTGTTGAACCCAATAATACTGGCCTACCATAGGAATCACCAGCGTTTGTCCAATGACCAGTCTCCCTGGCGCAGACAACTGATTCGCCTCAGTTATCGTATCCATGTTCACGCCATAAGCATCAGCGATCCCGTACAGCGTCTGTCCAGTCTGCACAACATGTATTTGCATCTTTCCATACTCACCCCTTAATAGTAGCAGTTATACCCCTATTTTATTCGGGAGTGCTGCAGGTATGCGGACGCAAAAAGACACCCCGGAGGGTGTCCTGAAATTAAAAGCTGTTACACCTGTTTGAATTCAATCCACTCAATTTCCAGACCCGGTTTGACGAAGTCCAGCTTCATTTCATACAGACCGGCTTCAAGTCCGATCTTGACCAGCTTCTGTCTGATCCATTTGCCTTCTGTCCCGTTCGTCTGAATGGTGGTCACTGGCTGTCCGTTCAGGGTCACGTTGCAGGCGCTTTGGGCAAGCTCAGGTTCCGGGGACATGATGCTGACGAAGATCCGGTACTCACCGGCTTCATCCGCCTGGATATAGGTTGGTCCAGACACACTAGGTGCAACCTGTGCGTTCTGGCCGAGCACCTGAACCTGCTCAACCGCCAGGGAAGAGTCTGCCTTAAAGGTCTCGACAGCTTCTACAATCTCATGCTTTCTGGAGAAGACCGGTGCCTGCATGATGAATTCGCAAATGTTGATGGCCGAGCGCTGAAGCTCGCCGCGGGTGAGCGTTCCATTCTCCAATGATTCGAGCGTATTGTCATCATAGGCGTTGACTTCCGCACCATAATTGGATACTACCATGTACAGATCGTTCTGTGCCCGGACCATCCAGTTCGTGTTCTTGCGGTCCGCAGTCCCTCCATTCACGACATCATTCATGATTGCCCACCAGTCGGTCATTACAATCCCCCGGAAGCCCCATTCACCGCGCAGCAGCGTGGTATTCAGGTCATAGTTAGAAGCTGCCCAGTGTCCGTTGACCGGATTATAGGAGGTCATGATCGAATTCGCACCGCCCTGCTTCACAGCGATTTCGAAGCCCTTCAGGTAAATCTCGCGCAGCGCGCGTTCGGATACGACAGCATCCACTTTGCTGCGGTGCTTCTCCTGATTGTTGCAGGCGAAATGCTTCAGCGTGGCATTGGAGCCGCCCTTCATAATACCGCGTGTGCACGCGGCAGCGAAGATCCCGGAGATCAGCGGGTCTTCAGAGAAATATTCGAAGTTACGCCCGTTCAGCGGACTGCGGCGGATATTAAGACCCGGTCCCAGCAAAGCATCCACCTGGTTGCGTAACAATTCCTGGCCTTCCATAACATACAGCTCTTCAACCAGCTCTGCATTCCATGTAGCGGCAAGCAGGGTTCCAATCGATACCTGGGTTGCCTTCTGTCCGCTGTCCATGCGGATACCGGACGGGCCGTCTGCTGTAGCGGCAACCGGAATACCGTAACTGAACAGGCTGTCGCTGACTCCGCCGAAAGCCGAAGCCGTACCCGGCGTAACCAGCGGGCTGCTCATTCCTTCGCCTCTGACAATCGCCGCCAGATCATGGTCACTGAGCTGGGCAATGAACGTATTCATGCTGACTTTGCCTTCATGAACATCTCTCAAGGTGTGGCCCTGATTGCCGGTCTGTACCAGTGTCTCCGGAAGATTGCTTTCAATCCGCGCTGCCATATCTACCTTGCGTACCGGCACCTCAGCAGAGATCAGTTCATAAGAGCCGTCTTCCTTCCGGGCCCCCGGCTTCATTCTCTTGAAGCTCTCAGTCGGTGCCATCGCCTCTTGCAGCTGCTCTACAACCTTAAGCTCATCCAGAACATAACCTGCTTGTCCATCTACGTTAACTTCCGTCACGGCTTTAACACTGGTTCCCACGTAGAAGCGGTAGGTTCCAGCTTCCAGTACATAAGCGGAAGGATGCCCGGTCACTCCGGCGTCATCATACGAAGCCAGGGAATGGAGCGGGAAGCTTACTGTAAGATGCTGGGATTCTCCCGGCTCAAGCAGCTTAGTCTTCCCGAATGCCGCCAGCGCTTTGGCTGGTTTACCCAGCTGTCCCTGCGGCGCTTCATAATATACCTGTACCACTTCTTTACCGGAGTAGGTATCTCCTGTGTTGGTTACAGTTACACCGATCTGAATCTGTGGTTCACCCGCCTGGTCCACCAGCTTCGCTTCCTCCGGCGCAAGCTCAAAGGTGGTGTAGGAGATGCCATAGCCGAATTCATACTGAACCTTATCCGGACAGAAGGTCTCGAAATAACGGTATCCTACATAGATATCTTCCTCATACAGGTTCTTGAACTCATTGCCGTAGTTGCTTGTGGACGGGTAATCCTCAATGGAATACGCGATCGTATCCGTCAGCTTGCCGCTTGGCGTCACCTCTCCGGCCAGTACATCGGCAATCGCATTGCCGCCTTCCATACCGCCATGCCAGGAATAGATTACAGCAGAGATGGGATGTACATATCCGGCATCGTTAACCCAGCTCATATCCATAATATTCGAGACATTAAGCACAACAACAGTCTGTTCAAAATGAGCCGTAACCTGCGTAAGCATAGCCTTCTCATCTTCCGTCAACCGGTAGCTTCCCGGTGCATCGGCATTGTCCTGATCCTCACCGGCGGTACGTCCAATCACTACGACAGCCTTGGCCGACTGGCTTCTTGCTTTCTTCACCAGCTCATCCGTAAGCGGCATTTCCTTCTGGTTCCACGGCTCAGCCGCCCATACTTTTCCGCCGTCGTCAAACGGGTTAAGTCCGATCCATTCCTCGTAAGCTGCTGCCAGTTCTTCATTAACACTGATGTTCTTCTTGCTGCGCAGACCGTCGAGCAGGTTAGTCGTATATGCAACATGAACACTTCCGCCTGATCCTGTACCGCTGCGGTAGTAATTCACTTGTATTCTGCCAAAAATGGCAACGCTCTCGCCGTTTCCAAGCGGAAGCACCTGCCCCTCATTCTTAAGCAACACCGTGCCCTCTGCGGCTACTACCCGGCTAAATTCTGCAAAACCCTCTAACGGCACTCCGATATTCTGTGTACTCAATTGGTTTCCTCCTGTTTGTTCGTTTCCCAACGTGTATTGATTCTATAGATAACACCCTCCCTTACGGGATTCACGATATCTTGAACCTTTGTTGTTATTTATATAGCATATCCTTCTAAGAATAAAAGCTACAGCCCTAATATACAAGCTCTGCAGCTTAAAAAGCAAAACCGGGCAGCCGCATTCTCTTCGCCCAGAGGGAGAATCAACACCTTACTACATTAGATTAGTTCATGATCACCGTTGCCGGCTAAATTCCCATTGAAATTAGTAGTGACATACAGTGGTGGTCATAGGGGTATCATGCATTCCGCATAATTAATTGGAAAAACGTATCCTAATTTAGATTTTTTCGAGAGTTAGACGTAATTAAATGGATAAACGTCATTTATTCTACTGCATTATCTCGACACTGATCTATTTGCAGCCTATTAAGTGCTGTTTTTCCAACTGTTGCTTGGCAAAGGCTCTTACGTTCATTAGCAAGTGGAGAAAATCCATCTATTTCTGGCCGCCGCAGCAGCCCACCTCCAATGCTGTTTCCATCTAAGGTTTGGAGAATGGTGTAATTCCCCAATCCATGAAAAAAGACACCTGTGCGGGTGTCTTCAAATGTTCTCGCATACGATTTGTTTCACCCGGGGAACTTACGGACCTTCTATTTATTTGCGGCGGCGGCTCTTCATCATACGGTTATACATTACAAGAGCGGCAACAACCATACCAAGCATGGCGACGCTGCTTGCCGATTCCTGCGACATCCCAAACATCAGACAAATACTTGAGACCAAGGTTCTCGTAAGCAACGCAACCGCAATCAGCATGATTGGCCGCCAAATGTTGTATCCTCTCATTCCCAGCAACACTCCTAACCCAATTTTCAGAAACAGTACAGTTCTAAATGCTATGAACCATTAAAAACTATTATAGCATAATAAGGAATGCGCATACATTCTGCACGGGTAACCGGAACATAGCGAAGTCCTTTGACAAGAACACATGTTCGGGTTATACTTTCGTCTATGAGGGGGCTTGTGACCGTGGATGTTATGGAGAAACTTGAGATTCTGACCGCTTCAGCGAAATATGATGTAGCCTGCACTTCAAGCGGTTCAGACCGCAAAGGCCAGGCCGGAAGTTTGGGCAGTACTACTGCAATGGGCATCTGCCACAGCTTCGCGGCGGACGGCCGCTGTATTTCACTGCTGAAGGTGCTTATGAGCAACGCCTGTGTCTATGATTGTGCCTACTGCGTCAACCGCAAATCCAATCCCGTCCGCCGGGCGGCTTTTACTCCCGAAGAGATCGCGGATCTTACCATGCAGTTCTACCGCCGCAATTACATAGAAGGGCTGTTCCTCAGCTCAGGGATTATGCGCAATCCGGATTATACAACCGAGCAACTGATAGCGGCACTGGAGCTGCTGCGGAATGTGTACCACTTCAACGGCTATATTCATGTAAAAGCGATTCCCGGAGCTGACGACGCCCTGCTGTCCAGACTCGGACTGCTCGCTGACCGTATGAGCGTCAATATCGAGCTGCCCTCGCAGGAGAGTCTCGGGATACTCGCTCCTGATAAGAGCAAGATTTCCATCCTGAAGCCGATGGGGCTGATCAAAGACCGAATTACGGAGAACAGCTCCGATATTGTTAAATATAATCACGCTCCCCGCTTCGCTCCCGCCGGCCAGAGCACGCAGATGATTGTGGGCGCTTCGCCCGATACGGATTATCAAATTCTGAATCTAACGGAGGGCTTGTACCGGAAGTACGCATTGAAGCGCGTGTTCTTCTCTGCCTATACCCCGGTGATCGAGGATTCGCTGCTGCCCTCTTTGGACACCAAACCGCCGCTGCTGCGGGAGCACCGGCTCTATCAGGCTGATTGGCTGCTGCGCTTCTACGGCTTTCAGGCAAGCGAATTATTGGACGAAGCCGTACCCAACTTCAATCCGCTGCTTGATCCGAAATGCAGCTGGGCCGTTAACCACCGGGAGCAGTTCCCGGTTGAGATCAACCGCGCTCCGTATGAAATGCTGCTGCGTGTACCCGGTATCGGCGTAAGGAGCGCACAGCGGATAGTCAAGGCAAGACGGGCAGGAACCCTGGATTTCCAGGCACTCAAAAAGCTGGGTGTCGTGCTCAAGCGTGCCCAATTCTTCATCACCTGCAAGGGCAAACCGCTGGAAGGGCTGAAGGTCAGTGAACACACGCTGCTTCGTTCACTAATGTCCGGACAGCAGCTGGCTCCCTATCAGCCGCACCAAGTTGAGCAGCTGACCTTGTTCGACGACCACTACGCAGCGGCCTTGCCGGCTGCAGGAGGATGGGCAGAGTTCAAGAAAGGAGCGGAAGCCTGATGTTCAAGCCGTCCGCTCTAGCTTATACCTACGATGGCAGCTTTGAAGGTTTACTGTGCTGTGTATTTGAGAGCTATACCTGGAAGGAGATTCCGCTTGCCGTTCATTCAGAGGGTGAGGAGCAAGGCCTTCTACTGGAATCGAAGTGGATAGAAACTGACAAGGAGAAGGCCGAGAGGGTCCTTAAATCCATTCCGCTCCGCATCTCTCCGGAAGCGGAAGAACTGGTCCGTCTGGGGTTCTGGTCAAACACACCGGGGAAGGAACTGCTGCTGCTGAACTTCCTGTATCTCGGCTTCAAGCATGGCCGCAAGGTAATGAACATGCTTGCCGATGATACGGTACACGCCTTACAGAAGGCGGTCCAGCAGCTTCGGCGGGAAGGTCATCTGTATCTGGGTTTTGTCCGTTTCTCCGTATACGGTCCGGTCATGGCTGCTGTCATTGAGCCTCAGGGATACATCCTTCCTGTGATTCAGGAGCATTTCTGCGACCGGTTTCAGAATGAGAGCTTCATGATCTACGACCAGACCCACGAGGCGGCGCTGATTCACGAACCCGGACGGGAGGCCATCATACCGCTTAGCGGTTGGATAGCACCCGAGCCGGATGAAGCAGAAGAAGCCTATCGCCGCTTATGGACAGGCTTCTATCATGCGATCGGGATCAAAGAACGCCGCAACGAACGCCTGCGCTCCTCGCTGATGCCCAAGCGGTACTGGAAGCATATGGTTGAGATGAACGGCAGCAATGGCGTCCCTGCACTCGCCGATACGCAGCGCAAGAAGGCGTTACAGCCGGAGCCGCCGAAGACAATCGGCCCGCTCCCGGCTTCACTCAGACAAACAAATACTCATACTTAAAGGATAATCCCATTTTCCACTTCATTTGATCGCCTTTACTGCTGCTAACGAAGGTTTGCCGGAACTCCTTGTTCACTTGCATAACGGGGATGGACATCCGTACATTTCAGCTCCTCACCAGAGAATCTAATCCATACATAATCATCATACAGAACGCCATGCGTCTTTTTCACAATATCGGTAGGAACATATTCTTGCAGTCCGAGGGATTGCAGTATTTTATCGATGTGATGCCGGGTACGCGGTACACAGCGGGACTCGAAATAGTCCAGCACATCGCCCACAAGGACCTTTGTTTTACCTGGAAAAGGCAAGAAAACAGGTTCAACCTTATCATCTTGCCAGACATCAACCGTTTGATTTATATAATCCAGTTTCACTTTGGCAATTACGCGGTCATGCTCTAACACCTCAAACTGAAGAGGAGGAGCTATGAACCTATTCATTTTCTTCATCTGCAGCCTCCTGATTATCCAAAATACTAGTAGTCTAACTTTACACTAGTATAGACTAAAAACCGCCGTAAATCCTTCATTCGTCAAAGGTTCCAATCGTTCGAGAGCCCAGCAGTTTTTTTGACAAAACGCTCATAAATAAGCTTACCCGTCAGCTTCATATTATCCAGCACAAAAAGAGTGCCCCGCAGTCATTATCATGACCACCCGGAGCACTCCCCTCTTGAGAGCTTACTATAATGAATTCAAATTACACGTGTGAACGTTAATTAGTTCAAAGCCTTCCATACCCAGTTCTCAACCTCTGGAAGATCGATGCCTTCTTCACGAATGTACTGGTTATGTTTCTTCACCATGGCATCCATTTCGTCAGCGATATTCTGATATTTGCCGGCATCCGGCAAGCTCAGCACAGCTTCCTTCGTGAGGTCGAAGCGGTCCATCTGGTTGAGTACGCGCATATCGAACGGTGTAGTGATGTCGCCATTCTCGCGGTAGCCATGTACATGCAGGTTATGGTTGTGGCGGTCGAAGAACAGGTCTTTGATCAGGCCTTCATAGCCGTGGAAGGCGAAGATGACCGGTTTATCCTTTGTGAAAAATTGATCAAACTCCTCGTCAGATAAGCCGCGCGGATCGAGCTTTTGGCTTCTCAGCTTCAGCAGATCTACCACGTTGATATAGCGGATTTTCAGCTCAGGCAGCTTCTCATGGAGAATCGAAATTGCAGCCAAGCTCTCCATAGTAGGTTCTGTACCCGACGAAGCAATAACCACATCCGGCTCTCCGCCCTTGTCGGTGCTTGCCCAGTCAATGATTTTGAGGCCTTTGTCCACCAGTTCCTGAGCTTCATCTGCCGAGAACCACTGCGGACGCGGGTGCTTAGACGATACAATTAGGTTGATCTTCTGACGGTCATTCAGGATGGTGTCGAAGACAGCCAGCAGGGAATTGGCATCCGCCGGCAGATACTCACGGATAAATTCCGGCTTCTTATCAGCCAGGTGACCCAGCAGACCCGGATCCTGGTGAGTGTAACCGTTATGATCCTGCTGGAACACGGTTGATGTGGCAATAACGTTCAAGGATGGAATATCTGCGCGCCAAGTTTGATCTGTAGCCTTGCGCAGCCATTTGAAGTGCTGGGTAATCATCGAATCAACAACGCGCAGGAACGCTTCATAGCTGGCAAAGAAGCCGTGGCGTCCGGTCAATACATATCCTTCCAGGAAGCCTTCCGCCTGATGCTCGGATAATTGGGAGTCAATGACACGGCCATAAGGAGCCAGGAATTCATCCTGCGGTTCCTTGATGGAATCCATCCACTGGCGTTTGGTTACTTCAAACACAGGTCCCAGACGGTTCGACATCGTTTCATCCGGTCCGAAGATCCGGAAGTTGCGGTTCTCTTCGTTGAGCGTTACAACCTCTTTCAGATACTTGCCCAGTACCGCCATATCCTGCGCGATCACTTGACCCGGTATGGAATTATCCAGTGCATAGTTGCGGAAATTCGGCTTGTGCAGATCTTTGATCAGGTTACCGGCGTTCGTTACAGGGTTCATCCCCATACGTCTGTTGCCTACAGGCAGAATCTCAGCCAGATCAGCGTTCAAACGGCCATTCTCATCAAATAATTCTTCAGGTCTGTAGCTGTTCAGCCATTCGAGCAATGCTGGTGCATGCTTCATGTTCTTCTGATCTACCGGAATCGGCACCTGATGGGCCCGGAAGGAGCCTTCATTCGGCACGCCGTCCCACGCTTTCGGACCGGTCCAGCCTTTAGGCGTACGGAAGACGAGCATCGGCCAAGCAGGGCGTGTGGTATCGTTATTTTCACGGGCATTCTTCTGAATCGCTTCGATCTTCTCAATAATGGTGTCCATAACCTTAGCCATTTCCAGGTGCATCAGATCAGGGTTCTCGCCTTCCACGAAGAACGGTTCCCAGCCGCTTCCTGCAAAATAAGCCGTTAACTCTTCTCTGGACATCCGGGACAGAATGGTCGGGTTGCTGATCTTGAAGCCGTTCAAATGCAGAATCGGCAGCACCGCACCATCTGTAATCGGGTTAATGAACCGGTTGGAGAACCAGGAAGCCGCCAGAGGTCCGGTCTCTGCTTCGCCGTCACCTACAACAACTGCCGAGATCAGGTTCGGATTATCCAGAACTGCGCCCACACTGTGAGACAAGGAGTAACCCAGCTCACCACCTTCATGAATCGATCCTGGTGTTTCTGGGGCAGCATGGGAAGCCACTCCGCCCGGGAAGGAGAACTGTTTGAACAATTTCTTCAGTCCAGGGATATCCTGAGTGATCTGCGGGTAGATTTCAGTGTAGCTTCCGTCCAGATAGGAGTTCGATACCATAACCTGACCGCCATGGCCCGGACCTTCAATATAGAACATATCCAAATCATATTTAGTAATTACGCGGTTCAGATGCGCATAGATAAAGTTCTGCCCAGGGATGGTGCCCCAGTGTCCGATCGGCTTCACTTTTACGTCTGCGTCCTTCAAAGGTTCTCTTAACAACGGGTTATCCTTCAAATAGAGCTGACCGACGGAGATGTAGTTAGTTGCGCGCCAGTAGGCGTCAAGCTTTGCCAAATAAGTTTTAGAAGAATAATCCACCTGTGCGATTGATAATCCCATTTCTTCCACTCCCTAATTTTTATCTTTGTATTTTGAATGTATCACTTCTACAGTTACATCATACTCCTGGCTTTAATAAATTCAATCTTTTTAGCAATTGATACGGTCCAATATTGTGAAATTTTGAACATAGTATGAAGTTCGCAGCAAATTAGTTATAAAATAAGGATAATTTTTATAACTATGTATGAGATTGTAATTTATTTCACAAGCCTTTTTTCAACCTCCATCCCCTTCTGGAACTTCCTGGGGCAAACCAAAAAGACCGGAACTATCTTCCCGGTCTTTCGTGATTACATTATTCTTATCTTTCCTTAATGAACAGACACGAATGTGTTGAATTTCAGGTACTGGTAATGGAAGCGCATATGCGAGAATTCAAACGGCGTCCCGTTATCCAGGAAGAAGATCCCTTCCATGATTCCAACAGGCTCATTCTCCTTCAAGTGGAGCAATTCCTGATCACTAGGCAGGGAAGGCTCGGCAAAAATAGATAAAAAGGATTTGGTAACCGCCAGATTGCGCGACTCCTCCAGATAATGAAAGATCGATCCTTCGATAATCGCCATATCGAGATCCTGTACGATTTTAATCGGAATATATCCGGTCTCAATCATAAAGGGCTCCTCATCAAACAGGCGCAGGCGGACAATTTTATATACAAAATCATGGGGCTGCAAGAACAAATCACGCTGAAGCTCTTCTGTTGGCCGGATAACCTCGAAGTTCAGTACTTTGATCTCCGGCTTCTTGCCATGCATCTGGAAGTTGTCAGAAACCCCGAGATTAGAGCCCTCGTAATTAAAAATCGAATCGTTTTTTATGTACAGCGGGTTAATAAAGGTTCCCGATCCGCGTTTCTTGAAAATAATGCCGTAGCTCTCCATCTTGGTCAGCGCACGCTTAATTGTACTGCGGCTAACCTGATACGTTTCACTGAGACTACGCTCATCCGGCAATCTCATATCAGCAAACCGTCCCGCAAAAATCTTCATTTTGAGGTCATCAATAATTTGCTTGTAGACAAATTGTGTCATGTGGTACTCCTTCGTCGGGTCGAGCCTAAACTTCAATATTAAATATATCATATTAGGATGAATGATAACGCTCCAATTTCAAATTTCAAACCTGAAACCCCGCCTGTCAAAGCGCGTACATAGAACTGGAAATAAATATATGACCAGGGGGAATTACAAAATGGAGAGAAAATTTGTTATCGGTTTGATCATTGCTTTTATGGTGCTATCGGGCTGCAGCTCGGATAAGAACAAGGCAGAGTCTCCGGCGTCTACAGCTGCTGCTTCGGCAGAAACACAGGCTTCTTCAGTGAGTCCTTCAGAGACACCCGCTCCTGAGCTTACTATCGCACCAACACCTGCACCAAAAAAATTGTCTGATACAGAAGCTGTGGCGCTTGACTACGTTAACATTTTCTTAAACGGATCGGATAGTGAAGCAAAAAAAACCTTCATTACAGACAACGTCTATCCGGATGCCCAGCCGCTGTTTCAAATGATTCAATCCGTAGAAACACCTGATGACCAGAAACTTAAGAGTCCCCAGGTTCTCGAATCTACACATTATTCTGATGAAGGCGGAATGAAAGTTGAGGCCGTGCTAATTCAAGGCCAAAAGGCCTCTAACCCCAAAAGCGAATTGATCGTTCTTATCAGTGACCTGAAAATTATCTGGGCAACAGATTCATCAGACCAGGAAACATTCGGCGAAGCAAGAAAGGTCTTCAAAGAGCCAGTCCCGGAAGCTTCGATATCAACCGTACCTGCTCCTAGCGAAATGTTAAGAGAGATCCGGAATTTCGTAATCTCCGACGTGTGGAACGAGGGATTTGTTGACATCCATTCGTATATTAATAGCGGGACCAGCAGTACAGGACAGAGTCTGGATATCAATTTCACCGTTGAGCAGCTGGCCAAGACCATGGATAAGAAAAAGGAATACGACAGCTATATCACCGGTCTTGATTCCAAGTATGATTCTCTTAAACAGGTCTGGACGAAGCTTTCCTCCGAAACTGATCGTCTATACAGCCTGGTTCAACAGAATCCGCCCAAAGCCAACGATACCACCGCGAATTTTGATACCGGAATCTTCAATCAGTATTTGGAGGCCTTTGAGAAGGAAGTAGACGCCGCAATCAAATAATTGCTAATTAAAAAAGCAGTCCATCTCCTTAGGGGGAAGGACTGCTTTTATCTATAGATGCTTATTCAATATAACAAACATCTATAAAAATATTATATTGTTTGCTTTTTACACTAAAAATTAGGGTTTCTTAGTAGGCTGGAACTGTCTTATAATGAGATTGGGCGGGAAATTCCAACCGTTTGTGAACGCGTGTTTACACTCCTGCCTGTCATCCACTTTGTAGGAGGAATGGTTATGCAATACGGTCATTTTGACGAAAAGAACAAAGAGTATCTCATCACGAAGCCTAATACACCTGCCCCTTGGGCCAACTATCTTGGCTCGCCGGAATACGGCGCGATTATCTCAGGAAATGCCGGCGGCTACAGCTTCGTGAAGTCCGGGGCCAATGGACGGCATCTCCGCTACCACTTCAACTCTAAGGACGAGCCGGGACGCTACATTTATGTAAGAGACCTGGAGAACGGGGATTATTGGTCCGGCTCCTGGCAGCCAGTGGGTAAAGATCTGGAACAATACCAATCGGTATGCCATCATGGAACCGGATACACGAACATCGTCTCGGATTACGATAACATCCATACGGAATCGTTATACTATGTGCCGCTGAACAAAACCTATGAGGTATGGCGGATGAAGGTGCGTAATGACGGCACCAAACCCCGGAAGCTGGCTCTCTTCGGATTTGCCGAACTAACCAACAATAACAACTACGAGCAGGATACCGTCAACCTGCAGTACACCCTGTTTATCTCACGCACCTACTATAAGAATAATATGATCCTTCAGGTCATCAACGAAAATATCCCCGAAGAGCAGAGCTGGAGATTCTTCGGCGCAGCCGGCGCGGAAGTTACCGGTTACGACGGCGACCGTGATACCTTCCTGGGCGATTACCGCAGCTACGGGAACCCGGCTTCCGTTGCGAACGGCGAATGTTCAAATTCACTCAACTACAATACCAATGCCTGCGGCGCCCTGCAGATCAATGTGGAGCTGCAGCCGGGAGAAGAGAAAGAAGTCGCCTTCCTGCTGGGACAGTATGATGAGCAGGGGGCGTCTGAGATTCTGAGTCACTACAAGGATTTGTCTGTGGTAGAGAAGGAGCTCGAAGAACTGAAGGCGTTCTGGCACAGCAAGCTTAACCGCTTCCAGGTTCAGACCCCGAGCGACAATCTGAACAATATGATCAACACCTGGAATGCTTACCAGTGCTTCATTACCTTCATCTGGTCGCGTGCTGCCTCCTTCCAGTACTCCGGTCTGCGTAACGGGCTCGGCTACCGGGATACCGTGCAGGATATTCAAGGCATTATCCATCTGGATCATGAGATGGCCCTTGAGCGCCTACGACTGATGATTTCGGCCCAGGTCTCCAATGGCGGCGGACTGCCACTCGTCAAATTTGATCATAATCCAGGCCATGAAGGCACACCGGACGACCCGGAATACGTGCGGGAAACCGGACATCCCCATTATCGTGCGGATGACGCCCTGTGGCTGTTCCCGACGGTTATCAAATACTTAAATGAAAGCGGTAACTGGGGCTTTACGGATGAAGTAGTTCCTTATTCGGATAAAGGCGAGGATACCGTATATGGACATCTGCGCCAGGCCCTGCAGTTCAGCCTGGACCGCATGGGTGCACACGGGATGCCGGTTGGGCTGCATGCCGACTGGAACGACTGTCTGCGGCTTGGAGCTAAAGGGGAGTCTTTGTTCGTTGCCTTCCAGCTCTACATGGGCTTCAAAGTATTCATGGAAATTGCCCAGAATAAAAACAAGCCGGAAGATGTAGAGTGGGCACAGGCGCTGCTCGAAGAGCTGGACGGTAATATTCAAAAACATGCCTGGGAGAATGACCAGTTCGTCCGCGGGTTCACCGAAGACAACTATACCATCGGCTCCTGGGAGAACGATGAGGGCAAAATCTGGCTGAATCCGCAAAGCTGGGCGGTACTCAGCGGCGCTGCCCGTCCGGAACAGGCCAAGCTCTCTATGGATAAAGTGTACGAGAATCTGCGGACCGATTACGGCTCTATGATTTTCTATCCGCCGTTCCGTAAATACGGTCTGCCTGTAGCGCTAATGGCCCTCTTCAACGCCTCCACCAAGGAGAACGGCGGGATCTTCAGCCAGCCGCAGGGTTGGCTGATTCTGGCCGAGACGATGATCGGCAACGGCGACCGCGCGTTCGAGTATTTCCTGAACTGCAGTCCGGCCAGCATGAACGATCAAGCCGAAGTCCGCAAGCTGGAGCCTTACGTACATGGCCAGTTCGTAGAGTCCAAAGACAGCCCGTACCAGGGCCGGGCACATGTCCACTGGCTCACCGGCACCGCCTCGACCGTTATGGTCTCTCTGGTAGAGGGCATTATGGGGGTTCAGCCGCAGAAGGATGGCCTCCGCCTGAATCCGTGCGTACCTTCCGACTGGACAGAATTCTCTATGGTACGGGAATTCCGCGGCAAGAAGCTGAACATCCGGGTTGAGAACAAGAACGGCGTGCAAAAGGGAGTATCGCATATCGTCATTAACGGCGAAGAAATTCAGGGCGACTTGATTCCGGTTACCCAATTGGCAGCAGAGAACGATGTGCTGGTTGTTATGGGATAAGAAGGTAAATATACGGAATAGAGAAGAGGGCGGACCGTTATGGTCTGCCCTCCTATTTTTTCTGCATAGTGTACTTCAATGCATTCTGCCGGGATCTTCCCGGCAGTCTGTGTAACCTCCCGCTACAACCGCGGATCCATCTCCTTCTCCTTCGTTACCTCAAACAAGAGGTTGGCCGCAATCTGCTTGTAGACCTCGTTATCGGCCGAAATTTCATCCAGCTTCACTTCCAGCAGTTGTCTGCCCAGCCGGTGCTCGGCTAAGGACGTGCGCAGCTTGGGAGTGATATTCTTCTGCTTCATTAGCTTGGCATATTTATGCGGGAACTTGTAGTCATACCCGTAGATGATCGACAGGTAGCCGGGATTACGGACCTTCAGGTAAGGGACTACCCCTTGCTGCTCCTGCTCAGGCTTAATCACAATACCCTCCATACCCTTTTCCACCGTTACTTTTGCAAAATACGCCTCTGCCTTACTGTAGGCATCCGACTCATTCAAGTCGAGCACCAGAATTTCGTCGTCATTTAGGAAACGGTATTGTTCCGAAGTCAGGCCGTCAGGTATCCGTTCATCTCCACTTTCCAGCACTTCCTTCAGGATGGCAAAAGGTTTATACTCCAGCTCCGCGTCACCCGCATACAGCTCCAGCTGCTGTTGATATACACGGTAAGCTTCATCCCGCTGGTCCAGGTCCACGTAGGAATCCCTTATGTCACGGATATGCTTATACGTCTGGTACACATGAGCTCCATAGCTGCTGTTAAGCGCCTCTTTGGTCAGATGATGCTGATCCTGCTCAAATCCGCTCGCCTCATAATCCTGAATCAGCTTACCCAGCGACTCTTCGAACCCGTGTTGTCTTAAGAATTCCAGCTCTGTCTCCAGCGCCTTCCCGATCGGCTTGAACTGGCGTTCAATCAGCCCGTCGCCAAGCGCCTTCCACGGCAGCAGCTCCCCGTCCAGCAGAAGCACACGAATGCCTTGCTCAGCCATATACGGTTCGAATTTCTGCAGCAGACCTTCGTAGATTGGAGCCAAATCAACCGCCTTGACCTTATAGCCGTTACGGCTGACCGCATAACACTGCTCTATCTCCCGGTAGAGATACACACTACAGCGTGATCCCATATATTTGGGCTGCAGGACAACTTCAGAAGCGCGACGGTCAGCGAAATAATTCAGACCCTTGCGCAGCGACTCCAGCTCACCGGCAGCCACATCCTTATCGGCAGGCGACATCGTCCCGGAGATAAAGTTGACCCGGTTCCGCGAGGAATATTGCAGTCTGCGCACAGCTTCGTAATCCAGCTCCTGCAGCGATACGGGCTGCTCTTCATGGAACAACGTCGGCAGCTCTTCCTGCAGCACAATCTGATGGGATTTATGGCTTTTGTAGAAAGGCTTGAACGACATGCGGACAGATGTCAGCCCGTTCCCCTGCACAGCCCCTGTGTCGAGGTGGAGCTTGTTCTTGATGCGGAACGTCTGCTTGGCGGCAATGTGACCAAAGAGATGGAACGGATGATTACTCACCGCCTCCTGCTTCAGGAAGTCAAGCTGCTGCTCATACGCAGCCTCACGGTCCAGCCGGAAGTTACGCTGATGGCGCAGCGAATTCGTATCCAGCTTCCCGATGTATTTATTGCGGCAAGGCGCGTGCGTAACATAGAAGGAAGGACCCTGCATGCCGATATAGCGGTAAAAGGGCTTGGAATCCTCCACCAGTACCGAGAATTTACTGAAGAGCTCAGCGTCCTCTTTTAAAACTTGGGTCGAATCGAAATACGTTCTTAGCAGCTCCGGATCGGTCCCTTGAATCTCACCCCGCAGGTATTTGTAGACAAAGTTCTCGTGGTTGCCCATTACCAATAGGAAATGCTCTCGATTCCCGTACAGGAACTCTATCGTCTCCCGGGTCTGCTTGCCTTTATCTATCCAGTCCCCTACAAGAATGATCTTTGTGTTACTCAGCTTATCTGTAGCGCTTAACTTACCTTCTTCTAGCTTATATCCATAGCTGCGCAGGAGCCCCTGAAGCTCTTGAACACACTCATGGACATCGCCGACCACAATATACTCTTGATCCTGCGGAAGTACCGAGGCTGCGTAAGTCTCCCAATCCTCAATATTCACCCGGTAATCCGGGTTTGGCAGACCTTGGCCTTGGCCTTCAGCCTCCCCTTCCAGAAGGAAATCCTTCGCGCGCACCTTATGGATCTTGTTGTAGCCTTCGCGGGACAATACGGGCAGCACTTCTTTTCTCAGCCGGTTCAGATGGCCCGAAATCAGCTTCTTCGAGCGCTCCGAGGCATAATAATCCTCCCGCTTACGGTAATCGAACAGAATAACCTCGAGATTGTAATTGTTCTCCTGGGCAATGGCGCGGACTTTACTGCGGTAATCTTCAGCCAGTCCAATGGTATCCATAATCACAAACTCCGCGTTAATCGGCCAGGAGGTCACCAGCTTCAGCCGCTCAAACAGCAATTGAAACGTATGCGAGCTCGCCTCCAGCATCACCTGATCATATTTGTCGTAATCGTAACCTAAGATATCCTGCCGGATGCTATCCGAGGACAGGTACTGCACATTCGTGCGCAGCCCTGTGGAGTTATCCGCAAGCTTCAGCTGCGGGATCAGGACTTCCTTGGCAAATGTCGTTTTTCCGCATTCCGTTGCTCCAACGAGCATGAATATCGTGTCTACCCGTGTTTGAATGTCCACTGTCTATTCCTCCTTTCTGCGCACAATCGCGCTTTGCGTTGTCCGGATCTCATCTACCCGGTCACCGACCATCCCGTACTCCGCCTCAACGGCCAGGCCTTGAATTGTATCTGTAAACCAATCACGGAACGCATCAATACCCATTTCCCACTTATGATCCTCATGCCGGAATCCGTCCAGCTCATAATAGCGGTTGAAGTCGGCATTCGGTGTCGTTACTATCAGCTGTCCGAAATCCACACTTCCGATAATTTGCCGGATCAGCGCAGCCGCTTCATCCTCGCTCATATGCTCTACCACTTCGGTCAGAATCACATCGACCTGCTCCCCGTTATACGACTCCAGAAAATGATCCAGCGAGCCGAAGGTGGCGATGTTATCGATTTGCTTGGCTTTTGCCTTCCGGTTCACAATCTCCAGCAGCTCTGCATTGATATCCACGGCGTAATAGGTACTCTCGATCTTCCCGGCAAACGGAATGGCATAGAAGCCCTCCCCGCAACCGATATCCAGAACCGGCTTATTAAATGGAAGCACACCTGAGATAAATGTTCGCCGCTGCATCGCCGTACCGCCATACTCCAGCCCGATGGAAACCTGCTCCGTTTGCTCAATAGAGGCTTTGTAGCGCTTGAACAGCTCCCGGGTAGTAAGAAAGCTCCGTGCAAACAGACTGCGGATATAAAAAGGAGCATCAATCACATTCAGGCTGCGGATATATTTATCCAGAATACGGTCTGAAATATCGATATACTCATCTCCAAATATGGATAAGAACAGGGACAGCACCTGAGTCACATGCAGGAGGTGATACAGGCTTTTATGCGTGGTAATGGTCAGTGAGTAGCTCTTATGCGCCTGATGCTGCAGGGAGAAGGTATAATCCTTCAGATGCTTGTTGAAAAATTCAATATAATGCAGCCGCTCCACCTGAACCATATTGATGAAAAAGGTATGCTCATAGCCTTCAATGTCCCGCTCATCCTGCGCCTTAACAGGCGTGGAGAAGAACTCATTAACCGCATTCAGCGGAAACAGCGGGGTGTTATACCGGGAGACATTGAGATACTCAAAGCTGTCACTGTCGTTCTGCTTATAGGAGAGTTCATTATCTGCATCCTTGAAAAAAACGTTATAGGTAGCATCATCCGAATACCAGCCGTAGGCTATTCCTTTGCGGACCGGGCGAAGCTGCATGCCGCTCTGCGGATTTTTTTTGATCAAAAAGGTGAACTGCGGATTTGTTGATTTCAGTTGTACAATAGCCACTACGATCTTCCTCCTGTCAGTCGTTCTATATAAGCTAAACTAAAAACCTAACTTAAAGCTTAGTCGTCACTACGGTGAATATTTGGACTTCCGGCCGCTGTTATGGTTGGATTTCCTTATTTAGACCGCTAATTGCGGTAGAAATCCAACCATAAAGGCGATCGCTAACGCTCCTACAGTTCCAAAATTCCCCTTCGATCCTTTTCACTTTTGGTTATAAATTTAAGCGCCATACTTCCTGCAGCGCCTCCCGGAAAAGGGCATCCAGCTGCTGGTCCCGGTTATCCTCTTTGATACTCAAGGCCGCCGCTGCGACCTTCTCCAGCACTTGAAGCTGCTCTTCCAAATAATCATTAATCGCGCTTAACCGCGGCTCAACATCCAGTTCCTCACCGGACTTCTTCCGTGCCAGCAATTGCTGCACTACCTGCCACAGCTCTCCATCCTGCGGGATCAGCCGCTCTACCAGCACATCGAACTCCATCGGCGGCATCTCTTCATAGCGGTTAATCCATTCACAGGCCAGAACCGGGCGCAGCACATAAAAGTACTTCTTGATCTTGACCTGCTCACCCTGCAGGTAATCGCGGTAATTGCCTTTAGCCATGTTCAAGTAATGGTACATACACGATTTCGGTGAAAAGGTATACGGCGATATCCCTCTAAGCTGTCCGGCTACACTGAATTTCTCTGCATACTGAATCGGCGATTGCAGCCACTCCAGCAGCGGCGGATTGGACTTGCGGAATAAATTAAGCGCCTTACGTAAATCCCATCCATTGATATCCAGCATATTGTTAATCGGACGCTCTATGACATCCCGTTTATCGTAGATAGATAAATACCATTCCGGCTTATGCAGATAAATGAACCGCACATCATAATCACTATCCTGCGAGGGGAAACCCCACGCCCGGCTGCCTGATTCACAGGCATAGAGGATGCTAACCTGCTCTTCCTCTTCAATCTGTTCCAACTGCTCCAGGATAAGCTTATTTATAGGGATCATTGTTATCACTCCAGTTCAACTCAGCTTCATGAACCTATCTTCCCTCATTTTCCCATTCACGAACAGGGCGGAAGTATGGCGGCAGGCAAAAAACCTTCCATTTTATTCAACTCTGGTGCTTAATATAAATAAGTACTATCACTTCTAATGGATGCGCTACAGGCTGGAGGAATACAAATGGCCAAGGAAAGTTTCGATAAAGAAATTCAGTTTCTTCGCATGCTGTCTTTAGCCGGGGGAGCCTACAGCAGACAACAATTCGCCGACCGGCTCGGCATTTCCGTACATACCTATGACAAAACGCTGCGCAACCTGAAGGAAATGGTTACTGTCCTGCAGCAGGATCTGCCTGCTGAGCAAGGAACCGAGCTCTCCGAGTGGCTCCGCTACAACTATTATGAGTCTGCCGACCCGCTGCTGCTGTTCCTGTTCCGGGCCAAGTCGCTTAAGGAAACGGAGAGCATCCGGCTTACTCTACTCTTAACAGCACTCCAGACTCAGGAGCGGACTGCCAAGGATCTGCAGGATCTGTGCAGTGAGCAAATGCCCGCCGATTCGCCGCTGCCTGATGAGAAGACCATCCGGGGCGATCTGAAATATCTGGAGGAAGTCGGCGTCATTCTCCGTGTCAATGAGCGGCGTCCTTACCGGTACAAGGCTGCCAACGACCTGATTGACCAGCTAACAGATGACCAGCTTTTGGACCTCTATGACTACGTGGATGTCATCGCTAATACACAGATTCCGTCTGTACAGGGCTACCTGCTGCGCGACACCCTGAAGAAGGTTCTGCGGAAGCGGGGATTTAACCCCGAAGCTACAGAAACCCATAGATATAAATACAATTACCATTCACGTATTCTTGATGAGGCTCATCTCTACACGATATTCGGTGCTATTCAGCAGCGCCGGAGAATCCGGTTTCTCTATCTGTCCCCGAAAAAAGGAATGAACTACACCTCCCAGAATACGAACCCTCTCTTTGAGCGGGAGTCTGCGGGTATTACAGATAGTATCCTTCCGCTACGCGTCGTCTACGACCATCAGTATGGGCGGTGGTATTTAATCGGGCATCATGCGCGGATGGGGATCAAGAAATTCCGGATGGAGGGCCTTACGCAGATTGAAGAGGGCGAACCCGTGGAAGAAGAAGAATATGCGGAGAAGCTTAAAGCTCTGGAAGCACAGCTGAAGAACAGCTGGGTTACAGATACTAACCGTGCGGTTAAGGTAGCTGTCAGATTCTATAACCCCAGCCGGTCTGGCGCTAATTTCATCCGGGAGCGGGTTGAGGCGCAGGGACAATGGGGCGTGATTACAGAGGAGTCCGATTCAACGTTCCTGTACGAGATTGAAGTGAACGAGATTTATGAAATCAAGCCCTGGTTACGGAGCTTCGGTTCGAGCTGTGAGATCTTAGAACCCCGCTGGCTTCGTAAGCAATTTATTGCAGAATGGAAGGAGCTCCGGAGCTACTATGAATCCATTTGAGAAAATATTCAATTTCCAGATCATCTCACGTCTTGATGAAGCAGGTTCCCTCGCGCTGACCTCCCAGGAACGTTCCTGGCTGAAAACAATGCTTAGGCATCCGGCTTCGGAGGCGGCTTTTACACCAGAAACTTTAAGTAAATTGAATACGCTGTTGGAACCCGAGGCTTCTATTGAAGTAGGGGAGATTATTATGGAGAAGGCCCGCAGTAAAGAGCGCCAGGTCTACCATCCGCTGCTCCGCACGCTCCGCCGCATGATTATGCAGAATCAAGGCATCCTGATTGCATATCAGATTAAGCATGGAGGCGAACGAACGGATCAGGCCGGGTTCCCGCACAAGCTGGAATACAACATGTATAAGCGGGAGTGGTATCTGCAATGGTACAGCACCCGGCAGCGTTCGCTCATGTCCACCAAACTGCGCAACATTGTGTCGGTCGAAGTATTCCCCATCCCTGCCAAACGGATTGACGACCTGAAGGCACGGATAGCGCGCTTATTAGACGGCCTGAAGGAATCCGCCTGCGTTCAAGTCATTCCCACCTTTAATGCGGAGCTATCGCGTATCCTGTCTGCCTTCTCCTGTTTCGATAAGTCCGTGTCTTTTGATGAAGCCTCCGGCATCTACCAGATCCATGTTAACTACATGAGAGACGACAGCGAGTTCCTGTTATCCCGAATCCGGTTCCTTGGGTTACGTGTGAAAATTACTCAGGGCGAGCAGCTTAAGCGGCGTATGCTGAAGACGGCTGATATGGCGATTGAGCGGTATGGGGGAATGTGTAATTAAAAATAGACGAGAGGACGGCCCGCAAGGGTCCGTCCTCCTTTTTTTCGGAACAGAAATTGCAATTCAATCTCAGACAATTATTTACTCTTTTTTTGCAGGCAGATGATGTTGTTATTCACACTAATAACCGTGAGATTATCATTTACGCTAAGGATGTCTGGATAAGAGAGTGAACGGCTGCCAACCGACAGCGTAAAGCGCGGCTTCCCGGTATAATCTAATGAATACACATTGCCGTTATTGGCGCCGAAGTATACATTGCCCTTAATGTCTGTCGCAAAGCTTCTTGAGAAGAAACCTATTCCGGCAGCCTTTTCATATTGATTCAATGAATAACTCCACTTCGGCTTACGTGTCTTGAAATCCAGATCCTGAAGAGTATTCGTTCTATCATTAAGTATGTAATAGCCGCCATGCCCGTCCTTATCGCCCACGTCTGAATAATTTACGGGCTTAGCTTTTATCTCGCTATAATCCTCAACCCGTATAATGTTCCCGCTCGTATCCAGAATAGCCTGGGCATCTGTGAAATCAACAATAACATGACCATTAGAATCCGCATTAAGCGCTCCTATGTCGTTGAAGTCCAATGTTCTATCCTTTAAGGAAATAGTAGTCAACAGCCAATTCGTTGATCCATCCTTACCGATGGACTGCAGGCCTTTATCCGTCAGAACAATATAATTCCCCTTGCTATCTCCTGCATGATAAAAATCGAATAAAGCGCCATCCTCAAAAAAGGTTTTTATCTGCAGCTTAATATTTTTCATGGTGGTTGCTTCTCCTGAACTTGAAAAACGCATGACATCTGCTTGATATACCGTAGAGGATAAATGCTTCACATCATCATAATTAAGGTTATAATAGGTTCCGTCCGCCCCTAACATGGATCCAAGATTGCCCTGCCAATCGCTCGGAAGTCTCCAGCTGAATTTACCAGAATTGGCATTAATTGCGATGATTTCTTCAAAACTCTGAGCATAGATCAACCCATCCGGTCCCCTATACAAATTGTATTGTTGAAAAGGACTCTTATCGGTTATGAACCATTTCATCTCATACTCCGTTGCATTTTTTAAGATGATATTGTTTCCCTGATCGTTCTTGACGTACAGCTTTTGGGTAACCTCCAGCGGATTCTTAACTACGGTAGCACCCATTGTACAAAGCAATATCAAACTTATTAATCCTAACCTAATAATCCCTTTTCTCATCCTGCACCCCTTATGGTTAAAAATTGAATTTCCTATGATTATAAAGGATTAATTTAACAATCGCGCTCATATTTATACTTGCAAAGCTTATGTAGAAAAATAAATATAGTTAATCCCACACAAATGCAGCTGTCATCTCCAGCCCCTGTACTTGCGAATACAGTTCTAATAAAGACTCCAGCTCCTCATACTCGCCTGCGGACAGCTTCTGCTACCAAGTCTCTAGAGATTCGGTAATTTGCCTGTTGAGCGGGCGGTAATTGGCGTCCTTGGAGATACTATCCTCGTTAGGAAATAAACTGCCATGATATAGAGATTCGAGAATGTTTGGCATAAGAGCCTCCTTTATCGGCTACATAATTATATTCGATAAAATCAGCGTAGCATATTTGCAGAGTGTACGTGGTACGCTTAGACGTAATATCACAAAAATAAACAAGGATCAATCTCCGTGATTCTTAGGATCAATTTAAAAAGACACCTCTAAGGGTGTCTTTTATTTATGATTTTAAAACTATCTACTCCACCTTCATATAATACAAATTCGCAGTACTATCCTTCGTAATCGTATGCGCACCCGCTGCAACAGAGACCGTAGCAATACCATTCGTGATAGTATAGCTGGTTCCATCTACTTTAACTTTGGTTCCTTCGGAGTTGAACACTAATGTTAAAGTCGAGGCTTTGGCTGCTGTGAATCCAATGCTGGTAGCGCTCTCGATTTTCAGACATTGCGTTAAGGTCAGACCGCCATATACTACAGTTCCTTTACTCGTGGAGAGATTCCCGGAAATAGAGAAGAAGCTGCTCGTTGTTCCGGATGTAGTGAAGTTATGAACAATTGCCCCAGCAGTGGGCGTTGGCGTTGCAGTCGGCACCGGAGTTGCCGTTGGTACAGGTGTTGCTGTTGGTACAGGCGTTGCAGTCGGTACTGGAGTCGCTGTCGGCACCGGAGTTGCCGTTGGCGCAGGTGTTGCTGTTGGCGCTGGTGTTGCTGTTGGCGCTGGTGTTGCTGTTGGAGTCGGAGTAGGCCCAACCGGACTGGAATTGCCTCCTACCGATACAAGCCCAGACGTGTAACCTCTGATTGCAGACATCAGCGCGGCATTCAGTGCATACGATGCATCATCCACAGAGTCATTGAAAGCCCATGTGAAGTCTCCACCGCCCTGGCGTCCAGCTTCTGCCGTAACGACCTGTTCCACAGTGCTCACGCTATCAACATCTGAGGCACTAACTCCCGTATCAACGCTCGTATCGAAGTTGTTATACGCCGTTCCGCCGACTAGAGCTTTGTATGAGCTTGGGACGGTCTCATTTCTCGAAGAAGCTAAGTAGGCATCAAACGAGGTAGCATTCGCCGGAGCGGTTCCGGTACTGGAGTTGGCATAGATCAGACTTGCCGCACCAACAACACTGTTGTTGTAGGCTTTAATCACACCCCCGTTTTCGCCGGAGAACGTTCCTTCTTCCCCTATAGCATCTGTGCCTTGCAGGGAACTAAGCATTGGATCTTTAGTATTTCTGAACACATTCGATTCTACAAAAGCCGAGGCTCCGGTTGTAACGCCGACACCATATTTGGAGACCCCATCATAGAAGTTATTATAGACATGAACAGAAGCCACTCTAATCCGCGGATGACGGGAATCCGAATGATCGAACCAGTTATGGTGGAAGGTAACAAAGAATTCTGCAGATTCACTAAGTCCGACCAGAGCCGCTTTTCCGGAATCAAAATAGTGGTTGTACGAGATAGTGATATACGTTGAGCCTTTCTTGAGGTCCGTTGAACCGTCACCCTTAGCCTGGTCCGCGTCACCTCCTGCAGAGCCGTAGAAAATATCGTTATTATGCACCCATACATTCGCATTGCCTGTATCCATGGAGATACCGTCGTCAGGGAATAACATCACGCCCAGATTTCTGACTTCGACATTCCCGGTATATCTAAGCAGCATTCCCCAGCCGTAGGCATACGCATCTTTCCCGATACCCTCGATGGTAATATTCATTTCCGTATAATTGTTTTTACCTTTGACTTCAAGATAACCGCTGCTGTTGAGCTGTCCGCTTAGGTCAGCCGCTGTAACTTTTCCGATAATCCGGATGGCCAGCGGTGTTGTGTCGTAGCCTTTTTGTCTCAGTGTCAGAATTCCGCCCAGACCAACACCGGTTTGTACTGTACCCGAGCTGCTGGTTTTCACACCGAGCGTTACGGTTTGTGCATTCTGGGAGGTGATATACAGCACCTGTGCCCCGCTTTTGAGCGTCCCATTATCATTGTAAGCACCTGAGCCTGTACCAAATTGCGAATTGGCTGAAAAAGCAAATCCGGACCGGTCATACGGCGCTACCGCCAGCGTTCCTGAGACAGTATTTGCCGTCACTGCGCCTGATGATACGGCCTCAACCTTCATCACATAACTTCCGGCTGCAAGCCCTACGGCATCAGCTCTCCAATAGGAAGAATACTTACGGATCAACTCGTTATTAATCTGCTGATACTGGGAGTCCGCTGCGCCCGCTGCTTTAACATATACATTATATCCCGATGCATTGCTTACTGGTGACCACTCCACATAAGCAGCTTCATTTCCGCCTCCACTGCCCGTTATCGTAAGACCCGCAGCGTGTGCTACCGTAGTTCCCCATCCGCCGGCGATCAGAGATAGTGCAAGAGAAAATAACAAAACTATACTGGTTACCTTTGCAACTGTCCTTTTCATTTCATTGCCTCCTAATTTTAATTTGTTGCAGATCCTTCTGTAACCGCTTGCAATAATCTGTGATGCTCCTCTTGCACCTCCTCTTGTACCGGCTAATCCGAACCGTTGAAGCAGGATGAGATGAACCCTCTCGGACAACCCGAGCATATCAAATGTGAAAAGGGTGCTTAAACAATCATTTGCTCATATTGGCAGTAATTCTGCGGTATTATGAGTTAATGATTATTTCGCAGTGAGATGATACCCGGCATAAGCTTTGTTGAGCTTACAAGGGGCCGTTAGAGCCAGATTCGCATAAACAAAAAAGACACCCCTTAAGGTGTCTTTTTCTGAAATTTATTGAAATTTTGTATTGACGCGAATGGGGATGCTTTGTTGCTTGACTGGAGGTTTTTCGGATTCTTGATTTAAATTTTGCCCTATTTCCGAAGCGTTTTTTTTGAATGTCTCTGTCACGGTCTGAATCACTTCACCCACATTGTGCGCAGATTCAAAAATCGGATCTATCGTTTTGATTTTACCTTTCACATCCCTGGTAACCTGATTAGCCGTATGAATGAGTTGGGTAGCCTCTCCTGTTAAGCCATGAATCGCATTTCTTACGTCAACCAGCGTCTTATTGGTCTCTGAGAGTGTAGTCATTCCTTTGCGCAGCGTAAGAATCAAGAAACCAACCAGACAGATAAAAGCAACTGCAGCCAAAGCAATACTAAGTTGGATAACCATGCAACACCTCCTGTAGTTCCACTGTATGTCCAACTTGTTGGGTTCATTCCTTCAATTGCCCTCAAGCAGGTTTTCCCGGCCGAATTTGTTCTACTTCCTATTCCTGATCCTTCACTGCAAGCGTTCTGAGCAGAACCGTGACCGTTTCCGCCCTCGTCGCGGCATCTTTCGGGAAGAAGCAGTTATTACCCTTACCCTGCATAATCCCCAGATTCTTCATCTCGGCTGCCGCTCCAACCGCCCAGACCGGGATGTCGCGGTCATCCGCGAATCCAGCGGAATGAGCTTTGGGTACAAGGTCTAATGCCCTCGCCAGCATTACGGCCATTTCCGATCTCGTCATAGGCGCATCGGGACGGAAGTTACTATTGTTATCTCCCTGGATAAGCCCCAAGCCTACAGCCCGTGCAACAGCTGCCTTGGCCCATTGCCCGATCCGGTCAGTGTCCTTGAAGGACAGGATTGCTTCTTCGTTCTGAAGCTTCAGCGAATTCGCCAGCATCACCGCGAATTCAGCGCGCGTTACCGTGCGATCGGGCCGGAACGAGCCGTCCCGATAACCTGTGATCATTCCCCTCTTCTCTGCTTCCAGGATATTGGCTTCGGCCCAATGACCGCCAATATCCGCGAAGGCATGACCGGGTACCGGAACGTCCGGCGTGTCCGAACCGCCGTTTGGATCATCGCTTGGATTAACGTTCGGATTATTGGGAGTTACCGGCGGACTCACGGGAGCTCCTCCTCCCGAATGTCCTCCGCTTCCGCCGTTTGAACGCTCGTTTACGGAAACGTTTATTTTCCCCGTAACGGACGGATTTGCGGTCAAGACGGCTGTAATCGTCACTTCTCCGGCTGCGGAAGGCGCTGTAAAGACCATGCTGAACCGGCCGTTCGCATCCGTGACTGTCTTTGAGCTTTGGAAGCTGCCCGACGAAGCTGCGACTTCGGCCTCCACGCCGGAGACCGGAAGATTGTCACTGTCGTAGACGATTCCCGCAACGGATACATCGTCTCCCACCGTCACGGCAGACGGCGTCGCCTGGAGTTCGATTAGAACGGGTACTTGTGCAGCCTTAATTACGGAGACGGTAATCTTATCCGTCACGGCCGGACTCGCCGTCAAGACGGCTGTAATCGTCACTTCTCCGGCTGCGGAAGGCGCCGTAAAGACCGTGCTGAACCGGCCGTTCGCGTCTGTTACTGCTTTGGCACTCTCAATGCTCCCTGACGAGGCCGCAATTTCGACCTCTACGCCCGGGACCGGAAGATCGCCGCCGTCGTAGACGACTCCCGTAACGGACACCTTGCCTCCAACCATCACGGAAGACGGTGCCTCCTGGAGTTCGATCCGGGAGGGCACTTGTACGACCCCTTCTACGTAAACGGTAGTCGTCCCGCTCACAGACGGATTCGCGGTCAAGGCTGCTGTAATCGTCACTTCTCCGGCAGCAGACGACGCTGTAAAGACTGTGCTGAACCGGCCGTTAACGTCCGTTACCACACTGGCATCATTGACACTGCCCGATGCAGCCGCGATCTCGACCTCTACGCCGGATACCGGAAGATCATCACTGTCGTAGACGGCTCCCGTAACGGATACGATGCCTCCGGATGTCACGGAAGACGGCGCTGCCTGAAGTTCGATTCGGGCGGGCACTTGTACGTCCTGGTTCACGGATACGGTAACCGTATCCGTCACGGTCGGACTTGCAGGCAGGACAACCGCGATCGTCACTTCTCCGGCTGCGGAAGGCGCGGTATAGACCGTGTTGAACCGGCCGTTAACGTCCGTTACTGCTTTAGCCGTTTCGATGCTGCCCGATGCAGACGCGATTTCGACCTCCACGCCGGGGACCGGAAGATCGGCGCCATCGTAGACTACACCTGTAACGGACACTTTGCCTCCAGCCGCCACGGAAGATGGCGTTGCTTCTAGTTCAACCCGGGCTGGAACCTTTTGTACGTTCTCTGGACCATACACTTTAAATTCCCAGAGCGAGTAGCCGTACGTGGTCGCTCTTTTCGTACCATACATCCGGACGTACCTTGCATTCACCGGTTCGAAGGAGATCTCATCGATTTCTCCGTCTCCGGTGGCGGTACTGTATACTGTCGTCCAGTCCGCCGTGTTGTCAGAAATCTGGATTTGGTACTCCTTCCCATACGCACTTTCCCAATGCAGCATGACCTTCGTGATGGGTTGGCTGGAGCCAAGATCGGCGTAAATCCACTGCGGATCAGCATAGTTAGATCCCCAGCGGGTCGTCAATGACCCGTCAACCGCATTTCCGGGAGACACATCGGCGGCTCTGGCCGAGCTTGCCGTTACTTTCATGCCTTCGGCGAGATTGGGTGCCACTGCCTCAAACACATTAAATTCAGCAAGCGAATAGCCGTCCCCGGTGCCCTGCTGAACGCCCAGCATCCGGACGAATCTGGCATTGACCTTACCAAAGGAAAGTTCGTCGATTCCGCCATCCCCCATCGAAGTTGTATAAACGTCCTTCCAGGTGACAGCATCCTCCGACACTTGAATTTTATAGCCTTTCCCGTACGCCTTTTCCCAATTTAGCCTAACTTTATGGATCATATATTGATCTTGCAGATCGACATAAATCCACTCGTTGTCCGAAGCACTTGAACTCCAATAGGAACTTCTGTATAGATCGGTTGCATTCGAGGCAAATTGCTTGCCTTGGCTGGAGGAAGCGGTCGCTCCTTTACTGTAAGCGAGATCGAACCCTCTGTCGTCGAGAGAGGTTCCCTCGTTTAGCGTCATGCTCCGGCCGGTAAACGTATCCTTGCCGAGTCTGAAGGTAGTCGTGGTTTTTTCTCCGTTACGGTTCAGCGTTACGTTCACTGTAATCCCCGGCGTTTCTGGATTAGCGACCGAGATGCGTACAGGTGAAGCGGATTCGTCAATGATTACCGTGGACGGATTATCCACGGTGACCGTCAAGCCGTCTCTTAGCGTCACCGTCCCGGGTTGATAGAACAGCAATTCCGCAATGCCAAGGGAATTGTGCCGGACTGCCTGAACCGACGGTGTATTCGCAAGAATACTGACCGGGCTCGGGCTCACGCTTGCGTAGCTGCTGACCTCTTCAGGGGTTTTATTCGGCAATACGATATATTCATAGGAAGCGTTAGTCGGTTTCACGCCATGATCGAGCCATATTGAAAAAACCGGCTTGGTGATCGGCTCCGTTGAGCTTCCCGTGATGACATCGCCCCATTTTCCCGTCTTCGTCTCCCGCTTCACTTGAAAGCCGGTAGGATTCGGGAAAACATAGCCGATCTTATCGTTATATGCCCAGCGCCCGTTAGCCTGCACCGTTCCGTCCGCTATTACTTTTCCGTCTACGAGCACATCCCCTGCCGCCAGACTTTGGTTCAATGTTGTATGGACCGGTGCAGCGTTAGTTGAAGCGATACCTGTGCCTAGCGCCACCATTTCATCATCGAAAAAGAAGTAGCCTTTTTTGCCGCTTGTACTCAGCTTGTTGAAATCAAACGCTGTGGCTCCATAACGCTCGTTGGTCACGCCGCCTACAAATGTTTTGGGATTGTTGAAATTCGCATCCTTCGTGAGTACATACGGTGCCGTCGTACCTGGAACATGGGCCCAGTCCATCAGCGGGTAAACCGTCCTGTATTCATCCCCGGTTCTCTGAATGGCAGTGGCTCCTTGCGGCGTCCAGTAGAGCAGGTTATATCCGCTAGGATTAATGGTTCTCCACTCCCCGCCTTTGACCGTGCTGGAAGACATCTTGACCGTAATCCCATAATCATCCCGCATATGCGAGGAGACTAGCGTCTGCCATTGCGTCATATTGCTAGCATCCAGTCCGTTGCTCGTGCTCGTACCAATACTGCGGATGTTCTCAAGAAAACCCGCAAACTCGGCTGCGCGCTTCGGATTGGCCGCCTGCATCCACTGCAGCGGATCTTCATAGAAGGTCAAAGCCGCGCTAGCATAATCCGGCCACTCCGGTCCATTCATCCCCATACCCAGATCGGCAACATCGCCTCTCACGAGGTACCTGGTGCCGTCCAGCAGGTAGGATGATAACGAATCAATCGCCGCCTTGCTGTACGAGAATGAGGTGTCCGAGGTTACATATGCCCAGAATGACATATCTCTGGCAAAGCTTCTTCCATAGCCCGTCGTATAATTCGTTTTGCCATGCATGAAGAATGACATGTCTGACTGGATTCCCGTCACAGTCGCCGTCACATTGGATAGCACATTAAACGCTTCCACAGCGTTCCGGACGATCTGGGCATCCTCCAGCAATAAGCCGCGGATCATATAATTCTGATTGTACCAGGATGAGTTGGCTCCATCGACAGTATGAGGGCTGCTGTCCAGCGTGCCGATTATATTGGAAGCTTGCGCTTCTGTTAAATAGCCTTCACATAAAAGCGCGATTTTCCCCAGCCTTAATTGCTTGCCGATTCCGGTCTCCCACCAGTTGGTGGATGTCGGCTTCACCGTAAACCAATAGTCCAGCCCCTTTTGAATGCCTCCTAACAGGGTTTCATTATGATAGTATGGACCCTTCGGATCAGCAAACGCCTGAGCCATTGACTGCAGCCGGTCTAAGGCGAGATAAGGCGACCAGGCCCTCCCATTGGCACTGGAGGCTGTACTCGCATAATCTACATCCCCCCAGCTTCCATTGGCGTTTTGATTGGATAAGTACGTACCGGCCTGAGATTTATAGGTCCATTCGACCCGGCCGTTCGTTCCATCGTTGATGATATCTTTGGAGACATAAAATTCCGCCGTCCGGTTTTTCATCAATTTTATTTCAGCGATCTCTGGAGAAACGTTGGCCGCCCCGGGCGTGCTCGCCGATACGGGCGAATATAACCCTATGGAGGATATCAACAAACAAACAATACCAAGACATGTCCATCTCTTTACAAACCTTTGTCTTTTGTCAGTCATGTACATGCGCTCCTTTGTCTATCTAAATTCAATCGTTTATGATAGCGCTTTCCTTTTTATGGATTGAAGAAGGCAGCTCGCACTGCCTTCAGCCTTCTACACTAGCGTATTAAATATATCCTCCAGCGGTATATCCGCCACTGCCATCACTTCGTCTGCAGCACCGTAATACATACGGACCGTCTGATCCAGCAGCAGGGCTCCGCACGAAAACACGACCTTACCGAAGAATCCATTCACCTCATAGGCAGCTTCCGGCTCCAATACAGGTACACGTGATCTCGCAATTACCTTGGCAGGGTTCTCCAGATCAAGCAGCACCGCGCCCATACAATAGCGGTGCTTGCTGTCCGCTCCGTGGTACAGCGCCAGCCAGCCGCGTTCGGTTCGAATCGGAACCGCCCCGCCGCCCATACGAGCCGAATCCCAGCCTTGTTCGCTTAGCCCCATCAGGAAGCGGTGATTCCCCCAATGGTCGAGATCGGGCGATTCGGCGATCCACATCTCGGGAGAGCCGAACGACTTGGGCACCGGACGGTGCAAAGCGTAATATTTGCCGTTAATTTTATCCGGGAAGATCATGACATCCTTATTCTCGGGAGCCAGCATAAGTCCACGGCGTTTGAATGTCCGGAAATCCCGGGTCTCTGCCAGGCCGGCGCCAACGCCGCGGGCAGAAGCAGAGCTGTAAGTAATATAATAGATATCCCCGATTTGGGTCACACGCGGATCTTCAATTCCCCACGCTTCCAGAGCGTGCTCCGGGAACAGAGCCGGCTGCGGCTCCACATCGAAATGAATGCCATCCTTGCTTCGCGCCACCCGCAGATGAGATAAGGAGGTGAGCATAACCGTTTGTCCATCCTTCGCAACGAAGCGCGAGTCGGAGAAATCATAGCCCGGATCGGTCTTGTCGTAACGTTCTACAAGTACCTCCGTACCCTCTTCATTCAGCCTGGGGACGAGCACTTCGTCCGCCCGGTCCGATAACGGCGCTTCTGCAATACGCAGTAAAAGAATCGTTTCATCCTTTAACTGCGCAACACCTGCATTAAACGCACCCAGCACCCGAAAGTCGGAACGGGAGGGGGCGACATCCCGGGCCCGTATAACAGGATTTTGCGCACTGCGCTGTATGTTCATATGAAGTACCTCTTTCAGTATTTTAAGTGCTTTTATTTACCGGCTGTGACCGCATCGATTTGCGCCTGAATTTCCTCGATTACTTTTTGTCCGCCGAGGCTCTCCATTTTTTTGTTCATCATCTTCTTACCTTCCTCGGCAGGCACCAAGCCCTGGCTAAACGGCAGGAAGGTCGAATCGTGAAGCGGAGTGATTTTGGCATATTCCGTCTTCACCTTTTCAGCGTTAAAGTTAAAGCCCGCCGTTGGACTAAGTGTGAAATTGGCCGGGTTGGTAGAGAAGTCGAACCACTTCTTGTCATCCTTCATCATCGTGTCCGGCGTGCGATTCAGTGTTGGCCGCCAGGTTAGCACGAACCCCGGGAATGAATAGCTGGACAGCACCTTATAGCTCGAATCGCCGACCGGTTCCCAGTCCTTCCCTTGAATGCCGTATTCCATCAGATCGTGGTTTTCCTTAATGGACAACCAATTGGCTACATCCATTGCCAAATCAGCGTGCTTGGAAGCAGCCGGGATACACAGGAAATTCCATTGCTGGAAAGCGGTATACGGCTTGGCTTTATCCCCGTTCGGAATGAAAATCTCAAGCTTGTCGCTGCCGTCTCGCAGCATTTCCGAATATTTCAATCCCTCCACACCATCCGCCGCATAATAAGTGGCCGCATATTTCCCCTGCTTGAACAGTGTCTCTGCATTCTGCTCCTGTGCGATATTTTTGGAAATGATACCGTCCTTGTAGTATTGGGTGACGCGTTCATAACCATCAGCAATCACCGGGCTGGTCCATTGGCCGATTACTTTCTTGTCCTTGATGGAATAGGCGAACATGTTGACACCGATTTCGAGCACTTCATCCAGCGCCAGATTAGCGGATTCGCTCAGGATAAACGGAAGTTTATCAGCTTTGATGCCGTTAATGACGAAGGGCTTGACATCCTTCTCTTGTTCCTTGACCATATACAGGAATTTCTCCAAATCCCCCAAGGTTTTCAACTCGGGAAGTCCATACTTCTCACGCAAATCTTTGCGGATCAGAAGGCCATATAGCTGGCCCTGGGTGGTACCGAGCGGAATCCCCATAATTTTTCCGCCGAATTTGTTATACTCCCACATTTCCTCGGGAATGGATGCTTTGAGCTCCGGACGTTCGGCCACCGCGGCATCCAGCTCCATTAAAGAATTGCCCTCGATCATCTGATTCATGGATATCCACGGGGCATCCAAATACATATCGAAATCTTCCCCGGCAGACATCTTCACGGATACAGCATTCCCATAATCGGTCCATGGCAAGAAATTGATGTTCAAGGCCGCTCCGACGTTATCCGCTTTTAATTTGTCATTGACCGCCTGCAGCACATCGTCAAAGCCCACCGGTTTATCCCCCGGAAAATAAGCTTTCAATGTCACCGTTTCCTTAG
Source organism: Paenibacillus phytohabitans (assembly GCF_013141775.1). Lineage (GTDB taxonomy): Bacteria > Bacillota > Bacilli > Paenibacillales > Paenibacillaceae > Paenibacillus_AQ > Paenibacillus_AQ phytohabitans. The sequence continues at coordinate 101,225 of NZ_WHOB01000017.1, forward strand.
ATGCGGGTGCAGCACTTTCCATATTCTTTGGAGAACTCCCTTCATTGCCGCCAGTCTTCGCATTGCCTCCGCAGCCTGCCAGGATCAGTGAAGATACCAATACCGTTGCCGTTGTCGTGCCAACCCATTTTTTTAATCTCATTCCGTTACCCTCCCATATCTATGAACAAAATTCTGAAATGAACTGGGTTAGTCCGGTTAATCCCGGACATCCCCGTTTATCCTTTTACGGCTCCCACCGTTAGACCTTTGACGAAATACTTCTGAAGCATGGGATACAGCAGGACAATCGGGCCGATCGTCAGCACAGTTGTCGCCATCCGCACACCATAGGTCGGTGGAGTCACTGCAATTGCTGCTCCGGAGGGAATGAGATTTTTGGCGGCTTCCATATTGGATACCATCCGGCGAAGAATTAACTGCAGCGGATATAACTTCTCATTATCCACGAACATCAATCCCATAAACCAGTCATTCCAGTAACTCAGAGCATAGAAGAGACCAACGGAAGCCAGAATCGGCTTGGAGATCGGGATCATAATTTGATAGAAAATTCTCATTTCATTCGCTCCGTCTATTCTTGCGGCTTCCTCTAGTTCCTCAGGAATGGTGCGGAAGAAGCTCACGAGTAAAAAGACGAGGAACGGCTGGCATAACATCGTTAAGATGAGTACCCAAATGGTATTCTGCAAATGCAGCCACTGACTGACCACAATATAAAATGGAATGATACCCCCGGAAAAAAGCATAGGCAGGTAGCAAAAGAACAGAAAAGGTGTTTGCAGAACATTCCGTTTGTTAGCCAGCGAATAGCCAAGCATTGCGGAAATACACAACGCGCTTAATGCACCTACGACGGTGATAAAAATCGTGACCGCATAACCGTTGAATAACACATCCGATTGCAAAACCGCCTTATACGCGTTCAGCGATAGTTTTTGCGGAATCAAAGTATAGCCGTGCGCAATCAGTTCCTGTTCATCCGTAATAGAGCCGATAATCATCAGCAGAAAAGGAAACACACAAAATAAGGTGAACAACAAAATGAACGTATGGGCAAATATTGTAAACGTTCGATCCGCAGCGCTCTGTTTCTGTCTCATAGTTATTCTCCTAGAATAAAGCAGATTCTTTAGACACCCTTCGGGTTACCCAGTTGGCAGCAATGACGAATACCAGACCCATCACCGATTGGAACAGGCCGACTGCCGAAGACATGCCGAAGTCATGCAGCTGTCTCATGGAGCGGAAGACGAAGGTATCAATGACATCGGTAGTCGGATAGAGCGATGAGTTGTCTCCAATGATGGCATAGATCATAGCAAAATCGCCATTGAAAATCTTGCCTACGGCCAATAAGGTCATGATCATGATGGTAGGAACGAGCAGCGGCAGCGTAATACGCATTACAATCTGCAGCTTGGATGCCCCGTCAATCCGGGCAGCCTCGTACAAATCCTCCGATATGCCGGTAATCGCGGCCAGAAAAATAATCGAAAGATAACCCGCACCTTGCCACACGCGGATAACGGTCAGAATATACGGCCAAAGCTTCGACTCAAACATCCAGTTGACCGGCTCCATACCGATATTTTGCAGCCAGTTATTGATCATCGGCTCTTCCCCGCCGAATAAGGATTGGACAATCATTCCTATCACAATCCAAGACATAAAATAAGGAAGAAAAATGAGAGACTGCGATATTCGTTTGAAATACTTATTGCGGATTTCGTTGAACATAAGCGCAATTAAAACGGCTGCGGCTGTAGTAAAGAAAATGAACAGTATGTTCAACACCAGCGTATTGCGCAGAATGGTCCAGAAATCACCTGAAGTAAAAAAGTAATCGAAATTTTTAAAACCGACCCAATCACTTCCTGTGATTCCCTTGGCAAAATTATAGTCTTTGAAGGCAATCATAATCCCGTATATGGGAAAATAACTGAACACTAGAAAAAACAACAACCCCGGCACGGCCATAATATAAAGAAATGGATTTCGGACAATATGGTTCAGTTTAGACTTTTTACTGGTGTTAATTGGGTATTGCATCTTTTTATATCCCCCCTTTCATCAAGACCGGCAATTGCATTAGCACGCCGTTATCTATGCCGTCACCTTATCAAGCCCTCACTGCTACGGCAATTCCGAAAAGCTCTAATCCTTCCTGCAAGCGCAGATTTACAAACTTCCCAAAAACAACACTATTGCGAAAACAAACGATTCTGAAGACGAAAATAATCGGTATGCTATAATAAATCTACAATTTATGAGCTCGGCAGTTATGATTACGGAGGTTCCAGCAATGAAATTCAGACGTCCACTCCTCGCATCGCTGAAGCAGCATCCTACTTATATGAAGCTTATTTTTTATTTCGTCAGTGCAAACGTACTGGTGCTGGGTATATCATTTGCGCTGCTCTATTGGCAGTCCTCCAAGACGCTTCTGGAAGAGATCGGCGATCATTCCGAATCCTTGCTGGTGAACAGCGCCCAGAACACCGCACGGCTGATGGAATGGGCCCTGGAATTTAGCTTCTCCTCCAGTGATGACAGCGCCCTCAAGGTATATGCCCTTTCAGATCAGTACAGCGATTTTGAGACTTTTGAGGTATGGAGCCGGCTTATGGACATCAAGAACGCCAATCCGTCTATCGATTCGGTATACCTCATTAACGATTACACGAATACAGTTGTTGATTCCAGACTTGGATTGAATGATGCGGAAACTTTCTACGATCAGGATATTATTAAGCGTTTACAGGATCCGGTTACGGCGAACCATAGCGTGCTCATTCCCAGAACCTTGTCCCTGCCTCTTACCGGGAGTACGCCCAAAGAGGTGATGACCATCATAAGATTTTACGAAAGAGGCAGTTCTATTTCCGCTTTCGTTATGAATGTAGATACAGATAATCTCATGACCCTGCTTCAGGACAATTCGAAGGATGGCGACAGGTCAGTTGCGGTTCTGAATGACCGGGAGGAGACGGTTTTTAGCAGCACTTCTTTGAATCAGGAACAAACTGCGGAGCTCAGAAGCCACGTGATTAAGGGCGAGAGCGGATGGAAGCTCTTTCATCCCCGGGATCAGGGAGAACAGCTAATGGTTTACGCAGGCATCTCCATCAAAGGAATCCAGGATTGGACCTTTATCGAAACAATACCGAAGTCTGTCATTTTGGATAAAATTACGGTTCTTCGCAACACCAGCCTGATCTTGTTCATTGCCCTGTTCGCAGCCTCCTGGACCGTTATCGTGCTGATCTCCAAACGGGTATACTCGCCCATTCAAGAACTGATTACCAGAGTAATGCGGCAGCATCAAGCGGAAAAGCCCGGTCTGGGATACAGCACATATGAACTTGACTACTTATCCAATGTGTTTATAGCCCAGCATAATCAGATTAACGAACTGACCGAGCAATGGCGGCTTAATAAATTTTTAGGCAGAGAGAGGTTTTTACGGGATTTTCTGGGGGAGACTTACCATTCAGCAGAGGAGATAGGTTCTCAATTTCTGGAGTGGGGCATTGACCTGCCGGTAGATCAGCTGTCGGTGGCCATCTTCCGGATTGACCACTTCTCGGAATTCTCGGAGACCTACCCGGAGAAGGACCGGCGTCTGCTCCGGTTCGCAATGTCCAATATTATTCAAGAGTCGCTGCAATCGTCCAAGCACAAGCTGCAAACGGTGGATATGGGTGACGATCACGTGGCCGTTGTCCTATCCGCCCCCTTGTCCGAAGAATATGCGAGGAAGCTGCAAGGCTCCCAACAGTTAATAGAGCAGTATTTGTCAGTTGGAACGACTGTCGCCTGGGGCAGGACGCTGCCCGGCCTGACCGACATGCATGAGATATATATGGAGACGTATGAACTGACGCAGGAACGGTTCAGGTTCGGACACAGATCGCTCATCGTGAAGGAATGGCTACCCGATGCGCCAGGAGAACTGTACCATCTGCCTGCGAACAAAGAGCGGCAGATCGCTCAGGCTCTTCCCAAGGGGAATGCAGATACGGTTCTGGAAGTCATACGCTCAGCCGTAGTCAAGCTGCGGGAAATGCCCTATTTTGAATGTAAGATGTCGTTAATTACCTTGTTTATGGATATACGCCGGCTCATGCAGGAGCATTCCGCTCAGCCTCTGCCCAGTTCATGGGGGCTGACTTCTATTGAGAAACAGATTATTCAGCAGGAGACGATGGACAAGGTGGTGCCATGGATGGAAGCCTTGGTCACCAAGACACTCGAAGACATTGTAGCTGCCCGCGGGCTGTCCAAGAATGTGACTCTGATCGAGCAGGCGGACCGGTTCATTGAAGAACAATTAACCGATCCGAACTTGTCCGCAAAAATGCTCGCTGATCATTTGGGATTATCCGTTAATTATTTCCGCAGTTTATATAAAGCGGAGACAAACCAGTCCATTACGGACAAAATCTCGGAGAAGCGCCTAAGCTTCATCTGTCAGGAGCTCATTGCCTCCGACTCGCCGATTGAGCCCATCGTCCAAAACTTCGGATTTTCGTCGCTCAACACATTTTATTCCAGCTTCAAAAAGGTGTACGCAATGACACCGGCCCAATACCGGAAGAAGTATAGAGGTGGTAATAGCATTGAGAAATAAGAATGCAGCTGCGACAAAAAAGCGATGGGGGTAACAACCCTCATCGCTTTTTTCATATTACTGAAGCAACACGTTACAGCAAATCCCCTGGCACAGAATAAGGGTTATGCAGTCATTCGCCCTTATAAGCCTTATGCAGTTCCGCAAGCTCAAATTTCTTCATCTTAAGAAACGCCGCTGTAACACGCGCAAGCTGCTCCGGCGTGCCCTTCTCCATCATCTCGTCCATTGCGGCCGGAACAATCTGCCAGGACACGCCATACTTATCTTTCAACCAGCCGCATTGCTCGGCTTCAGAAACCGCAGAAAGCTGCTCCCAATAGATATCAATCTCCTCTTGCGAGTCGCATTTCACCATGAAGGATATGGCTTCGTTGAAGCTGAATTTATGATCATGCGCACTATCCATTGCGGTGAACCACTGATTCTCCAGCATGAAGTCAGCGAACATAATCGTTCCTTCCTGGTCAGGCCCCGGGCCTTCAGGGTAGCGGGCAATCGTGCCCTGCTGTGAATCCTTAAAGACGGATAAATAGAAGGACATCGCCTCTTCTGCCTTGCCGCAGTTATCACCGACAAACATAAATGACGGTATTATAGCAGGCCGCTCTTCACCTTCCGGATTCGTAAGAATCAACTGCCATGAGACGCCATACTTGTCCTGAATCCAGCCATACCGCTCACTGAACGGATATTTATCGAGCGGCATCAAAGCCATGCCGCCATCGGATAATTTGTTCCACACCTCATCTAATTTCTCTGCTGCGTTCTTATCGCGTGAAGGATCAAAATTAACGAAAAAAGACACGGACGGATTCAGCTTAAAATACGGCCCTGCACTGATCGCCATAAACTTCTGCCCCCAAATTTCAAAAGAAACCTGATCGCAGTCGCCTGACGGAGTGTCATGAAGTGTTGTAACACTCGTAACTTTGGAGTCCGGGAACACAGAAGCGTAAAAATGGGCAGCTTCTACCGCCTCCTTGTCATACCATATATGCGGAACGATTCTCTGATTGATGTTTGCCACAAGTTATTCCTCCCCGGGGACATTCACTTGAAAAGTAACGCCGAACTTGTCCTTCACAATCCCATACAAAGGGCTCCAATCCGTCTTCTGCAGAGGCATGACCACTTGACCGCCGTCTTCCAGTGCAGCAAAAATCCCCCGTGCGTCTGCCTCTTCTGTAGGATGAATGGCAATCTGAACCGTATCCCCGTTCGCCTGATGCGACGTGCCCGGAAAAGTATCGGAGAACATGAGATCTGCATTACCGACCTTCAGATGCGCATGCATCACAAGCGTTTTCATCTCATCGGTCAGCGGATGCTCCGGATCTTCCGGCAGGTCTCCGAACGTCGTGATTGCGACTACGCTGCCATGCAGCGCTTTTTCATAGAAATAAAGCGCTTCTCTTGTGTTTCCGTTAAAAACAAAATACGGGTTCAAACGGATTGACATCATTCTTCATCCCCTTTGGAATAAGCTTAACAGTCAGCCTTATTATACACCAAATTTGAGGAAAATATACGATTTTCACGAACGTATGGTCTTATTTTTTATTTTGCTGAAAACATGAAAAAAGAGTTCCCTAAGGAACTCTCTGAGCCGAACCGTGATCTACTCGAACTATAATTTAGATGGGCGACGCAACTAGTTCATCTACATTTTCAAAACGAAATTTGCTGGTTCAAGCATACATCAAGAATCCAAGGCCACGGACCGTAGCCCGCTTCTACGTTGATATGTCCCATTTTAGGCAACACCACGCAAGGAACTCCTAAACCTAAGTAATGATAGGCCTCCTCTACCGGACAATACGGATCTGTCGAGGATAAAACTAACAGCGTCTTGTCCGCCATAGTTGCAATCTCAGCCAAGTTACCCGGCACAGGAAAAAATGTCATCACAGGCTCATAGTTCAACAATGGCGATGGCGGCGCTACCAGAATAGCCCTCTGAATCTTTCGATTCGGCTGCGAAGCCGCATAGTGAAACCACATGATGCACGCTAAGCTGTGGGCCACAACGATGACTTCTTCATCCTGCGGAATTTCTTCAAATACAGAAGATAAATAATCAAGCCAAATCCCCTTGTCCGGTTGATCCTTGTCTGGAAACTCAGGAAAATAAACCTTTTCACCTTGCTTCTCCAGTTCTTGCTGTAACCATCTCTGCCAATGATCCGGTCCACTGCCGCCGACTCCATACAAAATGAGAAAACTTCTACTCATGATATCAATCCCTCCACATTGGCCGTTTAATTTATGATTGCATCAATCTTGATTCTGCAACCTTCATATTCATCTTGTTTAGATAAATGTCATTATACAGTAAAGTAAAAAGGGTTAATTCATATTAGTTGAGGCGATGCTCATAATATATGTACAAGTGAAAGCTCTCACACTTCGCTTCGTCCAGTCAGGGGCATAAACGAAAAAAGACACCTTAAAAGGTGTCTTTTTAATATTTGAAAGAAATGTTACTTTTAATAAAGTATATTTCTGCATAGTAAATCCCTACAAATTTCGCTAGAAGCATATAACTAGATTATAACCATCCGTTCGTGAAATGACCTACCGCAATCTGATGTCTCTCGTGCTCAAGAAACAAAGGGTACCCCTAAGCCATACTATGACTTTAAGGATACCCCTAATATCTAAACAAAAAATCAACTTTGAGTATAGACTCCTTAATTACTCAAGATTGAAGTAAAAGAATGAATTGTCATATTTGTCACCAGAATGATCTCTCAGCTGAATGATCATATAGTTAGTCAACCCCTTATGTACAGGTACGAGTACAAGACCTTCTGCAGTGTAGCTGTAACTTTCACCCGCCTTAAGCTTTTTTAAATCAGTTGCGTCATCAATAGCCTCATCCAAGGATCCAGTAAAACCAGAATATGTTACACCGATGATACTGTTTTCGTCTGAAGTTTTAGAACCCCACAGTTCTGGTACAAAATCAACATTAACAAAAGTACCTTCGTTTTTATCATCAGAGATAAGCTTTCCGTTATTCAAAACGAACTTCACCTTAGCCAATTTGTACTCAATTAAGCCATTTGCTTCTGGTTCTCTGAAACCAAGAGCTGCAATTTCACTTCTTGAGATTGACTTTACTGAGCTTACGGAGACAGTATAGTTTCCTGTAAACGTAAGACCATCATAACTGTAAGGGTCATTAAATGTAACCGACTTACCAATTGGAATTGCAGAACTAGAGGTTTTACCACTATTATTCGAAGCAGTCGTCGTTGCTGGAGGTGGCGTGATTGTCGGGGTCGGGTTAGCAGGTTGCTTAGCAGGTTCTTGTGGGGTCGATGCCGTACTGGCATCCTTATAAGGAATACCACTACCACTTGAACCATCAATGGAAATAGTTAAAGAGGCTGCATCAAAATCAACTTCTGCTCCAAGAGCTTCTGAAACAGATCTCAAGGGAACATATGTAGAACCGTTATATACCAAAGCGGATAAGTTATTACCCGATTGATCTTTTGGAGTCCATTTGGAACCGTTAAGAACAAACTTGATATCGTGGTTCAATTTGGCCTTGATCGCTTCAACACCATTTCCTGCAAATACCCCCACTGTGCCAAACAGTAGACTTGAAACCACAATAGTTGAAACAAACACAGATTTTCTCATTTTAACTAACTTCATTCTTAAATCCTCCTACAATTTATTTGATACTGCCTGTACTACCATACCCCTATAATACTTTACTCTTTACTGCTCTCTTGGACATGCCTGACAGCCGTCTGGCAACATAAGATTAGATTCCTGCCCTAACAGGCAGAACTCATTGGATTAGCTATGTATGTTTCTTTGCCTTAATTCTTTTACCTACACTATCTTTAAACGAACCGACAATAATCATAATGAGATCAATTAGTAGTACTTCATTTTGGGTTTTTTCCCACAATACTATCCCTAAGTTAAAATATGTATCTCTTTATCTATCGGAAGAATAGGGAACAATTGTTAATCCTCATCTTAGAACGAAAAAAGACACCCTTAAGGTGTCTTCGCTGGTACTTCATATCCATGTTTCCGATTTCCACTTGAAAATCTCTGTTATACTCATCAGGACCCTCTAATCCCGACATATCGTTCTCGCGCTACAACCTCAGGGCGGGAGGTGTGAAAGAAACAATACTCTCTGTGAGGGTCACCCTGGTGCAGTTCACTATACCGCTTCAATGCTTTGGTAGAATCCTCATAGGAGTCGATCACGGACATTTCTTTAATAAATCGCTGGCCTTCCTTGGAATGGGCCTTAGTCGCCTCAAGAATGACCCATTCATTAGGGAAACGCTCCTGAACTTCATCCCATCGCATCTTGGACCCTCCGGTTAAAAAATTACTATTATTATAGCATATCAGGTGGTATCTTCTAAACCAGAGTCAGACCTCCACCCGATCTTTGAAGCTCTTTTATAAAGCGGTATCCCTCCAGAAATCCGATCACAAAAGCTTCTTCTTCGAGACCCTGTTCTGTGTTCATAGCCTCCTCCATGAATCCGTACAATTCACGTTGAGTCTCGTTTAAACTACTGTGCAGGCGATTGATTGCATAAGAAGACTCTTCGTTAACCTTCCGGATATGAGGATTGTTAGATCGCATTCCCCATATCTCAAGATGTCTTCTGGCAGCCACCTCGCTCAGTATTTCTCTCATTCCATCAAGATAGGCATTTTCTAGTGCTTCAAATTCAGACAACATTTCTCTTTTCTTCGGAAAATGCTTTCTCACTGTGTCAATCCTTACCATTGATATACGACAAGCTTCCATTCCTTATTCCCCCTTTCAAATCTACAATACTAGTGTTTCCTATTTACTAGATTTAAAACAACAAACAGTGACAGGTAGCTGATTAT
>NZ_WHOB01000018.1 GCF_013141775.1 Paenibacillus phytohabitans
ATAAAAAAAAGCACCCGAAGGTGCCCAAAGTGCTTGTGCTCGTCCTTATGCTTATATTCTTATATGCCTATGTTCCTACGTTCCAACTTCCTATCTTTCCTTATCTACTCTTTACAGTTAGAGCCGCCCCGCTGCATCAAGCCTGCTTCACATGCTCCTCACGATACTCCGTTGGCGTCTTGCCCGTGGCCTTCTTGAACACTTGCGTGAAATATCGCGGGTCCTGATAACCGACCATTGGAGCTACCTGATAGACCTTCACCGCACTGTTCTGCAGAATGTACTTGGCGTTCTCCATCCGGCAGTGAGTGACGAATTCCAGGAAGGTATAGCCCGAGATTTGTTTGAACAGGGTGCAGAAATGGCTGATGCTGAGATCGGCCACCTCGGACACCTCTTCGATGCTGAGATCCTTATGGTAATTGGATTCAATGTACCGTTTGACTTTCTCAATGATGCTGCGTCCGTCTTCGCGGACGGCCGTACTGTGACTCTGCTGCAGCCATTCGCGGAATTCCGCCTTGAGCACTTCAATCATATCCGACAGTGTTCCAAGGCCATGCAGCTTGCTTAACAGACTTTCAACCGACCATTCACCATGGGTGTTCAGATGCTCGAACTGCCGGTACAGCACCACACTCATCTCAATAATCAGGCGTTCCGCCAGCTGCTGCGGCAGGGCCTGGGATTCTATGAAGACAGACATTTCATCAAACAGGGCAAGCATACGCTCCAGGTTCAATGTGCGGATACTCTCAATCAGCGAGAGCTCCAGTTCCTTGGGATATTTCACCTCACGGCTGCCGGCTGCCGCAGTCTCCTCTTCGATGAACACGCCCGCCTGACCGGAATAGAAACGCTGATACAAGGCTTGCGCGGCCAAGGGATACACCGTGCTTAACTGATCTATCCCCCGGGTGGTGCGGCTGATGCCCACAGAGCAGTTCAGCTTAGAGTATCTCTTGATGCCGTTGATCAGCTGTTCACCTAGCGCTCTTTTGCCGGTGCTGATGGCGGCCGGGAAAAGCAGGATCCATTCCCCGTTATAGAACGGGAAGATCGACAGCGCCCCGTTCTCCAGCGACCATTCCTCCAGAATGTTGCGGACCGCGAACAGCCAGAGATGCTTCTCTTCTGCACTCCACTTGGCCGTGAGGCCGGCATAGTCGTCCAGACGGACAACGGCCATGAAATATTCTTCCTCAAGCTCACTGTTCTCCAGCCACTTCAGATGCTGCAGCGGGCGCGGATTGCCGAGCGTGAACTCGGCCAGCATCCGCTCACGGGCAAGCAGCGACAAGGTCTGGACGGAGAGCATCAGCTGCTCATTCTCCTTCTGGCGGTCGAGCCGTTCTCTGGCCCGGGCAAGCATGACCGCCAGTTCCTCATGATCGATCGGCTTCAGCAGATAATCAAACGCGCCGAGCCGCAAAGCTTCCCTGGCATACTCGAACTCGCCGTACCCGCTGATGAAGATGAAGATCAGCTTGGAGCTGCGCGGGAGCACCTCTTTCATCAGCGCAATCCCGTCTATGACCGGCATGCGGATATCACTGATGATGATCTGCGGTGAAGTCTCCTGAATCAGCTGCAGAGCGGCCTCCCCGTTCTTCGCTTCACCAACAATAGTCAAACCCAGCTCTTCCCAAGGAATCGCAACCTTCAGGCTGCGCAGAATAATCGGCTCATCATCCACGAGCAATACTTTATATTTCTCCTGATGCTCACTCATTTTATTGCACCCCCCCAGGCTTTATTGAACGTCCGAGCTCCGGATCAGATTCCAGTATTGCTTGGACGCGTCTTGCAGCTCCTGTAGAGCCTGATCGGCCTGCATTCCTCCGCCGATCATCTCTTCAATCACACTTAAGAATGTCTTCTTCACTTCAGGAGACAACAGATTATCGTAGGGTACGAAGCTCTGGTGGCTCTCTTCCATCAGCTCCATCACCTGAGCGAATACCGGTCCGGTCTTATCCGGATCGAAGGCAATCCGCATCGAGGGTATTCTCAGGCCTTCGTACACAATACGCGTCTGGATTTCCTTGGTATAAAAGCCTTTCATCAGCTCCAGCGCAGCTTCCCGTTTCGCACCGGTGAGGCTCGATGACAGCCCGATTCCCATGGTGTAGCCGCCGGCAATCGACGGCTCCGCCCCTTTGACCAGCGCCGGAAACGGAATCACACCCACCTGATTCTGGAATTCCGCCGGAGCTGTCTGGCCTGAGAAAAGATTGATGTCCCAGTTACCGTTAAGATACATCGCCGCCTTCCCGTCAGTGAACAGACGCACTGCATTCTCGGTTGACGTATCGTTGGATTCGCTGCTAAAAGCGCCCTCGCCGATCCACCGGTTCAGATGCTGGAAGGCCTTCATATAGCCGCTGTTCTGAAATCCGGCTTCACTCTCGCCTGTCACCAGCTCCTGAATCAGCTCCGGCCCGGCATAGCGGTCCATTAAGTAATGGGCGAAGATCCCGGCAGGCCAGCGGTCCTCATTCCCCAGGGCGAACGGGATATAGCCTGCCTGCTTCAGCTTCACAATCGTCTCGTCCAGTTCCGCCACTGTTTCCGGAATTTCCAGTCCAAGCTTATGAAAAATGGTTTTGTTGTAATAGAGCGGCTCTGCATTGCCTTCAATGGGCAGGCCATAAATATGTTTGTTAAAGGTCCACAGATGCAGGTCCTTGAACTGATTGCTTAATCCGTTCATGTCCGTGAACTCGGTCAGATCCATCAGCCGGTTCGAACGGACATAAGGCTCAATCTCCGCCCCGCCGAACAAAACGAACATATCCGGCGGCGTACCCGTCACCATCTCGCTCTTCAGCTTCTGCTCCCGGTGAATGTTCTGATCCAGTCCTTCGAAGTTCACCTTCACGTTCGGATGGCTCTCCTGGTAGCTCCGCACAACCTCCTCGAAGATGGCCAGCAGCGGCCGGTCATGCTCTTTGTTCCAGAAGTGCCGGAAGGTCAAGGTGATTTTCTCGGGAGAGTTATCTTCAATCGGCTCCCGGTCTTCCTGCATAATGAACCAGACCGCACCGGACATCAGCACGATGTAGAGCAGAATCCACCCCCAATTGGTCAACCATCTCGCAACGTTCCGCTGGTCCTTCATTCCGTTTCTCCTTCTCATGATGGCTGAATCTTCGGAATGCGGATACAAACCGCTGATCCGAAGCCGGGGGATGAGCAGACCAGAATGCCATAAGGATTGCCGAACCGGATGTTCAGGCGCTCATGTACATTCTTCAGCCCCACCCCGCTGTCGCTGTATTTCCTCAGATTGGCCCGTTCCTTGTTCCACTGGCTCATCAGCACCGCAAGGTCAAAGCCCGGCCCGTTATCCTTGACGATTATAATGATATCCTTGCCGTTCTCCTGGGCTTTGACCGTAATGGTTCCATGCTCCTCCATCTGCTCAATGGCATGATATAAAGCGTTTTCTACGATTGGCTGGACAATCAGCTTCTGGGTCATCACCATCTTCAGGGAATCGGGCAGGTCCAGCTCATAAGAGAATTTCTCTTCGAAACGGAACTTCTGAATATCAAGATAGTGGCGGACATGCTCGAACTCCATTTGCAGCGGAATCAGCTCCTGATTCTGGCTGATGCTGATGCGCAGCAGCCTGCCGAGCGAGATGACCATTTTGCTGATATCCTTGTTGCCGGCCAGCACCGCCATCGAATTAATGGATTCCAGTGAATTATAGATGAAATGCGGGTTAATCTGCGCCATCAGCGCCTGCATCTCCGCTTCCTTCTTGCGCCCCTGCTCGGTCTGCACCTGCTCGATCAGCTCATTGATCTGCGAGCTCATCCGGTTGAAGCCGTCGATCAGCGAATCGCTCTCATCATTGGCACGGAGCGGCACCGTGATCGGCATGAATATCCCCTGCTTGACCCGCTTCATCCCGTTCACCGCACTGTTAATGCTGCGGACGAGCCTGCGGATGAAATAATGGTCGAACAGAAAAGCAGACAGCAGCGATACCATCCCAAGAATAATGGCGATATTGCGGATGGACACCGATTCCGATGAAATCAGATTCATCGGGGTAATTGCGGCCAGATACCAGTCTGTATTATGTGAAGGCAGGAAAGTGATCAGAGACCGCTCCCCTTGATAATTGTCAATGTAATAGTCCTGCTCCTGGGTATAATTCTCCTGCAAAAAAGGAAAATCCGTCCTTTGTCCAATATACTCTCCGGACTTGTTGAAGACGATATTGCCCTGCTTGTTCACCAGCAGAATATCCCCTTTTTTCAGGGTCGCCGCTTCCCAGAAGATCTGATCGAGCAAATCCGGCTTGACATACACAACCAGATAGCCGATATCCTCCAGTGAATAATAATCTTTAATGACTCTGGCCTGTACCAGCACCGGTTTGCCCGCGCTTGCCGAGCCGTTCTCTCCGGGACCGGACCAGACGGGACGCCCTTCAGCGCTCTCCATCGCTCCGAACCAGACCTGTTTGTGCATATCGGCAAAAGACATCGGCGCATTATATTGATACAGCAGCCGGTCTTTACCGTACAGACTGAAGGATGTGACCATCGGATGATTGATCAGCAGATTGTTAATCTCCTGCTTGCGGTCATAGGTAAGCACAAAGTTCTGCTGCTTGAGCGATTGCTGAATCGCCGGCTGCGTGATCGCAGAATTGGTAATCGATGAAATCTCGCTGAGCGCGAACTTGAGCTTGCGGTCCGTCTCCAGCAGTGAAATCCAGTAGAAATTGCTTGATTTCTTCTCCATGGCATTGGAGAAATTGACATACGTAACAATCCCCATAACGATCACGGGAATGAATACGAGAAGAATAATAGCGAACAAGATCTTGCGGCGGAGCTTCATGTATGGTCCCTTCCTCCTGCTGACTCTGTCCATTATTATTCTTCACAGCATTCTATATTTCCTGTTACAGCCAATAACAGTTCATCAGCTCTTGATAGCGCCTGAGGTCAGACCGGCAATAACCCAGCGGCTGAACAGCAGGAATACGACGAGCAGCGGCAAGGTTGCCGTGAAGGTTGCGGACATAATCATTCCATAATCCAGACCGTCACGGGTAGTGAACAGCTGCTGCAGAGCAATCTGTATTGTATAATGCTCCTTGTTCTTCAGCACCACCAGCGGCCAGAAGAAATCATTCCATACGGTCATGAAGTTGAGAATACCCAGTGTAGCCATTGCAGGTGTAATTACCGGCACCGCAATCTTCCAGAAAATTCTGAAGTGCCCGCCTCCGTCGATCCGTCCGGCTTCAATCAGCTCGGTTGGAACCGCAGCGGATATGTACTGGCGCATCCAGAAAATCCCGAAGGCATTAACCATCGCCGGCACAATCAGCGCCTTGAAGCTGTCAATCCAATGCAGCTTAGCCATAATAACATAGGTCGGCAATACCCCGAGCTGCTGCGGAACAATCAGTGTAGCGATTACGAATACAAACAGCATATTTTTACCCGGGAATTCATATTTGGCGAACGCATAACCGGCCAATGTACAGAAGAACACGACCGAGATCGTCACCATAGACGATACGAACAGCGAGTTGCCGAGCGCCTGGAAGAAGTCCGATTTTTCCAGCACACGCTTGAAGTTGTCGAAGAACTGGTCTCCAACCGTCAATAGCGGCGGTACATGGAACACAGCTCCCTTGTCATTCGTACCGACGACGAACATCCAATAGAACGGGAAGATAGAGACCAGTGCCCCGAGGATCAGCAGACAATAGAAGCCCAGCTTGCCGAAAAAGCCGAGATCATCCGGTTTTTTTCTGAACATACGAAGTGTGCTCACGCTTTTTTCCCTCCAGTCTCTCTGCTGCCGCTTCTGGAAATCAGCATATTCAGGACAGAGAACAGTATCGTAACGAGGAACAGCAGAACTGCTGTAGCCGCCGCAGTACCGAAGAATCCGTTGCGGAATGCTTCGCTATACAAATAGGTAACCATCGTGATACCTTCCTGCCGGGTAGATCCGGTTCCGGATTGGCCGAGGAAGACATACGGCTCTGTGAAGAGCTGCAGGGCACCAATTGTCGATTGCAGGGTTACGAAAATAATAAACGGCTTAAGCAGCGGCAAGGTGATGGAGAACAGCTGCTGTCTGCGGTTAGCCCCGTCGATCCGGGCAGATTCATACAGATCCATCGGAATACTCTGCAGTCCGGAGAGGAACAGAATCGCGTTATAGCCCGTCCAGCGCCACATCACCATCGTTGAAATGGCGATTTTGACTCCCCACCAGCCGGAGTTGAACGCCATGCTCTCTACACCGATTCCGCCCAGCAGCCAGTTGATCATTCCGTTGTTACCGAACAAGGTGCTGAATACGAGCGTAACGGCAACGATGGAAGTGATATTCGGCATGAAATAGAGAATGCGGAAAGTCTTTTTGAACCGGGTCATGCCCGAGTGGAGCAGCACAGCCAGAAGCAGCGCCAGGAACACCTGCGGCACAGTACCCATCAGGCCCATGATCAGCGTGTTGCTGAATGAGATCCAGAAGGTCGGATCGCTGGTGATCAGATCGTAGTTTTTGAAGCCCACGTATTTCATGGGACCCAGTGCATCCCACTTGAAGAACGATAAATAGAATGTGAAGAAGATCGGATACAGTCCGAATATCGAGAACAGAATAAAGAACGGTGAAATAAATGTATACGCAGTGAAGCGGCTCCGTCTTTGTTCGGTCAAAAAAGGACGTTTGCTCTCGGCATGCGGACTCGCTAATACGGGCTCAGCCATGTCACACCTCCAGTGAATTCGTAAATATAAATCCGGACTCACAGAGGATGAAGCTCTCCGTG
The DNA here is from genome assembly GCF_013141775.1 of Paenibacillus phytohabitans. GTDB lineage: Bacteria > Bacillota > Bacilli > Paenibacillales > Paenibacillaceae > Paenibacillus_AQ > Paenibacillus_AQ phytohabitans. The sequence continues at coordinate 6,824 of NZ_WHOB01000018.1, forward strand.
AATCCGGACATTTGAGGAATCGTCTTCCTCAATAGACTAAGATTAGCGTCACCAGGAATTTAGCCGCGCTCTGCAAGAGTTTTCGACTGCTTTACAGCATCTTCCCACTCTTTTGCCGGATCAGCTTTCTTCTCAAGTACGTTCTTGAGCGCATTCTTGAAGAAGGTATCCGTCTGGTCATGCAGCGGTCCGTAGTATACCGGTTTAACGCGGTTAGCCGCTTTACCGAATTCAACAGCTGTCTGCTGACCGCCGAAGAACTCATCCTTGAAGTCTACGAATGCAGGATCTTCATACAGTGCAGGGATAGAAGGCATCAGACCTTTGGTCTTGAAGGATTCCAGCTGGTTGTCTTTGTTAACAAGCCATTGGATGAAATCATAAGCCTCTTTCGAATGCTTGCCTTCCTTAGGAAGGGTGATGAATGAACCGCCCCAGTTGCCGGCTCCTTCAGGAAGCTGGGCAATTTTCCATTTACCGGAGGAATCAGGTGCGTTGCTCTTGATGTTACCAGCCATCCATGCCGGGCCCATAACCACTGCGAACGAACCGTCGTTCATGCCTTGGCCCCATTCAGGCGACCAGAGCATAACATTGCTGATCCAGCCTTCTTGAATGCCTTTTACAGTAAAGTCATACGCTTTCTTCACTTGCGGATTGGTGTCGCCGATGAAGGTTCCGTCAGCTTTGCTGAAGTAGATTTCGTCAGCAGACTGGTCACGCAGCGCATTGTACGTAAGATCCGTCAGATCGGAGAAGTATTTGCCGGTTTTATCTTTGAAGACTTTGGCTACAGTAGCGAATTTATCCCAGGTATCGATCGCAGCGCTGAACCCTTCAGGATCGCTTGGCAGGCCGGCTGCTTCAGCCAGATCGGTACGGTAATAGACTACAGTAGGTCCGATATCTGTCGGAAGTCCAAGCTGGAAGCTGCCGTCAATAGAAGAAGCCTGTTTCCATTTCCAGTCCAGATAGTTGGCTTGGATGTCTTTGGCACCCAGATCGTTCAGGTTGTAGAATTTGTCCTGTGCGCCCAGGAAGCGTTCCATGAAACCGATTTCAAGCTGGAAAATATCAGGTGCGCCCGAACCGGCCGACAACGCTGTGGTCAGGTTGTTGTGGTGGGCCGTCTGGTCACCGGTGTTCTGTACCTTGATGGTTACATTCGGATGTTCCTTAGTGTATTCAGTAGCCAGCTCTTCATAGTTCACGTTGCCCAGTGTCCAGAAGGATAGCTCCACCTTCTCTGCTGGCTCTGTATTAGCCCCTTCAGTTGCCGGTGCATTAGTGCTTGCTGCGTTGCCGCCTGTATTACCTTCTGCAGCCTTGTTGCCGCCGTTGTTGTTTCCTCCGCATGCCGCGAGCGAACTCATGAGCATGATGGAAACCAGCGTCAGCGCCAGGTTTTTTACTTTTTTCATTCCTCTGTACCCCTCTCAAAGGTTTCTCTTACAAGATTTAGTGTACAGTAGGCAGATGTTTTTTTTGAGGAGGCAAACTCCCGGTTTATGGTGGAAATATTTATGATTTATATAAGACGCACTTAAGTTTGAACTTGAAGCTTCATCGTCACTGCGGTGACATTTGGACTTCCGGCCGCTGTTGTCCCAGATTTCTTCATCTCATCCGCTGTTCTCGGTGGAAGTCCGGTGACTGAAGCTGCCGAAGTGGATTTGAAGCGTGGACCCAGGTATACTAATTATATTTGCTGTACAGCAGTTATCCCGATATAAAGGAGAATTATCCCATGCCCATCAACCGTCCTTTGCTGACCGACAGCGATCTGCAGGAAGCGATTGACCGCAAGCTGCCCGTCCGTGTATTCCAGGATGACCATCTGGTGAATTCAGGTGCGACGGTGGTCCGTTTCACAGACTCGGATGTTGTAATCCAGTCCCGGGTCAGCGATTTAACCTATTATTCGCGCAGCCGCTGCGAATTCTTCGAAGTCCGGCCGTAGCCCATGAAAGAACAAGCCTTGGGCAAGTGTGAGCTATGCGGCCGTTCCCCTCTCGCAACCACCGTCCATCATCTGACTCCCCGGGAGAAAGGCGGAGCGCTGCTGCCTACCGCACTTCTCTGCAAGGCTTGCCACCGGCAGATTCATGCCCTGTATACCAACAGCGATCTGGTTGTTCTCAACCTGACCACGCTGGACAACCTGAGGCGTGATTCACAGATTGCCGCTTATCTCAAATGGATTACCAGGCAGCCGCCAGGTTCCGAGCCCAGGCTCCGCAAATCCAAGCATGTGCGGGGCGGACGTTAGACCGCCTCGCATTAGGCATGAATAGATTGCCTGTTATAGAGACACTATAGAGCGGAGAATGGCCGACAGGCTAACCACAATCTATAGTGAGGCAGGTGCATTTATGTTCAAGCGCTTTGACGAAATTGCCATTGAGATTCCCGAAGTAGAGCGTCCAGACCCGAATGCCGCGGCTGCAGTTCAAGAGCTGATGGGCGGTAAATTCGGCGAGATGTCGACTCTGAACAACTATCTGTTCCAGTCCTTCAATTTCCGCGGCAAAAAAAAGCTCAAGCCCTTCTATGACCTCGTTACGAGCATCACTGCCGAAGAGCTGGGGCATGTAGAGCTGGTGTCACATGCGGTCAATAAATGCCTGTTCGGATCGACATCGTACAAGGACCCGGATCAGACTCCGCTTGAACCTTTCAAAGATGCGCGAAACACTTATTTTGCGCTCAGCGGTGCGCAGTCGTCTATGCCTTTTGACTCGATGGGCCGTCCCTGGAGCGGGGAATATGTGTTCAACAGCGGGAACCTGATTCTCGATCTGCTGCACAACTTCTTCCTGGAATGCGGAGCCCGTGCGCACAAAATGAAGGTGTACGAATTAACGGATCATCCGGCAGCACGTGAAGTAGTAGGCTATCTGCTCGTCCGCGGCGGAGTCCATGTCGTGGCTTATGCCAAAGCGCTGGAGATGGCTACGGGAGTTGATGTAAGCAAACTCGTCCCCATCCCTTCCCTCAGCAACAAAGCCTTCAACGAGACACGCAAATACGAATCACGCGGACTGCACACGAAGCTGTACACGAACAGCGAGGGTGATTTCACGGCGATTAAGCAGATCTGGAAGGGACCGCATCCCGAGGATGGCCAGCCGCTTGAAGTCATCGAAGGCTCGCCTAAGGGATCCCCGGTTCCCGATGCACCTGAAGTACCTGAAGAATTCGCACCGGGATTCTCCGAAGAGGAATTTCTGGCTATTGCAGCACGTCTGCAGTCAGCAGCCAACATTAGAGAATAGGAATTGAAGGTTTAACCATCATAAGCAAGAAGAGTTAAACAGATAAATATTGCAAAAAAAGCAGGTGCCTTCCTATGATGGAAGGCACCTGCTTCTGCTGGTTCTATAGTTTGCTGCGATATATTCTGCATCTGGTGGTTCCTAGTAAAGATTCATTTCTTCATATCGCCATAGGCACTGAGCTTCTCATTGAGAACTTCCTGGAAGCTCTGGACTTTGTCTTCTGATCTCTGCGGCTTAGGATTGAGAACGGGCTGAGGTCTAAAAAACTGATGATTAAAAGCCATAAGATTATGTACGCTCATACTCATTGAAGTTCAACCTCCTTCTGTAATCTTCACCTTAGTTTGCGTGAGTGCGAAATATCTTATCCCTTATATAACCCGCTCTTTCAGTTCCTAAACAGTTTTATCTCAGAAAAATGGAAATAGCGGACCCAGACTTGAAAAATAAAGTCCGGGTCCGCCGCTGAGACTTATCTTTGTATTAACATCATTAATGGAGGAGAGCAGCGAACAACCTGTAATGATGTGCTCCAAACACCCGCGCATGCAATCCGTCACCTAATAACATTATTCATGATAGGATGAAGACATTATAACGAAAAATCAGTCACGCCTTTCTTAGAGGCATATTTCAGCGTATAGGTTCCTCCGCCCTCAAAGGGCATCGTGGCCATTTTTATCCGGGTATAATCAAGCCTATGCTCTCTTAATACCTTTTTGATCAGAGCCATACCCCGTTGTTCATTTGTAACGACACAAAAGATGTTAAGCACAAATTGATGCGGGTCTGACACCGTTTTGCCCAACTCATAACCATCCACATAGCCCAGTTCAGCATCAGCCAAGTATTTATTCAGATATTCCGTTACTTTATCCCTCAACCATTCATCGCGCTGGCTCCCTTTAATGCTTTTCAAGGGATATTGTACGACTACCCAGCATTTCTCATTCATTCTAGTTCACTCCCTCGGTCTGATTAGCCCTCAACATGTCCTACGCAGAAAGAGCCAGCACCCGCACCTGCCTGATTATGTATGTGAACTCTCAGAAGTCCCAAACAGCGGATAATTGTATTTCATACAATTAAAAGGTAGCAAAAAACGGAATGTGCCGGATTAGCTGTATTCTGTACAATTAAAAATGGCCGAAAGTCCATATTTAACGAAAGAAGGGGTTTTAGCTGTACGAAATACAGTTAACCCCCCAGTCAATCGATAATCAGTTGATTTAATTGTACGAAATGCAGCTAAAACGCCCCTAATTCCGCGTTATTTCTTCACTGCTGCCCAGGACGCTTCATCCAGCAGTTCCAGCTCCTCCGGATTTAGCCGGAAGGCCATCGCTCCGATATTCTCCCGGGCATGGCGGGCTTTGGATGCTCCCGGGATGGCGACTACGGTGTCGCCATGATAGTGAATCAGCCAGTTAAGGGCTACCTGGCCCGGTGTCACCTCATATTTCTCTGCCAGCTTACCCAGAGAATCAATCAGCGGCTTGCTGCGGGTCAGACTGGCATCGTCCAGACCCGATTGCATCCGCCGGATCCGGGAGACTGCAGCAATCTGCGACGGATCCTTGTGGAAGCGTCCGGTCAGGATGCCCTGCTGCAATGGAGAGTAGGCGATAATGGAAATTCCCAGCTCCTTGGCAGCGGCCAGAGTCCCGTTCTGATCGATATTGCGGTGCAGCAGATTGTATTTGACCTGATTGGATACCAGCGGGAGCCCGTAGGTTTTCAACAGCCGGTGTGCCTCAACCATCTGCTTGGCCGAATAGTTGCTTACGCCTACATAACGGATTTTGCCTGCCCGCACAAGTCCTGCCATGGCCTTCATCTCGCTGGCAATGGAGGATAAGGAGAACGGCTGGTGTATCTGATACAGATCAATTCCTCTTCCTCCCAGACAGGCGATACGCTGGTCAATCGTTGCGGTAATCGAGCCGGCTGTCCGCAGCAGCGGCCACCACTTGGTAGCGATCAGCGGTGCGGCATGCGGACTGCCCTCCTTCCGGAGCTGATCCAGCACATGAGCCAGCGCCTCTTCCGATTTGCCCCCTCCGTAGATTTCTGCCGTATCAACCCAGTTCATGCCGCCTTCCAGGCTGATCTTCACGATCTCCAGAATATCCGTATCGGTAAGATTACTCCAATAGCGTCCTACAATGCCGCGTCCCCGGCTGAACTGCCAGCAGCCGAGTCCAAGCGGCGATACGGATAAATCTGACTGCCCCAGCGGGCGTAAATTGACCTTGCTTGCGAGTGTCTCCATATTTCATCCTTCTCTCAGAGAATTAATTGAATACAATATGTAAGAGCTTATATAGCTATGAGACAATATAACTGTACACAAAGCTTAAGTCTTACCCTACAGGCTGTCAATTATCGTGCCATTAACACTGCATAATAAGGCCATGGCCTTAAAAAAGGAGGATATGGTATAATTGCCCTGCCATACTGCTCTAATTCTTGCAGGAAGCTTACATAAACACAACCATAACGGAGGGAATTCATGTTTAAACTTTTTTTCGGTTATCTGCTGCTGTCCCAGCTGGTAGGCAATCCATTTCTGGCCCTGATTATCCTGCTTGTCGTACTGTATTTCCTGGACCGCCGTTATGTCGGGATTTTTCCCAGCGTTACGAAGCCCCTTCGCCGCAGACGTCAGATCTCCAAACTGCGGACGACCATTATGCAGAACCCGAATGATGTAACCGCCAAATTCGATCTGGCCCGGCTGCTGACAGAGCGCAAACGCTACAGCGAGTCCAAGGAGCTTCTGACAGCAATTGTTGACCGTTACGAAACATCGGCTGAGTATTGGGTGGAGCTGGGATACGCGAACCTGAAGCTCGGACTGCTCTCCGAAGGAGAGTCCCAGATGCTCAAGGGACTGGAGATCAACCGCAGGGCGCAATACGGGCAGCCCTACCTTCGGCTCGCCGAAACCTTCCGGCATACGGACCACGACAAGGCCCTCTACTATGTGAGCCAATTCCAGGAGATTCAGACCTCCTCCAGCGAAGCTTATTATCTGGCAGGTTCCATGTACAAGGCGTTGGGGCGCGGGGAAGATGCCAAGCGTGCTTTTGCCGAATCGCTTGCCATTTACCGTTCATTACCCAAATACAAGAAACGGCAGGAACGCGGCTGGGCGCTGCGCAGTTATTTCGCCAAGCTGCGCTGAGCGGCAGACTATAATAATACAGGACCTTTACCGCAAACAACCTCCGGCTGCTGCACGTTACCGTGCCCCGGAGGTTGTTTGTGTTATTTTACAGGAACCGTTATCTCAAGTTCAGGAATATAAAGCTTATGCCCGTCTTTCCAGACGTAAGGTTTGATTATGATACTCTCCGGCCTCTTCTCAAAAGGTTCAAAGACACTGCTCTGTGATATCGTATGCCGGTTACCGCTACTGCTGCCATCTACCATAACAGCCTCTTGCCCTTGCCCATCCCACAGCTCGAACCAAAAAATGAAACTCCCCTGTTGCCTGTATTTATCTGGAATAGCTTCCTCTATAGCCTTGATATCCGCTCCGGGGTCTCCCGTAACTTCAGTTAGCAGCCGGGTCGATGTTTGGCTTAGTTCCAGCCGCGTGACCCGCAAATGAATATGGTCATGTACCTTGACCTCTCCGGGAACAAGCACAAGATCGCCCAAAGTATTCTTGCTCACCGGAAACTCAAAGCGGAATGGCTGATCAATTCCATTAATAGAGACCAACATGGTGAGATCAAATTGCTCAGGGAGTTGCAGATTAACCCCACTCAGTGCTGTAACGATGACAGAGTCAGGTGCTCCCGTACCTCCCGAAGCCATGGCGTTTCCCGTATTCACCGATTTTCCGTTCACCCGAAACTCAATATTGTTGATTCCTCCCGCTTCCTCACCCATACGGGTCAAATCTAACCATTTCCCCTTGTCACCGCCGTCTGCCTGAATACGGGTAAGCACCAATGACAAGCGGCTTCCGTCATACATTTGTTCCGAAACACTGATCGTCGTCCCGTCCTGAGTAACGCTCTGCTGAATATTTGTGGTTAGACCTGCTTTATTTGCTTTTTGAAGCCCGGCATCCCCTACAAGTCTGAATACACTTTCCATGAACGGCAACTGTTTCAGGGTCTCTGCCATTGCCGGAGAGATGAACCCCAGACTAACAATGATCACCAGCCCGGCGGCCACAGATGCGGCACTAATCATCAGCCGGAACAGCCAGCTACGTTTACTCCTGTGTTTGGAGATGTCCTTGTCTGGAGCCTCCTCCAAGCTTGCCTCATCCCGTTCAACGATCATCCGGTAAGTTTCCTCCATACGTGTGTGCACAACTTCCGGCAGTTCAGGAAGACTCTCTTCCTTGAGACCTGCCAGCCTGCTCTCCAATGGCTGCTGACTCATTCGTTCACCTTCCTTTCTACGGGTTGCGCGAGAGATTGATATAAGGTTTTTCTGGCCCGGTGCAGTCTGGTTTTGATTGCGCTCTCTGACAGCTCAAACAGCTCTGCAATCTCCTGAAGCCTCAATCCCTGATAATAATGCAGCTTAACAATCGTACGCGATACCTCTTCCAGCCCGCTGATGGCCTGACGCAGATCCATATCTTCTGCGGATGAAGAAGAGGTCTCTATACTCTCCGGCGGATCGGACATGACTACAACCCTGTCCCTTCTGCGCAGAATCATGTTGCATTCATTGATCAGAATACGAAACAGCCAAGTGTTGAAATATGCCGCCTCTTTCAATCCGGAGATTGCTCTAAATGCCTTCAGTACAGTCTCCTGCATGGCGTCCGCACAATCCTCGTCATTCCTGACCATGGACTTCGCCATACTGTACATCCGCCTATCCAGACTCTTCACCAGTTGGATGAAGACCTCACTGTCGCCTGCCTGTGCACGCTGGACCAGATCCTCTTGTACGGTATCCAGGGTAGATCTCCTCCCTTCCTTCGGGATGCTGCTGCTTCCCGCTTGTTAGTTGTATATATCTGTTTAGATGAAGCACAGGCGCATAAGGTTACCTCAGTACGAACAATTATTTTCTCTTCTTATGTAAACAGCAAAGAACAGGCTCCATTAAACCGGAAGCCTGCTCTTTATTGTATCCTATCAGATAATACTGAACCTTAGAGATTCAGGGATTTCGGCTTTTCCTCTGCAGCTGCCGTACTGAACGGCCACCAGTTGGCCCGCCCGAACAGCCGCACCATTACCGGCACGAAGAACGGAAGGAACAGCAATGCGTACAGGGCCAGACCCGAGAGCACCACGGTGGCAATCTGCATCATCGACAGCACCCCTGAAGGATACATCGAGGCGAAGGTACCGCCCAGGATAACAACGGCTGACAGAATTACCGTTCCCATATTCCGCATGGCATGCAGAATGGCTTCACGCACATCCCATGTTTTATTCTCATTGAACCGGGCCATCAGGAAGATACTATAATCTACCCCGAGGGCAATCAGCATGACGAAGCTGAAGAACGGAGTCGTCCAGGTGATCCCGGAATAGTTCAGCAGATGGACGAAGATCGCCTCCGTTACGCCAAGTGCCGTAAAGTAGGTAATCAGCAGGGAGATAATCAGATACAGCGGCATAATGATTGACCGGAGCAGCAGCACCAATATGATGAAAATACCGCCCAGCATCAGAATTACCGTCCGCGTGTAATCCTCATTAGAGATTTTCTGCAAATCGCTGTAGGTGCTGGTCACGCCGCTCATGGCTGTCTCCGCGTTCTCCAGCTTCGTTCCGGCCACGGCGCGGTCCACTGCCGCCTGGATATCCCCGACACTGTCAATGGCTTCAGCACTGTATGGATTCTCAGCGAATACAACATCCAGTGTCATGACCTTGCGGTCTCCCGACAGATAAGTATCAAATACCTGCTGAATGCCGTCAGCTTCAAGCGCCTCTGCCGGTACGAAGAACCCGCTCAGCTCGTCATCCTTGGCATCCTGAATCTGCTTAAGGTAATCCTGTGCGGAACTCAGGCCGCCAGTAATTTGTCCCAGGCCATCCGCACTTTGGGTAAGACCATCTGTCAGCTGGCCGAGCTGGCCTGTAAGCTCACCGAAACCGTCCGCGAGCTGCTGCTGTCCGCCCTGCAGCTGATCCAGCCCGCTGGTGATGGACGGAAGCTTGCCGACAATCTGCCCCTGTCCGTCTGCTGCCTGATTCAAGCCGGATTGCAGCTGCCCGATACCGGCCACCAGCTGATCCAGCCCCTTCGCCAGCGCGGATTGGCCTGCTGCCGCTTTGGCATAACCGGCATTGGCTTCGCTCAGGCCCGCTGCCGCACCTTTGAGCTGGGCTGAAATCTGGCCCAGCCCTCCGGCCAGCCCTGCAGCTCCAGCGCCGCTCTGCGTCACTGTACCTTTGATCGTCTGGTAATTGATATCCTGCAGCAGCTCCGGATATGCAGTCTCAAGTCCTGCGAAGGAGCCTTCCAGACCTGTCAGTGCATCTGCAACACCCTGAAGCTGTGTCTGCAGGCCGGCAAGCCCTCCATCCAGCGCCGTCAGGCCGCTGCCGATCTTCTTGTAGCCTTCGAGCAGCGCGGTATTGGCCGCTGCCAGCTGTTTCGCGCTTGCCGCCGCCTGCGCGAGGCCGGCCTTAATCTCTCCGGCACCGGCTGATCCGCTGCGGATGCCGTTCTCAATACGCGACAGGCCGTCACCCAGCGCAACGATGCCTTCCTTGAGCTCAGCTGTACCTTCCGTCAGCTTGGCGCTCCCGGATGCGGCCTCTGTAAGTTTAGGCCCATTCTCTTTCAGCTGCTCGCTTGCTTCTGCAAGCCCGCTCTGAATTTTGGTTAAGCCTTCATTGCTCTGATCCAGCCCGTCGGCGAGCGTAGCGACCTGGGTAGGGATCAGGAAGTCATTAATTTGCTCCCCGGTCGGACGGGACATGCTGCGTACAGCCTTGACTCCGTCCACCTTTTCCAGCTCACGGCTGATTTTCTCGGCCAGGCCCATATATTCAGCCGTATCCATCCGGTCATCATTCTTAATGACAATCTTGCCCGGCATCGACTCACCCGGACCGAAGCTCTCCGAGATAATATTGAAGCCTTTGACCGACGCGTAATCCGAGCCGATTTCATCCATGCTGTTGAAGCTCAGCTTCCCGCTGTATGTAAGCAGGAACGGCACAACGATGACTGCCACAATCAGCAGCGCAGCCCAGGGTCTCTTCAGGGAGAAGGAGCCTGCCGCCCCCCAAATCCGGCTCTCGCTGTGCTCCAGCTTGCCGCGTGACGGCCAGAACAGCTTTTGACCCAGCACCGCCATGAAGAACGGTACAATCGTCACGAGCGCCAGCAGCATCACGGCAATCCCGACAGCCACCGCGACCGCTGAACGGTACAGCATGAATTTGGACAGGCCGATCGCCAGGAATCCGACGAACACCGCCAGCCCTGAATAGAATACGGTACCGCCCGCTTTACGGTAAGTAGAGATAATAGCACTTTGTGTATCCTCGGAATGGGCAAGCTCTTCCTTGAACCGGCTGATCAGCAGGATGCAGTAATCCGTCCCGATCCCGAACATAACAGCGACCATGAATATCTGTGTGAACGTGGACAGGGGGAAATCAAACCGGTCCACCAGAAAAGCCACAACCGACTGTGACACAATATAACTCAGCCCCACGGTAAGCAGCGGCACAAACGGCGCTACGAACGAGCGGAACACAACGAACAGAATGAGCAGAATAAAGACAACAGTAATGTATTCCGACTTCTTCAGCCCGGCTTCCGAGCTGGCAATCGTATCTTCTGTAATCAGCCCTTCACTGGTCATATAGTGATCAGCGGTGACATCACCCAGCAATGTCCCGGCCTTGGCCGGCAGCTCTTTAACCTCTTCCTCTCCGCCCTGCACCGACAAAGCAACCATGATCGTATTGCCGTCTTTAGCAATAAGGGTATCCTTAAGTTCAGGCTGTGTAAAAGGATCGGTGATCGCACTGAGATTCAGGGAAGCCTTATTCGCGGCCAGCTTCTCAACGCCTTGCTTAATACTCTCGGTGTCTGCAGCCTGCAGGCCCTCCGGCTTGTTGAACACAAGCGCAACCTGATGTACCGTTTCCCCGCCTTTGGCTTCTGCCACTTCCTTCATGATCTCGGCGGCCTTTGACGAAGTGTATCCTGCCGGGACCGAGATCTGCCCCTTCTCCCGTACCAGATCGGACATAGCCGGGGCGGTCAGGAATAACACTACTGCCACCGCAAGCCATATAGCGATAATTGCCCATCTTGCTTTTAAAACGGTTCTCAATTGTTTCTACCTCCTGGTTCCTGCATCAGAAATGCCAGCTTCTCAAACATCGTAATGAACCGCTCGATATCGTGATCCTCGAAGTGGAACAAGTAGGGGGAGATGACCTCCTGCATCTGCTTCTCAGAAGTGCTGTAGACACTTTTGCCATGCTCCGTCATCGTCAGATACACCTGCCGGCGGTCATTCTCATCACGGGTCCGCTCAATCATTCCCGCTTCGTCCAGCCGGTTGATGATAGCCGTAATTGAGCTCTTGCCCACCGCCACTGCCTCAGCCAAATAGGTGGAGGTACACTTCTCCTGTCCGGCAATCAGCCGGAGAATCAGGAACTGGTCACTCGTCAGCCCTTCGCCAAAAATATCCCTGAGTCTGGCATTAATCTGCCTGGTCACAACCATATAAGCGTCCACGTAACGGTTGATCCATTCCTCTGCATCCTTTTTCATGCGGGTTCCTCCTTTACGAAATAATAGTTCACGTGTAGAACAGTTTCACAGTAAAACTATATTGTCCTATTCTTAAAAAGTCAACCGCTGATCATGAATTTTACATTCCAGCGCAAAAACAGCCACCCTGCACCGTAAAGTGCTGAATGGCTGTTCTCTTCCCCTATAATCTGTCAGTAATGTTCTGTTACGTTGAGGCCAGCCTTCCGCTTTACTCCTCGTCCTCGGTCTCTTCAACCTCGTACACACAGCGGAACATTTCGATTCCGGCTGCGTTCTCGCCCAGGCTGTATACCATAAATCCAAGGCTGCGGTAGAAATCCGCGGCAATCTCATCTTCGGTCTCCGCCACCAGATAACGCGGCTGACGGGTCGTCACCAGCTCCAGAATCATCCCCCGCGCATAGCCCTTGCCCCGGTTCTCCGGCAGCACTGCAATATGGCGGATATCCAGCGATCCGTCCTCAGTCTCTTCAAAGCCGGTGAGGCCGAGCAGCAGCCCTTCCTCCTCCCAGCCGCATAGCTGCAGTGCCGTTTGCTCCCGGTATTCTGCCGACGTGCGCTCCAGCGCATCCGGATCATCTATAACCGCATAAGCCAGCAGTTCGTTCACCTCAGGGGTTCCGACAAGCGGCTTCAAATCAATCAACATTATATGACCTCCTAAAAGTTTGTTTAGCACTTCCCACCATTAAGCGGCTTCCTGCAAGCCTGCTTCGAAAGCACATGCTTAAGTGGAGAAGGTTCTCCTGTTGCCGGTGAGATCAAAGGTTCAGAGCAGCCTCCGCCTATCCCCGCACCAGCCGCAGCAGTGCATATCCCGCCCATACCCCCAGCAGGTTAAGCAGCAGATCATCAATATCCAGGCTGCCCGCCCGCAGCAGCATTTGCATTAGCTCAAGGACTATTATACATAGAACTGATACTAGCGTTAACCGCAGAACTGAGCGGTAAGCGGTGCTAACCAGAGGCAGCAGGATGCCAAAAGGCACAAACACGGCCACATTACCCAGCAGGTTAACCAGCCGCCCCGAGTAAGACACTCCGTTACTCATATCAAAATACAGACGCATGGTGCGCAGCGGCTCCAGATTGTAGCGCAGCGGCCCCTCTGTCTGAAGCGTCCGTCCAAAGCCGAGAAACATCCAGTAGATCAGCACTGCACTGTATATGAGTAGCAGCAGCCAGGCCAGTATCCGCCGCCCCGGGGGCAGCTTCTGTCTATTTGCCGCCGGTTTTCTTTTCCGGCGGTGTTTACGCGTGTTAGAGATTGCTCTCACCTTCAATGATTTCAATGGTGCCGTCATTCTTGCCGATCACTGCCATATCGGCAATGCCGATGAACAGCCCGTGCTCCACGACTCCCGGAATACGCTGGAGGGCAAGCGCCAGATCAGCAGCCGAGTCAATAGCCTCGAAGCGGCAGTCGGCAATATAGTTGCCGTTATCCGTCTTATACAGCTCACCGGCGCTGCGGCGCAGCTCCGGCTTACAGCCAAGCTTGGCCAGGTCAGCGACAGTCCACTCCCAGGCAAACGGCACGATCTCAACTGGCAGAGGGAATTTGCCAAGTGTGGTCACGGCCTTGCTCTCATCTGCGACCACAATCATACGGGTGCTGCCCATCGCAACAATCTTCTCGCGGAGAAGCGCGCCGCCGCCCCCTTTTATCAGCTGCAGTGCACCATCAAGCTCATCCGCACCGTCAATGGTCAGATCCAGAGAATCCACGTCGCCAAAAGCAACCAGCGGAATTCCCAGCTCACGGGCCTGATCCTCCGAAGCCTGCGAGGTAGCCACTGCCGTGATCTTCAGCCCTTCACTAACACGTTCACCCAGCTTGCGGATGGCCCAGTAAGCCGTAGAACCGGTACCCAGCCCTACCTTCATTCCGTCCTGTACGTACTCGACGGCTTTCTCTGCTGCCAGCTGCTTAACATTGATACTCATTTTATTACCCCCATGTTATCCGTTATAATGAACCAAGTACAATAATGCACACCAGGAGGATTCCGGATGAGAACCGAAAATCAGATTCAATCCAAAATCAACGAATTGACGCTTCAGCGCAGATCTCTGGAGTCGCGGCTGGCACCCTTGTCTGCCGAAGATCCGCAGCGGGCAGCGCTGAATGTCCAGCTGACCCGGCTGGAAGATATGATGATGATGCTCGAATGGGTACTGAACGCACCCACGGGTAAATATCACGCCTAACGGATAGTTAAGGACAATATGTAAGCCCGAACAGATCAGCAGGCAGGCCTACACTGTCAGCTCAGCTATATTCTTTGAGCATGGCCTCATATAATATGGCATTGTCATGTTCAAAGCAGATAAATTCAATCCGCTGCAGCGGGAGCTCCGCTGATGTCCGTTCACGCACATAAGTCACGACTGAACCCAGCGCCGTCTTGCAGGCCAGCTCTTTGGGGAAGTTATAGATTCCGGTACTGATGTTCGGAAAGGCGACACTCCGTGCTCCGTTAGAGCATGCCAGACTGAGGCTGCTGCGGTAACATTGGGATAAAATAGCCGTCTCGCCTGCAGTGCCCCCTTTCCAAATCGGTCCTACGGTATGAATGACTCCCCGGAACGGGAGAAGCCCTGCTGTCGTTACCGCGGCTTGTCCGGGGAGTATCCCGCCTTGCTTCTGCCGGATTACAGCGCATTCTTCTGCAATCCGGGGTCCGCCCGCCCGGTGAATCGCCCCGTCCACTCCCCCGCCGCCGTAGAGGCCTGAGTTGGATGCGTTCACAATCATCTCACCCTGCCAGGCAGTAATATCGCCTTCACTTACTGAAATCACTACATTATTAACTGTGATTTGCATGTTCGGCCTCCTGTTTCGCCGCAGTCTCCAGCGCTTTAATCAATTCCTTCTCCCCCCTGCGGACAGCCTTGCCCGGAAAAGATAAATGTTCAAACCGGACTCCCTGCATCGCGGCCTGGCGGAGATTGCTGAGCATATAATTCTGCGCGTCGGACAACACCATCTCGCCCCGTCCGGCAGCAACCCTGCACAGCGCATGCGTGATGAAGGACTCTCCGTCCGCCCCGTCAAACAGCGTGAATTGAAATAAAGGGACTGCTTCCGGCAACTCCTCATTCGGAGAGAAAGTCTGATGATATACAGAATACATCAAATGGCCGGTATAGGCTCTGGATGAATCATTCTCCCGTTCAGCAAGCATTCTGCTGTTCTGAAAGGCAATAATTCCGGCGGCGAACAGCAGAAACAGCACCACACTTCCAATCAAAGTAAATATTCCCTTCACCGCCAATCGCATGAAATGGACAATACCGTTTCTATATTATCATGTAGAGAAGTCTGCCGGGAATGGCCCAGAGGCAAGAAATGTTTATTTAAGCGTTTCATCTATAAAGTTATTTTGAGATATTCAAATTAACAGTTGAAACTTCCCGTGGCATGTCTCATAATGAAGTGGAGCAAACTGATTTGTCAATCCATACGAAATCAAGGGAGGATACCTGGAAATGAAATTTTTCTTGGATACCGGAAATATTGAGGAAATCAAACGTATTACCCGCCTCGGATTAGTGGATGGCGTAACGACGAACCCGTCGCTGATCGCCAAGGAAGGCAGATTGTTTAAAGATGTTATCCAAGAGATCGTGGCGATTGTTCCCGGTCCGGTCAGCGCCGAAGTTATCGGTCTCACAGCGGAAGAAATGCTTAAGGAAGCTTACGAAATCGCTGAATGGGCTCCGAACGTCGTAATCAAGCTGCCAATGACTGAAGATGGCCTTGAAGCTTGTTATGAACTGACTAAGAAAGGCATCAAAACTAACGTTACGCTCGTATTCTCCGCTGCTCAAGGCCTCATGGCAGCCAAAGCGGGAGCTACTTATATTAGCCCGTTCGTCGGACGTCTGGATGATATCGGCGTTGACGGCATGAAGCTGATCAAGGATCTGAAGACCATTCTCACTAACTATGGCCTGAAATCCGAAATCATTGCAGCCAGCATCCGCAATATCGCCCACGTAGAGCAAGCAGCTATTGCCGGCGCTCATATTGCTACCATCCCTGGTTCACTCTTGCCTTCCCTCTGGAAGCACCCGCTGACAGACAACGGTATTGAGCGTTTCCTGAAGGATTGGGAGAAAGTGCCGCAAGTTTAAAATTATAACGGTTTATTAGTTTAAGCCCCCTTCCGCGAACGCGGAGCGGGGCTTTTTGTTGTTTGCTGTCCCGCAAATGCCTTGACCAATTTGCTTGTTGTGATTATAATTGTCATAACAACTAATTTTCTGAAGGAGCATTTTTTATGCCGCATTCTTCTCCGCAGCAATTTCTCGGTTTCCTGCTGGGCTCCACCCACCGCAGGATTACCACCGGCTTTGCCAGGGCTCTGAAGCCTTATGATATTACACCCGAGCAATGGTCGGTCCTGCTCATGATCTGTGACCGCAGCGGGATCAGCCAAAAGGAGGTAGCCGCTGCTGCCGCCAAGGACCAGCCGACCACTGCACGGATCGTTGAGCTCCTGCTCAAGAAAGGGTTCATCAGCAAGTCAATGAATCCCGGTGACCGCAGGGCTTTTCAGCTCTACGCCACAGAAGAAGGGCAGTCGCTTATCGGAAATACGCTCGAACTGGAGCAGCAGACCATTAATACTGCCGTGGCCGGGCTGAATCCGCAGCAGCTTGAAGAGCTCCGCAGCATGCTGGAGCTGATCTACCACAACACTAACCATCAAGAATAGGAGCACACACCTTTGAGCAATTCAACAGAACGTCTATGGACCAAGTCCTTCATTACTCTCACCCTATGCAATCTGCTGCTGTTCACCGGCCTGCAGATGACCTTATCCACCCTTCCGGCGTATGCGGAAGGCACACTTCATGCAACTTCCGTGCAGGTCAGCCTCGTAACCAGCCTGTTCGCACTCAGCGCTATCGCTTCCCGTCTATTCTCGGCCAAAGCCATGGAGAAGGGCGGCCGTAATCTGCTGATCTTCCTCGGACTGTCCGTTTCACTCGCGGCCGTAGCCGGCTATTACTTCGCAGGCAGTATCGCTGCCCTGCTGCTGCTCCGGATGTTATTCGGCGTTGGCTTCGGAATGGCCAGTACGGCCTTTCCGACTATGGCCTCCGATGTAATTCCTGTCCGCCGGATGGGTGAAGGCATGGGCTATTTCGGGCTGTCCACCAGTCTGGCGATGTCAGCCGGTCCGCTGATCGGGCTCAGCCTGCTGCAGGGACCCGGCTTTGGCTCCCTGCTCCTCGGCGCAGGAGCTGCGCTGGCTATTATCTTCCCGCTGGGCTACCGCCTGGCCAAGACCTTGCCCCCGCAGCACAAAGAACCCGCAGGAGTACCCGCTTCAGCCTCCGGGGGCGGGGCATACCGCAGGCTGTTTCTTCCCTGCCTGCTTAACTTCCTGTTATCCATCTCCTATGGCGGACTGATTGGCTTCCTGGCGCTCTTCGGAGCTGAGAAGAACCTGTCCCACGTAGCCTACTTCTTCCTGTTCAATGCCGTGTCAATTGTGATTATCCGTCCGCTGTCCGGCAAGATTTATGACCGCTTTGGCCCGGCGGCACTGCTCATCCCGGGAAGCCTGTTTATCGCCGGCGGTTTGCTGCTGCTCTCTTTTGCAACAACGACAGCTGCACTGTTTCCAGCCGCCCTATGTTACGGCTTCGGCTTCGGGTCGATGCAGCCTGCACTTCAGACCTGGATGATCCAATCCGTAGAACCGCGCCAGCGCGGACTGGCTAACGGCATGTTCTTTAACTCCCTTGATCTCGGAGTCGCCATCGGCACCTTGCTGCTTGGTGCAATCGCCTTGTATACAAGCTATGCCGTTATGTACAGATATTCCATAATCGCACCTGTCCTGCTGCTCGTAATCTACCTCTTCGTCTATGCATCACAGCGCAGCAGAAGACGCCACTCCCCTGCACAGGAAGTGATCAGCCACACGTAAACCCCGCTATAGTCCAAATACCTTCCAATGCCCCCATGATATCAGCAGCAGCGAACCATCGGCGGTCCAAGTGCCACTCCGGTGAATCGAATGCTGCTGTACAGGGCGGCACTCATCGTTCACAACACCTTTTATTGTGGTTATTTCTGAAGTCTGATATTCGCAAGCGTCAAAAAAAACCGCCCGGCGTTTACACGCGTAGACGGTTCTGCAGACAATCCATTGCTCTCAGTCCTGTAAAGCTCCTGCTGATACAGTCTCACGCACCGCAGCCGGAAGGAACGGATTAGGCTGACCCAGGCTGTAGATATGAAGCAGATGCATCGCCCGGGTACAGGCTGTATAGAAAAGCTTGCGTTCATGCTCACGGCCATATTTCTCTGCCGAGCCATCGTAGATAATTACCGCATCAAACTCCACGCCTTTAGCCAGATAGGCGGGCAGCACCAGAGTGCCCTTTTGGAAATTAGGCGTTTCCTTGGTAACCAGCCTTACCGGCAGCCTGCTCTGCAGTTCATTATGCACCCGTGCACTTTCTTCCGCTGTTTTGCAGATAACAGCTACATAATGATAGCCCTGTGCATGCAGACTCAGCACATCCTGCTCCACCGAGGCCAGCAGGTCTTCTTCACTGTCCACGACCGTCAGCAAAGGCTCCTCGCCGCGCCGGTTAAACGGTACGATTTTCTCCCCTCCGGGAATCATCGCCCGTGTAAACTCGACAATCTCATAGGTAGAGCGGTAGCTGCGGGTCAATGAGATCACTTCCGTGTTCTCTTCGCCATAGATGCTGACCAGCCCGGCCAAATCCCCCAGCACCTCACCTTGCGCATAGATTGCCTGGTTGAGATCACCCAGTACAGTCATTTTGGCCCGCGGAAAGAGCCGGCGCATGAATTCCAGCTGGAACGGCGAATAATCCTGCACTTCATCGACGATCACATGACGGATCAGTGTATTGGTGCGGAAGCCCTGACTGAGCTCCTTCAAATACAGAAATGGCGTCGCGTCTTCGTAGGCCAGTTCGTTCCCGGCAATGGTAGCCAGCGTGAAGCTGCAGATGTCATCCCATACATCAGGCAGAACCTGGCTGCTGTTCAGGCTGTCCATTAACTCCCGGTCGGCAAACAGCCGGCTGTACAGCCCCTTCACATCAACGAACCGTCCGCGCTTGGTCCAGCCGCGCAGCGGCTTGAGGCGCTGGCTGACGATATAACGGGCGAGCATGATTTTCTCCGTTTCAAAATCATCAAAGCTATCATTATGCCCTCCGCCCTTGCGGCGCATCATATTATAAGCACGCTGATAGTCGCTGTTGTCCATAAGCTCAATCTGGTCATCGACCCATGATGCACTGCGTTCCTCAATGCTAAATGCTGCTATTCTTTTGAGCAGCCAGCCGGTCATCAGTTCGATCCGGTTAGCCAGCTTGATACCCGGGTCATAGCTATAGAACTGGCGCTCCATCTCTTCCTTGCCGACAACCGCACGCCCCTGGAACATCAGCGGCTTGAACATCATGCCTTCGTGCTCCAGCAGGTTTACATAGCGCCTTATGACATCCAGGAACGATACGGAGGATTTATAGGTGATCCCTGCTCTGCGTATGGAAGCTTCCGGCCCATCCGGCGCGTTCAGCAGGCTCTCCGTCTGATTGAACACATCCTCCAGCTGAAACTCCTGTCCTAGCCGGTGCTCCAGATACATCTGGAAGGTAGTCTGCTGCATATTCTCTTCACCGAGTTCAGGCAGAACGGTTGATACATAGCTGTTAAACAGCGGGTTCGGTGAAAAGAGCAGCATCTGGTCTGCCTGCAGCACCTCACGGTATTTGTAGAGCAGGTAAGCTACCCGCTGCAGCGCCGCTGAGGTCTTGCCGCTTCCGGCCGCACCCTGCACAACCAGCATCCGGCTTCTGTCGTTGCGGATCACCGCATTCTGCTCCTTCTGGATGGTCGCAACAATGCTCTTCATCCGGTCATCGGCGCTGTGGCTCAGCACCTGCTGAAGCAGCTCATCGCCGATCGTTACGCCGGTATCGAACATCACTTCGATCTCTCCATTATCGATTACAAACTGGCGTTTGAGCTCCATGTTTCCCGTAATTAGTCCGCCCGGCGTGTCATAGGACGCCGGACCCGGCGCACCGTCATAATACAGGCTCGATATCGGGGCCCGCCAGTCGTAGATCAGGAAGGTTCCGTTATCCTCCATCAGTGAACCGATGCCCAGATAGATTTTATCTGCCGCAGCATCAGCAGATTCCGAGAAATCAATCCGGCCAAAGTAGGGGGATACGACCAGCTTTTTATATTTTTTGAGTGCTTTACTGGACTGCAGATGATGGCGTTCGCGTTCGTTCAGGATCTGCGCCTGCTGCCGCAGGCTTGTTGAGGTCTCGCCCAGATCGTCAGGACTGCTGAAGTTCACGGTAACTTCTTCCCAGAAGTCCTTGCGCATATCCACGACATCCGTACGGTGGAGTCCAAGCTCCTCCGACAGCAGCCGGATGTGGGTAGATAACTGCCTGGTAATTCCGGTTACCCGCTCCTGCTCCTCTTGCCACTCGTGATCATGTTTATCCAATGCATTTCATCCCCTTCAGAAGGTTGACATTCATAATTCTACATGTTATAATTAAATTGAATAACTATGTTTTTTTGAATTGAACTTTATTTGATATCTTTTTATATTACCAACTCTTTAGCGCTTTTACAAGTTTCCGGCACAATTTATTTATAAGATAAGAATTGCTTCACGCAATACATAACCTTATGATGTATATATTCATCCGGCCCCTCTGGGACCGGATTTTTTGTTCTTTATATTTTCCCCGTCATATCGGCAGTGTCCTTCTCGTCCGTGTTCATCCGGTTAATCTGATCAGCCACCCTATCCAGACGATCCAGCTGATAGCCGTAATCATATATTGCCGCTGCCACCACGGACAACCGCAGCTGCCCGGATTTCTCAGGATCATATCCGTGGATGGCCGCCTCCAGAAAACGGTCGTTATCCTCTGCCAGAAGTTCAGAATCATTCGCACCCGGCTTAAGCTTATCCTCGAATTTCAGCAGGATGTACTCATGATATTTAATCAGCTGCTCCAGATGCCGGTCAAACAGCTCATCGGTACGATCTGTCCGCTCGGCCTGGAAGTAATGCCGGTCTATAGCCTCCAGCACCTGAAACCCCTTCTGCAGAGAATTGAGCAGATTCTTATACACCACCATCTGCCTGGTCTGACTGTATTTCGCCCTTCTTAGCTGCTTCTGCTCCTCTTCGAACAATGCATACTTGTCAGCCAATGCCTTAATGGAACCCTCCAGAGCGTTCTTCTCATCCCGGAATACACTTTCCTTCATTTCATGCGATACCGCAGTCCTTAGCAGCAGTGACAGGCTGGTGAACACATTCTCAATCTGCTGGATGTACTGCTTGCGCGGCTTCGGCGGAAAGACAGCGATATTAATAATGAATGCCGACAGAATACCGGTCAGCGTCAGCAGAAAACGGGTGAGCGCAAATTGCCACTGCCCGGAAGCCTCCATTACGGAGATTACGGTAACCAGCGTCAGGCCGATTGTATCGGCGCGGTTCATTTTCATGCTGATCATAATCACCAGAATACATACCAGCCCGACCGCAATCGGTTCATTGGACAGCAGCATTCCGCCCAGCAGTGCTATCACAGCTCCCATGGTGCTGGTCTGAATCTGATCGAGGAAATACCTCCATGATCTGTATATGGATGGCTGCATTGCAAAAATTGCCGCTATAGCCGCACCGACAGGGGAGGCGAAATTAAATAGAACGGACAGATAAAGTGCGAGCGTGACTGCCATTCCTGTTTTGAGTATGCGGGCACCAAAAGCCAAATCCATCCCTCCTAAAGAGCTTGATCTATTTCAATATAGATGCTGTGATTAAAAATTTATGTATATCCTGAAGGTATTCGGTAAATCTCTAATAATTGCACACACATTATTACCCATGAAGCACGCTGGCGAATTTTAGTATGGCTTAAGCCGGGTTTAAGGATTCTTTCAGCTTTCGGGGAATACTGGATACATGTCAGCCAACACACAACTCAGAAGAGGTGAATCATGAACAACCCTATCCAAAGAATTACTGCATTCACCGCAGCCGTAATGCTCACTATGGCACCGGTTGCCGCTTATGCAGAGAATCCGTCTGCCGGCACACCCACTTCCGCACCGGATTCCATACACGTCGGCAAGGAGCATGGGCATCCTCACAGCGGGAACAAGAACTTCCGGGCCGGAGGCCATTTCATTATCAATGAAACGGCTAAGCTGCTTGAGATGGACCGCTCAGAGCTCATAGACAGCCTGAAGGCAGGCAAGACACTCTCTGCCCTCGCCCAGGAGAAAAAGGGCTGGAGCGAAGATCAGTACATCCAGAAGCTGAGTGAAGCCGCCAGCCTCAAGGTCGACGAGTCGGTCAAGGACGGCCGGATTACGAAAGAGGACGCCGACAAGCTGAAGGCCGGGCTGCCTGTTATGATCAAGCTGAGCCTTAGCCGTGCGGCTCAGTTTCATCAGGCCAAGCCTTCACAGCAGCCTGCTGCGCCGAAGACACGCTAAAGCACCAGTCAATGATGCGGATGCCCTGCAGATTATTTGCGGGCATCCTTTTTGCCGTGCGGGCCTGCCCCTTTGCGCTCCCTGGAGTTCCGGTAAGCCTCGAAGCAGGCGGCAGACAGCATCAGCCATGCGCCGCTGGCTGCGTATCCGCCGATCACATCACTGGGATAATGCACGCCCAGATATATCCGGCTCCAGCCGATCCCGCCGGTCATCAGTACGGTGAACAGAATCAGGATGAATCGCTCACGTCTGTTGTGCATATGCCTCCAGAGAAGATAGGCAATCACTCCGTATAAAGAGAAGGCAGCCATAGAATGTCCGCTCGGAAAGCTGTACCCGGCCTGTTCAATAAGTCTGTGTATAGTGGGACGTTCGCGGTGGAACCACAGCTTCAGCAGTGTATTCAGCAATTGCGAGCCTAAGCCCACCCACAGAAACAATGCCAGCTCCATCCGGTGCTTCAAGGCGAAGAATAATATAGTCATCGTGAGCAGCGAAATCCCGATAGCCAGCCTCGAGGAGCCGACGAGCGATAAGCTTTTGGCCAGCGCAGTGAGCGGCGGCGACTCCATAGATTGCACGATATGTATAACGGCACGGTCAAAGCCAGCAGCTCCGCCCTGCTTCACCAATACAGCGATCAGGATAAATCCCAGCAAAAACCATATAAAACGGCGAAATCCGCCGGACCAGTAATGATAATAAAGCATAACTACCCCCTTGTCTATTTCCGCGCCTGATGACAGATTTCCTGGAAGAGTCTCTCCCGTGTTATAATTGCCTAAGAAGTTAATTCATACTAAAGATGGAGTGCTGCCAAAGTGGAAAGTCTAAAATTACAGGAACGATTGTTGAACCAGTGTATCTCAACAAAAGTGCCCGTGACCATTTTTACAACTAACGGAGTCAAAATGCAGGGACTCGTAACCTCTTATGACGCTTATACTATCACCTTGCAGGGTCAAGGTGACGGCAGACAGAACGTACTCTTCAAATCGGCAGTCTCCACGGTAGTGCCGCTGAAGCCCGTCTCACTCAAATAAGCAGTCCCGCCCGGCGCATCTCTGGGCCTAACACCTACAAATTAACCGTCCCGAATTCAAAAGGAACACCGGAGCAAGCCATTCCGGTGTTCCTTTTGCCATTGTTGCCTGGCAGGACAAGCATTACACTTTGCAGTTAGTAACCGGTCCGAAATAATTATCCGGCAAATACTGCAGGCATTACACAGACCGGCTTGGACAATTCCGCCGTATTTCCTGTGAAGGTTAACCGCCCGCCGGCAGCATCCAGTGAGAAGACCACCAGATTATTGCCGTCCCGGTTGGCTACAATCAGATAGGCTCCGTCCGGCGTGACCGTGAAGTGGCGCGGATGCCCCCCTCTTGTGGATACATGCTCCACCCATGTAAGCTCAGCCGATGCCGGATTTACAGCGTAGACCACAATACTGTCGTGGCCGCGGTTAGAGCCGTACAGATATCTGCCATCCTTGGAAAATGCAATTTCGGCACAGCTGTTATTCTCTGACGGATAACCTTCAGGAAGTGTCGATACCGTAAATGCCGTCTGTAGAGTCCCTGCAGCAGCATCATATAGGAAGGAAGTTACGGTGGAATCCAGCTCATTGATCACATAAGCGGATTTGCCATCCGGATGGAACACGAAATGGCGTGGTCCCGCTCCTTCATGAAGTGCAGTATCTCCAAGCGCTTCAAGCTTCTTCGCTTCTTTGTTAATCCGGTAGGTCCGGATCAGATCCAGCCCCAGATCAGACACAAACAGGAAGCGCTCATCCGGACTGAAGATGGCCGAATGCGGATGCGGCCGGTCGTGGCCCGGAAGATCACTATGTCCGGTATGTACTGCAATATCCGTCAGGGCTTCGGGTATCCCGTCTGCATCCAGGGTGAGCAGTCCTACCGTTCCCCCGTGATAGCTGCATACTACAATATGTTCGCTTTCAGCATCTCTATTGATATTACAGGTCGTGGTTTGACCCGTGCCTGCGGCAGGCATCGTCGGAGTCCGCTTCAATTCAGTCAGCTTGCCGGTCTTCGGCTCAATCGCGAAGGTTACAATCTCTCCCTCTTTGCCGCCCTCCCCACTTGGCTTCTCGCCAATCGCATACAGCTTCAGCCCGGAAGGGTCCACATTTACGAACGTCGGGTTCGTTATGCCATCAGCTGTATCCAGCCGCTCAAGTGTACCTCCGGCTTCACCGTCAAAAGCAAACACCTGAACTCCGCTCTCCTCAGCCGTTGCATAAGAGCCGGTAAACAACAGCAGCTTCGTATTCTCATTCATCTGGGTAATCCTCCTCCAACTTGTGGTTATGGATGCATATCAGCCATCTATATAATTTACAGTTTTTCGTGAGGTATGACAAATGCAACGGAAAAAATGACAAAAAACATTTCAAAAATAAGACTTCTCAAAGCAAAAAGAGTATGCTATAATGAAAGCGCTAACATCAATGTTAATTATGTATAAAGGGGGAACACGAATGAGCAGCCTGCTGGAAGCCAGAAATGTATATGAGGACTTCGAGGTGGAGACAGACATTCTGTTCTTTAAGGTCGGGGACCATGACCTTGTCATTTTTCACGGCAGAAACTACAACATTAAAAAGAGAATGACTGCCGAGCAACTGAACCGCTTATTGTCAAGCAACAGCTATTATCATGTGTACGGGGGCTGCTACGTTAACCTGAACAAGATCAGCTCCATCGAAGATGACTGTATCTATTTCGGTGAAATGGGCTTGTATGCGAAATCTGTACGCGTTCCCAGACGCAAACAGGAAAGCATCCGCCATCTGCTGAGAGGACTTAGCTCCTAAGGCGGATACATATCCGCTGCCTGCTAATCCGTAGAATACAGCATGGAATCATTTTTACGCATTCAATGTCTCTCTCATCTGGCCGGAGCGCGCATGGGGAAACCTGTTGCTGCTCCGGCTTTTTCCTGTTTCTTAATGGAATATTAAAAAGTTATTATGCTTTTTTATACTTTCTTAAGGTTTGGAATTCTGTTTTCTGGTAAAGTTGTAGAAAGACAGGCACCACCTATATTGAAGGGAGTCATTAATTATAATGGACAAAAAAGATTTCAACGAAAATGGACAGCTTGAAAACGGCGGAACGCCGGAAGAGAACGACACTTCTGTAGTTACCCCGGAAGATGGAATTGAACCTGCGGAGGCTGTATCTGAACCTCAGGATGAAGTAATTATTCCGGCAGAACCTGTACAAGCTGCAACAGAAAGCTCCGGCAGCGTACACTCTCCGAAAATTGAAGAAAGCGTTCCCGTAATGAACAAGGTAGGCGACGGTACTCCTCCTTCCAAGCCGGCAGCACCTGCAGGCGGCAAAGGCTGGATGATTGCCTCCATCATTTTGGCAGCGGCATTAATCGTAGTCCTGATTGTGCAGCCTTTCAAGAAAGACGACAGCAAGATCGCTGTTGCTACCGTTAACGGAACGGATATCACGAAAGCACAGCTCTACGATAAATTGGTTGAAGCAGGCGGCGAATCCACGCTGCAGAACCTGATTACTACCACTCTCGTGGATCAGGAAGCGAAGAAAGCCAACATTACCGTAACCGATGAAGATATTAATCAGGAGATCGCAGATCTGACCACCCAGTTCGGCGGTGAGGAAGCTCTGAATTCTGCTCTGCAGCAGAGCTCCATGACTCTGGATGACCTGAAGAAGCAAATGCCTCTGCAGGTTGAGATCCGCAAGCTGGTTGAACCGAAGGTTACCATTACGGATGAGGACATCTCCAAATATTACGACGAGAACAAAGCTACCTTCAATCAGGAAGAAGAAGTTCGCGCTTCCCACATCCTCGTTGAAACCAAAGAAGAAGCTGATGCCATCGTCAAACAGCTGAAAGACGGAGCAGACTTCGCCACACTGGCTAAAGAGAAATCTGCAGATACCGGTTCCAAAGACAATGGCGGAGACCTCGACTTCTTCAAACGTGCCGATATGGTTGCTGAATTCTCCGATGCGGCCTTCAACCTGAAGGTTGGTGAAACCAGCGGCGCTGTGAAGACCGATTACGGTTACCACATTATCAAGGTTACTGACCGTAAAGAAGCACATGAATACACGCTTGCTGAGAAGAAAGAGGAAATCACCAAGACTCTGAAAGCGCAGAAAGTCTCGGAAATGTCTTCTACCTGGCTGGCTGATTTGACCAAGAATGCCACCATCACCAATACTTTGACCGATACTCCTGATGCATCCGCTACTCCTGCAGAATCTGCCGCACCAGATGCCAGTGCAGACCCTGCTGCAGCTGCTGCAACAGAAGCTCCAGCCAAGTAATCTATTCATTCCTGCATAATACACACATACCTAAAGAGGACAGGCGGATTCCCCCGCCTGTCCTCTTTGCTTGTCCGGCCTTAGGCCCGGACGCAGCTGTCAATGATTCTTTTTACGGATCTGTTTGTCGTGATTCTCGCCCCACTCCTTGGCCTGTGCGGTGGCAATGGCAATCGCCCGCCCCTCCTCATAACCATCCTCAAGCAGCGCATTGGCAATTTCCACAGCCTTGTTGCGCACAGGTGCAGTGAAGTTCTTCAGAGAATCCGGATAGTCTCCCTTATTCCATGGCATAACAAAAACCTCCTTGATCTGACTATACTCATACTTAGCCGGATCAGGGAGGTTCTAAACCACTTATTGTAATGTTTCCTTATTTAATGACCTTCACACGCTCTTCGATCGGCTGGAATTCTTTCTCTCCCGGAGGGGTTACAGTTGTACCGAATGGCAGCTGTGCAATCAGCTTCCACTCTGCCGGAATACCGAATGTTTCTTTGACTTCATCGTCAATCAGCGGGTTATAATGCTGAAGCGAAGCGCCCAGACCCTGTTCTGCGAAAGCTGTCCACACTACGAACTGCAGAATCCCTGAGGACTGGTTGGCCCAGATCGGGAAATTCTCTGCATACAGCGCGAAGTTCTCCTGAAGATGCTTCACTACCGCCTGGTCTTCGAAGAAGAGCACGGAGCCGTAACCGGCTTTGAAAGAAGCTAATTTCTGGGCAGTGCCTTCGAATTGTTCAGTCGGAACGATTTTACGCAAGGTTTCTGCAGTGATATCCCACAGTTTATCATGTTGTTCACCCAGCAGAACCACGGCTCTGGAGCTCTGGGAGTTGAAGGAAGTCGGGCTATGTAATACTGCCTCTTCAACGATCTTCTGGATCTGTTCATCAGAGATTGGGGATTCTTTGCTGATTGCATATACGGAACGTCTGCCTTTTACCGCTTCGAAAAAGTTCTTAGACATAAAATAACTACCTCCATTTAATTAAGTAACTTACTTTTATAAATCTTAACACTTTTCCTACCGGAATACAACTCTTATTCACAACTTTTTCCTGTCAGCTTGCTTATGCTTATATATCAGCTCTTAGTGTCGCAGTATTCGCAGTAATTATGCGCCTTCCACTATTTTCTATAAGCTGATCTTCACGTTTAGAAACATGGCACTAACTTTTCGTATATACAACCTGTCAATAAATACGCTACAATGATTCAGCAAAAGTGCAGAAAGAAGGTCATTTATGAGCTCCCCTCTTAAGGATGGAACTAAACGAACAATGAAATTCACATTATTAATGCTGCTAAGTTCTGCCTTGATTCTAAGCGGCTGCAAAGACACAGCTTCGACATCATTAAATGCAGCGGCCGCGGTTACAGAACCTGAGACATCTATAGATTCCACTGCGCCTGTGTCCTTCTGGGTCGCTACCGATACACATTATCTGGATAAAGCGCTTGAGGATGGCGGCCAAGCCTTCCAGACCTATGTCACAGGCGGAGACGGTAAGATGCTTCCCTACAGTGATGAATTAACTGAGGCTCTTGTCTATGATGTGGAACAGAAGAAACCTGAATTCCTCATTCTCAGCGGCGATCTCACCAACAATGGTGAAGCAAGCAGCCATAAAGAGTTAGCCGCGAAGCTGCACCGGATTGAGGCAATGGGCACCAGCGTATATGTTATTCCCGGCAACCACGATATCAATAACCCTTGGGCCAGATCCTTTGACGGTGACAAGCAGGTAGTTGCAGATCATATTAATATGGAGGATTTCCTCGCGACCTATGAGGATTTCGGTTACCATGAGGCGCTATCCCGGGATGCTGACAGCCTAAGCTATGTGGTTAAGGCCGCCCCAGGCCTCTGGCTTCTGATGATTGACAGCGCCCAGTATGCGCATAATGAAGAATATAATTTCCCGCAGACGGACGGGCGGATCTTACCTTCAACCTTGTCCTGGATGGATGAGAACGTGAAGCTGGCCGCACAGGAGCATGCCTCGATCATTACTGTAATGCATCATAACCTGTTAAGCCACACCTCCATGGCGGTATCCGGCTTCAAGCTTAACAACAGCCAGGAAACCATGAAGACGCTCCGCAAGGATGGCCTCAATCTGGTCTTATCCGGGCATATCCATATGCAGGATATCCGCCGGGACCCTGCCGAGGATTCTATTGATCCGGCCATGCCTGTATACGATATTGCTACAAGCGCAATGGCGGTTAATCCCCATCAGTACGGCGCGATGACGTTTGATCCGGTCTCCCGTGCTTTTACCTATAATACGGCCGCAGTCGACGTGGAGGGCTGGGCTCAAGCGAAGGATATTACCGATCCTCATCTGCTGAACTTCAAATCGTATGCTGAAGATACCTTTGCAGGTGAATCTTATGAGAAGGCAATGACCAGACTGAAGGATAGCACCTTTACAGAAGCTCAGAAGCAGTCAATGGCCGAGGTCATGTCCAAGCTGAACGTGAAATATTTCGCCGGCACCGCCGCTGACTCACTGGACGAGATCCAAGCCATGCCGGGATATAAACTGTGGGAGAGTATGGAGGGCGGATTCATGTCCGGGTATATCCGCAGTATGGCCGAGCATTCAGAACAGAGCAATGTATCGCTGGAGATGGTTCTGACTACACAGTAACCGACATTATTTTGAGAGGAGCATGCTTAGTGACAGATACTCATGAATCCCCGCCAGGCAGCAGCCTGCCTGAGATCATCTCCAAGCCGGCGCACCGGGCGCTAGCCGGAGCCGGTATTGTAAATCTCGAGCAGCTAACCACAATTACCGAAGCAGAGCTGCTGAAGCTGCACGGTATGGGTCCCAAGGGCATCCGGATCCTACGGCAGGCGCTTGCAGACAAAGGGCTTGATTTTGCCAAGTAAGCTGGTTTAGTGTGACGCTCAACGTGATACATCAAACAGCGGCAGCCATGGACGGGATGAAGTCCTGAGCTGCCGCTGTTATGTTTGTACTGGCTTAGCCGGAGATATGATCAAGCTTTAACTGTATTTTGTACAACTAAAGCTTGCCCATATGCCTCAGAAGGAGTTTTAATTGCACTCTGTACACTTATATAATCCTTTTTTGCCGAAGAAGAATACTTTGTTCAATTTTAATTGTACAGAATACAGCTATTCCTGCATAAACGGGCTTTCGCCGTCTTTTAATTGTACAGAATACAGTTATCTGCCATGCGCTCCTCATTTCCTACTTCAGATCTGACCTTGTAATATAAGCATCTACAGTTATTACCACGATTCTCAAGTTGATCTATATGTAATTCTTTATACTCTCAATCTTCTCCAAAATATTCTTCCAATCAGGTTCATCTGCAAGCAGGATTGTCCCACTTTCAGTTGAGCTGATTATATCTTCATATTGAATTTGATTTTGTTGTAATTGATCTAAGTTGATCTCTACACCAAGAGGTTTCTTAGCACACTGCAATATTTGCTTTTGCATTTCATAGCCGAATGACCGGAAACATTGTAGCAGCTCCCCAACAAACTCATTATACCCACAGCTATACTTACCTCGTTTAGTATTCCAAAAATCTATTCCATTCTCATCTATAAAATCAGCTGTCCAGTAAAAATGGATTTCATTTTTATTTCTTATTATAAAAAGATCCGGTCCGCCTACTAGATATCCAAAATCCAGCCTTCTGGAGAACAACCACCCTTGGGCAGATTCCATGAATAGATCATATTGCTCGTCACTCTCATCCCAAGTATTCATTAACCACTGCTGTAACGATTTTCGGTAATCTTCTATTTTTTCAATTGAATTCACATATTCGAAAACTTCATCAGGTACGGGAAATGCGATATAAGGAAGAATATCACAAATGTCACTGAATATTCGGGCAAACGGATAGTCTATAAAAGGTACTATTTTATCCTTATTATGATTCTTCAATAACTCTTCATTGTACTGGGGAAACTGAACTCTAGCGAAATCAAACCAGTAATAAGAATCGGTTAAAGCGAACCAGCTTAGCGTTGATTTTCCATTGTAACTCCATGGGGCTATGTCTTCAATATTTTTTAGTATAAACTTTAACAAAATATCACCTCGATGATATAGTAATTTAGAAATTAGTAGATGTATTCGTTACCATAGAGAAAACCGTCAGAGAGAAAATCAGGCAGAGCGCTTCAATTTCTTGTGTAATATAATAAATGGCTCCGACAACCACAAGCCCTGTTGCATTACAGATAACAAGCCGCTTTACCAGCGATTCCCCGGCAAATCTGATGACAGCAAATTGAAGAATACTAAGCAGGATATGCAGAGGGTACAGATTAATAAGAACAGCACAAACACGACGAATCCGCCGGGGCCACTGATATATGAGGTCTCAGACACTAATGAATTATCGATGCCCGTGACCATTATGCCGTATAACACACTTAACACTGGCGAGATGAGGCAGATATTCATTAAAAGTTCTCTTTTTGCTTTGTCCATGTTCTAAACTCCT
This sequence comes from Paenibacillus phytohabitans, assembly GCF_013141775.1. Lineage (GTDB taxonomy): Bacteria > Bacillota > Bacilli > Paenibacillales > Paenibacillaceae > Paenibacillus_AQ > Paenibacillus_AQ phytohabitans. Next base: position 38,251 of record NZ_WHOB01000018.1, read on the forward strand.
AACAGAAGTCTCTCATCCACATCGTGGAGAGAGACTTTCTTTCTGAAGTCCGCAGTATTATTTATTTCGCGGTTACATCTTTGATTCCCCTCAAGATTCTATAAACTGCAAAGCACGTCTGGTGTGATAATCAGAGATTCCCTTTGCAGTCTGCTGATCCGGATAACCTCTCTGGGCCAACTTCAATCCAGCCGAGATCAAGGAAAGATGATGATGATATTGATAGAACAGCTTCCTGTTTACATCGAGATTATCATTCTTCAGAAACCGGTAGAAATCGCCAAAACGGAATTCCATAAAACTGTGCTCGTGCTCAATATCGTAGAATCCGGCTCCTTCAATATCAATTAAACAGGGTTCAAGCTGATCCGTAACCAGCACATGGTTAGGACCGAGCTCTCCATGGATATATCCATAACGCCTTCTGGGTTCTACTCTTGATTCAAGTTTGTACAGCATATCGAGCAGCTTACCCTGATTCCTGCGGATAACATCAATATATTCAGAGGCATATGTCAACTGAATTATAGCATTTTGCAATTGGATAAGATGACATTGTCCCGTGTCGTGCTCGGTCTGATCAGGTTTTCCGTAAATTTCGCTTTCCCCCGCATGCATGCCCGTAATCATGTCTCCCAGGCGTTGAAAGATAGTATCCTTAACCCTGGAATCGGAATGACTGAAATAGGCCTCGGCAGCTTGCCCGGCTACATACTCAACAAGCGCATAATCAAAATCATAAGGATTCCTGTCCTTATTCATATCATAGAGGGCAGGCGTCCGGATAGAATGTTCGAGTAAGTATCTGTTGTTTATCTCAAATTGTTCGCTGCCGTAGGATTGTGCATTCGTATTCTGACCGGCAATTTCTTGCTGAAAATAATTCATGGTTATATCCCACACATACAGCACGCAAGAAAATCCATTAGTGCAATCTATCTTATAGACCACCTTTTGTGCGCCTCCATGCATCTTTGTAACCATTGCAACAGCATAACTTGTGCCAAAGACCTTCTCTACATACGCCTGTAAGGCAGCAGGATCGAGATGACAATAATTTTCCAAGGAACAACACTCCGCTTCTTCATTTATTGCCGGCTACCCCACTGTATTATATTTACCGGAAAAAATATAGACTGTTTCTTTCCGTTCTGTTATTATGTTGAATTAGGTCTTGAATAAAATCGGCATACAAAACAGTCCTTGGAATCCTTCCAAAGACTGTTTTGTATTTGCTGTATTTCCCCGGATATAGCCCCTGTTCTCTTACTCCGTTTGGACTGCGAGCAGCTCCAGAATATCCAGGTTATTGTTTACGATAATCAGCTTATCCTTATACTCACTGCTCTCAATAAACCGGGGAAGCTTCACGAGATTATAATCTCTGTTCCACTCTATCAGCTCCCGGACACTTTCAATAGTCTCACGCTTGTTAGATACGGCCGCTCCGGATACGCGTTCTTCATGCCTTTTACATATTCGCTCTTCTTGTACAGATAACGGTGGCATAAGCACGATGACCTTGTCCGCAGCCAGTAAACTTGGCCCTACCCACGCGCGGTATACACCTTCGATGATCCATGATTCACGGCTGACGATTTCTTTCAGCTTGCGGTCCCGCTCTTCCTCCGGCGCTTTCACTCCATATACATCCGCTTCGTTATCCCAGAAAATATCATCTAACTCGTAATGCGGGATATTCAGTTTCCGGCTTACTAATGCGGATATGTAGGATTTTCCGCTTCCACTGCCGCCTATAATATGTAATTTCATTACCCGTCTCCCCTCCGCCCCATCAGACGCTAATAACCGTACGGATGGCCATCCGTACGGTTATTAGTCAATTTTATTATACTAGATGCCTAACGCTTACTTCCAGATCTCATCGGCAATCTCTTTGATGAAAGCAAGCTTGCGCCATTGCTGCTCCTCTGTCAGGTGGTTGCCTTCTTCGGTCGAGGCGAATCCGCATTGCGGGCTCAGGCATATCCGGTTCAGATCAACGTATTGCTTCGCTTCCTCAATCCGCTTCAGAATATCTTCCTTGCTCTCAAGCTCACCGAATTTGGAAGAGAATACGCCAAGCACAACCTGCTGGTTATCCTTCAGGAAGCGGAGCGGCTTGAAGTCCCCAGCACGTTCGGTATCAAACTCCAGATAGTATCCCGAGTAGTTATCGATGCCGAGCAATGTTTGTACGATCGGCTCATAACCTCCGCCTACACCTGCATAGGTGGATACATAATTGCCGCGGCATACATGTGTAGTCACAATCAGATCCTCCGGCAGACCGGCTGCAACCGCTTTGTTCAATTCAGCAAATTCATTCGCATACTCAGCAACATTCACACCGATCTGCTCCATGACAGCCACAAATTGCTCGTCACACAGGGCTCCCCATGTGCAATCGTCAATTTGAATACTGCGGCAACCCGCTGCATAGATATCCAGAATCGCTGCACGGTACGCCTTGGCAATATCGGCAACAAGCTCTCTGCGGTCAGGATATAGGGCGCTTGTACTTTCCTTGTTCTCCGCCCGGTCCAGCTCGAACAGGAACTGCGCAGCTGCAGGAATGGATTGGCGTGCAACCACGTCATCACCCGCAATTCCTTTCAGAAAAGCATAATGCGCGACAAAAGGATGGCCGCTATAGCCTATTTTACCGGTTAGGCGGGCTGTTTCAGGTCTCGATTCGGCACCATTAAAATTATAGCCTTGATCAATGATTGTACGTGCTACACCATCGAAGCCCCAGAAAAAGTCCAGATGCCACCAGGAGCGGCGGAATTCACCATCGGTAACCGCTTGAAGCCCTACCTCCTTTTGTTTCTGCACGAGCTTAACAATCTCAGCATTCTCAACTTCTGTAAGCTGGCTGGCGGTGATTTCACCGTTCTTGTATTGTAATCTGGCATCCTTAAGCGCGGCAGGGCGCAGGAAGCTGCCAACGATATCATATCGGAAAGGGGTAGTGGTACGTTTCAAAGGTTCGGTTTGAGTTCTCATTAGGTAATCTCCTCGCTGAATAATTATACAATCAATATAGCATAGAAGGTCAGCTATACCGTTCTACTCATCCGTTATGATTGGTTATAATTATTTGTTATAGCCAGCGGTAGCTTATTTGCCCTCATTAGCCATGTAATTCTATCAACAGTTCATTCAGCCGGTCGAAATTCTGTTCATTAGCTTCCATCAGGAACGGCCTGGCCCCTGCGAGGAATCTCGGGTTCACAAATACTTGACGGAATGTCACAGTTGTCCCGCCGTTACTGTCTTGAAATATTGCTGTAACCTGAAATTCAGGTTCATTTAGATGATGGATTACGATGCGCTCAAAAGGTTCGATCTCTTCAAAAGCACTGTGATTGGGATAATTCTTCCCATCCGGTCCATGCATAACAAACCGCCACTCGCCTCCAGGTCTCAAGTCAAATTCATGAAACGTATTGCTGAAACCCTCCGGCCCCCACCAGCGGGCCAGCTGCTCAGGGTTTGTCCAAGCCCCGAAGACGGCCTCCCGCGGATAATTGAACCGGCGTGAATTGATAACTTCGTTCTCCTCTATATCACCTGTCATAACACGGCCTCCTAGAGTATAGTGCCTAAAGTATCAAGCATTTCCTTCGTTCCATGCTCGCGCACTTCTGGAGTATCGTAGCCGTCGAAGAACGCTCCCTGCTCTGTGAATATCAGCGTAGTGCCGCCATCAACCGGGATGAGCTCAACCGTTGTAATTGAAACGGAAATTCGAGTCCCATCCGAATCCAGAGTATACGTATAGACAATCCGCTGCTGTGGGACTATCTCCTGGTAGCATACATCGAAGGTAAAGACCGGCCCGTCCGGCGGACCTCCTCTGCTGAATTCGCGACCTCCGACGCGAAAATCAAAAATTTCTGGTTTGGAGAACCATTTTGACTTGGCAGCCGGGTCAGCCCAAGCCTGGTAGACCCTCTCTGGTGATGCGGCGTATGTCCGCTCGACTACAAAAGTAGCATGTTTAACAAAACGTTCTGTCACGGTTAGTCCTCCTCTGACTCCAATCCATTATTTGCTCCGGCAAGAAAATCCCCGAGTGAATCCAGCCGGTACACCCAGCTTGTATGCCGTTCAACAACCAGCTTCTCATGGCTTATTTTCATCGCCTGCAGTAGCCGGGTGAAATCTTCGACCGCTAGCGCTGTCTTGCCCTGCATTAGCTTAGATACATGCTGCAACTGCTCCAATAGAATCTGCTGCTGCCTGATCTGCTCTTTCACCCGGCCCGTCTGCAGGTTTACGATCTCTAGTGCGCTGATTTGTTCACCGCCCAGTATGGACTTAATCTCCTCAAGGGATAAACCCAATTCCTTAAGTGAAACAATCTGCTGCAGCTGTGACAGGTCGGCTTCATTGTACAGCCTGTGACCGGAATCGGTCCGGCCGGATGGCGAGAACAAGCCGGTCTGATCGTAGAACCGCAGCGTCCGGACAGTCAAGCCAGTCAGCTTGGCCAATTCCCCCACTTTCCAGTGTCGTTCCATAGTTACTCCTTCGTTAACGTTAACGGTTTACCGGTGTTTTTAGTATAAAAGATGACGTAACGTAAGATGCAAGCGAAAATATCTACTAAAAAATATCTTTTAGCGGCTGCACCGGTTGGTCACCGATAAAATCCCGGTTAACTCCCCGCACGGTCCGCTTCATACAGCTTCGTCATATGCTCCATATGAGAAACTCCCCAATCATTCAATACCTGCAGCACAGAACTTAATCCTTTCCCATATTCCGAGATTGAATATTCAACCTTAGGCGGGATTTGATTGTACACTTCACGGTGCACGATATCGTTATACTCAAGTTCTCTTAATTGCTGGGTGAGCATCTTCTTGTTAATATCCGGAATGGATTTCTGCAGTTCTCCGAATCGCATGGTGCCTTTGTTCATTAGCTGCAGCAGAATAACAGGCTTCCATTTGCCGATCAGAATGTCCAGTGCCGATTCAAACTTACAATACGATTCCATAGCCTCCAGCTCCTTATCCTGCGTATGGTTACTTTTTCTTAACTATGTTTATTAAAAGTGCCTACTTTCGCGTACTGCTTCATTGGGGCTATTATACCAGTAACGAACGGCAAATAAGTAATCTGGAGGAGTCATTCATGAATATTGCATTGTGGATTGTACAGGGAATTGCAGCAGCAGGTTTTGTATATTCGGGCTGGCTTAAGGCATTCCGGTACGGGCAGGCGAAAAAATCCTGGGGATGGGTATCGGATGTTCCCAAGGCATTAGTGGTCTTTATAGGGGTAGCCGAACTATTAGGCGCAGGCGGATTGATACTTCCTTATTCGCTGAATATTGTACCTGTGTTAACGCCGGTTGCCGCAGCTGCCCTTGCAGTGACTGTCCTAGGCGGCGCCCTTTTCCATATCAAACGCAAGGAATACCGGGAGATCGGCGTGAACATCGTCTTTATCGTGTTGGCTCTAATTGTCGCGGTTGGACGGTTCTGAAGCATCCACGCTGTCCAACCGGTCAATCAGCTGACGCAGGCCCGTTTCATCTGCGGCATACTGCCGGACATCCTCTCCGAGCTGCTTGTCGATCTGCTCTCTCAGAAAGGTATAAGTATAAGTGACGCCATCATATTCTCCCGTGTGATCAGCGATCACATGGATTATACTTTCGACGTTATCAATCAGACTGAAGAGCAGAATCGAATTTCGGTAGAACGCCTCCCCGCTTATTGCCCCATCCTTCATCACTCCGGCAGCGTCCTTCATGGAGTAGTTGATCGTTAATTCATAAGGGCGGGAGCCTGTTTTCAGCTCGATTCCTGCGCCTTCCAGACCTGCCGGCAACGGCATTTCACCAATCAGCGCAACCACCTTGCTATTATCCCCCACAAAGTTTGTCTTGCTCTCCATAAGCTGATCCACCGCATAACCGGAATAAAGCGATTGCGGTGAATTCAGCACCGGCTTAGGATTCGCTATACATCCTACTATCAACGCAACAATCACAAGTATAGATCCTGCAACCACACCGGAAGCAGGCTGACGATATGCGAGAATATTCTTAATTCTGGCCTTCACACTACTCTCGCCAAAAGCAAGCGGACTGCCGGGGAATCCCCCGCTCCGGCGGATGGAAAGAGCAAGCAGGGTGCTCGAGTAGCTTCCTTTAATTTGCGGGCCCAGCTTCTTGACGACCGTTTCATCACAGGACATCTCCATATCTTTACTCATAAGTGCATAAGACAGCCACATCAGCGGATTAAACCAATGGATAATCACGAGCAGGTACATTAGCGGCTTAATCAGATAATCCCGTCTGCTGATATGAGTCTGCTCATGCAGTACGATATAGAACAGCTCATGGGCCCCTATTCCAACCGGAAGATAGATCCTCGGCTTCACGAACCCGCAAACGAAGGGTGTAGTGATCTGATCCGTTTCAAAGATATTATCCATAACGAGGGTTGCCGTACGGACTCTGCGAAGTATTCTCAAATAAGAGATAACACTGTACAGAAGGAGTACAGCAGCACCTGCCAGCCAGATTATGCTTCCTGCCCACAGAATGAATTGCATAGGATTAGCACTGGCTGCCGGATCAGCGGATGGAAGAAAGCTATTTATAAAGCTTACTGTGCTGCTTATTCCAGAGTCTACAGCAGGCTGCAGCTGCGTTCCAATATTGTGCGGTACGAATTTCATTGCACCTGTGCCGCCTTGGCCCTCAGGCTGAACGAGCCGCAATATACTGAAGCTTGAAGTGAAGCTGACGGGGATGACCAGTCTGATCACTACAGCCGACCACAAGAGATAGGAGAAGATTCTGGGAGCGCGCCGCAGAAGAACTCTCGCCAGGATCACCGCAACTGCCACGTAACTTGCCGTAATACTCATGTTCAGGATACTGACAAACAGATTCGTCACTGGGTCGCCTCCTCTATAATCTTCTTCAGCTCCGCCGCCTCCTTCGCAGACAACTTCTTGTCTCCCAGAAAGGCGGTCAGAAACTGCGGCAACGACCCGTCAAAAGCTTTATCTACTACCGTCTGGCTCTCGTATCGCTGTGCCTCTGATTTGGGGATGATGGCAGTAACGGTTGCCCCTTCATTCCTGAGGATTCCCCGCTCGCACAGCTTTCTTAGTACGGTATAGGTCGTGGACTTCTTCCAGCCCAACTTAGTCAGGCTTAATTTCACCAGCTCTGTTGAATTAACGGGCTCATTGTCCCAAACCAGGCAAGCGAATTTATATTCGGCGTCGAATAATTTGTAGGGCTCCATCTGGCTCACTCCTCATAAGTTTACTGCAATAGACCTCTTACCGGTAAGTCTATTGCAATAAACCTGCCCTGTCAAGATAATGTCTGTTCATTCATTTCAGTGTATTTCGGGTTATTAGACAGGCCAAAAAGCCGAAACCAATCAATCGCTCAGGGGTTTCGGCTGTTGGATTTCAAATTCTACTCAGCTTACAGTTGGCCCGTCCAGATATTCCAGGACAGAAAAATGCATACCGCCGCCATTACAAAAAAAACAGCAGAAACCCGGGTGTTTGAACGGAAATTAACGCCATAGGCTGTAAAAAAGATTGCTGCTGCTAATTTAGAAGTTAGCTGATAATAACCGTTTTGCGGAAACGAGGAGCTGCTAAATATAACGGCCGCAAGCAATGTGGTAATAATAAGAATCTTAAACCACATAGGTTCTGTTAAGAATTGTTTGTAGATTAGAATGATCCGCTGCATCCTAGCCGCCCTTTCATTTATCTGAAATTTTATCCTTTTCTTTAATTTCACTATACCTGAATATAAAAAAAACCGGAACCACCTAATTTCTTAGGGGTTCCGGCTTCATGCTTACCTCTTTAAACCTTACGGACGGTCAATCCAGATATATCCGTCTTCATCCACTTCAACGGTAGCATGGAGACCTTGTGCCAGAACACGCAGCGGCACGTAAGCATCTCCGTATTCATCCACGAATACAGGCTGTGGAAGCTTAACGGTAGCGCCGGCAATCTGTGCCTGTGCGGAGCCGATTTTGAATACCAGCAGATCGCCGTAGACATCATCGGTTACATTAATCGCACGATTAGCCGCATCCCACTCAACAGAAGCATCCAGGTCCTCTGCAATATAGCGCAGCGGAACATAAGTGGTGCCATTGTCCACGATAGGATAATAGTAATCATCATCCGGTGCGATCATCAGGCTCTTATACGTAATTCCCATATCATCCTTGAGCAGGTTATAGACCGCAGAACCCTGTTCAAAGCTTCTCAGCGTCTCACCCGGTGTAAGCTGCGCTGACGAGTAATCAATGCCGCCGGTTGTGCTGATCGGATCAGCAGTTACAGGACCATTCACGTTCCAGGTCTCTGAAACCAGCTTCACATTGATACTCTGCAGCGGCAGATCTTCACTGGCCGGAAGAGCAACCTTGAGATCAATATTCTGCTTACGGACATGGAAGCCGCTGTCCACGAACAGGTCCACGGTCAGCTTCGTGTCTTTGCCGAGAACAGTCTTCAGTTCAGGAGTACTCTCGTAGAGACTCTCGAGCTGCTTGTCGTAGACCAACAGGAGAGCATCCACTGCCAGCTTGGCAGCATCATGAGCTACAGTAACTACGCCTTCTTTGTCATCCAGCGGAATCTCTCCGAAGCCGAGACTATTCAGATCTTCACCTGAAGCCTCCAGCAGCGGATACAGATAATCATAGAGGCCGCTGATCAGGGCAGTGAAGCCTTCAGTGTCTTTGGAGATCGATCTCAGGAAGCTCTTCAGCAGGACTGGAAGCTCTTCACCCGTAATTTCGGTATGTAGCTTCGTCAAGCTGGTCTGCTGGCCATATACAGATTCCGATACTGAGGCAACCGTAATTGCTCCAGGATTCGGCAGGTTCTTCACCACAAACTGGGAGATCAGCTTGGAAAGCTCCAGTGTCTTCGTCTGATCCAGACCTTCTATGCCGAGGGTGTCTTCATATCCCTGAATCGGGAAATAGAACGGCTGCTTAGCTCCTTCAGCGGTAAATACAATATTCGCCTGATCCATGAAGAAGGAGAACGGAATTTTGGATTGCTTATACCCGACAATTCCCGATGCCGAGACATTGCCGTTGTCCTGCAGCTTCACACTTCCAAGCGTAAGGGATAATGAATTAATAAGGTCAACAATCTCCTGATCCTCCGCACGGATGCCTACTGCCGGAACAGCGCTTAAGCTAAGCGTTGTGCTTGATTCTGAGGATTTCACATCTAAATCCCCAAGCAATGCCTTGTTGACATCAAATCCGCCGACGGTTTGGCAGCCTGCCAGGATCAGCAGCAGTGCAAGAAACGGCACCAGCCATTTAGTTCTTGCTTTCATTTTCTTCATAGCATGTCTCCTCTAGCTCATAATGTGGTAACGTATCCATCATCTCAAAGGAGGAAGGATTTGTAAATGTAGAGGTCAGATTCTATTATCCCTTCATAGGGTAAATAAACTCCGCCACTCTATAGATACCCAATCTTGGAAAAAGAGAATCTTTACCAACGCAAGTACCGCTAAATGTGCGGGATAAAATGACCACCAGACCCAGCGCGGCAGCCGTTTCCGCTCCAGTAATATCCAGAAGCCCGGAGTCAGCGCAATGAGAAGGGTAGGCACAATACTAGCCATCTGCACCAGCCAGTTATAATAGAACAAATAGAATACATTCAGTGCAAAATGTGCCAGCACAAGCCAATACGAGCGGGTATAACGGAAAATCAGGACCAGAAGCAGCCCGTACGCATTATAGTCCAGCGGCAGAAGATCCATGAGCAGCACCGCAAGGATAACTACCGGAATCCCGTACCACAGCTTCGGCAGCTTATCGAGCAGCGTCAGCACGGCAGCAGACAGCAGGAGGGTGAACACCACATTCCATCCGCCGGGGTCCAGCGCCAAATTGTACGGAATCTGGGCAAGCAGGGCGATCACCAGCAGCCGCCGCAGATAGCGGGGTCTCGATGAAGTATGTATATGCCCTTGCACCAGCGCGTAGCAGTAAATCGGAAAAGCAATTCTCCCCACAAACCTCCAGGCAAGCTCGCCCGGGAAAAAAATATAGCCGATGTGGTCGATCAGCATGGTCAGCATGGCAATAATCTGCATCTGTGGCCTCCTGTCACAGTTATGTATTAGTTTACGCCTTAGATGCTATTATCCATGGCCGGACGGGTTGCTGCAAGTGTTGCATGGGATCTTTATGTCAAAAAACCAGAATTGCCCCCTGCCTGGGAGCAATTCTGGCGGCATTTCAAGCCTAAGCCGTCTTCGACTTATTATAAATATCAAAGCCAACTGCCAGCAGCAGCACCAGACCTTTAATGCCCTGCTGCCAGTCTACGCCGAGGCCGACGAGCGACATCCCGTTATTCATAACCCCCATGACCAGACCGCCGATGATTGCGCCGACCACGGTCCCGATCCCGCCGGAAGCGGAAGCTCCGCCGATGAAGCAGGCGGCAATGGCATCCAGCTCGAAGTTGGTGCCTGCTTTGGGTGTAGCCGAGTTGAGCCGTGCAGCGAACACCAGCCCGGACAATGCGGCCAGTACACCCATGTTGACGAATACCCAGAAGGTGACACGTTTGGTTTTGACCCCGGAGAGGCTTGCCGCCTTCTCGTTGCCGCCAAGTGCGTAGATATGCCGGCCCATCGTCATGTGATTCATGACGAATGAATAAATCGCGATCAGCACCAGCAGAATGACGAGGATGTTCGGAATCCCGTTATATTGGGCAATGACATAAGTGAACAGGTTGATTACAATGACCAGTGCCGCCGCCTTGCCAACCGAAATCCACACCGGGGATTGTTCGAAGCCGTATTTAAGGGTGATTTTGCGGCTGCGGTATTCCTGATAGACAACCAGAACCGACAGGAGGACTCCGATGACCAGGGTCAGCACATTCAGCGAACTGCCGCCGGCGATATCGGGGAGGAACCCCGAGCTGATCTTCTGAAAAGCCTTGGGAAACGGTGCAATGGATTGTCCATTAAGCACGATCATCGTTAGGCCCCGGAACAGCAGCATCCCTGCCAGGGTGACGATAAACGCCGGAATTTTGATATAAGCGACCCAGAAGCCCTGCCAGGCACCGACCAGTGCGCCCATCAAGAGCGAAAGAATCACAGCTAGCACAGGATTCATCTTCATATCGACCATCATAATGGCCGAGAGTGCGCCGATGAAGGCGGCCACCGAACCTACTGACAGATCAATGTGCCCGGTGATAATGACGAGTACCATCCCGATGGCGAGCACCAGAATGTAGCTGTTCTGCAGAATCAGATTGGTTACGTTCAGCGGCTTCAGCAGAATGCCGTCCGTCATAATTTGAAAGAAAATAGAAATAAAGATCAACGCAATAATCATGCCGTATTGGCGGATATTCTTTTTGAAAAGTTCAGTAATGGCTCCCATGCGGTGTTACCCCCTGCTTCGTGTCATAAATTTCATCAACAGCTCCTGCGATGCATCCTTCCGCTCCACTTCCCCGCTGATGCGCCCTTCGCACATCGTGTAGATCCGGTCACACATCCCGATAATTTCCGGCAGCTCGGACGAGATAACCAGCACGCCTTTACCTTCTGCCGCCAGACCGTTAATAATCGAGTAGATTTCGTATTTGGCGCCCACATCAATCCCGCGTGTAGGCTCATCCAGGATCAGAATATCAGGCTGGGCATAGATCCATTTACTGAGCACCACCTTCTGCTGGTTGCCGCCGCTGAGATTGACGGTCTTTTGCAGAATGCTCGGCGTCTTGATGTTCAGCTTCTTCCGGTATTCCTCGGCGACCAGCACTTCCTCATTCTCATTGATCACCCCGCGGCGGGAGAGCTTCTTCAGATTGCTGAGTGATATGTTACGTTTGATATCGTCAATCAGAATGAGGCCGTATTGCTTGCGGTCTTCAGTGACGTAGGCTAGCCCGCTTTCTATTGCCTGGGTAATATTGTTAAGGTGTACCTCTCTGCCGTGCATAAAGGTCTGTCCGCTGATCCGCTTGCCGTAAGACTTCCCGAACACGCTCATGGCCAGCTCCGTGCGTCCAGCGCCCATCAGCCCGGCAATGCCGACAACCTCGCCGCGCCGGATGTGCAGATTGATCTGATCCAGCATTTTGCGGTCCTGCTGGGTGGGATGATATACTTCCCAGTTACGGATCTCGAAGATGGTTTCCCCCAGCTCCGGCGTCCGCTCCGGATAACGGTTCGTCAGATCGCGCCCGACCATGCCCTTAATAATCACATCTTCAGTGACTGCATCGCGCTTCATATCCAGCGTCTTAATGGTCTGCCCATCCCGCAGAATCGTTACAGAATCCGCTATCTTCTCGATTTCGTTCAATTTGTGGGAAATGATAATCGAGGAAATCCCCCGCTTCTTCAGCTCCAGAATGAGCAGCAGCAGGTTCTCGCTATCATCCTCGTTCAGCGCCGCCGTCGGTTCATCGAGAATGAGCAGCTTCACTTCCTTGGAGAGCGCCTTGGCGATCTCTACGAGCTGCTGCTTGCCGACGCCGATCGTTGATACTCCGGTAAACGGCGATTCCTTGAGGCCGACGGTTGTAAGCAGCTCCTTGGTCTTCACCGTCGTTTCGTTCCAGTTGATCACCCCGCGCCGCGCTTGCTCATTGCCGAGGAAGATGTTCTCCGAAATCGACAAATACGGAATCAGCGCCAGCTCCTGATGGATAATGACGATACCCAGGCCCTCACTGTCCTTAATATCCTTGAACTGGCATACCTGCCCCTGATACAAAATATCCCCTTCGTAGGTGCCATGCGGATACACTCCGCTTAACACCTTCATCAGCGTGGACTTACCGGCCCCGTTCTCCCCGCAGAGGGCGTGTATCTCGCCTGCCTTAACCTGCAGATTGACATTCGCGAGCGCTTTGACGCCGGGGAATGTCTTCGTAATGCCTTTCATCTCCAAGATATATTCACTCAAGTGTCTCTCACCCAGCTTTCCTTGTGACTGTGCAGCGGCTGCCGGCGGCTGTCCTGAATCCTGGCTGCCGCCGGTTTGCCGCTAATAACTGCCATATAAGCTGAACTTATGAAGGATCTCTGCCTGCTTCATAAGTTCACTCTGTGCAGCAGGTTACTCTCCCAGCTGATCTTTGGTATAGTAGCCGCCGTCAACCAGCACCTTGTCTACGTTGCTTGCATCCACAGACACTGGCTCCAGCAGGTAGGACGGAACGATTTTGACACCATTGTCGTAGGTTGTGGTATCGTTGACTTCGGCTTCCGTACCCTTCAGCACGCTTTCAGTCATCTCCACCGCCTTCTTGGCCAGCTCACGGGTATCCTTGAATACCGTCTGCGTCTGCTCTCCGGCCAGAATGGATTTCACGGAAGCCAGCTCGGCATCCTGTCCGGTAACTACCGGAAGCTTCTTGTCGCCCGAGCCGTAGCCCACGCCCTTCAGGGAGGAGAGAATGCCGATGCTAATGCCATCATAAGGAGAGAGTACAGCGTCGAGATTATCGCTGGCATAGTTGGCGCTCAGCAGGTTATCCATCCGCGCCTGGGCAGCAGCACCGTCCCAGCGCAGCGTGGCGACCTGATCCATCGTAAGCTGCTTGCTGCGGACGACCAGCTTGCCGGAATCGATATACGGCTTCAGGATGGACATCGCCCCATCGAAGAAGAAGTAGGCATTGTTGTCATCCGGCGATCCGCCGAACAGCTCAATATTGAATGGGCCTTTGCCGTCTTTCAGGCCCAGCTTCTCTTCAATGTAAGAGCCTTGCAGCACGCCCACCTTGAAATTATCGAAGGTTGCATAGTAGTCTACATATTCACTTTTTTTGATCAGACGGTCATAAGCGATGACTTTGACATCTGCATCATGCGCCTTCTGCAGCACATCCGTCAGGGCCTCTCCGTCAATTGAAGCGATTACAATTGCATTCACGCCTTTGGTGATCATATTCTCGATCTGGGATACCTGGTTCTCCACGACATCCTCTGCATACTGCAGATCAGTGCCGTAACCCAGCTTCTCGAACTCCTTCACCATGTTGTTGCCGTCATTCACCCAGCGTTCGGAGGATTTTGTCGGCATGGCGATACCGACCTTGCCTTTGGAAGAGTCTCCGCCGCTTGCGGAATTCCCGCTGTTGCCGCATGCGGATAAGATGAGTACGAGTGTTAGTAGCAATGTGATCACTGAATATTTTTTCATTCCTGCACTACCCCCTGGACTATTCTGTTGTCTTCCACGGGTGCTCCCGTGTGACATGTTGAGTATAGCAACGGAGGCCATGGGGCGTATTTACACTCAGACTACTGTTTTTATAAAATTCCAACTTTTGTAATCGGAGGGTACAACAAAAAACCGCATGCAGCCCGGAGGCGCACACGGTTAAGGGTGAAGCAATGGAGTTATACGGGCTGATTCAAATCGCTTAACGCCTGCTTGATCTCTTCCAGCTCCTGCTTCAATTGGGTGAACAGGAGACTATTACTCTCTGCAGTCTTGTGTTTGAAATTGGTCTTGCTTAAGAAAGCCATATAAACACCCGATATTCTTCTGGTGATATTCTCCGCTTCCGCAGGCCCTGAGGACAGCCTGAAAAATTGATTCATCTGCTGTCTGGTCAGCTCGGTGAACGCAAATTTCTCCAGACACGACTCCAGAACTACGATGCTGCCCAGTGCAGCTTGCCTATATTCTCCGGCCGTTCCGGTATTGCTCACAGCATTGACTTCTTCCAAATTGCGCACCCCTTGCGGTATGTATATATGAACATCCTACTCTTTTCTGCGCCTGCCGTCACTTCCATTCTCAGGCTGTACCCCTTTGCGGAACTGCAGGGGCGACACGCCGGTCTGCTTCTTGAACGCAGTGCTGAAATAATGCTGCGTCTCATACCCCGACTGCTCAGCCACCTCATGGATGCTCAGCTCTGTTGAATGCAGCAGCTGGGCGGCCCGGCGGATTCGTATTTGCGTCAAATACATGCCGAAGGATTCACCCAGCTCCTGCTTGAACAGGCGGCTGAGATATACTGGTGAGGCCAGAAGCTGGCCGGCCATCCCCTCCAGGGTAAGCCCGTATTCGCTGTAATGCTCCTGTATATACTGCTTCGCCCGGCGGACAAGCGGTGACAGCGGCTGCTCTTTGGCCAGTGCCACCCGGCAGCTCCGGTAGGCGGAAGCCAGCTCGGTAATCTCCCCCTGTACAAGCCGGGTGCCGACTTCAACAGCAATTTTGAGATTGCTGCGCACAGCACCTTCTACTCCGGCAAACACCTGCTCGCCTGCGTCATCCCACAGCAGTGCAACGACCAGTCCGGCAGTGTCCCGGAAGATCACCTTGGTATACGGCTCCAGCAGCTCCGTGATGATATTCTCGATCGCGAACAGGAACAGCTGGCGTTCGTTCTCCTTCATCCCCGGATGCTGGCCCTCCCATCTCCAGCGGATAATGCCGATCCGCTCCGGCCGATCCGGCGGCAGCTGCAGGAATTGCAGCTGCTCCCTGATCTCCGCCTGGCTCAGATTCCCGTCCAGCCATTCCTGGCAGAAGCGCTCGCGCAGCAGCGGGAAATTCTTCTGCAGCTGCCGGGAGGCCTGCTGCAGATGCTGGCTCTGCTGCTTCTCCGATTCCAGCTCATCCCTGACACCCCGGAGCACCTGCATCAGCTGCTTCGGCTCGGCTGGCTTCAGAATGTAGTCATTCACCTGCAGACGGATCGACTCCTGGGCATATGAGAATTCATCATGGCCTGTGATGACAATGATTTTGCAGCCGGGCAGCTGTTCCCTCAGCCGCTTCATCAGCTCCATGCCATGCATAATCGGCATATTAAGATCCACCAGCGCAATATGAATGGAATGCTGTACCGCCAGCTCCAGCGCCTCTTCCCCGTCTTCTGCCTCGGCAACCACAGTCATCCCCAGACCGTCCCAGTCCACACATTGCCGGATGCCTTCGCGGATGATCCCCTCATCATCGGCAATCATTACTTTCCATTTGTCCAGCATGTTCGGATATCCTCCTCTTCCTTAATCCTTCGCAGGATAACTGTCACGGACCACCGGATGCCGGACGGTTACGACCGTTCCGCTTCCGGGTTCACTCTCAAGTGTAATTCCATACGGCTTCCCATAGGTCAGTCTAAGCCGTGCCTGCACGTTCAGAATTCCGTAGCCGCTTCCCGCGCTGTCCGGCAGCGGCGCTTCTGTCTCCATATGCCCGCTGTCCTGTGTTCCTACAGCCTCAAGCCGCTGCTTCAGCAGACTCAGCCGCTGCGGAGTGATCCCTGCACCGTCATCACGAACTGTAAGGTATAGCTCATTCTCTCTTTCCACGACTTCTATAGAGAGATGTCCGGGACCGCGGCGTTCCTTAATGCCGTGATAAATCGCATTCTCCACCATCGGCTGCAGCAGCAGCTTAAGCACATACAGCTCCTGAAGCTGCGGCTCCACTTCGATGGAATATGTCAGCTTGCTGCTGTAGCGGACATGCTGGATTTTCAGATAGCTGACGATATGCTCCAGCTCATCGGAGAGCGGGATCATATCGCTCCCTTTGCTTAAGCCCAGCCGGAACAGCTTGGACAGGGACTGTACCACCTCAGCAATATCCTCTGCCCCCTTGCTGCGGGCCATCCAGTGGATTGTATCCAGCGTATTGTAGAGAAAATGCGGTTTGATATGCGCCTGCAGACTGCGCAGCTCCGCTTCCCTCTTTTGCCGCGCCTGCAATTCTGTCAGGGACAAGAGCCGGCCAATCTGGGCCAGCATGGTATTGAAGCTGCGCCCGAGCAGCCCGATCTCATCAGAACGGTTCCCCCAGTAGCGGATCGTCAGATCGCCCGACTGCGCCTTGCTCATGAAGGAAGCCAGTTGTCCGATCGGACGTGAAATGGAATATGCGAGATAGAAGGAAGCCGTCATCCCCAGCATACAGACTACAAACACGAAGGTTACGACATTGAAGGTAATCTCGCGCACCCCAAAGGCTGACTCATCCATCGGAAACACGCCCATCGTTGTCCAGCCTGTAAAGGGAGAGGTCCGGTAGATCAGCTGCAAATGGCGGCCGTCCACGATTTCCGTGGTGATACCCGAAGACTCGGTGAACAGGCCTGCCGGAATCTTTTGCATAAAAGGGTGCTGCGGCGCGTAGATCATCTCCCCGTTGTCGTCCACCACCGTCAGGTAGCCTGTCTTGCCCAGTGTGACATCTCTGGCTGTCTCGGCAATGACCCGCAGCTTCAGGTCGACCAGCACCACTCCCTGCACAACCTGCGTTTCAGGATCAACAATTGCCCTTACAGCGGAGACCACCTCGCTCTCCTTATAATCCACATGGGACCTTACAGCGCGGCCGTAAGGATGCCCGACAATCTTGAAGATCCCCTTATTCTCCGCTGCCTGCTTGTACCAGGCCTCCTCCGTCAGCCGGGTACCGGAACGGGTATACATCTCATTGCTGATGAAATCGCCTTCACTATTGACCAGCATAATCCCGGCAATCTCGGAGCTGAGTGTAGTGAAGCCCTGCAGAAACTTGCGGATGTTATATTCCGCCGACTCCCCGTTGTCCTCAGTACTGCCTCGCTGCCCGTTACCCGTCACATTCCCCTTCAGAAATTTCTGCACACCGGGGTCAAACGAAATCAGATAGGTGATCTTCTGCAGATTCTCTACATCGCTCTCTATGGCCGTATTCACCTTGCCGATCAGCTGCACCGTGTTCTCGTTGCTCTGTTCCTCCACGATCCGGTCAACCGTCCAGCCAATCAGCAGCCCCAGCCCGATGGAGGGCAGAATGCTGATCAGCAAAAAATGAATAATCAGCTTGTAGCGGATCGGCATATTATTCAGCTTCAGCTTCTCCATGTTCAGGCTGCCCTTGCGCATGACATGCTCCCCCTCTGCCGCAGCAGCCTACTTGGCATAATAGTTATCCACGTTCACCCGTGTGACCACATCTATCCCTGTATCGACCGTATCCGGTACGGGTACGGGCTTATTGTTCGCATACGCTTCAGAGTCCGATTCCAGATCACGATGCAGATGAAACAGCTCTGTCAGCGACCAATAGCCCATATTCCAGGTCCCCTGTGCCATGGTTGCCGCAATCTTGCCTTCCTTCACCAGATCGAGCGTGCCCTTATCGGTATCGAAGCTGATAATCTGCGGTGCAAGGCCGCTGCCTTGAGCAGCATCCACCGCCTCTGCCACACCGATCCCGCCATTGGATTCCGTGGCAAAAATCCCGGCTAGCTGCGGATACCCGGCCAGCAGCTGCTCGGCAGCTTCCCGCGAGGCCACCTGGTCTCCCCGGCCATCCTTGACGGCTACAAGCTTCATTTGCGGATACTCGTTTCGGATAGTATCCCGGAAGCCATCGGTCCGCTCTTGATGATTATGCTGATCCGGTGTGGTGATGATGGCCACTTCGCCTTTGTTGCCGGTCAGCTCAGCCATCTTGTGTGCGGCCTGGGTCCCGGCATTGTAATTATCCGTTCCCAGGAAGGAATAAGCCTTGCTGTCCGGCGCTCCCGAATCAAATAATACCACCGGAATGCCGGCCTCCACCGCCTTGTTGATCGTCGCCGTGAGCAGCTTGGAATTCACCGCCGAAATCGCAATCCCCGCCGGCTTCTTGGCGATGGTCTGCTCCAGCACGGTCATCTGTTCATTGGCATTATGCTGGGTCGAGCCGTGGTATTCCACGGACACATTAAGCTCCTCTGCCGCATCCTCGAAGCCCTTCAGCACGCTTTTCCAGTAGTCGATGCCGATCTGGAATGTGACCATCACATATTTATCTTCAATATTCCCGCGCAGTCCGGCTGTCTCCCACGGGTCCGCCGAATCCCCCTGCTGCTTGTAATTCAGCACATAGATCAGGAAGATACCGATTAGCAGCACATAGACTAGCCAGAGTTTTTTCACGTATGTAACCCCTTTCAAAACAAGAAGTAAATGACACGGTCCACTTGCCCTGACCGATGTCCAGTCTAGTCTAAGGGCTCGGCAGGCTTCCCGTCAATTACGATCCGCTGGATTGATCTGCTACGGCCGGAGCATCAGTTGGAGCACGGGTTGGACAACCCGGATGCCTTGCTCTTAGATTTATGAATATGATACGACATTTTATGTCGTACCAGCTGTTTTATACTGGAACAGTAACATTCAAATTGCTGAAATGAGGACTACACAAATGGTAAAAACAAAGCGCGGACGGGTACTCTGGACCCTGCCCTCCCATGGCCGCGGCACCTGCCCGGTCTGCGGAACAACCAGAATTAAGCTGCTCTACACAAAAGTAAAGTCTGATGGGGGAACCCTGAAGGTCTGCAAGCGCTGTGACAAGGCGCCTCAAGCCAAAGTAGATGCCGTAGCCAAGTAAACACAACCCGGATGTCCGCCCGGCTTCATGCTTCATGCATGGATGCCAGGGCGGCATCTTTGCCTTGTTGCGGTGGAAGTTCATCAGACGCTATACTGAAATCTGACAGAAAGGAGCGGAGCCGCATGAGCCATATTCACCGTATTCAGTGGTTTGACCAGCAAATCAGAAATGCCTGTTATCCGAACAGCAATATTCTTGCGGAGCAATTCGAAATCTCCAGGCGCCAGGCGCAGCGGGATATTGAATATATGGCGGAATCTCTGCGGGCTCCGCTCCGCTACGTGGCCAGCCAGCGCGGGTATATGTACGAGGATAACAGCTTTGTCCTGCCTCATCTGTACATCACCGACGAAGAGCAGCAGGTACTGAAATATCTGGCTTACCGGTACAGCCATTATGATTATGAGAACGGCCAGACTATCCGGAGAGTCGGTGGCCTGCTGGAACGGTTCACAGACCAGCCCTTGCAGGCAGGGGAATTCAAGCTGCCTGTATTTGAAGTAAATGCCCGGCGTCTGCAGGTTATCGGACTCTTAGAGCAAGCTATTCAAGCCCGCAGGGTAGTACACATCCTCTGCCGGAAGCAGCCGGATCACCCCCGGGAATTATATCTCTGTCCAATGAAGCTGAGCCGCCGTCTGGAGGAAGATTATGTGCTTGCTGCCATAGAAGGGAATTCCCGGACAGAGTTTTTTAACTTGACCGAGATCCTGCAGCTGAAGCTGACGGACAGATATTTCGCAGCGGACGATGAATTCTCAGCCGCTCCGCCGGAACAGAATAGACAGCTGAAGCCGTTCACAGCCAGAATCCGGCTAAGCGGGATGCCTGCAGATTCCTCATGGGGAGGGTATACGATCCGGTCCGCTGATGGAGAAGTCTATGAAATTGAATTTTTTGATACGGAGGCCTTTGTGGGGCAGCTGTTCAGCTCGGAATGGACTGAAATTCTGTCCCCCAAATGGCTGAAAGAGAAAGTAAGGATCAGATGCCAGAACGTACTGAATCTGCTGAATGAACAGGAGAGCCGGAGTGATCATTAACGGAATACAAATGAAGCGCGAATCCAAATCTTTTACCGATGCCCTCTATGCCGTCCTCACTGCCGCCGGGTTATTCCATGGACCCACATTCATGCTCTCCGGGCTCAGCGGTATGGCCTTCAAATTCTCTGTGCATGAGAAGCTCTTCCCCTTCTCCGTTACTGCTTATGGACAGTGGGGCAAAGAGCATGGACCGGCCATCGATAATCTCGGCATCCTTACCGGACATAGCGGAGGCAGAACAAGACATGATTCGTTCGCCGTATATCAGCAGGCCGCCATTGAAGATGTGAAGCATAGTCTGGACCGCGGACTCGCCTGTGTCTATTGGATACCGGAGTTCGGCGTTATTCACGGCTATGATGAGGACGACCGGGTGTTCTATGTGCAGGATGGATCGTCCACCGGGACCCGTTATGTGCTCTATGATAATTTCGGCCTCAACATTACCCCGTTCTGGTATTGCCAGTATATCGGAGATAAGGTGGATATTCCGCTGCGTGACGCAGTACTGGAATCACTGAGGCTCGCCCTTGAGGATTGGGAGACTCCGTACAAAACACTGCCCGATCAGAGTATTGCATCAGGCAGACTGGCTTACAGCTTCCTGATCCGGGCTCTTCAGCAGGGAGAGTTCGACAGCAGCGGGGCCGTCTATATTCTCGAATCTTACCTGACGGCGCGCTCAGAGATCACGAGTTATCTGCAGGAGGTTGAGTCCGTATTGCCGGGCCTGAATGAGGTACACAGTATTTATGCTGAGCTGGAAGAGATGGTGCGCGGGCAGTTGAAGGTTGCACTTCCGTTGACTAACAGCAGCCGGGCGCTGGTACACCAGCAGCTTCCCTCACTCTGTACCACCCTGCAGCAGGCGCTTGAGCTGGAGGAACGCGCTATGCAGCAGCTTAGAATTATCTCCGGGCGGTATCCGGACCGGAAACGTTCAATTATTCCAAGATGGGGGGCGCATACGGCCAGATGATGAACAGAACAGAATTGGATTCAGTACCGGCGGCCGTGCATCCTCCGCAATTGTCTCATTCTTATGTAGATGCCATGTACCAGGTTCTGTCGGCTAACGGCTGGTTCACAATGCCCAAATATATGTTATCCGGAATGACTGCCTCCTGCTTCCGTCTGTCCTTGCATAGACAGCTTCACCGTGACTCACCAATGGCTTATAACTGGATGGCTGAGCACACGGTGGCAGCAGATTTAATCGGCATTGTCTCTGCACAAGCGGCAGGGTTTCATTTCACCCCTACGTTTCCGCTCTATCAGAAGCAGGCTATCCTGGCAATCCGCAAATCGCTTAAGCAAGGCACAGGCGTCATCTGCTGGAAAGATCAGTTTGTGGTGATAACCCGCTCCGATGATCAGAAGCAGGTATTCTGCTACAACGAAATATCTTCAAGAGCAGAACTGGAGCTGCCTTATGATCAGCTGGGAAGAAATGTAGGCCCTTATTGGCACTGTCAGATCTTCGAAGGACAGATCCAGAAGGACATACGGCAGGTGATTAGAGAATCCTTCATCCAGGCTGTATACAAGGCAGAGGTACATGATCCGATGCTGCCGGAATCGCAGTATGCCTGCGGTCTGCAGGCTTATGATGCCATGCTGGACGCCTTGTCGCGCAGCACATATGATGCTGCCGGTGCTTATGAAACCTTGGTGTTCTATGCTGCCAGTAAGAAGGACGCGTCCAGCTACACCAGAGCAGCCTGCGAATATTGGCCTGAGCTCGAGTCTACCGCCAGCCATTATGAGCGTCTCTCTGCTGTCTATCATGAAATTGCGGCTCTATTAAGCCCGGACGCGTCACACACTCCAGCTCTACGGCAACAAAGGCTGCTTCCTCTCATCCGCGAGGCTAAGCATACCGAGACCGAAGCGATCCAGTCCATCCGCCTGCTGCTGCGCGAGCCGATCGAGAACCGCTTCCATGATGTGGGGCTGCGCTGATTCTAGCCATTCCGGTTAGAACATTAAGCCTTCCGCGTACTTCTCCCCTTCCAGCAGATCATACTCGATCAGGCGATAGTCATTGAGCAGCTCCTGCTGCCCGGGTGTCAATTCACTCAGGATTCCGCTGCTGCCGGACCCGACCAGCACATTCTTGCTAAGACCGGGGATTTCTTCCTGCACCTGCTTCAGCAGCTTGTAATAAGCAGGCAGCGGCTGGCCGGATAGTCTAAAGACGGTCGGGCCAAGGAAAGCCGGGCTAAGTGTCCCCAGCGTCTCATTCCCGATCTCATAGTTAGCCAGAATCAGCAGCTGTGTCTCGTGCTTCAGCCTAGGCTCCTGATCCCAGCCAGCCTCTGTATAGATCCCGGCGGTCAGCGCCGGCAGATGGTCACCCCAGAATACAGCAATGGTCGGACGTTCAATCGTCAGCAGCTCCTGCTGCAGATAAGCCAGTGCCTCATCAGTCAGCTTAGTATCCTGCACATAGGTTTCCAGCTCGTCCTTCTGCGCCGGCTGTCCGCCTTCTACGGTAATCGTGTTCGGTCCGTTCACCCCTTTGGTAAAGGGGAAATGATTCTGCATCGTCACCAGATGTAGGAAGGCCGGCCCGGGCGCCGACTTAAGCTCGCGGACAGCCTCCTGTACAGCAGCCTTGTCGGAGATAAATCCATCCGGGGTGAGGCGGTTAGCATCCGGCATATCCTTTTCACTGATGAAGCTGTCAAAACCCAGTACCGGATAGACACGGTTGCGGTTATAGAAGGTCTCATCGAACGGATGCAGCGCCAGTGCCTGATAGCCCCGCGATTTCAGAATACTGACGATCGACGGCAGTGAGGACATTTTGACAATGCGCTGTTGATAGGGAATGGTTCCGTCTCCAAGGAAATACATCGACAGCCCGGTCAGGGCCTCGAATTCAACATTGGCCGTATTGCCGCCGAATTCCGGTGACAGCAAATAACCAGACGGAGTCTCCCCCGCCGCCGCATGAATGAATTTCAGCGGATCTTCGCTTAAGGTATACCCAGGCAGACGCGTAGGATCAAAGAAAGCTTCGTCCATCATAAACAGAATATTCGGCTGTTCCTCAGGACTCGCTGCCGCCGGTTCATCCGGCAATGCCGAATACTTGGCTGCCACCGCTTCAACCGCTTCACGGCTGTACCCTTCGGGCTTCTCCAGCAGGCTCTGGCGCAAATTCCCGGCAAAAGCAAATATGAATCCGTTTTGTGTGTAGTTCACCTTCTGGTTCCAGAAGATGTTCTGGTAGTTCATAGCCGTAACAACAGACGAATGGCCCGAGACAAGCACAAGAAAACCTGCGCTCAGCGCGACAGAGATCCCGCCCAGACTTAAGCGTAAAGGCAGCCTGATTCTGTTCCTGGGCAGCTTGCGGATCATGTACGCCAGACCAACAGCCACTAATATTGCGGCTATTACCGCCTGTGGTGAGATCATACCTTTGGTAATCTTGCTCATTTCACCGGCATTCTTGACCAGCATGAGATCCCATGGAAAAAGCGGCTCTCCTCTCGTGACAAGCTTCTGATAATCAGCCACACCCAGCAGCAGACATAGTACACTGACAACCGCTGGCCCCGCATATGTATTAGGCAATATCACTGAACTTAAGAGCAGGATGAAGAAAATGAATAGGCTTCCTGCACCATACAGCCATGGGTACCTGCCGATCCACTGCAGAGCACCCGTCAAATTCATACTAAAGGAAGCCGCCTGCAGGAAATAATTCAGCACAAATCCCCCGGCCAGCAGGACTAACAGCAAATAAGACAAACGTTTGAATGGCAATAACCGCGACAAATGGATTCACTCCTAACTGGATTAAAGGAGTAGTATACGCCTTTAAGCTTAAAGCCGCCTTAAAATTCAGTATCCAAAAGAAGTACATCTTCGTATTATGCACCTTACAGCCTCTTCCATAATCCCCTGATACGAGTTTATCAGCATGGTATTTCACGCAAAAAAGAGCAGCGGACTTCGCTGCTCTTCATTCTGCTATCTCTACAACTATATAAACTGAAAAAAAGAATAAACAATAAGCAAAAGGACCGGAGGGGAAATTTGGAACTGTAGGAGCGGTAGCGTCCGCCTTTGTCACCGGAATTCAACCGCGGGCAGCGGTATATATCAAGAAATTTGGGGACAACAGCGGCCGGAAGTCCAAATCTTCACCGCAGTGACGCCGAAGCTTTATGTTAACCTCTGAAATTCAGTTTATCCCCCCTACTTCACATACAGGCGGCTAGTCTCCTCCCAATACTCTCCCGGCTCCAGACCAAACAATCCGATGTCATCGGCAGGAAGATCTACCTTCGGTGCATTAACCAGGTTGATCTGCGGCTCCGGACAGAAGAATCCTTCAGTAGCTCCATTGTTCCAGATCATCCACTGCTTATAAGAGGTTCCCACATCATACACCAGCGTAACGCCAGCTTTGCTGTCGGTAAGCTCCATGCGGTTGCGGCCGTTCTGGGCTACAGCGGTATAGTGGTTGTCCATTGGCGCATAGAACGGATACAAGCCCTCATCACGCAGTGCCACTTCATCCGCAGTCAGCTCCTGGAATTTGCCGGTCGGCAGCATCCGGTCGCTAAGCTCCCAGCGCTCGCCGATAGTCAGCTTCACGCGGTAATCCTGCGGCGTACTGCCGGGTGCGAACGGTGCATTAATGGCAGTATGGAACGCCAGCAGACAAGGCATCAGCTCTGCACCGTCATTATGGACCAGCAACTGCTGGGACAAGCCGCCTTCTCCCAGAGTATAGCGCAGCTTGACGGTGTATTTGAACGGCAGATATTGATAAGAAGGATGATTCTCATCCACCTTAATCGCTACAGTGACGAAGCTTTCGCTTTTGCCGCTGCCGAATTCTTCGACCTCCCAGGCCGCTGTATGTAGGAATCCGTGCAAATGGTTGCCAGTCTTGGCTTCATTAACAGGGAAACGGTAGGTTTGTCCATTCCATGGGAACTCTCCATCCTCATAACGGTTCGGCGGGAACAGTACAGGGATACCGTGAATCCCGGGGCTTGCCTTGAAGGCTTCCATTTCCTCTGCGCCTGGCTCATGCAGGAAACGGTAACCGCTCTCAGTATCACGGAAGCAGATCAGGTTGCCTCCGATGCCCGGCAGAACGGCTGCCTCATAACGTCCGGCCTTGAGCCAGACTGCGGCTTCTCCTTCATATTGTCCTTCAAATGCAGTAATCGACATAATAATTATAATCTCCCTTCCATAAGCTCATAATGACTCTCTCATAGATAGAGTACCACATCTGCCGGATCGGCAACATGTCAATTTTACAGCTGTTCCACTTCGACGCTCATCACATGCTCAATTTTCTTCACATCGTAATAGATTTCCGTAGCATAATCACGGTCCGGTGCGGAGATCACCATATCAATCATTTGTCTCCCGTCTTCGAGATCCTTGATCTTCATACGCCGGATCGTCCGGCCGGTTTTACGTGTTTTACGCTGCTCGGCGATGATATGGCGCTGCTCAATTTTCTGGATCACATCGGTTAGAATATAGTTCGGTTCCATGATGATTTTAATCGATATCTCATGTTTGTTCAGCACTTCCGGGCCGATGGCCTTAATTAGCAGGGGCACCGCATTTACCGCGAACATAAGCAGCACCACTGCATAACCCGCTTCTACATAGAATCCCGCGCCGACCGCAATTCCGATACCGGAAGCCGTCCAGATGAGCGCCGCTGATGTCAGTCCCGATATCGCATCTCCGCCTCTGCGCAGAATGACGCCTGCCCCGAGAAAACCGATCCCGCTGACAATCTGCGCCGCCAGACGCATCGGGTCCATATTGGGATGCTCCGGCCCGCCGAATTTATCATAAGCATGAATCGAGACCAGCGTTACCAGACAGCTGGCGATACTAATGACCATACTGGTCCGGATTCCCAGCGGTTTCTGTTTCAATTGCCGGTCAATCCCGATGAACAGCCCGAACAGCATGGCCACAAGCAGCTTCACAATCGATTCTGTGTGTAAATCAATGTTCATTGTTGTCCTCCTCTCCGTGACAGATAGAAACAGTATACCTGAAAATCACTGCAATCTTTACTGTAATTTTTCGCAAGCTGATTTCAAAAGAATAAACGGACGCCTGCACCTCTGCAGCCGGTCATCAAACGGTTTCTGATGAGCTCCGGCAAAGGGACAACGTCCGCTTCAGTTAAAGGCTGTACTTCACCCATTATATGAGTGTTAAAGTACGATTAGAAGAATCAGCCATGCAGCAGCGACTCTGCTCCGTCACAATAGATTTCAGTTCCGGTAATATGATCCGAATCCGCAGAAGCCAGGAACAGCGCCAGCTTGGCGACCTGATCAGGTCGCCCGGGCCCCTTCTCCAGCGGCTGTCCGCCATCCGGGAATTCAACCTCGATTTGCACTTCCTTAAGATCATCCGAAGGGTACGTATTGTCATCAATGTTGGTGGTGATCGCACCAGGACAGATGGCGTTTACGCGGATTTTGTACTGGGCCAGCTCCAGCGCCGCCATTTTCATAAAAGCGACCTGCCCGGCCTTCGTGGTGCTGTATGCCGAGAACCCGATGTTGGAGAATACCCGGTTCCCGTTGATGGAGCTGTTGATCAGGATACTGCCGCCCTGCTCCTTCAAATGGGGGATGGCATATTTAACCGTAGCGAACGTACCGCGCAGATTGATCTGAATGGTCTGGTCCCAGGACTCGATATCCATCGTCTCAATCGGTGTCATCGCACCGTTAATTCCGGCATTCGCGAACACGATGTCCAGCTGCCCCCACTTGGCCACAACCTGCTTCACGGCTTCCTCCACCTGCTGCGGCTCGGCGATGTCGCATTCGAACACAGCGGCTTCTCCGCCTTCCTGCACCACCTGACGTACGACCTTCTCTGCGTTCTCCACAGTGCGGTCCAGAAGTGCCACCTTGGCTCCGTTTCTGGCGAACTCCAGCACCGACGCCCGGCCGATGCCCGATCCGCCTCCGGTTACGATTGCTACTTTGCCTTCCAGTTTCTTAGTGGTCATAAGTGTAGTCTCCTCCCAAGGTCGTTGTTGTTGTTCAAGTCAAGTTCTCTCCTTAAACTTTACCTCTCATACCGCGTTGTGAATCGGCTGCCCTGCTGTTTTGCCAATCCTCATTTGGGGATATAATTTAAGAGGCATTAATGAAATTGACTTTAGACATGCCTTTATTTTCTACACAGAGGAGATTATTACTCATGATGAACCATAATGAAGAGATTCGTGATCAGATCTGCGCTGCAGTCTCCGGCTTCTCGTCCGAAACCCTGAACCGGAAGCCAGCCGAAGGCAAATGGTCACCTGTGCAAGTGCTGGAGCATCTGTATCTGATGGAAAAAGCGATCACCGCCGGGATCATGCAGGCGCTTGCTGCTACGGAAGAAGCTGTCACAGAGCCGAAGCCCTATCAGCTGACGCTGGACCGCAACCGGTTCATTGATGCCCCGCCCCATCTTGTGCCGTCCGAGGAAGTCATCCCGCTTGGCGATGTACGGGCCCGGCTGGACCAGTCCCGTTCTGACCTGAAGACGGTGCTGGCCCAGAGTGAAGAGAGCCTTTGGAACCGCAAGCTGTATCCCCACCCGGTGTTCGGCACGATGGATGTCGCCCAGTGGGTGGATTTCATCGGCATTCATGAAGAACGTCATCTGGCTCAGCTGAAGGAAGCCCTGGATGGAATTTGACCCCATTCTCTGCACCATTGAAAATGTAAAGACAAAGACACAAGAATAAAGGCTTGAGCAGCTGTCCAGCTAACAGACAGCACTCAAGCCTTCTTCAGTTCAATCCCTGCTTATCCCAGCATCATCCGGTCATCCGCCAGCTTATGGCCGCTGATGGCTTCGAACTCACCAAGCAGCCGTTCTACCGTCAGATCCTTCTTGCGGGATTCATCAAAATCGAGAATGATCGACCCCTTGTCCATCATAATCAGCCGGTTGCCTAAACGGATGGCCTGATCCATGTTGTGGGTGACCATCAGTGTAGTCAGCTTCATCTCACGGACAATGGATTCCGTAAGCTTCGTGATCAGCTCAGCGCGCGAAGGGTCCAGCGCAGCTGTATGCTCATCCAGCAGCAGAATCTGCGGCTGGGTGAAGGTCGCCATCAGCAGGCTAAGCGCCTGCCGCTCGCCTCCGGAGAGCAGCCCTACCTTGGCGCGCAGCCGGTTCTCCAGGCCAATGCCCAGCTTGCTGAGCTGCTCCCGGAACAGCGTGCGTCTGGCCGCATTCACCCCGAAGGACAGCCCGCGGCTCTGGCCCCGCTTATAAGCCATGGCCAGATTCTCCTCAATGGTCATATGAGGCGCCGTACCGGCCATCGGGTCCTGGAAGACCCGGCCGATCCAGCGTGCGCGCTGGTATTCGGCCAGATTGCTGATCGAGCTGCCTTCAATGCGCGCTTCACCGAGATCCGGCTTCATAACACCGGAAATAATATTCATCAGTGTCGATTTACCGGCCCCGTTGCTGCCGATAATCGTCACGAAATCTCCGGCACTCAGCTCAAGATCTATGCCCAGCAGGGCGATCTTCTCGTCAGGTGAACCCGGGTTGAACAGCTTGGATACATTATCAAGCTTTAGCATCGGCTGCCCCTCCTTTCTTGCTGCTGCGCGTCAGCTCCGCAAGCTCTTCAGTCCGTCTGCGGGCCATCGTCTTCTGCTTCAGGAACCGCTGAACGGATGGGAAGACGAGGGCGATGATAACGATAATAGCCGTAATCAGCTTGAGATCCGAAGCCTTGAGCCATGGCACCCGCAGAGCCAGCGCCACAACGATCCGGTAGACGATGGAGCCGAGCACTACGGCCAATGTAGCGCGGAAGACGTTGCCCGCGCCGAATATCGCTTCCCCGATAATTACCGAAGCCAGCCCGATAACAATCATGCCTATACCCATGGATGAATCGGCAAACGTAGAATATTGGGCGATCAGCGCACCCGAGAGGGCCACCATTCCGTTCGCAAGACTGATGCCGAGAATCGTAGTAGTATCCGTATTGACCCCGAAGCTGCGGATCATCCGGGAATTATCTCCTGTAGCACGCAGGGCAAGTCCAAGGTCTGTACGCAGGAACAGATCCATCAGAATCTTGACCAGCAGAACCACAAAAGGCATAACCAGCAAAGGATTAATAGAGCTGAAGAGGGATACCTCACCCATTAAGGAAACATTCGGCCGCACGAGAATCCGCAGATTGATGGAATATAGCGCAATCATCATCAGTATCCCGGATAGCAGGCCGTTGATCTTCCCTTTAGTGTGCAGCAGACCTGTACACATGCCTGCAGCCATCCCTCCGAGCAGGGCACATACTGTTGCCAGCAGGGGAGAATATCCGTGGGTGATCATGACCGCGGCAATCGCGCCGCCGGTGGTGAAGCTCCCGTCTACAGTTAGATCCGGAAAATCAAGAATACGAAAGGTAATATACACCCCGAGTGCCATAAAAGCGTACAGCAGGCCCATTTCCAGGGCGCCGATTAATGAACTATACATAGATGACTTCCTCCCTCAAGCGGCAAAGGGCGCCAGCATTGGAAACGCCCCGTTATGATAACTGTATGTTATTGAATAATGTTATTGTCAGGATCTGCAACTTCAGCCTTCATAGCATCCGTTACTTCAATGCCTTGTGCTGCTGCCGCTTTGAGGTTAAGAATGAGATCCAGCTTCTCTTGCATCGTTATTTTCATGTCGCCTGGACTTGTGCCGTTCTTAAGTACTTCCACTGCCATTTCGCCAACCTGGTAGCCATGGTCATAGTATTTGAAGCCCACAGTGGCAAAAGCACCCTTCTCAACCGTATCACGGTCTGCCGAGAAGAACGGCAGCTTGTTGTCATTAGCTGTCTGAATAATCGTATCCACACCGCTTACGACGGAGTTATCAAGTGTAATGTAAAGGGCATCCACACGTCCTACAAGGGATTCAGCCGCCTGCTTCACTTCCGACGTATTCGTGATGGCTGCCTTCACCAGCTCAATTCCATGCTTGTCCAATTCTTCCTTGGCGATATCCGCCATAACTACTGCGTTAGGTTCACCCTCATTAATGACAAGCCCCAGCTTCTTCACATCTGGGAACTGCGTTGCGATGAAATTCATCAATCGTGTAATTGACTCAGGGTTCGTATCGGATGCGCCGGAGACATTGCCGCCGGGATGTTCCAGGTCGCTTACGAGCTTGGCATCCAGCGGATCAGTGACTGCCGCGAACAGAATCGGCGTATCCTTCACTTTCTGGACAATGGATTGTGCGGACGGAGTGGCGATCGCCAGCACCAGATCATTCTTGTCACCCGCAATCTTCTGGGCAATGGACAGGTTGTTCGCCTGATCCGCCTGGGCATTCTCCAGATCCACCTTCAAGTTCTCACCTTCTACGATTCCGGCATCCTTCAGTGCCGCCAGGAAGCCTTCCCGTGTAGCATCCAGCGACGGATGTTCTACATACTGTGAGATGGCAATCGTATAGGATTTCGTGTCCGCAGAGCCGGTGTCTGCCGGAGCGCTGGTTGCGTTTGCCGGAGTATTTCCTGCGTTAGCCCCATTATTTACGGCTGCATTATTGTTACCACAACCTGCTGCTACCAGCATCAAGGACATACTCAGGCCAAGCCAAATGTTCTTTCTCTTCATCAGATAACCCCTCTTCTTTTACGGATTCAGCGCGCGAACCTGGGTTAGCGGTTCAGCATTATCGCTTTCATCTTTGAAAGCATTAAAGCAAAAGCCCGCACCATTTCCGCATCCACTGCCGCAATCTATTAAACATATATTATATGTAGGTTGATTTTCCGTCAATCATTTATCATGGCTCCATATTTTACAAAAAACGCACAATGGGCTGATGTTTCGACAAGAACAAGCCTGTTGCTCTTGACATTGATTGCTAAAGCCTTTTCCACATAAAAAAAGCCGCCCTGCACAAACTTTACTTAAAGTTTGAAGATGGAGCGTGCCAAATGCCAATAATCAATTCATCCAAAACTGCGGCCACAGCCGCAGTGCTTACTGCCGTCATTCTTGGCTCAACCGCCTGCAGCTATTCCAGTAAGGACACTACCCCGAAGGTGAATTCGGTTACGCCAACCGGAACATTTGCCGGAAGCTACTATGAGAAGAATTCCATCACGGACAAAGAAGGCAAGTATTGGATTCCGCTGAAGCCAGCCGCAGCCTCCATAGGATACAGAATGAAAGACGATACCTCAAGCGGAGGATATACCAAGCTGGGCTACAGCGATGTAATGTACATGCTCCGTCCGGATTCCAGCCAGGTTTTCTCCCTGGGGGAGAAGATCACCCTGCCGGACGTTCCCATCCGCCGCGAAGGTCAGATCTACATCACGCCTAATTCATTATCCAAGCTGCTGCAGACCGAGGTTGGCTGGAACCCGAGCACCGGAGAGATCAATATTGCTGCCCCTTCTGACAGGGATACTACCGCCAATACAGGTGCAGGTGAAGCAGCCAAGCCGCTGCGGATCCAGAGCGTCTCCAATGTGGATACCGGTGAACTGATCGCCTATGCCAAGAAGTATCTCGGCGTACCCTACGATTTCGGTGCCGGACCTTATGAGGAGACCAAACGGTTTGACTGCTCATCCTTCACCCGTCATGTATTCAAGAAATTTGGCGTAGATCTACCGCGGCTGGCCAAAGATCAGGATAATATCGGCAGACGCATATCAAGAAGCGAGCTGGAGCCCGGGGATTTAATTTTCTTCACGGTACCCGGCCGGTTCGAGAGCGACGCCATTCCCGGTCATGTAGGCATCTACATGGGGGGCGGCAGTTTCATTCATACTTGGGGAGATCCCGGAGTACAGATCAGTGACCTGGACAGCGGGTACTGGAGTAATGTTATTCTGCACATGCAGCGGGTGTTATAATCCCCTAAATATAACAAATGCAAGGAAGGTTACGGGCTTCTGCCGAAGCGCCGGACCTCCTTGCATTTTTTTATGCCACCGCCATTGTCCGGCAGCAGTATACTATTCCCAGTTCTTACTGCGCCCGC
The DNA here is from genome assembly GCF_013141775.1 of Paenibacillus phytohabitans. GTDB lineage: Bacteria > Bacillota > Bacilli > Paenibacillales > Paenibacillaceae > Paenibacillus_AQ > Paenibacillus_AQ phytohabitans. The sequence continues at coordinate 70,784 of NZ_WHOB01000018.1, forward strand.
TTAAGCGGAGAACCAGCTTCACCAGCTCCACAATCACCACTATCGCCACTGCAGCCCCGCAGACAATTCCCCACTGCAGACCGCTCAGATGCTCCACTCCGAACCATTCATTCAGCCCGGGAATGATAATAACCAGCACCAGCAGAAGTCCCGAGATGACCGAAGCCCCCAGCATGTAGCGGTTGCTGAACAAGCCGATCTGAAACAATGACTTGGTATTGGATCTGACATTGAAAGCATGGGTAAGCTGCAGCAGTCCCAGCGTAGCAAAAGCCATCGTGACTGCAACACCTTCATCGTAATGGGTATGTGCCCAGTAATACACCAGCAGGGTCAGTGCCGCCTCAAGCAGCCCTTGATAGATGATTCCGATCCCCACGCCTCCGGCAAAAATACTGCTGCTTGATTTACGCGGTTTCTTCGACATCACATCATTATCCGCTTTTTCCAGTCCGAGCGCGAGCGCCGGCAGGGTATCTGTGACCAGATTAATCCACAGGATATGAATCGGTTCAAGAATCCGCCAGCCGATCAGTGTCGCAATGAACAGGGTCACCACTTCCCCTAAATTGGCCGACAGCAGGAACTGGATCGCTTTGCGGATGTTGCTGTATACCTTGCGGCCTTCTTCGACAGCAACGACAATCGTGGTGAAATTATCATCGGCCAATACCATGTCGGATACGCCTTTGGCCACATCTGTTCCTGTGATGCCCATACCAACACCGATATCCGCTGATTTCAGCGCAGGCGCATCATTGACTCCGTCACCGGTCATAGCAACGATTTTGCCCATTTGTCTCCAGGCCTTGACGATCCGCACCTTATGCTCAGGCGATACACGGGCGTACACGGAATAATCGGCCACTCTTGTGGCAAAATCCGCCTCGCTGATCTGATCCAGCTCGCGGCCGGTCAGCACTGCCTTGTCGTCGTCGATGATTCCAAGCCGCTTAGCAATCGCTGCAGCCGTGTCCCGGTGGTCCCCGGTGATCATCACCGGCCGGATGCCCGCCCGTCGGCATACGGCAACCGCATCCCGGACCTCCTCGCGCGGCGGATCGATCATCCCGGTCAGGCCGATGAACACCAGATCCTTCTCCGTCCCCTCCGGCGAAGGATCGGAGGGCTGCTCTGCATCGTCGCGGTAAGCAAAAGCCAACACCCGCAGCGCCTCGTCTGCCAGACTTTTGTTGCTGGCTGTGATCCGGCTGATATGTGCCTCCGTCAAGGGCACCACAGTGCCATTCTCTTGAATATGGCTGCATTTGGACACCAGTACATCCGGCGCTCCCTTGGTCAGCACCCGGAACCCGCCGTTATCCAGCTTATGGATCGTCGTCATCAGCTTGCGGTCCGAATCAAAAGGCAGCTCATTCACCCGCGGATAACGCTGCTCAAGCTCCCGTTTGTCAGTCCCGATGCTGAGTGCGAAGTCAACCAGCGCCGTTTCGGTAGGGTCGCCGATAAGGGCTTTACCGCTCCGGGTCCCGCCTGCTGAACCAGGCTTCGCCTCTGCCCCGGCTCCATCCGTAGCTTTCCCTCCAGCACTTTTGCCTTCGTCTATGCTGGAATCATTGCACAGGGTCATCGCCTGCAGAAGCAAATCACCGCCCGGCGTTTCGTTAAGCTTCGCATCGGCCTCGATAGTCTCTCCGCCCACATACAGCTTTTCCACGGTCATCTTGTTAAGTGTTAATGTGCCCGTCTTGTCAGAACAGATAATCTCTGTACTGCCCAGTGTCTCCACCGCAGGCAGCTTGCGGATAATTGCCTTGCGCTTAGCCATCCGCTGCACGCCTAGCGCCAGAATGATGGTTACGATGGCCGGAAGACCCTCCGGAATCGCCGCTACCGCAAGTGAGATGGAGGTCAGCAGCATATCAAGCAGCTCTCTGCCCTCCAGCCAGCCGACCACGAAGATAACGACACAGACACCCAGAATAATGAAGGTGAAATATTTGCCAAGCTCATCCAGCTTTTTCTGCAATGGGGTAACTTCATTCTCCGCCTCCGAGATGTATCCGGCGATCCGGCCCACTTCGGTATGCATCCCCGTAGCCGTTACCACACCCACACCCCGGCCATAGGTTACGCTGCTGCTCATATAAGCCATATTCGTCCGGTCACCGATAACAAGATCATTGCCCGCAAGCACTCCCGACTGCTTATCCGAGGGCAGGGATTCACCCGTCAACGCCGCCTCCTCGGTCTTCAGTGACGCCGCTTCGAGCAGACGCAGATCAGCAGGCACCACGTTGCCGGCTTCCAGCAGCACAATATCGCCTGGCACCAGCTCCTCACTTTTGATCTCTGTGACCTGTCCGCCCCGGCGGACTCTCGCCTGCGGAGAGGACATGCTTTTGAGCGCTTCCAGCGCCTGCTCCGCTTTGTTCTCCTGGATGACACCCAGCACCGCGTTCAGGATCACCACCAGCAAAATAATAACGGTATCCGTCCACTCTCCGAGGATTCCCGAGAGTACGGCAGCTGCCAGCAGGATGAAGATCATTACATTCTTGAACTGCTCAATGAATTTAGCCAGCAGCGATTTGGACTTGGCTTCCTGCAGCATGTTTTTGCCGTAACGTTCCAGTTGCCTTGCCGCTTCTTCTGCAGTCAGTCCGGCTTCCCTGCTCTCCAGCTGCTTCAGCACCTCGGCCGTATCCAGAGTATGGAACAATACACCTTCTTTACTTTTGCTTTTAGCAGAATCTGAGTTCAAGTCATCCGCTCCTTCTATAATTTATTTAGTTCAAACCCTTATATGGAGTTTTACCCAAAAATAGCAGGAGAATTCTAAAAACATATGTAGATTTATCAAAGGTTACGCCTGCCCGAACGGGCAAATCCTTTGAACCGGGTCCCCTTGGTGGACAGCTCCCCCCTGTCTCCCTCAACGATCAGACCATACGCTTTGGCCTTCACCTCCAGCTCCCTCCGGCTCCCGTTCTGGAATTCAAAGGTTACATAGTAGCTGGTATGTGTACCCGCATGCCCTCTGCCGCCCCAGACCTCTGTGCGTTTCGTAACAGCTGTCGCCACCCTCGACTCGAGCGGACTGGCATTATTGGTCATCCAGATCTTCAGGGCTCTGGCAATAGTGTAAGCAACAAAAACTGCGATCAGCAGCAGCACAAGCTGTAATAAATAAGGCCCTTCGGAGAAGAAGCCGCGGGAGGAACTGGCTACAGCCGAATTCAGAAATCCGTTAAAAATGCTCTCTTTATGCAAATTAAACGCTCCTTTGGTAAAAATAATTATAAAATGTTCATTTTACTAGAGAATACGCGGTGTACCGGCTCCGGTTTCGTATTTTCATGACATTCACCCCAAAAAAACAGCGCCGGAAGTTTGGTCCTGCCCAGAATCATATGTTATGCTTTAACTACAATATACAGTAAGGAGGTGTTCTCTTGATGACATATCTAGCGCGCTTGTCCATTTCTAAGCTGCTGAAGGCGGCCTTCATACCGGTGCTTCTCCTGACATTTCTGGCTGCTTCTTCCCAGCTGCTGAACGAACAGGAGGCTTCCGAAGTGCAGCATACCAGACTGGAGCGTTATGAGCATAAAATGGCTCAGCCGGTACGGGTGCACAGCACAACGTTCCATTACATTCCTTCCGCGCGGCTGGCCCATCCTGAGAACCTGCTGGCGCTTCATCCGGATGCGTCCCTGCCTCTGCTCTGTGTGTCGTTCTTCCCCATCATTTACATCATTCTGAAGCGGCTGCTGCTGTATCCGCTGAAATGCACATCACACTTTATAAGGTAAAGGCTTTCCAATAAATCCTTTGAGCGCACAACGCATTATCTATAGCAAACGAACCTACAAATTCAGGTTTCCTGCTGAAAGGAGGAAATCCATTGAAAATCAGATATAGAGGGGCTGCCCCCCTGCGCCATTCCAAAATCCTGCGCCTGCTCTCCGTTATAGGCGGGGGCTTGCTCGCTGCTGTAGGACTGGAACTGTTCCTGATGCCGCATAAGCTGCTGCCTGGCGGAATCGCCGGATTGTCTGCTCTGCTGTCACATTTAACCGAAATGCGTCTGGGCTTATTTCTGTTCCTGCTCAACCTTCCGTTCATCCTAATGTCGCGCAGGCAGATTAATCTCCGGTTTGCCCTGTATACGATGCTTGGATTAATCTGTCTGACGGCGGGCTCGCTGGCCCTGCATCACTTCCCTGCAGCCACCAGCGAACCCTTGCCCGCCGCTATTGCCGGCGGACTGTGTCTGGGCTTTGGGCTTGGCATCTCTGTCCGCTTCGGAGGCATCACCAGCGGAAGTGAGAAGCAGGGAGTCCGGCTGCTGAACGGCGGTCCGCCCAAATCTGCTGAAATGGGCATTATGCTGTTCAACTGTGCCATTCTGCTCTTCGGCGGTTCATTGTTCGGCTGGGATCAGGCTATGTACAGCATCATTGCTTACCTGCTTGCCTTTGAAGCCCTGCGCTTCTCGTTAAGAGACCTATCCCTCTCCCAGGCTGTCTGGATTACGAGCAGCAACTGTGAAGAGATCCGCCGCAGGCTCCAGCAGTCACTTGACCGCGAAGTTAAACTCGTCAGGTCCACCGGTCCTGAGGGACAGCCCGGCACCGTCTTCTGCCTGGCAAGCAGGCTGGAGGAAGAGGAGCTGGCTTCCATCGTCCACGGATGCGACCAGGACAGTAAGATCGTCATCAATGCGGCCCGGAACAGCCGGATTTCCGCGCTCTTCCGTAATCACCCGCCAGGTTGACCGATGGTATTCAGCGGACAGCTTACAGCCCCTGATCAACCAAAAAGCGTTCCCGCATTTAGTTGCGGGAACGCTTTTTGGTTAGATCAGGCAAGGGCAGGCTCCGCTCTTTCAGCGGAACATCCCCCATAAGCGGATCAGGTGAAAGGTATTGCCCGGATCAATCTTCTGGGCAATCACAAATTTAACAATTTGCTCTTCCTGCGAGGACGTCAGCTTCTCATTCATCACTGCAGAAGCGTTGCGCACCAGCCTGCGCACAACGGCAGTGTCCTGCAGCTCTTGCTTGGAAATTCCGTTGATCATATTCTTGATGCGTTCCTTAACCGCCGGATTCTTCATCTTCAGCTTAATGCGATCCACCAGCGCAGGACTGATTCCGAATTGCTGATAACCCAAGCATAGCACCTCCCGTCATATCCAATCATTCACAGTATATGAGGGCCGGTCTCCGCATGTGCCTAATCAGTCAATTAAATCTCCCTGGAATATTTGCTCCTGCTGCAAATACCCGCGCAGCGGAGCATAATCCGCCGATGTCCAGAACGCGGCATCCCGCAGCAGCTCTGCAGCGTCATCACGCGCCAGCTCCAGCGTCTCGAAATCAGCCGTCATATCCGCCAGCCGGAATTCCGGCAGCCCGCTCTGCTTCGTCCCGAAGAAATCCCCCGGTCCCCGCAGCTCCAGATCACGCCGGGACACCTCGAAGCCGTCATCCGTATCCGTCATCGCCGTCATCCGCTCTCTGCCAATTTCCGATTTGGGATCTGCCATCAGCACGCAGTAGGACGCATGTTCCCCTCTGCCGACCCGTCCGCGCAGCTGATGCAGCTGTGACAGGCCGAAGCGGTCGGCATCCATAATGATCATCAATGTGGCATTCGGTACATCCACACCCACCTCTACGACTGTAGTAGAGACTAACAGCTGCAGCTCATTGCTGTAGAAGGCACGCATCACTTCATCCTTCTCTGCAGGCGTCATCCGCCCGTGAAGCAGCCCTACCTTATAGTTCGGGAAAGCCTGCGACATCTGAACATGCAGATCAATCGCATTCTGCACGTCCAGCTTCTCCGACTCCTCAATAAGCGGGCAGATCAGATAGGCCTGCCGCCCCTGGTCAATCTCACGGCTGATCAGATTCAATACCCGCTCCATCAGATCAGGCTTCACCCAGTAGGTCGTAATCGGTACACGCCCTTTGGGCCGTTCGGACAGCGTAGACACATCCATATCGCCAAAAACAGTGATAGCCAGCGTACGCGGAATCGGGGTGGCCGTCATCGTCAGCACATCCGGGTTGTAGCCCTTGCGCCGCAGGACACTGCGCTGGTTCACCCCGAACCGGTGCTGCTCATCTGTGACTACAAGTCCCAGACTGCGGAAGAAGACATCATCCTGAATTAAGGCATGGGTTCCGACGACCACATCCAGCATTCCCAGCTGCAGAGAAGCCAGCAGATCCTTACGTTTGCGTCCGTTCACACTGCCGGTCAGCAGACCGACTGTAATGCCGAACGGTTCAAACATTCTGGTGAGCGAGCGTATATGCTGTTCGGCCAGAATCTCAGTCGGCACCATCAGTGCCCCCTGAAATCCCGATCGTACGGTCGCATACAGTGCAATAGCCGCCAGTACGGTTTTGCCGGAGCCTACATCCCCTTGCAGCAGCCGGTTCATACAGTACCCTGAGCGCATGTCATGCAGAATCTCCAGCTCCACATGCTTCTGGGCGTCCGTCAGTTCAAACGGCAGACTCCGCACAAACTGGCGGACTGTGGCGTTATCCACTGTATGGACCACACCGTCCATTCTGCCGCGGTTCAGTACACGGAAGGCCTGTACCTTGAGCTGGAACAAGAAAAGCTCCTCATAGACCATCCTGCGCCTTCCCTGCTGTCCTTCGCGTGTATCCTCCGGCTGGTGGATCGTGGCAATTGCCTTTTTACGCGACATGAAATCATACTTGCGCATAATACTGTGCGGGAGGATTTCCGGAATCAGCTCTCCATACTGCTGCAGGGCCTGGCCTATGATTTTGCGGATCCAGGATTGTGTGATCTTGCCGCCTACAGAGTACACCGGCTGCAAGGTTCCCGTCTTGCCTTCTCCCCGGTCCGGAAATTCATAATTGGTTACGGTAATCTGATTGCGTTTCTGATCCCATTTCCCGGTAAGGACTACTTCACGGCCCACCGTCAGCTGCTCACGTGCATAATGCTGGTTGAACCACGTTGCCGTGAACATCCACGGCTCGGCCACCATCTTGCAGCTCATACGTGATTTGCCCCCGAAGCGCTGCAGCACCGGAATGCCGATTACCTTAGCAACGACGGTTGCTTTATCGCCATGCTTAACTTCACTAAGAATCTTTGGCCGGAAATCCTCATAACGGAACGGGTAGTATTCCAGCAAATCCTTCACTGTAAAGACGCCAAAGGCGTGAAGCTCGCCTTGCTTTTGAGCGCTCACGCCAGTTATTTGTTTCACTTCAATTGATTCCAAAGCCAGCACCATGTTCATCCCCTATACTAGGCGGGCCAGATGAATACGGCTAAGGTCCCGTTGCCGACATGGCTGCCTACGACAGGTCCAATGTTGGTCAGTACCTTCTCTTCCAAGGTGAAATGCCCGGACAATTCCTTGAGGAATTCTTCGCCGGAAGCCGGTTCAGCCGTATGACCCACGGCCACATTGATTTTGTTCACACCCGGCAGATCTGCCTTGAACAGCTCGATCATGCGGGCAACTGCCTTCTTGCGGCCTCTAACCTTCTCTACCGCATAGATGATTCCTTCTGCATCAATTGACAGGATCGGCTTGATATTGAGCAGCGTACCCAGGATGGCGGACGCTTTGCCGATTCTGCCGCCCTTCTGGAGATATTCCAGCGTATCCACCAGGAAGTACAGCTTGCGCGATTTGCGCAGACTCTCTACCTGCTCCAGAATTTCCTCCGGCGTCTTGCCCTGCCCGGCCAATCTAGCGGCTTCCACTACCATGAACCCGAATCCGTAGGAAGCGGACAAGGAGTCAACCACGGTGACCGACTCCCCTTCCTCTTCCAGCATGGATTTGGCCAGGACAGCAGATTGATAGGTTCCGCTAAGTCCGGAGGAGATATGGAAGGACAGGACCTTGCTGCCCGGATAACGTTCCAGAATACTGCGGTACACGTTCATATATTCGACCGGCGACGGCTGTGAGGTGGTCGGCAACTGCGGCGAGCGGGGAAGACGCTCATAGAACTGCTCCGGAGTCATATCCAGATTATCCCGGAAAGCCTCTTCGCCGAACATCAGTGTCAGCGGAACGACTTCAATGCCGTACTGATCCGCCAAGGCAGGCGGGATATCGGAAGTGCTGTCGGTAACGATTACGGTACGATTCATGGATTTCCTCCCCTTACTATGATTTAGCTGATCCACTCTGCTTGCTTAGGTCTAAGATGTCTATGGCTCCACTGAGAAAAGATAGTAATACAGCGGCTGGCCTCCATCATGAACTTCTACTTCAACCTGCGGGTAGGTTTCTTCCAGCCATGTGCTGAGGGAATCCGTAACGTCTGCTTCGGCATCTGCACCTGTCAGCACCGTTACAATCTCGTCACCATTCACCAGCATGCTAGCCAGCAGCTGCTTGCTTACAGCAAGCAATTCATCGGCGGCAGCAACGATCTTGGAGTTCGAGATTCCGATATACTGCCCGGCTTTGATCTCCAGCTCTTCAATGACTGTATCGCGCACAGCATTGGTAACCTGTCCCGATTTGACCTGTGCGATTGCCTCCAGCATATTGCTCGTGTTGGCATCTACCGCTTCCTCTTCCTGGAAAGCAAAGGCGGCCGAGATTCCCTGGGGAATACTCTTGCTAGGGATAACCGTGATGTCACGTTCGCCTTCCAGCAGCTCCTTGGCCTGCTGCGCAGCCAGTACTATATTGGAGTTATTCGGCAAAATGTAGATATGCTTCGCTGAAATAGAAGATATCGCATTAACGAAATCCTCCGTGCTAGGATTCATCGTCTGGCCGCCGGCCAGGATGGCATCCACGCCAAGACTGCGGAAGATATCAGAGATTCCATCTCCCGAAGAGACTGCGATGAAGCCGTATGGCGCCAGATCATCCGCAGGAGGAACTGCCGGCGACTGTATGCTGGCCTTCTCTTCCGGAATATCGGCGAATACATCCGGCATTGGAGCAATATCCATTCCGGCTGTCAACAGATCGCGGTGCTGCTCACGCATGTTAAGAATGTGAATCTGTGTGATCTCACCATGCAGCAGCGCCAGGTTAAGCACCTCGCCGGGAGTCTTCGAGTGCACATGCACCTTGATGGTCTCATCATCCGAAATTACGATGATGGAGTCTCCGTTAACTGACAACGCTTTCCGAAAAACTTCCTCATCAAAATCTGATTTCACAGATGCGCCAAGCTGGCGGTTGATGAAAAATTCCATATCATATAAAAATTCGATGTCTTCCGTAGAAAGCTGGGATTGGGCGGAAGACTGTACGGAGGACAATACGTTCTCAGGTTTAGTCAGTACTGCTGCAGGAATTGGTGCAGGAACTGAGGCTTGTCCTTGTACAGGTGTCTGTACAGCGGCTGATCCGCTGGTCAGATACTGGTGGAAACCTTCATAGATGTAGACCAGACCCTGACCGCCGGAATCCACAACACCGACCTGCTTGAGCACAGGCAGAAGTTCAGGTGTATTGGCTAGCGCTTCCTTGGCTTTGGCCAAAACCTCGGTCATCAGCTCAGTAACATCCGTTGTACGGCGCGCATAATACACTGCATGTCTCGCAGCTTCCTTGGCGACGGTAAGAATCGTGCCTTCAACCGGTTTAACCACTGCTTTGTAGGCTGTATCAACGCCAGTCTGCAGTGCTGCAGCGAACTGCTGCGTGTTCAATTCTTCATATTGGGCTGCATAACGTCCAAGACCTCTGAATAACTGCGACAAAATAACGCCGGAGTTCCCCCGCGCGCCCATCAAGAGTCCTTTGGAGAGTACTCCTGCACATTGGCCTACAGAGGCAGTATTATTTTTCTTCAATTCATTCGCGCCAGCGGTCATCGTCAAATTCATGTTTGTTCCCGTGTCTCCATCCGGAACCGGAAAAACATTTAAAGAATTGACATGCTCCGCATGCTGCTGCAGCTTTTCCGCACCGGCGAGTACCATTGCGGTAAAATCTGTCCCGTTTATAGAACGCTTACTCAATGAGAATTCCCCTTCCTAACTTCATGCCTAATCAATTCTATGATTAACTGGACATAATGCACTAATTTATATTGTACTATAAGAGTCTAAAGAAATAAATGTTTTTGAATCGGTTGACGTAGCAAATTTTGCTGTGATATTATATTTAAGTATTGTTTTACGCAGGTGTAAGTAACAAGGAGGTGTAATCTATGTCCCGCAAATGTACAGTAACAGGCAAGAAACCGGGCAGCGGCAACCACGTGTCTCACGCAAACAACCGCAACCGTCGCTCTTGGGGAGTTAACGTTCAGAAGGTCCGTATCCTAGTGAACGGCAAACCGAAACGCGTGTACGTCAGCACCCGTGCTTTGAAAGCCGGTAAAGTTGAACGCGTTTAGTCTTGGATTATCCTAGACCTAGCGATATCTCATATGAAGCAAAAAGCACCCTTTACATTCGTAAGGTGCTTTTTTTCATGTTTTCTGTTCTGCCTCGCTCAGCTCTTCTGAAAAGTGTTCAAAATCGCTTTAACAAAACCTCCCAAAAATCTTGGCAGCTTGAACGTGTAAAATTTCATGATTAACCCTCCCATCAATTCATGCCATGCAGTAGGAGACTATCCTGTCATGATGTGTATGCCAACGAACTGCAGACCTCCCTTATTGTACAAAAAAAGGCTACATGAGATTTCTGCTCATGTAACCATATTTATGCGGGTATAACTTGGCCTATACCTAAGCACTCCGGATTAAAGGACAGCACCATCCGCCGCCTCACGGATCGCCCGGATTGCACCTGCGCGGTCACTGCGTCCGAAGACCGCATTGCCCGCTACCAATACATCAGCCCCAGCTTGCGCCACGAGAGGCGCTGTAGCTTCGGCAATTCCTCCGTCCACCTCAATGCGCAGCCCCTTGTGATTGATCTCACCGGCCCATTCTCTAAGCTGTGTAATCTTATGCAGCGTACGCGGAATGAAGGCTTGTCCGCCAAATCCCGGATTCACTGTCATAACCAGCACCAGATCAACATCCTCGAGAACCTCACGCACAGCAGCTGCCGGAGTACCCGGATTAATCGCCACACCGGCCATCAGGCCGAGCTCCTTGATCTGATGAACCACCCGGTGCAGGTGTACACAAGCTTCTGCATGGACGGTAATTACAGCCGCCCCTGCGGCGGCAAAATCAGCGATATACCGTTCCGGATTCTCGATCATCAGATGAACATCCAGCGGCAGGGAAGTATGGGCTTTGACCGCTGCTACAATGGCAGGACCCAGGGTAATATTCGGCACAAAATGACCGTCCATCACATCTACATGAATCCAGTCCGCACCGCTGGCTTCGGCTTCCGCGACTTCTGCACCAAGTGCGGCAAAATCTGCTGACAATATGGAAGGAGCAATAATAACCATGTGTTTAGTACCTCCGCTTTTTATCTTTCATTTCGTTGTAGAACAGCTTGTAATGCTCATAGCGGCTGTCCGCAATCTCTCCAGCCTGCAATGCTTCTAGCACCTTGCAGCCCGGTTCGTGAAGATGGCTGCAGCCGCGGAATTTGCAATTCTCCGCATAGGAAGCGAACTCACGGAAGCATTCGGACAATTCATCCACTCCCAGCTCCAGAAAGTCCAGCTGGCTGAACCCCGGTGTATCGGCTACGAAACCGCCATTCCCGATATCCATTAATTCAACGTGACGCGTCGTATGACGCCCGCGGCCAAGCCGCAGGCTGATTTCGCCTGTCTCCAGCTCAAGGCCCGGTACGAGGCGGTTCAGCAGGGTTGACTTCCCTACGCCGGACTGGCCTGAGAATACACTGATGATTCCGCCCAATCGCTTCCGCAGCTCATCGGCGCCTGATCCGTTTAGTGAGCTCGTAACCATTACTTCATAGCCAATTTGTTCATAGAGAGCTTTGACTGCTTCTGTAGCCTGGCCCTCATCATCCGCCAGATCCTGCTTGGTCAATACAATCAGCGTGTCCAGTCCGGAATGCTCGATGTGAACGAGAAATTTGTCCAGCAGGTTGAGGTTCATATCCGGTTCCCGCACAGAGAACAGCAGTACGGCCAGCTTCACGTTCGCTACCTGCGGACGGATCAGTTCAGAATCACGGGGGAGCAGTTCATCCACCATCCCCTCCCCGTTCTCGGTCAGCATGTAGATAATCCGGTCACCTACCAGAGGAGCTATTCCTCTTTTCTTCAGTATTCCGCGTCCCCGGCATTGTACAGCCTGTTCCTCCGTTGCGATGAGTCCATCCTTAAGCGGCTTCACATAATAATATCCGCTCAGCGCTTTGATAATGATTCCTTCAGGCATACATATTAAGCCTTCCTCTCCTGATTTTGCGCAAATGACCCAAGATTATATCCCCGGGTCATTTAGCCTCTCCAGCTGTAATGGTGTTGCCACCGCCCCGCTGAAGCTTATCTCTTTTTATTTATTTTTGCTTTTGCCCTTGCCATTTCCGCGGGAAGCGGCAAGCAGTTTATTATTGTTGTCTTTACCTGGTATGAAGCCCGTCTGATCACCTGTACCTGTCTCTTCGCCCTCCCCGGTGCCCGGCGGCAGAATCTCAGGTTCGATCGTAGGCTCAGCCGGAGCCTCGGTCGGTGCAACGGTCGGTTCAGGCGTCTGAGTCTGAACCGGAGGAGGTTCAGGGGTCTGTACATTGTTATTCTTGACATCCACATAAGTTATAGGATAGGTCTCGAGGAATTCTCCGTCCCGGTATACGGATACCATCCCATCCTTGTTGGGAGCAAGCAACATGTTCACGGATAAGGTCTGACTTTTGCCAATCGTGCGTGTGCCCCACTCCTGGTTCTCGCCATTATTACGCGCATCTGCAAAGACAATGCGGATTTTGCTCTTCTGTCCGTCCACTGCTGGTGCAACCGGTACGTTAAAGGTATATTCCAGTGCTTCCGGAGGATAACCTGAACTGAGGTAAATGGTTATTTTCTCTCCGGGGGGAACCTGATCCCCTTCCTCATACGCCCACTGCTTCGTGACTTCGCCCTTCTCATACGTGAAGCTTGGCTCTTCCTTAATTTCATCCAGCACAAGGCCGGCTTTCTCAAGCGCTGCCTTCGCTTCCTTCTCTGTCATTCCAAGGAGGCCCGGCATATTCGTGCTCTCTTTCCCCTTACTCACGATCAGCTTAACCGTTACAGTCTCAGGATCATACTCACTATTTGCCGCAGGCTCGGAGCTGATTACTTTGCCCTTGTCAAATTCTTCACTGAAACGTTCGTCCGGACTGCTGATTCTATCCTGTGCAATTCCCAGTGCAATTAGCTCCTTGACTGCATCATCATAGCTCATATTAGAAACATCCTTAAGCTTAGGCAGAACCTTGGCGGTACTTACCGTAAGGATAATATGCGTTCCTTCCTTGACCATCGTGTCAGTCTTACTCTGTTTCCAGACGATATTTTCTTCGAAATTCGGGTTGTATGCCTGCACCGGCGGCTCTTCTGCGAACAAGCCCACCTCTTCAAGGGCAGCTTTGGCTTGCTCAAAAGAAATACCGGTAACAACCGGAACCGCCACTTCATCCACGGACAATTTGGAGTTGACATACCAGACGACCCCGCCCATGGCGATCAGCAGTATCAGGGTAAGACTGATCCACAGCGCCGCGCGGCCCGATTTGCGCTTGCCGGGTGGAGGAGGCGGAGCATCCTCCATACTGCGGACACGTTCCTCTCCGCCGCCGCCACGGCTGCCCAGACCCCGCTGGAGCGGTTTGATTGCAGGAATCACCCGCGTTCTGTCCTCGTCCTCTTCGTCATCGAATAAGACCTTGGACTCGCTCCGCCGTTCTGGCAGCAGACAGGTCTCCAGATCCTGCAGCATTTGCTTAGCGGACTGATACCGTTCTTCCGGATTCTTGCGCATTGATCTCAGGATTACATTCTCCACGCTTTGCGGAATCAGCGGATTCAGCAGGCGCGGCTCCTCAAATTCCTCCTGAAGATGCTTCAGCGCTACACTAATAGGACTTTCCCCCAGAAAAGGCAGCACCCCGGTAAGCATCTGATAGAGCACGATCCCCAGAGAATAGAGGTCGGACTTCTCTCCTGTGGTCACGCCTTTGGCATGCTCAGGCGAGAAATAATGCACGGAACCGACCACGGAACCCGTCTGGGTTATGGTAGTGGACGTAACCGCCCGGGCAATTCCGAAATCCGTTACTTTAACCCGGCCATTACGGCCGATCAGAATATTATGAGGTTTAATATCGCGGTGAATAATCTGATTCAAATGCGCATGATCAAGTGCATCACAAATTTGTGATGCAATCCGCACGGACTCGTCAACCTGCAGCGGAGCCCGCTCTTTAATGATTTCGTTAAGATTCTTGCCTTCAATATATTCCATAACAATATAATGGACTTCATCTTCCTGGCCGACATCGTAAATGCTGACTACATTTGGATGAGATAACGATGCCGCTGATTGCGCCTCCCGCCGGAACCGGCGGATGAATTCCTCATCATGCACAAACTGGTTGCGCAATACTTTGATAGCAACATTCCGGTTGAGCAGAATGTCATGGGCTCTGTAGACGAGCGCCATGCCACCTCCACCGATCCGTTCGATGACTTGGTAGCGGCCGCCCAATTCGTGACCGATCATCTATCCCACTCCTTTGTCTCGGGCACTGCGGCCTCTCCTTGGTGTTCTAACATAGCAACGCTGATATTATCGTTGCCGCCGGCAAGCAATGCCAGCTGAAGTAATCGATCCGCTCTTTCTTCCAGAGAAATCTCATGAATTCCGGCTACCTTGGCCATATGCTCGGGGCTGACGAAATTGCTGAGTCCGTCGCTGCACAGCAGCAGAAGCTCCCCAAGTGCAAGCGTAACAGAAGCCAGATCCGCAGACACCACGGCATCCGTCCCCAGGGCCCGGGTCAGCACATTACGGCGCGGATGGCTGCCCAGCTCCTCCAGGCTGATCTGGCCGTTCTTGAACAGCTCATTGACCAGCGTATGATCCTCGGTTAGTTGTATTGCAGCACCGTCCTGAATAAGATATGCCCTGCTGTCTCCGATATGGCCGATGTATCCCGCTGACCCTTTCAGTAGAGCAGCTACGATGGTAGTCCCCATGTTGTGGTATTTCTCATCGCTTTGAGCCTCTTTGTGGACCGTGTGATTGGCTTCCAATATGGCGGCTGACAGTGCCTCCTTCAGCTCTGCCTCCGGAAGATCAGGCTGCAGCTGGTCCAGAATGTTCCTGACCGTCTCCAGCGCAATCCTGCTCGCGGTATCGCCAGCCAAATGTCCCCCCATCCCGTCGGCTATAATGCCGAGGGTATAACCGTGGCGCGTAGCGCCGATCCAGACCGAATCCTCATTGACGGTACGTACCCGGCCAATGTCGCTGGCTTGAACTGTTCTGATCAAATATCCTCACCCCAACTCCATATGTTTGGCACGCAGCTGACCGCATGCGGCCGCAATATCATGGCCTTGCTCACGGCGGATCGTAACGTTCACGCCATGATCGGCCAGTATACGCTGAAATTCAAAGATATCATTGCGGGAAGTCCGTACATACTTGCGCTCAGGCACATGGTTAACCGGAATCAGGTTCACATGGCAGAGCATGGTCTTAAGCACACCCGCTAATTCCTCGGCATGCTCAGGCTGATCGTTCACGCCGCCGATCAAGGCATATTCGAAGCTGATCCGGCGGCCTGTCTTGGCCTGATAATAGCGCAATGACTCGATTACATCATCAAACGGATAGCGGCGGTTAACCGGCATCAGCTTGGAACGGAGCGTATCATTAGGCGCATGAATCGAGATCGCCAGATTGATCTGTGTATCCTCGTCAGCAAACTTGTAAATATTCGGCACAATCCCGCTGGTCGATACTGTAATATGGCGCTGGCCAATATTCAGACCCTTCTCGTGGATCATGAGGCGCAGGAATCTCATGGTTGCGTCGTAGTTCTCGAAAGGTTCGCCGGTGCCCATGATAACGATGCTGCTGACGCGTTCGCCGCGGGCATCAAGAATCTGCTGGGAACGCACTACCTGGGCCACAATCTCCCCTGCGGTCAAATCGCGCTTCAGACCTCCAAGCGTAGACGCGCAGAAGGTACAGCCGATCCGGCAGCCCACCTGGGTAGTTACACATACGCTATTGCCGTAATTGTGCTTCATAATAACTGTCTCAATCGCATGATCATCATGCAGACCGAACAGGAATTTCACAGTACCGTCTTTGGATTCCAGCTTCGTAATTTCAGTCAGAGCCGAAATACTGAATTGTTCCACCAGCTTGCCGCGCAGTGCCTTGGAGAGATTGCTCATGGATTCAAAATCATTGACCCGCTTCACATACAGCCAGTCAAAAATCTGTCCGCCGCGAAAAGCCGGCTCTCCGTTATCCTTGGCCCACTGCTGCAACTCTTCTAAAGAAAAATCATATATTAAAGGTTTCATTGTTATTAGCACCTGTTCTTTCGTAAATTATATGCGTATTATTTCTCATTCTTCCTATTTTAACACAAATTCCAGAGCCGGTAAAAGAAAAGCCCGCCGCGCAAAACCTCTGCGGGGCGGGAAGCTGTAATTCCATGCAGAAATCACTATATTACGAGAGTCGCTCCAGCCGGGCAATATAGAATCCGTCGCTTCCGAAATGATGGGGAAGCAGCTGTATTCCATCGCCTGCGGCAATTGCGGTTCCCTCAAGCCGTTCCCAGACGGCGGTCTTGAAGCTGACCGGAGCGAACCCGGGATTACGCTCCAGGAAATCCCCGATAATCCGGCCGTTCTCTGCCTGCTCGGTAGTGCAGGTGCTGTAGACCAGCACACCGCCAGGCTTAAGGAGCCCGGCGACCGACTGCAGCAGTTCATGCTGCAGCGCAGCTACGCTGTCCACATCTCCGGGCTGCTTCCGCCACTTCAGATCCGGCTTGCGCCGGATCACCCCAAGCCCCGAGCAAGGGGCATCCAGCAGAATCCGGTCGAAAGATTCCGGCTGAAGAGCGGCACCCAGCTGCAGTGCGTCGCCGCTTAAGGTAGCGATGCATTCCAGACCCAGACGAGCTGCCTGATCTGCGATAAGCTTCGCCTTATGCTCATGCAGATCATTAGCCAGTATAGATCCTTCGTCCTTCATCAACTCGCCCATATGCGCGCTTTTGCCTCCGGGAGCGGCACAGCAGTCCAGCACCTTCATTCCTGCTTCAGGAGCTACAACTTCAGCCACCAGCATGGAGCTTTCATCCTGCACTGAGAGATATCCGTCCCTGTACCAGGAAGTCAGAGCCATATTGCCGCCGCCCTTAACAATCACCCCGAAGGGGCTAACCTTCGATTCAGAGGCCTCAAGACCCGCTTCGAGCATCTCGGCCAGCAGCGCCTCACGGCTGATCATAGTTGTATTGACGCGGACACTGACCGCAGGCGCTTCGTTATTCGCAGCACATATGGCCTCCGCCGTGTCTGTACCATATTCCGCAGACCAGCGGTGCACCATCCAGAGCGGATGGGAATGAACAATAGATATCCGCTCTTCCCTGCTGAGTCCATCCGGCAACACCGGCAGTTCCCCAGCCCGCAGCACGCTGCGAAGCACGCCGTTAACCATGCCGGAAATCCCCTGATGGCCGCGTTTCTTGGCTATATTCACAGCCTCATTAACGGCTGCATGCGAAGGAACCCGGTCCAGATACATAATCTGGTACAAGCTCAGACGCAGCAGATTACGCACCCAGGGCTGAAGCTTAGCTACTCCCTTGCTCACAAAACCCTCCAGAACATAATCCAGAGTAATCATCCGTGAGATCGTGCCGTACACCAGCTCCGTAGCCAGTCCGGTATCTTCACGGCTGAGAGCGCCTTTCTGCAGGCTGCTGCCGAGCAGCAGATTGCTATAGGCCCCCTGCTGCTCTACGCGGACAAGAACATCAAGCGCAACCTCGCGTGCAGAAGCTGCCGCCGGCGGTTTGCCGCCCGGCTTCTTCTTGCCTGCTCCTCTGGCTTGACCACCCGGAGCTGAGCTCCCGGAAGCCGCTGACGTGTTGCCTCCAGAGGGATTACGCGGTCCGCCGCCTTTGCCGCCCGCGCTCAACCCAGCACCGTGCCGGGCTTAAGACTTGCGCCGCGGCTGAAATCTGCCGCACTCATCGCTTTTTTGCCGGCAGGCTGTACGGTTGTCAGCAGGAGAATCCCGTCGCCGGTCTTCACTTCAACTCCACGTTCGCTTACAGACAGCACTGTACCCGGAGCAGCATTACCGCCGGCGGAACTGCCGTTATCCGGCTTCGCCGCCGCCCATACCTTGAAGGTCTCGTCATTCCATAGGGTGAAGGCACCCGAGAATGGTACCAGCCCGCGGATACGGTTATAGGTTGCCAGTGACCCGGCCGTCCAGTCGATCCGTTCATCCTCGCGGCTGAGATTCGGCGCATAAGTTGCTTCGCTGTCATCCTGCACCGTCGCCTCTACACGTCCAGCCGCAAGTCGCGGCATTTCCGCCTTCAGCAAATCACGTCCGGCAATGCTCAGCTTCCCGAACATGGTGCCTGAGGTATCCTCGTCCTCAATCGGCACCTCTACCCGCGAGATCATATCTCCGGTATCCAGTCCTTCCGCCATATACATCAGCGTCACACCCGTTACCTTCTCACCGTTAATGATGCAGCGCTGGATCGGGGCGCCGCCGCGGTATTTCGGCAGCAGTGAGCCATGGACATTCACACATCCGTTCTTCGGCAGCTCCAGCACACTCTTCGGCAGAATCTGCCCGTAAGCCGCTGTAACAATCAGATCCGGCTCATAGGCAGCCAGTTCAGCTACCGCCTCCGGGCGCCGCATCCGTTCCGGCTGAAGAACCGGCAAGCCCAGTTCAAGTGCAGCCTCCTTCACAGGTGAAGGGGCAAGCGTCTTCTTGCGTCCTTGCGGACGGTCCGGCTGGGTAACCACAGCGACTACCTCATAGCCCTCCTCCAGCAGCATCCGCAGGGAGGGTACCGCAAAAGCCGGCGTTCCCATGAACACTATCTTCATTTCATTCACTCCTCAGTTTCACTGCGTTCTGCTGTATACTCATATACCTTCTCGGCGATATCCGTGAACAGCACACCGTTCAGGTGATCGATTTCATGCTGAAAAGCCCGTGCAAGCAATCCGCTTCCGGTAATTGTAACTTCGTTGCCTTCACGGTCCAGACCGCGTACGGTTACTGTCTCTGCACGGCGTACATCGCCGTTCAGACCGGGGATACTCAGGCAGCCTTCAGGTCCGAACTGCTCCCCGTCCATGCTGATAATCTCAGGGTTAATCAGCTTGATCAATCCATGCTCTTCATCGGCATCGACTACGATCAGACGCTTTAGAATTCCAACCTGCGGAGCTGCGAGACCAACGCCTTCCGCGTCATACATCGTATCCGCCATATCGTCGAGCAGTTTTTGCACATTCGGGGTTACGGTTGTTACGGTCTTAGCTTTCTTGTGTAATACTTCATCCGGTTCTTTCACGATCAGCCTGATTGCCATTACAAAAACACCATCCTTGTTCTGAACATGTCTATAGTATATAAAATGAAATCATTCTTTCATTTCATAGTAAAACACCTTACCCATTGTAACACGCCGGGAGATTACATCAACATCTGCGGGTCCACATCAATGCTGATCTGCAGTCCTTTGTCACGGACAGAGTCCTCCAGCTCCTCGGCCACCTGACGGGCCAGTCCGATCGCATCAATCGCACCGCGCCATTTGATAATACACTGGAATCTGTAACGGCCTTTGAGCCGAGGCAAGGGTGACGCTACCGGACCCAGCAGATCCAGTGCATCCGAGGAGAGCTTGTCCAGACTGCCATACCAGCGCAGCTGCCTTGCTTTGCCCTGGATATTCAGGGCATAATTCTCCGCCAGCTTCAGCAGCAGCGGAAGCTGCTCATGCGACAGCGTAACCAGAATCAGCCGGCAATACGGCGGATAATGCAGCTCCTTGCGGTGCTTCAGTTCATCCCGTACGAACGATCTGTAATCATGTCCGCTGGCATGGATGATCGAATAATGCTCCGGTGTATAAGACTGCACAACCACTTCGCCGGGCAGCTGATGTCTGCCCGCTCTTCCGGCTACCTGTGTGAGCAGCTGGAACGTCTTCTCCGCCGCCCGGAAATCCGGCAGGTTCAGCGCCGAGTCCGCAGTGATGACACCGACCAGTGTAACATCGGGGAAATCCAGTCCCTTAGCCACCATCTGCGTTCCCAGCAGTACATCGGCCTTCTTATCCCTGAACTGGTTCAGCAGCTTCTCATGTGAACCCTTCTCCGTGGTTGTATCAACATCCATACGGATGACGCGGATACCGGGAAATAGCTTGCCCAGCTCCTCTTCGACTCGCTGGGTCCCTGTCCCGAAGAAGCGGATATGCTCGCTGCCGCATTCGGGGCACAGCTTAGGTGCAGGCTCGGCATGGCCGCAGTAATGGCAGCGCAGATTGTCGCTGCGGCTATGGTATGTCAGCGAGATATCGCATTCGGGACAACCGGCAACATATCCGCAGCTCCGGCACATGACGAAGGTAGAGAACCCTCTGCGGTTCAAGAGGAGTACCGTCTGCTCTCCGCGTTCCAGCCTGCTCACCAGCGCAGCATGCAGCCTGCGGCTGAACATCGAGCGGTTGCCTTCCTTCAGCTCGTCGCGCATATCGACCACTGCCACCTTGGGCA
Source organism: Paenibacillus phytohabitans (assembly GCF_013141775.1). Classification (GTDB taxonomy): domain Bacteria; phylum Bacillota; class Bacilli; order Paenibacillales; family Paenibacillaceae; genus Paenibacillus_AQ; species Paenibacillus_AQ phytohabitans. Next base: position 91,467 of record NZ_WHOB01000018.1, read on the forward strand.
GCTCGTTGCCGAGTGCGCGGCTAGGCATCTCCAGCAGAATCGGCGAGAAATGAATATCGCTCTGTGATCTGGCTGCGTGATAGCTCTCCAGCGAAGGCGTAGCCGAGCCAAGAATCACTACTGCCCCGCCCTGTTCAGCCCGGCGGACCGCGACATCACGGGCATGGTATTTCGGATTTTCTTCCTGCTTATAGGAGCCCTCATGCTCTTCATCCATAATAATGAGGCCCAGATTGGCGAATGGAGCAAACACTGCCGAGCGTGCGCCGACAGCAACCATCGCTTTGCCCTCACGGATCTTGCGCCATTCGTCGTAGCGTTCGCCGACAGACAGCCGGCTGTGCATTACTGCCACCCCGCTGCCGAACCGGCCTTTGAACCGTTCAACCATCTGTGGAGTCAGGGCAATTTCCGGCACCAGCACTACGGCCTGACGCCCTTGCTCCACACAGCGCTGAATGCACTGCAGATAAATCTCCGTCTTCCCGCTGCCCGTTACCCCGTGCAATAAGAAGACTTCATGCGTTTGCTGCTCTACAGTTCCCACAATCCGCTTATACACAACCTCTTGCTCCGCTGTCAGCGGCAAGGGTGTACTCGGCTTGAAATCGCGTCCCTGATAGGGGTCGCGGTATACTTCAATTTCACTAATCTCAATATACCCTTTGTCCTCCAGCGCCTTCACCGTGCCGGCCGTAACCTGAAGAACCGACAGCACATCCTTGAGCGGCATGGGAAGTGTTGCCTCCATATCGATCAGGAAGGACAGCACTTCCTTCTGGCGCGCCGAACGCGCCGGGAAGCCGGACAGGGATTCGCGTGCTGCGGAGAGGCCTATGGCCAAATCAACGGCCTTCAGCTTCTTCTTGCCCATCTTGTCCTTGATCGACTGGCTCTCCGCCAGCACACCGCGCCGCACCATGAACTTTACAGTCTCAGCAGCCTCCGGGAAGGTGCGGGTCAGCAGCTTCATCGATACTTCCCCGTGGCGTCTGACGAAGTCAGTAATCTCCTGCTCTTCGTTGTCAGCCTCCAGGAAAAGCGGAAACAGCTCATCTCCGGGAGTATGGGCTGCTGCCTCTGCATCACCTAGCGAGATCAGCCGCTCGGCTTTGCCCTTCAGGGCAGTCGGAAGCATAGCCTGCAGTGCGGAGATCCGTCTGCAGGCATATCTTTGGCTCATCCAGTCGCCCAGCTCTACCAGCTCCGGCGACAGCGGAGGCAGCAGATCGAGCACTTCCACAATCGGCTTCATTCTCGATACACTGCCGGTCTCTCCCGACTCCAGGGATACAACAAAGCCCTGAACGGTCCGGGGTCCAAACGGAACCGCCACTCTGCTGCCTACTTCAATCCAAAGCTTCAATGAATCGGGAATCAAATAATCAAACGGCCGGTCGGTGCTGCGCACAGGAACATCGACAATGACCTTGGCAATATCCATTATAACAAGGCTCCGGCAACACGCTCAGCGGCGAGCTGCAGCACCCGGCGCGCTACCTCATCCTTGGAAGCTAAAGGAAGATCCAGTACCAGGCCGTCTGCATCATAGACTGACACAATGTTGGTATCTGTGCCGAATCCGGCACCTTCCACTGCAACATCGTTGGCTACGATTAGATCAAGATTCTTGCGCACCAGCTTGTCTTTGGCGTAGTATTCCGCATTTTCGGTTTCGGCGGCAAACCCGATCAGGAACTGCTTATCCTTCATTTTGCCGAGACTCTCCAGAATATCGGTAGTCTTCACCAGTTCAAGGGTCATGGTGTCACCGCTCTTTTTGATCTTGGACTCCGCGCTGTGTCTCGGACGGTAATCTGCGACAGCTGCCGCTTTAATGAGAATGTCGCAATCGGCCCAGCGCTCCGTGACCGCTTCATACATATCCTGCGCCGATTCCACGCGGACCAGCCGGATATCGGCATCGCGCGGCGGCGCTTCATCCGTACGCGCGGCGATCAAGGTAACCTCTGCCCCCATGGCGCGTGCTGCCCGTGCCAGCGCGAAGCCCATTTTTCCGGAGGAATCATTGGAAATGTAACGGACAGGATCGATACGTTCAACCGTACCGCCAGCGGTAACAACTACCTTTTTACCAGCGAGCGGCCCGGATTTCTTGTCGTTCTGCAGCGCAAAGAAGTTCTCCACAACCTTCACGATCGCTTCCGGCTCTTCCAGCCGCCCTTTGCCCACGTAACCGCAGGCCAGCAGTCCTTCGCCCGGTTCAATAAAGTGTACCCCCCGGTTGTAGAGTGTATCGATATTGCTCAATACCGCCGGATGCTGATACATATGAACATTCATTGCAGGAGCCACCATTACAGGAGCTGTAGCGGCAAGCAGTGTAGTAGACAGCATATCATCTGCCAGCCCGTGCGCCATTTTGGCAATAATATTCGCGGTAGCCGGTGCGATCAGGACCAGATCGGCCGAATCCGCCAGATCAATATGTGAGATGGAGGACGGGTCGCGTTCCTGAAAAGTATCGCTGTATACCCGTTGCTTCGACAATGACTGCAGTGTCAGCTCCGTAATGAACTGTTTGGCCGACGCTGTCATGATGACATGAACCTCGGCGCCTTGCTGGGTAAGCTTGCTGGTCAGGGCCGCCGCCTTATAAGCAGCAATGCCTCCTGTGATTCCGAGTATAATCGACTTTCCTTGTAAACTCTTCAAACTGATCTCCCCCCTGTTCCTCAATCTGTGCCCATTGTATATGCCGCTATGAAAAGAAGAAATGAAAATCTTCATATTTACGTCAAAAGGAAGATGTATAGATTTCATTTATTTTTTTGAATAAAGGAACTATCGCCACTGCGGTGATATTTGGACTTCCGGCCGCTGCCCATCCCCAGATTTCTTGATTTATACCGCATATCGCGGTGGAAATCCGGTGACTGATTATGCTTCCGAGGCTAGCTTTCCTGCGGAAAGCTTTCAGGCGGTCGCTGTCGCTCCTACAGTTCCAAAATCCCCTCCGCTGCTCCGTTCACTTCACTCAAAATTTCAAGTTTAATCTATCCCGCTTCATTATTTCCTTATAAATAGAGAAAAAAATAACAACCTTCCGGTTGTCAGGAACAGCCCGGTGCGGGCTATTATCTATTTCATTGTGCAGCTTAACTGGCTTAACTCAAGAAGAAACGGCTGCGCCATCCCTAAGCGGGATGGTTTCCGTTTCTGCTGTGAGCCTTGAGCCGGAACCTTGAGACTATTCTTCGTCGCCGCGTGTTACGATAATGCGGTCTTCATAGATCTCTTCAAGCGCAACACCAACAAACTTGTGCGATCTCGGGTTCTTGATATCAGTCTTTCCGCCTTCACGGAGCGCTCTAGCCCGGCGGGCTGAAGCGACAACCAGGGAATACTTGCTGTCGACCTTGGTCACCAGTTCGTCAATGGATGGATATAGCATGTAGAACACCTCTTCATCTTTTACTATAAATATGAACCAATCCTGTAGAACCTATCATCTCACCTTACAATGTTCGGCGATAATAATGCTTTCTATTCGCTTGCAGGCCAGATCGATCTCGTCATTCACTACTGCGTAATCATAATGCCGGATCAGGCCGATTTCATCCTCTGCAACAGACATGCGGTGATTAATCACATCAGGATGCTCCGTACCGCGTCCGCGGATACGGTCCTTCAACTCGTCCATCGACGGAGGAAGAAGGAAGACAAAGATGCCTTCTGGGAATTTGTCTTTGACTTTGAGAGCTCCCTGAACCTCGATTTCCAGAATAATATCTCTTCCGCTCTCGAGTGTTCTCTCCACAAAGTCACGCGGAGTACCGTAATAATTGCCTACGTACTCCGCATATTCGAGCAGCTGGTCACCTTCAATCATGTCAGCGAACTGCTCTCTGGATTTGAAAAAATAATTGACGCCGTTCTCTTCACCTGCACGCGGTGAACGCGTGGTGGCGGAAACGGAATAGACGAGTTCAGGCATCTTCGGCCGCAGCGCAGTGCATACCGTACCTTTGCCGACGCCGGATGGGCCGGATAGTATGATCAGCAATCCTTTTGACATAGTACACTCCATTTGTTGTTATTCGTCGTTATCGTCATCTTTGCTGGATAGGCGGTGAGCAACGGTCTCCGGCTGAACGGCCGAGAGAATGACGTGGTCGCTGTCTGTAATAATGACGGCCCGCGTCCGTCTTCCGTAGGTGGCGTCGATCAGCATATGCCGGTCTCTGGCCTCCTGAATAATTCGTTTGATCGGTGCAGATTCCGGGCTGACAATGGAAATAATGCGGTTGGCCGACACGATATTCCCAAAGCCGATGTTGATTAATTTGATTGCCATGTTCCGGTTGTTCCCCCCATAAGTTACATCTTTGCTTGTTTCAGGTCCCTGTTATTCTAAATTCGCCGCTTGCTCGCGTATCTTCTCAAGCTCCGCCTTCATGTCAAGCGTGAGATTCACGATGTCCAGATGATTGCACTTGGACCCGATGGTGTTGGTCTCCCTGTTCATCTCCTGAATGAGAAAATCAAGTTTGCGTCCTGCAGGTTCACTGCCAAGCAGCAAAGCCCTGCATTGCCCGAAATGACTGTACAGCCGGGTAAGCTCCTCATCTATACTGCAGCGGTCGGCGAAAATAGCAATGTCCATGCCGAATTTATGCTCATCCCACGGGAAGTTCCCGTCATTCAGTCCGCTGAGCCGCTGCCGCAGCTTCTCGCGGTATTCATGCACAACCAGAGGCGCAAGCCCGGTTATCCCGGCATGCAGCTCCTCCAGCCGGTCAACCCGGCGTGACAGATCAGCAGCCAGATAACCGCCCTCGCGGGCACGCATCTCCAGCAGGGCCTCCAGACTAAGGCGGAGCCCCTTCTCGAGGAGCTCTGCAACTTCTTCAGAGGGAGACGCAGCAGCAGTCGGAATCTCTTCCTTGAATTCCATAACACCGGGCATAGAAAGTATATCACGGAGAGTCAACTCTCCCTGGAATCCATACTCCCGTCTTAAGGCCTCTGCTGCGTCCAGATAGCACTTCACCAGCGTACGGTTCAGCGCATGCGCGTCAGCCGCACCCTCGGTGAGTTCCCTATTAATGATGACATCTACCCGTCCCCGTTTGATATGGGCTTGAACGAGCCGCCGCACCATATCCTCATAACCCGTCCAATCCCGGGGCATCCGCAGCACAACTTCGCAGTAACGGTTATTCACCGATTTGACTTCGAAACTAATCTTGTGTCCACCGAATTGCAGGGATGACTGACCGTATCCGGTCATACTAAATGACAACGGAATCACATCCATTACACTATTGTAATTGATTCTTACTAGCGAAACAAGGGGGACAATCTGCGTCCCTGCTTCGCCCAGACATACTCCAGCAGCTGTACACTCATATCATAGAACATAAAGGGTGTAATCAGATAGATGCCGTTAAAATGCGCAGTCGCCGCATCCAGCAGCTCCTTGGCGATGAGAACGCCTTCCGCGCGCCCCGCTTCGCCTTCCAGTCCCTGCATGCGGCTGCGGACCTCGGGGGAGAGCTGAATTCCCGGAACCTCATTATGGAGATATTCAGCGTTCCGGCCGCTGGCCAGCGGCATGATTCCGATAAAGATCGGAATATCCAGATGCTCTGTGGCTTTGGCAATCCGGGCAATTAATTCAGGATCATAGACAGGCTGGGTCATAATGTAATCCGCACCGGATGCGATCTTCTTCTCCAGCCGCTCCACCGCCTTGTCCAAGTGCTTGACGTTGGGATTAAACGCAGCACCGATCACGAACTTCGCCTTCTGTTTGAGCGGCTTGCCCGAGAAGGCCACACCGTCATTCAGCTGTCTGATCATACGTATAATTTCAAAAGAGGTCAGATCATAAATAGAGCTGGACCCGGGCAGATCACCGAAACGTGCCGGATCACCGGTTACAGCCAGTACATGGTCAATGCCAAGAGCGTCAAAGCCCATTAAATGCGACTGGGTACCGATCAGATTGCGGTCCCGGCAGGCAATATGCACCAGCGGCCGCAGCCCTGTACGGGCCTGAACCAGATGCCCCAGTGCCATATTGCTCATCCGGGTAACCGCAAGCGAGTTGTCTGCCAGCGTCAGCGCATCTGCGCCGGCTCTGCGCAGCGCTTCCGCTCCTCGCATGAACTTCGCGATGTCAAGATCACGCGGCGGATCAAGCTCTACGATCACTGTATGCCGTTCCTTCACCAGATCCACAAGCGTCGGTTCTGCTCCGCCCTGTCCTTCATCCTCGCTCAAATGCTCATGCACAGAAATCCGTTCTGCCATTCTATGTTCATCAGGCTCCGGAAGCGGCGTAACCGCATACTCCTTGAGTGCAGCGGAAATTTCCGCAATATGCCGGGGAGTGGTGCCGCAGCATCCTCCAATGATCCGGCTGCCCATATCCGCGAAGACCGGAGCCATCTGGCCGAAATATTCCGGTGATGCCCCATAGCGGTACTGGCCGTCCACATAATCTGCTACCCCCGCATTGGGATAGATCGATACAGGAAGCACAAGCCGCCCCTGAAGAGTGCCCAGCGCACGCTTGATGCCGTTCGGCCCGGTGTTGCAGTTGAAGCCGATGACATCCGCACCGTCCTGTTCCAGAATGCGGAACGCCTCAGGCAGAGTAAGCCCGTCCAGTGTTCGCGCCGAGTCATCTACAGCCAGCTGGCAGATTACAGGAAGCCCGCTGAGCTTGCGGACGGTTCTGAGTGCCAGGTGGAGCTCTTCCACATCATAAAAGGTCTCCAGCATGATACCGTCCGGCTGCTCTTCCAGCAGCGCAGCAATCTGCTGCGAGAAAAACCGCTTAAGCTCAGCCGAGGACAAATTAGCCCGTTTGCCGGCGCGTATAGATCCCACAGCCCCGACTACATAGCCGGTCTCTCCGGCTGCACGGCGGGCAATGCTCACCCCGGCGCGGTTGATCTCGGCAACCTTCGATTCCAGCCCGAATTTGGAGAGCTTATCATAGTTCGCCGAATACGTGTTACTCTCCAGCAGGACTGAACCGGCTTCCATGTAGCTCCGGTGGACATCCTCAATCACCTCCGGAGAGGTCAGATTCAATTCCTCATAGGAGATGCCTACAGGAAAACCCTTTTGATATAAAAAGGTTCCCATCGCCCCGTCTCCGACCAATACGTTATTCTCCCATGCAGAGCGCAAATCCGGCTTCACCGTAAGAACCTCCCCTTTTTTGTCATTAGTTTCATACTAATGTAACATAAAACGGGATGGATGATAAGCTTTGATCAGCGGAAACAGACGCCCTTTGCATGGCATACCGGCAAATGATTCATACTACTCCTATTCTTTTACAGAGGAGCCTGTCCAATGAAAAAAAACACCCGTAAGCTGCTGCTGCGCAAATATGCCGTCATCCTGCTGCTGTCCGCCCTCTCGCTGCTGTATTTGTATCTGGGGGATTGGCTTTTCGGGTACGGGCTGGATAATATCGGCTACATTTTCGATTACCTGCTCTATACTGCTTCCGAGAAGCTGACTGCAACAGTGCTGATCCTCTGCATGATCGTGCCGGATGCCGTCTACTGGATACGCGGAACTCAGCCCGGACGCGGTGCAGAGAAATGAGCCCGGACTGCCGCCATCACCACCAGCACCGCCGGAACAACCAGCATGAAAAAAGGATACACCAAATATAAAAGACCTCCGCCCTCATCCAGATGCTCTGTAAAGCTGCGGGCATCCAGCATGGAGGTGAACAGAATAATCAGCGCACAAGGATACAGCATCCGGCGGAAAGGCATATGGAACAGCTCCGAAATACCGACCAGTGCAGCGGCAAAGAATACAGCCATTTTGAAAAACACCCCGATAATCAGCACCATCACTACAAATATATCCACACGCTGGATGAAATCCGAGATCGAAATCTTGCTGATCGTCGGCATCAGCGGCAGCGGCGAGCGCTCCACAATATCCTCACCCAGGACTGAAATATTCAAGGCCATAGTGAAGCTGAGCAGAATGGCGGAGAAAAGGATACCGGCGGCGATGACCCATGGTCCTTTTTTGACACTGGACAAATAGGGCATCAGCATGGTGAAGCAAACCATCTCCCCGAACGGAAACATGTAATTCTGATGCGCCACCGAGACCAGCACAGGCTGGAGGCCATTCTCGAGCACGGGCAGCAGTCTGTGCAAATTGATAGACCCCGAGAGCACCAGCATAATTGTGCCGAACAAGCCGATCAGCATCACGACAAGCGCAAAAACCACCGAAGTCCTGCTCAGCACCTCCACGCCTTTATGCAGCACATACGCCCCCGAGAGCAGCATCAGCGTACTGAGAATAAACAGCGGAGTGTTGTGCATGGTTGCCATAGCGAGCATAGTGCTGCCATCGCGCAAATCCCGGGCGGCAAGATTAATGTAGAGAATGATGTACAGTATGGCCACCGGAGTTCCGATATATTTGCCGAGCAATTGCCGCGTATAGGCGGTAAAAGGCATGTCGGGGTGCTTGCGGTACAGATAGGCATAACCCGTGAACACGATCAGACCGGCCACACAGCCGACCAGAATCGAGAGCCAGGCATCCCTGCCGGACTCCATACCCAGATTGACAACCAGTGCCGTTCCCAGCTCAAACAAAACGGTCAAGCAGAAGAACTGGCCCAGTCCGATTTTGATCGTCCCCATATGTAGACCTCCCCGGTTCTATTTGTTGATCTGAAAAGAGTTGCTGCGCATATCCGTATGCCGGATGACGGCATCTGCGTCAAATTGGACTTCGCAGGCTGCAAAAATATCCTCCCAATGATCCTTGACCTGCTTCCAGCCGCGCGGATGGGTTCGCTGCAGCACCTGGCCGAAGCCGAGATAATCGCTTTTGAACTCCCGGGCTGAAGCAATTGCTGCCTTAATCTGCTTGATCGTTTCCCCGGTCAGCTGTTCAGACAATCCCTCCAGTACCTCCGGTGAAGTAAGGTCCAGGGAATTGGCAGATTCCTTAATCGCAGCCTGTTGTCTGATTTTCACGATAATGACCGGATGCTCCGGATCTGTAACAGCCGCCTTCAAGGTTACCTGGGACTGATAGACATTGAAAGACAGATAGCCGCCTTCTTTGTCCTTGATTACAACGGGAAACTCTTTGATTTTGTTATGCAAAAGAACGGTGCCCAGCGCGGCGTCGCCGTCCAGCCAGCCTTTCATCTTATCGTCCTTAAACGCTGCCAGTCCTGAAATTCTCAGAATGTTCTTGGGTGAAATGCTTTTCAGGTTATCGTTAGTGTCTGCGCCCTCCCTGCTTCCGCTCGTAAACACCCCATTGATAATAGGTCCGCCTCCTGTGAGCTGAACCCCGCGGATCACATCATCCACCTCCATCCGGAAGTTGTAGCCGAACTGCTTCGAAGTCGTCTCCAGCTTCTCAACCAGATCATTCACAGGGATTTTGCTGAACACGGTCATCGTTGACATCAATTCATGCGCCGGCTGACCTTTGGCAATAAAGATCAGACTGGTGAGCCTGGTATCACTCTCCCGCTCCAGCACATCCAGGATATCCTTGATCCCTTCACGGGCAAGCTCCTCGGAAACCACCAGCACCCGTACATGTCCAAGTGATAAGAAACGCGCTGTTTGCCGGGAAGCATCGGCCAGTGCCTCGAACATCGTCCGGCCGGTACCTGTGTACATGGCAACCGGGGAAATCCCCCGGGCATTCTCCCCGGATATTTCCTCAGCAACGATGACCTGAAAAGACAGCCGGTATTTCTCGGCCTCGGTCGGCCCCCGGTCGATGGCTACCCCTGAGACAATGGCCCGGCGGTTAAGCTCCACATTGTCCCAGCAGCCGGTAAGCAGGAGCAGCGGCAGAAGAGCCAGCAGCAGTGCAGGGAAGACGGATATCTTATTCATCAGTTTCATGTTGTTCACCTTCGGCCTGCTGCCTGGCAGCGGTATTATTCTTGAGAATGAGCGGAGACAGCTGCTCGTCATAGCCCGTCGTTAGCTGCATGTATTCAGGCAGCTCTGCGCGCATCTGCTGCGGTGATTTGCGGGGGCCCATCAGCCAGAGCGGCAGCCTGAGAATCGTATCCTTCTGCCCTTTGACCGAAAGAGGCACGAACGGGGACAGATAGGGAATGCCGAAGGTACGCAGGCTGTTCATATGTGCCACTAGTACAATCAGTCCCAGCGTAATCCCGTAGAAGCCGAACATGCTTGCCATGATCAGAAAAGCAAACCGGATAAGTCTACCGGCAATCGCCATGTTATAAGCCGGAATGGCAAAGCTGGCAATCCCGGTCAACGCTACCACGATAACCATGATCGGTGTAATGATCCCCGCTTCCACCACAGCGGTTCCCAGGATAAGCGCACCGACAACGGATACCGTTTGCCCGATGACACGGGGCATCCGCACACCGGCTTCCCGGAGAATCTCAAAAGCCGTTTCCATCAACAGCACCTCCACAAAAGCCGGGAAAGGCACATTCTCCCGCTGGGAGAGCAGATTGATCAGCAGTGTTGTCGGTATCATCTCATAATGATAGGTAGTCAGTGCAAGATAAACGGAAGGGCCGAGAATCAGGACCAGAAAGCTGACATAACGGATGACCCGCATCATAATGGCGATATCAAAACGCTGGGAATAATCCTCTGCAGACTGAAAAAATTGCGTGAACACCGCCGGAAGGATCAGGACAAACGGGGTGCCGTCGACAATAATGACCACTCTGCCTTCCAGCAGATTGCCTGCCGCCACATCCGGCCGTTCCGAATTGTATATGGTAGGAAACGGTGTGAACGTCTTATCCTGAATTAATTCTTCAATGAAACCCGACTCCAGCACTTCATCTAGGGTTATCTTACGCAGACGTTCCCTGACTTCCCGGATCAGATCTTCCCCGGCTATCCCCTTCATATACATCAGAGCCACATGAGTCTGTGTTTCTGTACCTATCTTCATGTATTCCAGACGCAGCTTGGGCGATTTGATCCGGCGGCGGATCAGTGAGATGTTCGTGGCCACCGACTCTACAAAACCATCCTTCGGCCCCCGGACCACAAGCTGCGAGGAAGGCTCGCTGACCGATCGCTGCTCTCCGCCCCGGGTCTCGCAGATAATAGCTGTCCGGTATCCCTCCAGCAATATAACGGTGTCGCCTGAGAGAACGGCCAACATGATATCCTTCCATTCCTCCTGCAATACCGCGTCGCCGATTTCCAGGGCGCGGTTTAGAATCAGCTGCGGGAGGGGGGAGCGTCCGGTGCCGGGCTCTGCGGTGAACATGGGGGCAGACTTAGCAGCGGAGTTAGCGGCAGACTCAGCTGTGGCGTTAATTGAAGCTTCTGCCGGAGCGGCGGTGCCGGAAGCTGCTCCATCCCCATGGCTGGTCTCCTGTGCGGCTTGATCGCTGGCTCTGGCTGTTACCATGTCGTCCGTATCGTCCGGGAACAGGTCCTCCGTATTGCCCAGCAGCGAGCCAATTACAAATTCGTTAACGGCCACCGTATCAGCCAATCCGCTGAGATGAATTGCCGCCGCTTCAATCCGGCGTTCTCCCCCGATCTGGATTCTGCGGACTTTGAGATCCGGACTGCCGCCAAGCTCAGACTGCATACTATCCAGATTCCGGGCAAAGTTATCGGACAGATAAGGAGCTCCGCCTTCAGCTGGCTGGTTCGCCGGAGCTGCAGCTGTTGCCTGTTTATGTTTATTGGACCATGACTTCATATCCGCCTCATCCCTCCCATGCTCATGCAGAGTTCTATTATTCGCGGATATCCTTGCCATTATTCGGCTGGCTTCCCTCCGGGTGGAGGTCGGGGGTATCCATGGGTAGAATGGAGATTTTTAAGTTCACGCCACTTAAGTTCACGTCACTTGAATTCACGCCAAACCGGTAAAATACTGTACGTATTACAGCTTTGGCTCATAGATAACCGGGCATTCTAGAGGATTGTTGTATGAAATACAGGAATTATCTCGCTAAGTGGCTTAGAGGAGGAGAAATTCTGTATTTCGAACAACAATTCCGGATTTGGAGCTGATTAAAGTAGGAAATGTTGTATTTTGGGCAGGATTTTTAAAAAGTGGAGGGCTATGGTGCAATTGGCGGAGTTCATCAGGGAACTCGTGCTCCAGCAGCAGCTAAAAAGTTCAAATTCCACCGGGTGAAGGCCCGGCGGATGCAGAAATCCCCCGCAAGCTCGCAGCTCGCGGGGGATTCCATATCTATTGCTATGGGGTTTAATCCGGCTTAAATATCCACCGAGCCCGTATACACAACCTGAGCAGGACCCGTCATATACACATGGTTATCTTCCTCATTCCACTCGATGAACAGGTCGCCGCCCTTCAGACTGATCCAGGCCGAACGGTCTGTTACCCCGTTCAGTACGGAGGAGACCAGAGTGGCACAGGCTCCGGTTCCGCAGGCCAGTGTAGGTCCGGCACCGCGCTCCCAGACGCGCATATCCACATGTCCGCGGTCCACAACGGTAGCGAACTCCACATTTACTTTGCGCGGGAAGAGCGGATGAACTTCCAGCTTCGGTCCCCACGTGCCGAGGTCGAAGGATACAGCATCGTCTACATAAATAACCGCGTGTGGATTGCCCATGGACACGGCGGTGAATTTGAATTCCGTTCCGTCCGCCTCAATCGGCTGATCCAGCACAGGCTCCGCGTCGATCGCTACAGGAATCTGAAGCCCGGACAGAACCGGCTCGCCCATATCCACGGTAACAGTCTCCACCACACCATCTTTTACCTTCAGGGACACTTTCTGTTCACCGGCACCAATCGTTTCGATCACAATCTGCTCCGATTCCACCAGTCCGTGCTCATACACATATTTGGAGACACAGCGGATGGCATTGCCGCATTGCTCGGCTTCCGAGCCGTCAGAGTTCATGATACGCATCATATAATCACCGCGCTCTGAAGGCAGAATGTACACCAGCCCGTCAGCGCCTATGCCGAAGAACCGGTTGCACAGCGTAACTGCCAGCTCCGAAGCATTGCCCGGCAGCTCCTCCTCGCCGAATACAACTATAAAGTCATTGCCTAGTCCGTGCATCTTAGTAAATTCCATTGTATCGTCCACTCCTAAAAGTTTTGTTTGAAATATGCCAGCCGGTTCATCGTAAACCAAGCTTCCCAGTGTAACCAGCATACCTTAAAGGAGTGGAGTGATGCTATTGATTTTATGCCGAAAACTTTGTACTTTTTATCATCTGCCGTCCGCCGCTGCGGCTGCGGTTCTTCTTGCCGCCCCAGACGCTGCCCGCACCCATCAGGAAAGTCGGAACGCCGGCCATCACCAGCACCAGGCACCATTCGCGGAAGCTGAGCGGAACGGTTTTGAATACCGGCTGCAGGAACGGCAGGTACATAACGGCCAGCATCAGGATCACGGATGACAGAACGGCGAGCACCAGTGCTTTGTTCTGGAACGGATTCCGGTGGAATACCGACCGGGAGCTGCGGCAGTCGAAGACATGGATGAGCTGGGCCATAACCAGTGTGGCAAAAGCAACCGACTGCGCCCGCACCAGCTGCTGTGCATTATCCGGAGCAATACGCAGCGTCAGCCAGAATGCGGCCAGGGTGCAGAGGCCGATCAGCAGACCGCGGCTGACGATCTTCCAGCCCAGACGGCGGGCGAAGATATTTTCCTTGGCTCCGCGGGGCTTGTGCTCCATTAAATCCTTCTCCGGCTGGTCTACCCCCAGCGCCATCGCCGGCAGTCCATCCGTGACCAGGTTGACCCAGAGAATCTGGATCGGCACCAGCGGCAGCGGCAGCCCCAGCATCATGGCGAAGAACATCGTCAGAATCTCGCCGACATTCGAAGCCAGGAGATACCGGATAAACTTGCGGATGTTCTCATAGATATTCCGGCCTTCTTCAATGGCTGCAACTATCGTCGAGAAATTGTCATCCCCTAAGATAAGTGATGATGCTTCTTTGGTAACATCCGTGCCGGTGATACCCATGGAGATTCCGATATCGGCCGCCTTGATTGCCGGAGCATCGTTCACACCATCCCCGGTCATCGCCACCACATGGCCCTGGCGCTGCAGCGACTTGATAATCCGCAGCTTATGCTCGGGAGATACCCGGGCATATACATAGACGTTATCGGACACTTTGTCGAGTGCATCATCGTCCATCCGGGTAAGCTGGCTGCCGGTCAGGACAGTTCCCCCACGCTGCAGAATGCCGAGCTGATGGGCGATTGCTTCCGCAGTCGTTCCATGGTCTCCGGTAATCATCACGGTTTTGATTCCGGCCCGGCGGGTAACTTGAATAGCATCGCGCACTTCACGGCGCGGCGGGTCAATCATTCCGGCAAGCCCTACGAAGACAAGCTGGCATTCCGCTTCTTTCTCGCTGCCGGCCACTTCTCCGGTACGCATCTCGCGGTATGCCATCCCCAGTACGCGCAGCGCACCTCCGGCCATTTCCTCATTGGCCTCCAGCACCTTCTGGCGCAAGGTTGGCGTACAAGGAACTACTCCGCCTTCCCACAGCATATAGGAGCAGCAATTCAGCAGCACATCAGGCGCGCCCTTGGTGCAGATCATCCGTCCGCCGGGATGGCTGACGATCACAGACATCAGCTTGCGTTCAGAATCAAACGGAAACTCCGTTTCCCGGGTATAGGTAACAGCAAGCGTTTGTGCAGTTAACCCCATTTTGGCAGACAGGGTTACCAGCGCACCCTCTGTGGGATCCCCCTTAAGCTCCCACACAGACTGGGTGTCCGCAACCTTTTCGGCTTCCGCGCCTTTGCCCTTCTTCTTGCCGCGTGTATCAGCGATAGTCTCAAAAATCTCCGCATTGCTGCATAAAGCACCCACCTGCAGCATCCGCCGCAGACTCTGGTCATTCTTCAGATCTACAGGCTTGCCTTTGTGGAGTACATGTCCCGCAGGCGAATAACCCTCTCCGGTCACTTCCAGACTCCGTCCGCCGTTCCACACCCGCGTTACCGTCATTTTATTCTGAGTGAGCGTCCCCGTCTTATCCGAGCAGATGACCGAGGCACAGCCCAGGGTCTCTACGGACGGCAGCTTCCGGACGATGGCCTTGCGCTTGATCATCCGCTGGACACCCAGGGCAAGAGCAATGGTTACAATCGCCGGAAGACCTTCCGGAATGGCTGCTACGGCCAGACTGACACCTGCCAGGAACATCGCCGGTGCAGGCTGTCCATGCAGAATCCCTGCAAGAACAACGACAATCGTGAGGCCCAGGGAGACATAGATCAGAATCTTGCCAAGCTGCTCCAGACGGTGCTGCAGCGGCGTTTCCTGGGTTTCGGTATTCTGGATCAGGTCGGCAATCTTGCCCATCTCGGTATTCATGCCGGTGCGGATGACGACTGCCCGGCCTGTTCCCCGGGTCACCATCGTGCCCATGAAGCCGATATTCTTCTGGTCGCCAAGCGGAATCTCTTCGGCATGAATCGCCTCCGCATGCTTGGAGACCGGTAAGGATTCCCCCGTCAGTGCCGATTCTTCGGCGTAGAGGGCGCTGCACTGCAGCCAGCGGACATCCGCAGGGATACGGTCACCGCTCTCCAGCAGGACGATATCACCGGGGACCAGCATTTTGGCTGCAATCAATTCCTGCTTCCCTCCGCGCAATACCTTGGCAGACGGGGCAGACAGCTGTTTCAGTGCCCGGAGCGAACGCTCGGCGCGGAACTCCTGTACGAAACCGAGCACCCCGTTAAGCAGAATAATGGCAATAATCGTAATTGCATCGAGATATTCGCCGAGCAGGCCGGATACCAGTGTCGCACCCATCAGCACCAGCACCATGAAATCCTTGAACTGATTGAGCATGAGCGTAACAGGCGATACCTTTTTGCCCTCCGACAGCTCATTGTACCCGCTCTCTTTACGTCTCTCTGCAGCAGCCTCCGCGCTCAGACCCGCTCCCGGATGAACGCTGAACATCTCCTGCAGCTCCTCTGCACCGAGGCGGTGCCAACTTTTTTGTTCCATGACTTATCTTTCCCCTCCCGGTCGTTTCTTGACTTCCGGCGGCGCACAGCTTTTCCACCTGTTCATGTCCAAGTGTATTCATGGTCGTCCCAAATTATCACCGCATCCGTTTTCTCCTTTTGCGCGAACGAGTGAAAGTATGGCATCATAGAGGGAGTACATTATTTTTAGGCGACAGGAGAACTTTATCATGGCATTAGACGGCATCGTTACCAAAGCGATCGTGCATGAGCTTCAATCCTTCATTGGTGCACGCGTCAGCAAAATATATCAACCCAGCACACATGACCTGATCTTCACCCTGCGCGGTGCGGGCGGCGGCGGCAAGCTGCTGCTGTCAGCGAATCCGACCTACCCCCGGCTGCATCTGACCGAGAGAAGCACTATCAATCCGGCAGAAGCGCCCATGTTCTGCATGCTGATGCGCAAGCATTGTGAAGGCGGCACCATCGAGAGCATCACGCAGGTGGGCATGGAGCGGATCATTCATATCACTATCAGGACCCGGGATGAGCTGGGAGATGTCTCCGCCAAAAAGATCATCATTGAGCTGATGGGACGGCATAGCAACATCATTCTGACCGAGCTGTCCACCGGCACGATTATCGACGGGATTCATCACGTCACCCCGTCAATCAGCAGCTACCGGGTCGTTATGCCTGGAGCAGCCTATACCGAGCCGCCGCAGCAGCATAAGCTGAATCCGCTCGGCATAAGCCAGGCCGCTTTCATCTCGTTGATGGCTTCGGCAGAAGAAGCCGCCCTATATGCTGCGGAGCATCCGGAGGAGCCTGAAGAGGATATGATCGAGGGCGAGATTGCGGGGCTTCTGGCCTCACTGGAAGAACCAAAAGCCGACGGCTCCGGCGGCCCTTCCCCATCAGCCGACCCTACGGGCTGGCTTGTGCATGCTTTTAACGGCCTGAGTCCGCTCATTGCCGGTGAGATCGTCCACCGCTACACGGCACTCGGGGGCGATGCCCAGGAGTTCAGCAGCGGGGTAAACCACCCGGACCAGCTGTGGGAAGCCTTCAATTCTGTAATGGAGCCGGTTAGGGAGCTCCGGTTCTCGCCGGTCTCCGGCTTGAATGCCAAAGGCAAGCCCATCTTCTCCGCCATACCGCTGAAGCTGATGGGCGGGAAAGTGAAGCAGTACAGCTCCATCAGCACATGCCTGGAGGATTATTACGGGGATAAAGCGGAGAAGGATACCGTGAAGCAGCGGGTAAGCGACCTGATCCGTTTCCTCGGCAATGAACGCGGCAAAAACATTAAGAAGCTTGCCAATCTGCAGAAGGATCTGGACGAGGCCCAGGACGCCGACCAGTTCCGGATCTGGGGCGAGCTGCTGTTCGCTTCCCTGCACACTTTGAACAAAGGGGATAAGACGGCAAAGCTAGTAAACTATTACGATGAGAATCAGGCAGAAATCACTGTTCCGCTAGATCCGCTCTTAAGCCCTACGGACAATGCGCAGCGCTATTTCAAGAAATACAACAAATATAAGAACAGCCTGCGGGTCATCGGCGAACAGCTGCTCAAGACCCATGAGGAGATTGCCTACATGGAGACGCTGCAGCAGCAGCTCGCCCACGCCTCACTGAATGACATCGAGGAAATCCGTGAGGAGCTGGTAAGTCAGGGCTACCTGCGTGACCGCAGCAAAAAGGGCAAAAAGAAGAAAAAGGCCACCCGCCCTACCCTGCAGGTGTTCACCTCTTCTGAAGGCATCGACATCTATGTAGGCAAAAACAACCTGCAGAACGAATATGTCACCAACCGTCTGGCTTCGGCGAACGATACCTGGCTGCACACGAAGGACATTCCGGGTTCGCATGTAGTCATCCGCAGCGAGGAATTCGGCGATGCCACCTTAGAAGAAGCTGCCCAGCTCGCCGCTTACTTCAGCCAGGCGAAGCAGTCGAGCAGCGTTCCGGTAGACAGCACCCTGATCCGGTACGTCCGCAAACCAAGCGGGGCTAAACCGGGCTTCGTCATCTACGATCATCAGCGGACGCTATTCGTCACACCGGATGAAGAGCGTATCAAAGGTCTGGCAAGTGTTCTGCGAAGCTAGTCCCGGCTAACCAAACAACCTCCATCCACTGGCGTCATCGCCAATGGAATGGAGGTTGTTTTTGGTATTGCCGCCCTCTAATTTCATAGGGCAGGTATTTTCACAGGCTGCTGGCCCATCCTTAAGCGAATCGCTTACCATTCAGGTTCAGGCTCAGCTTCGGGCTGCCTTCAACTGCTCCAGCACAGCTGTGGATACATGGACACTGCCGATATCCCCGTGGAAAATCACGCCTTGCCGCGCCCCATGGAAATCCGAGCCGCCGGTGACCAGCAGGCCGAATTCCTCAGCCAGCGCAAGATAACGATCATGCTCCGCCGGACCATGATCGGAATGGTAGACCTCGATTCCGCGCAGAGCACCGGTCTCCAGGATCTTCCGCACCAGTTCATCATCCCCGTAAATGCCGGGATGGGCCAGCACCGCCGCGCCGCCCGCTTCCAGTATCCAGCGGCAGGCGGTTTCCGGCGTGATGCGCGGAGGCGATACATATGCCGCTGCACCTTCAGCCAGATATTTATCGAACGCATCCCGCATGTCCGCTGCTGCTCCCAGGCGCACCAGCTCATCGGCAATATGCGGCCGGCCGACACTCTCATCCGGCTTCAGCTCCCGGCCCATGCCCGATAACACCTGCTCCATGCTGATCTCAATCCCCAGCCCGCGAAGCTTGTCTATTATTGCCTCATTTCGCCCCAGGCGGGTATTCCGCTGCTGTTCCAGCCGGGACAGGAACAGCTCCTGCTCTGTATCGATATAATAGCCGAGCACGTGAATCTCTTTCCCTCCGGCCCGCGTACTGATCTCTACACCCGGAACCACCGTAATTCCCAGCCGCCTACCGGCTTCCAGCGCTTCTGCAATACCGCTTACGGTATCATGGTCGGTAATGGCTACCGCTGCCAGCCCTTTCTCATAAGCCAGACGCACATTCTCAGCCGGAGGCTGCATACCGTCAGAAGCCTGTGTGTGGCTATGCAGATCACATCTTCCCGGCGCGGGCCCCTCTCCGATTCCCTGCGTATGTTCACTGTCATTATTCTTATCTTCCATATGAATCCCCCTCCATTTCTGCAAGTGTATCTTGTCTGCGGCGTTCTTATTCAGCTATTGCCCGTCCGCATGCTGGCGCAGGAAGGTCAGGAACGTTACAGCCGATATCGGCAGCAGCGTCGACTTCAGATGAATCGCGTAGAACTGCCGTTTGAATGAGGCATCTGTGAGATTGACAATCTTCAGCAGTCCGAGCGCCACCTCATGCTTAACCGATGATGTTGAAATAATCGTAATCCCAAGCCCGGCCTCCACAGCCGACTTCACTGCGCCTGTACTGCCCAGCTCCATCACAATCCGCATGGCACCGGGATCAAGTCCCTTCGCTACCAGCTGCTCTTCCATCACCCGCCGGGTCCCTGAGCCCTGCTCACGCAGCACGAACGGATAGCCGAGCGCATCACTTAGGCTAACTTCAGCCTGGTCCGCCAGCGGATGACCCTGCGGAACGATCAGCTTGAGCTCATCGCCCATAACGGGCTCGATGACCATATCCGGATGGGACACCGGCGCTTCGATCAGCCCGAAGTTCAGCTGGTGTTTGTTAATCTCCTCCATAATCTGCGTGGTGTTCATCACCTTCATCATGATTGAGATGTTCGGGTATTCCCTGCCGAAGGGGCCGAGGAGGCGCGGAAGCACATATTCGCCGATCGTCAGGCTTGCGCCCAGCTGCAGCCGGCCCTCCAGCATATGGGTGAAGGCTGACATCGCCTGATCCGTCTCCCGCATCAGCTGCATACTGCGCAGCGCGAATGGCATCAGCGTGCGGCCGGCTTCGGAGAGCATTATTTTTTTAGTCGACCGGTCAAACAGCTTGGCTCCGAAATAATCCTCCAGCGCCTGAATCTGCATCGTCACTGCGGGCTGTGTCATATGCAGCGTCAGTGCCGCCGCCGAGAAGCTGCCCCGTTCGGATACGGTATAAAAAATATGTAGCTGGTGAAAGTTCATGCTTTTCTGACTCCTTTTCAAAATAACCACTCAAAGTGGCGATTTGCTTCGAATGAATGGCAATTCTTCAAAAAAGGGCACGCAGCCATAAGCCGCATGCCTTCGTTGCCATACTCTCTTCTACTTGCGTCTGCGGCGCTTCTTCATCAGCTTCATGCGGCGGGAGTGGCGCAGCCACGAATAGTATTTCTTGAGATCCCGCAGCTGGGGAGTCGCCGAAATCCGGCCGAGAAACGACACCACCACCATGACGTACAGCGGCTCACCGGAGAGCGTGGTTACGCCCTCAAGCTGCCTGAAATCGACCACAATCACCGTATCATCGTCGATCAGATAGGCATTATACTCACTGTGCGAATAGGGTCTAACCCTGTTCTGCTTCAAGCATTGCCAGATCCATGCCGTCACTTCGCCGTTCCCGTTATTCTCCTCAGCGACCCGGTCTGCATAGCGGCTCTTCGCATGCTGGGTAAGCACGATATCGGCAATCCCGTAGTTATTCAGCACGATATGGAAGGGCTCATACGCCCCCCACCATTCCATCCCCTTGCCATGCATTGTCATCACACTCCACGTAAAAGGGTCTTGGCATGCTCTTATTGTTGTCAATCTTACCGCATTGATGTCTGTTGTTCAAGCATTCCGCCCTCCCTGTGAAGTGTACAGGCGTGAGTCTTAGTGTCCGATCTTGTGCAGGCTGATATCGCTGTCATCGACATAGCTGCTGCCTTTGATCATTTTGCAGCTTTTTTTGAAGCGGGCCGCTTCTTCGGACAGATCCTCAACCGAAGCGAATCTGCGGCTGCGGTTGGTTACAACGGCGATGGAGATCGAGACCAGCGGAATCTCCTCCATCCGTCCTGAACGGCTCTCGGTCAGCACAAACTGCTGGGCCAGATGCCCGGCATGATAGAAATCTTGTACCACCATATCGAACGCCCTGATGATGCTCCTGCAGCACTCCTCATATTGATAATGGCTGATGAAGATAATAAAGTCATCCCCGCCGATATGTCCCAAAAAACCGTCCAGACGCAGCGCCTCATGCTTCAGAAGCTCAGCCGTAGCCTGAATCATCCGGTCGCCTTCTTTGAACCCGTATGTATCGTTGTAGGCCTTAAAGTGATCCAGATCAATGTAAAGAACACTGAACTGCTCCTGCAGCAGCGATTTAACCATCCACTCTGTAATACTGACATTGCCCGGCAGTCCCGTTAACGGGTTCAGAAAGCTGGCTGCCACCGCCTGAATTTCCGCAAAATTAAGCAGCAGATCCCGCACGCTCACCGCTCCGAACAATGCGTTTCCGTGGGTGACGATCACATAGTCATACAGATTCTCTTCGTTCCTGGCCATAGCCAGCCTGCTCACCTCAATGATCGGCGTCTTATAATCCACCACAAGCGGATTTTTATCCATCACCAGCTCCACGGATCTGCCCATATACAGAGTATAACCATACAGCGTACCGATCTGCTGATAAAAACGGATTCTCATGATGAGCGCTACCGTACAGCCATTCTCAGTTACTGCTACGCCCTGGAGCTGTGGATTCTTTTTGAAAATCTGATCTACATACTCACATTTGTGGTGGATCGTAATTTCCGGAATCTGTTCGGCGATTTCACCAATTTGAAGAAACATGCCTATACCCTCCTCTTACTGGAAACGGCAGTGCCGAAGACGGGAATCCTCCATGCTCAGGCAGATGGGCCGGTCTTCCAAGCGCATAACCTTGACCAAACTCCACTCCCGCCATCTGCAAAAAAAGCAGCTCCTGCGCCGTCTCGATGCCTTCGGCAATCACCCGGGTAGACGAGCGCTCCGCGTATTCCCGGACCAGCTCCAGCAGCTCCTGCTGTTCCCTGCTGCTGTGAATCCCGCGGATCAGCGACTTGTCCAGCTTAATGAACTCCGGCTTCAGGTAGACTAGCGTCTTGAGACTATTGTAGCCGGAGCCGGCATCGTCCACCGCAATTCTGAAGCCCTGTTCGCGATAATGGGACAACACTTTCTCGAATCCGATATAATCCTGCACGGCCTGACGTTCCGTCAGCTCAAACACTACACGCTCTGGCGCAAGCCCCAGCTCCTTCAGGAGGGTAAGGGTTTCACCGCTTTTGTGGCGGGAATCATTCAGCACCCCCGGATGCACATTAACAAAAACCAGCTTATCACCCGCAGCATCCGCCCCGGGCAGCCTTTCCATATAACGGGACAAGGACATTCTCCGGCAATACTGCTCGAATCTGAACATCTGCTCTGTCCTTCCGGCAAAATCATAGAAATGCTCGGTGCTCGGGAACTGCGGGGAACTGGGCGGACGGTTCAGCACTTCATGTCCGATCGTTGTCCCGCTCCGCAGATGCAGAATCGGCTGAAAGTATGTATCCAGCATCTCCTTATCCATAATATCAAGCAGCATCGATAATCTGCCCAGCTCCCTGGCTTCTTCCCTGAATCTTCCGCTCAGATGCTGAAAGTATTGCGGCAGCGCCGCCAGCTTGCGGGACAGTGTCCCTGATTTATTCATTTTATCACCTGTATGTTTTCTTCGTGAATTTTGTCACCCTCTCTCCAGCATAGTCCGGAAGTATTAAGCAGGTATAAACTATGGGCGGCAGTCAACGGTTTCCGGCACTAATTTAGGACAGGCCCGGATTGGTATAGCGTCAGATTCACACTAGTAAAAATCACTTAGGCAAAACGCCTGCTGAGGTTCTGCAGTGATCCGGTTATGGTATATGCCTAGAGTATCCGGTATGCTTAATTGTACTTTGTACAACTAAATCCTCTGATTCTCAACCCGCTCTCTGTTTAGTTGTATTTCGTGCAATTAAAGTGGCTATAGCAGAAGGTTTCCACCGATTCTGGCAGATTTAGTTGTACAGAATACAGTTATACGGAGCAAACATATCTATTCGCGGTTTTTAACTGTACAAAATACAACTATCACTGATTATCCAATTGAAACTGGATACACAAATTACTCCATTAAATGAGCTGTTGTATTAACCGGAACATATTCAAGGTATTTCCGGGTACAGCAAATAACCTCAGGCCCGCATTGGCGGAAGGAGGTTAGGTTAGAAACACAAAGAGTATGAGACTTATAGGATGCGTTAGAATTAAAGCCTCAGTTACAGCTCCAGGCTGACTCCGCTCATTCTGAGCTCCAGCATCCTGGCGATTAGGCTGCCCAGATGAGCTCCGGCCTCAACCGGAGGAGTGCCTCCCTGATGAATGTTGGATAGAACCATCCGCTGGGAATCTGTCATTCCTGAACGCGGCCTGTAGCCAAGATAAGCACTCATGGACCGGGAGGTGATCAGTCCCGGACGTTCTCCGATCAGCATTACAATCACTTCGGGCTCCAGAATATCGCCAATAGCATTCATACAGCCGACCCTGGCCTTCCGCACAAAAAACGGTGTCCCCGCAGTAAGCCCTTGAACTGCCAGAGAGTCCAGCAGCGCCGGATAAATATCCCGCAGGTTGCTCTCAATGGCATCGGCACTTAGTCCGTCTGACACCACAATCTGCACCTGCGGAGCCTGGATACAGCGCTCCCGCAGAAGCCGGATACTGCTCTCCGGCAGCTGCCGGCCCAGATCCGGCCGTTTCAGGTACAGCTCCTTGTCCGTCACCTCTGAGTCAACTGCAAACAGCTCCAGCTCATCCAGCAAGGTGCTGCTGACGCTGCCGTATACTGAATCGACTGCAGCCGCATGATCCAGGCGCAGCTGCAGCTGCTCACGGGTCGTCGGCCGTGTTCCTGCCCGGCCTGTGCCGATCCGCGCCGGTGTAGCCTTACGCAATCTTTCCATTCCCTCCGGATCGTGGAATACCATGCTTGCTCCTCCTTCATTGTTTAGATGAACCGCGTCGGATCACCGGCAAGTGCAGTCAGTCGGCCATTCTTCAGGATACCCATTTTTTCCGCCCAAGCTGAGAACTCTGCCCCCGGCTGCAGACGCAGCAGCTCCCGTACAGTAGCAATATCATGAAAGCTGGTCGACTGGTAATTCAGCATGCAGTCATCCGCCATCGGAACCCCGATGAAGAAGTTTACTCCGGCGGCCGCCAGGAGGACAGCTAAGTTATCCATGTCATTCTGGTCTGCCTTCATGTGGTTCGTATAACAGACATCCACACCCATCGGGAGTCCCTGGATCTTGCCCATGAAATGGTCCTCAAGCCCGGCCCGGATTACCTGCTTGCTGTCATACAGGTACTCGGGTCCGATAAAACCGACGACGGTGTTCACCAGAAACGGCTTGAACGCTTTGGCCAGTCCATAGCAGCGGGATTCCAGTGTCAGCTGGTCCACACCGTGATGACCGCCCGCTGACAGCTCAGACCCTTGCCCCGTCTCGAAATACCAGCGGTTCTCCCCGCTGGCCGTGCCGGACTCCCGGATCAGCTGATCCGCCTCCTGCAGCAGCCGCAGATCAATCCCGAAGGATTGGTTGCCGCTCTGTGTACCGGCAAGACTCTGGAAGATCAGATCCGCCGGAGCCCCCTTGGATATCGCTCTCATCTGGGTGGTCACATGGGCAAGCACACTGTTCTGCGTCGGTATGCCCCATCTGTGAATGACCTCTTTGGTTTCGTGGAGGAGGCGGATAATATTGTCTGTTGTATCAATGACAGGATTGATACCGATTACCGCATCCCCGATTCCGTAGCTCAACGCTTCATAGATTGAGGCCTTCATCCCCAGCGGATCATCCGTAGGATGATTGGGCTGGGCCCGGCTCCCGAGCCGGCCGCGTTCTCCCAGCGTAGTATTGCAGCGGGTAATCACTTCACACTTGGCCGCGGCCTGGATCAGATCCAGATTGGACATCAGCTTGGCAGCCGCAGCAGCCATCTCACTATTCAGGCCACTGCCGATCCGGCGCAACTCACTCTCAGAGGCAGCAAGCAGCTGTTCTCTCAGCTCTCCAACCGTCCAGCTGCGGATCGTTTCGTAGACCGTTTCATCGACTCCCTCTTCGATCACTCTGGACACCTCGTCCGTCTCGGGCGGCAGCAGCGGGTGGCTGCGGATATCCGCCAGCGTCAAATCGGCCAGTACAAGCTTGGCTGCCATCCGTTCGCGGTCGTCCGCTGCAGCGATTCCGGCAAGCTGGTCCCCGGACTTTTCTTCATTCGCTTTGGCGAACAGCTCCTTCAGATCATGAAACAGATAGCTCTCGCCAAGCAGGGAGACTGTCAGCTTCATCGGTTATCACTTCCTTTGCGCCTAATTTGTTGAATTGAAAACCAGGGTCTTGACGGCAACCGGTATATAATTCCCGTCCGCCGGGATTCCAATGTCAATATAATCGCCATGCGCCACAGTAATCTGGTCCAGACAGACGCAGGCTTGCCGGCCTTGGGATAGCAGATAGATACAATTGCCCAAAGCTTTGGCAATGTCATTCTCACAGATCAGGATGCAAAGCTTCAGCTTATACTTCCGGGAACACCCGGTCACTGCTTCAGCAATCCGGCGTAACACAGCATAGGAACAGTGGGTGATTTCCGGGATGGCGATTGCAAACTGCATTGCTTCCGGTTCAATTGAACCGTGCCTTATGGCTCCCGCAGCAAAAGCGGCTTGTATAGAGGCTAAAACCTCATCCGGCTGTTCAACGTCCTGGGCCTGTACAGGCCAGACCAGCTCTATAACGGGAATATTCCGCAGCGGCAGCAGGTTGGGGTCTGCATAAACCGTTGAGCCGCTGAGCTGCAGGGTATGAACACCGGCACCAATTACTGTAGCCCGCTGCGCTCCCGGAGCGGCCTGCAGCTTCACCGGGTAGTGTCCGGCTGTCTTTTTAATGGCATGAGCCAGCAGCGGCCCGATATCCCCATATCTTGCAGTCTCCGCGATATTGCGGGGAGCGGCCTGCTCCATTAATGCACCCACACCCCCGGAGATCCAAAGCTCCGTAACTGTAGTCTCTTTTGCAAATGCAGCCGGAAGGTCCTGGTGACCATAGATTAATGGACAGGCTTGCGGATCACTGCCCTTAAGCAGGACCTCCAGCAGCAGTTCACTCCATCTCCGGGTGACCTCCTGCAGCACAGGCCAATCCGCCTGCTCCCCCTCTTGCAGCCACAGCCCTTCCCGGTTCAGCCATTGCCGGGCTGCGGGATATATTTTCGCTACGGTTCCAGCCTTATCCAGCATGATCAGCCGGCCGCCGATATGAAAGTTCAAGGTTCCTATGCAACTTCCGCTATTGAAATATGCCGCGTTTGCCGTACCGCCTCCGATATCCACATTGACTATCGTCCCCGCCGCTCTTTGCGAATGAGCTTCCGCTCCAGCGCCTTTGCCTGCAAGGACAGCCTCCAGATCCCCGCCTGCCTGGGCAACCACGAACTCTCCCGACTCCCCCGCCAGCTGATGGAGGATGGAATCCGCGTTCGATCTTACCGCCGTTTCTCCAGTAATAATGACAGCCCCCGTATCTACCTCCTCAGGCTTCAGTGCCGCGCTGTGGTACTCTGCCGACAGGATCTGCTGTAGCGCCGGAAGATCGATTTGCGATTCGCCTATCAGCGGTGTTAGATGCATCGGGCTCTCATAGATAATATTCCGCTCCGTGATTTGATATTGCGGCAGCATGGACAGACCATATCTCCGTCCGACCGTAAGTCTGCTGAAGACTATTTTAGTCGTACTAGTTCCAATATCAATTCCGACACTGGTGATCTCGCGCTTCGGTTCTATGCCGTTCCCTCCCGCCTGCTGCAGTGCCAAAATAAATGCCAAAGTATAAAAAAAGACGCCTTATCAGCCTTGCATCGCTCTGCCATGCGTGCCTATTACGTCTGCGCCCTCTGTTGAACTCGTTGCGTTGTATTTATTGTGTTGTATTTATTGTATAGATCTATTGCAGATAATCCCAGTAGGATCAGCTTGCTTTCCTTGAGGATATAGTAAGTCACCGGCGATTAGCTGTCAATTTAGTTAACATTCCCCCGGGAAAATGTCATCCATCCCGCTTTCGGCAGATTCCAAGGTAATCATACCCCACATTGTATTCGGTTTTTCGCATACATCCGGCTCGTCTTCCCTACTGCTGGCACATTGTTATGTGATCAAAAAATATATTAAATTCAAAAAAACAGACGCCAGCGGCGCCTGTCCAATATGGCTATATTTGAATTTACAAACCGTAATAACGGGACTTGTCCGGTCCATTGCTGGTGTATTCAGTCTTGAGTTCATTGCGGTAGGAACGCTCAATCTTACGCACGTAGGAAAGTCTGCGGACATTCTTCATAACTTCCTCGGCGCGTTCCGCGTTCACATACATTACCGCATAGTGCATCTTTCGGGAAACATAGTGCAGTGTTCCGTATTTCTCCAGGTTACGCGCTGCCTTGACGTCGCTAACCCAAACGATGTAACCTGTCCGTTCCGCAAACATAAGCTCATCCGCCTTTCTTTCTCTATTCTCTATACGGCCAGCTTATCCGCAAGAGCATTTGCCTCCGCTGCCGCATCCGCCTTTGGGGGACGGGTCATTGCTCGGAACCTTGATGCTGTCCGATACCGAGAAGGCGATTGCTTCAGACATGGAGTGAAGAATATCATCCAGCGTCTTCTCCGCATTCTTGAAGCGGACAACCTCTTCGAACTGTTCCAGCTCCCGCTCTACTAACTCAACCTCATCCTTGGCCGAATGATAGTTCGGGTGAAAATGTCCAAACCGCTGTGTCTCCTCAAACAGCTCCTTCTTGCTCTGCAGCCGTCTGACCATGGCCTGGATTTCGGGGCTCTGATCGACCCGCCCTTTCCAGTATAAGTAATCCGACACTTCGGCGGATTGATTAATCATATCGCCTAATTCATAGGCGTATGTCAGCACTTCGGCCATATCGACCGTATTTAATTCCGCTACGCTCATGAACTTCAACTCTTTTCTGCATTAATGTTCTACCGCAAACGGTAGACTACCTTATCATAACATATCCGGCTGCTCCAGAAGAAGAGGAATTTCTCTGTTTGACCGGATGCAGCAGCTTCATTTCCTGCCAGTCTTCGGCGGCAAGCTGAATCTGCTCTACTGTCCCTGAACCTGAACGCAGCAGATTCCCCCGTACTCTCCACGGGCGCCCGCTTATTTGCTCCGGAATGAAGTCTGCAGTTTGGCCCTGCACGGAAATTCTAACCTTGATTCCCCAGCCCAGCGCCTGCTCCATCACCTTCTGCGCCGTTGTCATATGGTATTGCCTCCACTGGTTGAACCACATTTGCGGAACGGCATCTTCACCCGGAAGCAGCTCCTGATCCTGCGCTGTCCCCGCCAATGGCAGGAGCTTCGGATACGCTGCAGCACCAAGCAGTCCCCGTTCCCCGGCAGGAGAAGGAAGCTCATAACGGAGTGATGCTGCGGACCGTTCAAAAGGTCCGAACGGGTTGTGCGGCTGCAAGGCCTCCTCCCGGCCACCGATGATTCTTGGCGGAGCCAGCCCGGCTGCAGCCAGCTCCTTGCGCAGCTGGCCGACAGATTCCGGGCGAACGATGAAGTGGAGCGGGCCAATCCGGGTCAGAATATCCTGCAGCCGGGGATGCGCAGCAATATCTCCGCTCTCCTGTTCACCTGCACAGGACAGCAGAATAACCTCGGACAATGATGTCCGCCCGATTCCCTTAGCCCACTGCCGAAGCGACAGCTCCACCTGCTCCGGCAGCCCTCCCTGAGCATGCGCGGTAAGCCAAGCAATGGCATTCCCGGGAGGACAGCCCAGCTCCGCTGCGGACTCCAGCATTTCCCGGGTCAGCCGGAAGCTCCAGAGGTCCTGATTATGCAGTAGCTCGGCGTATCCTGCCAGGGTCCAGCGGATGGTATACGGAACTTCAGGCGGGACCAGCACCTCGAAATCCGGCTGGACAACGAACCTGCCGGCCGCAGGTACAGCAGATTCTGCAGGCAAACCCCAGTCCGCGCCAGTCTGCCCTGACTTCAATGAGCTGCCGGAGAGTATCTCCTCCTTCTGCACCTCCTCCTGCTCCTCCTGCTCCTCCTGCTCCACCTGCTCCTGCTCCTCCTCCTGCTCCTGCTCCTGCTCCTGCTCCTGCTCATAATCATGCTCATGTTCTGGCCAGCCTTCTGGTACAGCAGTTCCGCCGAAGACTTTATCTGGTTGCGATTCCTCCGCTTTCACAATACCTGTATCTTCTCCGCTTATCTCCGGTTCTATTGTACCTGCCGAAGCTCTGTCCAATTGCGGCTTCACTGCCTTCCACCGGAAGCAGGGCTCTCCCTTGGCTGAATAACCCAGGTCACACCAGCCGAAGCCTGCCAGGCAGCGGAGCCAGGCAATGGCGGACGCTTGCAGCTCCGGACCGTCCGGCCCAGCAACGGACTGCTCTTTGGCAAGGCCTCTCTGTATCATCCAATCCAGAAGAGGCGGCACGGCAAACCATTCTCCCGGGGGGAATTCCGCCGTGGAGATCAGATGTCTGAAATGCTGTCCGGCAGGCTCCGGTGAGCCGTATCGGCTGATTACAATCCGGTATAGCGTATCGGTCATCTCCTGCTCGGTCAGCTCCAGCCAGCACTGCAGCTTCGTTATGTCTATTAAATATCCGCTGCTGCTGCGGCTGATCAGACCCAGAACAGCCATTAAATCTACGATAACTGTTACCGGAAGCGGGTATGGCTCAGAACTGGCCTGGTTGAGCTTAAGTCCAGCAAGATGCTCCTCCTGCACCGACAGCTGGCCTGCCAGCAGACCGAGCTGCTTCTTGTGTATGAGTCCCTTGGCCGTCAGCGGCAAGCCCTCCCGCGCTGTAAATAACAGCCCCCGGAACAGCTCGGCAGCCAGACCCGTGCAGGCAGCAAGCTGGGCCTGTACATCTGTTTCTCCGAGACTCTGCGGACAGGCAGGCCAGAAGCTACGCCCGATCCGGGGGAACCTCTGCTGCGGGATCTGATACAGCTTCTCTCCCCACATTGTCTGGCGCAGCTCCAGCATTCCTGCCATGAGCAGCTCGTTCAGCGCCAGCTCCTGCTCAGCGCGGCACAGGAATGCCGGCCGCAGCCGTTCAATGCTATCCGCCGCACAAGGGCTGGCTGCATGTTCCGCACAAATCGCCTGGAGTACTGCCTGCGCTTCCGGCGTCAGCTTCTGCACATCTGGATCAGGCTCCTGCCTCATCATAGAATAGCCTCCTCCGCGGATTCCAGCATTCTGACTGCGTAATCATAGCCTTGCTCGGTTAAGAACATCCTGCGCCGCAAGGCAAATTCCTGCTCCCTGCTGTCCCCCGAGACCAGCGTATAGAAATACGCCTTGTTGTCGCCCGGCTTAGGCCGCAAAATACGCCCCAGCCGCTGAGCCTCCTCCTGCCGCGAGCCGAAGGCTCCGGATACCTCAATCGCCACCGAGGCATCCGGCAGATTGACGGCAAAATTAGCCACCTTCGAGACGACCAGCAGGGGCAGCCGCCCTTCGTTGAAGGCGGCATACAATGCGCTCCGTTCCTTCTGTGTAGTTTTGCCGGTAATAAGTGGCGCGCCCAGAGTCTCCGCCAGCTGCTCCAGCTGGTCCAGGTACTGGCCGATCACCAAAATCGCCGCCCCGGCATGTGCCGCAGCAATCGATGCCGCGGCCGCAGCCTTAGCCTGATTGCCGGCCGCCAGGCGGAACTGTTCTTTCGCCCCGGCATAGATATATTGCTGCCGCAGCCGCTCATCCATCGGGACTATCACTTCCGTACAGTCCACTGCCGCAATCCATCCCTGCCTCTCCAGCACCTTCCAGGGCAGATCGTAACATTTGGGTCCGATCAGGGAGAACACATCACCTTCCCGGCCGTCCTCCCGGACCAGCGTTGCTGTAAGACCCAGCCGGCGCGTAGCCTGAATGTCTGCCGTTGCCCGGAAGACAGGAGCCGGGAGCAGATGGACCTCGTCATAAATTATGAGTCCCCAGTTGCGCTCATTGAACAGATTCATGTGGACAAACGGTCCTCCCTTGGCTGTACGGTGGGTCAGAATCTGATAGGTGGCGACCGTGACAGGCCGTACCTCCCGCTTCTCACCGGAATATTCCCCGACTTCACCCGCGTTCAAGGTCGTCCGCTGCAGCAGCTCACCCCGCCACTGCTCGACCGAGGTGGTGCTGGAGGTAAGAATCAGCGTTTCACACTGCAGATGCTCCAGTACTGCAATCCCTACTACCGTTTTGCCCGCACCGCAAGGCAGAACAACAACACCGCTGCCGCCGATGCCCCCAATCCCCTGGAACTGCTGTATAGCATCTCTCTGGTAATCCCGGAGCCCGAAAGCCTCGCCGCTAATTCCGGCCCCCTTCCCCGCTTCCTCCGTCCAGGCAAGCTTCAGCTCCTGCCCGTCCCGGAAACCGGCATAATCGAGTACCGGATAACCAAGTCCTGTTAATTCCTGCTTGAGCAGCCCCCTGTTGCTCTTCGGACAATGGCTCTGCAAAGAGCCTGCCCTGTACCAGCCCAGCTCTTTCAGAATCAGGCTGCCCTCCAGTTCATCCAACAGTCCGGCCTGATCAGCCGAGAGCGTAATGAGCAGCGGATCAGTTTCATGCGTGCGCAGCTGCAATCTTCCGTACCGGGACATCAGCTGCCTGATTTCACTCTCAAGGCCGGAGGGAATTCCCCAGCGTGACAGCCTGCGGAGCTTAGCAATAACCGCCTCTGCTTCCTGGCCTCCAGCCGCTGCATTCCACAGGGACAACGGCGTTATCCGGTAGGTGTGATAGACCGGAGGGCTTTTGACAAGCTCGGCAAAATCAGCCAGGACTGCCCGGGCTTCCTCATATCCGGGATGGCCGCATTCCAGCAGAATGGTCCGGTCGTTTCTGGTAATGCACGCACCCTTTCCATCAGCATTCATAGTATTCCCTCCTTGTGATCTACAGTGTTTAAGCTTTAATGCAGCAGGAAATGGATTATCCCCTTAAACAGGTAGCACAAAATAACCCCACAGCGTGGGGCTTTCTGCATATTAATTTCAATTTTGAAAAAGCCCACCTCCGCGAAACGGACATGAGCTTTCCATAACACTATTTAATGCAGCTGCCGCTGGGAAATACCGCTTAACGCCTCTGCTGCCTCATCCGCATAAACCCTTTTCACCGCCAAGTCGCCAAGCGACACAATTCCGATCAGCTTCTTGTCACGGGTCACCGGAATACGGCGGATTTGCCTTGAAGCCATCAGTTCCGCAGCCTCATCAACAGAAGCCGTCTCCGAAATGGAGATAACCTTCCGGCTCATGACGGTTTCAACGGCTGTGGAGCCGGGATGCTTGTCCGCATAGCCCCGGAGTACAAGATCACGGTCCGTGATTACACCCAGCAGCGTTGCCCCGTCGGCCGAATCTACTACAGGAATGAAGCCCGTCCCGTAATCTCTCATTTTGACGGCAACCTCATAGATATTATCGAGCAGCGTGACCGAAGCCGGATCGGCGGTCATTACTTCCTTGACTGTCTTCAAGAATGAACCCTCCTGTCTGCCATGTCACCATGCCATTTGAGAGTAGTTTTTCCTCAAGCGTCAAATATTATACAAATACATTATTGTTCATTCAGACAGGAATCGGCCATGGCTACCAGAAGCTTCGCCCCATAGAGCATGGCATCCTCGTCAAAGTCAAATTTGCTGTGATGATGCGGATAGACGGCATCCTTGGCAGGATTGCCAGCGCCCACAAAGATGAAGCAGCCGGGGATTTCCTTAACATAATAGGAGAAGTCCTCCGCAGGCATAATTTTCTCCATCAGCATGACAGTAGCGCCTTCTCCCAGCGCTTCCGGGGCGACACGGTAAAAGCGGTTAAATTCCGCTTCATCATTCACCAGCGGCGGGTACCCCATCAGATAATCGACAGTCGCTTCTGCACCATACGCTGCTGCGATGGAAGCCGTCATCTCCTCGATTCTGCGGCGGATCAGATAACGCGTCTCTTCATCGAACGCGCGCACAGTCCCGGTAATCCGGCAGCGCTCGGCAATAATGTTCTGGGCAGATCCGCCTTGTATCGTCCCTACGCTGACCACTGCAGGACGCAGCGGATCTACGGTACGGCTGACTATGCTCTGCAGCTGGGTGACAAGAGCCGCCCCTGCCACAATGCTGTCCACCGTACGGTGCGGCATGCCGCCGTGGCCGCCCTTGCCGATAATATCGATGAAAAATTCATCGGCGGAGGCCATCAGCGGGCCTGGCGCGCTGCCCACGGTTCCTAGCGGAAACGGCGTCCACAGATGCAGTCCATAGACGGCATCTGCACCTTCCAGCACTCCTTCTGCGATCATCCCCATTGCACCGCCCGGACAGACCTCTTCCGCCGGCTGGAACAGGAAGCGGATCTCGCCGCGGATATCTTCACGGCGTGAGCTGTAATAGGCAGCCGCAGCCAACAGCATAGCCGTATGCCCGTCATGTCCGCAGGCATGCATAACCCCGGGATTCTGCGAAGCATATTCCCGTCCATTTTCTTCAGTAATCGCCAGGGCATCCATATCTGCGCGCAGAACGACTGTTCTGCCGGGCAGTGCCCCTGTAAGTATACCTGTCAGTCCGTAGCCGGACCCGCTTCTTCTAACTTCAATCCCCAGCTCGGACAGTCTTGCCCCGACATAGGCGGATGTCTCCTTCTCCTGATAAGACAGCTCCGGATGGCGGTGTAAATGGCGGCGCCATTTCACCATCTCCGGCAGCAGCTCCTCTACCGCTAACCTCTCCATAATTCTCCATTCCCTTCTCCGGCAGCATACTTCGGACAAGCCTGCAGTCTGACTCTTCTATGTAAAGACCGGCCGCAGCATGCCATATATCTTTTATTGTAGCAGAAACACAAAAAAGTGGGTATCAATAGGCCCGCTCTACCTTGCACAACCCCGTGAAACATACTATCATGAGGAGGAACATCGCAAATTTTAATTACAAATGTATCATTATACTTCATACAGGGGAGTTGTGCGCTATGATATTTGAGAACACGGGCCTCGAAGGATTGAAGAGTGACCTTCTTTATCTGGACGAGAGCGCAACCAAGGCCGGGTTTATCCGCTGGCAGTGGGAATACTACCGCGCTACATACGACTGCAAGATAGAAGACCGCCAGAACGGCGGCGAGTACTTCCTGCGGATCAACACCCGCGCTGTGGAAGGGAAGCTGGAAAAGGCGGATGCCATACTGGCCATTGAAGCCGTCTACTTGGGCAAAGCCACTTTCCCCCACGGTCTGGAGTATGAATCTAAGGTGCCTCAGGCGGTACTGGATACTGCAACAGAGCATATTCATCAATTGAAGGAGCTGCTGGAAGCTTGAGTACCGCGAAGGGAAAAACAGCCTCCAAAGCCAGCCTGCCCAAAAGAGGAACGCCCGATTTCCAGTTGCTTATTCTTACCCTGCTGCTCGTCGGCTTCGGTCTGGTCATGGTCTTCAGCGCGAGCTCCAGCTTAACCCTGGCCAGTGAGAAATTCAGCTATGACGCTTTTTATTTCGTGAAACGCCAGTTAGTCTGGGCCGTGCTGGGAAGCTTCGTCATGTTCACTGTGATGAATATCCATTACAGCAAGTTCAAGAAATGGTACGCTCCGATCTTCGTCATCACGCTGGTGCTCCTGCTCTTCGTGGCTACCACCGAGAGAATTAACGGAGCCAAGAGCTGGATGAACATCGGCGGCCTTGGCATCCAGCCTACCGAGCTGGCCAAGATCTCTATCATTCTGTACCTGTCAGCACTCATCACCAAAAAAGGTGAACGTTTGCGAGATCTTCGCACCGGATACATTCCTGTGATGATCATCGTCGGTATTGTGGCCGGACTGATCATGATGCAGCCGGATCTGGGCTCTTGTATGATTCTCGTGGCTACCAGCGGTCTTGTTATCTATGCCGGCGGTGCGAGCATGAAGCATATTCTCGGCTCAATCGGCTTGCTGGTCCTGGGTGTCGCACTTGTCATGGGAGCCAAGACTGCCATCGACTCCCTGTCGCCGCCGACCGAGAAGGCAGCGGCCAATCAGGATTACAGACAAGGCCGGATTGAGGCCTTCCTGGACCCCGAGAATAACTCGGAAGGCAGCGGCTATAACATTATGCAGTCACTGATCGCTTTAGGCGAAGGCGGGACACAAGGCTCCGGTTTCGGCCAAAGCATCCAGAAGCTGCACTATCTGCCGTACCCTTATACGGATTTTATTTTTGCCATTATCGGTGAAGAGCTCGGATTTGTAGGAACCTCCGTCTTCCTGTTGCTCTATCTGTATTTCATCTGGAGAGGCATTCTGATCGCGCTGCGGTGTACAGACCCCTTCGGCACACTGGTCGGCATAGGTGTGATGGGGCTGATTGCGATTCAGGCCTTTATCAATATCGGCGGTGTGACCAACACCATTCCGCTTACGGGAGTTACGTTACCCTTCATCAGCTACGGCGGCTCTTCTTTGCTGGTCACCATGCTCTGCATGGGGATTATGCTCAGCATCTCCAGGGAAACCAACCGTCCCTCCAAAGAGGAAGTCGTCAAGTCCGTCACTACCGTCAGACAGGTACGTGCGAATAGCCGTGCCAGCACGCGTGCCCGTTAAGAGGCTGCATCCTGACCGGTTGAATAGGGTATAACAAAAGGCAGTCCGGATGAACTCCCCGGACTGCCTTTTGTGTACCCGCCATGCTCCTTAAGCAGTTAGCGCTTACGAGATCTCATCGTTCTTGAAGGCCACGCCTTCTACCTTAACATTCACCTCTACGATATGAAGCCCTGTCATGCTCTCCACAGCCTCGCGGACATTCTGCTGCAGCATCCGGCACACTTCGTGAATCGGCGTTTCATAGAGAACAATAATGCGCAAATCCACTGCCGCTTCCAGCTGGCCCACTTCAACAGTAACGCCCTTCTGCACATTCTTACCGCTCAGGCGTTTCGCCCAGCCCTCAGACAAACCGCCAGACATGGCTGCAATTCCGGGAGTCTCCAAAGCTGCCAATCCTGCAATTTTCGAGACAACATCATTCGATATCCGTATATTTCCCATTTCAAGTTGAAGTTGTTCTGCCATGCCATATCCCCCCTACACTCATTATCAATTATTGTAATTCGAAAACAGGCTAAAAAGCAAATGACTTTCTCGCATTCCCGTTTACAGTCAGGAACAATTTGGGTATATTGATTATGAATTCAACCTACATACAGAGACTGGAGTGTGCTTTACCTTGAAAAAATGGATCTCGCCGGCGCTGCTGGTCATCACCTTCCTCCTCAGTGCCATCGGACATTATGCGGACTGGGACCATACCCTGCAGTTCGTATTGTCCGCTATCTCGGTTATCTTCGTGGCCGGTTTCCTCGGCCGGGCGACAGAAAGCGTAGCCCACTATGCCGGTCAGCGGCTTGGAGGGTTCCTTAACGCCACATTCGGCAACGCTGCCGAACTGATCATCGCCTTCTTCCTGGTCAAAGAAGGACTTTTCGACATGGTCAAAGCCAGTCTCACCGGCTCGATCATCGGTAACCTTCTGCTGGTGCTGGGACTCAGTATTTTTGCCGGCGGTATGAAGTTCAAGGTTCAGAACTTCAATGTCACGCTCGCCGGGCTGAACGGATCGCTGATGATTGTTGCCGTTATCGCCCTGTTCGTGCCCGCCATGTTCTTCAACACCCACTCTATCACAGAGAAGGATACAGATGTACTCAGCCTTGTCGTCGCCGGCCTCCTGATTGCCGCTTACATGGCCTGGCTCGTCTTCTCTATGATTACGCACAAGAAATATCTCGCTGATGTAACGGATGACAGTGCAGAAGAGCTGCCTAATGAGCATGCTCCAGTCTGGTCCAGAAACCGTTCGATCCTCTACCTGGTGATCGCTACGGTTATGGTCGCTTTCGTCAGCGAATGGCTGGTCGGCACCCTGGAGACCCTGACAGAACGCTTCGGCTTCAGTGAGCTGTTCGTCGGTGCATTCCTGGTGGCAATCATCGGTAATGCCGCCGAGCACAGTGCAGCCATTATGTTGGCCATGAAGAACAAAATCGGCGCTGCGGTAGAGATTGCCGTAGGAAGCAGTCTGCAGATTGCCCTGTTCGTTGCACCGGTGCTGATCTTTGCCAGCTACTTCATGGGCAACACCATGTCCATCGTATTCACCACCATCGAGATTGTAGCTATTGCTGTATCGGTATTTATCGCCAAGTCGATTATTCAGGACGGCTCAACCAACTGGTACGAAGGTCTGCTGCTGCTCGCGGTATATCTGATTCTCGGTGTATCGTTCTATCTGGTATAACAACTCTGCACAAAAAAAACGCACATGAGCGGCCTCCCGGGTCCCCGTGTGCGTTTTTATGAATGACCGGAATTACATCTCCCGCTCCTCAGCCTTCTTATTGAGTGCTTCGTACAGTACAGCCAAGTTGCGTTCCAGCTTGCTCAGGACCTGCTTGCCTGTGAATTCAGGCACCAGCCCGGCTCTGACCGCAAAATCAACCTCTCTGGAGAAACCATACATCTGGGTATCCAGCACTTCCTCATAGAGAGGGCAGTAACGAGTCGCCAAATTCTCCATCTGCACTTCAATAAGCTTCTCAATTTTATTGGCATCTTCTTGTAGAAGATTGATTGCTTTGATATTAAGCTGTTCCTGCAAATCCGATGAAGTCATGCATTATCCCCCCTATGTCCAAAAGTTACAGCTTCTACTGCTTATTATACTTAATATTAGTCGAAATCAGGACCTAATACAAGAATTCAGTTTACGATTCGTGAAGAACGGACAAATATTACGGGTCACACAGCAAAAACGCCCTGCCGCAAGGCCGGACGTCTTCGGTAATAATGGATTACTCCGCTACAACTGTAAAGTTCAAATTGTGCTTAGCAAATACTTCGCTCATTGCTTTCTTGGCTTCCTCGGCATCTGTGCCATGTACATGAAGCTCGTAGCTTTGGCTGGATACCAGAGTAGTGAACAGACCAAGGATACTCTTAACATCAATGTACTTGTTGTCCGCTTGTAGAACGATAGATGAATTAAACTGGCTGGCTGTTTGTGCAATATCCACGATTGCCGCATTGTTACTGGACATAGGAATCCCTCCGCAACTTGATAATAAACTTAAGTTCATTTGTAACCAATTCCATGATACATTGAATCCGCTTACTCACGCAAGGTGTTTCTTGAAAACAAGCTTGCAGGCTTGCATTTCAGAGCTTTGTATTACATTTTATTTCAGATTCTCGGGATTCAGACCTTCAAGCTCCGGCAGCAAAAAAATCCCGTCCTTGCGGATCAGCACATCGTCAAAGTAAATCTCTCCGCCGCCGTACTCCGGACGCTGAATGAGCACGAGATCCCAGTGAATGGACGAACGGTTGCCGTTGTCAGTCACATCATAAGCCTGGCCCGGTGTAAAATGCAGGCTGCCTGCGATCTTCTCATCGAACAGAATGTCCTTCATCGGATGCAGAATATACGGGTTGAAGCCAATGGCGAATTCGCCGATATGGCGCGCGCCGTCATCGGAATCGAGTATCTCGTTCAACCGCACCGTGTCATTACTGGAGGCTTCGATGATTCTGCCGTTCTCAAACGTAAACTTCACATTCTCAAAAGTCACGCCGTTATAGAGCGTCGCAGCATTGTAGCTGATCGTCCCGTTCACAGAGTCACGCACCGGTGCGCTGTAGACTTCACCGTCGGGAATGTTCTTCTGGCCGGAGCATTTCTCTGCGCCGATGCCTTTGATGGAGAAGGTAAGCTCCGTTCCGGGACCGGCAATCCGCACCTTGTCTGTTCTGCGCATAAGCTCAGCCAGCGAATCCTGGGCTTTGTCCATTTTGGCATAATCCAGATTGCAGACCGCAAAGTAAAAGTCTTCAAAAGCCTCGGTTGTCGTATTGGCAAGCTGCGCCATACTGGCATTAGGGTAACGCAATACTACCCATTTGGTATGCTTGACGCGTTGTTCGCTATGTACCGGGTGGGAATAGAGTGAATTATAGAGCTTCATGTTCTCTTCGGGCACATCAGCCAGATCATTGACATTCTCACCGGCACGGATGCCGATATAGCAGTCCATCTGCTTCATCCGGTTCAAATCGATCTCTGCCCAGGTCTGGATGCCTTCAGGTGTTGCATATTTAAGCATGCTGCGCAGAACGGTACGATCCGTCAGCTGTACAAATGCACGGCCTCCGGCTTTGCCCACTTCTTCCACTACTGCTTTAATTAAATCTCTTTCACTGCCGATCATTTCGACGAGCACATTCTCGCCGGGTTGTACGTTTACGGAATACCCTACCAGGTTCGCCGCAAGCTTCTGAATTCGTGGATCATTCATGTTTCTCTCTCTTCCTTCCTCATGCTGAAAATAAATATACCGTTATATTGTAGCACGCCCGCTAAAGAGCGCAAGCTCTTACGGCATGTGAGCTTTCATTGATAGCCATAGAAATCAACCTGTGTAATGTAGGTTTCTTCAGTAACCACTCCCGCACGGCCGGGGGAGGTTGTCGTCCGGTTACAGGTCAGCCGCGCGGGCAGATTGCGCTTCGCATCTACCTTGAGATAATAAACCGTCCTGATACTGGCTTGCTTCAGTCTCTGCTGCAGTTCAGCCTGCTTCTGCTCCCATAATGCTGCGCGTGCCTCCAGCTCCTTAGCGGGCTTCCCAGCAGCCGTTCCAGCGGCAACCTGGCTAGCCGGCCGTATCGCCTGCATCTCCCGTTCCAGCTCCGCCGACAGCTGGCTGCGCGCTTCCTCCGGCGTCAGTTCAATGCGCAGCACGCGGGTTCCCCTGGCACTCCCCGCCTCCTCGGTTACCGTCTTCTCCAGCCCCTCCAGCTCTTCCAGCTGCCGGAGCGGGTTCAGCGCCTCCAGCGGATTGCTCTCCTGCAGAGGCTGCGCTGCCTGCTGCGCCTTCCATTCACCGTCTTCCTTCACCAGTCTGGTGTAGTAGACCGGAACATCCCCTGAGCCCTGCTCAAGAGGATGCGGAGCTGATCCGGCGGCGGTACCCGGCTGGCTCCCGTCCGGCAGCAGGGAATATAAGCTGACCTTGTTATGGTCCGCCACCTTTCCTCCATAATAGAGTGAGGATTCCGGAACCGCCTTGCCGCCGACCAGCAGCGCTGCCGCCCCTTCGAAGGAAACGCCGTCGCTGCCGTCCATTCCGGCCAGCACGAGACTCAGATCCTCGTCAGCCGGCCTGTCATTCATGACGCCGCAGCCGCTTACAGGAATCAAGCAGATCAGCAGGACAAGGGAGAGGATTCCTGCGCGGGACAGCAATAATTTCACCATGGCATTCAAGACCTCCGGTCGGATTATCATTCATTCTTCCTAGGGTCTCCCTGATTGCAAGGCTTATACGCAAATCAACCCCACAAACAACCCCACAAAGTGGAGCTTAGGCTTCGATGATGACCCAAGTACTTTGCGGGGACCCCAAAAACAACTCCACAAAGTGGAGCTTAGGCTTCGATGATAACTCAAGTACTTTGCGGGGACCCCAAAATAAATAAAAGAACCCTTGAGGCTTAGGCCCAAGGATTCTTAGCGGTATTCTCAACGATTTTGTTATCAATCACTACCTGGTTCCGGCCGTTGTTCTTGGCTTCATACAGCGCCATGTCCGCCCGGTAGAAGAGCGATTCTACACTCACCCGCTCATCTGTCCAGCTCCACTCTGCAATACCGCAGGACACGGTTACACGCGGCTCCGTCTCCCCCATCACCCGCTTGCGGATGCGCTCGGCCACAAATACTGCCTGCTGCACCCCAAGCTGGGGCAGATACACGGCAAGCTCTTCACCGCCCCACCTGGCCGCGATATCCCCCTGGCGGATCGAGGACTTCACAATTTCACTTACCTGCTTCAGTATCTTGTCACCCTTCTGGTGGCCGTAAGTGTCATTGACCGCCTTGAACTGATCGATGTCAACAACAATCAGCGTTCCGCAGAAATCCGTAGACTGCCGCTGTTTGATCTCCTCATCCAGATAATGCCGGGCGAAGAGTCCGGTCAGGCTGTCGCGGTTCGCCAGGCGCCGCACTTCAGCATGCAGCCGCGCGTTGCCGACCGCAAGCCCGATATGCCCGGCCATAGCCTGCAGCAGCCTGTAGCTGTCATAGGAGAAGAAGTGGGCGTCCTTATGGGCAAGCATAATAGCCCCCCGGACTTCTCCACCTACATTTAGCGGAGTGGCGATCAGCGATTGCGAGCCGGTCGCATCCAAAAGCTTAG
This sequence comes from Paenibacillus phytohabitans, assembly GCF_013141775.1. Taxonomy (GTDB): domain Bacteria; phylum Bacillota; class Bacilli; order Paenibacillales; family Paenibacillaceae; genus Paenibacillus_AQ; species Paenibacillus_AQ phytohabitans. The sequence goes on from NZ_WHOB01000018.1 coordinate 132,792, forward strand.
AGGTCACTCCTGCGGCGTACTTATAGTCGGATAGAAGCAGCGGCTCGCCTGAAGTATAGACCTTCCCGCCCAGTCCTTGCCCGGCTTCCACCAATTCCCCCAGCAGCGGGATATGATTACAGGCAATGACTTCGAGTCCGCCTCTTTCTTCATTCATATGGAGGATACAGCAATAATCGGCCTCGAACATCCCCAGAAGCTCCTCAAAGGCAAATTGAAAAATATCCCCAAGACGCAGGCTCTGATTGAGGCGCTGCGTAAGCTCATTACTCATGCGCAGCTCCCGGATAAGCTGATTGGAGCGTTCATACAGCTTGGCGTTCTCGAATGCTGTGCCGGCCGTATCCGCAACCATAGTCAGAAAACGCAGATCTACTTCACGGAAGGAGGGCTTGTCCATTACCATATGAAAGACGCCATAGACACCCTGCTTGCCTCCGAGCGGAAGACCTACCTCAACCGTACAGCTGTCCTCACGTCCGGCATGAAGCGCAACCCGGCCATCCTTGAAGGCTCTGGCACAGACGTCATTAATCGCCCAGTGGAGCGGCAGCGGTTTGACCTGGGGATGCGTACTGCGGTGGTCCTGCGACATGAACAGGTCCAGCCGCGCTCCGGGATACATCGCCGCAATACTGTCGATCACCTCGGTAAGCACAGCATCCACATCTATGTTGTCATGCATCCGCTGGACAATCTGAAAGAGCAGTGAACGGCGGCTGCTCTCCCGCTCAGCATGCAGGTGCACACCTGCAAGATCCGAAACAAATACATGCTCAAATTTATGATAAAAGCAGGTCTGGAAGTGCATCGACATCGCTTCTGCCGTATGTCTTCCGCCCTCGGCATACTGCTCTGACGGCATCTCACAGCCGAGGACCGCGAATATTTCCCCGTGCCCGCGTGTAAAAATCGGCATAGCTAATAATGTCCGCGCCTGTCCATCCTCCTGAACCTCAATGGCATGCATCCCGCCAGAGCGCAGACAGGCTCCCGCCGCCTCTTCCCATTCTGACTTCCAGCGCCCCTGCCGGAATTCGTATATGGGATCAATCCATTCCGCTTCATAGTTCAGTACACACCAGTTCCATGACTTGGCGAAGGACGGTACGGCCTGTCCCAGCCATTCATTGAAACTCTCGGCAATCAGGTTGGCTGCATAAGGAAAATCATGGGACACTATGTCCGTCTCCCTCAGCCAAGCAGCGGGATCTTCATAATCTCCGCCTGATTGCTTGGTGTCCTGTAACAGCATACGACTGCCCTTGCGGTCGTATGCTTCCTGCTCCGACATAAAGAGGATCCCCTTTGCTATTTGATATCAAATTTTCCCGATAACATCTAATTAGCTATATTTTACTCCCTTTTCTTAGGTATTGCATTATATTTTCCTCAAAACCGGGATTTTTTTTAGGACCAAAGAACTAACGACAAAGATAGACAAAAACTCTTTTAAGTTGCGCTTGACTTTGACTGTCATTTTCATATAATATTTATTGTTGAACAAGACTGTAACAAGTCTTAATTGGGCGTAACGTTGTGTCACCCTCTACGCATTTCGTTACTGCCAGGGCAGCGGCTGAACTTCCCTCGGCAGTGTGAAACCATCTAACGCTTTCACGGATACGATTTGCGGCGCAAATAGGCCCTACAATACATTTGCAAATTAAAAGGAGTCTACTATAATGGCACGTTACACCGGACCTAAATTCAAACTCAGCCGCCGTCTGGGCATTTCCCTAAGCGGTACAGGCAAAGACCTGAAACGCCCTTTCCCACCAGGACAGCACGGCGCTAACCAACGCAGAAAAGTAAGTAACTACGGAATGCAGCTTTTGGAAAAACAAAAACTGCGTCACATGTACGGCTTGGGCGAAAAGCAGTTTAAAACTCTTTTCACCAAAGCACAAAAGCTCCAGGGTATCGCGGGCGAAAACTTCATGTTCCTGCTCGAAAGCCGCTTGGACAACCTGGTTTACCGTCTTGGATTTGCTAACTCCCGTGCAGGCGCACGTCAGCTGGTATCCCACGGCCACGTAACCGTTAACGGCAAAAAAGTCGACATCGCTTCTTACCGCGTAAGCGTGGGCGACGTTATCGGACTTCGCGAAAGAAGCCGCGCTATGGGTTCTATCAAAGAAGCTCTTGACAACCGCTCCCACCTTCCAGGCTACTTGGAATATGCTGATGGTTCATTCGAAGGCAAATACATTCGTTTGCCGGAACGTGCCGAGCTGTCCCAAGATATCGATGAGAAACAAATCGTCGAATTCTACAACCGTTAAGATTCTGCTTCCAGCGAATCTGATCAAAGCTCCCGGATACTTTATCCGGGAGCTTTTTTTTGTTCTATACCCCCTTTCCGCATGCCAGCACTCCTATAGTTTGCTCCTGAAAACAACACCCGGGACTACTCCGTTCTCAGAATCTTTGGCAAAAGCAGCGTCAGAGTAAATCGCCTGCGGCAGAAGCGCATTCAAAATCGCCAAATTGTGCTATAATAGTTCCGTTAAAAGGAGGATAATCGTCGATGGTTGAGGAGAATAAGAAGAAGACCGCAAAACAGCGTCCACCGCGCAGATCCTGGCTCCGCAGGTTCGGTTCAGTCGTGAAGTGGATGTTTATACTCGGTATACTCGGCATTCTGTTTGCCGGTGGCGCTGTGGCAGGCTACGTGACTTCGATAGTGAAAGATGACCCTGTCCGCACCGAAGAATTAATTCAACAGGAAGTCAGCCAGAATGCCATTACCGGCTTTGCCTATTTCAGTGACGGGCAGCCGATCGGCCAGCTCCGGACGGAAGAAGACCGCAGACTTATTGAATTCAACGATATTCCACAGCTTGTGATTGATGCCGTTCTCGCTATAGAGGACAATAATTTCTACAATCATAAAGGGGTGGATTTCAACGGCACCCTGCGTGCAGTCAAGCAGAGGCTGCTGAACGAATCCGTTCAGACCGGGGGCAGTACGCTGACCCAGCAGCTGGCACGCCGCGTGTTCCTGAATCTGGACCGCACAGAAGACCGCAAGGTGAAGGAGATCCTGCTGTCGCTGCGGCTGGAACGTTTTCTGTCCAAGCAGGAAATTTTAACGGCATACTTAAATAAGGTTCCTTTCGGGAACGGCTCGAACGGTTATAATGTATTCGGCATCAAGGCTGCCGCCAAAGGCATCTTCGGTCTTGATGATCTGGAAAAGCTGAATGTGGCACAAGCGGCTTATCTGGCCGGCCTGCCCCAGCTCCCCTCCAAATACTCCGCCTTCAACGGCGTAGGCGAATTCAATGAGACTGCCTTTGGCCGGGCCATGGACCGCCAGCGCCTGGTGCTGCGGCGGATGCTGGAAGAGAACAAGATTACTACATCGCAATATGATGAAGCCCTACTCTTTGATATCAAGGGCTCGCTTGCTCCGCATACGAAGAAGGCTTATGCTACCTTCCCTTATCTGATGCTGGAGACAGAGCGCAAAGCGGCTGAAATCATGCTGACGCTGAACGAAGACAACACAGGTGCTGCTTCGGATTCTGCTGCCACCACCGACAACACGCTGCTTCTCGAGGAAGCCCGCCAGCAGCTGATGACCGGTGGCTACCGGGTATACACTACCATTGATAAGAAAGTGTACAGCGCGATGCACAGCATCTCGGAAGACAGTGATAACTTCACGAAGGACAGCAAGGCCAGAGGCAAGGAACAGACGGCCGGCATCATGATTAACAACAAGACCGGAGCGATTCTCGGGATGATTGAAGGACGTGACTTCAACATCGAGCAGATGAATTATGCTACCCAGATGGTCCGCCAGCCCGGTTCCACCATGAAGCCGATTGCCGCGTATCTGCCTGCGCTGGATGCCGGATTAATCCAGCCTGCCGGCATCCTGGATGATGCCCCGATTGTAATGAAGGACGGCGGCAAGGGCTTCCACATTCCGAAGAATGCCAATAACCGCTATCAGGGGCTGGTTACCGCCCGTTATGCCCTGAATAAATCCCTCAACCTGCCGGCCTTGAAGCTGTTCAATGACAAGGTTGGCATTGAGAATGCCTGGACTTTTTCCAAAAAGCTCGGGATTACCACGATTCAGGACGATGATTATAACGCACAGACCGGAGTAATCGGGGGGCTGCGTTACGGGGTTTCCGTTGAAGAATTAACGAATGCCTATTCCTCAATCGGCAATCAGGGCGCATTCAATGATGCTTATATGATTGAGAAGATTGTAGACTCCCAAGGCAAGATCATCTATCAGCACAAAGTGAATCCGGAGCAGGTCTTCTCCGAGCAGACCGCTTATCTGATGACGGATATGCTGCGCACAGTAATAACAGACGGTACGGCAAGTACAGTCAAAAGCAAATATGAGCACTTCAAAGAAGTTCCGATTGTCGGCAAAACCGGTTCTACGCAGAACTACGGGGATGTCTGGTTCATGGGCTATACCCCGGATGTTACCCTGGGCATGTGGGTTGGATACAAAGAACAGATTAACACCCTGCAGGGAGATACGCAGAAACGGCAGGCGCAGACTTTGTGGACCAAGGTTATGAATACCGTGATCGACAAACGTCCGGAGCTGTTCGTGACGAAGGAATTCCCGAAGCCGGAGGGCATCGTCAAAGCGACGGTCTCCGCTTACAGCGGCAAGAAGCCGTCGGAGCTGACGGATAAATTCACCACGGACCTGTTCAACGCCAAGTTCGTACCCACAGAAAGTGATGACGGAATCTCCAAGGCCAAATATATCACCTACAACGGGGTGAATTACCTTCCGCTGGAAGGAACGCCGGAGGATTTCCTGAAAGAGAAGATTGTCGTCAAGCGCGAGAAGCCGATTCAGAGCTTGGTCAAAGAACTGCTTGCGGCCTTCCCGGCCATGAAAGATCATGAATCTCTGTCGTACTACATGCCGGAAGATGCCAAGACTGACTTCCCGACTGAGGTGGACCCCCGGGTGGATGACGGCAACGCGCCTAGTGCTCCGGGTGAAGTGATGGTCTCCTACAGTACAGGCAAAGCTGTAGTTACCTTCACTCCAAGCGGATCATCCGATGTTGCGGGTTACCGGTTATACCGTTCACTGAACGGCGGCTCCTTCCAAAAGCAGGCCGTGCTATCAGCCGGTGAGAGTACCGTCTTCAAGCCCGGCACGCCTGCCAGCGCCAATGCCACCTTCTATGTGGCTGCTGTAGACGTTGCAGGGCATGAGACAGCCTCCGGCAGTGTAGCCGGGACTCAGCCTACACCAGAGCCGACGCTGCCTCCGGAGGAAGTACCGGGCTCTGACGGCACGGAGCCAACGCCGGATCCGGGTATTATCCCGGAAAGCAGCGATGATCCGGGAATGATCATTGTCCAGCCGCCGGGCGGCAATGAAGCAACGCCGTCTGGCAGCAGTAACGGAGCTGGCGGCAATACCGGTGCAACCACGCCATAAGTTATAGTCTATGGATGGCACCCATTGAATGAACTGCAAAAGACCGTTCCCTGTATCTGAGGGAACGGTCTTTTCTATAAGCTGGCTGATTTAGGCTTCAATCCTCAATCGTAGATAAATCGCCTGCCGGAAGATGCAGCTCCCAGGCCTTCAGGACACGGCGCATAATTTTGCCGGAGCGGGTCTTCGGAAGCTTCTCCTTGAATTCAATCTCGCGCGGCGCAGCATGGGCAGACAGGCCCGCTTTGACAAAAGCAGCAATCTCGTCCTTCAGCTCTGCAGTCGGGGAGTAGCCATCCCGCAGTGAAATGAACGCTTTGATAATCTCTCCGCGCATCACATCCGGCTTGCCGATCACTCCAGCCTCAGCCACCGCCGGGTGTTCAACCAGTTTGCTTTCCACCTCGAACGGACCGATCCGCTCTCCGGAAGAATTGATTACATCATCAATCCTGCCCTGGAACCAGAAGTAACCGTCTTCGTCCATATAAGCAGAATCCCCGGAAATATACCATCCGGCAATCCGGAAGTATTCATCATATTTGGCCTGATTGTTCCATACCTTGCCCATCATCGACGGCCAGGGTGTGCGGATCGCCAGGTTGCCCATCGAATACGGCGGCAGAATATTGCCGTGATCATCCAGGATCGCGGCTTCAATTCCGGGCAGCGGCCGCCCCATGGAGCCGGGCTTGATATCCATCCCCGGATAATTGCAGATCAGCTGCGCACCTGTCTCCGTCATCCACCAGGTGTCATGAATCCGCTGTTGGTAGAATTTATCACCCCAGCGCACGACTTCCGGGTTGAGCGGTTCCCCTACAGACAGAACATGGCGCAGACTGCTCAGATCAATATCCTGAAGGCTTCCTTCCCCTGCGCCCATCAGCATACGGAAAGCCGTAGGCGCGCTGTACCACACCGTTACCCCATAGCGTTCAATGGTCTTATACCAGTCCTGCGGACTGAAGCGGCCTCCCCGGATCACGTTGGCTACTCCGTTTAGCCAGGGAGCGAAGATCCCGTAAGAGGTTCCGGTCACCCAGCCGGGATCTGCCGTACACCAGTACACATCATCCGGACGCAAATCCAGTACAACCTTGCCTGTATAATAATGCTGAATCATTGCCCGCTGCACATGATAGATGCCCTTAGGCTTGCCTGTGGACCCGGAGGTATAATGCATGATCAAGCCATCCTCAAGACTCAGCCATTCCGGTTCCAGCTCTGCTGAAGCTGCAGCCATTTCCTCTTCATAACTCAGGAGCCCCGGATCTTCAGATGCGGAACCTCCGACCAGAATAATGTGGCGCAGCCCCGGAAGCTGGTCGCGCTTCACCCGCTGCAGCAGCTCCGGCGTAGTCACCAGCGCCACCGCTCCGCTATCCTCCAGGCGGTCCTTCACTGCCGTTTCCATGAACGCCTCGAACAGCGGTCCTGCTACGGCTCCCACCTTCAGAATGCCCAGCAGGCTGAAGTACAGCTCCGGCGTGCGCGGCATGAAGATGAATACCCGGTCCCCTTTGCCAATCCCATATTTATGGAGCACATTACCGAACTTGTTCGACCGCTCACGCAAGTCGGCAAAGGTGTACCTCTCCTCGCGCACAGTATCACTATAGATCAAAGCAGTAGATGCTCCCCGCCCTTCCTGCACATGACGGTCTACGGCTTCATGAGCCATATTCACCTTACCTGTCCCATGCCAGGAGAAGCTTCTCTCGACATCCTCCCACCGGAATTCGTCAACAGCCCTTGAATAATCCTTCATATTCGAGTGCTGCACACGGCCCGGCAAAATTTCGCTGTGGACTTGCCCCATTACTCTTGCCTCCCCTACTGGTTTGATTTAAGCTTTAAGGGTAAGAATCTCTTAACTGCAATGATGTCAACGAGCCAAATGTGAATTTTTCGTGTCGGAACCAGTATATCACAGGAAGCGGTTACATTCCATAATATAGTGAACCGGAGGGAGCCCAATCATGGAGCACTGCAAAATCCCCGTGTCCCATACCTTAGAGCATAAAGACAGGCTTATATCCGTTGAAGGACCTTTATCTCCGGATACTCTCAAGCTCCTGGCTATGCACCGCGATCTGGATGCCTTCCGGAAGCCGCAGGAGCAGCTCGAAGCATTGATCGAGATATCAGGACTGCCGGAGGGCCGGGTCGTCGCTGCAGTGGTCTCAGACGTTATAGTAGGGTATGTCACCTTTCATTATCCGGATGAGCTGGAGCTGTGGTCCCAGGGAGGGATGGAAGATCTCATAGAGCTGGGGGCCATCGAAGTCGCGGATGAATACCGGGGATGCGGGCTTGCGAAGCTGCTGGTCTCCAGCGCTTTTGAAAAAGGGCAATTGGAGAACTGCATCGTATTCACTACGGAATATTATTGGCATTGGGATCTGAAGGGCAGCGGCCTCACGGTCTGGGAATACAGGCAGATGATGGAGAAGCTGATGAAGACCGTAGATATGGTGTGGTATGCCACGGATGACCCGGAAATCTGCTCCCATCCGGCCAATTGCCTGATGGTCCGCATGGGCCAGGCTGTTCCGCTGTCCTCCCGCGAGACCTTCGACCGGGTCCGCTTCAGACAGCGGTTCATGTATTGATAGGGCCGGGATTGCATTACGTAGAGCTTACATTGCCTTTAGCATATACTCCAGTATGGCGTGTGAACGTTCCGAAGCAGTCACCGTGAACTCACGGTAATTGACATGGGCCGAACCATCCGCTTTGTCAGACATGGAACGGATGATCACAAACGGCGTCCCGTTCATATTGCAGACCTGGGCGACAGCTGCCCCCTCCATCTCGGCACACGCTCCGTCCAGCTGCTCACGCAGCACGGTAACGGTATCCTTACTTGCAATAAACTGATCTCCGGACAGAACTATCCCTGTCACAGACTTCTGCTTCAGCTCCCGGCACGCCTGCTCCGCCAGCTTCACCAGCTGCGGATCTGCCGGAAATGAAGAGGTCTCCTGGTAGGGAATCACCCCTCTGGCGTAACCAAGCGCTGTCACATCCATATCGTGCTGGATGCACTGCGATGAAATGACAATGTCCCCGATATTCAAATCGGGGTGCACTGCTCCTGCCACACCAGTGAATAGTACCCGCGAGACGCCGAAGCTGTCCAGCAGAATCTGCGTTGTTACTGCAGCATTCACCTTGCCGACCCCCGATTTGCAGAGCACCGCTGTTTTGCCGAATACAGTTCCCGAATGGAAGGTAATCCCCGCCTTCACGGTTGTCTCTCTATTCTCCATTTCCTCAAGCAGCAGCAAAATCTCTTCATCCATTGCGCCAATCAGACCCAGAACTTCACTCATCCTTAACCCTCCCATTTATAACTTCCCTGAAACATAAAAAGCTCCCGAAGGAGCTTTCTACGTACCTTATATTCACTTGTTGAACGGACAAATCTTATTTGTTCACATGGTTGACGGACAGTCGAAGAATGGTTTCATGCGGCAGAATAACCCGCGGGTTCTCCACCGTTTCCTTCTTCATCAGTTTTGTCAGCAGTCTCATCGCTACGGCTCCCAGATCGTACATTGGCTGTGCCACAGTAGTGAGCAAAGGACGAACCATAGATGCCATCCGGATATTATCGACACTGATGATCGAGAAATCGTCTGGAACCTTCAATCCTTCATCCTGAATACTGTGAATTGCCCCAATGGCCATCTCATCGGTTGCTGCAAAAATAGCGGTTGGTTTCTTCTTGAGACCGAGGAAATACTTCATGGCTTCGACACCGGATTCGTAACGATAGTTACCGATGCGGACCAGATCCTCCTGGTACTCAATGCCTGCCGCTTCCAGCGCTTTCTTGTAGCCGTGGAACCGGGCATAGCCGTTCGCGGGATCCTGCAGTGTTCCGCTGATCATTGCAATCTCACGGTGGCCGTGACGGATGAGCGTGTTCACTGCATCAAACGCAGCCGTCTCATGATCGATATCGACGGAAGGGTAGGTGCCCTTCTCATCACGAGTGGCGCAGAGCACAATTGGAACTGCTGAGGTCTGGAAGGCCTGAATATGCTCCTCCGTAACGGTTCCGCCCATGAAGAGCAGCCCGTCCACTTGTTTCTCAAGCAGCGTGTTAATAACACGAATTTCCTTCTCCTTGCGCTTGTCCGCATTACACAAAATGATATTGTAGTGATACATATTGGCAATATCTTCAATCCCGCGTGCAATTTCCGCAAAAATCGAGTTGGAGATATCAGGGATAACAACCCCAACGGTTGTCGTTTTCTTGCTGGCGAGACCTCTCGCCACGGCATTTGGACGATAGCCCAAACGCTCAATCGCTTCAAAAACCTTCTTCCGGGTCTGCGGTTTCACGTTCGGGTTATTATTCACAACCCGTGATACCGTAGCCATAGATACGCCTGCTTCTCGAGCTACATCGTAAATGGTTACCGTCAAATTACTCTCTCCATTGCGATAAATTTTATCGTTCGACTAATTAAAATTATGATACGACACTTTGTACAATTGTGCAATGATAACGCTTCATTTTCCTTTCAAAATTTCTTTCAAAGGATGAAACGCCAGTCCTGGCGCGGCTTTAATGCCTTCCGCCAATTCCTGATACTCCAATAACTCCCAGCCGTAAACCGCTTTAAATTTCAGAAATGCAGCGGCGGATCAAAGCCGATATTGCGCTCCAACCACCGGACAGCTGCAGCAATCCTGTAATCTCTTTCTATCGTATCAAAAAGCGCGTGAAAAATCCAACATTCGTTGAAAGATTTTCATTGATTTTGCAGAAAAATTTTTCAAAACGCCAAAAAACGCCATTTATTTGGCACTTTCTGCCGATTGAGCCGTTAATTGGGACAGTCTAAGTCCAGTTTCACCCATCCATGACCTGTCGGACATATCCACAGCTAAGCGGTAAATGTCCAATAGCAGATCAATCCGCCCCTGAATCGCACTCCGGATGGACTCCTCCAGTTCAGGCAACCCGCCGGCAAATAAACCGGAAGCAAACGTTTCCTTCAGCACACTGGCCCACTCATTGCGCTCTGCAAACGAGAGCTGCTTCCGGACAGGCGGATTAGCAGCAAGCTCACCGATGAGCTTCCCCAGATCCCGTTTGATCACGGGCAAAGGTTCATAGCGGGCACACTGCCTGCAGGTATATACCGGTACATGAGTAATTTTGATCTTTGCACTATAAATCAGCGTATGCATATGTATGGTCATGATCCCGCCGCAGCCGCATGACTTCTTCATTAAATTATCTTTATACATCTCCCACACCTCAGAATGATCTTTTAATAATCCAAGCAGAAACAGCTACGCCGTCCTGGAACAATTATTGCGTGAAGCCTATCCATTATCTTTCAAAAAACACGTAAGGTTACCTGTTCAGATGCTATATTCGACCTTACTCCTGCGAATCCCTGCCGTTTTGCATATAATGATTTAATTGGCAAAATACTTAGACTTTACCATATGAAAAGTGACTTCAACTTTTTCTTTTGATAGAATGGCTTAGAACCGAGATGTTATTAACCGGAAGGAGCTGCATGGAATGAGACTGGCTGGCAAAAAGGTTATAGCGCTTGTAGATGATGAGTTTGAAGATTTGGAGCTCTGGTATCCTGTGTACCGCGTGCGGGAAGAAGGCGCCGAGGTTCATTTGGCCGGACTGGAGAAAAACAAGACCTATGTGGGCAAATACGGCGTACCCGCCACCGCTGAATATTCATGGGATGAACTGAACGCAGCTGATTATGACGGCATCCTGGTACCCGGAGGCTGGGCTCCCGACAAAATCCGCCGCTACAGTGCAGTGCTGAAGCTGGTGCAGGATTTCAACGAAGCCAAGAAGCCGATCGGGCAGATCTGCCATGCCGGCTGGGTCTTGATCTCTGCCAAAATACTGGAAGGTGTAACCGTCACCTCCACTCCAGGCATCCGTGATGATATGGAGAATGCCGGAGCCATCTGGAAGGACGAGCCTGTGGTAACCGACGGACATATCATTTCCGCCCGCCGTCCGCCGGATCTGCCGCCTTACGGCAAGGCTTTCTGCGATGCGCTGGCTGGGGAATAAGCCGTAACCTATTGAAATTAAGTGATACTAATACGTGAAGATACATGAAGAGCCCTGTTCTCCGCTGTAGCGGCGAGCAGGGCTTTTTAAATTCATTGTGTTATTTGCGAAGAGTAAGCTCTGCTGACCCTTTTATCAGATTCGGGTAACTGATGATCTTGAAAGTCAAAGGCTGCGGCAGCTCAGCCGTTCCCAGCTTGTATCCATACTGAATCGGAGGAACCTTCTCATCAGCATGAGCAGGATCAATAGTAGGCACCGCGGAATTATACGTAGCCGTATGCAATTTGCCTGCTCCGTCCTTAAATGTCCGATCCAGAATTACATTTGCAATATAGCCAGCGCTTTTATTGCTGGGTCTTTGGTATTCCATAATCAAGCTATGAGTATTAGACGCAGCGGTTATCCGCAGGCGGTCGTCAGGTCCTTTGATAATTTGCTTCTTATCCGTATCTACTATCAGCTCCTGGGCAGATTCCTCTAGTCCATTGATACCGTCTATTTGCAGCTTCATGGTTCCAGGTGACAATTCACTGCCAGGGAATACGAGATACTGTTTGCCCTCAACATTAATCGATGCTTTTGAATACAATGCAGTGAAATCATTACCGCCTCCAAGCAGAATATGCGGGCTGTTCAGACCGAATATTTCCACGGAATTCTGCGGGCTGTATGCAGTTTCCACATAGATGCCAGTTGCAGCTATATATACGTCTCCGATCTCAACATCCTGGCCAGCGATTTCCATAGTCCGGTTAATGGATACGGTCTCTCCGGACTGTGCAACAGCATTCTGCTCAATGGTGATCGGGACATACACCTCATTGGTTGTCGCAAAGTTCTGTATGCCATCGACCACCCCGCCTACCGGCCCCACCACACTCAGCTTTACCGCCATCCGCTCCGGCAGCTTCGTATAATTGCGGTTCCAAAGTGCTTTTTGGTATCCTCGTGTTACTCCAGATACAGCTTTCGGATTACTGCTGAAGTAAGCCCCTTGTCCTAGTTCTATATCTGCAACCGTAGTCACTGAGAGCGAATAAGCAGATGCACTTAAGTTCTTATTCTCCAGCTTATAGAAAAAGAGGATTCCCATCCGGTCTGCTGCAACGGCTTCCACTGTCAGAACATACCCATCCGTCTCTGCTGTTGCGCCGCTTATCGGCTTAATGAGACCTGCTGCCAATGCTGAATTAACTGTAGAATCACTTCCGGCAACTTTGCTGTAAGCTTCGAACCACTTCATATCCTGCACCGTTACCTGCGGGCTCAAAGCACCACTTCGCGGCTTCAAAGCCTCGCTCCCCCAAGGAAAAACGAACAGCAGCAGAATCGCCAGCATAGCCACCGAACCTAAAACATAACGCGCTTTTAGAGACATATTGAATCTCTTCGACCGGGTTATCCCCTTGCGAATTGCAGCATTCAGCTTCAGCTCAGCAATTTCATCCGCTTCGGCTGACAGACTGAGATAATACTCCTTCAGCAGTGTTTCTTCACTCGTAGCCATCCTATAGTCCCCCTCTAATTCTCATTTTGTCGCGCAGCTGCTTCAGTCCCTTGTTCAGCCAAGTTTTGACCGTCCCTTCAGGCTTGCCCAGCACCTCGGCGATTTCGGTCAGTGTCATATCCCGGTAATACTTCAGTACAAGCACCTGGCGGTATTTCGGCTTGACCCCATTCAGCGCCTGCTCCATATCCAGCTTACGGTCACTGGTCATCTCCTGCAGGCCGCCGCTAACCGGAACCGGACCAGGAGACGCCAGACGTTTCCTCCGCTTCAATTCATCCTTACAGCAGTTGATCAGAATTCTTGTCAGCCAGGGCGCAAACCGGTCCGTATCCTTCAGACTCCCACGCTTGACCCAGGCTCTGTATGTAGTTTCCTGCACCACTTCAAGCGCCTCCGCCTCGCTCCGCAAGTAGCTATAGGCTATGCTGTACAGTATTTTCTTCTGCTCTAGCACCCGGCTGATGAACAGCTGTTCCTGCTCATTTAAGACCCGCATCCGCTCGCCTTCCCAAACATTCTCCATCCCGCATCCTCCCTCTGTTTTTTTTGATTTCTGTATATACTGACTGCGCAGCGCCGCAAACGGTTTTACTTTTTTGGAACAAATAAGATAAACGGGTTAGAAATTCTCTCTTTGAGGAGTCTGTAACAGCTGTGATTCACAGCAAAAAGCCCGGCGTGTATGGGTTGACCACCACGCCGGACTTTATATTAGATAAGCTCATTATGTGTGCCCGTTAATGGTTATGACGTTTTTTCTTTGGAGTCCCCGCCTGCACCCAGCGTAATTCCGCTGCGCCCGGCAAAGGCACTCAGCTGCTCCTCTGTCTCCGAGCTGGTCCGGTTACGGAAGCAGAGCTTGGCAACTTCTCTGGCTTCGGAAGCCAGCGTGTTCAGGGTACGGTGCTTCACCTTAAGCAGCGCCTGAGGCGACATGCTCAGCACACTGATTCCGAGCTCCAGCCAGAGCGGTAATGACCGTTCATCTGCGGCCATCTCACCGCACACACTGACATCGATCCCTACGCTGCGGGCCGCATCTACGGTCATCTTGATCATGCGCAGCACTGCCGGATGGTAGGGATGATACATATGGGCAATCTGCTCATTCATCCGGTCCACAGCGAGTACGTACTGCACCAGATCATTCGTGCCGATACTGAAGAAATCCACTTCCTCCGCCAGCAGATCGGCAATCATAACAGCGGCTGGCACCTCAATCATAATGCCTACAGGCAGCTTGCGGTCATATGGAATCCCCCGGCTGTCAAGCTCGCTTTTCACTTCCTCCAGCACGGCTTTGGCAGCCTGAACCTCTTCTACGGAGGAGATCATCGGGAACATCATCCGGACATTACCGTAATGGCTGGCCCGCAGAATGGCCGTCATCTGAGTCTTGAACATGTCCTTGCGGTCCAGACTGATGCGGATGGCGCGGTAACCGAGGAACGGATTCTGCTCCTCCGGCAGCTGGAAGTAATCCAGATGCTTGTCTCCTCCGATATCAAGGGTGCGGATGACGACAGATTCCTTGCCGACTTTTTCAGCTACAAGCTTATAGACTTCAAACTGTTCATCTTCCGTCGGGAACGTATTACGGTCCATATACAGAAACTCCGTACGGAACAGCCCCACACCTTCGGCTCCATATTTCAGCGCCATATTAAGCTCCTTCACAGAGCTGATATTGCCGGCCAGACGCAGGGATACGCCGTCCTTGGTGAAAGCTTCAACGGTAGCGAGCAGCTCCAGCTGTTCCCGCTTTTTGAGCTGCTTGGCACGTCTGGAGGTGAAATCCCGCACGGTGGACTCATCCGGATGGAGCATCACAGCTCCGGTCTCCCCGTCGAGCACCAGCATGTCCCCGGTCTGAATGGGGGTAATGATTTTGTTCTCCAGGCCCGCGACCAGCGGAATGCCGAGCGCCCGGGCCATGATGGAGGAATGCGAAGTCTTGCCGCCCATCATCGTGACAATGCCCAGCACATAGGCCGGGTTCAAATGCGCCAGCTGGGACGGAGAGAGCTCCTTCGCCACAAGAATATAAGGCTGTGTATCCGACGGAAGGGTAACTTCCGGCGCACCCAGCAGATGCTTCAGCAGACGGTTGCCGACATCCTTGATATCCACCGCCCGCTCCTTCATATACTCATCGTCCAGCAGATCGAACATAGCTACAAAATGGTCAATGGCTTCCTTAACCGCCACCTCAGCCGCTTTATACTGGCGTTCGATAATACCGCGGATTTCGCTCATGAATACAGGGTCGTCCAGGATCGCCAGATGGGCATCAAAAATACTCGATTCCTCCGGCCCGACGACCTCCCGGAATTCTCTTTTGATAAATTCGATCTCATCCTTGGAGGTGCGGATCCCTTCGTATAAACGTTCAAACTCCTTAGCCAGATCCACCGGATTCACCTGAGTGTCCGGCAGACTCCATTCCCAGTTCGGCAAGACAAAGGCCTTCCCGATGGCAACACCTGCTGCGGCGCCTATGCCTTGTATCATGCTTCGATCCCTCCAACATTACTTTCGTGTAGAACAACGGACATGACTGACGACTGCCCCTTTTTAACATTTTTAAATGGAGCGTAGCTCCAGGATTTTACGCGGTCCGGATTGGTAATGACCATAGGAGTAGCGAGTGAAGCGGCATGCTCCTTCAAGAAAGCCAGATCAAATCTGACCAGCAGCTGCCCGGGCTCCACGCTGTCACCCTCCTGTACAAGCGCCTCAAACGGCCCTTTAAGCTGCGAAGTATCAATCCCTATATGCATAAGCACCTCAAGCCCTTCGGGTGTAGAAATGCCCACTGCGTGCATTGTAGGGTATACATGCATCACTTTGCCGAATACGGGCGAGACCAGCTCTCCTTTTTCCGGGAAAAAGGCTACTCCGTCCCCAACCAGCTTCGCGGCGAAAATATGATCCGGCACCTCTTCGATCGGCATCATCCGGCCCTGGATGGGCGAGCTGAACAGCACCTGCGGCAAATCGCGCAGCATCAGCTTGTCAATCTCTTCGCGGATCAGCTCCGAGTATGTACCGAAGACGACCTGCACATTGCCGCCGCCCAGCTTGATAATGCCTGCGGAGCCAAGCCCCTTGAGTGCTCCTGTATCTATCAAACGGTCGTTATGCACAGTTAATCTTAGCCGGGTGATGCAGGCCTGTACCTGTACGATATTCTCTTTGCCGCCCAGCGCCTCCAGAATCAGCGGAGCCTGATACGGTATATTCCCCGCCCAGTCTCCCAGCTCGGACCCTTCTTCGCGGCCCGGTGTAGGAATCTGGAAGCGGCGTATCGCCCAGCGGAACACATTATAGTAGACGATGCCATAGCCGATCCCTATCGGAATCAGCAGCCAGGCCCGCTGGGACAGATGCAGATTGAGGAAGAAATCGATCGCACCTGCTGAATACGAGAACCCGTGATGAATACCAAGTGAGTAGGTCAGTACCATGGCAAGGCCGGACATGACTACATGCAGCGCGAACAAATAGGGTGAAGCGAACAGAAACGCGAACTCAATCTGCTCCGACACCCCGGTCAGAAAGCAGACCAAAGCGGCACGCAAAAAAGTCTTCTTAATCTTCGGCTTGAGGTCCTCGCGCGCTTCCTGAATAATAGCAAAGGCGATCGCCGGCAGGGCAAACATCATGATCGGGAACAGCCCGGCCATGAAGATTCCCGCTGTAGGGTCTCCCGCAAAAAAACGCGGCAAATCCCCTTGCACGACTGCACTTCCATCAGGCGTCGTGAAGGAGCCCAGCTGAAACCAGAATACATTATTGAGAATATGATGCAGGCCAAAGGCCGTCAGCACCCTGTATAATACCCCGTAGACAAATACTCCATATCCGCCGGTAACCTGCACGCCCCTGAAGAGATCATTCAGCAGCTCCTGGAGCAGCGGGGATACGCCAAGCATCACCCAGGCGAACAGTGCGGAGAACAAACCCATAAAGAGCAGTACAAAACGCGACCCTCCAAAAAACTGGATCGCCTCCGGCAGTTTGATATTCTTAAACCGGTTATGCGCTACGCCGGCTACAATCCCGAGGATAATACCAATTAATGTTGCAGGCTGTACAGCCCCGTCTCCCATGTTGGAAACAATCCGGTCATAAGTGAACATCCCTGCGAGCGCCGCCAGTCCGGCCGGTCCGGCCTGATTGGACAATCCCCACGCCACACCGACAGCAAACAAATAAGGCATGAAATAGAATATTCCTTGCCCCGCGTATGTCGTCACTTCGGATACCGAAGAAAGTCCCCATGCAGACCACGGTAAGCTGCCCAGACTCAGCAAGATGGCCGCCGCCGGAAGCACCATGGTAGGAAGCATAATGGCTCTGCCTAACTGCTGCAAAGATCCGAGCCAATTCAAGGTGACCCTCTCCTTTCTTTCTATATTGAATGGTAAGCGCTGCAGCAGTTTTTGTCAAAAGAATACGTGTAAACAAACACAGCAAGGATAGCCTGGCCCGGGGGCGATTACCCGGATATTTTTATCTGACACAAACTATCCTCTGCAATAGAGGTCAGTCACAGGACTCCTGCGACTCCTGCGACTCCTGCGACTGAATAAGTGTAGTTTGTACAACTATATTTGACTAGGAGAACTTATATTTTATTTTAATTGCATTCTGTACAACTATTCAGGTCTAATTCCGCTAAAATCGCAAAAATCGGCTTTTTAATTGTACGAAGTGCAGTTATTCCTGAAAAACCCCCTGTAGAGCGCATTTTAGTTGTACTAAATACACTTATCTCCTATTACACCGGATGGCCTAAAAACTTTAGCAGTAAAAGTAGGAACTTCAGCATTGATCAGCTGTCATTGGCGTAACCTTAATCTTTAACATTACTAGTTGTCACGCAAAGGAAGGGTGTTCTGGATGTTCTGAGTGTTCTGAGTGTTCTGAGTGTTCTGAGTGTTCTCGCTGTTCTCGCTGTTCTCGCTGTTCTGAAGTCACCATAAGATATCGGACCGCATTGTGCTAACCTCGTAGTACCGCACCCGTTCCTTTGAAAATACAGGTTTAAGCAGTCCTTTATCACTCAAGGCAATCAGCAGCTTGCGCGCCGTCCGGAAATTGATGTGTAAATATTCAGTCACATCCTTGGGACGAAGCGGCCGTGCAATCCGCCATGCCAGTCTTAACACATCCATCTCTTCAGAAATCAAATGCTGAGCGGCAGTACTCCGGGCTAAATAAGGTGCCAACGCCAGCTGCAGCAGCATCCGGCATACCTCCGGATGCTGCTGGATATCGTCGAATGAGAAATGCAGCATTTTCCAGCCCATTCCAGTTAAAAAGGTATCCCTGTTAAGTGCATAGCTGAATTTTTCACGGTCCATGTCTTTAACATGACTCTGAAAACCATCGCATTCAATTCCGAAACGGCTGCCGCTTGCAGGCAGAAAAGCAAAATCCAAAAATTGCGACTTGCGGTTCCAGTCATAAACTTCGTATTCGGGATGCAGATGCTCCAGCGACTCAAACAGCGGCCACCATACATTCTGTAAAAACAGTTTCTCCGCATAATTGTGTCCACGCACCAGCCTCCCCGCCGTTCACCAGCTCTTTCATTAGTATGCATCTCAATAAACGTGCAATGTGCCTGTTCAAAGTCCATATGAATGACCTCCTGTAAAATAAAAAAAAACGCCCTTCTCTCCAATGAAATGGAGTAAAGGACGTTCTTCGTCTGCTTCAAGTATAGCAATCGCAATCAATAAAATCTATATTCTGCATGAGCAACATTCGGATTCCAAGGCTTCGCACCGTTCCAGCATTCCGGATTATGAAAACCAGAAGCCGGAGCTTACTCCGGCTCCCCTATGAGCTCCTTCATCCGGCTGCAGTCAAGTACTTATCCCCGGCTCCGGCCCTTCACCGTAATCGCTTCTTCCACCTTGATGCAGCGGTCCATGATGGCGATCATATCGTGGGCAGCGGCGATGTCAGCCGCCTCCTGGCTGATGATACCCTGCTGCAGCCAGAGCACGCGCGCGCCGATATCCGCGGCTTCCTGCGCTACAGCCGCGCAGTATTCACTGCGGCGGAATACATTCACAATATCCACCGGCTCAGGAATTTCCGCCAGCGTATGATAGCATTTCTCACCCAGGATCTCTCCGTCTACCGACGGATTGACCGGAATAATCCGGTACCCCCGGCTCTGCATTGCACCTGCGACCATATAAGAGGTGCGGTCGGTTTTGTCGGATAAGCCGACTACGGCAATATTGCCTGCACCAGCCAGAATATCTCCAATTTCATCCCTGCTTGGATTCTCAAAGCTCATGTGTATTTCCCCTTCCTGTGGTTAGATGTTCGTTATAAATACATCATACAGCGGAGCGTAACAAGTTCCAAATTCACATGACACCCGCAACGGCCGAATCCATTCTTAGACAGGCCGGTTAGAAGCCGGGCGGCTGGAGATGCGGTTCCGTTAGTGCGGCAGAACCCTCAGCTCACCGGACACAGCCAGACCATGTGGACAGAATCCGGACCCCAATAATCCTTAACTATCACATAGGGTTCTCCGAATTTCCGCAGCCACCTGGTTTGTGCACGTCTGTAGCCGCTGTCTAGGCAGAACCGATCAATACCCTGCTCCCGAAGAAATACCATGAGCATTGCAATCAAAGCCGACCCAATCCCTTGCCTCTGATATCCAGGCAAAACATACAGACTGCCCAGCTCGCCTACAGCATCCAGCTGATTTCCGATACAGACCCTGATGTCCTCTCCGCATGGAGCATAAGAAATGGTGCCGACAACCCTACCGTCAATTCTCGCGACCCAGAACCAGATGTCTGAATTCAGCGGATTAAGAGACGCTGCTGCCATTCGTATCTTGGATTCGATCTCCTGCTGGATGTCCCCCTGCAGGTGACCCAGTCCTTCGCTTTCAAACGCATCCATAATCGCAATCTTATAAAGATCCGATACCGGAGAAATATCATCCTCCGTGAGCGGATTGATATTTAACGGACCCACCTTTGTTATTCTACCCATTCCACATTCGCGCCCAGCGAACGCAGGTGATCGAAGTATTGCGGGTACGATTTCGCGACATGATGGGCATCCTTGATCCGCAGCGGCTGACGGGCTCTGAGGCCCACTACAGTAAGCGCCATAATTACACGGTGATCATAATGCGCGTTAATGGTTACGCCGCCTTCAACACCTTCAGGCGTGCCATGTACAATGATCTCATCACGGCGCTCTTCCACCTTCGCTCCGGCACGGGTCAACTCCGCCAGATAGTCGGTAATCCGGTCGCATTCCTTATAGCGCAGATTCTCCACGTTATAGAAGCGTGATGTCCCTTCGGCAAATACGGCTGCCGCCACCATGGCCAGTACAGCATCCGTAGCAGCATCACCATCGAATTCCACCGCCTTCAGAATGCCGTTGCCCTGCACATGTACGGTACCATTCTCATGCGTGAGCGGTACCTCCATCATCCGCAGCACATCAACAATCGCCCGTTCCCCCTGCTTGCTATGCTCGGCCAGACGGTGAATCGTCACATCCGACTTCGTCACTGCTGCGGCAGCAAGTACAGCTGCTGATCCCGGGTAATCACCCTGAACCGTATAAGACTTGGCCGCATAAGCCTGCCTACCCGGCACCTTGAAGGACATGTAATCGTCAGCAGCATGCACAGTAATGCCTGCCTGCTCCATGACTTCAAGTGTCTGTCCGATGACCACTTTGGATTTCAGATCATCCAGTACGATAATTTCACTGTCTTCATCTAACAGCGGCGTGAGGAACAACAGCGCACTAAGATACTGTGAGCTTACAGCACCGGATACGGTAATCCGTCCGCCCTGCGGTTTACCGCCGCGAATAGTGATCGGCAGCCTTCCGTTATTATGTTCCACCTCTACACCTAGCTGGCCCAACGCCTGAATCAGGTCATCATGCGGCCGTTTACCGAGCGAATCCGGATACGTGTTCACGAAAGTGACCTCCGGGCTGAGCGCGGCAACCGCCATCAGGAAGCGCAGCACGGCACCGGCATTCCCGACATTCAGCTCTTTGACATCACGCGGGTGACGCCCGAACCCCTGCACTACAATCTTCTCCTCATCTTCGGTCAGTACAGCCCCGAGATCGGCGATACATCTGCGGATGGCATCGCTGTCCTCGCTGTGCGCGGGATGATAAATCGTGCTGACACCTTCCGAGAGGGCAGCTACCAGCAGGTAGCGTGTTGTGTAATTTTTGGATGACAGAGCTCCGAATTCTCCTTGCAGCGTCGGCGTTGGCCTAACAATAACGTCCATAATCTAAGCGCTCCTTAAAGTAATATAGTTTCTGTATGTACGGCCCCGTTTGACAGGGTAATCCGCAGTTGTGTTATCATTGATACATTCTATTAGGACAGAAAAGAGGGTACAACCATGAATGAAATCCCACAGATTACACCGCAGGAACTGCGTGAGCGAATTGCTTCAGGCGAAGAGCTTGTTCTGATCGACGTCCGCGAAGATGATGAGGTTGCCTTCGGCATGATTCCCGGTGCGCAGCATATCCCGATGGGCCTCATCCCGCAGCAGACTGAAGAGCTTCCGGCTGATACCGAGATCATCTTCATTTGCCGTTCCGGTAACCGCAGCCAGCGTGTCTGCGAATATCTGCAGCAATTCGGCATTAAGGGCTCGAATCTGAGCGGCGGCATGATTGAATGGAATGAAACCGAACAAGCCTAGTCTAAATCACGAACGCAAACATACTTAAAAGCTCAAGCGCGGTAATGCATTAAAATATATTGTGAGACTTCGGCCACATTCAGCTCCGTTGTATCGACCGTGCAGTGCGCGAAACGGTAAGCTTCCCTGCGCTGCTCCATAATAGCGCGGACCCGTTCTGCGGCATTGCCGGCGAGCAGCGGCCGGTTCTCATCCCCGCTGACACGGGCGATAATCGCTTCCTCAGTGGCTGTAAGTGCCACAACAAGCCCCTGCTCAAGCATAACCTCAGCATTACCGGGTGCAAGCACTGCGCCTCCGCCTGTAGAGATAATTCTGCGTTCACCCTGCAGCATCCGCTTCAGTACGGCCGATTCTATCTTCCGGAAGGCCTCTTCGCCGCCTGCGGCAAAAATCTCCGCAATACTCCGGCCTTCACTCTCCGTAATTACTGCATCCAGATCAACCAGTTCATATCCAAGCTCCTCAGCCAGCATAGCGCCTACCGTTGACTTCCCCGTAGCCATCATTCCGACGAGTATAATATTTCTGTTCTCTGTGATATCCCGTATATTCTGCTGCTCTTCCTGATCCCCAGCCATAACTACCTCCAACCGCGACATTTGTCATATCATAACACAGGGTGAAAAGTTTGCACAATGCAGCAGAGGTGCAAAAAAGCCCGAAAGCTCTCCGCAGGAAGCGAAAAGCATTTCGGGCTCTCTATAGCTTAAGCTGGGCGGTTACTGTTACTCAGCCAGCCAGTTGTGGTGGAACACGCCTTCTTTGTCCACGCGTTTGAAGGTGTGGGCGCCGAAATAATCGCGTTGTGCCTGCAGCAGGTTCGCTGGAAGACGTTCTGTACGGTAGCTGTCATAGTAAGCAAGCGCACTGGAGAAGCCGGGAACCGGAATACCCAGAGTTACGGCCGAGGCAATAACTTTGCGCCATGCGGATTGGTAGTTATCCATAACATCCTTGAAGAACGGATCAAGCAGCAGGTTCTTCAGGTCTGCATTATTGGCATAGGCATCCGTGATGTTCTGCAGGAACCGGGAGCGGATAATGCAGCCGCCGCGCCAGATCTTGGCCAGTTCACCATATTTCAGATCCCAGCCGTATTCATCAGAAGCTACACGCAGCTGTGCGAAGCCTTGTGCATACGATACGATTTTGCTGGCGAACAATGCTTTACGCACGTTCTCGATAAATTCAGCCTTGTCACCATCGAAGGCTACAGCAGCAGGACCGCTCAGCACTTTGCTGGCTTCAACGCGTTCTTCCTTCATTGCAGACAAGAAGCGGGAGAATACGGATTCGGTGATCATGGACAGTGGCACGCCGAGATCCAGCGAGCTTTGGCTTGTCCATTTGCCGGTACCCTTTTGTCCGGCAGCATCAAGAATGACGTCTACCATGGGTTTGCCGGTTTCTTCATCATACTGCGCGAAGATATCCTTAGTAATTTCGATCAGGTAGCTGTCCAGCTCGCCGCTGTTCCACTCTGCGAAGGTGTTGTGCAGTTCCTTGGCATCCAGGCCCAGCACATCTTTCAGCAAATGGTACGCTTCGCCGATCAGCTGCATGTCGCCGTACTCAATGCCGTTATGCACCATTTTTACATAGTGCCCGGCACCGTCCGGTCCGATATATGTACAGCAAGGCTCTCCGTCCACTTTGGCAGAAATAGCCGTAAGAATAGGTTCAACCAGCTTATACGCGCTTTCCTGACCTCCAGGCATAATGGAAGGACCTTTCAGTGCGCCTTCTTCGCCGCCGGATACGCCAGTACCTACGAAACGGAAGCCTTTGTCCTCAAGATATTTGCTGCGGCGAACGGTGTCAGGGAAATAAGCGTTACCGCCATCAATAATAATATCGCCTTGATCCAAGAACGGCAGCAGCTGCTCAATGGTAGCATCGGTTGCTTTGCCCGCCTGAACCATAATCAGGATTTTGCGCGGCACTTCCAGGGATTGTACAAACTCCTCAACTGAGAAAGTACCTACCAGGTTCTTGCCTGCTGCTTCTGCGACCAGATCATGTGTCTTCTCCGGGGAACGGTTAAACACGGATACGCTAAAGCCTTTGCTCTCGATGTTAAGAGCCAAATTTTTGCCCATTACCGCCAAGCCAATGACGCCGATTTGTTGTTTTGACATCTGGTTCTCCACCCTTTGCACCCTGTATTTTTTGTGAAATCCATTTCTCGCAGTATAAGAATACCACCCTTTGTCAGAGACAGCAAAGTTCCGCCTGCGAAAGAGAGATCAATTTCATTGACAAAGTCCTAAGAATCAGGGAAATTGCTCACAATGACTATTTTAACGGTTTTGAGCGCAGAAGTGAACCCCTGCACGCAACTTGCATTACAAAGTTCAAGGCACCCCATAGCGGGATGCCTTGAACAGAAGATAATCAATTCAATTTCACCATTCAAGCGCGGCAAGCTCCCTGGTCAGAATGTTCAGCCTGGCGGTGCAAGCCTCCACTCCGGCAGAATCCTTATTGCGCATGGCTTCACTCAGCCGGTCCAGCTGCTCATCAACCTCCAGCCGGCGGTCACGGATCCGCTCCTCGCCTTCAATAGAGTAGAACAGCTTCGTCAGTTCCTGGTCGGATAGCAGCGGACCCTTCTGGTACAGGACTCGTTGCTGATATCCGGAAATCTCCACCAGGCGGATCACTTCGCCGAATAGAATATTCTCAATAATAATCTGGCGGTCGCGGAAACGTTTGACTACGGCATGGCCGCGCATATCACCAATCAGCTTCTCCATCCATTCAGCCAGGCGCGCATCACGGATCATATAATCTCCCACCAGCTTGAAGCCATCCTTAATCCGCTGGAAGCGCAGCTTCACAAGCTTGCGTCCGGTGCGCACCGAAATAAGAAAAACATTCTCATTCTCACTCCAGTAAAGGGAATAGCCTTCCTTTATCAGATCCTTAATCAAGTCCTGGATATGTTGTCTGTCAAACCGGAGCTCCAGATTGCAGTACTCCACTTCGTCATTTTTGTTCACGGCACTCCCCCCTAACTGCTTGGTTACAGCATAGCCAGTTTCATGGCCTAACTTAAGAAGTAGAACTGACTGCCGGACCTCCACATACGCACCATCATTTTGCATTCGTCTTACACTTATTTTATACTTCATTTTATGTAGCGGTAACTTGGTTTATTGACTATTTTTACCCGCTTTGCGCCTTTTCCAAACGCCAGACCCTACTTTTGACGTCATTCCCTGATCAATTGGCAAAACAAACTCTATAAAAGCCGCAGGCAGCCGGGTTTACCGGTCTGTCTGCGGCTTTAGTGTTTCCTAATACTTTAATAAAAACAGCACTTAATGCGCTCTGCCTTGCTTCAGCTTCGTCCGGTGGACAATCAGCAGATGCAGGCCGAAGAGCAGGACCATTACACCTGCACTGGCCAGAAAAGGCGCACTATGGCTGACGGAATCCCATAGCTTGCCGGACAACACGGGACCTGCGACCATTCCTGAGCCCTGCAGCGTCAGGAACAGGCCCCAGACCGTCCCACGCTCACCCTTGGGAACCTGCTTGGCCAGGAAGGCATTCCATGCCGGCAGAATAAGCGCATAGCTTATTCCGACCATCGCCACGGCAACGAAGGCCAGCGGCAGCCAGCGGACCTGCGAGAAGAATGCCAGGGAACAGGCTGCCAGCAGGAAGCCAATGTTGAGGAAGACCGATGTCCCGATCTTATCAACCAGCTTGCCCGCCGGAATCAGCGCCAGCACGGTGATGCCTCCACCGGCAATCAGCAGCAGGCTGAACTGGTTAGGCGTCACATGCAGCTCGGAGCGGGCGAACAAAGTGACCACAGGGGTCATGAGCCCGATGGCAAAAGCCTGCAGGAACAGCGCCGGGAAGAGCAGCCGGCTTACCTTCAGGGAAGTTCTGACCTGATGCCAGGTCCGCTTCAGGCTCTGCAGCGGCCGCAGCGGCGTACGTGGCGCACCCGCTCCATCAGCATTCATCTCACGGACTACATGAGGCGCATGACCGCCAATCCGGGACGGCAGCAGCAGCGCTACAGCCACAACAGCAGCGGCGAAGCCCATCAGCACCAGAAAGACTGTACGGTAGCTCTGTCCGCCATGGTCCATCATGAAATTGACGATGATCGGGCCGATCCCGGTGCCGGCTAGCGACGCCATCTCCACAGCGCCCATCGCCGCCCCGCTGCTGCCGCTTTCCGTAGAACCGGCAAGTTCAGTAATCCCTGTCATTGTACAAGGCCATAGCGGCGAAGTCCCTATGCCCAGGACTAGACAGGCAATAGACAATGTGGTTGCATCTTTGGCATAGATGATCAGCCCGACAGCCACCAGAATCAGCAGCAGTGCACCTGTCATCGTCCAGCGGTAGCCTATCCGCTCCATCACCCAGCCGAACGGGCTGCGGAACAGATTATCTCCCAGATACTGCAGGGCAAAGGCGAAGCCGACCACCGTCACCGACAGGCCCAGAATATTCTCCATATAGACTGGCAGCAGGGCTACCAGCAGCGATCCTTTTACGAATTCGACCAGAAAAATAATGACCCACATCTCCACAATGAACGGTGAGGCCAAATTGATATGCATACGCTGCGCTACTTTGCCAGACATTTCATCACATCCTAGTATTATGTTGATTGATTTGTTATACTGATGCTTGCTTGAAAAAAACTAATCTTCGCGAAAGGTTGTGACAGCATTAAATGGATCAACATGTAACTCCCCTCTTCACAGCTCTCAAAAAGCATGCCGCCGGAAACCCAGTTCAATTTCATATTCCGGGACATAAGAAGGGGCTAGGGACCGATGCCGAATTCCGTGAGTTTATCGGCGATAACGCTCTATCCATAGATTTGATCAATATTGCACCGCTTGATGATCTTCATCAGCCCACCGGGGTTATTCTTGAAGCTCAAAAGCTGGCTGCAGAGGCCTTCGGCGCCGATTACACGTATTTCAGTGTACAAGGCACGAGCAATGCCATCATGACTATGATCCTCTCTGTCTGCTCAGAAGGAGATAAAATTATTGTGCCGCGCAATATTCACAAATCCGTGATGTCGGCCATTATTTTCTCCGGAGCCAAGCCTATTTTTGTCTCTCCTGTACAGGATGAGAATCTTGGGATAGACCACGGCATAACCACAAGCTCGCTCGAACGGGCTTTGAGGCGCCATCCGGATGCCAAAGGTGTCCTCGTTATCAATCCGACGTATTTTGGCGTGTGCGCCGACCTGCGTTCGATTGTCGACCTGGCCCACAGTTACGGGGTTCCCGTACTTGTGGACGAGGCACATGGAGTATTGATTCATTTTCATGAGGAGTTACCGGTATCGGCCATGCAGGCCGGTGCGGATATGGCAGCAACCAGCGTGCATAAACTGGGCGGCTCCATGACGCAGAGCTCGGTACTGAATCTCAATGCCAAGACAGGTCTTGTTAACCCTCAGCGGGTACAAACCATTCTCAGCATGCTGACCACAACTTCAACTTCATATATTCTGCTTGCTTCTCTGGATACCTCCAGACGCAATCTGGCGCTAAACGGGCATGAGATGGCCTCAAGAACCATCGCCTTATCCAACTATGCCCGGGACACTATTAACAGCATTGAAGGCTTGTACAGCTTCGGTAAAGAAATTCTCGGTACAGAGGCAACCTTTAATCTCGACCCGACTAAGCTTAACATTCACGTCCGCCATCTGGGCATTACCGGATACGAAACCGAGAACTGGCTGCGTCAGAAGTATAACATCGAAGTAGAACTCAGCGACATGTATAATATTCTTTGCCTGATTACCCCTGGAGATACCCAGGAATCGGTAGATAAGTTGTTAGCCGCTCTGCGCGTGCTCTCAGCGATCCATTACAGCAAAGGTGAGATCTATGAGATGAAGGTGCAGGTGCCGAATATTCCGCAGCTGGCCCTGATTCCGAGAGATGCCTTCTACGCCGATACACAGCTGGTTCCCTTCCGGGAGTCTGCAGGCTACATTATTGCAGAATTCATCTATGTTTATCCGCCGGGCATCCCGATTCTTCTCCCTGGTGAAGTTATTACCCAAGATAACATTGACTATATCATCGACCATGTGGAAATCGGCCTGCCGGTCAAAGGCCCTGAGGACCGCAGCATCACCAACATCAAAGTAATTGTAGAGGCTGAGCCGATTTCTTAATCGGCTCAGGCCCTGCAGCAATACAAAACCCCGATACTGTTACAGTATCGGGGTTTTGTATTAGGCGATGCTGTCTTGTCCAAGACAGCAAGCCTAAGTACTTGATTCACTGAAATCTATTCTTGCTGGGCCAGCAGCTCGTTGTAAGCTTCTTCAACAGCTTTCCATTCAGCTTCATCTTCAATGTTGTAGAGTACCATTTCTTCGTCTTCTTCTTCCATACGCAGAATGATGCCGTCTGCTTCAGGGTTTTCGCGCTCGAGCAGCAGTGCGTATAACTTCTCGCCTACGTCAAACGTTTCTACCAGCACCATCTCTACATCTTCGCCCTGCTCGTTCGTCAAGGTCAGCACAAACTCCTCGTGCTCATGGTCGTGATCATGTCCGCAACCGCATGCTTCACCATGTTCATGGCCATGCTCATGTTTGTGATCGCTCATTGAAATACCTCACTTTAAATTGAATTATCCTACATTTGGTATCGTAACACGTAAGATAAGTTCAGGTCAATTTGCAGACCCCGGTTAATTCTTGGCCGAAGCCGTAACTACCTTTTCTGACACAAGAACGTAATCTCCGCTCTTGGATGACTTGATGAAGAACCCAACACTGTATTTGCCGGATTCTTTGAAATCATAGGTGAATTCCGGGGTGGAGAACCAGAAGTCCTCATTCTTCGAGCCGCCGGCATCCTCCAGAATATCCTTCACATTCCCTGACGGATCGGTGATTGCCACCTTCACAGCTGAGACGCTGTCCTTCAGGCTGTCAACCTGGGTAAGGATCTTCATCTTCAGCTTGCCTGTGTTTACATTGCCGAATACCGTATCGCCCTTGAACAGCACAATATGCACATTAGGCTTGAGGATCGTCACTTTGCCTGAACCGTCCCAGCTGACGACACCTCCCGCTTCTCTCGCAGGGATATAGGCCTTGCCGTCAATCAAATAGCCTCCATCGGCTATTTCCTTTCCATTGCTCCACACTTTGATTTTCTGGTTTACAGCGTCAGCGAACAAATATGAGCTTCCCATCATGGAAAACACAACCACGCATAGAGCAATTTTTCTCCATCTCATTGTAGAGCCCCTCCAAATAATTCATGCTGTTAATGTATACTACCAACCCTTCTACAAGTTGCGCAGAATTCAGGGAATTATTTCTTTTTGCAGTAGAAAAGAAAAACACACCATTATGCAACCGGTTTCGGCGTGCAATCTAAGAAATACCGGGGAGATATGCCCACTCCGCAACACAAAAAAGCCGGACATTAGCATCAAAATAGACGCTTGTCCGGCCGTTTCATCGTTTCATCCTGTTATCTATGCCTGGTTAAAATTGCGGAAGCTGATCCAGATTGTTGGTAGGATCCCCATCTGCATCGCCGCGAATATACATTTCGCCGTCTTTCCCTTTGAATGCGTTGACTCCGGCAATACTCCCGGACTGAACCTCCTGAAGTGCCTGCTGATAATCCAGCACACGGCCGGAAGAGGTCTGGAACTTGGTCAGATCACCATCACCGTTTCTTTGGGCTGCAATAAAGCGTTCACGTTCGTTGTTCATCACTTAGGATCTTCTCCTTCGCGCCTGGGATTAGCCATCAATCTGGCTCACAGATAGCTTGTCCATAGAATCGAAAGAGTATATACCCGGGCTGATTACAGCGTTTTCTGCATTCTCACGTGAAGAATACCGGCATCATAGAAGGGCTCCGGGGAAATTACTTCATAGCCCAGTTTGCTGTAAAAGGCTTCTGCATGACACTGGGCGTCGAGAATGGAGGCTACCAGGCCGAGTTCACGGGCATGCCCCTCCATAGCGAGCAGCAAAATCCGTCCGAAACCCTTGGACCGGTAATGCTCGTGAACAGCAATCCGCTGCATTTTAGCGGTCTGTGCCTTGTAATAAATCAGTCTTCCGGTAGCTGCCGGCTCCCCGTTCTCCTTAAGCAGGAAATGATGCGCATTGTCACCGATCACATCATATTCATCAATCTCCTCTTCGGCCGGTACCTTCTGTTCCTCCACAAATACCTTATTGCGGATCGCAAGCGCCATCTGGAGCTGCTCCTCTGTATTGACATGTACGATTTCCACTGCCATTCTCCTCTAGCCCCTCTCTGTAGGTCCAATCAACATTGAGCCATTATACAGAATTTTTAATATCCTGTATAGAGCCTCAGGTCTTCAGGGATAGGGAAGACGGATAAGCCGCGTCCGCCGGACTATTGAATGGAATACACCTCTTCCGGAATCGAACGGTCGTACACATCCTGCATAACCGGTGATATTAGACCATCGGGTGTATCCAGTCTGCCATCCAGCCCGCTCATCTTATGAACCCCCGTATATCCGGGAGCCTCACCGCCAGCCGCACATCCGGCCGTCCCCAGCATCACACACACTCCAATGACCCCGCTCCACACCAATGACTTGCGCATAGTTGTCCCCCTGTTCTTCTTGATTCTATACAGCTTTGACGAATCAGGGGCTTCATAAACGAATCCTTACAGATTTACATTGCCAACGATATGCACAAGGTACATCATGACGCCGAGAAAGCCTGCGAGTACAAAATAAGCAATACCATATCTCCAGCGTGACGCGGCCGGCACATCATAATATTTATCATTATCAAACACTGTAAAACTGACCTCACACTGCATCTTCAGCTGCAGCTTAGTATCTACATACAGCTGGTCGAGCTGCACGATCCGGACTTTGCTGACAATCGACTGTACTGGCATAGTCGTTGTACCGTAGTAGTCCAGATTGTCCCAGCGGACACCAAGATATTGCTGGCGGTTCAAATCACTGTAGGTGGTAAAAGGCAGTTCCCTTTTGTGCTCAGGTCCGGGAATCAGATACCCTTGATCCTGCAAATCTTCAATCGGTATCAGGAAGCTCTTCAATACGGCATGCATCTGATTCTTCGTGCGCCGGCTGATATATTTCTTGTACATGTCATAGGCAAATAACAGCCAGATAATACCGAACAGAATAGATTTCAGATAGATGATCACTGCCAGACCTCCAACCAGACCCACCAGCCATAACCACCGGGTAACCGCAGTGGCAATTCTTCCCCCATCCAGCGGATGAATCGGCAGCAGGTTGATCAGGTTAATAAAAAATCCGACATAAGCCAGTGAATACAGCAGCGGGCTGTGATAATAATAAGCTGCTCCGAAGACGGCGGCAGCGCCAATGCTCCCCAGAATGGGGCCTCCAAAAGCAACGTAGGCTTCCTCTCTGGCATCCAGCGGTTGTTTTTTCATCGTAATGAGTGCTCCCATAAAAGGAATAAACAGCGGTGCGCTCACCGGCAGTCCGATCCGTTTGGCTGCTATAACATGGCCGATTTCATGAACGAATAATAAAGCAACAAAGCCTGCTGCAAATCCCCATGGATAAATCAATGCATACGCCCAGATGGATACCGCCATAGATATCAGCGGACCCGCTATCTTTCCCAGCTTAAGCAGAGACAGAATAGTTTTGCCCTTCAGCAGCAGCAGGACCCCTACGCTACCAAGCCATCCCATTATGCCTGAGCTTTTCTTTTCCTGCTTTTTTTCCGGCAAAATTCTCATTCTCCTTTATCTCTATATCCGGTGTTGACATAAGCCATCACCTGCATATATGATATCCAGTAATTAGCATAACCACAATAGCTATGAAGAGAAAGAGTACCTTGGCAATTCTTTCACAGAGAGCTCCGGCCGCTGAAAAGGAGCAAAGAAAACCCACGGGAATATGGTCTCAGAGCTGCGCATCGAAGCCCGCATAACGGGAAGTAGGCTGCGCCGGAACCCGCATCCGTTACCATGCTAGGGTATACCCGCAAGCTTATGCGGACGTACCTGAAGAGGTGGATGCCGCAAGGCATTGATGAATTTGGGTGGTAACACGTGAGCACAGGCTCTCGTCCCTTTGGGGATGAGGGTCTTTTTTGTGCGCTTAGAATCCTAAACATGTTCTCAGAAACGGGTTTTGTCCGAAGCCGTTTCAAGGAAACATCTGTCAACAAAACTTATAGGAGGACAATGACATGACAAACATTTTTATCGGAGGGGCTTGGCCGTATGCCAATGGCTCCCTGCATCTGGGCAGGCTTGCAAGTCTTCTGCCGGGAGATATCCTGGCCCGCTATCACCGTGCCAAAGGCGACGCTGTGCTGTATGTCTCCGGCAGTGACTGCCATGGCACTCCCGTCGCTGTGCAGGCGGCGCAGGAAGGTGTATCCCCTGGTGAATTCGCCAGCAGATATCATCAGGAGTTCGCAGATTGCTTCCGCACGCTGGGATTCACCTACGACTTATACACCCGGACCGATCAGGAGCATCATCACAGCGTGGTGCAGGAGCTATTCGTTAAGCTTCTGGATAACGGGCATCTGTACCAGAAGTCAACGCTCCAATGCTACTGTGAGCAGGATCAGCGCTACTTGCCGGACCGCTATGTAGAGGGAATCTGCCCGGTCTGCGGACAGCAGGCCCGGGGTGACCAATGTGATTACTGTTCTACGATACTCGACCCGGTTGACCTGCTGGAGCGTACCTGCAAAATCTGCGGAACCCCGCCGGTGCTGCGTTCCACCCTGCATTATTATTTGTCACTATCCAGCTTCCAAAGCGCACTCTCGGAATACGTAGATTCTGCGCAAGGCTGGAGAGACAATGCTGTGCGTTTAACCCGCAGATATCTGCAGGAAGGACTGCAGGACCGCGCTGCAACGCGGGATCTGGACTGGGGGGTGGATGTTCCCGTAGATGGCTTCACGGACAAAAAAATCTATGTGTGGATTGAAGCCGTGAGCGGCTATCTGTCCGCCAGCAAGCAATGGGCAGCGGAGACCGGCAACCGCTGGGAGGATTTCTGGCTGGAATCCACTGAGGACAAGGACGCCGGGAGCCCTCCCATTACCGCCTATTATGTGCACGGCAAGGATAATGTACCTTTTCACAGCCTGATCTGGCCGGCTCTGCTGCTGGGTGCTGGAGACCTTCATCTGCCGGACCGCATCTTCTCCTGTGAATACATGACTCTCGAAGGGGAGAAATTCTCCACAAGCCGTAACTGGGCCGTCTGGGTGCCGGATATTCTCAGCCGCTACAATCCGGATTCCATCCGGTATTTCCTGACAGCGAACGGCCCCGAGAAACGGGATGCCGACTTCTCCTGGAGAGAATTCATCTACAGCCATAACAGCGAGCTGCTGGGTGCCTTCGGTAATTTCGTCAACCGCAGTCTGGTATTCGTGAATAAGTTCTGGAATGGCGAGGTGCCTGAGGGTACACTGGATGCCGAATGGGCCAGCAGCATTAATACTCTGTACAGCGAGACCGGGAGACTTATTGAGGGGGGCAGCTTCAAAGAAGCGCTCGAGCATGTCTTCACCCATATCCGCCAGGCTAACAAATATTTCGATCAGCAGCAGCCGTGGCTGCAGATTAAGAATGACCCCGCCGCCTGTGCCAGTACGCTGTATACCTGTGTACAGATCATTGCTAATCTGTCCAACCTGCTGAACCCGTTCATTCCATTCTCCTGTGGCAAGATCAGGGAGTTTCTGGCCCTTGAACAGCCTGTCTGGCAGCCGGTAGCCGTTCCGGCACATCAGCGGGTACAGGGGCTGGAATTATTGTTCGAACGGATTGATGTGGCGCGGATTGAGGAGGAGACCGAGCGCCTCAAGAGCTTGCAGCGCTGAGGCGGAAAACTTCATCATCTCCTCGTCAGCTGGCTGATGAGGCGGACTGAGATTCCTCTATTCCTGCAAATCAGGCAAATTCGCCGGTCAAGCGGACTGAGAATCTCTTATATGCCCCGCCGCCCCTCATTTTGGGGCCGGATGAACAAAATAACGGAATCTCAGTCCGATTCAGTCTCAAAAAGCGGCTTTTTCGGGAAATAGGGTCCTCTCAGTCCGCTTCACTTTTGCGATGAACACTTGCTCCAGTACACCTGCTACCTGTTACTTGTTTCCGTTTTCGCAAGAATTCGGCCCCGCCGTATGTCGGTGCAACTCAAAAAAGCGTCCTTATCCGCAGACCGCTTACAAAACAAGCGGTGCAGATAAGAACGTTTTTGCATTTCAATGCGTAGCTGATGCTGCTGCAACTCTCAACTATTCCGCCCTTAATGGCCGGGAAAGCGCCCTCCTGCTGCAACACCCTGCGGGGAGATCCGCTCGATCCGGGCCAGATCATCCGCTGACAATACTACCTGCAACGCACCGAGATTCTCTTGCACCCGATCCAGCCGCTTTGTTCCCGGGATCGGCACAATTTGCTCACCCTGCGCAAGCAGCCAGGCCAGCGCAAGCTGCGAAGGAGCACAGTCCTTCTCGGCTGCCATCTGCCCGATCAGCGAGACCACTTCGAGATTCCTGGCGAAATTCGCTCCCTGGAACCGCGGGTAGCTACGGCGGTAATCGTCCGGCGGCAGGTCGTTGAAGCTTTTAATCTGACCGGTCAGAAATCCGCGGCCCAGCGGACTATAAGGAACGAATCCGATGCCCAGTTCTTTGACCAGCGGCAGTATTTCATCCTCTACCTCCCGGCTCCAGAGCGAATATTCTGTCTGCAGTGCCGTAAGGGGATGTACCGTATGTGCACGGCGTATCAGCTCAGGCGAAGCTTCCGATAAGCCAATGTAGCGGATTTTCCCTTCCTTGACCAGTTCAGCCAGCGTGCCTATAGTCTCCTCGATTGGTGTGTTCGGATCAGGACGGTGCTGATAATACAGATCAATATAATCCATACCGAGATGGTATAGGCTGGAATCTACGGATTTTTTGATATAAGCCGGATCACCCTTGGGGCCCTGAGTATGCGTAATGCCAAATTTGGTCGCAATAACCGCTTTATCCCGTCTGCCCTTAAGCGCGCGGCCCACGAGCCTCTCATTGCTGCCAAAACGCTGCTGCGCGAAATCTCCATAGATATCTGCTGTATCCAGCAGGGTTACTCCCAGGTCGAGTGCCCCATGGATCACTTTTACCGACTCTTCGTTCTCCGGCATCATCATCGTCCCTAGTCCCAGAGCCGATACTGTCAGCCCTTCGTTTCCGAGTGTTCTTGTCTGCATTTGGTTGTCTCCCTCTTTTCCCGGTGAAAGATTCTTCGGATATGTCCCTATTCTAACCTTCCTGCCATGGAGCAGCCACAGTACGTTTATGCTAGTAAGATCATTACCAGGGAACAGAACAGCACAGAACAGAAATAGAAATAGAAATAGAAACAGACCGGCCGTCCAAGTGACTCCATTCGATTCTCAGCTCTCTGCCACCACAGGTGTATAAATACAGATATGCAGACCCGGATGATCGGCCAGACTTGCAACGGAGTTGATGTCATAGGTCACAGACTGATTCGTGCTTAGACTTTGTATGACTACGCGATTTACTTTTTTGCCTTGAATGTTGTGCAGCTTCCACATCTCAGCGAAATCCATACTGTCCTCACAGAGCTTCACTACCATGTCTTTGTACCAGGGATCGTGCAGATGCATGTCATAATAGGTTCTGAACACAGCTACTGAATAGAGCGCGAACTCCTCCCAATTCAACATCCGGCGGCGCAGCCCCTGATCGAGAAACAATAGACGGAGCATAATGCGCTCGGAAGCAGGCAGCTTCCCGAAATTGCTAAGAACTTCACCCGCCTTATCATTCCAGGCCAGAACCTCGGACCGCTCATTCGTAATAAAAGACGGATAAGACAGCTGGCTGATAATATCCCGCCATTGCGGATTCAGCCCGGGGCTCACCGTATTAATAGAAGGAACTGGATCCGGATTCCCTGGATTCCACAGCTCGAACAGATGCGTCCGCTCATCAGGGGTCAAGCGCAGGGCCAGACTGAGACTCTCCATAATCTCTCTGGAAGCGGTAACTTCTCTGCCTTGCTCCAGCCACGTATAATAGGTGCTGCTGACACCCGCCAGAATCGCCACTTCCTCCCGCCGTAGTCCGGGTGTTCTGCGCTGGCTGTTCGTTTCCTTAAGCCCGGCAGCTTCAGGCTGCAGCCGGTCCCGGCGCGATTTCAGATACTCTCCAAGCCGCTTGAACTTCAAATTCTCATCGCTCATAAACTAACCTCTTCTCACAGCAATTGGTGTCCCTATTCTACCTTATTCTCTGCCGTTCACAAACTTACACGGAACTCGGACTTGAGAAGCTATAACATAATCTCTCGCAAAAAAAGCTGCAGAACACCCTTCGCGTCGCACCGCGATCAATAGAAATAACCCCACTTGCTTCTCCAAGCCGCTGTCGCGGTTAATTGGACGAAGCCTATGGGGCTTAACTAACTTGCATGTGTCTTTCTTTCTGCTGCTTGCCTATGTTTCCATTACTGCCTGGAAGCTTCAGCCTGACTAATCTCAACAGCCTGTGCAGCAATCTTCTGCAGCTCGGCTGCGATAGCCTCCACAGAGCCCTTCCACAGCTTGCGTCCTAATTCTTCGCTGGCATGAGTCGGATCGCCAATGACACCCGTTGCCGAGTACCTGGTGAAGTCGAGTCCGGGATCGTCCCAATCCGGTTCAGTACTGCCGGGATTCTCAATCAGCTCCTCACGGATGCACTCTGGATGTTTGTAGAGTCCCAGTGATGTGGTGAAGCTGTCGGCATGACCACCCGGAATATGCGGATCGGCATGTGTACACCAGACCTCATGGAACGGATGATGCGGAAGATGAACCCTGGCTTTTCCTGCATAATCCTGATTAAATTTCACAGCCACCTGGTTCAGCATATGTCCGCCGCAGCCGCGCATAATCACCAGCTGCTTGAAGCCCTGGTCAGCCAGTGAAACCAGAACCGCATAGATCACATTCTCATACACCTTCTGCGGGATGTCGATGTAGCCATAGCCGTAATTACGGTGCTCGGGAGTAGGACCAAATGGAATCGTCGGAATTACCAGTACCTTCACACCGTAATTCAGATTAGCCATTGTTGCCGCCTCAATGGACAGCTCGGTAGCCAGCCAGATATCAAAATCCACCGTCGCATGTGGCCCCTGCTGCTCCGTGCAGCCAGTTGGAATAATAGCCATATAGCCTTCGGCTGCTTTTTGCTTAATCTCCAGAAAAGTTAATTTCCCATATTCTACGTTCATCTATAATCTCCTTATATGGTACTGCATCATATCTTCCTGCTCAGACTTACTGTAAATTCGGGCTTGGTCTGGTAGGCCATATAAGCGACAGTACCGTCAAATGCCAGATAAGCTTCATAACGGGTGCGGATAGCGGGGCTGGTAATCATCTCAAGCACTTTATCCCGGTTGACCCAACAGCTCTCCGATGTTTCATCCGATGTCGCTAATGTCCCGCCGATTGGCCGGCACACATAGTCCAGCATCACTTTGGTCGGGATATCGGTTACACCGTCATGCCCTTTGTACATCCCCGTATTGGAATACACGCCGATCAGCTGGTCAACCACAGTGAGGATGCCACTTTCCTCCTGTATTTCACGGGTTAGCGCATCCATCAGATTCTCTCCTGACTCCACTTGACCTCCGGGGAACACCCAGCCGCCCTTAAACGTTTTTACCAGTAAAATATCTCCCAGTTCATTCTCTACAATCCCGCCGACCGCGACAATATGAGTAGGCATAGACATGGCAATCACTCCGCTCAATGGTAGAATTATTGTGCACCAAATTCCACTTGTTCAATAGATCTGCTTTCATTGGCATTTCCGCTCAGTTGCTTGATATATTCTGTTACTCTCGCGATTAACGTTGGATAAATCCCCGGATACGTAACCGTTTCCGGAATTTCTCTGAATCTGCGAATCTCCTCCATTTCATATGGGGGCAGGGGGCCAAACTTATCAACAGCTGCAAAGTACAGCATCCCGTAGCTCGCGGGTACTTCTTCACTTCTCACCGAATATACACATATAGGGTATAACTTGTACGCCTTAGCGCCTGTTTCCTCATACAGCTCCCTGGCGGCAGCTTCATCAGGACTCTCTCCTGCTTCAATATGTCCGCCGGCAAATTCCCATGTGGACCGCTCGCGGTGCCGCACCAGAACCCAGTCTTCACCCTGCTTCATGACAATCACAACATACTTAAGACTAACCTCAGGCATTTCAGATTCATGCAAAGTTACGATCATTAGAAGAACTCCTTCGGCTTCATTATGTATAATGGAATGGTTGAGAGATTTTTCCAGACAACCGCCATCATTATATTATAAAATCTTTTCTGTGTCGCTCAACTTTTTCGCTGCAAAAAAGCCCCGCTCACATTCAGAGGGACCTGCACCTTATCTTATCATCTACCACCAGTAAAGGGGTTAATCTAACCTGTCAAATCACAGCCCACCTTCTTCTCTTCCGCCGTGATCCGCTTCCTCAGAGTAGCATAGTACTGCCTCCTATTTATTCTCTAATAAATTCCATATATCAGCCAACCTATTTCTTCGTTATAAAAAATTCTTGCCATTCCCTCACATCATATGGTATTATAAATTTCGTTGCAGGACGGTAGCTCAGCGGGAGAGCACTATCTTGACAGGGTAGGGGTCATGGGTTCGAACCCCATCCGTCCTATACAGAGAAAGCCTTATTCTATAAGGCTTTTTTTGCTTTTTACGGACTAAAACCTTCTCACATAACCTCATCTTCGACAAAATGGTAGCGTCATCATTGTAATTGAGTTCATTTCTATATATCCTCAGTTACCGCTGTTAACTCAAGTTCTAAATAATTATTCTCTGAGAAGGTGTTCCACTTTTCCAAGTAGGGTTGGGTATAGAGATGGTTATAAGATTCTGGAAGAACACTCTCTGAAAGGAGTCTCTGTTAAAATAATTAGTTCAATTATAGAAGAAATTGAGAGGAGCTTCACAATGAAACTAATTAAAAATATTCTATTAGTCTCTGTTCTAACCCTGTCTTCTGTGACCTTGGTTACTATTCCAACTCTCGTAGTTTATGCAGATCAAGCAGCAAAAGTGATTTCAATATCGGTCGCAAGTCCGTCAAATGCATTAAAACCAAAACAGACATTTCAATTAAAGCCAAACGTAGTTACCTCACCCAAAGGCACAAATGTAAAGATTACATACTCTTCAACCAATACTAAGGTAGCAACGGTAAATGTGAGTGGTTTAGTAACGGCTGTCAATCCAGGAAAAGCAATCATATATACAAGCTCAGGCGGCAAAAGCACATATGTAGTAATCAATGTAGCTTCTAGTACAGTAAGTCTCAGTACAGGGCTGTGGGTGGAAAAGAAGGACATTAAAAATTCAGAAGAACAACTGTTAACTGATGGTGCTATTTATTTCGAACTGAAAAGCTTCAAAAATAATGTGCTGACT
Organism: Paenibacillus phytohabitans; assembly: GCF_013141775.1. Classification (GTDB taxonomy): domain Bacteria; phylum Bacillota; class Bacilli; order Paenibacillales; family Paenibacillaceae; genus Paenibacillus_AQ; species Paenibacillus_AQ phytohabitans. The sequence goes on from NZ_WHOB01000018.1 coordinate 172,109, forward strand.
GGACATTTTTTCTCTATTAGTTCCCCTCCATCCAATCGGATAGCTGATGTTGAGATCAGAACAGAAATTAAAAATGGTAAAGGGATTTTCTCCTACACAGATGATGGTTGGGGAAACAGTGGAAAAGGAACTGTAGAAATCAAAGGGGACAATCTTTTGTTCGGCTTCAAAGAGACCAAATCAGACAGCAGCGCAATGTGGAATCTCGGATCATTCAGCGTCACATTATATAAATCTAACAGCGGTTCGAACGTGGATGTAAAAGCCTTTGAAGGACAATGGAGCACTCCAGGTTCAGATGAGTTAGCCTTTAAGCTGACCATTAAGAGTGACACTAAGGGCGTAATTACCTTCTTCAGCGAAGGTGAGGAATTCCCTAATAATATCACTTTCGTTCACAACGGTGATAAGCTCACTTTTAAGTATGAAGATAGCGACCAGAAAACAACTTTAAAGCTAGTGGATTCTAAAACGATTAAACTCACTACTACTGATGGGTATCAGCTCACATTAAAGAAATATTGAATAACTTGACCTCAACTGATCAAACGCACATAACAAGCACCTATAAAAAGGTGCTTTTTGTTTTAGTTTGTAGTTTGTAATTTGTAGTTGCATTTTGTCTATACGGTGCATCCAGACTTGATATACAATAGAAATATCTCTAAACTACCAAAGCAGGTGATGTATGGATATTTCATTCGAACTATTGAGTGTACATTGGCGAATTGCCATGAAGAATAGTCCAAGGAGGATATATGCAAAACGAGAAATTACAACAAATGCAGTATTGGGCACAATGCTCAATTAAAATCCTCCAAGAATATACACCTTATATAAATTTAGATGACCAGCAATACATAGCATATCCAAATCATTTTCATATTAGAAATAATTCTAAAGGTTACTATTTATATACTGTATTAGAGGAAATTGCGATGGTAGGCTCTTCTATGTTCCGCTGGATTGACTTTTTATCTGGAGACGATCCAGTTGATCTTAAAACATTCCCTACGCGAGTTATTATTCAAGCAGTAAGTGATGAACAGTCTATGTGGAATCGTAAGTTGCTAGAAGCTCTTGTTGATCTTATTTTATTTGATAAAACAAATGACGAAAATTACTTTAAACATTATTTGCTTATGAGAGAATACAATGATATTCAAATGGAGATCAATGACTGGAAGGAATTTTACGGTCACCCTTTTGAAAATCACCTGTTGCAACTTGCGGAGACAAAAAAGACAATTCAACTCTTAGAACCTGAAATTGATTTCAATAAGTGCTGGTACCTCCAAGAGAAAAAATCTATAAATTCTCCTAAGTACCCATATAGTCCCTTTAAGGGCTTTAGACAAAAGCTTAAAGAGGCTTTACTCACCACGAATGCAAGAGAAAAGTTAGTTCTGGGCTTATCCTATAAAAGATATTCCGATACAAGCGAATCAATTCATTTTATTCCAGATAAAAAAATTGATCTGCCGTCAACTATTACTATTGAGAAAACAATGATGAAAATCTGGTTAACCATAGTATGCCTGATTGGCAGAGTCCAAATAATTCTTGGGGACTGTCCAAAGGGCTTCAATGATGAAATCAATACCATTCTCAATCTGCCTACAAATGAACAAGAACTTATAAACCTATTAACTGTGGATAGATTTCAAATAAATGATATTATCTTGACATCTTACTCCGATTTGGCTGTTGTTACAGATACCTTTACTAGTAAATATGGTTATAAAACTTATAAAATAAAGTTTCTAATAAAAGAACAATCAACCTTTATAAAAGAAGAATGGCTCCCTGGAAATTGCTTGAAAAAAATTATTGGATATAGTGAACATATGACTCATGTTTTAAGTAATTCTGATCTGGTGCCACTCTTTGAAACAGTATCTACTGAGGAATACTATAAACAATTTGTTAACACTTTTGTTGATACTTGGAATCTAGGAGCAAAAGATTACTTTCTAAAAAATGATACGGATGCTTTGTTTAAATCCTTCATGAAACTAGATATAAAATGATATGACTTTATCTTACGGTTCAAAAATTTTTAATGAAAATCCAAAAACGTATAGCAGATTTGGTATGAGCGCCTTACCTAAATATTTTTCTAGAAACCATCAAATTTTTATGATTGAAAGGTTGTTGAATTTACATGGTAAGCAAAGTGGATGAGGATAAAAATAAATTAAGGTTATTTTTTAAGGAAAGGAAGTTTATTGATACCGTTCTAGGGAAAGTAGAAATTGAAGAAGAAATTGGTCAAGGCGGTAATGCGCTTGTTTTTTCCGCAATATGGGGTCGAACGCAAGTCGCAATCAAGTTCCTTGCAGAAGATTGTGCTATTGAAGCTACATCCAGGCACAAGAGATTTGTAACTGAAGTTCGTGAAGTAATTAAGTTATCCGATTCTCAAGCTGTTGTCCCAATCTACTTTTATGATCTCTTGAACGTTGAAAGTAGCATATTCCCTTATATGATTATGAAAAAGTACCCATACACTCTAAATGCGTGGAAAAGGAAGAATGAGATTAACCAGATTGATGACGTATTACCAATAGTGAAGAACCTCCTATACTGTCTAGATAAGATTCATAGCATGAATATAGTCCATCGCGATTTAAAACCGCAAAACCTTCTAGTAGATGACGACAACGATTTAGTACTTGCTGATTTCGGAATTTCATGGTTCGATCCTGAGCATTATGAACGTCTTGTGAAGACAGAAAAAAAAGATAGATTAGCTAACTTTGCGTTTTCAGCTCCTGAGCAGTTTCAAGTAAAACCAGAAACAAAACCTACAATGGATTTATTTGCTTTAGGGCAGTTGATACAATGGTTAATTACGGATGATACTGTAAGAGGTGTAGGTCGTACAAAATTAAAAAGTGTACATGAATCGTTTGCACCCTTAGATCCTTTAGTTGATTTACTTTTACAGTATGATCCTATAAACAGACCTCAAAATGCAACTGAGGTAAGCCACCTTCTTGATTCGGCCCTTAAGCCCACTGAAGTCCGAGAAAGTGAAGAAGATAGGGTTTTAAACGCTTTGAGAGGATTTGACGAGATATTAAGATCAACATGTCCTGGAAAAAAAGGGCTTATTAAAATTACAGAGAAACAAAAAATCGACTTAATAATGAGTAGATTGGCTGACCAATATAATAAACTAAAGTTATGGTGGACCCAAGGTTCATCAGATTGTCCTATTGATAATATTCGTCTAATAGATGAAAATATTTGGTTGTTTGACAGTAGCGAATGTCTGATCGAAGCGATTTGGGTAAAAAGGGATCACTCTTATGATCACCAATACATTCTTCTACAATGCGCGGCAATGCCTCCTTTTGGAATTTATGAAAATTATGGTCAGAAGACTGAAGAAGCAGCTTGGTTTATGGAGAACTATATAACTAGACAGGAGTATGATGATGGTTATGCAGAAATAAATGGCGGAATTGAAAAATTAAGCAATAGGGCTGAAATTCGCATTAGAGAGCTTGAACGAGATTTCCTCTTTGTGGCAACTTTTGCAAATCCGATAAATGTTGATACTCATCGTGATAACAATAGAGAAATAGTAGATAACGTATACCATTTTATTAAAGATGCTGGTGAAGTGGATGAGAGTCAACTCAAGAGGCTAGATAAATTACAGCGACATCCAATATCTGTTATGATGAGTTGAAATTTGACAGCACTAGTCCTTGCTTCTTTAAAACATTAGAACATTGTGTAAAAGATAACGGAATGCAAACTCCTGCATTGTATACACTTTTAAGTTTATTGATATTGATATTGATTTTTGGAGGTCGGAGAATGTATTTATCGGACATGGCTCTTATGAAATATTTAAATAGGAAAAATTCATTATATCATGGGAAAATTCTGGAATTAAGAGAATCCGTAGCCAATTGGCTCTCATATATCCCCCACACCTTTCCCCATTATACAAGACACACAGTTGAACACAGCGAAGAAATCATTTTGCAGATATCGAAGATGCTCTTTAAGGATAACGATCAGGAACAGGCTATTCTACGTTTGTCGAGTGCAGAAGCATTTATTATAATGGCGTCAGCTTTACTACACGATACTGGCATGGTCGTTTCAGATCAAGAAAAAATAAAGATATTACAATCTGAGGAATGGAACTTATGGGTTTCAAGAAGCGGGGCAAAGCGCTGGAATGAAATAATGGGAATTAGGGAGGATAACAGTATTGAAATCAGTACTCGTAATTTTATAGCTGATCTACAAACAAGATATTTAATAGCGGAATACATAAGGAAGACACATCATCTTAAGGCAGTCGATGTTATGACTCAAAACCATACTTTTTTAGGGAAATTTTCATTTGATGATCCTTCACTTTTTCGAACAATAACAGATATTTGCGTGGCCCATGGCTTAAGTAGCTATGAACTTGATGACAGTGAAAAGTATCCTGAACGTCGCGACATCAGAGGAGAAGAAGTAAATGTAAAGTTTCTTGCTCTGTTGCTTAGAATTGGTGATTTGCTAGACATGTCTTATGACAGAGCCTGTCCCTTGTTAATGAACGCTGCTTGTCCTTTACCAGCAGATAGCTTGGCACATTGGACTCAATATCAAAGAATTACCCATCGACTAACAGCAACTGATTCTATTGAAATTACTGCAAAATGTAATACTCAAGATGAACATAGGTTTCTACAAGATTGGTGTCAATGGTTAGTTGATGAAATGAAAAATGCGTCTATAATTATGTCAAAAGCCACAAGACATTCCAATTGGATTGTCCCAAGTGTAAGTATGGGTACTTTAAATTCTTCTATTAAAATAGAACCAAGCATATCGGCCACATATATCCCCTCTGAGTGGAAGCTTGAACTTGATCAAGACATGGTATTTCAAAGATTGATCTCAGACGTTTATCAGTCCGAAAAAGATTTCCTCAGAGAATTATTGCAGAATGCACTTGATGCAACCAGATGTAAAGTAATTGAAGACTTGAAAAATAAAGGAGAGGATGTTCCAACCTTCACTAATCAAATAAGTGAGCATATTAGAGAGAAATATCCGATTAATATTACATTAGAAGAAATAGCTATTCAAAGCCCCCTTTCTCAAGAAGAACATCTCAAACAACTTTTAGTTATTGAAGATAATGGACTCGGCATGGATACAGAGATAATAAAGAAGTATTTTTTGCAGGTTGGGCGTTCCTACTATACATCTGAAGAATTTCAAAGGAAGTTCAATTTTAAGCCAAACAGTCAATTCGGAGTGGGTTTTTTATCGGTATTCGCAGTCAGTGAACATATAACTGTGGAGACTTATAAACCCTCCTCATTCCGTGGAGAAGGTCCAATATCCTTGTGTCTAACAAGTCCAAGAAGTTATTTATTAACCGACAAAGGATCGCGAAAAAAAAGTGGAACTAAAATCTCGCTTATACTAAAAAAAGAGTTTAGTAAGAATGAACTATACAGTTTATTGAATAAGTGGTGTAAAAAAATAGAGTTTCCAATTTTCTTGAATGAATTAGGTACTCAAAGTGTCATCAATAGTGAAGAAGTTCATCAATTCACATATGAAATAGAGAGCCTTGAAGAGAATAAAAAATTTGTTACGTCTGTTTATTCTATAGATGAGAAAGATGTATTTGGAGAAATATATGTAACCCATGTCAATGATAACAATAAAGATGATTGGAGCCAGTGGAATTGGATAAATTACCAATATGAAAATTCTCATCCAATAGCTATAAAACCCAAATCTCCTCAAAATCTGACATGTATAAATGGTATTGCTTATAGTGAGTTTGAATCCTCTAGGCCCTTTAGTTTTCGAATAGATTATCGAGGTGAATACTTGAAGCCTAACTTATCTCGCCAACACATGGATAGAGAAAATCACCTAGATAATCCAGTAATTTATAATAGGTTTATAGAAATCCTTAATGAGCATCTATCCTTACCTCATATAGATACTATGAATAATAAATGGATATACATCAATAAGATAATTAATTCCGAGCCAAGAATCATAAAAAGCTTTCAAGACACTCCGATTATTAGAGTGTTTATTTCAGGGATTCCAAAATTGCTATCTCCAAATGAGATTTCTAAAATTAATAAATTTTACACTTTTTCTATTAATAGCTATCATAAAAAATACTCTATCCATGAGATTCAAGAAATACTAAATTCAATAAAAGAGCCAGTACTTCTTGATATGGACCTTTTCCGTATTGCTGATAATATTATTCCTTACTATGAAAGAGCTATCTCAAAAATTACACCAATAAACGAAAATTATTTTTACTTAACTTTGTGGACAACTGCTAAAGCAACATACCTCAGAAAATTTATCAATTCGAACGACTATGACTATCATAGATTTACTTATTCTTTAGCTAAATATGATAACAAAAACATTATTGGTTTGAGACTATTTGATTCCAGAAGTAGTAGTAAAAACAGAGAAGTATTAGTTCTAAACTTAAATAATATTCTTGTAAAATGGTTAATTAAAGTTAACTCTGCTTTAGAAGAACGCTCTGATTTCTTAATAACCAATGCTTATAATAAAATATTAGAATTACTTAAAACGCCAGTTACCTTAGATGGGTATGAATCAGATATATTAAATGATCATATTAATAAATGGAAAGAGATTAAGGGGTTACCATCACAATTCCTTCCCCCTAAAATAATTGTTGATGAGTCAATGTTTTTCACAAGCTATCGTTAAATTACTGGTAGCAAGGTGGTAGCATACCCAAAATAACATGCGGATATAGAAGGAACGATCCTTTCAGTATTACCTCCTAATTTCAAGTAGTATCAGCTTTTAGGATTTTACTGGACAGTAAAGGAAACCACGGTACTCCATTGACAGGGTAGGGGTCATGGGTTCGAACCCCATCCGTCCTATTCTGCATCACCTGACAAAACCTTTATTTTATAAGGGTTTTGTCTTTTTTTTGGTTATAGCATCTCTTCAACTTTTTGAGATTGGGGACGGTTTTTTTTCCATCAAAAACGGCTATCCTCTTGCCTTTATCAGCTCCAGCCGTAATTTTGCCAATGACTGTCCCATTCTTCACAACTCCCTGACCTTTTTTCAAAAGGATGCCACCGGGAAGTTTCGCTTGATTGTAAGTGGACAACAAAACTTCCGTAAACATCTGTGTGAATTCCGGCCCAGGACCTGGGAAACCGCCATAGGGATATCAGTCCATGTTTAGTTCACCTCCTTGATGATCACCGCTACCAACTCTTTTTAATGAAACAAGCGCTGCTTCTCTAGCTGCTTCCTGCAGTTGCTCAGGTGTCTTCTGCCCGCCGTTTGCTTGTGGATTGGGAGGCGGTGGACACCATACCCCGGCTTACGCTGTATCCTGGATAGTTTGGTATGGGTTTTGTCTGCATTAGGAAGCTTCCATTCACATGGGTATTTGATAGTTCTCTGCCAATCCTTTACAATCGAGTTGTGAGGGCTTGCCCAATCTTTCTCTTCGACCTCTCCCCTACACTAAAAATTGCGAGAGGTATTTTATTTAAGAGGTGCATTTATGAACGGAAATAAAGTCATCCTTATTCTTCTTGCCATCTCAATACTGGGTGTAATCCTTTTCTTCGGAATAACTTATATATTATTATGGTATATCATTAGTAATTAATAGCTAACACTAACCGGCCCCCCTGCGCTGAGATTATTTGGTCGCGTGTCGATGGCCTTCGGCCTGACCAACAACTTCTCCTGAAATAAACTCCTTCACCCAGTTCAGTTCACTTTTCACTATAAACTAATAATTCCATTGGTAAACTCTCTTGCCATTTCAGCAAGTTCATCGGGACATCTGATTACGATACAATTAGAATCTACATTGTCCGAAACCATTCCCTCCGTTGAATTATTATTTTAACGTATTTGTGTCATAAAGCTTAGTACCTATCTTAAATGGGCTCTCGCCTAGTTCTTTAATTAGGCGTTTGCATAGCATGAGGTATAACCATTTGGGAGGTAACAAAGTGCTGAATAATCAAATGTATCCAATGCATCAACAGATGCCGCAAGCCATCATGGTCTATCCAATTGATCCCTATGTCGTTGAAACCTTAATGTCTGTAAAAGGTAAGCAGGTGGTACTTGAAACCACTCGCGGCGGGATTAGCGGCTGTTTGATGGATGTAAAGCCAGACCACGTTGTATTGGATACCAGAGGCAGAAAATTCTTTGTACGCATCTGTGAGATCGTTTGGATCATGCCAGAGTAAATGGCAGTTCATGAGAGAGTTGCGAAAGCAGCTCTTTTTTTATGCCTTTTACACCTGAACCCCGAGAAGCTTTCTTGCTGCATCCCAAAAGCCTCCATACAATCATCGAATTGGTCTTTCTCTTTCCATCCCTGCATGTTGGCATATGTGATTGGGATGCCCGGATAATCTGCAACCTCGGCCATGAATCGCTTGATATCCCAATGCCCGACCCAAGGGTTCATATCATGATTAATATCTCCACTCCGCTGTAGCAGACTATGCGCAACATGTCTGTTCCCTCCCTGGGGCTATGCCCCCTCGAAACTAAAATCTCTGATCGGCGTACAAATGTTAAATAATTGAAAAGGATGCTGCGTTTTGAAATATAATAGAAGATTGCTCTCTGCGCTTTTTATAGGCATCAGTTTTGGTATTGCATTCTCCATTGTTTTTGACAACATCGCCATTGGTGGGGGATTAGGAATTATTTTTGCGTAAATTTGATAAAGGAGTTGGTGAACATGGTGGGCTTCGCTATTCTTTTCATAGCCCTTTCACTGATCAATATTTTCTTTCCGTCATTGGGCTGGTACACGCGTTATGGTTGGATGGTAAAGGGCGACTCCGAACCAAGTAAGGCTTATCTCGTAATCAGTAGAGTAAGCAGTATTATTATGCTTCTTCTCTTTTTCATATTCTTTTTTCCGATGCTGTAGATTTAAATGGACTAGAAAAGGCAATAGCTCCTGCCTCCTTTCATTGCGAAAATCCACCTATTATCGTATTGTTTATTTAAAGGAGTGATTGTTGTGCGTATAGCCTTTTGGATTGTATTTGCCTTTGTTGGTATTTTGATCTTTGGGATAGTTGGCGGCTTAATTGGCCGTAAGAAACGGAAGTAATCAATAGGGGCTATAACAGCCCCTATTGATCTATATAATGAATGCTACCACGCGGATGAATTGATTTGAGCAATTGCATAACTTATCTCAAAACTATTGGAGGTTGTTACGTAACAGCAGACGTTGATAACACCGTTCAAAGTGCAGAAACGGTCATTCTTCATGCCCTTTAAGTTCCATCCACACTGAGGGTAAATCGCTCTGATCGCCTATCGTAACCACCTCCCAGGACATAGAAAAAGGCCACCCTTTTAAAAGCAGTGACCTTTAGATTTCTGAAATTATTTTATTTCATATAATTCAAAACGCGCATATTGCCAGCCGCGGGAGCGTGTTCTTTAAAGGTGGCTCCGCACAGGTCTGATGTACTTAAAATGCCGTTCCGGATTAAAATAAAAGTAAATCATTCTACCGGGGGAAGTATCAAATGAGTAACCCGTGCCTGCAAAATCAAAAGTTGCCATTACCCGTTCAATCTTTTCCTCCACACTACGATTCTCCTGCTCATAATCGAATGGCCCATGTTCAAATACAATATATTTATCTTCCGGAACATCAGCCATAAGCATTTGTGGTGGTACTTCGCCTTTATAATCCAAAGGAAGCCGTGCACCATAACACTCTGTACGCGGAATCCCCCAATCGCACAGTCTGCCGTCCGGGTCATTCATATACGCCATAATCTGACCGCTGCCCCCATTAGGTTCACTCCCGCCTTCGTCATCCAATTTGCCCTTGATACTATCGAGTAAGCCGCAGATGGTTTCGTAATCCTGTCCCTGGATAAGATTTTGCTTTTGCCAAAAATCCCAATACCCATTACTCTCATAGTTTTTAATGTGCAAAAATTTGTGAGCGGGAATGGTCACAAAATAAATTTTTACATCATCTGTAGATTTCATCATCCCAATCTCTCCCAATCCAAAAAAGTAGCGGTCAAACGGGTTTAATTTTGTACGAAGAACGACTGGCTTAGGATTTTTCCGGAAATCACTTGGGGTTACAGCATAGGTTCCCTTAAAGGCTCTGGTAAACGCTTCATGTGATGAAAAGCCATAATTAAAGGCAATATCTAAAAGGCTTTTTTCACTATCCCGAACTTCTTTAAGCGCAAAGGCTAGTTTTCTATGCCGCAGATAATCCCTAAATTGCATACCCGATATTTCCTTGAATTTTCTCGTAGTATGAAATTCGGAATAACCCAGCCTGCGGGAAAGATTGCGTAGTGTCAAGGCTTCATCATTATAATTTTTAATACATATGTCAATTTCATCAACGATGATTTGAATTTGTTTCTGCCACTCGTACATTCGTCATTTCACCCCGTTTCAATCACCCTACATTTATTTTAAAGATAATGGAAGATCCTTACTTGATTTTACTTGCTGTTATTTCATTTCTCTCTTTTTAAGTTAAATGTATATAATCATCAGGAACTACGTCCAATATATACTTGCGGATTTACAATATATTAACGTATACCGATGAAATGGAGTGATGATAAATGGCGACAATTATTAGTTATGGTTCAGAGGCAAAAATCCCGTTAGACCCGTTCAATTCTGCTGTAACGGTTGCGGGGATTCCTGGAGCAGGCGCGGCTCTAGCCACAGCGCAAGTAAATATTAGTCCTGCTAATCCTGCCTCTTTCTCCAGTAGAGTCGAGTTAAATGGCAGTTTTAGTCTTACTGCACTTGCTAATAGCCCATTTTTTGTTATCATCCGGCGTGCCGGAGTAGATATTTATAGATCCTTTTATCGTTTCACTACAATTACTGATATCCAATTAAATGTTCTGTGGGTGGATGGTCCATATCTTGGAATCCATAACTATGAATTAATCATTCAAAATGATAGCATCTCGCCTATAAATCTATTTGGGCCTATAGCATTCACAGCAACAGCTATTGGAGGAGAAGGCGTAATTTAAAAAATTGAAAAAAGCCCTGCGGACCATTACTGGCGGCAGGGCTTTTAACAATGCTCCCGGACCGCACGCCAGCTCACTTCCATTTCTCCGCAACATTGTCCTCACCTTCATAGTAGTCCACCCGCTCTTCCGCCATATAGATTTCCTCGTACGGCAGAATGTTAATCTTTCCGGAATCCGGATATTCGCAAATATCGATCCCCAGGTTCGTACGTAAATCCAAGTACCTGCAAGGCTCGGCGGTATGATTAAATAATTGATGCGCCCCTTCCGGCCCCGTTTCAAAAAACACCGTATCACCTTCCTGCACTTCCTGAAAACCTGCTGGCGTTCTGAGCGTAGCCCGGCCTGAAATAATTACAAATACCTCTTCAACACTTCTATGGAAATGATATGGATACGAATACTTCCCTGGATCAAGCGACCTGATCTCAAAAAGCAATTGCTTCGCCCCTGCCATCTCCGCCAGCTTCCTGCTTGTATGCCAGGCAAACTCAGGAACCGGGGATTGTCTTTGCTCAAACGAAACGTTCTTGTCATTGAAAATAATTGCCATCCTTGTACCCTCCTAGTCGAAAATGATATTGTTATACCAATCGCCGCCATTAGTATGAATAGCATTTTTTCATATTTGTTATATTATACCAGCCGCCATGCTACAAACTCAATATTCAGCAAAATACAGCAGTTACTCCGAGAGGACCTATCTAATGAACATCAAAAGAAATGAAGCCATCATCTATCTCATTTTAAAATACATCGAGCAGGAAGAAGAGCCTGAATTCCGGGAAATAGGCACTAGTAAGAAAGCTTTCTACGCTGCCCTGGAAGAGATACATAAAGCAGACTGGGCTACTAATATTACTTTTAAACGAGGCGGTTTACTAAATCGCATAAAGTTGGCCGTTGTTACCGGCAGCAGGCTAACTCAATCCGGCCGTTACTTCATCACAGACTTCGAGCGTAAGGTTGCCAGTGAGGATAGCCATCACAATATATAAATCATAAGGAGAGGTGTTCCTGAATGACAGGTAGTGAATTGAATCCTAAAGTGGATTTTTTCTTTAATAAAGCAAGTCAATGGAAGGAAGAATACGGGAAACTCCGGACGATCCTGCTTGGATGTCAGCTCACAGAGGAATTGAAGTGGGGGGTTCCTTGTTATACGTTTCAAGGCGGGAATATCGCTCTAATCCACGGATTCAAAGAATATTGTGCGATTATGTTCGTCAAAGGCTCCTTGCTGCCTGATCCCCAGGGCATTCTGATTCAGCAAACCAAGAATGTGCAGGCCGGGCGCCAGATCCGGTTCAATACGGTTCAAGAAATAGCCGATAGGGAAGCTACTATTAAAGACTATATCTATAATGCCATAGAGGTTGAAACCGCTGGTCTGGAAGTGGATTATAAGAAGGATACGGAGTATGAGATTCCTGAAGAGTTTCAAACAAAGCTTGATGAGAATCTGGATTTGCAAGCAGCCTTTGAAGCCCTAACCCCCGGAAGAAAAAGACAATATATCACTTATTTCACAGACCCCAAACAATCCAAAACCCGTACAGCACGGGTTGAGAAGTATACGCCGCATATTTTGAACGGTAAGGGATTGAGTGATTAGGGGCCCCCTTTACCTTCACCCAATAATAAAAAAATGAGCTACCACTCCGGTAGCTCGACAAATTTAATATTCGTTTCGGACGTTTTAACATTTTTGAGAACTTCTTTGTAACCCTTTTCTGAAAGAAAACACTTTTGTTCGACCCCTTTGTGGTCTTCCCCGAAATAAGCGATATGAAATGTTTTATCCATCTGGATAATATTAGTGACTTGTATTAACGTGTTTCTATCCGCAAGAACGAAATTATATCCTGAACTGGCTAGGGTGTTAAGCCAATATTTCAACGTACCTACTGTATAAAAGGTTTGATCGTACGTATGGACGATTATCCTGTAGATAGTTCGTTCAAATTCCATATAAGTTATTTTTGCAATATCGAGTGAGAATACACCAGTGTTTCCCTCTGTGTCTCTTGTGACAGATATACTACTCAAAGGGATCAGCTCCAATATTAATTGAGTAACTCTTCAGGGACTTCCGGTTGATTTACATATAATACGCTAGCGGTAACCAAAACTAGAAGAGCGGCCATTGCGGACAAACCAGAAGCAAGTTTGTAAACAGCTTTACGTTGCAGTGATTTCATCGTAAGGTTTTCACCTCCTTTCTAGCGACTATCAGACTAATGGATTGTGCCATAAAACTGGCAGCAATGGCTGGTGAAGCTATAAATATATTAGCGGTCACAAGTAGTGCAGCTATAATTCTCAACTTGGGCCAATGCGTTCTAGGAATCCGGGTCTGACGTTCGATTCCAATCGGGGCCAGCCATAGAACCACTATAAGACTGATACCGTTCATAAGCAGAATAAATAAGGGGCTAACTTCAATAAAGGACAAAAGTGTAAACAACGTTGTCGTAAACAAGACGCATGCTGTTCCGGATTTGAGATGTGCTCCTCCAGATACTTGACGTAATAATGCAAAGGAGATCAGTATCTGGATGGCTTCACCTGTCCTACCGGTCAGAAGGGATACAGCCAACGTGAGACCCATAATAAATACCACATTAAGGACTACCTCAATAGCAAACTTCAAAACGGCATAGGATGCCGGGTGCTCCGGAACAATATTTTTTATCCCGGTAGCGAGCTTCGCGGACATGATATCAAGCATCTTCCTTCTCCTTTCTGGTTGAATAATATAGAAGGAATACAGACATGATCACAAAGATCACAGCATTTAACAGGATATCATTGTAGTAGAGCAGTACTGATATACCTATCACAAAACCTAGTATCAATACAGACAGAAGAATATCTTCTAATTTCAGTCTTAGTTTATCCAAATCAAAAGTGAATCCTTTCCCTTTGCGGTAAGCATAACTGAAGATAAAGAACACCACGGCAGAAGTCAGAAGTTGCAGAAAATATCCATTCCCTACGCTAGCATAAATATCGGATATAGATCCAAATACTAGAAGGACTATGATGGTTTGAATCACAGCAAAAATAACATAACCTGATATTGTAGCAATGATTGATAGTATTAGCGGCATCCTGACCACAGCGGAGAAGAACAGGATGAAAATCAATATTAGAATGAGCGGCGAGATATTCGCCATCCCGAGCTCATTTCTTAACAAATAGCTTTGAAGATTATTTAGTAGGATAACGAATAATACTTGCCATAAGTACCATTTCCATTTAAATCTAAAGAGCGACATAATGAGATAATATAGAGCAAGAGTTTCTATTGTTGAGAAAAACATAAAGCCAACAGGTTCCCATGACAAACCATAACACCGCCTGACTGATTTTCGTTCATTGAATTAATTATATAACTGCTCATGCCACAGCGTATACTACTTATTTACATTATTCGACACTTTCTCCCCCATTCTGCGTATTTTTTTCAACAATTAGCTGTTAACCAAGTCCATTGCACAAAATTGCGTTCGTACTCTATGGCTCTCCCCTGTTTCTCTCCGCCTTTGTCCAGCACAAAACTCTCTCCCCTGCATTCTATATAAAGAACCTTAATAGAAAGGGGTAGATTAGCATGGCGACTCGTCAGCCGGATTTGGTGTTGATCAATTGGAGCCGGAACCCGTTAGTGCCCGGATCTGCACGCAGAATTACCGCCAGCCGGGTTATCGGAAATGCCGAACCCTGCTTGCCCAGCTTAAGAACCAATGGATTGCTTAGCACGGCCTTAGCCTGTCTGCAGGACAACGACATCGGTTTCAGAATCGTATTCCGCAAAAAAACCTCAAGCATCAGCGGATATTTGTTACTCCAGCGTAATTGATAGGATTTCAGGGGTCTGGCTAATTGCCAGGCTCTTTTGTTTTGCAGCTTCTCTTAGGGGACAAGCGTAACAAGTGAAGGGAATTCAGGCTTATTGCTGCCATTCTCTGGTCCACGCGGGATTAATATCGGGGGATTGTATGGTAAAATACACTAATACAAACAGAACATCCGCCGGTCTCTCCTGACCATACACCAACGGATGTTCATCGCTAAACAGGATTGTTAATTTATAATTCCGCCCATGTTACATTTAGCTCTACAGTACCTTCCTGGGAAGCCAAAGAACCGCCGATGATCGACCAGCTCTGCTTATTGTCTTTGGTGGTACCCTGGATAATCAGGTTCTTGTCATCAAGGGTCTGCGCAGAATCGCTTCCGAGTCTTGAAGAGAAATAATCCTGATAGAGCTTCGATACTGTATCCATGCTTTGCGTTGTGGTGAAGATCAGAAGAGCTGTCTTTTTGCCTTCGTTCTCTTCAGAATGGGAAAGCTTGATTTGAACATCCTCCGGCAGCGGGAAATCCTCCGGCAGATTCTCCGGCAGCTCTTGGGAAGCGGCAGAAGCATCCGGCTGAGCCGTAACTCCATTGTTCCCGGCGGACGGTGCAGAGGTCTGCATAGAATCAGTTGCAGGCACATCCGGCTGATTACTGCAGGCATTCACTGCCAACATGGATAACATCATCGATAAGGTCAAAATTAGTTTTTTGGTATACACAGCTTCACTCCTTAAGCGTTCTAGGCCTAACATTGCCAGTAAGATATGCAGGCTTACCGGATAATACCCTTTATGCTATTCCGCCAATCAGCTGATTGATTTAATTACATCTATTCAAGGAGACATGGATATGGATAAGAAAAAAGACTCCTCCCAAGGCATCGCCCTGGGCTTATGCTTTGGTATAGTGTTTTGGATGGCTTTTGATAATTTGCCTTTGGGCATAGCCTTGGGTATTGCCTTTGGAGTTGTTTTCTCTAGACCCGGCAAATCTAAGAATGATCCAAAAGATCCTCCGGCTGAGTGAACCGGAATGATATATTCACGGCAAAGGAGTCATTAACACATGTTCCAATCTAATAACGGTAAGAAGCTTACCAGGTACGGCTTGATTGTATTAGCTCTTACGATTTCGTTGGTGACAGCTGTCCTGTCGAAAGATGAACCGGACAATACCTTTGAAACACTGGACACAATTGTTCTTACATATCCTTCTCAGGCAGAAGTTCTATCGGTAACCGACGGAGATACTTTCAAAGTTAAGTTCGAAGATGGTTCGGTAGACAAAATCCGGCTCCTGCTCATTGATACTCCTGAAACTAAGCGCGCCAATACACCGGTTCAGCCCTTTGGCCCTGAGGCCAGCGAGTACTTAACGGAGCTTCTGAACGGGCAAACGGTTAGGGTCGAAATGGATGTGTCTGAACGTGATCAATACGGCCGGGTTCTGGCTTATGTCTATCTCGGTGATGAGATGGTGAATGAAATGCTGGTCGCTGAGGGTCTGGCCAGGGTTGCCGTGTATCCACCGGATGTGAAATATGTGGATCAGCTCAGAGCCACTGAGAAAAAGGCTAAGTCTGCGAAGCTGGGGATTTGGAGCATAGAGAATTATGTGACCGACCGGGGATACGACACTTCTGTCGCAGCTACCCACGCCAACAAAAAATAGACCCGAGAGACAAAAGTCTCCCGGGTTGTTCTATAGTTATTTATAATAGGAAGTAGTCAATGGAACGAACATGGATGAGCCGTCTTGTACGTCTCCGGTTACATAGATAGAGCTTACTCCGGCAATGTCCACCTCTACGGTTACGAGCCCTTCTTCAGGGGTAATGTTCAGCTTCTTAAGCACCGTATCCGTATCGCTGTCTTGCACGGTAAAGTCTTTAATATCAGTGCCGATCGCCGCTACCTGAATGTACAGCTTCTGATATTTCTTGTTCGGGTAGAGCATGAACGAGCTGCCGCGAGTGCCGCTGCCATTATCGAAATGGACATCTTTATAGTCCTTATCTTTATAGACGGTTTTGTCAGGATCTTTGGTATGGTATGAGGAGTCAAAACCGGCTGCAATGGAGACTCCTTCCGTCTGCTCCCCTAATGAAATGGTATTGGAGGCGGCATCGAATTTAACGGTAACTCCGAGCAGATCCGACACAGAACGGACTGGCAGATACGTAGTATCCTTATAAGAAATCGGAGCGATCACTGCACCGCTGCTATTCTTCAGCTGCACAGGCTGGCCATCTACCTTGAATTTAATTCCCGGGTTCAGAAAAGCTTTGATCTCCTGCAGATTGGCTCCTGCGTATACCCCCGTTCCCATTCCTCCAAGTACAGCAAAAACAGTCAGCGCAGCGGTTAATTTCTTTTTCACCCGATCAAACTCCTCTCCATGTATTTCAAATTTAAAACTTACATACTGGGAGTATAATAAATCTTACCATAATATGCAAATGGCTGAGAATCCGCCGAAATACAAAAAAACACCCCGCCTTCCGGCAGGGCATCCATACTTCCAATTCCAATGCCAATTCCAATTGGCTATGTATCATTTAGAACTCATCTTTTTTGTGAACGGATTCGTAATGGTTGCGGATTTCCAGATTCTTGGCATGATTGTACAGATCCAATGCAACAATTCCTCTGCGCGCAAGCTTCACTACCAGAACAAATAAATAAATACCGAGCCCCAGACATGCCAGCCAGACTAAAAAGAAAAATATACTAAAACTGCCGGCAAGCAATGACCCAAAACCTGTTGCCATCATTTCTCACAGCCCCTCTCCTCGTATAGAGTTCTGAATCTTTAAGTAAATCATAATAGCTGTGGAACATTTTGTATATACACTCAAAAAAACCGCCGGACCGGAGTTCAGCGGGTTTGTTCTATGCATTTCTTTTATCCGATCGATGTGCCTGAGAATGTCACGGGTCCCGTAACACTGGCTGCATTGAGCAGAATATTCAAGCTGTTATTGGCGACACCCAAACTGTATGCATGATAACCAGCGGGTACACTTCTATCCATATAAGCAATAGTAATAGGCTGAATGGCTAAAAGCGCAAGGCCGCTGGAGCCCATATTGAAGATGGGCTGCCCGTCCCGGTACAATGTGAAGACCACATTGGGTACGCCGAGCGTAGTTTGAAATCCGATGGAGGCACTCAGTAATACAACCCCCGAAGTTACAGTAGCAAGGCCAAACTCAGCCAAGATCAAATTGCCCGCAGGTGAAAGAATTGGAATAGATACAGTCTGACTGCCCGTTGTTGCAGTACTGGCCCCTGTGTCGATAATCGTTGCCATGGTGATTCCTCCTCTCTAATCTTCTACTCATAGAATATGCTAGAGGAGTTTATGAGGTTGGACAAATCAGATTAAATTTCAAACTGTGCATGCATGATCAGCGGCTGATCAGCGGCCGTTATCTTTGGGCGGTACCTGATATTGTCCGGTCAAAGGATCATACTGCGGACGTTCCCCGGCAATCTCCAGCTCAATGCGCTGCAGGGAATAGACAAGTTCACCAAAGCCAATAAAAAACATACCGGCTATGCAAGAAGCGGCGAGGAAGATAGCAACACCAAGCACACCACCAAAATGGAATCCCACTGGAATACAAGCAAATACCCCCAGCACGATGATCGCCACGCCAAAATACTTCAGATAAGCCCCTTTCATCAGTTGCCCTCCTTGTGATTACTCAGTATTAAATAAGAATAGCATATTTCTTGTGGAACTATTTGTAAATGAGTCCTGTGACAATGCTGCCGGGGGAGATGGGGTGATTTAAAGTTCTATTGAGAGTTCTATTTAGAGTTCTATTAAAATTAATAGTAATAATAATCCATTTTCGCTATAATGATTTTGCTTTATTACGAATCTGGGGGAAATTACTTATGAAAACAAATTTAGTTAAGATCACTATGGCTTTTGCTCTGCTGTGCTTACCGGTTGCAATAACTGGATGTGGCGGTTCTCCTGCCGAGGTTACCCAATCTGCAACTGCAACTGCTACTACTACTCCTACGCCGCCGCTTGCAAATTATTCAGTGGAGGATAAGACGCTGGAATACCTAGAGAGCTTTGGCACCAGTTCCTGGAATACTGAAGCATCCAAGGATATCGCCGAGAAGATCCGGGTGAAGGCCAGAGAAAGTGAAGAGGATAAATATACTTACCTGGAAATCGCTGACTCTATCGAGAAAGATGATATACAAAATGTGAAGAAGCTTTTCACGAAAATAGGGGGAGTTATCCCGGCGTCAGTGACCAGCAGATACCCAGATCCCACGCCAACACCAGTCCCGACCGTAGAACCGGCAGAAGGCGGGGAAATTGTAACGTATTCCGATTTAGATCAGGAATTTGGAGCTAGAGCACTAAATTTGGCCAAGAATTTTCTGGAAAAAGACCTGTCCCAAGAAATTAGAGACGAAGCTCAAGAAGTTATTCTCAAAAGCCTTGAGTTTCTAACTAAAGAAAATCAAAGCAAATTTAAGGAAATGGCCATTGCCATACAAAAGGATGACAAGGCAACTGTTGAGAAACTATATACTGAGTTGTTGCCTTTATACCAAGGTATACCTGCATCAGCTGCGGCTGCATCAGCTGCACCTGAGCCTGTGGCAGCACCTGACGATATCATTCATCTCAAAGGAAAAAGCGATCAGGCTACTGACTTCTTCAATTTAATGAGCGGTATTGCAATTGTGGAAGCAACAGATGCTGGCGATTCGAATTTCGTTATTTATCTATACGATGAAACAGGAAATTCCAAGGAGATGCTGGTGAATGAAATTGGACCTTACAAGGGAAAATCCTTAGTGGTGATTCCGGAAGACGGGAAATACATGCTGAATGTAGAATCAGATGGCTCATGGAAGGCTGATATTACTCAGAGCATACCTGATAACATTAAGAGCGCTCCGGTCAAATTAACCGGCAAGGGGAATGATGTTGTTTTTGCGAGGCTGCAAAGCAAGCTGACCCGGTTCACATCCAAGCATGTAGGAGAATCCAATTTTGTTGTCAAGGTGAATGACAGTCTCCTGCTGGTCAATGAAGTTGGCAACTATTCGGGCTCTACGGCCGAAAGCATTGAATCAGACGGGATTTATGTCTTTGCCGTTGAAGCAGACGGACAATGGAGCATTAACATTGAATAATCTCTTATAACCTAAAAAGATTGCTACTCCGCAATGGAATAGCAATCTTTTTTCTTTTGACGGCTTATCGCCTGTTCTTATATTAGTTACTTAAATTATAAAAGGTCACTTTCACCTGAATAGGAACCGTAGTATCCGTCGCATTCAGATAGAGCAGCGCATTTCCGGCACTGCCGTCCCAATAGCTGAAATACAGATCCTGTACAGCACTGGCACCGCTCATTGTACCCATTTGGATTTGGCCGCGGTTGGTAATATTAAAGTAATAGGGACCCGTCACTTTACCCGTATCCGATTGCTTCTCTACAACGGCTTTAATCGTTTTGGCGGAGGCTGTACAGAGCAAATATGTGGTTTGTCCCGGCTGCAGAGTAAGAGTTACTGGCGAATTAAATCCCGGCGCCAGAGAAAGGGCATGCGCAGAAGGAGCGGAGACCCACAAGAAACTTGCTGCGAAGAGAAACACGATCAACGTTTTTAATTTTCGCATTTATTAATATCCTCCTTAATTCTTTGGGTATAGGGGAATCGGTCTGAACGAAACGCACAGCACTCGCTTGGCGAAGTCCGGCTCAACAGAGCAGCAGACTATTTGCACTTCACACTACCCGGCAGATTGGAGTCTATAAGCAAGTCTCCTTCCCTCTCAAAACGGTCTATATGAGCATTTTTAATATATCAGGTATATTTTCCCTTGTAAATATTTAGAATTTAATAGATTCTGCATTATAATCTCCTGTGATTTCGATTAGATTCCCATCCGGGTCTTCAATCATGAAGCAATGATAAGGCCGCACAACATTGATATAGAAAATCTCAGATACTGCTCCGATATCCAGTGACTTCACCCGCTCATACTCTGCATTCAAATCAGTAACATTGAAGTTAAGGATCACATTATTCCCGTATCGAACCTCACTATCTTGCTTATAATTCAAATACGCCTCATTAAAATGCTCCGACACATCGCTGTTCGTGCGGATCAATTCCTTATCGAATTCCGGATTCCATAACGCGAATGTGTTCCCGCAGTGGAATTGTGCCCAACGCTCCAGCTTGCGGGAATCTGCTTTCATATTCAGCAACGCTTCATAAAATGCAATGGAACCCTTCATATCACGGACGATTAGATACGTACAACCCAGCTGCATTGGAATACATCTCCTCTATAGTAAAATCATTAATCATGAGGCCACTATAGCAAAACGTACGTTCCCTTCGCAACGAGGTTTTATACTTACTACATAAGGAATAGTTGCATTTCGTGCAGTTAAAAGACGGCGAAAAGCCAGATGAGCTAGGATAAGTGTATTCTGTACAACTAAGATTGAGAAAAGTGTTCGTTTGGGGCGTAGCTGTTAATTTTAGTTGTATGAAGTGCAGCTAAAACTCCCACGGGGCAAAAATTGCCCGTTTTAGTTGTACAAAATACAGTTAAACATGAAGCGAGCGTCTCTTAGCAGAAAAACCTGCCATTCGTGCACGGTGTCCGGCGTAGAGCCGGTGCAATCAGATTGCTTAAAAGCGTTCCAACACCTATCCCTTCATTCTCATCACCCCGCCGCTCTCTTCCAGCTCCAGAAAAACCGGCCGCTCGTCGGGAGTCTGATTCGGTGTATGGATCGCCAGCATCAGCTTATCGCCGAAGGTCCGGAATACCATCGCGTGTCCGCCGTCCTTCTGATAGAGTGCCTCCTCCTGATGAATCCACGGTCCGGTTATCTCGCCGCTCCCGGAACGGGCAATACCCAGCGCATAGGTGTTATTAATGAAGCTGGCCCATAGCAGATACAACGTATCGCCGTCACTTGACCTGAACAGAAATGGCCCATCTGTTACGTAATTAAGCTGATCCGCATACCGCTTGGATACAAACGGGGTTGTCCATGGCGCCTCCGATGCCCGGAATAGAATAACCGGCTCTCCTTCCGCACTCCGCAGGTCCTCCGTTAACCGCATGGCGCAGACCTCCCCGTCTCCAGTCTGCTGCCACTCATGACAGAAGACCATCCATGGCTGGTCCTGCTTATCTATATAGAGCGTTCCGTCCAGGGAGCTCCAGTCCTTCGGGGTCACCGGCCCTTCGCTATGCGGAGTAAACGGGCCAAGCGGATGTGTCGAAGCAAGCACTGCCGTCCCCAGCAGATCATTGTCTTTGCGCCGGAAGGTGGCGAACATGATGTAGCTCTGGCCGTAAGCATAGACTTCCGGAGCCCAGAAATTACGCTCGGCGTAGAAATCCGCCTCTGGACGGAATACCGAAAACGGTCCTTCCCAATGCTCCAGATCCTTGCTTGTGTAAGCGTCGAACCCGGTGCCCTTGCCCCAGATATTACTGTCGGTACTGCCGTACAAATAGTATTGTCCTTGTCCTTGTCCTTGTACTTGTACTTGTCCGGCAAGCGGCAGCACAAACGGATCTCTGATCTGCAAACTGTTATTATCTATCATTTCTAACTCCCCTTTCTACCACACACGCTGCAAGCCAATATTTAAATAAGGTTTACTTAAGAAAGTACTCTAGGTCATAAGGAACAAAGGTGAATATTGGAACTGGAGGAGCGAATGCGTAAAGTTCAACTTAATTACCGGTATTCCGGCAGCACCACTCCAATATCGCTGATGCTGCTGAAGCCGCCGTCCGCATACTCCAGCTGTTCATTACCCTTAATCGTGAACGGGAGGCTCTGGCCCTGATAACAGATGCTGCCCCCGACTTCGCGGATACTCATCCCGATCAGCTTCAGCAGCTGCCCGTTCCGGTCCGTGATTACGCGGACTCCAAACGGAAAAGCCATGTACTCCTCCATGTCCCGGTAGATCACTGCCCCCTGGCGGGTAGTGATCAGCTCATAGACTGCTCCATCTACCGCCCGGCGGTATCCTGTCTCATGGGCCACCTCCTGGCCATGATCCATATCATAAGGAAGCAGTCCGGTGAACCACAGCTCTTCCCCGGCAACCGGCATAATCCCGCATAGCCGCTCCACATAATCCAGCAGGCACAGAATGGCCGGAGAATACGTTTCCGTATAGCCCTCTTCTCCTGTCCAAGGGCTTAATGTCTGGGCAAATCGTGTCATCCGCGACAACGCAGCGAGAATAGGCAGCATCACCCAGGTCAGTTCAACATAACGCCCGTGATGTTCAAAGGAATGCGGCGCGCGGATGATACTGAGGAAGTTGGATGAGCCGCCCCAGGTGTTGTAGCTGGAGAACGGATCAAACCGGGGGTCGTCCATCGCTATGGAGGTGAACGGATATTTGGCGAAGAACTTGCTGGTATTCAGCAAATAACGCCGGAGTGCAGCATCAAAGAAATCGCGGTCTCCCACTTCGCAGGCCAGCACACGCAGCAGCACATCCGACTGTACACGCACAAACCGGCCTCCGCGGTCACGGTCATAGAAGAACTCATCCTCCTCGTCATAGCAATGGCCGAAGAGGCTCTGTCTGCTGGCCGCAGCTTTGGCCTCCCACTCAGCTCCATCCTCTCCAAGTTCCTCTGCTATTCGGGACAGATACAGCCGCTGGCAGTAGACATTGGCCGTTAAATCAGGGGCCAGAAACGGCAGCAGCGGTGAATCCGGGTTACATTGCGCCGCATCGTCCAGATGTGGTGTATCGGGAATATGCCAGAATCGCGGGGACAGATCATGCCCGGTATCAAAGGTGCAGAAGGCCTCCACGCAGCCTGTTCCTCGTGTATCGCGCCGGCTGGCCAGCCACTCGTCGAACCGGCTCATCGCCTGGTACATCGAGCTGAGGAACATCCTGTTGCGTCCGTTCTGCACGTAATGATTCCAGACACTCCGGGCCAGCGGGGTCACCATTTGGATCTGCCGGTAGGCCGGCCCCGCAGGGGTTACTTTGTAAGGAATCAGCCCATCTTCACGTTGATAATCGGCGAACAGGCGAAAGGTCGCTTCCGCCACCTCCGGCATGAATCGTGACAGCAGCTCAGCGCTGATGGTTCCCGTGCTCTCCAGCCAGCTGCCGAGGTAGACACCTCCTTCATGCAGAACATGGCCGTTGCCGTCCATCGGCACGATACAATCCATAAGCTTATGCAATCCGGAGTAATAGACATTCTCCATCGCTTCCGATGAGGCGGCAAAAGCAACTCCCGACTGCCTCCATTGCTCCATAGCGCCACGGTCCGCCGCCTTCTTGAGCACTCCAATCCGGTCATCAGCCGTTACTTCCCGGAGCTGCTGTAATATATCCCTTGTCATATGATCCTCTCCTGTATCTTCGCTTCTCTTCCCAGACAGCGAAGCAGACTGCCCGGGCAGTCTGCTTCCGGTAAACACCTTATTTGCTGCCAAAAATTTGCGTTGCGCCTTTATAGAAATCCTCCACTCCCTGTTTCACATCCTTCTGCTCGAAACCGATCTCCTGCACCGCGGTTTCAGCCAGCTTGGTGAACTCGGTGAAGCTTGGCGGATTGTAGCTGATGGAAAAAGGCTCTTTCTTCGTCGCCTCAGATACCCGGCTCGTGAAGTCGTATACGGTCTGCTCCAGCGGAGTGGCATCCTTCATCAGCAGGTCACGCATCTTGGAGGTAACAGGGACTCCGCGGTCACTGCCGAGAATCTGCGCGGCATCGGGGTCATTGATCCAGTAGTTCATCAGTGTGGCCACTTCCTTCGGATGCTCCGTCTTCGCATATCCGGACAAGCCTTGGCTGGATTCAAATACGACACCTGTTCCCTTAGGACCCCGCGGGACCTGAACCATCGTCAGTGTATCCTGAATCAGATTCTGATGGGCCGCGAACTGGTTGGACGGAATCAGGCTCATCGCCACTTTACCGGTGACCACCAGTGATTTACTCGTATCTCCCGGAGGATTAGACACCTGGAGGGACGGTGTAACCATCCCGCCGTTTTTAGACATGTCGTTCCAGTAGTTGAACCAATCCTCGGCATCCTGCTGTTCGAAGCCAAGTGCGTCTTTCTCCATATCATAGACCTGCTTGCCGCGCTGCTTCATATAGATGTCCATGCCCTCAACTGTAAAGTTGTAGGTGCCGTAATAGCCCTTGCCCAGCTTCTCAGAGATCTCTTTGCTGATCCTGGCGTAATCTTCCCAGCTCCAGCCATCCGCCGGAATGTCCATTCCCGCTTTTTTGAACAGCTCGGTGTTGATGACCATCCCTCTGGCATTTGCTCCGGCAGAGATATGAACCAGCTTGCCTCCCAGCGTTCCGTATTCCACCATCGTCTGATCCATATCCGTCAGATCGAGCTCTTTGCCGACATAAGGCTGAAGATCCAGCAGTACCCCTTTATCCGCGTAATCCGTTACGTTGCCTCCAAGGAAAAATACATCCGGTGCTGTCCCCGAAGCCAGCTGGGTGTTCAGCTTGTCAAAGTACCCGGAGTTTGGAGCGAACTCCCCGACCACTTTGATATTCGGATATTTCTCCTCGAATTTGCGCAGCGCCTCGTTCGTCTTGTCTGCCCGCTTCTGATCGCCCCACCACATAATCCGCAGCTCAACCTGATCCACAGACGGCTCTGCAGTGTCTGAACTGCCGGTTGCAGGTTTGCCGTTATTGCCGCCCGAACAGGCGGTCGTTGCGGCCAGCAGCATTGCGGCCAGTGTAAGACCTAAGATTTTTCTCATCGAAATGTCCCCCCAAGAATAGTTGTAATCGCTTGCATTCCCATCCTAATCATTTCTTGACCGGAGTTGAATTTCATTTCTTCGGGTCTCCGCTAGTGGTTTTTTCGGGTCTGCATTTCAGTAGAGCCCTGTTATTTCAAACCGGTCGTAGCGATACCCTCCAGGAAATGCTTTTGAAAGAGAAGGAAGATGGTCATGATCGGCACAAGCGAGAGCACTGACATCGCCAGGAGCGCGCCCCAGTCGGATGATCCGGAGGGATCATAGAGTGAACGTATGCCCAGTTGAACGGTGAACAGATTGATGCGGCTCAAATAGATCATCTGGCTGAAGAAATCATCCCACGTCCAGATAAAAGTAAAGATTGCCGTTGTGATCAGCGCCGGAACCAGCAGCGGGATAATGATCCGGAAGTACAGCTGGCCTTGTCCGCAGCCGTCAATCGTTGCACTTTCATCCAGCTCCTTCGGAATGCCGCGGATAAACTGGATCATCAGCAGCACGAAGAACGAGTCATGCGCCAGCCATTTCGGTACAATCAGAGGTAAGTAGGTATTCACCCAGTCCAGCTTGCTGAAAATAATATATTGCGGAATCAGCAGCACATGGTAAGGAAGCATAATCGTCACCAGCATGCAGGCAAACAGCACACTCTTGAGACGGAACTCCAGCCGGGCGAACGCGTATGCCGCCAAAGAGCAGGTGAGAATATTGCCGATCACCGACAGCACGGAGATGGTAGCAGAGTTGAGGAAAAAGCGGCTGAACGAGATGCCCTGAAGCCCCTTCCAGCCATTCACATAGTTCTCCAGTGTAAACCTCGCCGGCCACAGACCGGGATCAGAGAAGATCAGCTCATTCGGTTTAAAGGAACTCGACAGCAGCCACAGCACCGGATAGAGCATCAGCAGCCCAAACAGAATGATGAGACCATGCTTGCCGAGCTTAAAAA
Organism: Paenibacillus phytohabitans; assembly: GCF_013141775.1. GTDB lineage: Bacteria > Bacillota > Bacilli > Paenibacillales > Paenibacillaceae > Paenibacillus_AQ > Paenibacillus_AQ phytohabitans. Next base: position 198,829 of record NZ_WHOB01000018.1, read on the forward strand.
TCGTCTTTTGATCAGCCATGATTTATCGCCCGTCCTTTCCGTCGCCGTAGAACACCCAGAACCTGGAGGTCACGAACACAATCGAGGTAAACAGGCCGATGATGATCAGCATGATCCACGCCAGAGCGGCGGCATAGCCCATATCGAAGAATGAGAAGCCTTTTAGATACAGATAGAGCGTATAGAACAGCGTTGAATTTACCGGACCGCCGCGTCCGTCCCCAATGACATACCCCGGGGTAAACACCTGGAAGGAGTTGATAATCCCCATGACCAGGTTGAAAAAGATTACCGGTGACAGCATGGGCAGCGTTATCTTGCCGAACTGCCGCAGCTTACCGGCCCCGTCCACCTGTGCCGCTTCGTACAGGTCCGCAGGAATCTGCTTGATTCCGGCCAGGAATATGACCATCGCGGAACCAAATTGCCAGACGGACAAGGTAACGATGGTGGAGAGAATGTAGCTCGGATGGGCGATCCAGGCCGGACCTTCAATCCCGAACCAGCTTAAGAAGTGGTTGATCAGGCCTTCCCCGTCAAAAATCTGCCGCCATACGATGGCGATCGCCACACTTCCTCCCAGCAGGGAAGGAATGTAGTATACCGTTCTGTAGATGCCCAGCGCCCGGATGCCTTTGTTCAAGACGACGGCGACCAGAAGGGCAAAGGCCATTTTGAGCGGAACTGAAAAAAGCACGTATTTGAAAGTCACCGTAAGAGATTTGTAGAAGTATTCGTCTGCCGTGAAGATGTGCCTGTAATTGTCAAAGCCCAGCCATACCGGGGCATTGAGCAGGTTGTACTTGGTCAGGGACAGATAAAAGGATCCCAGCATGGGGCCAAGTGTCAGTCCGAAAAAGCCGATCAGCCAGGGAAGCAGGAACAGGTAAGCGGTGCCGCTCCTTCTCCATAAAGCCGATTTGTGTGCTGTCTTCATATGCGCCTTCTCCTTCTTAATGGATATAGGCTCATTATAGAAAGTAGCGCAGCCCGCTTGAATGCTATTTCTTCGGCTGCTCACTATTGAATTTTTCAGGTGGGTTCAGGCGGAAGTCTGAAGGGGCGATCCCGTACATTTTTTTGAATTTGGAGCTGAAATAGCTGGCATTCGAGAATCCGGTAAGCTCGGCAATATCCCATAGACCAAGGGTTGTGCTCACCAGCAGATGGGTGGCCTGGGCCATCCGGATGTCGGTCAGATAGGCTATGAAGCTTCGGCCTACCTTGGCTTTGAACAGCTCCGAGAAATAGGACGAATTGTAATTGAACCGTTTGGCCAGCTGGGTCAAATTCAGATCATACATGTAATTGCCATCGATATACTGCGTCGCTGTGCGGATCACCGAATCATCGGGGTCGCCTGCTTCCTGCAGTTGACGGTGTGCGCGTCCGGCCAGCTCCAGCAGGAAATGCTCCGCCTTGTCTACTGAGTCAAGCTTATGGACCATCTCCGGATGGAGCCACAGCTGCTGGGCATGACCGTTCCCATGTGCAGGCGCCCCATCCGCTCCGTCCACAAGCAGATAGAGCTGGAAGATCAGCTTCACGAAACGGGAACGTGACTGGGAGAAGGCCTGCTGAAGCTCCTGCCGGACCGTCTGGCCGAAGCAGCTCCACTCCCCCTGAATCAGCAGGCGGCGCAGAGTCCGAGTCAGCTCCTCTGTAAGCACTGCTCCCGGCTCAGACTTTCCTTCAGCCGGCGGGTAAGCTGCATTCTCTGAGAGATTCCAGGCCAGCAGAGACTCCATATAACCTTCCTTCCACTGCCGGAATCCGTGCTTGACGCCGCCGTAGCCGATGACCGGCTCAAAGCCCAGATGTGCAGAGATACAAGCAGCCAGATCCGCGCGGAACTGTGGCATATCCGTCAGACCCTCCTGCAGAATATAGTGAACCAGTCCGGGGTAATTCGGATCGCGGAACACCAGACAGCCGCTGCCGTACCTGCCCGCGAATTCCCTGCCCAGCAGTTCAAATGGCAGGCGCAGCTTGCCGGGCGTACGCTCAGGCAGCTGCGGAGCCTCCCCCGTCCGTTCTCTGAGTCCGGCTGTCGCAACATGAATTCCCGTCAAATCCCACTCACCCAGCTCAAAGAGTGCGGCACGCTCTTTCAGCGCATCCACCTGCTCTACGTCCTCCTTGACAAGCTGAACAAGGAAATGCTCTTTCATCTCCATGTAATACTGGGATAGCCGCCACTGGATTACGGCCTGCTGATCACGGTCATTACGCTCCCGGTCAAGCTCTTCCTTCACCTTCTGCAATACGGCCATCAGCTCATCGGCAGCTACCGGCTTCAGCAGATAATCACGCGCCTGATTACGGACAGCCGCTCTGGCGTAATGAAAATCCTCATAGCCGGTAATTACGATCAGCCTCAGCTCCGGATAGAGTCTGCGGCAATCCTCAAGAAAAGACACACCGTTCATCACAGGCATGTTCATATCTGTAATTACAATGTCTACCGCCTCACAGGCCAGCCGCTCCATTGCCTCCATTCCATTCCCTGCCTCACCGATCACTGACAGATTCAGGTCTGCCCAATCTGCCTTCAGCCGTAAGCCTTGGCGGATTTCCGGCTCATCATCCACGATCAATACGCGATACATCTTCATTCCTCCTCTGAATGGGCAGACTCAGCTCGATGCTGGTGCCCTGCTGTTCGCTTGAATCTATCCTGAAGCTGAATAAATCGCCATAATACAGCCAGCATCTGGCCAGCACATTGCGCAGTCCAATCTGATGGGTCTTGCTCTGCAGAAGCTGCTCCAGCTGCTGGCGCATGGCCTGATCATTCAGCTCGCGGAGCAGCTCCGGAGCCATTCCGATGCCGTTATCGGCAACAGCAAGATACAGCCGCTCCTTATCTTGTCTTACCGTGATCCGTACCCTGGCATTCGCCTGGTGAATGAAGCTGTATTTCACCGCATTCTCGATCAGCGGCTGGAGCAGGAACTTGACGATTTCCAGATCGTCAAGCTCCCCCGCCTCTTCGATCCGCAGATCGAGACCCGGGCCGAAGCGGATGTCCAGAATGGACATATAATAGCGGACATACTTCAGCTCCTCGCGCAGCGGGATTAGATCCTCGCTAATGCGCAGCGAGAACCTGAGCATTTTTCCGAGTGACTCAATGACCGTAACCGTCTCCTTCGTCCGCTGCTGGATAGCCAGACTGCTCATCAGCTCCAGGGTATTGAACAGGAAGTGGGGATTGATCTGCATCAGCAGCGCTTTATATTCTGCCTGCTGTCGCAGCAGCTTCTGTTCAAACTCGGTTCGTATCAGATACCTCAGCTGCTTGACCATACTCCGGAAGGTGTCGGTAGCGTAGTCAACCTCGTTCCGTATCCTGCGTTCCGGCGGAGTGAGCCTCTCGGCCTGGGCGAAATCCCCTTTCTGGACATGCCGCATGGCCGACACCAGACGGGACAGGGGCTTGGTAATACCATAAGAAATCCAGTACGCCAGCACAAAGGCGGCAATCAGCATCAGGGAAGCGAATACAATAATGCTGTTGCGGAGCTTGAACAGCTTGGCATACAGATCCTGTTCAGAGACAAAGCCGACCAGCAGCCAGTTGGTGATTGCCAGCTTTTTGTAGACCAGAATATGTGAGGCTCCCTTCTGATCCTTCAGGTAGACAACGCCTTGCGCGGCTTTGCCTGCGCGGACCCGCCGGACCTCCGCCGCTGCTTCAGGATAAGTGCTGTACTCCTGCTGTGACAAAATCGGATTGCCCTGCTGGTTGAGCAAAAATATGGTACCGCTTTCACCAAGATGTATACGATTCAGCGGCTCCAGCAGGAAGTCCGCCTTGATGTTGACCTTCATCACATTTTTGGCCAGTGACGGTTCAAAAATCCCGATCGGCAGCAGCAGGCTCACCACCTCATACGGCTTGGCTCCTTTAATCTCCACCTGATCCGTATGAGCCGGAACCCAGTGATTGCTGTGCTCAATGAAATTGCGGTACCACGTCTCCTGCTTGAACGAAGCATCCGTAACCACTTGGTTATCGGCACCGATCCGCATCCCTTCCTGACGGTAGATAGTCACTGAGGAGACAATCGAGTAATTGTTGGTAGTCTGGGTCAGGAACTTGCTCATGGTGATATTGGAGAGCATCTTCTGCCCTTCGGTTGAAGCCGGATTGGACAGCTGCGCATCCCACCTCTGGGTGATATCGCTGTTGTAGACCAGAGAGGACAAGTCATAGCTCTGCTGCAGGGCCATGTTAATAAATGAGCCGTACTCGTCCATTTTCTCCAGTGCAGAGGATTCGATATATGAGCGGATGATGGAGCGTGACTGGTTGAACAGCAGCAGCGACATCGTGCCGAAGGATAGTACCAGCAGCACAACGAAGAACGCGATCAGGCGGTTTTTTAACGAGTAAAAGATAGTAATCCCTCCTTCTCCCTGCGTGTCTGCGAATCTATTTCCTGCATAATCATCTGTTTCGTCCTCTCCAGCATCTCTTTTTTCCTGATGCATTTATTTGTAACGCAGATCGGAGAATCCGGCAAGTGGAAACGGTTATTCCGTCCATAAGGGATGGGATTACTTTCAGCGAGCAATTGAAGGATAAAGTTTGGCGTATAACTAACCTTTCTTATATTTCAAGGCAAAATTATTTGGGCGGACGATTGATTTTCGCGCCGGTTTATTTTACAATGAGTTCATAAACGCGCGTTTACAATAGAGGGGGTACACCATGCGAAGCGAAGATATTGCCAAGCTAGCCGGGGTTTCGCGAAGCACAGTATCCCGTGTGATCAACAATTATTCCAATGTCCCTGAGGAGACCCGGGCCAAGGTGCTGAAGATCATTGAACAGCATCAGTACGAGCCTAACAGCTTCGCCCGGGCTCTGGCCGGCAAGAAGACCGATACGATCGGGCTTTTTGCAATCAGCATGAACGAGAAAGAGAACGCGACACGGATCTATCAGAATAACTACTTCGCACCGTTCGTTGATGCCGTTGTCGACACAGCGAATGCCCGCGGCTGTTATGTTCTGATTCATACCGTATATTCTCCCGACGACTTCCTGAAGGTGAAGCAGGCTTTCCTGCAGAAACGGATTGACGGCGGCATTATAGTCGGCACCCAGAAGGATATCGAGATTGTCCGGGAAATGGTCGGTCTCGACTCACCGCTTGTGCTGATTGATTATGACATTTCGGAGATTATGTCGGAGCATCTGGACCGCAATCATCTGGCTATAGTGAATTCCAAGGACTATGAGGGTACGGTTGAAGCCATCGAGTACCTGATCGGTCTCGGCCATGAAGAAATTGGCATGATCTGCGGACGGATGAACACGTACTCCGGACGGGAACGCTATATGGCATACGAGGATACGCTGAAGCGTCATGGGCTTGCGCTGAATGAGAATTTCATCCTACAGGGTGATTTCCTCAAGGAAACCGCCTATGAAGAGGTGAAGAAGCTGCTGAATTCCGGCGGCCCGCTGCCGACTGCATTCTTCTCTTCCAATGATGATATGGCTATTTCGGCCATGGAAGCGTTCTCCGAGCATGGCATTTCCGTGCCGGAGGATATGTCAATCGCGGGGTTTGATGATGTGCAGCTCGCTTCCCGGATTCATCCCAAGCTGACCTCCGTCCGTCTGCCGATTTACGAAATGTCCAAGGCTGCTGTCGAGAAGGTCATCGAGCTGTGCGATTCACAGCAGCCGACCTTCAGCACGATCAGTTTCCCGGCGCGTCTGGTGGCAAGAGATTCCTGCCAGCCGCCGAAGCAGTAATGTTCTAGTACAGAAAAATCCCTTACCCCGAGGGAATTTTTTCTCAGCTTTGTAAACGCGCGTTCACAATTGAAAGGAGACTTGTCTCTAATGAAATTCGGAACTTTTGACGACACTCGCAAAGAGTATGTAATCAACACCCCAAAAACACCTTATCCATGGATCAACTACCTCGGCAACGAGCAATTTTTCGGCCTCATCTCTAATACTGCCGGTGGTTACACCTTCTACCGCGATGCGCGCATGAGAAGACTTACCCGTTACCGGTATAACAATATTCCGCTGGATACAGGCGGCCGCTACTACTATCTGTATGATGACGGTGATTTCTGGACCCCGGGCTGGATGCCGGTAAAACGCGATCTGGACTTCTACGAATGCCGCCATGGTCTTGGCTACACTTCCATCACCGGTGAACGTAACGGTATTTCCGTTAATCAGCTCGCTTTTGTACCGATGGGCCACAATGCTGAAGTACACCGCCTTGTCGTTAAGAACACAGGCGACGCGAAGAAAACTGTTAAGCTGTTCTCTTTTGCCGAATTCTGTCTGTGGAATGCCAACGATGATATGACAAACTTCCAGCGTAACCTCAGCACCGGTGAAGTTGAAGTGAAGGATTCCGTCATCTATCACAAAACCGAATACCGTGAGCGCAGAAACCACTACGCTTTCTATTCAGTAAACAAGGAAATCGCCGGCTTCGATACCGACCGCGAATCCTTCGTGGGTATGTACAATGGTCTGGACGCTCCGCAGGCAGTTGCTGCCGGTGAAGCTACCAACTCGGTGGCCAGCGGCTGGTCGCCAATCGGCTCCCACGCACTGGAAATCACACTGGAACCAGGTGAAGAGCAAAGCTTCATCTTCGTACTCGGCTATATCGAGAACCCTGAAGATGAGAAATGGGAATCCCTGAACGTTATCAACAAAAAACCTGCACAGGCTGTAATCGATCAATTCGCTACAGATGCCCAGGTAGATGCTGCATTGGCTACCCTGGCTGCACACTGGGATAACCTGCTGTCCAAATATCAGATCCAGAGCGGTGACGACAAGCTGAACCGGATGGTTAACATCTGGAATCCGTACCAGTGTATGGTTACTTTCAACATGTCCCGTTCCGCTTCGTACTTCGAATCCGGAATCGGCCGCGGTATGGGCTTCCGCGACTCCAACCAGGACTTGCTCGGCTTCGTCCACCAGATTCCAGAACGCGCCAGAGAGCGTATTCTCGATATCGCGGCTACCCAGTTCCCTGACGGAAGCGCATATCACCAGTACCAGCCGCTTACCAAGAAGGGCAACAACGAAGTCGGCTCGGGCTTCAACGATGATCCGCTTTGGCTGATCTCCGGTACGGCTGCTTATATTAAGGAAACCGGCGACTACTCGATCCTTGATGAGCAGGTTCCTTTTGACAGCAATCCGGATCACACGGCTACCCTGTTCGAGCACTTGAAGCTGAGCTTCGAGCATGTAACGAACAACCTCGGACCTCACGGCCTGCCGCTGATCGGACGCGCGGACTGGAATGACTGTCTGAACCTGAACTGCTTCTCCACCGAGCCGGGCGAATCGTTCCAGACAACTGAGAATATCGCAGGCGGCGTAGCAGAATCCGTGTTCATCGCAGGTCTGTTCGTCTTCGTTGGACCGGACTATGCTGAAATCTGCCGCATGCGCGGACTGGATGATGTAGCTGCTGATGCGGTTGCGAAGATCGAGAACATGAGTGCCATTACCCTGTCCCACGGCTTCGACGGCGACTGGTTCCTGCGCGCTTATGACCACTACGGCGACAAGATCGGCAGCAAGGAGAACGAAGAAGGCCAGATCTTCATCGAGCCGCAGGGGATGTGTGTAATGGCGGGTATCGGTGTGGAGAACGGCGAAGCAGCCCGTGCGCTGACTTCCGTTCAGGAACGTCTGGATACGGACTATGGTATCGTATTGCAGCAGCCTCCTTACTCCAAGTACTATGTGAACCTGGGTGAAATTTCTACGTATCCTCCGGGCTACAAAGAAAATGCCGGTATTTTCTGCCACAACAACCCATGGATCATGATCGCTGAAACGGTGCTTGGACACGGCGACAGAGCCTTTGATATCTACAAAAAAATCGCTCCGGCTTACCTGGAGGACATCAGCGAAGTTCACCGTATGGAACCTTACGTGTACTCGCAGATGATCGCCGGTAAAGATGCTGTACGTCACGGTGAAGCGAAAAACTCCTGGCTGACAGGTACAGCGGCATGGAACTATGTAGCGATTACACAGTCCATCCTCGGTATCCAGGCTGACTTTGCCGGTCTGAAGGTTGATCCTTGTATTCCTACGGAGTGGGACAGCTTCGAGATTACCCGCGTCTTCCGCGGCGACACTTATGTCATCTCGATCCAGAACCCGAACCATGTCTCCAAAGGCGTGGCCAGCCTGACTCTCGACGGCGCTGCTGTTGAAGGCAACATCATCGCTCCAGTGGGCGACGGTGCGGTTCACCAGGTTGTAGTTGTATTGGGTTAGTTAGCATTACTGAAAATAGCCCCCGGTTGTTCCGCCTAAGCGGTGCAGCCGGGGGCTTTCTTATTGTTTAGGAAATTATAAACCGGGAAAGAGTCGATAACGGTGAAGAAGCGGCTAAAGCGATGGCTAAAGCGGCTTGATGTAATACTCGCGAGAGCCGGGCTGCCGCGGCAGCCGTAAATAGATGGATTTTCTCCACTTGCTAAAGAACGAAAGAGGGCGTGTCAAACAGCAATTGGAAAAAGAGCACTTAATATCAGGAACACAGCTCAAAATGCGGAAAATGCCTGGAATTAAATGACGTTTATCCAACTAAATGCCGCAGAGAAATTAAAATAGCGAAATTAAGATACATTTGTCCACTTACTGCCCCAGAGAGGGGGTTGGCTTCAGCATTATATACAGTAGCCACCGATCCTTAAGAGTTTACTACGGAATCCACACCTTCATCTCGCCGCTGCCGCGGTTGCCCCACAGATAGTAAGGGACTGCAGTTACCTTCACCGCTTCCAGCGTTGCCTTCTCTCTGCTGTACAGCCCTCCGGTCCAGGCCGCCTGTGCTACGCGGAAGCCGTCGCTTTCTACCACTACAGCACCGCCAAGCAGCAATTCATCATACGACTCGGTGAATGCCGCTGCTTCACTCAAGGAAATCGAGCTTAGCGGCTCACTGTTATCGACTGCTTCCAGGCAATAGACCAGCGGTCCGCGCTGAATGGCAGTCTTCCCGGCATCGGCACGCAGATTCGGGTGGGCGTATACGCGGTGCGCTTCCATTGGAAGCTTCAGCTCAATCACGTCGCCAGCCTTCCATTCCCTGCGGATCACAGCATAGCCCTGCTGCAGGCTTGCAGCAGCATCGCCTAACGCCTCTCCGTTCACTCTGATCTCCACGTTCTCGCTCCAGGAAGGAATACGCAGCGCCATACCGAACTCTCCGGCTTCCGCAGGATCAACCTTCAGGGTCACGGTTCCATCCCAAGGGAAACGGCTCTGCTGGCGGATTGCTACCTCTGTGCCGCCCAGTGTGGTCTTCAGCTCACTGCCGATATACAGGTTAGTGTAAAGTGTGTCGCCATGCTCAGTGTAGATATACTGATTCAGTGAGGTCAGCAGGCGTGCCACGTTCGGCGGACAGCAGGCGCAGCCGAACCAGCCCTGGCGCTCTGCTTTGACATGATGTTTGCCGGGGTTGCAGCTGCAGGCTTGCGGCCATACTTCAAGCGGATTTACGTAGAAATAGTGTTTGCCGTCCTGTGCCATGGAGCCGAGCACATTATTATAGAGCGCCCGCTCCATCACGTCGGCATACCGGGCGTCCGGGGTCAATTCCAGCATCCGCTTGGCAAAAAAGATCAGCCCGATCGAAGCGCAGGTCTCCGCATAGACCGTATCATTCGGCAGATCATAATCAAAGGTGAACGCTTCACCATGATGTGTTGACCCGATTCCGCCAGTGATATACATCTGTTTCTCCGTCATATTGTTCCACAGGCGCACGCAGGCTTCGCGCAGCGCTTCATCTCCGGTAAGCCGGGCCAGATCGGCCATGGCTGTATACATATAGACTGCACGGACGGAATGTCCCAGGGCCACGCTCTGCTCACGGACCGGGATATGGGCCTGATTATAACTGACATCCACACTGCTTGTAGCCGTACCTGTCCAGTGCGTAACCCGTCCTCTTTGTTCCCACTCCTGATGCAGGAAATTCGGTTCCTGTCCACGCTGATCGATGAAAAAGCTGCTGAGCTTCAGATATTTCTCTTCACCGGTCAGCCGGTACAGCTTCACAAGGGCCAGCTCAATTTCCTGGTGACCGTCGTAGCCCTTCAGCTTCCCCTCTTCCGGTCCGAAGACGGTTTCAATGTGGTCAACGAACCGCCGCACAATGACCAGCAGCTTGTCTTTGCCGGTCGCTTCATAATAGGCCACTGCCGCTTCAATGAAATGTCCCGCACAATACAGCTCATGGCAGTCCAGCAGATTCGTCCACCGTTTGCCCGGCTCTTTGAGTGTAAAATAGGTATTCAGGTATCCGTCTTCATGCTGCGCTTCGCCGACCAGCTCTATCATCTCATCCGCCTGACGCTCCAGCTCAGGATCACGCTTGATGCTAAGCGAATACCCTACTGCCTCCAGCCATTTAGCTACATCACTGTCCTGAAAGACCCAGCCATTGAACTCGCCTTCCCTCCTGCCGGCAGCAATTTCAAAATTGGCAATGGCATGGCTGGGTTCTGCTCCGGCCACCCGGTCATGCAGCGCCTCATACTGGTACGGAATAACGGTATCCTGAACCAGCCGGATATAACGCCCCCAGAATTCATCCTGAATATCTACCTGCCGGCTTGTCTCAGCGGCTTGCTGAATATCTGCAAATTTACTCAATGTGTTTTCTCCCCTTTTCATTTCATCCTCGCTATTTGCAATTATAGACGGTAAAATGAATAAAAAACAGAATCATAAGCAACCCTGTTTTTGTACTATTTCACACTTGGATTATTAACCTTCCATGGAGGTCCAGCTAATAGAAAAGAGCTTGCGAAAGGAGCAGATATGCCACCCAGTCCTGCCTATATTCATCTGTCAGCGCCGCCGTTCCCCTATTTCCTGGAATGCGGCCATACCGTATATTTGCCCGGCGAGCAGCATCCAAACCGCAGCCGCATGGGGAAATTCGATCTTATTATTGTAGAACAAGGCTGCCTGTTCATCGGTGAGGATGATAAGGAGTGGGCGGTAACCTCCGGGCACACCCTCCTTCTGCTGCCGGACCGTTATCATTATTCAGTTAAACCCTGCGAGGAGATCACCTCCTTCACGTGGGTTCATTTTCACACGGTCGGTGAGTGGATCGAAGCGGAAGGTGATCCTGTATATGCAGAGCGGGAGAAGCATTTCCGGCAATTCCTGATTCATCCTTATACGATCCGCATACCCCAGTTCGGACCTCTCCCGGACCCCTTCGCACGGAGCGGGCAGGCAGAGCAATTGCTGCAGCTTAGTCAGGGACGGCGCTCCAGCTCCGTATGGCAGCAGCAGCGCATCTTTGAGGAGATGCTGCGGATGATGGATCTGGCCCAGCAGGATACTGCCGGCAGCCAGGCGGCAGAGATCGCCGAGCAGACGGAAGCTTACCTGCGTAATCACTTCACAGAGGATCTCACGAATGCATCCCTGGCGGATGCGCTGCATTTTCACTACAATTATCTGGCCCGCTGTATGAAGCGTGTCTATGGGCTAACCCCCATGGAGTATCTGACGGATTACCGCCTGGAGCAGGCCAAGCTGCTGCTGCTCAAGACAGAAATCCCTATTTCCGGGATTGCAGAACGCACTGGCTTCGAGAGCACCGCCTACTTCTCCCGGCGCTTCAGCCGGAAGGTTGGCATCTCTCCGCTGCGCTTCCGCAAACGGTACTCCCGCTGAACCTGCAGCAGAAGCGCTTCCGTCGCAGGAATCAGGGAGTTTAGATAGGCTCTGACGTAAGAATCCGGAATTCATGTAGATCCCGGCAATAGGACAATCCCCGGATCCGGACAGATTTCGCTGTGTAAGCTCTGATCTGTCCACCCGGTTCCAGCAGTTCCTCTGTACCATCCTTCAGCACCACCGACACCTGAACCTCCGATAGTGCCGCAGCCAGCAGCTCCATATCACTTTCCAGCACCTTATAGATATATTCCACCGTACTACACCTGCTTTACTGTAACTTTAATTAGTACACTTGAATCTTGAATAACACCGATTGCACTGGACAACCTAAATTACGTTCATAACCTATTTGTAGAGGAGTTCTGTAAATTATGGGAGTTCTAAACGGCAACCCCAAAGATGAACCGCTTCACTATGGTGAGATCTTCAACCTGTGGCAGGTCTCGGCAACAGCCAAATTGTCCTTGTCTACCTATCAGGCATTTCACTTTCATGCAGGGGACCAGGATCTGAAGAAGATTATCGATGATCTTATGGATCAGGCACAGCAGGAAATTAAGGACTGTGACAAAATCCTCAAAGTGAACGGCTTCGTGCCTCCGCCTGCACTGCCGGACCGTCCCTCCGTCAAGCTCGAGGATATCCCGGCAGGCGCAAGGTTCTCCGACCAGGAGATTGCTGCGGCCCTCTCCGGGGCAGTATCGCTAAGTCTAGTGGTCTGCAGCCAGGTCATGGGCATGTCGATCCGCGAGGATATCGGCGCAATGTTCATGAAGATTCACGCGCAAATGGCCGTCTTCGGCATGGCACTGCTCAAAATGAACAAGCAGAAAGGCTGGCTGATCCCGCCACCGCTGCAGCTAAAGAAACCAGAGCCGGTTCACGCCTGAGCAATTCACCTCTAATCCTGCGCAAGCAGGATTTTTTGCTTTATAGCTATTTTTTTCCAGACCGGTGCATATTTATTAAGACATGCCTTAAGTCTGGAGATGCTGAAGATGCGTTCATATCCCAAGTATGTCATTATTCTGCTGGCCAGCCTGCTGATTGCAGCGGGAACCAACTTTTTTCTGGTGCCCTATAAAATACTCGATGGGGGAATTATCGGCATTGCCCTCATCATTAATTACATCTCCGGCATCAAAATCGGACTGGCCATCATTGTCTGCAGTCTTCCGATCTTCCTGCTGGCCTGGTTCCGGGAGCGGGATATCTTCTATAACAGTATTCTGGGGCTGCTGACCTCATCCTTCCTGATCGAACTGCTCGGGCCGCTGCAATATTACTTTCTGTATTATATCGAACTCGGTTCCATCTCCAGCGCTATTATCGGCGGCTTCCTGATGGGCAGCGGGCTCGGCCTGATGCTGCGGTTCAAAGCCAGTACGGGCGGAACAGATTTGCTGGCCAAGTTCATGAAACGTTACATTCCGCTCAATGTCGGAGTGATTATTTTCCTGACGGATTTCGTAATTATTGGCGCCGGCGGTGTACTGATCTCCAAAGAGACTTTTTTTCATTCCATACTGACTATTGTCTCCGGCGGTGTTGCCACCGGTCTATGTACGCTGGAAGACTAGACTGGCCTGCAAAGAACGCGTCCTTAGGCTGTCCGGTTGCCAGTGCTTCTATGCTTCTGTGTTAAAAAATGTATATTCCTTTTATCTTCTTGATAAAATTTTATTATTCGTCAGAATATATGGAATAAAGGTTGAAATTTTCACACATTGCGGCGACAATCGAATAGATAACATTCCCGGGGAGGATCGACGAAGTTGGATAGCACAAGCAACAATAGCAATACTACCGCGCATGATATTATAGACCTGTGCCTGCTGGCCGGCAAAATCATGCTGCAAAGCGGCGCCGAAACCTACCGCGTGGAGGATACCATGAGCCGGATGGCCGCATCGCTCGGCTTCCCTGGAGCGCATAGCTACGTTACGCCGACAGTCATTATGTTCACCACCAGCCGAACCGAACCGGTGAAGCTGTTCCGGATAGCTGAACGGACGACCGATCTGCAAAAAGTGTCAGAGGTCAATGACATCTCGCGGCGGCTGAGCGAACGCCAGCTTACCGCCGCCGAAGCCCGTGAGCGCCTGGGTATTGTCGATGACGCGGCGCATGCTTATCCGGTCTGGCTGCAGACTGTAGCTGCCGCCCTGACCGGTGCCTGCTTCACCGTAATGTTCAAGGGCAGCCTGTGGGATGCCCTGCCGTCCCTGCTGATCTCCGGGGTCGGCTTCGCCGCCGTCACCTATCTGCACCGCCTGGTCCAGATCCGTTTCTTCGCGGAGTTCATCGCCTCCTTTATCATCGGCCTGTTGGCTTTCTTCTCCGTCAGGCTTGGCATCGGACAAGAGATGGACAAGATCATCATCGGCTGCGTAATGCCGCTTGTACCGGGGCTGCTCATCACGAATGCCGTCCGTGACCTTATGGCCGGCCATCTGGTCTCCGGCCTGTCTAAGGGAGCCGACGCCTTCCTGACCGCCTTTGCCATTGGAACCGGCATCGGACTCGTGTTGTCCCTTTTCTAATTACCACTTGAAAGAGGTAGTCCTACATGATTTTGCAACTCATAACCAGTTTCATCGCTGCCTCAGCCTTCTGCGTTCTGTTTAATGCGCCGGTGCGCGCACTGCTTCAGTGCGGATTTGCCGGAATGATCGGCTGGATGCTGTATCTGCAGCTGGATGACAGATGGGATACCGTTGTTGCCACCTTTGGAGCCACCGTGGTTGTCGGAGTGATCAGCCAATTTTTTGCGCGTTCCTTCAAAATGCCGGTGATTATATTCAGCGTCGGCGGAATTATCCCGCTGGTTCCGGGCGGTCTGGCTTATGATGCCATGCGCCAGTTCGTGGAGAATGACAACAACCAGGGGATTCAGTTTGCGGTACAGGCGCTGCTGCTGTCCGGGGCCATCGCCGCCGGCCTTGTGCTGAGCGAGGTACTGGGACAGATGTTCCGGAGGAAGCACGTATCCGGATAGTTGTTCCCCCGGGGCTCCGCCCACCGGTGCGCCCTAAGCGCCCTAACGTACATAAAGCCCGCTTGCCTGCAGGGACCTGGTCCTCTGCAAGGCAAGCGGGCTTATTGCGTTGTACGGGGGGCACACCGATGTCTGCTTCCCAATTAGGTTACATACACAAGCCTAATTGTTGTACGTATTGCCAACTTAGGTCGATAGAAACTGGATGATTCTTAAGGATTGTTGTATGAAATACAATAATTGCCCCGCGTAACCGCCCGGATAAGGGGGAAATGCTGCATTTCCTGCAACAATTCTTGATTACTCCCGATATCACGAAGAGATTGTTGGTTTTCGTGCAGGAATTTAGTTAGCGGCTTCAAGCAACGGCCAACGATTAGCCGATAATTTTCTGATAGCTGACAATATCCAGCCACCGGCCGAACTTGCGGCCGATCTCCTTGAATAAGGCGCTCTGCTCGTAGCCGTGCTTCGCGAACAGGCGGCGGCTGGGCTCATTGTCTGCACATACGGTAGCTACCAGTACATGGAACCCAAGCTCATTAGCCCGCTCTTCAATGAACCGCAGCGATTGCCCGCCCAGCCCTTGTCCTCCGCTGCCGGGCTTCAGGTAAATGCTGACTTCACCGGAGGTATCGTAGGCTTCTTTGTTCTTGTGCCGGGTAATCAGTACGTAGCCCTGCAGATCGCCGTCCTGCAGAAGGACGTATGACTTAAACCGCGGGTCCCCGTTCAGCACAGACTGGCGCATTTGCGTCAAGGTCTGCGGCTCGGTATGAAACGATACGGTAGTGTTAAGTACATAATAGTTATAGATATCCAGCACACCGGCCAGATGTTCCTCAGTAATTTCTGCAAAGTGCAACCCGCTAGCAAGCAATTCCCCCATAATCATTAATCCTCCCAAATGGATGTTTCCAGCTGATCTACGAACCGCCGCAGCTTACCCGCGATCTTGAGATTAATAGCCCCGTTCTGATACATCTCCTGCACGGTATTCCGCTGCTCCTGAATGGCCTGCAGCTTCAGCTCCAGCTTCTCGTCATCGACGACACCGTCTTTGCTCCAGCCTTCGCCCTGCACCAGCCGGGATTCCAGCCGCTCATACTTGTCGATGACCTTCTGCGAGGCAAGCCGGTTCTCGTCGCTTATGCCGGCGCTAACGGCCGACACGGCCGCCTGGCACATCGCAATTTTCGCTGTCCGGGCACTTTCGGCATTCTGCACCGCCCGCCGGCCCTCTTCCCCGTTGAAGCGGCCCGAGAACAGGCCGGAGAACAGGCGCTGAATTTCAGTTACCGTGAACTTAATTTGCGTATCCAGCCGTCTGCAGAGCAGTGATTCCGTATGATCCAGCAGCTCCTCCATCTTCACGGCGACAGGGGCGGGCACCGCCCCGTTCTCCAGCATCCGCCGCAGTGCTGTGCGCTCTGCCTCCAGGCCGCTCAGCCTGGCTTCAACGCCCAGACGCCGGAACTGCTCCGTGGCCGGGTCACTGTCCGGCTTGGCCGTGCACAGCCGGTCGATCTTGTCTGTGAACTCCAGTAAGACAGGCTGCGTCGCCCGCTCCGGGCTCTCCGTAACCAGGCTGCGCAGCATCGACATCCCGGCGTCGATCACTACATTCCTGGCTGCCAGTTCCGTATTTCCGTAGCCAATCGTCTGCACCACGGTCTCCTCTTTGTCGGCCAGCAGCGGCAGGAAGATACTGGCAATAACCAGCGACATCAGAATGACACCTGCGGCCAGCGCAATAATCAGATCCCGTTCAGGGAACGGCGTGATACCGTCCCCGAGCACGAGTGGAATGGAGAAGGCACCGGCAAGCGTAACCGCTCCGCGCACGCCGGAGATTGAAGTAATGACCTGTGACTTAAGCGGCGCCTTCTCTACCCGGCGGAACCGGCTCTCCCATAGGGAATAGGCATAGACCCATAGGAACCGCAGCACAATGAGCAGCGCGGTAATCGCCATCACATAACCTGCAACCATGAAGTTGTTCAGCGTCTGATCACGGTAGATGACCTCCACTACATCCGGTACGGACACTCCGAGGATCAGGAATACCAGTCCGTTCAACACCAGCAGCAGCACCGACCAGGTACTGGCTGATACAAGCTGCAGCTTATACTGCGGCGATACGGCCCGGTCCTTCTCAATGGCGTACATTACACCACCGGCCACAACAGCGAGGATGCCGGATACGCCAATCTCTTCACTGATCAGATAAATGATAAACGGCGTAAGAATCTGCAGCAGCACATGGATCGTCACATCCTCCATACCGAATC
This sequence comes from Paenibacillus phytohabitans, assembly GCF_013141775.1. GTDB lineage: Bacteria > Bacillota > Bacilli > Paenibacillales > Paenibacillaceae > Paenibacillus_AQ > Paenibacillus_AQ phytohabitans. Next base: position 215,855 of record NZ_WHOB01000018.1, read on the forward strand.
TGCGGATGAATACACTTAGGCGGATCAGCAGAAAGGAGAGCGCCGCACCCAGCAGCAAACCGCCTGCGGCAATCATTACAAAGCTGAGCGATGCCTTAGGAAGCGAGAAGACTCCCGTAACCATGGCCGCGATCGCAAATTTGAAGGCAACCAGACCGGAGGCATCATTCATCAGCGATTCACCTTCAAGGATACGGTGTATACTCTTCGGCAGATGTACTCTACCGGCCAGCGCACCGACCGCTACAGCATCCGTAGGGGACAGAATCGCCGCCAGCGCGAAGGAAGCCGCCAGCGGAATTGAAGGAATCATCCAGTTAATGGCATACCCTGCGACAAAAACCGTTACAAATACAAGCCCCAGCGCCAGCAGCAAGATCGGTGCTCTAAGGTTCCACAGCTCATCACGCGGTGTCCGTCTCCCGTCATTGAACAGCAGAGGGGCAATGAACAACACAAAAAACAGTTCTGGCTCAAAAGACATATGTATTCCAGTCGGCACAAGTGCGGCAATGATCCCGAGTCCGATCTGAATCAGAGGAACCGGCACAAACGGAATGAAACGGTTCACGATATTCGATACCGCGATTAGCCCGAGCATCAGCAGCACAGCAAGAAAAGTCTCCAAGCCCCATCATCTCCCGAATATCTTTTTTCAAAATATTATATCCTATATTTGCAGCAACTGCATAAACGCCAATAAACGGAAGACACACCGGAATTTCCGCTTGTGCCTCCCGCTATATTCTCTTTCCAGCATCCATCCGGCTTCCTCACTGCAAAAGCAGCTGCTCCGGGATCAGGATTCTGACACCACCGTGAACCGTTCGCCGATATGCTGCGGCTGTTCAAGCTCATCTACAATCGCAATCGCATAGTCGGCATAACTTACGTAGCTCTCGCCTTTGGAATTAACGAGCAGATGATCCTTGCCCTTCACATATGCACCTGTTCTCTCCCCGACGGCAAAATTAGCTGACGGACTGACGAACGTCCAGCGGAGTCCCTCCGTGGTTTGAAGAATCTCCAGATTCTTACCCTGGTTCAGGGCTGTCGGCTTCACAAAATCCGGGAACCCCGGTGTATCCACAACCTTCACCGTGCGGGCTTCATCCACGTACAAGCTTCCTGCACCGCCGACGACAATCAACCGGGTATCCCGCACATTCTTAAGAGCCTCAATCAGAACATTTCCGGCCTCCACATGCAGATGCTCCTGTCCAAACGGCGCTCCGAACGCATTTATGACGGCATCATAACTCCGCAAATCTTCAGCCGTCAAGGATAGGATATCCTTTTCCAGCACCGATGCTCTGCTGTCCGTTACCTTCGCAGGGTTCCGCACTATAGCGGTAACCTCATGTCCCCTGTCCAGCGCTTCCTTCACAATCTCACTGCCTGCTTTGCCGCCTGCTCCAATGACTGCTATTTTCATGATATATGCCTCCTAAGATAGTTAGAGCCTCAAGCCAGCCGCAGAATATCGCTGATGATCTCCTTGTCGACATCCAGATCGAACTTCCGGCCCCAGAAGCAGCCTGCACCTTGCTCGCGAATCCGTTCGTAATCCCCGGCCCGCAGCGTTCTGGGGAATTCCGGTCCGGTGTCCCAATCGGTATAGCGTTTGATCTCATTGATTACATTATCCTTATATTTACTGTTCAAAATAATTGAATGGAAGAAGATCTCATCGCCGCAGAACGAATTCCGGAACAACCGGACGTATCCGGGATGCTCCGCGATGAATTCGAGGATATACTGCATGCATCCCCCGGTAAGTGACATCCAGTTCGAGCCCTTATACAGCGCCTCCGGCAGATCCTTCAGGCTGCGCTTAAGCCAGGGTACCGACATCACCAGATTGATATAACGGTTGCGGATCTCTGAGACAGCTTTGGCCCGGGAGACCAGGAACCGCGGATAATACACAGACACCCGGTACAGGCAGCCCCACATTTCCGCCTCATTCGGAAGCTGCAGATGCTTGACGAACTCCTGCCCCTCATGCTCTTTGAAGAAATCAGCAATCACCTTATTGGAGGCAAGAGGCAAATCCTGTCCGCTGATGATATGAACATAGTTATAATTCCCGCTTGCCCGGATCAGTTCGAAGCACTTCAGGATGCATTCAATCTGGCCGTAATGGCCCCACTGTACGTCTACCGGCTGCTCTACGAAATGAATATCTTCGCGATGGATAATTTGCTCTTCGATGCCGCTTTTCTTATCCACATGCAGGAAAAACTCCACATGCTCATCCGTTAAACGATCGATCAGCAAATTAATCTGCTGAGGGCTCTTGTGACAGAGGACAACATAAGCCATTTTGAAATTGTGCAAAAGATTCATCCTTTCGCTCATTTATTTCCACATATTATAGGGGAATGAGCGAAGATGGACAAGTTTTCATTCCTCTCAGCCTTTGACAAGCAGCCGGATTCCAATATTCCACGGGTCTCTCAAGGTAGTGATGCCGCCTTCTACTTCTACACGGTACCCCGCTTGCTTCACACGTTCCGCCACTTCAGATACATCCCCGCTGCCCGGAAGCAGCAGAGTGAAATAATCGATGCCCGCCGCATTGGCCGGAGCCGCTTTAGCTCCTTGTCCCCCCCAGACATTAAGCCCCATATGGTGATGATATCCGCCCGCCGAGATGAATAGTGCAGCGTCCCCGTAATGAGCCGTGATTGCAAAACCAAGCGCATCCACATAAAATTTCTTGGCCTCCGCCAAATCGCCTACATGAAAGTGCACATGCCCGATCACCGTACCCGCAGGCAGTCCGGTCCAGTTCAGCCCTTCGGAAGCCGCCAGCAAGCCGTCCACATCAACCGGGTCTGTAGTCATCACCACATTGCCAGTAGGCTCATACTTCCAGGTGTCGCGCGGCCGGTCGCGGTATATCTCAATGCCGTTATTGTCCGGGTCCTGAAGATACAGTGCTTCACTGACCAGATGATCGCCCTGGCCGATCTCAATGCCCGCATCAATCAGATTACGCAGCACCAGCCCGAGACTCGGACGGTCTGGCAGCAGAATCGCGAAGTGATACAGCCCGGCTGCCGAATTACGGCGCAGAATCTGAGCCTGTTCAATCTCCCGCAGCACCAGCAGCACATGCACGCCGTCCGCCGTCAGTTCAACCTCACGCCCCTGCTGGCGCAGGATCTTCAGTCCGATTACATTCTGATAAAAGGTGAGCGAACGTTCCAAATTGCTTACTCTAATCTGTACAAGTCCAATTTCCAGTTCTTGCGGCAGTGCTGCTGTTGTCGTCATATAAACCCCTCCTGAATAAAAGCATATGGATCATATAAAAAGCTAACCCCTCCGGTACGTTAGTGCTCAGTGCTGCTTAGTCTTGACTGTTTATAGAAGCATCATTCAAGCTTGTAACTGTTTCCGTTACACATTAACTAACTTTAGTATAGTAGCACTCTATATGTTTGTCAATTACTTTTCAAAATCGTCCGGAGTGGCGAATCAGGCGGTAATCCAATAGTTAAATTACTATACGGTGAGATCAAAGGGATATATCCCTTAAATTCCCCATGCAGCCGACTTCCGGCGTAATCAGAGGACTTCATATCTACAACTGACGAATATCATAACTTCCTATAAAAAAGCCCGGCCAATTGGCCAGGCTCCGAAGCAGTCATTCGTTGTATTTGGGTTCACTAAGCATTTCAAATGATACATCCTGTGCAGTAATTCTAAGCTCACTCAGCGGCGAATCCAGCAGAACCCGTAACTCAAACCCTTGTTCCACCGCATAGATCTCGGTATACAACCAGACCATTCTGTTCAGGCGTTCAGGCAGCTCCAACCCGGTCACCCCGGTAAAGGTTAGTCTGATATCACACTGATAATGCATGGCTCCGCTGCAGTCCAGAATGATCTCCACAACCTCCTCCGCCGGCACAGCATATGAAATCACCCTTGAATCATGAAGGGACTTCTCAACTAGCTGAACAGCATGTACAGGTAAGCTGTCCTTAATAGACAGATACCTTCTATAGTATTCATCATCCAGCACCTTCATCCTGGCTTCGTATTCACTACGCCACTGCTGCGCCTGTTCTTTGAACTCAGGTTCAGGATAAGTAGAATTAATCGTTCCGTCATGAATGGAGGGATGGAAGTACTCCGGAAGGTACTTTAGCAAATCCGTTTTGAGGTATTCCAGGAAATCCCTCGTCCTCTCCTTATAGCTGAGCCCCTCCGCAGCATGCCACGCAACATCCTCCAGCCAATCCTGCTCCGTCTCAGGGAACACCATGAAGCCGCGCACCTGCATTTCTTCATACCATGAATATGTATAAAATTTCATTTGGCTCCTTTACTCCCCAAGTCTCATCTATTGGTAATCTTCGTGCCCATATATACCCTTTTTTCAAGTGTCGCCTGCTGAACCCAGTTCTGTATTTCCAAAACGTTGAACAGGAACTTATCATCCACCTTGATATAAGGCAGCATCATTCCCTCGAAAGGCCCGTTATTGCTCAAAATCGCATTCTCCGCCTTGATTATATTGATCACCTGATCTTCACTGATCCGCAGAAGCTCCGCCGTCTCGGCAAGCGTCAGAAGCGGGTGGACTGTGGTCTGGCTCACAGCTGCCTGCTCCAAGCCGGTTGTCCGTTCTTTGCTGATAAGCAGGCAACCCGCCACAAACGAAAGGCCCAGAATCAGTGCGGCTCCCAGAATTGTGAATCGGTTCTTCATATACAACATCCCCTTATTTATATGTACAATTAAGATTTAGAATTATAGGATATGAGCCAGCAGTCCCTCCATTCACCTTCATGCCACTCGTGCTCCGGCAAAAGCTTGCCGCGTACAAAACCATTCTTCTCGTACACTCTAAGCGCTCTGTGGTTCCGGCATTGCGGGTCCATAACAATGAGGTCGGCCTGCTCCGCTTCAAGCAGATACTTCACCATTCCTCCTACCAACGTCGATCCGATGCCCCGATTCCACATCTGCGGCTCGCCGATGAACTGATCCATCCCGTAGATCCTGCCTGTATAATCCGCGTAACCATACTCTTCTTTCTCTTCCCTGCCGACAGGATAGTACTGGATATAACCTATGGGCCGGTCTTTGAACTGCACAATCCCGCGGTTTACCCCATCCTCTTCATCCTCATAGAAATGCGCCTGCACCAGCGTCTGATCATGCGGACGGTCCCGGCCTTCGTAATACTCCAGCACTGCGGGATCGGAGAGCCACCGTACCAGCAGGGGCGCATCTTCCCTTTCAAGCCTACGGACGCTCAGGTCCCCGCTGTAGAACAGAATCATTAGGTAATCACTCCTTAGAGATGAGTTGCCGGCAGCACCGTCCGCTACAGCCGCTTGTCTATAATATGCTTGTTCTCCTTGATCTCCTTGCGGAGCAGCCGGATTTCCTGAATCAATTCGTCCAGTTTGTAGGTAGCCCTAGATCCATCAATGGCCTTGCGGATAATCAGCATAAAGACCAGCAACGACAGGAACCATATAATCAGTGCCAAAAATACCATCATATCAATGCTCTTCCCCCTTATTCCAGTAAGCCACACATGGTGTCAGTCTAAACCATCTGGAATAATGTGTAAAGACAGCAGCAGCGATTTGTGTAGCCGCAAAAAAGGGGCCCTGCCGGGAACCGGCAGGGCCAAAGTCTATTATAAGGGGGTCATGTGATTAATATACAGGCTGAAGCTTAACGCCTGATGAAAATCACATAAAGGTTTGATGAATTTATAAGTCCTAAACAAAGAGATAGACCCTGCCGAGGCACGGCGGGGTCTAGCATAAATGTATCCACTGGGGGGTGGAGATCTTTAATATACTCCCCGAACCTTAAAAGTACATAAATCTCTGCTGAAAGTTTCCTTAAGTTTCTGTGGCAGTCTACAAAATCTTACATCACGGGCCGGTGCCGCTTGAGGTTACATGCCAGCCCAGCCTGCTTTTCTTCACATAGATGTAGCTTCGCTCTGTTTGTTCAGCGTAGTACAGATTACCGTACCTTGGATCATCCTTAATCCGTCCTTCTGTAACCCTGCCCGCCAATGCAGCCACCGGATCACGGATCAGCAGGCTCTTGCGTACAGCGAGCTCAGGGGTAGGAGAAGGAAAAATGAGCAGATACAATAATCCAAGCCCGAGCAACACCGTTATATATAAAGCAGCGCCTTTTCGCTTTGGCATAGAGTTTCGCATAGCACCTTCCTCCTCTGCCTCACGTAACAGGAATTTGATGTACGATCTGATCCAGTGTAACCTCCTGCAGCACATTCTCCATCGCTTTCTGCGCAAGTGAGAACACGGGAATAATTGCCCCGGCAATGTTCTTGCCGACCGGGCACTCCGGGTTCGGATGCTCGTGGACAGAGAAGAGTGAATCCTCTTCCACTGCATTGACCGCCTTGTAAATCTGCAGAAGCGTGATATCCGCGCTACTTCGGGTAAGCTTCGCACCGGCTACCCCGGGGCGGACCTCCACCAGACCGGCCTTGTTCAGCATGCCTGTAAGGCGGCGGATGACAACCGGATTCGTATTGACGCTGCCGGCGATCCACTCCGAGGTGCTTTTACCGTCTTTGTTGCTGTCTATTAAAGTTAGAATATGAATAGCGACCGCAAACCGGGTGCTGATGTTCATGGGAATCTCTCCTTCATACTGACCAGAATGTCTCCCGGCAGATGTAACAATAATAGTTACATTCTAGACAATTGTCAATCCTGCAAGGAGTTTCCTCACCTCCTTGGGGTACTTCTGACTCAGCCGTTTCTTCCCCAGATTACTCTTCACAATCCGGATCATCTGCTTATCGCCGCTCCCGGCTAACTATTCACCTTCATCCCTCCGGTTTCGATGTTTTACTCATTGGAATACATTACAATGCCTTGTGCATCATACGGATAGTCAATCTGCTGCTTCACGGCAGCCATAGCCTCCCGGCCGGCAAACAAGGATACCAGATATAATCCCAGATCAATTGAGGTTGAGACCCCGCCTCCGGTAATAACATTCCCGTCCTGCACAATCCGGGCATGAACCACTTCCCGGCAATACGGCTCAAGCAGCTCATAAGCCGATGCATGTGTTGTGGCCCTGCGTCCCTCCAGCAATCCGGCAGCACCCAGCAGCAGGGCACCGGTGCATACCGAAACCAGATATGGAACCCCGCTTGCTCCCTGAAGCCAGGAGATAAAGCTCCCGTCATGACGTAATGCCCTCGTCCCGAACCCGCCGGGTACAAATACCAGATCATATACTGATAAATCCGGCAGCACTTTACCGGTTTTGACCGTAAGCCCCATTTCATCTGTGATTTCCCCGGCCGGACCGCAGATATCCCATTCCAGCCCTTCCCCTGCAGGGAACTGGCGCAGCCTGTAGATTACATCATAAAAACCCGCGAAATCCAGAAACGTAATGCCGTCAAACAGAATAAAAGCAATTTTCACGCTACCCGCTCCTTCAATATCCGTCGTTCTGCAAGTATTACTCGCTGTCGTAAGCCTGCAAAGCAACGGGCAAGGCCTGAATGACCACATTGCCTACAGCCGGAAGAGGCAGCAGGACTGCGCTGATAATCTCCTCACGGGTAGCGCCGAGTGATTTGGCATGCTTGACATGAAAGGCCAGCCCGCTTTCCAGCCTGACCGCCGCGAGTACAGAGATATAGGCAATTTCTTCTGTTAGGGCATCAAGCGCACTTGCTGCATCCAGCTTCTGCACCGCTTCCACCCAGGCTCGATGCTGCTCTGGTGCTTCCTTCATAAATGTCATAAAAGCGTTGCTGACTTGCGATACATTATCCATTTTCATTGTCCCTCTATTTCTAGGTTCGGAATAACAAAGAAAGTCCACCCTTATGAGGGCAGACCGTATCTGTTCGTTCTTAGGTGCTAAGCTCTTAGGCGCTTGTCAGAATAATCGGTTTGCCTTTGGTGACCACAATCGTATGTTCATACTGGGCAACACGGCTGTTGTCCGCCACACTGAGCGTCCATCCATCCGACTGCTGCTCTACAAAATCCGCACCCGTAGACAGGAATGGCTCTATCGTGATGACCTGACCTTCCTTCAGCACAGTCGTTACCCGCGGATTATAGAACGGCAGGATCTCGTAGGGCTTCTCATGCAACGATTTGCCGATGCCGTGGCTGCACAGATTGCGCACAACCTTGTAGCCGCGCTTGTGTGCCTCCGACTCCATGACCCGGCCAATCTCATTCACCTTCATTCCCGCTCTGAGGTGATTAATCACGCTCATCATGGTTTCCTCCGTACTCCGGCAGAGATGGACCAGCTTCTCATTATAAGGAGGCAGTTGAAAAGATACCCCGGCGTCCCCGTAGTACCCGTTCAACTCGGCCGAAACATCAATATTGATTAAATCACCGGCCTGGATTACCCGTTGACCCGGGATTCCGTGTGCCACCTCTTCATTGACGCTGATGCAGGTGGTTCCGGGAAAGTTATAGGTTACCTTAGGGGCAGATTTCGCGCCAAAATGGTTCAGAATCCTCGCGCCCACTTCATCCAGCTCTGCAGTCGTCATTCCGGGAACTACACTTTTCTTCATCTCGGCGATGGTGTGGCCCACCACTTTACCGGCTGCCTTCAGTCCTTGCAAATCCTGCAGTGTCTCGCTCGTCATCCTGTTCACATTCCTCTCTTATCTGTTGATTCTCCGGCTACCTCCTGAAAAGCGGCTCCGTCCCAGCGGTATGAAGTCTCAACCTGCCTGCCAAGAGCGTTGTCATAATGATCCGCCCGGAAACCGCCTTCGATCACGTCCAGCTTAACCGAATACCGGTCAGGACTGCTGATGAACAGCCCGGAAGCCGCTCCTTTAATCTGCAGTTCCTGGATCGAATGATCCGGCTTCACTGTAAACAGCTTGAACAATGATCCGTTCGAAGAACCATATTGGCCAACCGTAAAATCGGGATTACCGTCCCCGTTATAATCAGCGAACTGAATCTGGAACAAATCGCCGAAGCTCAATTCTTCGGTGAAATGCCGGCTCAGCGCGAACGTGCCCAGTGCTGCGCCCTGTTCATCCGTAATGGCCAGCCGGAATTGACCGCTCCAGCTCCGTCCAGCCAGCGGGGAAGCGATGGACCAATCCTCGCTGTAGCTGCCCTTCAGCAGCTGGAGATTCAGGAATTCCTTGTTTCCTGTGACCGGGTATAAATCATTGCGTGAGACCGTTACCGGACCTTGAGTTACCACCGATGCCTCCTCCGCTTCGGACTTCGCCGCTGCTGGACTTCCGCCGCTGAAGATCAGCTTGCGCAGCTTATCGGCATTCTTGGCAGAGACTTTATAGCCCGTCCCGTTCCGCTCAGCAGATAGCAGCAGTCCGCTACTCCCTTCTTCCTGGCCCAAGCCCAGAATAAAGTCTTCTGTATAACCATCTCCGTAGACCAGCTTCATGCTGAAATCCGCATCGTAATCCAGCTCTCCCGCAATACGCTTGCTTGTATTCATGGCAGAAGCCATCGTCTTAATGAACTCGCCGTCTTTGAAAATCCTGGACTCAAAGGGAGCCGTCTCCGCTTGGCTCTCTATAGAGTTATAGGTCAAATCAATTTCAGAAATCCATCTTGAATTAATGTAGCCGAAAGCATTCTGGCATCCGCTTAATAGAACAACCAGAAGAACAGGCAGAATCAGCAGTAACCGCCTTATGGGTTCCACCTCCACATCCTTATGTATGATACAAGTATAACAGCCTTCTTAAGCAGAGTGAAATTCACGTATCTGCCGCGTGTCACCCTGAAGGCAACGGTCTGCTCAGGTATATGCCAAAAACCGGTCCGCTGCATACGCAGGAACCGGTCTGTGCAGCAAATTCAATATGTAGGGAATTTCCCGCTATACTCTGTTTTAGCTTATAGCCCCTACAGCCTTCATCCAGGCCTCTGCAATCAGCGCATGGCCGGCAGGTGAAGGATGTACGCCATCCCCGGCCCAGAAGGCAGGCTCGGCCTTAACCGATGCGGCGGCGAACAGTCCATCCAGCGGGACCAATGCAGCGCCATATTCACGGGCCAGCTCACGGACCACATGAATTTTCGGGTCCAGATCCTTACGCCAGCCCTTGCGGTCTTCCGGCACCGGCAGTACGAACGGCTCAACCAGTACCAGCTTGGCATCCAGGCTCTGCTTGGTGCGTTCAATCAGATCACGGTAGGAAGCCTCGAACTCAGCCGCTGTCGTCTCCTGCCCGGAATCGAACCAGCGCCAGGTATCATTAACACCGATATAAATCGACACCCAGGTCGGCTTCAGCTCCAGACAATCCCGGTCCCAGCGCTCCTGCAAATCCACGGCGCGGTTGCCGCTGATGCCGCGGTTGATGAAGGTAAGGTTCTTCTCCGGATACTGCAGCCCAAGACGAGCGCCCGCCATCAGCGCGTAACCTACACCCAGCGATGAAGCGTCTGCGTAATTGCGGCCGCAATCCGTGATACTATCACCCTGGAACAGGATGATATCGTTCTTTTGAAATGGCATGCCTGAAATCCTCCTATGAAAACATCTGTAATGGTATAAACATCAACATTATAACAAATAGATTTTCCTGCGAATACGTTTTCATTACATATTTACGGAGTAAATCTGTTCACGGCTCTAAGCGCTTCATGCAGGGCAGTATTCAGGTTGCCTTCTGCTGCTCCTTGTGCCGCTGTGTAATCAATCTAAATCACCAGTACTGTGAAGGTTCTTGTGAAGACGCTGATATCAGTGATTAAGCTCGTTGGATTGAGCTTGTATCATCCCTATAATTTCATTAATGACGAGTCCGGGCTGGTCATGATGGACATAATGACCGCTGCTTCCGGCGATCACCTGCCTGCTGGCCGCGGATAATTCCAGGAACTCCGCCTGGCTCTTCTGCTCAACCTCCAGTATCGCGTGTGCCGGCCAGTCTGATCCATCCTCATCCGCAAGCCCTCTGGTTATCACCGACAGCGGAACCTGGCTTGGCATGGAACCCCGGGCAGCAGAGATCTGTTTATAGCTGTGCATCTTATCGATCTGCTCCCTATTGAGCGAAGGGTTCAGCAGGTACGCCCGGTTCGCAGCGATATACTGACGGGGCAGCACCCGCTCATAAGTAAGCTCCTTATATTCGCCTGCAGCATCTATCAGTACAATTCCCGCAGTCCGCTCAGGATAACAGCAGGCGAACAGTCTGGCTACCAGACCGCCAAAGGAATGACCGACCAGAATATAAGGGGCTTTAATATCCAGCAGTGCCAGCAGCCGGTACAGCTCCTCCACCAGATCCTGGCAGGAGCGCGGTCCCGGCACTCGCGGGCTGTTCCCGGTACCGGCTCTGTCATAAGCGAGGGTTGAGGCATGCTGCGCAATATTCTCCTGGACACCGCTCCAGGAATCGCAACCATCCCCTAATCCGGAAATAAAGATGACAGCAGGCGCACGGTATGCAGAATATTTATAATACAATCCGCGGCCCTGCCCGTCCGTTTGAACCTCCATCCAATTGCAGATAAACCCGTTCTGAATCATCTTCTCCTCCTAGTGCTGCGCAAAAAGTTCATATAAAGGATGTATGCCTCATTCAGGATAAAGGGCCTTCCAGTAATTTACTATGTAATTTCACACAGCTCTCCTTTCACAGTCTGTATTCATGAAAAATCCCCTTCAACTGCCTGCTGGCGGTTTAAGGGGATGATCTGCCGCATGGAAGCGGCCTGCATTAGGTATAGATGGTTAGGAGAGAATTAATAGGCCAGACTGAACAACCCGTGAATATGGGTCAAATACCGGACATTGCTTGCTTCCTTCATCAGCGTTGCCGGCAGACCCTTCAGCGGTGTGGAATTGCCGCCGACAATCGCTACTCCGTCTCTGCGTCCAAGACTGGCAAGTGTCCCGGAATTCACCGGACTGAAGGTCTCGGAGGCTTTATCATTCAGGTAAGCGTAAAGGTTATAGCCGATCAGTTCACCCATCTGCCAGGCAATTTGTGCCGTTGGCGGATACGGACGGCCGTCCGGTGCGAACACAACCGCACTGTCACCGGCTACAAATACATTCTGGTGTGAAGTGGATTGCAGGAACTCATTCACGGTTGCGCGGCCGCGGTTCACTTCAAGCCCGGACTCGCCTATCAGCGGGTTACCCTGTACGCCGCCGGTCCAGACGAAGGTATTCGCCACAATCTGGCGGCCGTCCTTCAGATCAATGGTATTGCCTGCTACATTAGTAACAGGAAGACCTGTCAGGAACTGAACTCCCCGTTTCTCGAGGCTGGTTGTAGCGCGCTCAATCAGATGATCCGGCAGAACCGGAAGAATCTTCGGTCCGGCTTCTACGAGCAGCAGCTGAATCTCAGCCGGATTCACTCCATATTTCTTAGTCAGCTTGGGTAGTACATCGGCAATTTCACCTATAAGCTCAACACCTGTCAAGCCGCCCCCGCCGATCAGGATGGTTGCATCGGCCGCGTTGCCGCTTTTGGCATATTCACGAATCCGGTCTTCAATGTGTCCGTGAATCCGCAGTGCATCCGCCGCTGATTTCAGCACCATGCTGTACTGTTCAAGTCCCGGAATGCCGAAATAAGCCGTCGTGCTGCCCAGACCGACAACGAGAGCATCATAAGTCAGCATTACTCCATCCGAGAGGATGATCTGCTTATTCTCCACCGAGAACGAATTAACCTTGGCAATCTTGAGATCGATATCCTTACCGGCGAACAGCTTCGCTAGCGGCATGGCAACCGCCTGTTCCGAAGCACTTCCTGCTGCAAGGCGGTGTAGTTCGGTAATGATCTGGTGTGTTGGATACTGATTAACCACTGTAACTCTGGCTTCAGCTTTGCTCATATATTTGCGCACGGTTAGCGCACTCAATAAGCCGCCGTAACCTGCACCTAGAATAACTATGTGTTTTGACATCATATTTCCTCCGTCCTTACGATTAAGAATTGAACAATAATTATTTACCGGATTGGCGTTCGCCGCTGACCTGCAGGTATGCATTCATGAAACGGAGCACGTTCTGTACCTGCGGGTCCTTGATCATTTTCATCATGCCAAACAGGCTGATGGTTTCACTGCTTGCATCCGCGCGGTCTTTCGCTTCAATAACCGTAGCCGCCAGATTCTTGACAGAGCCTACCACAGGACCCGCCATCTCCTTGATTGCGCCTACCGTATCATTTTTCAAAACTTCATCCGTTGCAACCGATTGTACAAAATCGACCGATTTGGTTAATACATTCACCAGTTGGGTAATCTGCGGCAGCTGCTCCACCAGAAGAATCAGGGATTCCTGAACTTCCGGCTTCAGAAGCTGATTCAGCAAATCCTCTTGGGGAAGGCCTGCTGCGGGTATTTCTTGTTCCAAAGGGGTTTGGGTAATGGTTTCTGACATATCGAAGTCTCCTTTACAATGGCATTGCTGCTTAAAAGTATTCATCCACTGAAACTATGTGACTATTATAACATTCCGGTTGTAATAAATGTCACAATGTTTTTGGCTTTATAGCCTTATTTTGTGATTATAATCACTTCTTTTCTCGCTTTTTCAAAATTTATCGACTATTTGAACTAAAATTCACAATTTAATGTTGTTTAATCATTGACGTATGCTTGTGGTCGTGATATTTTATGCAAGTAACTTATTGTAAGTTTATTAATTAATATCAGCTATTGATTATTACTAACCAACATACATATCACAATGGAGGTCATTATTTATGAGTACTTTTTCAGAATTGGTTCAGTCCCGCAGATCGGCTATGAATTTCGTTGAAGGGGTAAAAATCCCACAGAATGAGCTGGAGGAGATGTTCTCACTGGCCCGCCTGGCTCCATCGGCCTTCAACCTGCAGCACGCCCACTACAAAGTCATCAGCGATGACACTGTGAAGGAAGAAATCCGTAAAGGTGCGTACGGCCAATACAAAATCCACACCGCCTCGGCTGTCATCGTTGTACTGGGTGACAAAAATGCCTACCAGCAGGCTCCAGAAATCTATAGCGGACTTAAAATGCTGGGAGCCATGAGCGAAGAGGATTACGACCGCACCATTCAGTCTATTAATGATTCTTATACCGGAAAAGACGCTTTCCAGCGGGATGAAGCAATCCGCAATGCGTCCTTGTCAGCTATGCAGTTCATGCTGATTGCCAAGGATAAGGGCTGGGATACCTGCCCGATGATCGGTTTTGATCCGGAAGCGGTGAAAGCTACTCTCGGGCTCAGCGACAACTTCGTTCCGGTAATGCTGATTACGATCGGCAAAGACAACAAGCACAAAATTAGACCGCGCGGCTACCGCAAGCCGGTTAATGAGTTCGTAGAATTTATCTGAGACTACACCGGGTCCAGAGAAGTCCCTATTTAATAGTTGACAGCAAAAAGGTCTTCCGGCAGCTAGCTTAACTGGAAGACCTTTTTGCTGTGATTTTATAAGATAAAGCTTCAGTCTGATGTTCGTTCATTTGGCATAATGCAATATAGCCGCTGCCGCGCGTTCCCGCCGCTCCGCATCGGGACTGTGCAGGGCAGCCTTCAGAACAGCCAGCGCCTCAGCTATTGTGGCTTCATCCACACGGGCCGGGGAGTGAGCAGTCTCCACATCCACATCCGAAGAATCTGCAAGCCACAAATCCATTCTTGCTGCAGGCAGCACCCCTGAATAGCGGGTTACTTCCTGATCCGAAGCAAGCAGTGCTTGTACTGCAGAATTCACAGCTGTACGGGGCAGACTCTTCAGCCAGGTTACTCCGCGCCGGTGCGCAGTTCCGCCCTCCACACTCTCCTGCCGGGCATCATAGAAATAATCACCCAAATCGCCAAGGTATACCCATTCCTCATCCGCAATCAGCACATAATCCCCGTCCTGCATCATGTTGACGAAGGTGTCTAAACTGCTGAGAGCTTCTTCCAGCTCCCGCCCCTGATAAGCTCCGGATGCAGCCAGCCTGCTGCGGATATCCTCTCTCCCGCTGAACTCCAGATCTCCAGCAACGGGATCTCCCGCACATACATAATTATCCTCCAGAAAAGACTTGATTAACCCGCTGCGGGTTCCGTCAAGCCTCACTCCAAACAAACTCATCCTTTTCTTCCTCCTTCAAGTGCCCGGATAGCTGAACCGCAACATAACAATCAGTAAATTATACAGCAAACGGCAACGCTTTTGCCGTCCATTTTTTAAGACAGCACTGTTCCAGGGCACCAAATTTACCCTGCAGGTGAATCAAGTATAGATTGTGAAGCTACCTGCGGACAAATCATGCTGAGCTAAGAAGCTTGGCAATTGCACTGTTCCTCACCTGAGCTTGGCTGGAGATTAGCGGGAGATTGGCTGAAGCATCACAGGCTCATGAACTCATCAGCTGGTGAGGAGGACTGAGATTCCGTTATTTGCGAAGAAATGGCGAATACGCAGGACATTCGGACTGAGATTCCGTTAGAGTATTTATCCCTCCTTGCAGCGACTGGGTTACGTTGGATTAAGTTTAGAGGGAATAACTATTGTTCGGAATCCTCCTTAAAAACTAAGGATAAGGAAGCATAATAGCGTTTACATGATCTTACAGTGAAAAATAACCGCAAATTTAAAGCATTCGCCTTTTTACAGCTACTGCCTATCACGGTATAATACAGGTATCAACTCAAGGAACCATACACTGCGGTAAGAACGCATGCGGGGGCAGAATCTCCGGCAGTCCTCTTAAGCAGCTGTACTCCCTGAGCTTGAGACTATATCTTTGATCCTGGCGTTACAGCTTTCAATCCATCCCTACACGAAATGGTATGAGCTTCTTAAAGCTCAAAAGCCCACAATCAATCCTATCGTGATCAGCGGATGAATTAGAGAAGATTTAACGGGCAGGATAGGCAAATTCACTGCCGCCTCGGACGATTTCTACCCGGCTGAGTACAAAGGATAGGATAAGGAGTCTGAGAAGAACATGGGTATAGTGGTTATAATATAAACCTCTATTGTTGATGAAGTTATCAATAATAGAGGTTTATATGTGTTATAGGGGGATTTATTTTAGTTATAGCGGGACAAGCATGCAGCTGACCTTGGCATAGGCCGCTTTAGCGCAGGCCTTCGGCAACTTTAAGCAGAGTCTCTTTGGATACATCCGGTGATTCTGTGCTTACTTCATGCAAAATGTTCCATTCGTTATTCTCCCCTAGCTCGATCCACTGGATATAAGCATAATAGTTGTTTTGGTTCCCATAAGCTTCTTTATTCACAATATATAAAGCATCTAAAGCTCCAACCTTCATCTCCTCAACCGTAGTAGCCGCTGCAAAATTTGCTGTGAGCTGCGCTTCCAGTCCGCTAGGCGTATACATAACCACAATTGCATCACTTTTCCCTCTTGGGCCCTCATATATGAGCTGCGGGCTTACAGTCTTAGCTATTCTATTAGGAGTGTTGAAGCTCTTGATCCAGGCATAATCCTCACCGGGCTTGACCCTTTTCGAGAGGACATTGGTGTATTTCTTTACCCAGGACTCGTCTATAATCCCAAGCTGACTGTCAGACCTCGCTTCGGCAAAATAATATCCTTCCGGCAGACTGCTTGGCACAGCCAGCTTTCCGGTAATTGGCTCGATGACCTCCTTCCAGCTCTCTATATCGGAGAACAGCTGCGGACAGTTCACCTTAAGCAGGTCATATCCCCCATTGGGCAGTGATACGTACAGGAAGGCGGATTCATTCACAGCCAGTTTAGTCTGAATGTCTTCAACAAGCAGCTTCACGTGCTCACCGTGTTCATCGGATTCAGTATAGTCTGAATGAACGATCACCTTTATTCCAGTAGAACCATATGTAACGGCCCATAACCTTTCCGCACCATAAACCACGCCTCCGAACAGCATCAGGCCGCAGAGAACAACCGCTATCCTTGCAGTGCCACGTATATGTCTTTTGGTTTTCCGTTCGTTTTGGAATTTGAAGTACTGATCAAAGCTTGCGGAAATCTGTGTCTCCAGCTGTTCCGGCATTACTGTATTCTGCTTAAAGCTGGCAAACTCCCGTTTCAATTGACTTTCGACAGGCATGTATAGTCCCCCTTCATCTCATCTTCCTCTGTGAATACGGCATGCTGCCGCAGCTTGCGCATTGCCTTGTGATGCCTGGATTTAGCGGTACCCAGCGGTATCTCCAGGGCAGAGGCTATCTCCTCAAAGCTGCATTCCCCATAGTAGCGAAGGACAACAACACTGCGCAGTTTAGGGGGAAGCCCAGCCACCAGCTGAAGCAGCTCTCCCCGCTGTTCCTGCTCAAGGAGCGGTGTATCCGCCCCCGGCAGCAACAACTCTGACGCATTCTCCCTGCTGCGGATCTGGATGCGCAGCCTGCGCCAGCTTCTCCGGCTCCAGTTGCTGCATTGCCGTACAATCATTCCGTTCAGCCATGCCCCAAAGGGCCGATTCCTGTCATACTGCGGCAGACTACGGAACAATTCTATGTAGATTTCATTCACTACATCAGCCACATCGCCCTGCCGGTCAACAAGCAGACAGACTGTCCCGTACACCTGGTGCCTGATGCTGTCATGCAGCGCAGTGAAAGCATCCTTGTCTCCTTCTTTCAGCCTTTGCAGACAGCCATGCAGCTCTTCCTCAGTCATCCGTCTCTCTCCTTTCTGTCTTGGTTTTCACTCTATATTGGTCCGCTGCGGGACAAAGGTTCCCTTTGAGTACAATAAATTCAATCCTTGCACAAAAAGAAACGGCCGCCCATGAGTTTCGTCATGAACAGCCGGATATGGAAATAAAGTATAGTTGTCTCAAACCGTTCTTATCAGCACTTATTAGCTCTATTCTACATATGCACAGGTATCCCCAGTTCCCGCTTCAGGAATTGATAGACTTGTAAGTTCGCCCCCCTCAGCGGGTAATCAGCTATTCTGCAGGCGATTCCGCAGCTCATATCAACTCCCGGCCCTGATAGTCTCCTGACCACTGTACCAGGCGGAAGAGTCTGTAAGGTAATCTCAGGTACAAAAGCCATCCCAATACCGTTCTCCACATAGAATTTCAAGGCGGACATACTGCCGATTTCCATAGTGTTCAGCGGAGGGCCGGCTGCTTCCTGCAGAATACTCTCCAGCTTCTTGCGGTAAGGGCAGTCCACAGCCGTAATAAGCAGACGGTGTCCGCGAAGCAGGTCCGCAGTAATCTCCTTCTCCGTCTCTAGAGGATGACCTTCGGGCAGCAGCAGCACGAACTCCTCGGTGAAAAGCGGCTCGAAATACAGCTCCGTCCCAAGCTGCGGGGCTGAACACAGAATCATGTCGAGTTCTCCCCGAAGCAGCCGCCCGCTGAGAGCCGCTGTTCCGGCAATCTCTACTGAAAGTATGATCCGGGGAAACTGTTCCATGAATATGCGCAAAAGCTGCGGCAGCCGGTAACTCGCAGTCGGATCGGTTGCACCGATCCGGACACTCCCTGCTCCGCCCGACTGCAGATCAGCCAGACTGCTCTGCAGCCGCTCCATGTCTTTCACAATCTGCAGGCTCTGCTCATGGAACAGCCTCCCGGCCTCCGTCAGGATCACCTGCTGTTTGCCGCGCTCCAGGAGCTGAACGCCCAGCTGAGCCTCAAGCTTCTGGATCTGCATTGTAACCGTAGACTGGGCATAGCTAAGCTCTTCGGCTGCACGGTTAAAGCTTCCTGTGCTCACAATGGCCTGAAAGGTTTTTAAAGTTTTGAAATCCATTTGCGCTAACCTCTTTCCAGTAAGACTCCCGTTTTCCGCGGGAATGGCGAATAGCATTCAGCCTACCTGAGCTTGAGGGTGTTTCATTACAGAGTCCATTGACCATCTGCTGTTGAGATTGTTCTAGTGCGCTCGATATAGTTCAATATTATTGAATCATTCCTTCATTTCATTCAATTATACAAAACCAGGCAAACTGAATACAATTGTACTCAGGATATTCAATAACAATAAGAAGTCGGGAGCGGATAAGGATGGATCTGAAGGGTAATGTCGCGATAGTGACAGGCGGAGGAACAGGTATCGGGCGGGCAACCAGCCTTCAGCTTGCCGGGCAAGGCGTAAAGGTTGCCGTGAATTATTCCCGTTCGGAAGCGGAAGCCCGGGAAACGGTTGACATGATCATAGCGCAGGGCGGGCAGGCCATTGCTGTACAAGCCGATGTGTCCGCAGATGCCGAGGTACGGGCAATGGTAGAACAAGTAGTACAGACCTATGGCACTGTAAATCTGCTGGTGAATAATGCCAGTATCACGCAGCATATTCCTATGGATGATCTGGAGGCAGTCACCTCCGAGGTGTGGGATGAATTATACGGCGTAAATGTCAAAGGTATGTTCTTCTGTGCCCGGGCAGCCGCCCCGTATATGAAATCAAGCGGGCAAGGGGCCATCGTCAACCTCGGCAGCATTGCCGGAAATACAGGTGCTGGTTCGTCACTTCCTTATGCGGTATCCAAAGCGGCTGTTCACGGTCTGACCCGGTCGCTGGCCAAGGCTCTCGCCCCTGACATCCGGGTCAACTGCGTTGCCCCGGGAGCCGTAGCGACACGCTGGTGGGCGGGCCGGGAAGCGCAGATGCACAAGCTCGCACCGAACCTGCTGCTGCAGAGCATTGCCGCGCCGGAAGATATCGCCCGTTTCATCTGCTCCGCGCTCGCTCAGGAAGCCATGACCGGGCAGATTATCACCGTCGACAGCGGGCAGACTTTATAGCCGCTACAGCGCTGGCAGATTCATTCTACACACAGCAAGCAGCCCCCTCTCCGCAATATTGCGGAAGGGGGCTGTCTGTTCGAAGCTGTTCAAGACTCTGCTACTCTACTCACTTGAACTCCTAATCAAGATGGTTCATTCCCCCATACCAGGCTGCCGGAGATATAGGCCGGAATATTGGCCCAATCCGCATAAGCTGTGCCCGCTGCGTTAAAGGAATAATCTCCGGTCTGGGTGTAATTGCTCCAATCCGACTTGGACGCCCGCAGCTGAATATCTATGCTCTCCCCGGCCGCAAGGGAACCTGCTGCGCTTGTAAATCCAAGCTCCAGGTAATAATCAGCTCCGGTCTTGGCAGCCGGAAGCTTCACAAACGTCCCGGTCACATTCGTGCTTCCCACCTGCGACCAGTCGCAGAAGAAGCTCTGGGTCTGCTCACCGTCAATAGTGTAATAATATCTGATCTTCACATCGGCCAATGAAACAGCAGCCGTGCCGTTATTTATCAGCTTAATCTTCGGGCTCAGCGTATTGGCCGCAGCCGCTGTACCGCTGTTGTACATCTGAACTTTAAGGCCGCCGGCCGCCGGTGCTGTTGTGTCCACTACCGCAACAGCCAAGGTCTGCGCTGCTCCGGCGCTGAAATTGAAGCTCAGCGTTGTCGTACCCACCGCCTGCGCGGCCAGATACGCCTTGCTAATCGTGGCAACCGAACCGCTCACACTATAATCCGTCCCGGGGGTCAACGATGCCGCACCGTTCTTAATCGAGGTTAACGTGTTCCCGTTCAGCGTCATCGTCACGGCGATATCCGCCTGATTCGCCGTCTTCTTATCGAAGCTGGCACTGACCGGCGTTATCGCAGAATTGCTGGCCGGCGTTGTTGTGTCCACTACCCCAACAGCCAAGGTCTGCACCGCTCCGGCGCTGAAATTGAAGCTCAGCGTTGTCGTACCCACCGCCTGCGCGGCCAGATACGCCTTGCTGATCGTGACTGCCGAACCGCTCACACTATAATCCGTCCCGGTGGTCAACGATGCCGCACCGTTCTTAATCGAGGTTAACGTGTTCCCGTTCAGCGTCATCGTCACGGCGATATCCGCCTGATTCGCCGTCTTCTTGTCGAAGCTGGCACTGACCGGCGTTATCGCAGAATTGCTGGCCGGTGTTGTTGTATCCACTACCGCAATAGCCAAGGTCTGCGCTGCTCCGGCGCTGAAATTGAAGCTCAGCGTTGTCGTACCCACGGCCTGCGTCGCCAGATATGCTTTCTTGATCGTGACTGCCGATCCGCTCACACTATAATCCGTTCCAGCAGTCAACGTTGCCGCGCCGTTCTTAATGCTGCTTAATGTGTTCCCGTTCAGCGTCATCGTCACGGCGATATCCGCCTGATTCGCCGTCTTCTTGTCAAAGCTGGCGCTGACCGGCGTAATCGTTGAGCCTGCCGCCGGCGGGTTCACCGGATCAGCGTATAAGGTGCCCCGGCCATTGGTTCCCAGATATACGCGTCCGTAGATGCGCGGATCTCCAGTGATGGCCATGTTGATTTTGGCATACTGATGGGCATTGTCATTGATCCGTACCCAACTGGCCCCGGCATTATCGGAGCGAAAGACCCCTCTTACACCGTCGATCTGAGCTACTGTATAGAGTGCCATGTAGCTCTGGCCCGGCGCTGCCTTGCCGAACCCGATGAGGTCAGCCTCATCAACATTGGCCACCTTGGTGAAGCTTGCGCCTGAATTGACAGAGTGCCATAAGCCATATTTGTTCTCCACCGTATTGCCGCCGGCGAACCAGATATCGCCTTCGATGCCCGGCATGGCTTTGATGCTGATCTGGGCCTGATTCGGCTGAAGATTGCCGACATTATTGGTCGGGAAGCCTGTTGCTCCCGTAGCCGTGAACGTTGCTCCGCCATCCGTACTGACGTAGAAGGTTCCCGCATAGAAGGCATAGAATTTATTCGCATTCACCCGGTCCGAAGCAATCTTGGCCCCGGCAGGCACACCGCTGCTGGCTGTCCAGGAATTGCCGGACGACTTGGAATAATACACGCCAATATCTGAGGTACTCCACAGAATAGAGTTGCCGCTGGCGGATACAGCTACCTGGCCTTGCCCGGCAGTCGTCTTAGTCCCGTTCGAGGGCTCTGCATTCGGCATATACCAGTTCGTGCCGCCGTCATTGGAGATCCCGACCGACTTCATGCTTGGGGACTTCTCCTTGTCCGCACCGCCAACACGTACTACATAGGCTGGGCTTAACTCAGCATAATCGATGCCGGTTGTGGTTGCCCAGGAAGGACTTGTCTGGAACTTCACCGGTGCTGCAGTGACATCATCATACCGGAAGCCGGACACATCCCCTAGTGCAGTAATCAGGTGTGCTCCGGATGGAGGGCTGATCAGCCCCAGCACTGCAGTCTCTTCCACTCCCTTCGCCATCACGGAAATATTAACTTTCCCGCCGGTATCCCAAGCGCCTAAATTGTTTGAACCATAGATTGTAGCACCCGTACCGTACATCATCCGGTTGGAGTTGAACGGATCAATCTCCAGATCCCCCATCATCCAGCCCAGCTTCGGCGAAGGATCAAGGGAAGTCGAAGTTACTCCATGGTCAAGCCACGGGGCAGCTGTGATATCCATCGCAAATTTATAGGTCCGTTCCGGATAATTGCCCCAATCCCAAATCCGGCTCCAGGTTGCCCCGCCGTTGGTGCTGCGGAAGATGACTTCATCCGGCCACCAGGCATTCAGACTGGAGACCATCACGGTGTCCGGATGCTGCGCATCTACGGCAAGTCCGCCGAATCCGTACCAGTTATCGGTTCCCGTAGACGGACTGATATTCGTCCACACCCCGCTTGTTTTGTTCCATTTCCAGACCTCGCCTTTACTGCCGTCGTACGGTCCAACGCCATTGCTGTACGTAATGTACAGATCACCTGTAGAAGACAGAACACCATGATGCGGCAGATAACCTACAGGCTGGCCGGGCAGAGCAGACCAGGTTGCTCCCCCGTCCGTGCTGCGGTAGACGCTGCTTGCCGTATCCGCTACTCCCACATAAATCGTCTGGGTGGCATTCCCGGAGGTGCCTGTGCTTTTATCAAAAGTAATCCAGGATAATCCTACAAGATCATTGCCATAATCAAGCGTCGGATTCTGAATATACGTCCCCACATTAGGGAAGGAGCTGACCTTGGACCAGGTGACCCCGGAGTCGGTGCTCTTCCACAGGCCGTTCCCGCTACGCGCCCCGAAGAACAGGATGCTGTTCTTATTCGGGTCAATCACTAGCCGTTCCCCTGCAGAACGTCCGGGCATATTACCGCCAACCTTGAACGGCAGCGGCGTTGTCTGCCACGTATTTCCCCGGTCGCTGGAGCGCATGATTTGTCCATTATCGTCCCACGAGTTCGTGTAGGTGCCGGTAGCCATATACACCTTGTCCGGATTCACCGGATCGGTTGCCAGCGCATCTACGCCATTCTTGTTCCAGTCCACCCAGCCGACAGAATCGCTGATCGATGTCCAGCTGCCGGATGTCTGATTCCAGCGGTAGGCACCCCCGATATCCGTCCGCGCATAGATCAGATTCGGCTCAGTCTGGTTAAAAATAATACCCGGAACAAACCCTCCGCCTGCACCGGTAACCACACTGTTCCAGTTGTAGGCTTCACTTGCTGCGGCATGAGTTACTGCGGGAGAAACGGTAAACAATGAGCAGGGCATTGCAGCCAGCAGGACAACCATTCCCATTCTTCGGATACGTTTTCGAATCACGGTTCTAACCTCCCAGGTTCTTTCTTTGATAACGCTTTCATTATAGAGCGCTGACAACCTGTACTGTGAGGGAAAACGGTCGAATCGATAAGAAAACTGTCAGCAATCATCGTACCATTTTCACACTTTTTATTACTATTCTAACAATAAAAGGTTCTAATGGAATGTCATCCAAAAGAACCCCTATTTCTAATGCTTCAGAACAAACTCATCCAGCTTGTTGCCAGAGGTATCATACGCCTGATAGGTCAGGGTATCCCCGCTAACCGTGATTCCGGCGAACATCGGCTTATTATTCTGGAAATGAACCTTATGGTAGAACTGGTCTTCCTTCTTCTCGTTGAATTTGGCCCCGGAGGCGTTGGTCACCACATAGACCGTTCCGCCTGTTGTAACATTGCCACCATCACTCTCAGGCACGATTTCACCGGCGCGCAGCGGATAAGAACGGGAATACTCATGATTATGCCCCTGCAGCACAAGATCCACGTTATATTTGTCAAAAATCTCCGTCCAGTCCTCCACCTTACTGTACATGTTCCCGCCATACGCCGGACGGTGCATCGCTACGATTGTCCACGGCTTATCCGTACCTGCCAGATCCTTCTTCAGCCAATCAGCCTGCTTCTTCAGATTACTCTCTGTATTCAGCACAGTCACATGAACCGGGCCGTAATCGAAGGAATAGGAAGCACCGGCGATTGAACCCTTGGCCCCGTTATCCGGCAGATTGAAATGTGAGGTAAACAGCTCCGCCTCTTCATCAATCTCGTCATGGTTACCGGTCACCGGCATGAGGGGCACACTGGCCACCCTGTTCTGAACATAGCCAAAGAAGCTGTTCCATGCCGCACTATCCTCCGGATCTTCAGTAAAATCACCATTATGCACAATAAACTCTGCTGCCGGGAAGGTCTTGAATGCCTGTTCCAGGGTGTTGCCCCAGATTGCGAAATCCGCATCTGTTACTCCCTGGGAATCCGTAACATTAATAAAGGTCACCTGACCGCTGTCCGCTTCCGCAGTGCTGAACCCGTATGCGGGGCTCCACTCCTCTTCCTCTCCGCTGCCTACCCGGTAAGTGTAGCGAGTTCCCGGCTCCAGTCCGGTAATCTCGGCTTTGTGCACGCCTGCTGTACCCTGATCCGTCTTGATCACAGTGTTGGCCGCCTGAACCCTAATGATCCCATCTCCGTTAAAATCAGCCGACCCGCCTTTCACTGCCTCAAGCCAGCCGTCTGCTCCGGGGTCCCCGGTGTACCAGGTAAAGGCACGGCTGGTGGCCGCATCACCCTTAAACGTGCTGACCAGATCATAAAGTACACCCGAGAATTCAGATCCTCCCCCTGCGGTCCGCTCCGATTTGAACCGCTCCACGCCAAGCGCCAGCACGATCAATACAACGACTATAATTCCGATGATAATGAATGTTTTCAAGTCTTTCATGTACTCCCTCCGCCTGCAGCTTCAATTCTTGCAATCTCTCTGAGCCCTCCGCTCGATCTGTTCTGTTTCTGTATTCTAGGGTAGCCCCAGTGGCATCAGGAAGTCAAATTCCCGTCCCCGGAATAACCTTACATTTCGTGACATTTGTAAACGCAGTGTAAAAACATTCAGCTGACGTTCAGTTCAATTTAAGAAAATCATAAGGTCGGTCCCTTAGAATAGGGTCAGCGGCCAGATCACGCAAGAACTTAGAGAGAGAAATGAGGTGTAAGATGAACAAGAAGCTGCAATTCCGGCACGAGCTGAAATTCTTCATTAGCTATCATCAATATCTTATCATCCGGCAGCGGCTCCAGAGCCTAATGGATACAGACCAGAATGCTGACGAGAGCGGGGAATACCATATCCGCAGCCTGTATTTCGATGATATGAACAATACAGCGTTGTCCGACAAGCTCGGAGGCCTGCGTGAACGTGCCAAATACCGCATACGGATCTACAATGTGCAGGATGATGTCATTCATTTTGAGAAAAAAATCAAGATGGACGATTATATCGCCAAAATCAAAGAACCGCTGACGCGGGACATGTACGATGAGATTATGGCCGGCAACTATGAGGTGCTGAATGTACCGGATAAGCCGCTGTTTATGGAGCTCTACAATCAGATGCGGCATAACCTGCTGCGCCCGAAGGTGATCGTCGATTATGTCCGCGAGTCTTATGTATGCCATAACGGCAACGTGCGGATTACTTTTGACAAAGAGCTTCGTACGGGACTGCATGCGGTGGATATATTCAGCAAGGAGCTGCAGCCGGTCCGGGCGCTTGACGGGAGCTTAATTATTTTCGAGGTCAAATTCGATGAATACCTGCCCGATTATATCCGGATTGCCCTGCAGCTTGAAGGCCTGAACCGGCAGTCCGCTTCTAAATACGTCATTTGCCGGAAATTTCTAAAAACCAACACTTGGGAGGATTATTGATATGAGCATCACAGCAAGTCTGGCTGCAGCCGCAGCACAGGGAGCGAACGACACCGCAACTACCTTTTCCGATATGATCAAAAGCTCGGTGACCGACAACTTCGTTTCCGACATCCGCATTTCCAAAATACTGATTACGCTCGGCGTGGCTTTTCTGATCGGATTCTTCATTTACATTCTGTACAAACGGGTCTTCAGCGGTGTCCTCTACTCCAAAAGCTTCAACGTCTCCCTGATGGGCATGACAATGATTACTGCAACCGTTATTATCGCGATCAACTCGAACCTCGTGCTGTCACTCGGTATGGTCGGTGCGCTGTCTATCGTCCGTTTCAGAACGCCTATCAAAGATCCAACCGACCTGATCTTCCTGTTCTGGGCAGCTGTTGCCGGGATCGTAACGGGCGCCGGGTTCTTCACACTGGCTATTATCGGCTCCATCATCATCGGCCTGATCCTGTTCCTGTTCATTAAACGTTCTTCTATCGAAACTCCGTACCTGCTGGTGATTAACTGCGACAGCGACGACAGTGAGCGCGAAATTCACAGCCATCTGACCAAGTCGGTGAAACGGTATAATATGAAGCAAAAAACGGTAACGGCCGGCAATATTGAGCTTACGCTTGAGCTCCGGCTAGACGACAAGGAAGGCGGATTCGTGAACACGGTTTCCGGCCTTACCGGTGTCAAGAATGCCCTGCTGATCAGCTATAGCGGCGACTATGTCTCATGATCACGGGCCTGCTGCAGGCTGGTAGATCTATATTCATGAAAGGCGGTGCCCAAGATGAAAGCACGAGGTAAGCAGATTCTGCTCATTCTTAGTTGCCTGCTGCTGGTTACCGCTATAGCTGGTTGTCAGATTTCAAATCCTTCTGCGGATAACAGCAGCACTATGACGGACACGCAGAACAAGGCGGTATCAAGCGAGGAACAGAGTCAGGGTACAGAGGTTTTTCCGAAGGACAAGGTTGTAGATGTCAAAATCACGCTGGACCCGGATGATTTCCAGGATATGCTGGACAATGCCAGCGCCGAGGAATACAAAACCGCCTCCGTCGAATATAACGGCATCCAGATGGACAATGTCGGGGTGCGGACCAAAGGAAACTTAAGTCTGCGCAGTGTGGTGCAGATGAGCGATTCGGACCGGTACAGCTTCAAGCTGTCTTTTGACGAGTATGTGAATCAGAACCTGTTCGGGATTACCAAAATCAATCTCAACAACAACTACAGCGACGCCTCATACATGCGGGAATTCCTGACCTATGAGCTCGCGGAGAGCATGGGACTGCCCGTGCCAAAATATTCGTTCGTCAATATCTACGTTAACGGGGAGCTTAAGGGCTTCTATCTGGCGGTAGAGCAGATCGGCGATGCCTATCTGGAACGCCATTTCGGCAACGCCTACGGCGCACTCTATAAAGGCCAGATGACCGGACAGGGCAGCGATCTGACCTGGCTCGGGGATGACGCTTCCCTCTACACCGGCCTGGAGATGAAATCGAAGAAATCAAACGATGACATTCTCGTCGATATGCTGGATGAGCTGAACAACGGCACCGACTATGAGAAATACATCGATGTGGATGACGCTCTTGGCTATATTGCCTTAAACGCAGTGACCGGCAATATGGACAGTTACCTCGGCAGTAATAAGCAGAACTATTACCTGTACGAGGACGACGGTATCTTCTCCATCCTGCCGTGGGATTACAACATGGCCTTCGGCGGCATGGGCGGCTCAGATGTGCTGATTGACGAGCCTACCCAGGGCGCACTCGCCGAGCGGCCGCTGGTAGCGAAGCTGCTGGCGAATGAGACTTACCTGGCGAAATATCACGAGATCGTCCGCAGCATGCTGAGCGGCTACCTGAAGGATGAGACCTTCCAGGCCCGGATCAACGAGCTGGACACCATGATCGCAAGCTATGTGAAGGCCGACCCTTCTGCCTTCTATACCTTTGAGCAGTATGAGAGCGGCCTCGAGTCCGTGAAGACCTTCATGTCGACCATGGCGGGCACCGTTTCGCAGCAGCTCGACGGCACGATTCCCGCTACCAATGACGGCAACGGCAGTGGTGGCGGATTCGGCGGCGCTGGTATGGGCGGCGCTGGCGGCGGGCGCGGCGGCGGCGGGTTTGGTGCTGCGCCTGGCGGGCTGGCGGCGCAGGGTGATGGCGCAGCGGCTGGCGCAGCGGCGCAAGGGCAGGCGGGCGCGGCGGCGGGTGGCGCGGCGCAAGGGCAAGCGGGCGCAGCGGCGCAGGGCAGTGCTAGTGCGGCCGCCGGGCAGCAGCCGCAAGACGGCAATGGCGGTGCGCCGCAAGGTCAAGCGGCGCAAGGTGGGCAGACCGGCCAAGGCGTTCCCGGCGGTGAGCCTGGCGCTATGGGCGGTCCAGCCATGCCAGAGGGCGGCTACGCCCCGGGTGGCGGTGGTATGGGCTTCGCCGGCGGTATGGGCGGCGGCGGAGGTTTCGGCGGTGGCGGCATGGGCGACTTCGGCGGCCAAGGCAATACACCGCAGCAGCAAGGTAGTACCAGCGAAGCTGTTACTACCGGCATAGCTATTGTTTTGCTTTTACTTGCCGCGGTATTTGTTAGCTTCTATAAGCGGAAGCGGCTATAACCCTTAATAATACTTGCATTAAACACATAAACTGGCCCGGACATTAACGTCCAGGCCAGTTTTATTCCTATAACTATGCTTTTATTTTTCTTTACCTCGATAGTACATTGAACCACATTGCTAATCGGTAATAATAATTCGGAATCGTCTGCTTAATCAGTATACATTCCTATATAATACCCACCCCATCTCAACTCTTTTTAAGAGTAATCTTATCTACTATAAATGTACCTCCAGATGAAGAGGCCATGTGGAAATGAACTCTCGCTGTCACCGCCCCAACTGGTGGTTTTAATGTTCCACTTACAGTAGTCCATTTACCTAACCCACTTACTTCTGCCAAGGTCACTCCGCTAATCAATTTTCCGGATGCTTCATAATAATTAACGATCAATTTAATTGTTCCATTGGACAAGTTGGTGATATTAATCAGACCGTTCAAAGCATACGATGATTGTGTAGTTACAACAACTTCTTGATATATTCCACCTTCACCGGTAATTTCAATTTTTTGGGCTTGAATCCCGGAAGCAACAGCCAAGGTTGTCAGCTGATAATCTCCGTAGGCTCCATATTTCCCCCAGCCGTCTGCAATACCACCAATTTGAGACCCCTCGAAATCCCCATTTGCCAATATACTTCCATCTGTACTTTTCTTAAAATTGACCATATCCACTACAAATGCTCCTCCAGACGAGGATGTTACTTGAACATGTATTCTCGCAACCACCGCTCCTGTTGGAGTTTTAATTGTACAACCTATCGTAGTCCATACATTTAAGGTGTTTATTTCTTCAGAAGTTGATCCACTGATCGCTCTTCCTGAACTATCGAAGTAATCAACAATTAGCTTTACAGACCCATTTTTCAAACTGCTTATATTTATGCGGCCGTTCAAGTCATACACAGTATTCCCGCTCACAGCTACATCCTGATATACCCCCCCGGAACCAGTCAGAGTAAGCATCTGAGATTGTTTACCCGAAGTTACAGTAGAACTTATAACCTGATAGACACCTGAAGCTCCGTATTTTCCCCAACCATCCGCAACACCACCATTTTGGGATGCTTCGAAATTCCCATTTGCCAACATATTACCGTCTATACTTTTTTTCAGGGATACCATATCTACCAACACTGCTCCTCCAGAAGGAGAACCTACTTGAATATGCACTCGCGCTATTCGAGCTCCTACTGGCGTTTCAATGGTTCCACCAAATGTAGTCCAAGTATTGAGCACACCTACTTCCGTTACAACTCCTCCACTAATTGCTTTTCCCGAAATATCAAAATAATTGATGATTAGTTGAACCTTACCATTCGACAAACTGCTTATATTTATTCGACCGTTCAAGTCATATAAAGTTTTATCATTTACAGCTATATCCTGATACAAACCTCCTACGTTAGTCATTACAAGCTTTTGAGATTGTACGCCAGAAGTCGCATTAGAGGATATCAGTTTATATTCTCCATAAGCTCCGTATTTCCCCCAACCTTCGCCCACACCATCTGTATGAGATAACTCAAAATCTCCGTTTGCCAGCATATTACCGTATGTACTCTTCTGCATTGAAACCAAATCTATCAATAATGTCCCCCCAGCTGAAGAGGCCAAGTGAAAGTGTATCCTTGCGATATTCGTTCCCTTTGGAGTTTTCATTACTCCTCCGATAGTTGTCCATAAGTTCTGTACACCTATTTCTGCAAGAGTCTCTCCACTGATTAAATTGCCTGAACCATTGTAGTAATCAACCCTTAGCATCACCGTTCCGTTCTGCACCGTACTTAAGTTTATTCGCCCATTCAACTCATACGCTGTATCCTCAGCTACCTGTATATCTTGATACAATCCTCCTACACCATTAGTCATTATCTTTTGAGATTGTTTACCACTTGCTACTGTAATCGTTTCTATTTCGCTTTTTGGTTGTTCATAACCCTTTCCATTATAGGTGTTCCAATAAGTCGCTGTCCCATTGTTCTGATCAGACATTTCAAAATTACCATTTTTTACAAAATTACCATTTGAATTTTTCCTGATTAAATTTCCATTTAAATCATAATTATAATCTACAGCATTATTAAATGATTTTATTGATTCCAACCGACCATTTTTGTCATAAAAATATTCATACGCGTCCGCATATGCTTTATGAGGTAAGACAATAATTATAAATAAAATTAAAATAAATAATGTGATGTTCTTCAATATTCTCAGCTCCAAATTATAAATATTATTATAGCTTTCTTAGCATCAATCCCTTACTTCCTCCTTCATACATTAAATTGTAATACAACTCAAATTCCAAAAAATTAATCCATCTTACCCTTAAATAAATATTCATTCAAATCATAAGAATATCAACGCTACAAGTTAATATTTTCCAGAAGGTTATAGCTGAAAATATCTTTATTATCACGTACAATATAGACTAATGTTATTTTTATTTCATCCAACTTTCTGGATTTTTATCGTTATCGGCCACCTAACGTGTCCATGGGTGAGGATGTGTTCTAGCTATTTATTGCAAGACGACTTAGGCAGTTCCCTTTAAGGATTTCTATTTTTCCCCAAATTATTGTGATTGGCATACGTAGATGATGTATAAAGTTGCCTTAATACGAACTTATCAAATATGCTTTGCAGTTGTTTCTGTGAGCATAGTAACGTTGTCTCCGCATAGAAGCTTCAGTTTGGCCGTTCTCGATATACTTCATGTACGGCAACTTTTCATCGTTTAACGTATAGCTTGTGTTCAATGCACCTGTCTTGTTCATTGTATTCACCACCGATCAAGGTTTAATTCCAGTTTCCTCGAACAGCTTGTCGAGCTTCTTAAAGAACTGTTTTTGTTCGTATTTCGCATAGCTTTGCTTTTATTCTGATCTTGCATTACCGTAACTACATCTTCCAATAGGTTAAAGTTTCTGCTTTCGTTGATTGGATCAGCAACCAGCAAAGAATTTACTCGTTCAATCAATCTTTCTCTTTTCTGTCCTGCTTGAACAAACTCAAGAAGGCTAAAATGCTGTGACTAATGCTACGTTGAGGTGTTTTCGTTGCCTTCATCATCAACAATTTAACTTCAAATGTTTTGGTTAAATTTGTAATCCGTTCCTTCCATCCACCGCTATACCAGAATGTCAATCGCTTTTTCCAAAGAAAAACCACATGGAGTCTGAAATTCACATGTGGTCCAATAATTAAAAAATGGTTTTAAAATTAGTGTCTAGATTTTCTAAGTGCTTTCTTTATTCTTAATAATAAT
Organism: Paenibacillus phytohabitans; assembly: GCF_013141775.1. Lineage (GTDB taxonomy): Bacteria > Bacillota > Bacilli > Paenibacillales > Paenibacillaceae > Paenibacillus_AQ > Paenibacillus_AQ phytohabitans. Next base: position 247,719 of record NZ_WHOB01000018.1, read on the forward strand.
TGATGGTATTCTTCTCTTTCTTGATCGGAATATATCTCCTTATCTTCTGGAAAGTTCAATTCATTAGTCTTTATTAAATGCAAGAAATCCTCAACAAAAGAATTAATCATACTTTTAACAATAAAATTTTCATCCCATTCTTCCTCGTTAACTTGTGCAATTGCTTCTAATATTTCCCCGTCTCCTAAATAACCAGCAAGAGGATTTATTCTTAACCTATTCAATGCTTCTGGAATAACATATTTAAGATGCATCGATTGCCTTATTAATTTTGCTACGTCTCCATGATTTAAGTCCTTTAGCTTTACCTTCCGAATACTATTATACCAAACAGAAAGCGGTACATCTTCATCAACCTCAAAAACCTCAGTAAGGCCTTCTAATTTTGATATATCATCAATGGTTAATTCTTCTAAGTTTCCATTCATAATATCACTCTCCTATGGATTAACCGAATCTCTTATTTTCTTTACTTCATTTAAGAATTTTTGTCCTTTATTAATTGCATCTTGAACCGCCTTTTTTGTTACTTCCGATGTACCCTCAATAAATGATTTGCTTTTTTGAGTATTTTTAAGCCTATATAAAATGATCCAAAGAACTACCCAAATTAACCTTCGTGTCCAAAATCGGGTAATAAAAAGTAAGACGATTTGAAAGGACGTAAAGGAAATGTAAATCCCAAACGAAATTGAAGCGGTGGAACAAGCCATGAAACAGACATCAGATAAGCGAATGTATGAGCGTTATCTCGCAGTTCGCCTTCGATTGGAAGGACAGACGCTGGAACACATTTCGAAAACCCTTCATCGTACGCGAAAAACTATAGGTGGCTAACTGCATAAATATCGTAAGGGCGGACTGGATGCATTGACGATGGAACATTCGCCGGGTAAACCTCAAAACTGACGAAAACACAGACGGACCAACTTACCAAAGTGCTTACCAACAAACGTCCGGTTGACGTTGGATTTGATGCGAAATACACCTGGACATTGAAACTGGCCATTGGCTATATTGAGCGTGAATTCAATCAAGCTTTTAGCGAGCGTGGCCTATCTTTACTTTTGCATCGCCTTGGATTCAGTTACACGAAAGCAACGGCTGCCGACCCAGAAGAACAACAAAAGTTTCGGGAGAAGACCGCAATCAATTTTTAAAAAAGCTCATGGACGGACAAATCGCCCATTTGCTCTTTGAAGATGAATCCATGATTCGAGCCTACCAATCGCTGCAGTACAACTGGTTTCCTCGCGGGCAACAGCGGAAGATTAAAACGTATGGCAAGCACGAAGGCGCCAAACTTTTTGGAACACTGGATTATGCAACGGGTAAAGTGTTTTACCAAGAAAGCGAATCGTACGATGCGAAGGTGTTCGAACACTTCTTAAAGTCGCTTCTTACCGAATATCCTACTGGGCAAATCGTTGTGGTACTAGACAATGAGCGTATTCATAAAGCAGCTTCCATTGAACATTTTCTACAGGATGAACCCGATCGATCACTTCCATTGGATGCTGGTTTATGCGGTTCATAAATCGGCTGACAGCGGTTCGAATTTTGTATCTTTTATCGTAAAAAACGTTGTGGATGACATCGCTTTTCAACCATTTCCAGAGTCCCTCAATAGGATTGAGATTCGGAGAGTATTTGGGCAAGAACACAAACTCTAGCCGACTGTGCATAAATGTGTAACTCTTTAATTCAATCTATATAGCATATTTGTACCTCACTATTTTACAAGTGCACTATAAATTAAAGAATTATTATGCACATACGTATAAAGATTCTGGCTCAGCGGATTATTTGTCTGCCCCTTAAACGGATCTTAGTTTATAAAGCGGCGCTGTGAATAAAGCAGGTGGTAACTGAGAAAATATCCCAATCACCACCCATTATTTATCTCCATTGCAATTGAGCTATTAAGTCCTTCCAATTAAGCACCTTCACATAAGATAGATCTTTTTCAGATGTTTCGTTAATCTCCTCTTTATAGATAAAATAATCCGGCTCTCCTTCTTGATTGTTTACTACTCTAAAATCGCACCAATCTTTCTCATAGACATTTTTTAGTACAGCACTTTTATTGGTGGCTAAATTATAAAAAACTATCTCAGTTACATCAGGAATTCGATCTTCTGAAACAAAAATTACATATGAATCGTCTGCTGATAAAAAACGATGAAAATAAAATGGGTTTATCTTGAAACAAAAATCATTATCGAGTGTTGCTCTATTTAATCTCCATACTTCACCGCTAAGATAGTCATTTTCAAGCAACAATCCATCATTATCTTTATCAACTATTTTTACATAATATAGATAATTTACCGTTAAATAAACATCATTAATATCAAATTCTCCACTTTTAATAATTTCTTTTTTCATATCGGTTTTACGATTGACCATCCAAATCGATTTGGTGCTTATTTTGTCTTCATTATTTTCGATTACATTTCCATTGAAATCAATTTCCCTTATAGTAGTCCTTGAAATAAAAATATCATCATTGGAAAATGCAAGGAAATTGATTTCTTCTTCCATTGAAATGGAGAAAACCATTTTGTTCGTGCTGAGATTAGATATATTCATATTTTTTCCTCCTATGGGGCTATTAAATTTGCGGGCAGAGTTGGCCACAATATAGGTATTAATGAAGGTAGGAGTCTTATTCCTCTATAAGCAAGATAGCCTCCACCAACTACATACAAACCAGTTTCTATATTTCCTGGATTTATAGAGCTTGTAGGTGGAGTTGAGTTAACTTCATTCCACTTAAACCTTGTTTTCTTTTCCATTTCTTTCTGTACCCATTTTGGTGGTGATCCGGGACTATTTCTATTAGCATCATGGATAGTTCCATCTAGATTGCGCGACCATTCTTCCCCTTTGGGTCCGAAAATATGTCCATGTCTTTGAGTACCACTACCATCATTTTGTGCATCAACTCTCCCCTTATACCCTGCACTCAGATCTACATTTTTCCCAAAAATGTATCCCGCACTACTTGCAGCGTCAATCTGCGTTTGTGTTGGATTTTCAATTGTACTGAAATAATTAAATCTTATATTTTGAGCTGCACGGTGTATAGTAGTTTGTAACGCTATAATGTTCATCCTAGTTATATTGCTGGCCGAACTATTATCTAATGATAATAGTTGTCTCTGTAAATCTTCCCAACCAGCTGTGAGAGGTGCAAGTTGATTAAGAACTTGTTGAGTAAGTACATGATCGCTTTCCATACTATGACCAGACGGGTCTGAAAAAATTAATGGGTTATTTCCTACATACGTATAAAGATTCTGTGTCAGCGGATTATCAATCTGCCCTTCAACCGTATCCTCATTTAAAAACCGCCCCATGCTCGGATCATAATACCGTGCCCGCAGATAGTAAAGACCTGTTTCCGGATCATAGGTTTCTCCAGCGTACTTGAAGGAGTTCGAAATTTCCTCTGTTTGAGAAGTAATATTCCCCCATTCATCGTACACATAATTATTCTTAATCACTCCGTTTGTATCAACAATCTGTACGACGTCACCATGACCATTATACAGATAATAATAGTCCTTGGATGCCTTCTTATCCTTCTTCACCAGTACCCGGTCACCACGGACAAAGTTTGCCTGTTCTACAAACACGCCACTGACGATTTTCTCCTCGGAGATGACTTGACCCTGGAAATTATAATTCACTTGGGTCTCTGTATTCCCTTTCGTCTTTATGGACCGTAGGCTATCCGCATAATACTTGAAGCTGGTTGTATTTCCGCCCTTGGTCACTGAGGTTAAGGTATTCTGCAAATCATAGGTGTAGCTCGAATCTGCGAGATCCTGATTTACAGAACTTGTATCAGATGCTGTTTGCCGGTTGCCTCGTACATCGTACGTATATGTCGTTTGGGTACCGTCCGGCCGATTTATCGACACCAAACGGTTCAGCGCATCATAGTCGTAATTGGTTACTTGTTCCGAGCTGCTGCCTTTACGGATTTCACTAACTCTAACCCGATTTCCGTTATTGTCATAGCCATAGCTATACCCTGAGAGGACTTCACTTCCCTTGGTATTCTTCACACTCTCCGTCCAGCCCAGCGCTTTGTTGTAGGTGTATTCTGTCTTCAGAACGCTACCGTCCGTAAGTGCCGGATACGCGATCGACTTCACCAGGTCATTTGCAAAATAACTATACTGGACATTCGCCGAAGCCGCACTGGTCATCGTGGAACTCCCGTTGGTCTGAACTTTGTCCAACCGCTGCTTCGTATACTGATAATTCGTATAAAATCCCATATAGTTGTCGCTGATTTGCTTCACTCTGCCGATGATATCCAGCTGATTCCCGATCGAAGCGGAGTGATTTCCAGATAGCGCGGAATACGAACGAACCCGCCCTAAGCTGTCCTGTGTCTGTGTTTGCGTTGCTGTGATAACGTTGTTCTTCAGTGTCTGGAGCGTCTGATTAGATGCCGATCCATCTCCGAAAATAACATTGGTCTCCTGTGTTTGCGTTACATTATTGATCGTTCCGCTGATGGTACTTTTCTTCAGTCGCCCGCTTTCGTCATACAGATATCCATAGGAACTGCCATTCCGGTCTGTTTTCGCTGTTAATTGGCCTAAGCTATTATACGTATAGCTCTCACTCTGCGAAGCTCCATCCTGCTTCACTGCAAGCAAGCCAAGTTCGTTATATGTTTTCGTATTTAAGGTTTGCGGCGATCCGTTTTTAGCCTGGATAGTTACTTTGGACAGCTGCCCATTGCCGTCGTAGCTATACGCTGTCGTCTGGTTTAAGGCATCCTTAAGTGCAGATAACCGGCCTAAGGAATCGTAGGTATAAGTAGCCGTGACACCATCCTCATTCAGTTTACGGTTCGGATCGGTATACCCCGTCATATTTCCCATGATATTATACCGGTACGATTCGGTGATCTTCTGCCCGTTGGCTGGCCAATCTTTATACGTCGACGCTGAAATTTTATTCCCCCATACATCAAAGCTCTGTTCGGCATAGTTCAGAATTTCATGGGTTGTTTTATCTTGAATATAGCTTGTACTGGTTCGTGCTTTAATTGAATACTCACTTACAATAAGATCCTCATTGGCATTCGTGGCTCTATTCTGTCTCCCCCAGGCGTCATAACTGGCTGACAGGGTATTACTAGCTGCATCTATCACATATACTGGACGGTTCCATTCGTCATAATGGTATTGTGTTTGCGTATATCTTCCTGCGTTCGGGTCATAGCGTTCATCCAGTAAGGTCTGGCCCAGACCATTATAGAATTGGATGCCATACGTCTTCATCGTGCTTCCATTCGCGATCTGCGTCAATGTGTGGATTGTATCCACTACGAAACTGTATGTTCCGGCATTCACGGAATCAAAGTTTGTGGAGATCTGGTTATCCTTATAAATATATTCCTCAGTTTCACTGTATCTAGTTCCATTCGAATTGCTAAACTCAGGTTTGGTGATCTTCAGCAGTCGGCCAAGTGCATCATAAACGTAGCTGGTCGTCTGCTGATTACCGTTCGTCTCACTGAGAAGCAGGCCACTAGCTCTATCGTAACTCTTCCAGGTTGTCACAATCTGCTGATTTGGCTGCCCGATGTTAAACCACTGTTGTTGTTCGGTAGGATACGCAAAATTATACGTTGAACCGTAAATCGTCACTGTTTTGGCAGTTCGCTGACTCCCCGCCCATTTCTCGGCAGTGACGGTAAAAGCGTTACTATCTTTGCCGTACGTAAATAAGGTAACCTCACCTAACGCATTCTCATTTCGCTCAATTCTGCCATCTGCTGTGTATGAAACGGATTCGGATAGTGGTGTATTATCGTTCTCATTGGCATACCAGCTTATTACCTTGGGCAGCTTAAAGCTTGGATCATATTGATAGGAACGGGTAAACTTCTGCTTAATAGCCACGTTATTGAGTTTCTCACTTGGTATAGGCAATGTCTCGGTCAATGTATATCCCAAATTATTATAGGTTAATTCCGTATAGAGACTGTTGGGATTAGTATCGCCATCCCCATCATAGATCCGCTGCTCAATCAAGCTAGGTGTAAACTTGTAATTCGTTAGAAAATTAGAATATAACGTGAGTACTCTCTGCCCCGTCTGGCTTCCGCTCGCTACTCTGGTCTCTACGGATTCTTGCTGCTTTAGGTGATTGAAGGTTGTTGTCGTCGTTTGCTGCAATACATTGTTTTGATTCACAGAACCTACAGTACTGGAAAAATGATACCCTTCAGGTACTTTTTCGGGATCACTTCCCACACCGTACGCACTATAATCACCGCTATAACTGATGACATTATGGTTCATAACATAGGATGGCAAGGAATTGCGAAGAATAAGGTCACTTCTGCCGCTAACCCGTGATTTTTTTATAACCCCGTATTGGGATAAATTATGATATCCATATTCATAGTCGTAAACACTTTGGGAAGAATTATTGTACTGTACTTTCTTTAGCATATATTCTTCAAAGTGAACGGATTTGCTATTGGGCACAGACTTACTTAAGAAATCGAACTCCTGTGTGTACTCAGCATACTCAAATTGTATTTTCTCTTCATTGGTTACTTCAATCCGATTAAGACCTGTCGCCCCATTAAAACCTAATGATTGCTGGAAGTAATTCACTTCTTTAACCTTCACGTTATTTTCAAAAACTCTTACAGTTACATTAGGTCCAGTAGACGTAGAGCCAGTTACGTATAACTTATACGCAAAGGTGATGGTTCTCCCTAGAGTATCTTCAATAGATGATATATTCCGCTTGGAGTCATAGGTATAGGTGATTTTATTCCCAAACCGATCGGTTTGCACCATTGTATCAGAATAATAACGTTCAGTTGATTTATCCGGAAATTGTACCAAAAAACTTGAACCTGGAGTGGTTATCTTAACCTCGCCGACGGGATAATCCTTAAGCCTGTAGTAGGAATTCTCGCCTTGATTTACAAATTCCAACTCATAGGTTCCACCTTTACCATCATTGTAAGAATTGTAACTAGAAATAGACGGTATATTAAAGGACCAACCAAGTCCTAAAAAGTTATCCCACTGGTTGTTATCCCAAATACCTTCATTAAATGTTTTCCCTGTGGAATCAGAGTACCTTCCAGGATAAAACTGACTCGTCATATTGGATTGAAAAATTACACCAAGGTTAAGATCTAAACCGTCCCTCCCTGGTAGACTGATCTGGTTACTTCGCCAAGTGAGCATTCCGGTTATAGGATTGATCGTTTCAGAGGAGTTATTCTGATCTGAAAATTGCTGATTAAAGGTCTGATATTTATCCTTCAATCCGATCTGGCTCATCGCATCATCAATGGAACTGCTGAGTGTAACAATGGCATTGTATTTAGCAATGGGCTGATCGAGTTCCTCCAGTGATTCTTCCACATATACGGACTCTGTCACCGTCGATACCCGAGAAAGGGTCTCTTCTCCATAGACATCTTCAGCTACAGTAGGTGAGGTAATCTTCTGATCTTCTTCACTAAGTTTTTGGTCCAATCCCAGCCAATTTTCCTTTGATTTTTGCTTCATCTCCCATAGTATTAACGGATCTAGGTTATAGATAGCATGCAGGAAAGCAATTGCATACACATCTGAGATTGAAGTACCTGCTTCAAATAACTTTTCAATTTGTTCCTGCTCCAGAAGTACCTGTTTATCACCAAATAACTCTGTATATTTCTCATATAGACTCTTCACTTCTGGCTCTGACATAACATCATAACCTTCAGCAGGTACATCTTCTGAGGCTCTCAGGCTTGACCTGGATTGTGCAGGCTCATTCTCTTCCGAAACAGATGGGACATCAAAGCTTTCAGCCATTGGTGTCGGCGTTGGTTCCAGAGCAGGGACGAATGTAGATTCGGGTTGTACTTCTATATATTCGTCAGGCAACGGAGATGGAGTAGGGCTAGGGAGTTGGACATTCTGTAATCCATCAGTGGATGATTCAATGGACTTAGTTGCAGCTGTGGGTTGTTGTATACCTCCTCCAACAGCTACAGAAGTTCCAAAGAAGCTATCAAATAATAAAATAAATACCATTAGAATAATTGTGAATTTTTTAAATGAACTACGCCCCATATATATCTCTCCTAAGTAAAATAATTTTCAGATAGTAATGAATTTTCAATAGTACGCTTCCCTGCTCTAATTAGTCACGTTCACAGTAATCCCTCCAACCGCTCGACTATTCCCATAGCCATCGTGGGCGTACAGGTGAGTCGTATACGTTCCAGTTTCATTCCCGTGATTGGCAAATGGTATTCTAATTCTCCATTTGGATGCACTCTCACGTTCACCTTGGTACCAGTAAAGATCGTCTTGACCTTTGTTATTCGTCCATGTTGGGAATTCCAGACGAGTCACATTAGCCGGTACTCCTTCAATAGAAACTTCATAGTATCCATCACTCCGCTTCACGGTGAGCGGCGCTTTTACATTCTGTGAATTGGTTACATCGAATTCCCATGCTCCAAGAAACTTGCCACTAGAATAGATATGCGTAATATATCGACCTGTCTCTGAATTGTGTTTGGAGTATACTACCGTTGCTTTCCAGACTCCGCTTCCAACTCTTACGCCTTCAATCCACTCAATATCATCCTGATTGTTGTTAGCTGTCCAGGTTGGGAAATGTACAATCTGTATTGAGGGATCCAAGCCATATATAAATACGTCATACGAAACACCGGAAAGATCTGTCTCCTTTGCTCCTCCGGTCCCTCCTACCACATTGACTACCTTGGCGCCTATTCCAGTCTTATTCCCATACTGATCAAACGAATAAATGTGCGTAATATAATTCCCGGTTTCAAAATTATAATTACTGAATGGAACTTTTATTCTCCAAGAACCATCTGCAAGCTTCTCACCTGTAATCCAGGGATTGACCAAGTCGTCCTGACCCTTATTCTCAGTCCATGTAGGGAATCGCACCTCTTTGATACTGTCCGCAACACCGTTAACCTGAATATTATAAGACCCGCTAGCCAGCGATGCTTCCCCAGGTGCAGTAACCGTTATTTCATCGTTCCGAACTTCTGAAGCTGCTGTTCCAACAATTGCCCCATCAGCATAAATGTGAGTCACATATGTACCTAACTCCCCACCATGTCTATTAAAGACTACAGTCCCTTTCCACACGCCGTTAGCAAGCTTCTCGCCAACGATCCACTCCACATCGTCTTGTCCATTACGATCTGTCCATGTTGGAAAATGTACCTGCTGAACATCTGGCCGCACTCCTCGGATGTAGATATCAAAGGATACTGATGAAAGGCCAAAGATATAAGGTTCGGATGAAAATCCTTTGCTGCGCTTTACCAGATTCCCGTTCGCATCATAGGCATATTGAATGATAGATTTATCTGACAAAATTTCCGTATTCAGACGTCCTTGATTATAGGTATAAATATGTTGTCGCTGTGAGCCTACGGCATCGATTACAATATGTTTAGAACTGGATGATTGCGCATACACAGAAGAAAGCGAATTCCCCAAGATGAGGATACAAATGAGGCAAGCATTTATTACAAGATACACTACCTTTTTCTTCAATTAATGCACTCTCCAATCTATGATCACCTACCACACATGAATTATTGAGATTTTTCACATCGTGAGATGGACTAGTTCATCACATTTACCGACAACATCCCAATAATTCGGCTATTGCCATATGCATCATAAGAATATACATGCGTAGAATATGTCCCACTTTCGTTGTTGTGCTTATAATATGGAATACGAATCCTCCAGCTTGTACTGCTTAATCGCTCTCCTTCAATCCATGGTTCTTCAATATCATCATGACCGTTTTTATCGGTCCAAGTAGGGAATCGCACACTTGTTACATTAGAGGGGATTCCATTAACTGTAATATCATAAAACCCACTGCCCAGATATGCCACGGTAGGATACTTGTATTGCAATGCATCCACTACATCGAATTCCCATGCTCCGCTATATTTCCCATCTGCATAGACATGACTGATGTATCTACCAAGTTCAGAATTATGCTTTGAATATACAATTGTACCTTTCCAAACGCCGTTGGCTACTTTCACACCGTCAATCCATTCAATATCATCCTGATCTTTATTTTTGGTCCATGAAGGAAATTGAACCTTCTGAGTTTGTGGATCTAGACCATAGATATAGACATCATAGGAAACTCCAGAGATATCAGTTTCATTGGATCCTCCTGTTCCACCACGAACAGTAACAGTTGGTCCAATCACTCCTTTCTGGTTATTATTCTTATCCAAAAAATAAATATGAGTTAAATAATTGCCAGTTTCGTAGTTATGCTTACTAAAAGGCACTCGGATTTTCCAGGTAGTATCGCTTACCTTTACACCCATAATCCATGGATTCTCCAAATCATCTTGACCATTATTTTCAGTCCATGTTGGAAACCGAACCTCATTAACTGTTCTGGAAATCCCCTCAACCCTAACCTCATAAAATCCATTAGATAAATAAGCAAGCTGTGGGGCATAGATTTTTGTGGTGTCTTGCAATTCTGCGCTTAACATTCTCACCAACGTTCCGTCCGCATAAATATGTGTATTATACACTCCAATGGTTCCACCATGCTTGGAGAGTACTATTGTAGCTTTCCATATACCTGGAGCAACCTTTTCACCGTTAATCCACTCGATATCATCTTGTCCATTCACCTCTGTCCATGTTGGAAAAGTCACCTGTTTTATGCTGTAGGAGACTCCCTTCAAATAAATATCGTAAGAGGCAGCTGATGTACTAATAACATAGGGTTCAGCAGAATAGGACTTACTCTTTCTTAAAAGATTACCGTTCATATCGTAGCTATATGTAATCATTGAGTTATCCTGCAGGATTTCCGTCTCCAGCCTGCCTTGACTATAGAGATAAACTTTCTGCTTTTGTGTGACTTCCCCTCCATCAACAATAATGTAATTAGAAGCTACCGATTCAGCAGCCGACACTCTTGGTATTTGCTCATTTAACAAAAAAAAGAACAGAAAGCAAACAAAAAATCTCCAAGCTTTAAACAGATTCATTTTGTTTCACTCCAGAGCCATGAAATATTTCGCCACTATACTGATTGCTATAAAGACTACTCATAAAACTTCTTTCTTTAACAAAGAGCCATTCTTATCATAATTCAGCGCGACAATCTTACCATTGGTCAACAGTATATATTTAAGTCTCCCATTGACATCATAAAAGTAACGCATTTGATCTGGTATGTCCGTCTTCCATAGTGCTGGATTTGTTATTTTTTTGAA
>NZ_WHOB01000019.1 GCF_013141775.1 Paenibacillus phytohabitans
ATAATTAATTGGATGATTATAATAACTATTGGAAGCAGATAGATCATTTCAACCGAATACTTCGGCATTGTAATAAATACAAGCTCATCCTCACTGCCTCCATCACTTTGCATTACCTCGAAAAGAAACAGAAGTAAGCTGCTTGGGATGACAGTAAATACGAACCAGGTGATACGGTCCCTGACTCTCTTCGCCCTACTAAACAATAAACCGTTGATAAAGCACATGGCGAGGGGCAGAATGTACGTTTTACACAGTAAAATGATTAACTCTGTTCCCCCTCCTCCCTCTATCCTGATCCCAAGAAAATAAATTAATATCAAATGTATTACAATTGCTGCCAGTATATGTGAAATAGTTTGGAGTACTGTCTTTTTTGGTTTCATCTTCCGCAGCCCCCAGATTCCATTTATCTCCCTTAATTTAAACCAGTACCCGATTCAAAATCTCTTTTCTTTTAATCAAATAGTAGAATGTCAAAACACTTTGCACTACTAAAACGCCTCTGGGAAAAAGCAGGAGCATTTCAAGATCATATTTCGGCAAAAGTTCAAAAGAAACTATAGCCCCATACTCACTATCTCCACTAGTTTGAATTACTTTAAAAAAGAACAGAAGCAGGAAGCTGGAGAGCATCATCCCTAAAAACCAGATAACTTGGTGTTTGATCCCGCCGGTCCTAATCAATAAGAAACAATTAACAAAACCCAATAACAGGGGCAATAAATACATCTTGAATAGAGTTTGAATTACGCCCGGCTCCCGTAACTCCATCCTTATCCCAAGAAAATAGATTAAGATCAAATGCAGTCCAACTGCCAGTAGCACATAAAGGATGGCTCGGAACATTGCATTGATTAATTTCTCCACTTTCCTCCCCCTTGCCTCTTTAAATCACCAACCAAAACTAGTGCTCATGAACAAAGCGGTTATATCCAATAAATATAACTTTATGATTCTATGTATCCTCCGCATCCCCTGTGTTCTCTTTACTCACGCTCACTATCATTATCAGCATAGCCATCAAAAAGAGTATTTGTATAACCGAATAGAGAAACGGGAATAACATCATCAGTTCAACATAACCCTGAGAAAAGTGAATCTCAATAAATACAGGTTCGGTCTGCTCCGCCGCCACTGCTTCTTCTTTTAATTTCAAGAGGAGGGCAATACTAGGAATAAGGCTAACCGCTAACCAAATCAGATTGCACATGATTTTCTTCGTCTTTAAAGCCATCGCACAGGTTACACTCAAGAGAATTAGCGGACAGCAATATGTGATGAATATCTCCTGCTTCCCCACTCCCTCCCACTCTTCCGTCTTCATCTCTAAAAAGTAAATCATCCCCAAATGGATGACGATAACCACTAAAACCTGCATTACTCCTTTTATTGTAAGAATCATCTTCTTATGCATTTCTCTTCACCTCACCAGCCAAGGCGCAAGGAAGAAAAAGAGCACTGTCGTGCTAAAACAGATCAAGAGCAAAAGATGCAGGCTCTTCTCTAACAAGTGTTTTGCAAAGAAAAAGCAGATTACCAGGCACACTACCAAGAGAACAATATAAAACGACAGTTGATTATAGTCGGTTGCTGTCCATAATAAACCGCCTCCGCCAGCAGAAAAGACTATGCCGATGACTAGAAAGTACATCCCCACTCCCATTAATCCGCTTAAAGCAACGAAAATCAAACTGATAATCATATTACGCTCCTTTGACTTGGTCACTGTTCCTCATCAGCCAGATATAATATCAGGAATCTATTGAATATATTCCCTTTACCCCAAGTTATCGGATTCTCCCCATGATTTGTGTAGATCAACAGAACGACAAAAGAGGAACCGTGATAAACACGGTCCCCTCGAATCCCTCTAACCCACTATCCTTTATTGAACGCCCTTCTTCTGCATATCCTCCAGGTGGCGCTGATACATCACTTTCTCGGCCTTCTCTGCACCGACTTTGTCCATCTGGCTGATGAAATCGTTGTAGGCGTTGTCGAAATCAGCATCGGTTTCGGACAGGATCAGCTTCGGAATGGTTTTGTTCCAGAGATCCTTCACTTTGCCGTTGATCACACCTTCAGGTGAAGAGCCGTCCGGCTCCAGATTGTCCATGCCCAGGGAGTAGCTGTCGAAGTTGTATTTCTCCAGCAGCTTCGCTCCGGCGAATTGCTCCGGCTGCTGTTCCTGGAAGTCACGGGCGGACGCATCATCCCACAGTTTACCTGCCCGCATCAGGAGAGTCGAATCATCGAAGCCGTACTGGGCGTTATAAGCGTTGTTGTCCTTAAGCTTCAAGTCCATAATTTCCTGCTTGAATTTCGGCAGGCCGTCAACCATGTCATAAGTCTCGCCTTCAGTACCGTAGCGTGCATCAAGCTGTCCTTCATCGGACCAGGCATATTCAGCAAAGCGGATAATCCGTTCCGGATTCTTCGCATTCTTGGTGATGAAGAAGCCCTGCCAGCCCATCAGACGGGAAGCGGCATATCTTGGGTCTTGGCCATTCGCCTGAAGTCCGCCAATAATCGTGTATTTATGATCGGCCCCCAGCGTACTTTCAATTTTCGGATTGTATTGGGTGTACATATTGGACATGTACTGCGAAGCTGCGGCATATTGCGCCCCGTACAGCTTCTCTTCATACTGCTCCTGCTTGTAGATCAGCAGCTGTGAATCGAATAGTCCATTGCGGTACAGCTGGTTCATGTAACGGAAGGAATCGATGAAGCCTTTGTTCCGCATAGGGTATTCTACGATCTGCTGATCATCCTTGATCCGTTCCTCCAGCAGGTTCGGCGAGAAGGAGCTGATCAGGAAGTTCATTGACAAGCTGCCGCCGAAGCTGTTTTTGGCCACATCGAAGTTCTCCACACCGACCGGACTGATCTCAGGGAATTTCTCCTTTGCCAGCTTGAGGGCGTTCATCAGATCATCTGTCGTCTTCAGCTCCGGACTGCCAATGGCCTTGTAAATATCTTCGCGGAAGAACCATGGACGAATCGGCGTAATCGGTACCCCGCTGGTCAGTCTGTCAGCGGTTTCAAACAGGTTCGGCAAGTACCAGAGCTTTCCGTTGACCGAATGATATTTCACCATATCCGGGTCGAGCATGGACTTCAGCTCCGGTGCATATTTGTCCATCAGCTCATCCATGGAGTAGACCATACCATTATTGATCAGCTTGCTTACCGCAGGATTGTTCCAGTCCAGCATGATGGTATCCGGCAGATCCCCGGAAGCAATCATGGTGTTCAGGTAGTCGTCATCGTTCCCTGTTGCCAGCTTGCGGTCTATCGTCACACCGGTTTTTTCTGTAGCCAGCTTCATCGCATACTGATCCTTCCACAGATATGCAGATGCCCAGTTCCCGTAGAAATATTGGGTGAATTTAAAAGGTGAGGTGTCTTGCTTCCAGGATTCCGTGCTTCCGGTGTCTGTGCCTGCATTAGCAGGTTCTGCCGAAGCATTCGCTGCCGGAGTAGCTGGCGCATTACCCTCAGCCGCTCCATTTGCATTATTGCCGGTATTATTAGAACTGCAGCCTGCCAGCAGAGTGACGGCGAGTAAAGCAGCGGCCATTCCTTGTGCGCCTTTCTTTCTCATACATTGACCTCCCATAAAATGAAATCTATATACTTAAACGGCCGGAGCCGTTAAAGCCGTTATTAACCTTTGACCGAACCGATCATCACGCCCTGCACAAAATATTTCTGTACGAACGGGTAGGTAAAGACAATCGGCAATGTGGTAATGACCATCGTCGCCAGCTTAAGCGATTGCGCAGAGACTGAACCCAGCCCCAGATTGCTGGCCATCAGGCTGACATTGCTGTTCGAGCTGATAATTTGCATCAGAATCTGCTGGAGTGTCAGCAGGTTATCATTACCGAATAACATGGCATCATACCAGGCGTTCCAGTGGAACACCGCATTGTAAAGTGCAATCGTCGCCAGCACGGGCTTGGAGACCGGCAGGACCAGCTGCCAGAATATCCGCAGATCGTTGGCACCGTCAATTTTGGCCGATTCCTCAATTTCCTTGGGCAGTCCCCTGAAGAAGGTCAGCATAATGATGGCATTAAACACATTGAACAGATTCGGGATAATGTAGACCAGGAAGCTCCCTTTTAGATGCAGATACTTGGCTACAACGAGGTAATAAGGAATAATACCGCCGCTGAAATACATGGTGACAATAGCCATCATGAGGAAAATCCTACGCCCCATCAGCTCGGTCTTGGATACGCCATAAGCAAAGGCTGCTGTGAACAATACCGCAGTTGCTGTTCCGGCAAGAGTCCGGGCGATGGTGATGAAAAAGGCATGCCCCATACGTTCATCCTGAAACACGACTTTGTAATTCTCCATGGAGAACACGCGCGGCCAGAAGGCGATCCCTCCACGGGCAGCATCCGTCGGATCGTTAAGGGAAGTAATTACGATATTATAGAACGGATACAGGGTCATAATACAGAGCGCCAGCAGCACCAGCACATTCAGGATGTCAAAGGCTCGTTCCGGCCACCTTTTCGAATACGTTAACATGATGTCCCGCCTCCTAGAACAAGCTCTCTTTAGTGATTTTGCGTGAAGAATAATTGGCAATGTACATCAGCACAAAAGCCACGATGGATTGGAACAGGCCAATCGCAGTCCCGTAGGAGAATCTGCCTGTTACGAGACCCGTTTTGTACGAATACACAGACAGCACATTGGCTGCATCCTGGGTCATTGAATTCTGCATCAGGTACATCTGATCAAAGTTCGAGTTAATGAGCCCGCCCACCGAGAGAATCAGCAGGATAATGATCGTTGGCTTCAGGGAAGGCAGTGTAATATGCCAGATCCGCCGGAACCGGCCCGCACCATCCACAATGGCCGCTTCATACAGCTGGGGATCTATGCCGGCAATGGCTGCCAGATAGATAATGGAGTTCCAGCCGATATTCTTCCAGATCTCCGTAAATACAACCAGGGTCAGGAACGTATGCGGGCTGCCCATCATCATGGTATCGCTTCCAATAATCCCGGTACTGACCAGCATTTTGCTGATTACGCCAGTCTCCGGATCAAGCAGGGTGTACATTAAGCCGACTACCAGCACCCAGGATACGAAATACGGCAAATACGTCAGTGATTGAACAATCCGCTTGAACCTTTTGAATACTACCTCATTCAGCAGGATCGACAGGATGATCGGTGCCGGGAAACCAAATACCAGCTTGGCAATACTGATCTTGAATGTGTTAGCCAGTGATTCTGTAAACGTCGGATCATTGAATAATTCCCGGAAATTCGCCAGCCCTGTCCAGGGACTGTGGAGAAACCCCTGAAAAGGTGTATATTCCTTGAAGGAAATGATCACACCATACATCGGGATATAGTTAAAAATGATCATCCATAGTACTGCAGGCAGTGTCAGCAACATCAGATACCGCTGCTGCCAGAACCGCTTGGAGGGCAAACTGCTCATAAGCTACATCCTTTCTTCTGCATTCGATTGCGTTCGACTTCTCATCTTCCTATGGGTTAATTATAAAATGCCGCCTGCCAGGGTTATATATCAAAAATGAACGCGGGTATCAGAATCCCACGATGTTTGTAAGCGCTGTCTAAATAAAAGAGCCCCAAACGCATCATCTGCGATTGAGGCTGACTTATTATCGTGCGGGTAGGAACTGACCCTTAACGCTGTACAAATTCCCTGTACTCTCCTGGTGTCATTCCGTAGACCTGCTTATACAGCAGCCCGAAATACGATGGATTCGGAATACCGATCTGCTCGGCCACTACAGCTATGCGCTGCTTGGTTGTGCGCAGCATCTCCTCCGCACGCGCGAGCCTGTACTCCTGGATATATTCACTCGGTGTCTTGCCTGTCTTCTTCTTGAAGATCATCCCCAGGTGGTTGGGGGAGACGAATACCTCGCCGGCTAAATATGCCAGGCTTAGATCCTGGTTCCCGTACTGTTCCTCAATCAGAACGATGACCCGGTTAATCAGATAGTCATCCTTACGGTTCCGCTTCTCTTCCAGCAGCTGCGACATTTCACCGATAACGCCTGCTGTATAAGCTCTCATGTCCGGGAGACGGCTGCTGGCCAGCAGCGCCTCCATATGATTGGCGGCAACTGCTGTGGTAGCTTGGGCAGCGGGCATCGCAAGCGAGGAACAGCTCTCGATCACACCGCCGAGCAAGGAAGCGATATAGGATCTTCCTGCCCCGGGATGCGCGGCAAGCAAGGCGAACAGTTCGTCCATGACCGGTCCGGTTGGGCTCCCGCTCCCGAGATCATACCTCAGGCGCTTGGCCAGCTCCCGGAACTGCCGGGTGAACACCTCAGAGTCCTTAGTGAATTGTTTCCTGGCGAACTGTTCCCTGTCTGCTGCAACAACTCCGCTCAGGCCATTAAACACCGCGAAGTTAAATGCACTTTGCGATTCCCGGAAGGATTCGCGGATGAGTCCGATATCCTCCCGCGGTGAGCTTATGCCGATGATCCACCCCGCTGGATCAACCTGTTCCCGGGCTGTATCCTCTATGATCACTGGCTGCAGATTAAACACCTGCAGCAGCTTCTCTGCAAGCTGTGCCTGTCCGCTGAGCTCATCCTGCTGCAGGGCGATGAGCAGGACGAAGGCCGTAAGTTCTCCCTGCCCTGCCCCCGCCCCGGCCGAAAGCACAAGCACTTGCCGCCCCAGTACAGTTCCGGCGGTCCGCTCCATCTCCATTGTATCCGGCTTCTGCGGCAAGCCCGGCCGGGAACACAGCCACACAGAGAAGGCGCCCGCTTCCAGATAGCCATTGTCCCGGAGTTCATTAATCGTCTGCTGCTGCGTCTCCGCACCGCCCCGGCCCAGCAGCCAATCCATTACCTGCTGGCGCAGCGAGAGGTGATGCACCGCATCTTTTTCCAGCCACATGCGCTCCTCTTCACTCCGCTTCAGCAGCTGATCCTCACAGCCTTGGACGACCTTGAGCATCGTGCTGAGCATTTCTTCTTCCCCCACCGGCTTGAGCACATAATCCACCGCGCCGAACCGCAAGGCTTCACGGGCAAATTCGAAATCATCATACCCGGTCAGCACAACGATCCGCACCCCGGGAAGCTGCTCCAGAACAAGCTTGGCCATCTCGATTCCGTTCCTGCCGGGCATTTGTATATCCGTGATGATGATATCCGGCCTGATCTCCAGCGCTTTGTCCAATCCCTCGATGCCGTCCGATGCCGTCTCGATCACAGAGATGCCCATCGACGCCCAGTCCAGAAACTCGATTAACCCTTCTCTCTCCCAGCGTTCATCTTCGACAATAAGCATTTTAAACATTGTTCATCCCCCTGGCTGCAAAAGACAAGGTAATTACCGTCCCAATCCCCTGTCTGCTGTAAAGTTCAATATGCTGGGATTCCCCATAAAAAGCCTGAAGACGTTTGGTTATATTGGCAATGGCAAACCCGCTGCCCCGTGTATTGAGAACTTTGCCTGCAATTACATCCTCGATCATATCCCGCGGCATGCCTACCCCATCGTCGATGATGCGGATGACCACCTGATCGTCTTCGAGTGCTGCTTTGATGATAATGGTACCATGTGAACGCTTAGGCTCAATCCCGTGGATCAGTGCATTCTCAACCAGCGGCTGCAAAATATTCTTCAGCGTATAACAGTTCCTGACCCGCTCCTCCACTTCAAAAACCGCGTCAAACCGGTCCTCGAACCGGAACTTCTGAATCGCCAGATAAGCCCCCACCATATCAAGCTCATTCGCCACCAATGTCTCCGAATTCCCCTTATTCAGTACCAGCCGGTAGAACTTGGCCATGGAATCTGACAGCTTCACGATATCCGGCGCTTTGGCCTTGCGGGCCACCCAGGAGATCGTCGCAAGCGTGTTGTACAGAAAATGCGGATTGATCTGGGACTCCAGCGCTTTAAGTTCGGCATCTTTTTCCAGCAGCTCGGATTTGTATACGGTTTCGACCAGATCATGGATCCGGGTAGTCATATGGTTGAAGCTCAGTGCCATCTGGGTGAACTCGTCATTCCAGACAACCGGCACCGATACGTCAATGGAGCCTTCCCGCACCTGCTTCATCGCCTTAAGCAGCACCTTCATGCGGGACAGCAGCTTCACTGTCAGATAATACACCAGCAGGCTCAGTATAATGAGCGCGGCAATTAGCACCATGAAGCTGGTCCGGATCGACTGGTTCACTTTATCCACGAAGTTGCTGACCGGAAAAACACCCACAAGGCGAAGATCCGGGCCTGTAAGCGGGACCGAGATCACTATGGACCTGACCCCGCCTACCGTTGCCAGCATATTCAGCCTGCTGTTATCCCCGGGCATCACCCCGGTGAGCTCATTGATCATCGCATCGGACAGCGGAGTGTTGTTATTGGAGGCAACCTTGTGATTATTGTCGAGGACGAGAACGCTTCCAACCTCCGTGTTGGCATCCTCCAGCGGCTGGAACAGCACGCTTTGTGTCACCTCAATTTCGACCAGACCGTTCACCTCATTATTGCGTCCGGAGAGAATCTTCCGGTTATACGAGAAGACATCCGCTTTGGCCTTCACATCAGGCCTCGTTGTCAGCAGATTCTCCAGATGCAGTCCCCGCCAGTCCGTGGAGTTCTGGACATCCTTCATAAACCGTACATACTCCCCGTCCCCGCGAATCCGGTCCATACTATAGAAGCCGTCGTAAAGCTCGAAGATCTCAGGGATCGTCGGATTGTTCATATAGACATGTATCGAGTGGATGTACGTATTCTGCCGCATAATGTTATCTACAATCGGGGCAACGTTGTATCGGTAGTCCTGAAGCTGAAAGCTCTCATTAATAAAAGCGCTGTCCAGCAGCGTCTGAATCCTGGAATCAAAGGCGATGATCTCCGAAATGTTCTCGATCATGTCCACCTTTTCATCGATCGTGGTTTTGGTCTGCAGCAGATTCTGTTCCATCACGCTCCGCGCCTGGGAGATGGCTGAATTGTATGCCTGCACATAAATGATGACCCCTGTGATGATGGACGAGACCGTTAGAATCAGAACAAAGATCCCAACAAACTTCGAGGTCACACTCCAATTGTGAAAAACCCGGGTGATCCGCTTCATGTAACCTGTTAGCCCCCTATTTGCCTCAACTACACACCATCGTAACACCGGGTTCTGGAATAGTAAATTAGGTTTTATATTCAAGAGCGGAGAAGACCTTAGGCGGTTGACTGGCCGGGGGAGGCGTGAGCAGAGGTAGGGGATTTGGGTGGGTGGGTTAGATAGAGGGATGGATGGATGGATAGATAGATAGATAGATAGATAGATAGATAGAGCGATGGATGGATTGAGAGGGAAAGATAGACGTATGGATAAGCTTAAGCTGATTATTCTTTACTCACCCCGGGAGTTGTAGCCGCAGTGAAGCCGGTTTCTTAAGCCCGCCGGGCTGATTAGGCATAATTGTTGTACGGAGTACAACTCTGGTCGCCAGTTACCCCTGTGTTAAGGCGAATTGTTGTACGAAATACAAGAATAGTCTCTTTGATTGGCTGGAAGACGTGGAAATGCTGCAAAAAGTACAACAATTTTCGATTTCGATCGATCTCACGAGGAAAATGTTGTATTTTGTGCAGGATTTCATAAAGGTGCCTCTGGATCAAAGCGGAGGATTCCTGCGTTGTGTTACTAAGCCGGAGGCCAGTGATTCGCATGGTCAGTAAAGTAAATGATCAAAGCAAACAGCCGCCTCCCTGCCGCTTAATAGCGGTACCGGAAGACGGCTTAGAACGTAACCCTAATAGAAATAGATTAACTTAACTGCATAGTGGTAAGACAGGTGTCGTCGCTCTTGAAGGTGGATACTTCGGTCTTGGCTTGTTTCCCGTCATGCGTGACGGTGATCTGAAGCTTCTGGTCACGCGGGAGCCATAGGTCGATGAACCCGTTAGGCTGGGATTTCACTGTCTGCTTCATCACTTCCTTACCTTCGGCATCTTCAATGTATACGTCGAATTCCTGACCTGCCATTTCCCCCTGGCAACCGGTCAGGCTGTGTGTTGCACATGGATGCGTCTTCTGCACATACGGGGCAACCGACAGGAAGAATTCGTTCTCCGGCAAAGCATAGGTGACTTCGTTTGGACCGCCGCTGTCCACGATGAGCTGGGTGGAGGTGATGGAGGCGGACTGGGACGTCAGCGCGCGCGAGCTGTAATCAGACACCATCTGCTTAATGTCCTGAGCGGCCGCCTGACTAACCGGCTGGCTGCTGCCCTGCGCCTCTTCGACGTCAGCCGTGTTTCGTTCCCCGCTTCCGGCATAAATAAAGATTCCGATTGCCGCAACAACTGCACATGTACCCACCACGATTTGTTTTCGCATACTCTATATGTTCATCTCCTTGTGGAATTTCAGCCTTAATACTAAGTGGGATTTATTAGCCCATTTCTTCCCTCAATTCATGTTCCATAAACAGGATATCACGTTTCATTTCCTTCATGCTAGCTCTGGAAATCCGTCCGCTCTCGAACATCAGCTGAATGTTGTCACGCTCCAGCTGAATCCCTGCTCTGGACAGCTCCTGCAGAGCCTCTTCAAACTCCCGTTTGGTGGAGGAGATGGACTCCGTACGGGTCAGTCTCATCTGCCCCCGTTCATAGCGCATGATCAGGGCGCTGACCGCTTCAGGTTCGGTCTCCCCTTTACTTTGCAGCTCTCTCAGCTTCTTCAAGACGTAGGCAAAATTGGCAGACTGCAGCCGGTTCCATTCCTCACGCCGTTCCTGGCCGCTTAGACGCACCTGCTGGATCACTCCTACAATCTCTTCCCAGCTTTTGATTGGAACCAGGTCATTCCTGTACTCCGGATCACGGGTGTGCATGAATAGCTGCTTGTTCAGCCGGTTCAGATAACGGTAGGCCGTGTACGGATTCACCTCCCGCTGCTTCATCGCAGTCAGGGTGTACTCTCTTTGCCACTTGAGCGAAGTAACACCCAGCATCCGCTCCATTTCCTCTGCAGCTTCATTTTTCTTCAGCATGCGGATTCTTGAGGTGTAGGTGCTGATCAAGTGGCTCAGGGCCATTCGCGAATGATCCGTAGCCTGATCGTTTAGACCGGAAACTACGTTGCGCAGAATTTCGATTTTGGCCTCAACCTCTTCGGCATTATGCTCTGCTTCATTTTCTTTGCCGAGCAGCAGCGGCAGCAGATAGTTGGAGGCCAGCAGAGTCCAGAGAATCACACCCGCCGCAAGGAAAATAATCAAATCCCTGGCCGGAAATCGGGTACCGTCATCCAGGAAAAACGGCAGTGACATCGTACTCGCGAGTGTGATCGTTCCCCGGACTCCTGACAGCGTGAGAATAAGAGCTTTTTTGAACTCCAGCTTCCAGTGTCCCCGCGGCTCCTCCCCTTCGGGAATGTCCATAATCAGCATCCAGATCAGACGCAGGCCAAGCACGGCCGCTGTTAATAATAACGTGTACAGGATTACCTGGAAATTCCCGATATCCGGATTGTTCCAGACAGTCTGTATGATCTCCGGCAGCTGTGTACCCAGCAGCAGGAAGACCAGGCCGTTCAAGACGAAGATAATGACGGACCAGGTGCTTTTGGACACGATGCTCAGCTTAGCCACCTCGGGATTCATCTGCTTATATCCGAAGGAATGGGCAATACCTGCGCTGACAACGGCCAGGATTCCATTAACCCCCAGCTCCTCTGCCGCCATAAAAATCGCAAATGGAGTCAGAATCTCAATCAGCATATGTAACGTAACGTTCTCCATCCCGAGTCTGCGCAGCCATCTGACTATCCCGTATTTAATCAGCGTGAGCAGCAGCCCCAGCACGACACCGCCAATTGAAATGGTAATGAAGCTCAGGCTGGCTGTTCTGAGGGAGAATGCCCCGGTGACCATGGCGGCCACGGCAAACTGAAACGAGACCAGACCTGAAGCGTCGTTGATCAAGGATTCCCCTTCGAGAATCTGCATCGTCTGATGCGGGATTTTGACCTTCTGCTCCAACGCGCCTACAGCGATGGCATCCGTAGGGGCAAGTGCCGCCGCCAGAGCAAACGCCGCAGCTAACGGTAGAATAGGCAGCAGCCAATGCAGGAAGTAACCCAGGACGCCTACCGTCAGGAAGACCAAGCCCAGCGCCAGCAGCAATATAGGCTTCTTCAGCTTCCATAACGCCACTTTATCCGCAAGCCTGCCGTCATTAAACAATAAGGGGGCAATGAAGAGCAGCAGAAACAGCTCCGGATTCAACGTCAGTTCAAAATGCAAAGGCAGCCAGGTCAAAGCCATCCCCAGCACAATTTGAATGATGGGCACGGAAACCGAAGGGATAAATCGGTTCACCAGATTGGACAACGAGACCGCTGCCAGCATCAGCAAAATATACTCAAATAATTCCAAGCGATCAAACCTCCATGTCTGCACTCTCTAGCGCTGCTATAAAAATAAAATTCCTATGTAAACTCAGTATAAACGATCTCCGGGCAAATATCCGCCCCGCACTATCCAGGCATGCAAGTCAGGCAGCTTAGTTCACAAGCCGGATTGTTGTAAATTAGGGGGTCTGGGGTTGTGATTACGCATTACGCTGTTCCTCAGAAATCTCTCCGACAGTAAAGCGGGCTGCCAAAAGCTCAGCTCACAGTGTGCGGGCAGCTACAAATTGTTGTATGTAATGCAGCTTTGCTCCTGGATAACCGGGTGCCCGGAAGGATTGTTGTATGAAATACAGGAATATTTCATATATCGGCTCGGCGGAGGAGATATTCCTGCCTTTTTTACAACAATTTTGGATTATAGCCGATTTAACGGGAGAATTGTTGTATTTCGTGCAGGATTTTAAAAAAACCGCCCTCCCCCGCATAAACGCGGTGCCGAAGGCGGTCTTTAACGTGTACGAATTCATCCTCTTATTTCATAAGCGGATTAACTTCAAGCTCCATTTGTCCGAGCAGCCCGTCCACGGTAGAGCTTTGCGTGTAGAGCCCGTCCAGCAGCCTCTGGATCTTCGTATCAATCTGCTGCCAGTTCTTATGGCCCGGCGCGATCCGGGCATCCGCGATCTGGTCGAGTACGGCCAGCTGGATGCTCTCCGGCGAAGGCTTGGAAGCCGCTCTCAGGAAGACATCCGATTCAAGCACGGATTTCCGGGACGGGACGAAGTATTGCGCGGTAACGCTCATGGCTTCTGCGCTGGTGATGAACTTCAGGAATTCCGCGGCTTCCGCCGGATGCCTGGTTTCGAATACAGAGACCCCCGCATAGCCGAGTGAAGTTCCTGTACCCTTCACACCTGCCGGCATTGGAGCGATATCCCAATCAAAATCAGTAACCGCGCGGGCCTTCGAGGTATAGCTGTAACGGTCCGTATACATCCCGATCCGGCCGCTGTCGAAGGTGAGTTCATCGCCCGGAAGCGGATGCACCTTGTCCTTGAACATCATATCACTGTACAGCTGCAGCGCCTCTTTCCCTTCAGGAGAATTCAGTGCAAAAACCGTGGCACTGCTGTCAAACAGCTCCGCGCCATGCGACCAGAACAGCGGCAGCAAGGCATCCGACCAGTTGTTCCAGTCGCGGACCAGCTTCACACCGTAAATGCCTTGCTGAGGATCAGTGATGCTGCGTGCGGCCTTGAGAAACTGTTCGTAGTTCCAGTTCCCTTCCTTATACAGCTCCGTTGGCGTCTTCAGACCCTTCTCAAGGAACAGGTCCTTGTTGTAGTAGATCAGCACCGGAGGCGTAGAGAATGGGATTCCGTACAGCCGATCCTCCCGCTTGAAGATATCAAGCGTAGACGGATAAATATCCGCGTAGTTATATCCGGGATCTTCTTTGACCTCTGCTGCAATGTCCACCAGCTGGCCGGATTCCAGCAGCTGGGGAATCATCCGCTCCGCCAGCCAGCCGGCATCAGGCGCGGTACGGGAGGCCAGCATGATTGACAGCTTCTGCTGATAGTCAGCAAAAGGGATCGTCATGATCTCTACCTCAATCCCGGGATGGAGCTGTTCATATTTATCCACCAGGCCCTCAACCATTGCCTTCTGCGCATCGTTGCCCCAGATGCTGAACTTCAGCTTCACAGGCTCCTGCACAGCAGCCGCCTCACTTCCTCCTGCTTCTTCACCGTCCCCGGCTTTCCTGTCAGACGCCCCGCTTCCTGCCCCTGAAGAGCAGCCCGCAGCCATAAACACCACTACCATAAGGCTTAGCAGCCTTGTCCACATCATTATGTCTCCTCCTGCCTGTCCCCGGCGGGTCCGGCATTATTCATCGCTTCCCAGTTCATCGGCAGCCGCAGTGAGACCGTTACCCCGCGCTCTGCCGTATGATCAAGAGTTAATCCGTAAGGCTCTCCATAGAGCAGCCGGAGCCGCTGATGGACATTGCGCAGCGCAAAACCCTTTTGAATCCGGCCGAAACCGCCTTGCTCCGTCTCTGTAGCGGGCCGGGATTTATTCACATACAGCTGTTCTTCAAGCTCCTGCATCCGTTCACCGGTTATCCCAAGACCATCATCCTTGACGGACAGCACCAAGTCTTCCTCTTCCACCGAAGCCGTCAGGGCAAGCTGCAGCGTGTCCTGGCCCATGGCATGCTCAATAACATTCTCAATCAGCGGCTGCAGAATCAGCTTCGGTACCACGCAGTAATCGAAGGAAGAGTCAATATGGATTACAGCCTGCAGCTTGTCTCCAAGACGCATACCCTGGATTCGCAGATACGCTTCTACGAATCTTACCTCATCCAGAACATACACCATCTGCTCCTGATGGCCGACCGTGTAGCGCAGCAGCTTCCCGAGACTGGTCACCACACCCGAGAGTTCCCGGGTATTGCCCTGAAGGGCCAGCATGTTCACCATTTCCAGGGTATTGTACAGAAAATGCGGATGAATCTGGCTCTGCAGCGCAAGCAGCTCGGCTTCCCGCTCCTTCAGCCGGGTCTCATAGACCTCTTTGACCAGACGGTCGATCTCGCCGATCATCGTATTGAAGCCTTCGGTCAGCTGCCCGATTTCATCGCTTGTAGTGACCGTCGCCCGTTCCAGGAACAGCCCCCGCTTCACCTGCCTCATCTTCGACTGCAGATGGGCGATCGGCTTAATCAGGCGGTTCGACAGCAGGATCGCCGCCGCATAAGCTGCCATCAGGGCTACGATGGAGACAATCAATGTAGAATTCGTTAGCTCGCGTGCGTCTTCCCGGAGCTGCGTACGCGGAATCAGTGAGGTCACCTTAAGTCCCGTATAAGAAGAATGGGCAGAGGCTGTAATATAGGATTCACTTGAGTCGGGAAGCCCGTCTGGACCTGAGTACAGCATAACCTGATTCTTGCCGGTAATCTGCAGCAGACCGCTCCCGCTTGAACGCACCGTGGATACAATCGAACCGAACCCCCGCGCCGTCAGATCCACCTTGACGATCCCCAGCATGTCATTCGTATAGGGCTCACGGATAACGCGGGCCACCGAGATAATCCCCTGCTTCGCCTCTGTATAGTAGGCCGCAGCATGCGGCGGCAGGATGGCAAGACCACCGTCTTCCTGCTCAACCGCCTCCATCCAGTCTGCCATGCTGCGGTCCCACCGCTTCCTGACGCTCTGGTCCAGATTACTGAAGATTCCTCCGTCATTGGTGAACACCAGAATGCTCTCAATCTCACCCCGGTCAAAAGCCAGCGAAGAAATAAACAGATTCATCTTCAGCGTCTCATCCGTAGTTAAATAAGTGTTCGCTGAGCCGCTGCCGCTGTGCTTGCGGAGAATCTGCATCATATCCTCATCGTACAGCGGCGTAAGTGTAAGCCGGTCCAGTTCCTTAATGTAATGCTCCAGATTGATATTAATCTGGCTCACAACCTGATTGGAGAGCTCAACGGTACTGCGCTCCACACCGGCAGTATATTTCTTATAGCTGATGGTGCCGATAACGAGAAACGGAACCGTAATCAGCAGGCAGAACAATACGATAAACTTGGTGCGCAGCGGTACATATATAGATTGGTTTGAACCTTTTCTGAATGGCATGCGGACAGCCTCCCCAAACTCTGGATACCCACTCCAACATAGCATAATTCGAGTCCGAAGTCAGAGACGTTCTCCCTGGCTGGCGCAATAGCGTCCTCTACAAAAATACAGCAGACAGCACACCTCTTAAGGTTGCTGTCTGCTTACGTGCACAAGGCTGCTGTCTGAAGAAGTCCGCTCAGCTGTTCTCAAGCTCTCCGGACCAAACCTCCGTCTGCCTCCAGAACTCAGCAGCAGTCAGCGTGCCGCTGTGAATCATATAAGCGTAGTCCAGCAGGTTCGGCAGGCAAGGCAGATCCAGCAGATAACGGCTGAACGCATGCGCGGCGATCTCCGAGGTCTTGGTCACGCTGGCCCGGATACGCAGCGGCCCCAGAGAGAGGCTGCTAATATCATCAAGCCGCTTGTTGGTGTACCCCAGCTCTGTGAACTCCAGATCGTGAAACAGCTCATGCGCGAGATGGATGTCTGTGATTTCCTTCAGCGTGAAGGAACGGCCGGGAAGCAGCACCCCGGCACACTGCCGCAGTTCTTCCATGGACGATTTATACAGCGTAATGGCGCGCTCCTTGGCTGACAGCTCAATCTGGGCGCGGAAGCGGATCTGTCCGATGGTGCCCTGCCGTTCATTGAGATTGACGCTGATTCCTCGGCTCCGGCAGATGGCCCCGACATCCGTGCCGTAGCGGGCCTTGAATTCCAGGGCATGCTCCCTGCCGATCGCCAGCGGGCGCTCTACATAATAACGCCGTTTGCTGTGCGGTATTCTGTGAAACAGCAGATCATTCGTGAGTTCGGCATATCCCAGCACATTGTCGCTTGGCAGCGTCCGTTCAGCTGTCTTCATCATCCTGTACACCTCCTACTGATAGACGACAGCGAGCATTTCGCTGTTGTCCTCAAGCAGCTGGGTTTCCACTTCGAGAATGGAGAACAGCTGCTCCTTGGTCTGCATCCCGGTCAGATCGAGCATTTTTTCCTTATAGAAGATAAAGGTCTTCGGGATCGTCGCATTAGCATCCGAATAGATTGTATTCTCCTCCAGGAACGAGGCAAACCGGTCGGCCATATTCTTCTTCAAAAAAGCCAGATGATACGCATTCGTCTTCTTAAATCGCACCACGCCCTCGCGGTCCAGCACGCCGACATGGCTGAGCTTCTTCTTCACCAGCCCGAACATGGACTTCTTGATCTCGCTGGACTCGAACAGGAACCATCTGCCGGAGGCCGCCTTCAGCTCCGTCCGGCCGGCCGGCTGGCCCAGCGCTTCCGCCGCCGTCAGCATCAGCTCATTCACAGGCACCTCGCGGCTGGCCAGATCCTTCGAGCGCAGCTCGGTCGAGCCGGTGGCGATCGCCCGCAGAATATTGCGCTGCGAATCGATCTCGATCGTCACGTCAACCGTAGCTTCATTCGCTCCGGACTGGACGATTTTCTCCATAATCTCTGCACGGATCAGCTTGATATCCCGCTCTGTCGCACCGACCACAGTCTTCTCGATCTGCTCGCGGACCATCGCCATCCCAACGCCGATCGTGGAGATATACGGCGCATTATTGGCGATCTGGTGCTTGAAGCCTTCACTCGCCGCCATCGCCGGAACGAGCACAGCTCCGCTGCCGCCGCCGCCCACCAGCGTAACAAACCCGGCGTCCAGCTCATAATCGCTGATCATCTGATTCACTACAGCCATCACCTTGCGGATGGCAATATCCATTGCCGCCCTTGCTGCGTCTTCCGCAGACATGCCGAGCCGGGCACCCAGCGCCTGCCAGGCTATTCTTGTGCTCTCCATATTCCCGCGGGCATAGTCCGTCTCCGGCACATGATTCAGCAGATTCGCCGCACCTGCCAGGGTCAGCGCATATTCATGTCCTCCCGCCCCCCGTACAGTGACGTAATCCGGATCTCCCGGGCGCGGACTGACCAGACCGATGGCAGGCTGCTCCAGATTCTCCTTACCGGTGAAGCATTCGTATTCCAGACCCGCGATATGCGCACTGCGCGGGCCGACATCCGTGATCTTGCCTCCGCCGATCTGAATCATGCTGCCCCCGGCAACGGCGAGCGTCCGTACATCCAGCGAACGCAGATAAGTCTTATGTCCGCCTACCTGGGCATTCTCAATCATCACCTTGCCGTTCTTGATCACGGAGATATCTACACTGGTTCCGCCGACTTCGAAGAAAATACCGTCCGATATCTTCTCATACATCAGGGCGCCGGCCACACCGGCCGCCAGCCCTGACAGCATGGTCAGAATCGGACGCTTGCGCACCTCGTCGATGCTCATGACACCGCCGTCGCAGCGCATGATCATCAGCTGGGAGGTAATCCCCGCTTCTTTGACGGCCTGCTCAGTCATGTTGGCGGTCTCCATCATCTTCGGAATCAGGCTCGCATTGACAACCGCTGTTCGGGTCCGCGTCTTCAGCCCGTACAGCTGGGAGATTTCATGTCCTCCAGTAGCGTACACTCCCCGGCTGCGCGCCGCTTCCATCACTCTCAGCTCATTGGCCGGATCATCGACACTATAGGCTTCCGAGGCCACAATAACCTCTGCGCCCTGGGCGAGCAGCTGATCAATCGCCGCATCGATGGTTTCCGGCGTCAGTTCCTTCGAATCAATGAACTTGTGATACGTGGTAAGATATTTGCCCGCAGCCAGCTCAATATTGGCCACATTGGTCTCGGAGCGGGCACTGCGGGCATCGAGGCCCGTGCCCATCCCCACGATGCCGACACGGGCAACATCTCCTTCGAGCAGAGCATTGGTGGCCTGAGTCGTCCCGTGGGCGATGAACTTGATATCACCGGGAAGAATGCCGTTCTCGCTCATAATCCGCTGAATGATCTGGACAATCCCGCTGGCGACTCCGCGTTCATCGTGATGTGTTGTGGGCATTTTGACCTTGGACAGCACCTCAAAAGTCTCATTGTCTATCGCAACGGCATCCGTGAAGGTTCCTCCGACATCGATGCCGATCCTGATTTGTTTATTGTTCATAGCAGGTTCTCCTCTCCATGAAGCTTATGTCTCTAATCTGCAATCTGTATTCGCCTAACCAGAGCTTAATCTAGAAAACGGTCAGACCCGCGATAATCATCGAGATCATCACAGCCGCGAACATCCATGGCAGGGTTTTGCGCAGCGTTTCAATAATATCCGTCTTGGTGTAGTCGGCGATCCAGACATTGTGGGAGTTGGTCGGATCGCTGACAGCCTGCAGATTGCTCACGATACGCAGTGCCAGCATAGCCGCAACTGGTGCCATGCCTCCGGCAACAATCAGTGCCGCGATTCCGCTGCCGAGTCCCCATACGTTAAGCGGTCCACGGTAAATCGCAAGCGGAGACAGCAAAGTGAAGACGAGAATGTACATCAGCGGACTGGTTGGAATAATGCCTTCGATCAGCGGCTGAATCAGCAACGCCACCGGAGGTGCAGTTACCGCGCTGAGCAGCATCCCGATCCCGATCATCAGCCCGAGGGCACCGGCCACATCCTGAATCCCTTCCACCAGCGCACTCGACAGCACATGGATAGGACGTTTAGGTGTGGCGAGCAGCAATGTGACAACCGCCCCCATGAAGACTGCAGACACAATATCAACCTTCAGGAAAAATACCAGCAGCACCGGAACAAGCGGGCTGATGAGCGCAATGGCTCTTACGTTCTTGGTATCCTGAGCCTGGAATTCCGGCTTGAGCGGCATGGCCCAGGCGCGGCGGACCTTGCCGTCTTTGCGGGTATAGTAGACGATCATTATCAAGGCAATGACAATCAGCGGAACAGCGCAGATCAGTGAATACGAAGCAATCGTGTTCGTCGGCACCTTTAGCACATCGGTATAAATGGCCCAGGTGGAGACGTTGAAGACCACGCCGACCGCATTGGCCAGCAGGACAACAAGGCCGCTGACGAACGGCTTAAGACCGGCAGTGAGCATAATGGGAATAGCAATCGTTCCGACGAGAATGACCATGCCCAGCCCGTTGGCAGCCGAGAAGATTACAGACGCAGCGAGGAAAAAGATAATGGCAATCGCCAGCGGCTTGTCACCGGCCAGCTCCGCAGCCTTGCGGATAATGGTCTTCGTGATGCCGACCTTGCTGAGAATCTGGCCGAACCAGGCGCCGAAGATCAGTCCGGCGATGGCCGTGGACAGCTTCATGGCCCCGCCTGCGAGCACACCCTTGGTGATGGTGAAGGTATCCGGGTTATCGGACAGCAGCGGGATTCCCGCGATCGCCGCCAGCAGTATCGCCATCATCGGCAGGGCGAGCAGCGTGGTCAGCTTGCGGGTCATCATCAGGCCCACAAACACAATAAATACAAGTAAAATGCCGATAATCTGCACAGTTTCCAAACCAATTCCTCCTAATATTTTGTGAAATATACGTTGTTATAAGAATTATTGTACTTAATTACCATCGGAAACCAAGCAAGCTTGGAATCAAATGAACGGTATAGATTAATCTTGAAAATGACAACCTCCGTATCACCTCTGCGCTTCCCGGTCTTTGAGAGCAACAGCATTTAATTGTATTTCATACAACTAAAAGTCGGCGAAAAGCCGGTTTTACCGGAATAATTGTATTCTGTACAACTAAAAATAACGGTAAGTCCCCTTTTGCGGAATATGGGGATTATAACTGTATCAAATGCAATTAAAACCTTCGCAGCGCCATAAACGCTCGCTTTAGTTGCACAAAATACAGTTAGAGCTTAGGCCGGGTCCCGTCACAGCCACCAGCCTGCGGCTCTAGCAAGGAGCACGGCATGCTAATCCGAAAGATTAACAGTTCAGGCTGTACATGACATTATTTTTGCGCACCATGCTCCGTCCGTTACACCTCCAGATAAGCGCCATGCGCCACGAGTGTCTGCTGCAGTTTCTTATAGTCCACCTGCTGCACGGGGACTCCTTCTTTCACAGCCAATGCCGCCGCAGTACCGCCCGCCTGACCAATTGCCCCCACCGTAGGTGTGGTACGCACAGCCGCCTGGGCTTCAAAAGTAGCTGAGAGGCATCTGCCGACGACAATCAGGTTGTCGATTTCATTCGTGATCAGGCAGCGGTAAGGGATGCCGTACATCGCCCCCCATTCCAGATGATCCGTTGCGGTTCCCTCGCCGTCCGGGCTGTGAATATCAATCGGATAGCCGGAGTGGGCGATCACATCCGCAAAGGGCTTCACCGACAGAATATCCTGCGCGGTCAGCGTGTACAAACCCTTGATCTGGCGGGAGCCGCGGACACCGATGGACGGACCTGTGGAGACTACCACGGACTCTTCAAAGCCGGGAATATACTTTTTCAAAAAGAGTTCCAGCTCCCGGCACTGCCTGCGCCCTTCAATTTCCGCTTCGCTGAGGCTCCACGGATCTGTGCTGTCCTTGCCCAGAATACGTGTGGTGTTCATAATAATCTCGCCGGGATTGCTCGTCTCGAAGAACAGCACATCCTCTCTCGGAATACTGATCTCGCCGCGCGACTTGGCTTCCCGGAACTGCTTGTCGAAGCCGGCGACAGATAATCTGGCCGCAGAGTCCATCACGGTGATATCAAGGTTCATGCGCGGGAAGTCCTCGCGGTGCTCCCGGATGTACGCCTTGATCTTCTCCGTGTCCACCCCCCTCATCTTCATCTTCAGGGTCATCGGCTGCGACTGCTCATCGGATTCACGCCCTTTGGTGAACGGCACTCCGGACCAGGCAGCCAAGTCCCCGTCTCCGGTAGCATCAATGAACACATCCGCCGTAATCCGGCTGAGCCCCGCCTTGTTGCACAGGGTAAGCGACTCAATGCGTCTGCCCGATACTTCGGCCCCGGCCAGCATCGTATGATACAGCACCTCGCCTCCGCTCTCCTGCAGCATCAGATCCAGCTCGTATTTCATCGCTTCGGCATCGAACGGTGTCACCGAATAGGTATAGTTCGTCGCGTCCGGGATATGCCCCGGTGATTTGCCGAGCGCCTGAAGCCGCTGGATCAGCTCATCAGTGATCCCCTGGATAGCCTGCTTATGCCCGGCATGAAAAGTCATCATCGGCCCGACACCCGCAGCGGTTAGAGTTCCGCCGAGGAAACCTCCTGCCTCTATGATCAGTGTTGCGGCGCCTGCTCTTGCTGCCGCGATGGCCGCGATCGAGCCGGAAACCCCGCCGCCTGCTACAACAACTTCATATTTCCGCATCATTGCTCCTCCTTGTCCCCTTTTAAGTTAACGGTTACATTACTGCTGTTCCCTGTACTGCGTGGGAGTGCTGCCGGTATAGTCCTTGAATACCGCCATGAAATGCTTGGAGCTTAGATAGCCTGATAATTTGGCTACCTCATAGATTTTGAGATTCGTTTCCTTCAGCAGCTGCTTGGCCCGGTTCATCCGGCACTGCGAGACATAATCCGTAAAGTTCTGCCCCGTTTCTGATTTGAACAGTACCGACAGGTACTGGTGATTCAGATGCACCTGCTCCGCCATATATTGCAGTGAAATTTCCTGATCCAGCCGCTGCGCAACCAGCTCTTTCACTTTACGGATCAATTGCCTGCCCTTCAGGTCTGCTCCGCCCTCTTCCGGCTGGTCCGCCGGGCCGCTCCGGCTTGCGTGCTTGCGCCTGAAATCCCCCAGGGCCTGGGCCAGCTCCGTGCGGTCAACCGGCTTCAACAGATAATCGCTGATGCCGTATTTGATCGCCTGCTTCGCATACTCAAAGTCGGCATACCCGCTTAGAATTAGAATGTACAGGTCAGGGTACTGGTCACGGACCCGCCGGATCATCTCCAGACCGTTCATTTCATTCATCCGTATATCCGTAATCAGAACATCGGGCTTCACACTCTTGAGCGCCTCCAGCGCAAGTCTTCCGTTCTCTGCCTCACCCACCACCTGAAAGCCGCCGATAACCTCCTCAATCAAATGCTTGAGGCCCGAACGGATCAGAGCTTCGTCTTCAACCAGAAACAGCTTGTGCAAGTCTATCCCTCCCAATCCACAATGTCCGGTCCGCCGCACCTGCTTTCGCCGGGCTCCAGAGGTTCACTTCTGGTGAAACGCTTACACTATCAGTATAAATTTTGCATGCCTCCAAAGAAACGGTCCACATTCGAGAAAAGGTATGAAATTTCGAGATTTATCCGTACCCGTCCCCGCTGATGCCAAAACGGATGTCCTTAACGCCGGTGAACCGGCAGTAAAGACATCCGTGTGTACTTGCTTTTGTACAAACTATTCCGGGATCTGCTTCCTTACAGGTCTTGCGCTGTGCTGTTGTCATACAGCCCGATTAATTCATCGAAGGAAGAAATAATAACGTCGGAGCCCTTCAGCTCATCCTGCCGTCCGAATCCGGCGTAGCCGCAGCCAATTACCGTCTGCCCGTTGCCCTTGCCCGCTTCCACGTCAGAGGAACGGTCGCCCACCATCCAGGCACTGCTGATATTGTGGTTGTCCAGCAGGAGTCCAAGCAGCTCAGTCTTGGTTGCCGTTCCTTGTCCGCCTGCACTGTATAAGCCCTCGAACAGCTCCTTCAGCTCATGCACCACTACGATGCTGTGAATATAATCCTCCAGCCCGTTGCTGGCGACGAACAATTTCACTCCGCTCGCATGAAGCGCACGCAGCGTTTCCACTACCTTAGGATACAGAAGGGTCCCTCCGGCTTCCAGTCCTTCAATCTCCAGCTGCAGCAGCAGCTCATCCGCCCGGCGGTGCACCGCCGCGTCCGCTTCAGGCATTACATTCTTCCAGATTTGCGCCAGCAGCATGCCAAGGCTGCCCAGAATGCGCTCCTCCGGCGGAGTAGGCCCGGAATACAGCCCTTCCTCGCGCAGGATATCAAACATTTTATGATAGGCCGGCAATAGCAGGCTTTCCGTCTGGAACAGCGTACCATCCATATCAAATACGATAGCTTCCGGTTTGTTCAATTTCGGCAGCTGCCCGTGCTCTGCCTGTGTCTGTTCTTCATAACTCATAAGGTGACCCATCCCTTCCAAATTGTTCTGCCTCTGACTCTCTAGTTCATCTGGAGCTTCCATAACACGCTTTAATGATATAGGAAAGCAGCACGTATTGTCTACGAACCCAAGAATATGTATTGATTTTATTATTTCATGATGATATATTACATGTTGTTATATAACACATTGATATAAGGAGTGTTTACACAATGAAATTAATTATTCAGTTTCTCAAACAACCCGTAACCATCGTCGGGATTATTACTGCGCTGCTGTTCCAGGTCTTTTTCAGCCTCATCTGGATCACCGGCTACGATCATGTCACCGACCGGATAGATCAGCTGCCGATCGCCATTGTTAACGGAGACGGCAGCGCTGCCCAGTCCATCGCCGACAATATATCGGCGTCCCTTAACTTCGAGCAGGTGAAGAGCCTCTCTCTGGCAGAGGCGCAGGACCGGCTCGGGCATCGTTCCCTCCGGATGATTATTGAGCTTCCCCAGGGCTTCACCGCTTCACTAAGCGAGCCTTCGTCCGGGGCCAAGATCCGCTATTATCTGAACGAATCTAATCCGCAGATGGTCTCTAATGTCATGCAGGGCGTAGCAGCCAAAGTCACTGCTGCCCTGGATGCAAAGAGCAGTGCTGCGGGACTTGGCGGCGTGCTCACAGCTTTGAAGCTGCCGGAGGCAGAAGCCGCAAAGATTCGAAGCAGCGCAGCAAGCCGGATCAGCTCCGATATCCAGATTGTGAATCCGGCTACCAACTTCGCTGAAACCATGGTTCCGCTAATGGTCGTTACAGCTTCCTTCACCGGCGGCATGCTGCTGGCGATGAACCTGAGCAAGGCCTCCGCCACTCTGGCCGCTGCTGCCGGCAAATGGCAGCGTCTTAGCGCCCGGTATGTGCTGATGGCCGGCACCGCACTTACCGGCTCACTCATCAGCACTTCACTGCTGAACACTCTCGGTATCCACTCCTCGCAAGGCTTCCTCGGCATGTGGATGTTTGAATTTGTCGTTATCCTCTCCTGCATGACGGTCGCCAATCTCAGTCTTGTGCTGCTCGGCGACGCCGGAGCGTGGCTGAACATTGCGCTGCTGTCCATGCAGATGCTGAGCTCCGGGGCAACGATTCCCCGGGACGTACTGTCACCCTTTTACCAGTCGGTCGGTCAATTCTTCCCTGCTTATTATGCTGTGGACGGCATGCTGGATCTCGTCATAGGCGGTGAGGGTATAATGCACGACGTGACGGCGCTGCTCTATATTGCCGCTGTTGCAACAGCAGGCAGTGTGCTGCTTACCCTGCTCCGCCGGGAGAAAGGTGCAATCCGGGCCGAAGCGGCAGCCAATGCCTGAGTACCTGCGAAGCATCTATGGTCCAGACACCTTCCGCCAGTTCAAATTGAGTCCGGCAGCACAGATGTGATATGGTAGGAAGGAGAGAGAGGAGCGGCAGACGTTCATGAACATTCAAGATGTAATACTCGGGATTCTGAGTGAGAAGCCCCATTCGGGCTATGATATTAAGCGGCATTTCGAGGAGTATTTCTCCTTCTTCTTCGATGCAAGCTTCGGCACGATCTACCCCACCTTAAGCAAGATGGAGAAGCTGGGTCTGATCTCCAGGGAAGCGGTACGCCAGGAAGGCAAACCGGATAAGAACATGTTTACAATCACCCCGGAGGGTGAACAGCACTTCCAGAAGTACTTGCGTCAGCCTGCGGAGAAAGAGGTGCTCCGTTCCGACTTCCTGATGCATCTGTATTTCGGGGACATGGCGGACGAAGAGACGATGCACACCCTGCTCCGCGAAGCCCTCCGGGCCAAACAGGAGATGTACGATGATCTGGAGCATAAGCTGCAGGAGCTGGACAAGATCGGCAAGCTGACCTCCTCCCAGAAGCTCTGTATGGAGCTGGGGCTGGTGCAATACGAAGCTTTTATCCGAAAAGTGCAGAGTGCGCTGGAGAGCTGAACTATCAGCATAGCCGCGCATAGATCCGCAAATAACACAAGACGGCAGTCCTCCTAAGCCTAAGCCCGGGAACTGCCGTTTTTGTTCATAGTATTTAAAAGGGACCGGAGTGCAAACACTGTTAAAGTGCCTGCGCTGCGGTCCCTGCTGTCATTATTTATGGTGCGGTTCAGAACAAAACTTATACGTGGTCGAAGCTTGCAATCAGTTCGTCGAGAACGTCTTTGCTGACCATTTTGCCTTTGAAGTTGATCAGGTTCTCGGCACTTCCGGAGAAGATACAAGTAGGTTCATATTTTCTGAGAATGATCTTTTCGCCGTCCACAAAAATTTCGAGCGGGTCTTTTATGTCAATTCCCATCGTTCTGCGTAGTTCAATCGGAATCACGATACGTCCCAGTTCATCTACTTTTCTTACAATACCTGTTGCTTTCATCATTATGCATCCTCCCTTGAAATAACGCTTGATTCATCATTCAGTGTTAAAAGCTATCAAAGCTTCTAAATAGTAGAAATGATTATGCTATATCTGCATTGTAAAGTGCTATTTCTTTCCTGTCAATTTTATTTCTACATCTTTTGATATATATCGACAAATTATTCGACAAAGTTTAGAGCATATTCGACAAAATAATAGCCTAAATCATATTTTATCCAATATCCTCTCGGATTGACAGTTTTTTATTTAAATTTTAGAAAAAACCTTGATTTTAGTAGTTTTGAGCTTCAGGTTAGCCTAACCGCTGCGACTCCGTTCCTATGTCTGTTCATGTTCATGAACATGTTCATACTCGTTCCTGTCCCCGCTCCCGTTTCCGTTCCCGTTCTCGTTCTCGTTATTGTTCCCGTTTCCCATCTGCCCTTCTGCTCTTCTGCCTTTCTACTCTTCTGCTCTTCTGCCCCCAACTTTTATTGTTGTCCATGATCCGCTTCGAGAACAGGTGGATAAAAGGCACTTAATACTGGCTCAAGTCTCTCTGCCGGAACAAGAGTTGGAAAAATGACACTTAAATCACGCCTAATTTACTCGGTTTGTAATATGGGCGGTAATTAAATGATCTTTTTCCACTTAATAGGTTCAAAACTCTGTAAACGGGCAAAATAAGATACCTTTTTCCACTTCCTATATTTACCGGACCGTTACAACGTCTGCTTCGTCTATACACAAAATCGCGGGAATTGAATCGAACAACGGGTTCGGCGGAATCAGACGGTTGATTTCCCTAT
>NZ_WHOB01000020.1 GCF_013141775.1 Paenibacillus phytohabitans
ATACTGCCCACTTTCGGCGGAATTAGTGGGATTTTTCCCTTTGATTTTCGCATATAGCCCACTTTCGGCGGAATTAGAGGGATTTTTCCCTTTGATTTCCGCGAACAGCCCACTTTCGGCGGAATTAGAGGGATTTATCCCTTTAATTTCCGCGAACAGCCCACTTTCGGCGGAATTAGAGGGATTTTTCCCTTTGATTTCCGCATACAGCCCACTTTCGGCGGAATTAGTGGGATTTTTCCCTTTGATTTCCGCATACTGCCGACTTCTGGAGGATGCAGTGGGACCCCTGATACGAGGACAAGTTCTTCCTTCAGCGGAAACGGATCTGCTCCAATTTCCAAAGAAAGTATCCAGTACATCATGCAAGTTATATCCACAACAGACGAATATCATAATTTCCTGCATAACCAAAAGGAGCGCAGCCGTTCTGCGCTCCGCACCTCCACCGCTACTTCTGCTTCCGCTTCTTCCGCTTGCCTCCACCCTTTGCCCCGCCCTGGCTGGAATGCCTGCCGCTCTGATCCGGGCGGTTATGACGCTCCTGTAGCCGTCCCTGATGACGATCCGTCCATTCCTCCG
This sequence comes from Paenibacillus phytohabitans, assembly GCF_013141775.1. Lineage (GTDB taxonomy): Bacteria > Bacillota > Bacilli > Paenibacillales > Paenibacillaceae > Paenibacillus_AQ > Paenibacillus_AQ phytohabitans. The sequence goes on from NZ_WHOB01000020.1 coordinate 583, forward strand.
CAGCCTCCATCTGTGCTCTGCCTCCAGGTACTTTAACCTGCAGGGAGGGCTGCCGCCTGCGCCCGGATTCTCTCCCCTTACGCAGTGCCCCCACCGCATAAATGCCTGAGAACACCAGAACAAACATAATTCCCGCGGCCAGACCTCCCCCTTGTCCAGGAATCAGCGGCATGCTGGCAAGTATGGCGACCAGACTACCCATTGCAATCCATGAGCTGTACGGATAGCCGCGTAACCCGCGCTGGCCCTTGAAGGGTCCTCCGTTGCGCCGGCGCAGCCGGTAGTGGCTGGCCATGATAATGAAGTAGGAGAACAGCAGCGCGAAGCCGCCGGAGCTGACCAGAAACAGGTAGACTCCCTGCGGCAAAAGCATACCCAGTCCCAGCCCGGCCAGCATGGCACCGCCGGAAATGAGGATGCCCCGGTACGGGATATCCGTACGGTCCCGCATCCAGGCCGGAGTATGCCCCTCCTCCGCCAATGAGCGGAGCATCCGGCCCAGGCCGAATACGGAGGCCAGCATCGTCGACAAAATAGCAGACACCAGGACGATATTCATCACTGTCCCGGTCCAGCCGAGGCCATACAGGCTGAGAGCTGACACGAACGGGCTGATCTGCTCAGAGACCAGAGCCCGGGGCAGCAGCAGAAACAATGCGGTCATCGCCGCCAGATAGAGGCTGACCAGCAGCAGGATCGTCCGCCGGATCGCTCTGGGGATGGTGACTCCGGGATTGCCTGTCTCCGAGGCTGCCAGTCCCAGCACCTCAAATCCCGCATAGGTAAACATCACCATGAGCATGCTGCCTGCAATTCCGGCAATTCCCCCGGGGAACAAGCTCTGGCCGCGCACAACTTGAATACCGGCTGCAGCTTCGCCCCTGGTTCCAAATCCGGCAACTATAGCCACCGCAATCACAATGAAAGCAACAATGGCCAGCAGCTTGAAGGCTGCCAGTCCGCTCTCCAGCTTGCCCAGCCGTTCTGCCCCGAGCAGATTAAGCAGCGTTACCAGAACAATGATCCCCGAGCCCGCCAGCGCCAGCGGCAGCGCAGGAAACCAGCCCCGCAGCAGAATGGATACTGCCGTCGCTTCACTGGACATCGCGAGCACAAGGCCTGTCCAGTATACCCAGCCGACCGTGAATCCCGCTCCCCGGCCGAACGCCTGCTCGGTGTACGTGCGGAATGAGCCGGGTGCCGGATTCGCCACCGTCATTTCCGACAGCGCGGAGAGGATGAGATAGACCAGAACCCCTCCGATTACATAAGCCAGCAGCACAGACGGGCCAGCCGCCCGGATCGCCACGGAAGACCCCAGGAAGAAAGAGCCGCCGACCACGGTCCCCAGTGCGAGCATCGTCAGCTGCCATACAGATAATCCTTTTTTGCCCGGGTTCCCGGACTTCCGCGGCTTCTCCAGCTTCTGCAGCTTATCCAGCCTCGCCAGCTTCTCCACCTGCTCATTCTTCACCTGACTACCTTGTTTTCCTTCCTCCATAATCCTGCCTCCCGGTTTGAGATAACAGAAGTATCTGCATATTCCGGGGAAATTAGCCAGGCTGCCTGAGGGAGAAAGATAATTGGCGAGATTCTGCGGGCTCCCGGTATCCCTTGTCAGTACGTTTAGCGGCGCGGATACATCGGATAGGGATAAAAAGCTGCCGCCGGCTGCTGGGCTGTGTATGAAGGCATGCCCTTGGCGGCTTTGCCCGCATTCATACCTTCCGTCATACCGTTATATGGCATCGCCTGTGCATTGGGATGGAAGGTATTCTCTGCGGCACCGGAAATAACGCATCCCGGAGGCGGACCAAGAATAACCGATTCCTTCAGCGGCGCAACCGCCTTGGCATAATCCTCTTCATTGATACAATAAGCCCGCTGGATCACTTCTTTGGGAACTGCTCGCAGAAAGTCTGACCCATACACGATATCAGGTGTTGGCGCATCGAAGATAGTCAGGAAATGGACCTGGTCGCTCTCAGCCAGAATCCAGTGGAACCAGCCTTTGGGTAAGATGGAGACCTGTCCGGGCTTCAGATGATAGGTCATCAGCTTCTGGGTAAACGGATCGAACACGGAGGTAATCAGCTCGCCGCTGATGACGAACACCATCTCCGTCACATTCGTGTGCCAATGCGGCTGTACAATAAACCCTTTGCTCATATGCGCATTGAAGAACCCGTTCCGGATCGCCGGAAGCTGCTCGCCAAAAAGCTGTGTAATATAGTTATTGGCATCCCGTTTATAGTTAAGTACCTGGTTCGAATCGGCTGCGAGCTTCAGGTCCGGTGCCTGCAATACTGGATCCAGCATTTAATATTCCTCCTATAAGCTTAAGTTTTGTGAGCCTGTAACTCAGCTGGGCAATCGTCCAGATACTTTATGCCGGGGAGGAATCTTTTGACACAGCGGCTTCTATGGCCCAGCAGCATAATCACTCTGACAGGTGAATCAAACGGTGTCGTACGTACGAATCAGATCGCACACCGGGCAGGCGGCTCAGAACCGCTTTTTAAAAAATGTTGAGCGCCCCAATTCAGTTTTTGGACATACCGGTCACCTAGTGACACCCTTCCTTTAACGTCTAATATGATCATTTTCCATTGTAGATAAAACAAGCAACAAGGCTGAAACCCTGAATTCCGAACACAACAAAGGCTGACACAGGCAGCCATTTCATGGCATAGCCGGTCAGCCCAGACTTCATTTCATTACCTCTCAAACAGCGTAACGCAGTTGCGGCCTTCCGCTTTGGATTGATAGAGCGCATCATCGCCCAGCTTGTAGATATCCTCTTCGCGGAGCCCGTCGACAAGAACGGCCGCTACGCCGATGGATACGGTAATTCTTCCGTATTCCGGGCTAAGCTCATGCAGAATCCGCAGCTCCGCGATGCTTCTTCTGATTGCTTCGGCATATTCCCGCGACTGCTGAGGGGTGAACCCGGCCACTACAATGCCGAACTCTTCTCCGCCCAGACGGAACGCAACACCGTCAGCCCGTTCAGCAAGCTCATTCAGCAGCTGGCCGACTCTCCGCAATACGGTATCGCCCTCGTAATGGCCGTAGGTATCATTGTATTTTTTGAAATAGTCTATGTCGAGCATCAGGTAGGTCAAATGCCGTTTGTCTGCAGCTGCCTTCTCTACCTCATCCAGGAACAGCTTATTGAAGTATCTGCGGTTATACAGCCCTGTCAGCTCGTCGGTAATCGAGATTTGCTCGATCAGTCCGATATATTTGTTCAATTCCTCGTTGTTAAACTCCAATTCCTTGGTCCGTTCCGCCACGAGCTCCTCCAGATGCTCCTTATGCCGCCGCAGCTCCTCTTCCGCCTTCTTGCGCTCGGTAATATCCTTCACGGTCCCCTGAATGGCCGGTTTGTCCATATACATGATCCGGATGACCTTGTGGATTACGATGACTTCACGGGTCTTGTCCTTATGAACAAGCCGGGTCTCATATTCATCAGGCACCTGCTTGCCTTCAACTCTTCTTGCATAATAATGCGATACTTTCTCCTTCTCGGAGGGGCTAAGGAAGTTCTCGAAGGGCTGATCCAGCATCTCATCCATCTCATACCCCAGCATCTGCGCCAGGGCCTCGTTGACATATTTACACCGCTTGTCCTGGGTAATGAATACCCCGTCCTGCAGATTGTTCACCAGTTCACGGTATTTCTCTTCCGACCGTTCCAGCTCGGTATAGAGGCTGGCATTCTCCAGCGAGAATACCATTTCTCTGGATAACAGATTAATAATCTTCATCCGTTCCTTGGTGAACACGCCGGTAACCAGGTTATTCTCCAGATAGATAATCGCAATCGTCTTATTCTGGTTGATCAGCGGCATACAGACCATCGATTTCGGCTGATGCTTCACAATATACGGATCGTTCACGAACGGTGTCTCCGAAAAAGCATCATTGTAAATCAGGCTCTCCCGGCTCTCTTCCACCTGCCTGATAATGGAGACCGGCAAATTATCCAGCCGGGACGACTCATGAACAGCCACCGAAATTCTGTCAGCATCGGCTTTATATTCACCCTCCACCAGAAGATTCGCCTGGGAGGTCATCAGAATGCAGCCCCGCTGGGCGCCGGCATTCTTGATGACAATCTCCATGAGCGCTTCCAGCAGATTGTTCAGCTCAATCTCCTTGGAGATTGCCTGGGAAGCCAGGATCATTGAATTCAGATCAATGCTCTCCGTGTAGTCCGTAACCGTCCGGCCATGGAGGAATTCCTTCGTGTTAATTTTTTTGACTATAGAAGAGTATCGCTCGTTAATGAACCTGATCTTCTCTTTGGCGCCCCAGACCGAATAATAGTATACGGATTGTCTGAGCAAATAAGCGGCGAACTCATTGAACTCCTTATGATAATAGAACCGGGCTGCCAGCTCATTGCTCAGCGCCTTATAGCGTACGAAGCTCCCTTGCTCACTGGTCTCAATCGCCAAATCATAATAGCGGCTTGCCTGATTCTCGTTCCCGCTGACTCTGGCCCATTCGGCCTTCATCAGATATTCATGCTGGCGGAAGGTTCCCGGCGCATTCCTGGCCCATTTGCGGACCCGCCCGTACTCTTTACGCATTCTGGATTTAGCCTTACGTTTGCCGTTCACACTTAAATCCTTATAGGCATAAGCCAGATTCAGGAACGTATACAGGGCGAATTCCTCCATAAAAGCAGAACCGGCCAGCGTTCCGATGATCGGGTAGGCCTTATCGATATACTCCAGTGCTTCATGGTGTTTCTCATAAGTGAACAGCAGCTTCATTTTATAAATATAATAGATCGCAATTCCCGAATAATACCGCGCTTCTTCCAGCTGGATCAAATAGGCCTCTTCACTAAATGACTCACTGTTGAAGGAAGTCCGGTCCGGCAACTCGCCTGCGAGACTGCGGAAATACTGGCGGGCCAGCTGCGCTGTGGCAAGCGATTCCTTATATTTCGTATTCTCAATCATAGAAATTGTACGCGTACTCTCCTGAAGCGTAGTCGCGATGTCCATCGACGGGTTCCAGAGATTCACATAGAATGCGGAATGGGCGAGATAGAGCAGATCCCCTGTCCGCAGACTGGCTTCAATCGAGGTGCCGAACCAGTCCTGCAAGGTATCCCAGGGCTCGGTCCAGGAATGGCTGAACAGCGTATATAATACATGTGCCGCGCCTTTCCACTGCAAATCATTGAACTTGTCGTTAATCCTGATCCCGAGCCGCCCGAATTCAAAGGCCCCTCTGGTATCTCCGAAGCCGGACAATAGCATGGCGTATCCGATAAAAGCAAGCGCCGACTCGGGGGAGTTGCCGTATTTCAGGGTCAGGCCGACCTTTTTGAGCACCACCAGTCCAAACAGCGAAGTCTCACCTGAAATAAAAGATGGCGGGATAAAATTAATCAGCAGCCGCATGACCAGCTTCATCTCCGGATCTTTCATTTCCGGCGATGTAAAAATCCCTTCAGGTGTTTTTCCCCGCAGCGCAGCCTTGATCACCAGCAGCTCCTTCAGTACAGAGGCCATTCCCACCTTGGCGGGAATCCGGATTCCCAGCGCCTGCAACCCTTGTCTGCCTGCAGCGATCGATTCCGGCATCATACCCAGATACATATAATGATTGGCCTGCATTTCGTAAATTTCCGCGAGTGTTATTCTGTCTGTAGTATGTATCTGTAAAAGGCTGCAGGCCTGATCCGCCTGTTCTACATGGTGGGTGAGATAGCCGCATTCCGCATACAGTCTGTAGATCTCCGCAGTCTGCTCCCTGTCCGCCAGCCAAGAATTCTCCGGCAGCAGCAGCATTGCCGCCTCCAGCAGGATGAATGCCGAATCATACCCGTAACCAGCCTTCGCTTTTTGCGCTGCACGGAGATTAAGAGCGATCACATCCTCAATTTCAGAGCGCTCGCTGATAAATTCCAGGCCTTTATTCATGTGTGCTGCAATATCTACGATCTTGTCCTCGGCATCCCCGTTGCCATAATTCTTCAGCAGAAGACGTCCGATGCTAAGATGCAGCCTTTTCCCCCGCTCAGCGTCAAGCATCTGGTAGAAGGCCTGCTGAATCCGGTCATGGGCAAATTTCAGCCGGATTTCCGTCTGCAGCGGTGCCGTCCCTGCCTCACTCAGTGTCCCGGAGAATATGGCATAGCGGTGGTCCGCAGGAAGAATATACTCCTCGTGTACGGCCCGGCTGATGGCAGCTGCAATCACCTCCGGCGGTTCTTCACCGATCAGGGTAAGCATGCCGTAATCGAATACATTGCCGACGGCCGAGCTTAACATTAAGATCCTGCGGACATCTTCCGGCAAATTCTGCAGCTGACCCACCAGGAAATCAACGACATTCTCATTGACCGGCAGCGCCTCAATCCGCTCCAGGTCCCAGTTCCATTCCCCGCTCAGCTTATCAAAAACAAAAAATCCGCGTTTATGCAGATCCTTCAGAATTTCCGTCAGGAAAAAGGAATTGCCTTTGGACCGCTTGAAGATCAGTCCGGTAAGCTTCTGCACTCTCTCCTTACTGCTGTACAATGTGTCAGCGATAAGACTCTGCACATCCTCCTCGTTCAGAGGCTTCAGGTGGATGCGTGAAACCTCACGGCTCTTCTCTATTCTGGCGATGGAGGCAAACAGAGGATGCCCTTCATGAATTTCATTCTGCCGGTAGGAACAGATTACAAACAGCCTCTGCAGATGGTTATCCAGCACCAGCTTCTCCACCAGCTGCAGGCTGGAGTAATCCGCCCACTGGACATCGTCCAGGAACAGGACGAGCGGTTTGTCATTATGGGTGATCCCTTCCACGAACTTGGCAAAGGTCAGGAAGAAGCGGTTCGTCTCCTCGGCTGGATTCAGGGGCTCAACCTCCGGCTGAACGCCGATCCAGGCGGCAAGCTCAGGGATTAACCCGGTAATTACACTGCCGTTTCCGCCCAGCGCCTTGTTCAGCGAACGGCCGATATAACTCTTGTAATCCTCATCCGGGCTCTCCAGCAGCTGGCTAATCAATCTCCGGAAGGCCTGGATCAGCGCGCTGTACGGAATGTTCTTGTTATACTGGTCGAACTTCCCTTCCGCGAACAGCCCTTTCTCCTGGCTGATGGTCTGGTGGAGCTCATGGACCAGTGCCGTTTTGCCGACACCGGCATCGCCGGATACCAGCATCAGCTGCGAGCTCGTTTTGAGGCTGCTGCGGAAAGCATCCCCCAGGCGGGACAGCTCCTGCTGCCTGCCTACAATCTTTTGCGGAATGCGGAAGGTATTCAAGAGGTCCTCCGTACCTATCACGAAATCCTCATGCCCGGCCAGACATTTCTTCAAATCCGCCTTGATTCCGTGAGCGCTGCGGTACCGGTCTTCCGAGGACTTCTCCATAAGCTTCATAATTATAGCCGACAAGCCGCTGGATACACGGCCCCCGCTTGCCTTATAGGGAGGAATAGCCTCTTTGGCAATGATGGAATAGATCTGCTCAAGCATTTCCTGTGAATTAAAGGGCTTAATGCCGGTCATCATCTCATAGAGTACGACGCCCAGCGAATAATAATCGCTCCGGTAATCAATATTGCGGTTCATCCGTCCCGTCTGTTCAGGAGAGATGTACAGCAGGCTGCCTTCAAGCACTCCGCTGTTCTGGAATTCCCGTTTCTCCTTGGACAGCTTCACCGCAAGATCGAAATCAATCACCTGCACAATATCCTGTTCCCGGTTCCAGATAATATTGGACGGCTTGATATCCTTATGGATTACATTCTGCTCATGAATAGAAGCCAGAATATCCACAACCTTGACCGCGAGCTTCAGCAGCGCCTCCTGCCCGGGTTTCTCCTCCGCCAGAACCTTCTTGAGCGAACGCCCGTGGATATCCTCCAGCACCATGATATACAGGCCGTTCTGCTCTTCCAGCTTAAGGGGCCGGATGACTCCCTGTACGGTGTGGCTAAGCTCTGTAAGCAGCCTATATTCCTGCTTGAAGCGCATGACCGCTTCGGTTCCGGTAAATTCCGATTTTAATACTTTTAGAATGACTGTTGCTCCGGTTGTAGCTTCGCTGCATCTGTAAACCGCTTTTATATTATTATCTGAAATGGTTTCCAGTATCTGATAGTTGTCGTTAACAATCATTCCTACTCCACCTTTAGCTCTGTTCTCCCGTGACTTCGATATCGGCGTCGAATTTAAACACGTACGCGGCAATCAGCCAAATAATCCAGCAATTCAGCCCAAAGAATAAATAACCGAAGTATCCAAGAAGCGGCATCTCGGAGAAAATATGAAACTTGTCCAGATAAGGCACGGAATATTTCCAATAATTCGGATTGGTAGGGGCATCGTCATGGAACCACTCACTGCCAAAGTTCCAGAACTCCCAGAAGAAGCCGTTGAATACGGTAGCCAGACCAATCAGCATGACCTTGGACCAGTCCCCGTTCTTAATCGGTGTAAAAGGCGTCCAGTAGCCGGCAAGCGCCATCGCTGCAGACAGCATGGGAACAAGCGCGACCCACAGCACCCAGAACAGCAGATATGGATAATAACCCATCCCAAATGCCAGGATCAGCCCGAGGATATAATAAATGATCAGGAAGACTCCGGATACCTTCAGTTTAGGGCCGTTATTATACCGGGTACGGAAAAAGCGGAAGGTCTTCAGGAGCAGATACCATTCGAAGATGGCCGGAAGAACAGTCGTATAGGATAAGGAGAACCAGAACACATTGCCGAAATTGGAGAACACTTCATTATTGGGATAATACCAGTTCTCGAGTACGAAGAAATTGAGATATTCGAAGGCAAACCAGCTGAAGCAGGAGACCACAGCCAGCAGCTGCATTACCTTGGGCTTGCGCGAGATAATCGAGGCCCCGTTATTTCTTTTATACACCAGTCCGTCCAGAATCAGAATGAATGACCACCAAAGCGGAACAAACGTGTAATACTCCAAGGAAACATGCAGCTTAAGCCGTGCCCACATCAGAAACCAGCTGACCGCGAGGACCGGCAGACTCCACCAGAACCAGACTGGAAAAGGTGTAGCTGCTCCCTTCTGCCGTGGGGCCTCCTGGGTTTTCTTGAAGCCAAACAGCCGGGGGAATACAAAAACCAGCGTAATGATCAGCGCTACAACACAGGCCAGAGAGAAATAAAGCAGGCTGAATCCGGGGTCAGCTTCCACCTTTTGGGCAGGAAAGTCGCCGTAGCCGGGGGGCAATCCGTGCCATTTCGCCAGACTCCCGAATAACGGAAGCAAGAAGATCAATCCAAAAGTAACGATCAGAAATAGTGTTTTTTTCCATGTTTTCATTGTGCAATACCCCGCTTATGTATGTAGTTGAAAAGTCGAAATTTGTTGATATTCGCTACTATTCGATAACCCTCCAGATTATTCCTGCTGACGGCACACAAAAAGATGCCCCAACGTCCACTTCCATGACGTATGGAGCATCCCGTGTGAGGTTTCTATACAATTACCCCTCCAGATCGAGCTTCATGCTTAGCGAACGTATCCCGCGCTCTTCTTCCTCTTCCCCAATCGGCACAAAGCCTTGGGAAGCATAGAAACCAATTGAATTCGGGGATGAATTCACGGTAATTTGCCGGACCCCGTCTGCCTTCATCTTGTCAACCGCATGCTGCAGCAGGATCCGGCCGATCCCGGTTCCTTTGTGTGCATTCTTCACGAACAGCAGCGAGATGTGATTATTGTTGCGGAGTTCTATGATCCCTGTAACCCCCGGCCCGGACGTGGTGATGAATATCTCATGATCCTGCTGCATGCGCTTACGGATCGCGGCAAGTTCAATATACTTATAGAATTCAATAACACCCTGCGCCGAATAGTTAACGGAAATATGTATATCAAACGCCTCGCGGATTAAGGGAGTAATCAGCTTCTCCTCACCGGGCATCAACTGTCTGATTGCTATAGCTGTCATACGGCAAGTCTCCTTTATTCTGACTGGATGCTTCAACCTTCTAAGAATAGCATAATTTAGGGAAATTCGCCCAGTATTTAAGAAATAGAAAAGACAGTCCGCTTCTTCCTGCGAAAACTGCCCATTATACACCATTTCCGCCATGATCTAAGCGATAATTCAAAATTGTTGTGCGGGTTAGCTGGCTTGCGGCTTAATGATTTGCTCCAGCACGGCAACGATCATCTCATGATCCTCCTCACCGGAAAGCCCGGACACGGATATGGTTCCGGCCGCTCCGGCATCCCGGATCAGAAGCGGGAAGCACCCGCCTTCGGCGGCGTATTCCATCGGATCGACAAAAGCATTCTCCTGAATTGTGGTATTCCATGATTTATACAGCACATTCATATAATAGGAGCTGTGTCCGAAATGGTTCACTACATTGATTTTGCGGGCGATCCAGCGGTCATTGCCGGGGCCGTTCTCATCCATTTTGGCGTGAAACAGCACGGTTCCGTTCTTCCGGATATCCACCGTAATCTGCTTGTCCATGCTCTGCGCTCTGGCCAGAATTGCGCTGCCCACCTGGATGGCTGTCTGATTGCTGAACGCGCTGAACTGCAGCTCCTGTTCCTGCTTAAGTATCTGCTCCAATAATGGGGTGTAGTCTTCCATAATCAACACTTCCTTAGTCCGGTTATAGTTGTAGTAGATGGATCTAATGCAGTTAATCGGGTCATTTGAGATATTCAAGTTTGGTTAAAGGCAGACCCAGGAACAGCGCATAGCGCTCAGCGGCCTGCTGCACTCCTTCTATTCCCTTGTGATCCAAGGGGGCGAAAGGGGTTATGAACAGCTCGACACTTTTTTTCTTAATCGTCCGCTTCCAGGTTCCGGCTACCCGCCCGTCAGCTACCACCGTCGCCAGGAAGATGCCGTTATTGCCCGGCACGATCAGCGGGAACGACTCCGGCTCCAGCACGGCACTCCGGTCTTTATAGCCGAGAATATATTCATCGAACCCGGCCAGCAGATGAACACCGGCAGGCTCTGCTGCCGTTACTGCAGCAGGATCAGGCATCCAGTATTCACTGCCGTCAATCACTTCCGGTTGCAGACTGCTCCGCACTGCCTCAAGACCTGCTCTTGCATCCGTTAACGTCAGCCCTGCCCACCAGGCAAAGTCCTGCACAGTTGCAGGCCCATGCGCCGTGAAATACAGCGAGGCCAGTTCATTCAGTGACTCCTCAAATGAAAGCTCACGCGAGTATTCCACCCATTCATCCAGCAGAACGAATGTCTGCTGCTTGCCGCTACGCGGACCAAAGCAGATCAGGCCGTTATACGCACTATGCCATAGAATGTGATAGCCGCGCTGGCCGGAGATGCTGATGCCCTGATCCTCCAGCAGCTTCAGCAGCTCGGGACGCGGGAGCTGGCGTCCGCCCTTCAGTGCGTTATAGATGATCTTCCGGCAGCGCTCCAGGATCTTGTCGTCAAGTTCAAGCTGGGTCAGTCTGGCTGCCGCCTGACGCAGAATGCGCGGGGCACAGAGCTGAAGCATCCACTTCGCATTCTCCGGCGGCACGAAGTGAAGCGTCCCGCGCAGCGTCCAGGTCAGCAGCAGCTTCCTGTCCGCGATGGCCTGCTCAACCTCTATTAATCCTGCTGATGGTGTTCGCAGCCCTATAGCCCAGACGGCCTGCATATAATCCTGAGCCTGCATCGCACCGAACGCACGCACCACTTCTCCGGGCTGAAGGGATGGAGGCTGCTGAATCCGCTGATGCATCAGCCGCTGATCGGCAATACGCTTGCTCATCACAATCATTCTCCTCTGCTGTCCCTGGTACTTTCCTCCAGTATAGGTATCTGCCTATCTGCTGTCCATCTCCAATAAGTAAGCTGCTGGTAGAGCGGCCGGCAATTTGCATCCGCAAGTATAACTCTTTTGCAGGTAAAAACTGTATTATGGCGAATTATACATTCTAAATAAACCTCACTGTAGACAACAATGTTGTACGTTTTACAACTTTGAATCACTGATAGCCGGGTGTTCGGGAAGATTGTTGTATGAAATACAAGAATAATCCTGCTAAGCCGCTTGGAGACGGTGAAATCCTGCTTTTTATACAACAATTTTGGATTTTGGCCGATAGGATGAGGAAAATGTTGTACTATGTGCAGGATTCTATAAACAACCTCCTGATCTCTGCCTCAGAAGTCGATGAATCAAGGACTTCCTGCGGCAACAGCTGCCCCCGGAAGTCCAAATTTCCACAGGGTGAAGGAGTACAAATCACTAAGACATACGGGGTGAATCATTTGCAGCAATTCATGATTGGTCAATACGGAGGATTCGATTACAGCAAATTCCGCAAGGATTTCAAAGCCGGATTCTATGGAATCGAGGCCTGCTCCTTCAAGTCAGAGGAAGATTGCCTGAATCTGATCGCTGAAGCGCAGCAACACCAGTTTCACACCGGTGTCCATTTCCCGCTGCGCGCCGATCCTGCGCGGCTGCGGGACGCCTTGTTCCTCTCGCCGGATGAGTATGAGCGTGCGGAAGCGTTCCGGCACATCCAAGAAGAGCTGGATTATATGGTCAACCTCCGTCCGGGATATGTATTATTTCATTATCCGAAGCCGGTCATCCTGGATGACCGCGTGGACTGGCAGCAATGGCGGTTCAGTGACCGCCGGGAGTACATCTATGAGAGTGAAACCTCTCTGGAAGAGCTGATCCGGCACAGTGAGTATCTGTTCGACTGGCTCAGCCGGAAAGGACGAGAGTATCATTTCCAGCCTATTTTGGAATTCGACGGACTGAACAGCTATGTCTATAATCAGGATTTTCTGGAACGTCTATTAGTGAGGTATCCTGATATTAAGCTGTGTCTGGATACAGCCCGGCTGTATCAGCAGGATAGGTTTGACCCCAATTTCGATGCCCGGGCGCTCCTGAGGAGATACACCAAATACGCAGCACTAATCCATCTGTCGACTGTTCAGGTCAAGGACACCGTCCGGCACAGCCATTACCCGGCACTCCCGGAACTGAGTCCCGCAGACGGCTGGGCACCTATTGAAGACTATCTCCGCATCATCCGCGAGGAGAACAGCGGAGTGAGGATCATGTTCGAGCACCGCTCAGACCTCATCACAACAGAGCAGCTGGAGCGTTGTTATGCATGGGTGGATGGCATTCTATCCGGGGCTGCTGAAGCTTCCGGAGCTTGATATTGCTTCAAAAGAGTCTGACTGCAAGTCCCTCCCGCTCCCTGTTCGCCCATTCTTCTTCCGTGGCGAAGGGCGGCCGGACAGGCCAGTGTTTCTCCAGATTGTATTTGTAGATACAATACGCGAGCGGTATGCAGGCCATCATAGAATCTCTGGCATGCGGATTGGCCTTCCCTGCCGCATCCAGTGTTCCAAGCGCAGACTGCGCCGTGACCGTTATCGCGAATGTTTCGTCCACCAGCGCTTTGAAGCGGGTGCCGATCTCCGCGGGCGCTGCCGGATCACTGCTTTTCAGCTGCAGGGTCTTCCAGCCATGACTCGGGTATACCTCATACAGCCGCGAAGCATGATCCCGTACTTCATCGAAGGGGTAAACGGATACCGCCTCCCGCAGATTAAACAGCAGCTTCCGTCCGCCATACAGCATTCCGTGCATGGCAATCGGTGTCGAAGAGACCGGGCTTTTGGCCTGCAGCGCAATGTCTGTCACCCGCATATCCCGGCTGTTCCTGCCGCTGTGTATCACCCCAAACCGCTGCCTGAAGGACTCGCGGGTATCGTCATAAGCCCCCTTCAGGAAATTGTCCCATGATGAATGATATTGTTCCTGCAAGTAATAGTCCGGTATGGAAAAAGGAAAGTCGAGGCCCCAGGGGGCCTGGCTTGAGCGGATATAATACGCCAGATCCAGCCTGTCTTCACAGCTGAACACCCGCTCTACCGTTAATTCCCCCGCCTCCAGGTTCCCTTCAGTCACGTAAATTTTGCCCTCCGGATTCTTCGCTCCGCTGAAATCACAGCCATATATTTTCACAGCATAGTCCTCCTGTAATTCTTGTCTCCACTTGTTTCCCTATCTTAGAGTCTGCCAAGTATATTTGTAAATAGACAGGCACATGATACAATATGACAGAACCGTGCCTGCCTTAATTTAACACTAGAGGAGTGACGCATGTGGCAATTGATATTTACTTGAATTTCAACGGAAATACCCGGGAAGCTGTTGAATATTATGCTGAAGTATTCGGGACCGAACCTCCGCATATTATGACTTTCGGCGAAGCTCCTCCCGATCCTTCCCACCCTCTGCCGGAAGAGGCCAAGCACCTGGTGATGCATGCCAATCTGAGAATTGCCGGCAGCACGGTAATGTTCTCGGATGTATTTCCCGGAATGCCTTTTGTGGAAGGCAATAACATCAACCTGACGCTGATGGATACGGATGAAGATAAGATCAAAGACTGGTTCCATAAGCTTAAGGAAGGCGGCACAGTCAGCATGGAGCTGCAGGAGACGTTCTGGAGCAAATGTTACGGCAGCCTGAAGGACAAATTCGGCATCTACTGGCAGGTCAGCCACGATAACGGCCAGAACGGCTAACAATTCCAGCATTAACATATCTTTTATATACAACAAAACCAGTAAGGATATGTTCAATCTTCCCCTTGGGAGGGCGGCATATCCTTTTATTATTTGCTCTTAGCCCTCTCCCTTACGAAGTTGTAACCCAATTGTTAATGCGCTTACATCATGTTATGTGTTTTAATTGAACTAACGTTTATGTACACATCCTACTGTAAAGGAGACTAACCTATGGAAATATCCTCTTTTTTGCTGCCCAAAGATCAGGTGGCGTTTATCACTTCCTCGATCTCAATGCGGGAAGCGCTGGAGCAGCTGGAGAATCATTATTACTCGGCCATTCCGATTATTGACGAAGAAGGCAAATATGTTGGGACCTTGTCGGAGGGCGATCTGCTATGGAAACTGAAGAACACCGAGGGTCTTAGCTTTGAGAATATGACCGGGGTGACTGTGGGCACCATTCAGCGTCATGTGCATAACGAGAGCGTAGAGATTCACGCACAGATGGAGGATATGCTGACACTGGCTGCAGACCAGAATTTCGTCCCTGTGGTGGACGGCAGCGGGATCTTCCTCGGCATCATCCGCCGCAAGGATATCATCGAGTATTACACCCGGAATATTACCGATTAACATCATAACGCCGCATTAAGTGATCCGTTTCATCTGCAGCAAAGGCAAAGGCAGGACTGTCCTCCGAAGGACGGCCCTGCCTTTGTTCAAATCAGCAAGTCTATATAATCTCAAACACATGAGTCAGCCGGGTCAGCTCAAAAATCTTCCGGACATTGTCATTCATCCCCGTCAGCCTAATGGTGCCGCCAGTCTCTACACATTTCTTGTAGGAGCTGACAATCACGCCAAGTCCGGTGCTGTCAATGAAACGGCAGGTCCCGAAATCAAGCAGGAAGCTTGAATGGCCGCCAAGAATATAATTCCGAACTTCTTCTCTGAAATGTCCGGCTTCCTCAACCGAGAACAGCTCCGGCATCTCAATAATAATCTCGCTCAAGCTACTCACCCCTGATTATAAATTTCTCAACAAGAATCTCCAGTTCATTAGCCATAGCACTGATCTCTTGCGCGGAAGCCGCGAAATTATTGACCGTTGCCGCCTGCTCTTCCGTTGCACTGGATACATTCTCTGTATTCGCTGCCGCAAGCTCCGAGATCGTGCCCATGGAATCAATCAGCTTAATAATCTGATCAGAGGTTGCTACTTCATCTCTGGTAATATCCAGAATCTCCTGCACATTCTCTGTAATCCTCTCAACAGACTGAATGATATGCACGAACGCGCGGTCCGTCTCATTCACAATGCTTACGCCGCTCTCTACCGCCTCTGCAGCGCCTCTCATGGAATCTACGGCCTGGGTAATCCGCGTGACCATCTCACTAACCAGACCTGTAATCTCGCCGGCCTGGGTATGCGTCTCATCCGACAGCTTCCGTACTTCACCGGCCACTACACTGAAGCCGCGGCCATGCTCACCGGCACGCGCTGCTTCGATGGCAGCATTCAGGGCCAGCAGATTGGTCTGCTGGGCGATCTTGTTAATCGTTCCGATCATTGTGGATACCTTCTCTGATAGCCCGCTGACCGTCAGCAATAGCTCTTCCGTCTCTTGGGTGCTGCTGTGAATCGTATCCATCGCCTGCACTGTACTGATAACTCTGGCTCTGCCTTCCTGCGCTGCCTGATTCGTGTTATCGGCATTACCGGAGGTAGCCGACGCTTTACTCTGCGCCAGCTGCACCAGACTGGATAGCTGCACAAGTACCTGGGAAGCATTGATTACCGACTGGTTGTTGTTCTCGGCTCCGGAAGCAATCTCCTGGGTACTGGAGCTAATCTCTTGAATCGATGCGCTGATCTCCTCTGAAGAGGCTGCCATTTCCTCGGACATGGAGGTTAAGGATACCGAGCCTGCTCTTACCTTCTCGATAATGGCCTCCTGCTTGTCAATCATGGTGTTGAATGATTCACTCAGCATCTGCAGCTCATCTCCGGAGCGGATTGAGGTATGAACGGTCAGATCCCCGTCACCAGCCCGGCCCATGGCTCTCTCCAGCTTCTTGATCGGATTCACAATATTACGTGTGGTAAAGAAATATGCAGCCAGCATGGCAACGACGATAAAGCCCAGAATAATAATCAGTGTAGTATTACGGATTTCGTCTGCCGGAGTCATATAATCCTGTACATTGGCCGTTGTAGCTACTACCCAATTGCCTGCGGGCTGAAAGGAAACATATTTATGCACGCCTTCATAGGTGTAGAAGCCGTGTGCGGTTTCTCCGGCCTTCATCAGCCGGACCAGCTCATTCAGTTCAGCATTGCTGTTGCCGTCCAGATTCTCCTTCAGCACCTTGTCCTGCTCAGGATGCGAGACGATCAGGCCGGTGCGGTCAATCATATATCCGTATCCGTGCTCTCCAATCTTCACCCCGGTTACCGGGGAAGTGATATTCTCAAACAAGGCGGTACCGATTAATACGCCTGTAATCTGATCATTTACCCGCAGCGGTCTGGCGATCGCTACGATGTATTGATTCGTCTCCCGCGACAGAATAACTTCACTGACGGCGTCCTTGCCTTGCAGCGCTTCCTGGAAGTATGCACGGTCCGATACATCAAGCCCGGGTGATTCGGAGCTGCTGGTAATCAGCGCCTTACCGTATGTATCGGCGATGATCAGCGATTCCAATAGCTTGGCGTTGTCTTTTTGTACACCGGATATGTAATTAAATGCTGTGTTTCTTAAGGATGCAGCAGAAGGATTCCCGGCGAAATCGGCCAGCGCGCTGTTCCTGCTGGTGATGCCCAGATCATTACCTACCGCTTCCAGCTCGGCATCTACCGCTCTGGCTGTAGAATTAGTAGTCCCTCTTAATTCCTCTTCAATCGTCTTCTGCAAGGCTCCCGAAGCCAGCTGATAGGATACAGCCCCGGATATGCCCAGCGGTACGCTGATAATCAGAAATAACAGGATACTCATTTTGACTTTCAAGCTTAATTTCACCGAATTCTCCCCTTTGTAATTCTATGAGGGACAGATACTCTTGCTGATGTACATCGTATTATGTATCATCTCTGCACTGTCCGAGAAACAGCGGATCAGGTATAAACCCCTTCCCCCTTCTTCCAGTAACTCATCGCTCCCGATAGCCTCCGGGAACACCAGTCCGCTGTCCCCGGCCCCCGAATCCTCTATCTGCAGCTTAAGCAGCTGATCCATTAGCAGATACCGGATGGTAATCGGTTTGCTGCAATCGCTGAGGTTCCCGTGGTAATAGGCATTGGTTACCGCTTCGATCAGAATCAGGCGGATATCAAACGCATAGGCTTCTAAGTCAAGCTCCTGAATGATTCCGTCAATAATCATCTGATGACGCTCCAGACCGTGAAGCATCACTTCCTTATGAATAGCTCCCATGACTCACTCCTTATAAGTTCTGAAATCATCGTCCCGCGTATGTACACGCCAAGAATCCGCCCTGCAGGCAGCGCCCGTCCGTCACTGGATATTCAGGCCGAGCCAGGTGCAGTCATCCTGCAGCGCTGCTCCGGCAAATCTCTCGAGCAGATACCCGTACTCCCGCCCCAGCTCGTCACTGTTAAACAGCAGCTCCATCCCGTCACTATAAAAGCAAAACCGGTCCCCGGATTCAAACGGGATGGTCTTCTCCTCAAATTCACTGCTCTCAAACATGCCGAGCGGTGCCCCCTTAACGGTAATTCTCTCGCAGTCCCTGCCGCGGGGAACATAGAGAAACTCATTAATTCCGGCTCCGGCTGCCTTGAGCAGTCCTGTCCCGAAGTCGAGCAGGAAGCAGCAGCCCGCGATATAATCCTCGCCCAGATGCTGCAGCGCTTTGTAATTCAGATCGCGCAGTACCTGTACGGGGTCCTGTGTACATGACAGGCTGTCCATGAACAGCACCCGTAGGGCCGAGATATTCAGCGCTGCAGTAATCCCCTTACCGGTCACATCACCGATAATGCCAATGACCTGTTCTTCGTTGACCTTATGGAAGATGAAGAAATCGCCGCTTAAGGTTCGGGCCGGGATGTAGAGCTTCTCCAGAACCGCCTTGCTGTCCAGCGGGAAGGACACCGCATGCCGGTGCTCCTGAAGCCGGACTGCCCGCTCCACTTCCCTTTTACTCTCGGTAATATCCCTGAACACCAGCTGCAGCGCCTTCGCTTCTTCATATATGACCGGCACCCCGGAAATTTCAAGATCAAAGCTACGGTTGTCCTGCCGCCTGATCAGCCGCTGTTCAATGCGGAAGCGTTCTTTCAGCAGACCTGTTGTCTTGAGCTTGTTATGCTCTGCACTCTGGAAGTACACCTCATTGAAGAAATCCTCAATTCTTTTGCCGGTCAGCTCCTGCTTCTTGGCGCCGAACATCCGCTCTGTCTGCTTATTGGCGAACAGGATAGTGCCGCTGCTATAGACCAGAATAGCCTCGGGGCACAGCTCGACCAGATCTCTGTACCGTTCTTCACTTTCTCGAAGCCGCTGCTCGGAACGGACCCGTTCGCTGATGTCGTGAATTACGGTGTATACACAGTTTTTGCCCAGCATCGTCATCATGCCGGTATGAACCTCCACATCAATGGGCTCTCCGGTGGCCAGAACATGCCGGTCGATGAACACACGGTTCTTCTGGTCAGCGCCCTCAGGCAGCGCCTTCTCTACAAATTCCTGAACCCCTGATTTCGGGTCAGCCGCCAGATCGCAGATCAGAAGCTGCCTGAATTGCCGGATGCTGTAGCCGTAGAACTCGCATGCTGCCCGGTTGGCATCAGCAATTCCGCCGTTCTCCGGGTCCACCAGCAACGTAATGAGATGATTATTCTCATAGATGCAGCCATAATGCTCCATGCACTGCGCCGGACTGGGGGAGCGATGCAGATTCTTACACGGTTTATCTGTTGCCATTTCACAAGCCTCTATTCTATTCAGCTTTAAAGTCTCCCCATTATATTCAATAAAATGGAGATAAGCCGTGAATTCCGACACAGTTAGACAGAAAAACCCGGCCTGCGGCATGAAAACATGACCACAGTCCGGGTTATAACCTGACATCCTTCATTAAAATAGCAGGCAGAAGCTGATTCTTACAGCTCTGTCAAAATAATGGTGCCCTGCGGAGTTACCGCCAGCGTATGCTCATATTGTGCCGACAATCCGCCGTCAAAGGTACGCGCTGTCCACCCGTCCGCATCAACCTTGGTCCGGTAGCTGCCGGTGTTCAGCATGGGTTCAATGGTGAACACCATACCTTCCTTGATGCGCGGGCCTTTGCCTGCCGGGCCATAGTGAGGCACATCAGGCTTTTCATGCATTTCAGAGCCGATGCCATGCCCGATGAAATCACGGACTACGGAGAAGCCGCTAGCTTCCGCGTATACCTGGATGGCATGAGCGACATCACCAATCCGGTTGCCGGCCACAGCCTGCTCAATGCCTTTGAACATAGCCTCTTTGGTGGTAGCCAGCAATTTGTCCGCCTGCTCGCTAATTGTGCCAACGCCATAGGACCAGGCTGAATCTGCCAGCCACCCGTTCAAGTTGACTACCATATCAATTGTTACAATATCTCCATCCTTCAGCTCCTCGTGCTTGGGGAAGCCGTGGCAGATGACATCATTCACAGATGCGCAGGTCGCATATGGATAGCCATGATAGCCTTTTTGTTCAGGGGTAGCCCCCTGGGAGAGAATGAACTTCTCAGCAAACTGGTCAATCTCCCAGGTCGTAATTCCGGGCTTCAGCATCTGAGCGATTTGCCGGTGGCATTCGGCCAATATTTTGCCGGCCGCACGCATTTTTTCGATCTCTTCCATCGTTTTCATGATGATCATTAAATTCGCCTCTTCTGTACAGAAGCCACTACTCACAGCAATGGCTCTTGGTTATGATTTTGTAGTGCTACTCTATATTATGTAAGAAAACCGCCGGAAATCCAAATTCATTCTGTGAATTGTAGCAAATTCACTGCTTTCTCATAAAATAAAACAGTGCAGGGTTGTGTAGGGAGGGATTTCGGCAGCGCATGAACAAGAAAACGAAACACCGTATCAGAACCACCGGCAAAACCATTCGGCTGCATCCCAGATCCAGAAAGCTTATTGCTCATACGGTAATCCGGGCACTCAAAAATATAAATATAAATCAACAGAATGTATCCGCTAATCTTCCGCAGCCTGCCAGGGCTGTTGAGTTCAAAAAACTGCGGGTTCTACTCGTATCCGCCATGCCGGAAGAGGAGCTGTGGCAGACCGAACAGCTGATTGCCGACCAGTTCAGGCTGCTTACCAAAGAAGTTGTAGCCATTAAGGCATTCCAGAGCTTCTCTACAGCGCTGGTCCAGCTCAATCCGGATCTGCTGCTGGTCGTCGGAGGCGATACAGACTTCTCGGACAATGATCTGGAGGTGATCCGCAGAGCCACTCTCCAAAAGGCAATCTGGATCACCGATAGCTCCGGCACGAGCAGCTCAACCGGGCGTCTGGCAGCTCTGTTTAACTATGTCTTTACGCAAAATATGTACCATATCCCATTTTATCAGCACTCCGGCAGCAGTTCTGTTATGTATCTGCCTTTTGCTGCGGACCGGAACCTGTTCAGTCCAAAATATGTGGATGAAGCCTGCCGCTGCGATGTGCTGCTGCTTGGCGACGCACTTCCAGCCGGTATAGCCTACCTTCACGAGCTCTCTCCGCTGCTCAGCGGCTGTAAGTTATATGCAGCCGGCAAAGGCTGGGAGGAATATCCCGGAATTACCCCGGTGTCTCCTGGTACAGAGCTGCAGGATTATTACAATGGCGCCGAGATTATTATCCACTGGGGGCAGCCGCCGCTTCGGGCTTTTCAAATCGCTTCCTGCGGGGCTGTCCAGCTGGCAGAGGATCATTCCAATCTGTATGCATATATGAATCCCGGCGAAGACATCATCACATTTCACACCGGCCAGGAATTGAACGAGAAGCTCAGCTACTACCGAAATCACCCGGAGTCCGCAAGGGCGGTTGCTACCCGTGCCTTATGGAAGAGCACCTACGATTACTCATTTATGCAAATGGCGGCGAAGCTGCTGCATACTGTTTTTAACAGCTAAACGGGGAGCCCGCAACAATAACCAGTGATTACCTGCAGCAGAATTGGGAGGTAGGTGGATTGAAGCTCATCGCTTTTTTATTGCCGCAATTTCATGTGATTCCCGAGAACAGCCTGTGGTGGGGGGAAGGCTTCACAGAATGGACCAACACCAGGAAAGCTGTTCCGCTCTACTCAGGACATCAACAACCCAAGGAACCGCTCGAACAGTATTATTATGACCTGACGGACGCTGCAGCGAGAAACTGGTAGGCAGAAGTAGCCAAAGCCTACGGCATCTATGGGTTCTGCTACTACCATTACTGGTTCAAGGGCAAGCCGCTGCTGGAGCAGCCCTTGAAGCAGATTATGAAGTCCGGCGAACCGGATTTTCCGTTCTGCCTCTCCTGGGCCAATGAATCCTGGACCCGGAAATGGGACGGCGGAGAGCATGAGGTGCTGATCCGCCAGGATTATGGAGATGAACAGGATTGGGAGAACCACTTTCAAGAGCTGCTGGGTGCCTTCAGGGATAAACGCTATATCCGCATCGGCAACAAACCATTATTCATCATATATAGACCGGGGAATATTCCCCGCTGCGAAGAGATGCTGCAGTTCTGGAATACCCTTGCGCTGCAGAATGGCCTGGATGGTATTTATTTTGTCCGCACACTGGGCGGTTTCGACATTCCGGGCCAGGGCGGCTTCGATGCCAATGTGGAATTCGAGCCGCATTACACCTTTGCCCACGGCAATACAGAACGTCTGTGGAATTACATGATTATCGACGGTCAGGAGCATCTCGTCTTCGACTATGACCAGGTCTGGCTGTCAATCCTGAGCCGGTCACCCCACCGGAACGGAGGTAAAATATTTCCGGGAGCCTACGTGAACTGGGATAACACCCCGCGGCTTGGCAAAAGGGGACAGAGCTGTATAGGGGCTTCGCCGCACAAGTTCGGATGGTATCTAGCGAAGCAGATCGAGAGAGCCAGAACCCTGTATCAGAGTGAATTCCTCTTCATTAATGCATGGAATGAATGGGCTGAAGGTGCGTTTCTGGAACCGGACCAGCAGCATCGCTTCCGCTATCTAGAAGAGGTCAAGAAAGCGCTGGAGCAGACGGGGAGCCTTCCTTCTATAAATTCCCGCAGCTAGGCAGACTGTATTACACTACGCCAGATGAATAGCCAGGCTCGGCGTCCCGCTGCTGACATCGATAAAAATAACATAATCCAGCCCGTCCGTGCCTTTCAGCACGAGACCCGGCTGATTCGGCACAGGCAGAAAATAATGTCTGACCTGCTGGATTACTGCCACGCCTGCTGGTAAGGAGGGCTGGTTACTGGCTGACAGCCGGCCTACCGCCAGCACATTTCCGCCTGCATCGACATCTCCGCCGGTTGCCAGGCTGTTGACAATGGACTGGTTGCCGTTGATCTGCATATCTCCCGAAACTGTTTCATTGCCTACAATGTTTAAGGCTCCCATTATTGTTTGATTTCCATTGACCTGCAGGTCCTGCTGAATTGTCTGGTTCCCTGTGACAAGTATGCTGTCGAAGGTTGGCAAGGCTATCATCCCTTTCAATCGGTGATACTATACTATATGTGATTATCAGTAGATGGATATAGTACAACCATACATTTCATAGAAATAATAAAAGAACCTGTCCCTGTGTCATTAGGGAGCAGGTTCTTTCGTATATGGAGAAAAGGCAAACCTAGTCGTGGAAGTTAAGTCCCGAAGTAACGGCTTTGACATAGCCGCTGCGGATAACGAAATCTCCGAAATGCTCACCGGTACTGCGTTCTTTGGCATAACGGTGAATGATCGGCCCGAGAGTGTCGAGAATCTCCTTCTCGTCAATGTTCTCCTTGTACAGCTTGTTCAGCCGGTCTCCGGTAAAGCCGGCACCCAGGTACAGATTGTATCTGCCCGGGCCTTTGCCGATGAATGAAATCTCGCCAAGCGCAGGCCGGGCGCAGCCGTTAGGGCAGCCGGTCATACGGATGATGATCTCTTCATTACGCAGGCCGGCTTCATCAATGATGACTTCCATTTTATCGAGCAGAAGCGGCAGATATCGCTCAGCCTCCGCCATCGCAAGACCGCAGGTCGGCAGCGCCACGCAGGACATAGCGCTTCTGCGCAGTGCGGAATGATGGGCTCCGTCGGTCAGCCCGTATTGCTTGGCAAGCTCGGCTACCTTGCGTTTCTTCGTATGGCTGACTCCGGCAATGATCAGATTCTGATTCGGCGTCAGGCGGAAATCCCCGCCATGAATCTTGGCGATCTCCCGCAGGCCGGTCATCAGCGGATACCCCGGGACATCCTGAATCCGTCCGCTCTGGATATACAGCGTCAAATTCCATTTGCCGTCGAAGCCTTTCACCCAGCCGTAGCGGTCGCCGTTGTGGTCGAAATGATATTCCCGTGCCGGTTCAAGCGTCCAGCCCAGCCGCTCATGCAGCTCGCCCGTGAACCATTCCAGACCGTGGCGGTCGATCGTGTACTTGAAGCGGGCGTTCTTGCGGACCGAACGGTTACCGTAGTCACGCTGAATGGTGACGGTCTTCTCCGCCAGATCAATCATCTGCTCCGGACGGCAGAAGCCGATAATCCGCCCCAGCTGCGGATACGTGCTGGTGTCACCATGCGTCATCCCCATCCCGCCGCCGACCGAGACATTGAAGCCGGCCAGCTTCCCGTCTTCCAGTATAGCAATGAAGCCCAGGTCCTGGGAGAACACATCTACATCATTGGAAGGCGGCACCGCCAGGCCAATCTTGAACTTGCGGGGCAGGTACACAGGCCCGTAGATCGGTTCAACCACCTTGCTGTCCACTACCTTCTCGCCATCCAGCCAGATTTCATGGTAAGCCGCGGTGCGCGGGGCTAAGTGGTCACTGATTTTTCTGGCCCACTCGTTTACCTCGGCATGCACCTCTGACTGATACGGATTGGGTCCGCTCATGACATTGCGGTTGACGTCACCGCAGGCTGCAAGCGTAGTCATCAGCGTATCATTAATTCCCTTGATCGTCTTTTTCAGATTCCACTTGAGTACGCCGTGCATTTGAAAAGCCTGTCTTGTCGTAATACGCAGTGTGCCGTTGCCGTATTTCTGGGCCAGATCGTCCATTACGAGCCATTGCGCCGGTGTCGCCACTCCGCCTGGCGCTACAACACGCAGCATGAACTGGTAAGCAGGCTCCAGCTTGGAGCGTTCACGCTCACTGCGCAAATCCCGGTCATCCTGCATATAACTGCCGTGGAATTTCAGCAGACGGTTGTCATCCTCCGGCAGCCCTCCGGTGATCGGGTTGCTGAGGGTTTCGACAAGCGCACCGCGCAGATAATTGCTCTCCAGCTTAATATGTTCAACATCACTCGGGGGTCCGCCAATCGGCTTCACCGCTGGTTCATTGTTTGCCACTATTGATCCTCTCCTTCCGCATTGCCTCGCGCTCTTCAAGAATTGTATCGTAAGCCCAGCGGAGGTTCCTCCGCTGAATGTCATTTAATATACATCACGCTGATAACGCTGCTCCTGCTGCAGATTCTCCAGATAAGCGGCTGCCCCTTCCGGGCTTAGTCCGCCTTCCTGCTGAATTACTGTAATCAGCGCAGCGTGTACATCATGGGCCATATGCTTCTCGTCTCCGCATACATAGACGTGTGCACCCTCCTGCAGCCAGGTGTACAGCTCCCGGCTCTTCTCCAGAATGCGGTGCTGTACGTAAACTTTCTCATCCGTATCTCGTGAAAAGGCAACGTCCAGCCGGCTAAGCACACCGTCCTTCAGCATTCTCTGCCAATCCGTCTGGTAGAGGAAGTCTGTGACGAAATGCCGGTCGCCGTAGAACAGCCATGACTTGCCCTGTGCCCCCTGCTCTTCCCGTTCCTCCAGGAAGGAGCGGAACGGGGCGACACCAGTACCCGGTCCGATCATGATCACCGGCGTATCCGGATTTGACGGAAGCTTAAAGTTCGGATTGTTCTGGATGTAGACCGGCAGTGTAGCGCCCGGCTCTGCACGTTCCGCACAATGTACGGAGCAGACTCCGTAGCGTTCACGTCCATGCGACTCATAGCGTACAGCCCGTACCGTGAAGTGTACTTCATCCGGGTTGGCATTATAGCTGCTGGCAATGGAATACAATCTTGCCGGCAGCTTGCGCAGAATCGTCACGAAGCTGCGGGCCGGAACTTCCCACGGTGCGAAATCCTGAATCAAATCCAGCAGATCACGCCCATGGATGTAATTCTTCAGCTCCTGCTGCCGGTCCGGGGACAGCAGCTCCTGCAGGGCAGGTGCAGAGTTCAGCTTGGCTGCCTGCTCCAGCAGCGGTTTCGTCAGTACGGTAATTTCGTAATGCCGCAGCAGTGCTTCATGCAGTGTGCCCTCTTCCCCCTTCTTGTTCAGGGGAACGGATTCACCCGCCTCCCAACCCATGGCAGCAATGATATCCTGCACAAGCTGCGGGTGGTTCTCCGGATAGACTCCGAGCGAATCACCCGGCTCAAACGTAATATTCGAACCGGCCAGCGACAGCTCCAGATGGCGGGTCTCACGGTCTGAGCCGCGTCCGTTCAGATTCAGATTCTCCAGCACCTCGGCATGGAACGGATGGTTCCGTGAGTATGCCGATTCCAGCGATTCTGCGCTCTCGGCTGCCAGCACAGCCTCATCCGCGATCCCCGCAGCCTGCTGCGAACCGGAACCGCTTAGCGAGCGGATTACATGCTCGAACCATTCGGCTACAGGCTCATCATAATCGAGATCGCAGTCCGCACGCGGTGTTAAGCGCTGTGCGCCCAGCTCTTCCAGCTTCTGATCGAAATCTTTCCCGGTCTGGCAGAAGAATTCATAGGAAGTGTCGCCGAGTGCAAGTACCGAGTAACGCAGCTGCGGAAGCTGCGGGGCTCTTTTACTGTAGAGAAATTCATGGAAGGCACGGGCATTATCCGGCGGCTCGCCTTCACCATGGGTGCTGACCAGCAGCAGCAGATTCTCAATCTTCTTCAGTCCATTCGGCTTGAAGCTGTTCATTGCGGCAACCGTAACCTTGAAGCCCTGCTCTTCCAGCTTGCGCGAGAGGCTCGCCGCCAGCCGCTGGCAGTTGCCGGTCTGGGAGCCGAACAATACGGTCACCTCTCGGGATACCTCCGGCTGTGGCATTGCGTTGGTGGACGTTGACACTCCGGCTGCCGCCTCAGCAGCAAGGGGAAGCACCGCCGGGCCTGCTTGACCGTTGTCTCCCAGCAGAGACAACGCGGATAAATAACCGCTTAACCATACCTGCTGCGAATGGGTCAGCGTCGGCAGCAGCCGGTTCAGAAGCTCAGCCTGACTCTCATTAAAGGGACTGTTCGTAACTTGTAATTGCAACAATATCGACCTCTCCTTAACGTGCAATCTTCTATCCTCTTAACATCATGAATTCAGGCTAACACATTAATAAGAAACGATCAACGAAGCAGATAACAGGCATTTTATGGTCACGAAGCATATTAATGGTATAAAACACACAAAACCCGCCTAAATCATAGTAAAAAGCTCTGATTTAGGCGGGTTCATTACAAATAATGATAACTTGTATTAGATAAAATGATAAACCGGAATAGCCTTAGGACCGCTTTTCTTCTCCTTACCGGGCAGCTTTGTGTCCAAAGTGGTCGACCAGCAGGTAGACTGCAATCAGAATTGCCCCGGCATTAATCGCCAGATCCGCCAGATTGAGAATCCCCCCGCGGTTACCGAACACTAGAAAGTCCGTTACCTGATGGTAGATCACACGGTCAATCGCATTGCCGAGCGCTCCGCCGACCAGAAAACCGCTGGCTGCCTCAAGCAAAGGCCCGCGAATCTTGCCCTGCCGCCGGTAATAGAACACTGCCGCTACAAAAACAACAGCGATTATGGAGAAATACTTTCCGTAGCCCTGAAAGGAGCTGAAGGCTGCCCCGCTATTCTCATAATAGACGAACTGCAGGTGCGGACTCCAGAAGGGAATCCTCTCCCCAAGCGCCATATGAGTGCGGACCAGCCATTTGGCGGCTTGGTCAACCAGCACTACCAAAATGGAAATCAGATAAAAAAGCATTTGCCGCCACCTCATCCCCCTGTGATATCATCAGAATGATTTCACTTCTCGCCTTCTAGTCTATCACAGGTAAGAGCCGGGATTCATCCTGCCAGCTCCAGCGGACAGGCCGCTGTCCCGGCCAGTAGCTGCTTGTTACATGATATGGGGCATTGGTTAAACACTCTTAGATTCATTCATATCTGGAGGGTGGTAGCCAATGGAGTACGGATCGATATTCATTAAGCTGATCGCCGGTTTTATCGGATTATGGGCAATGACCCGATTGCTGGGCAAAAAAGAGATTTCCGCCCTAACCCCATTCGATTTCATCTCCGCCGTTATTCTGGGGGATCTGGTCGGCAATACGATTTACGAGAAAGAGAATTCTGTGCTGAAGCTGCTGTTTACTCTGGCTGTCTGGACGGTGCTGTCCATCACCTTCGAGAAGATTACCCAACATGTCCGCAAGCTGCGTAAGCCGCTGGAAGGCGAACCGGAGATTCTCATCCGGGATGGTAAAATAGATCTCCGGAAGCTTCGCAGTAATAATCTGGACTTCGAGCAGCTCCGGATGATGCTGCGGGCGAAGGATACCTTTTCCATTAACGAGGTTGCTTATGCGGTCTATGAAACGAACGGCTCGCTCAGCATTCTGAAGAAGCCGCAATATGAACCGGTAACCCGGGAAGATCTGGATATCGACGTGAAGGGAGTTAGTCTTCCACAATGCGTCGTTGAGTCCGGCATCATTCAGCGTCCGGCGCTTGAGAGTCTCGGCAAACACGAAAGCTGGCTGATGCAGGAGCTGCGGAAAAAGGGTTATCCTGAGCTAACGTCAGTGGCTTATGCCGAACTGAATGAAGAGGGGGAGCTGTGCGTCATCGAAGCCGCCACGAATCAGGCAAAACCCGGTGAATTCTGAGCGGCTTCTTAGACCCAAACAGTGAAAAGACTTTAACAAAAAAGGGCCGGACTACCTCCCAAAGGATAGTCCGGCCCTTTTTACTTTAATAACTTGAATTTGTATTGAATTATGGTAATTACAGTCTTACCAGGCGTAGGCTTCCGGTGCCGGCTTGCCCGGTCCGGGGAAAATCTCGTCCAGCTTCTTCAGCACAGCTTCATCCAGTACAATCTCCGTAACACGCAGCGAATCCTCGAACTGCTCTATCGTACGCGGCCCGATAATCGGCGCTGTTACAGCCGGATTGGCGAGTACCCAGGCCAGAGCAACCTGATCCTCATGCTCGCCCAGCTCCTTGCAGAGCGCGGAGAATTGCTCCAGCTGGCTGCGGTGCTGCTCCAGTTTGGCGGAGCGGGCGCTGCGCACACCCGTCTTGGACAAGGCGTTGCGGCCGAGCAAGCCTCCGGCCAGCGGACTCCATGGAATGACGCCCAGCCCCAGCTCCTTGGATGCCGGCAGCACTTCAAGCTCCGGTGTCCGTTCCAGCAGGTTATACAAATGCTGCTCGGACACAAGGCCGAGGAAATGGCGTTCTTTGGCCTTAGCCTGCGCAGCGGCGATATGCCAGCCGGCGAAATTACTGGAG
Organism: Paenibacillus phytohabitans; assembly: GCF_013141775.1. Lineage (GTDB taxonomy): Bacteria > Bacillota > Bacilli > Paenibacillales > Paenibacillaceae > Paenibacillus_AQ > Paenibacillus_AQ phytohabitans. The sequence goes on from NZ_WHOB01000020.1 coordinate 29,876, forward strand.
CCGATATAATCAGCTTTGCCCTGGGAGACAAGAATTTCAAATGCGCCCCACAGCTCTTCCCAGGATACATTCCGGTCAATATGGTGCATCTGGTAAAGCTCAATATGATCCGTCTGCAGACGTTTCAATGAGCCTTCGAAATGCCGTCTGATCTTATAAGCGGACAAGCCGGATCCGGAATTGGGTCCGTCCTGCTCGTCGAACATGTCATTGTACACCTTGGTGGCCAGCACAACCTTCTCGCGCCGTCCGCCCCCCTGCTGAAACCAGCGGCCGATAATTTCCTCGGTCCAGCCGCGGCGTTCCTGGCCGCCGTACACATTGGCCGTATCGAAGAAATTGATTCCCGCATCCAGTGCGGCATCCATAATCCTGAACGCTTCCTTCTCCTCGGTTTCCGGCCCGAAATTCATCGTGCCCAGACATAATTGACTGACCTTCAAACCGGATTTACCCAAATAGCTGTACTTCATCGCATTTCCTCCCATTCATTTCGGTTAGGTTGTCTGCATCGGGTCTAATATAATCCTTAGAGTAGGCTCTAAGGCAAGCTTTTTGTTGAACAAACTTCAAAATACAGTATTACTGGGCCGGGTAAGCGCTGGGTTCTTCGCTCATGAGGGCCTTAGCAGCCCAGCACAGACATGTGGTTACGCGGACTGAGATTCCCTTATTTGCGCAGATCAAGGTGATTTGACGGCTATCCGGACTCAGAATCGCTTATTCGAACAGATACACCTCATTTCAAGCCTAATTGAACAATATAACGGATTCTCAGTCCGTTTCAGCTGTGATAAGAGCTTAATCGTGAATATAAGGTCTTCTCAGTCCGCTTCATCCTGCTTAACCAGCAAACTGAACAACGCATGAAGACTCCGGTGATGTTCTGTTTATGCTTATATACTCAAAAAAACAAGCCCTCCGCGAAGAAGGACTTGTTCAATGAATTTATATAATCAGCTTAAGATTGCATTCACTCTATATAACTATGTTCTCTATTATACGCCTACTGCTCAGTTCCCCCGCTGTCCGGGAAAAGAACCTCACCCGTCTTCAGCTCGATTTGCACAATATCCTGCAAGGTATTCGACAGCTCGCCCGGCGGATACGGTTTGGTCAGATATTTCTGCACTTTATCCATCATGCTCTTATCTTCCTTATCCAGCGCCGAGGAGATGACAATCGGCACATTCTCCGTGCGGGGATCATTCTTCAGCATACGGATTAGATCCCAGCCGTCCAGCTCTTCGCCGAGCATAAGATCCACAACGATAGCTACAAAAGGCGTCTTCAATGCCTGATCAAATGCTTTTTGCGGATGATAGTGGTGAGTCACTCTGAAGCCTTTGCCCTTAAGCTCCTCAGAGAGCAGCAGGGACAGGCTGTAATCGTCCTCGACGATCATCACATTCGGCTTCTGCTCCTTGTCGGCACTCCATTTATGCGGCTCCTCTTCATGACGGCTGCTCTCCGCATGGAGGACCGGCAGGCTAAACCACACCGTGGTGCCTTCGCCTTCAACCGAATCAATTCCGATCATCCCCTTCTGCTTCTCAATGATCTCCTTGCAGATCGCAAGTCCGAGACCCGTTCCGCCAATCCGCTTGGATGCACTGTTATCCACCCGGCGGAATTTCTGGAACAGCTGTCCGATCTGATTCTTCGGAATCCCCAGTCCATGATCCTGAACCCGGACCATCACCGAATCCCGCTCATTATGCAGCGTTACCTTAATCTCATTGCTGCCTGGAGAGAACTTGATGGCATTGCTCAGCAGGTTGGTCAGCACCTGGATAATCTTGTCCTTATCCACCTCGACCTCGGCGTTCAGCGCCTCATCCTCCAGAAGGATATGGTGGGTACCGCTAAGCTTGTACTGGTCAATTACACTTAGAACGGTCTCGCTGAGATTGACCGGCTCTGCATTGTACAGCTGTGTGCCGGATTCCATGCGCTGCAGGTCGAGGAAGTCATTGATCAGCTCAGTCAGACGTTTGGCTTCCTTATGAATCGTTTCCAGATATTTCAGTTGCTTCTCCGGCTTCATTGTCTTGGATAACAGCAGCTCGGTGAAGCCCAGAACACTGGACAACGGTGTCCGCAGCTCATGGCTGACGGTACTGACCAGCTCCGACTTCATCAGATCCAGCTCGTATTCACGGGTGATATCCCGGTGTACAAACAACGTTCCCACCCGCGCTTCGCGGCGGAACACGGGAATCGCATAGACGTCGACATGCTTCATCGCTTCCTTGCCCAGGGAATACTTCATCGTGCTGGAATCCACGGAGTGCTCGGACATCGCCTTCTGGTAGAACTGCCCCATCTCTTCCGATTCATTCACGCGAAGGGTGAAGTGGTCCATCCATTGCTCTTTGGGGATCAGCATCCCCTCTGCCCACACATCATAGTCGAGCAATTGGCTGAGCGCCTTGTTGATATGCTGAATGACGCCTTCCGTGTTGACGAACTGGATGCCTTCATTGACATTGTTGACAATATCCCGGTTCAGCTTGCGGCCATTCTCGATTTCCTCATACATGAACAAACGCTCGATGGCCAGCGCCACCCGGTTCATCATCCCTTGAATTTCGCTGATTTCCTCTTCGGTGAAGGAATGCCCGATTCGTGTACCGCAGAAGATCGCCAGGATCTCATCCTCGGCATTGACTACAGTTGTATAGAAATCATAGCAGTAGACTTCTTTGGCGGAGATCCCCTGCTCTCTGGGTACTCCGGTCCGTTTCACAATATAGGACTTCTCCGTACTCATCCGGTATAACATATCTTTGTTGTTTGCATCAATATAGCGCTCCACATTCTCCTGCGGAACCCCTTTGACCACCGATATCTTATCTTTGACCAGCAGGAAAAGACTGCTGTCGAACGAGTACAGCCGGTTCATGAACCTGCTGAATTTCTCGGCAAATTCCTGCTTGTCCAGCGTATAGGTAATTTCATGATTGAGCTGGTTGTTAAGCTCCAGCATGATGGTGGTCTGCTCCGTGCTTTTCAGCGTCTCAGCCAGCTCCTGCTGGACACTCTTCATGGACGTAATGTTGTTGGCAATCAGAATGTACTGGTAAATCTGACCCTCATCATTCAGATACGGCATGACCGTCAGCTGGAGCCAGACGGCAGAACCATCTTTTGCCACAATCTGTGACTCATCGCTCCATACACCGCCAGTCGACAGCTTGCGTATAATCTGCTCCAGCTGAGTGTCCGAAATATTATGCAGTTCAAACAAACGGAAGGTATATCCGATAATCTCGGCGTTCTTGTAGCCGGTGTAGACGCTAATGTTATCATTGGCATACGTGAATACGCCCTTGTTCGATAGAATGGCTACAGCGGAGGTCTGGTTCAGCGCCTTCATCATACTTTCGATTTCACTGAGTGAACGCTCCAGCTTGAACTGCTGATCCTGCAGCTCATCCTGCTGGGCATGCAGCTCTTCATTCTGCATCATCAGCTCTTCTTCTTTATCCTGGATACTCCGGGCCATATTAAGGAAGGCCTCATAGAGACGGCCGATCTCATCCTGCTTATGCAGCTTGCCGAGCAGAACAGCCTCGCCTGCCGCCAGCGAATTCGTTGCTTCTTCCAGCTTAACAATCGGATCAAGCACCACTCTGAGCATCCGCCAGATCATCAGTGTGAAGAATAAGAGCAGTACAGCGCTGAGCCCGAAGGCGATAAACGTGAAGGTATCCGCCTGCTTGATGGACTGAGAAGCCATGGCGTTCAGCTTGCTGTCCGAGCTAGATTTGAACTCTTTGGTATAGGCCAGAAATTCATTCAGAGCCTGGGTGCTTCCGCCTTGAGAGAGATTGCGGATGCCCGTATAATCATCGTTCTCCACCAGCCGGATCGCTTCAGGAAGGGTCTTGGTTTTGTATTGCTCATAGAATAATTTCAGATCATCCCGGTATTGCGCTTCTTCAGGCGACAGATTCAGAGCCGAATATTGCTCCAGAATTCCGTCAAGGCCCGTGAGTGCAGCATTCAGCAGCTTAAGCTCACCGTCGCTTTTGAGGGCAACATAACCTCTGGCCCGGAAAAAGACATCATTCAGCGTCGCCGCCAGCTCATTGATGGTCTCAGTCTTATGCTGCAATACACCGCGGTCATGCTTCAGCTTGTCCTGCTGGTTATTGATGTAGAAGAACAGGCCGATACCAGATAACATAATCGCCAGGAACAAGATGAAGATAATCCGGAAATACTTGGTTTTGATGCTCACATCAGCAAGTTTATTGTTTATCACTAAGTATGCCCTCCACGATCTGCAGCAGCTCCATCGGGCTGAACGGTTTAGGCATGAAATAACGTGCTCCGGCTTCCCTCGCCCGGTTACGGTCCATTTCCTGTGCTTTGGCTGTCAGCATCATAATAGGGGTCTTGTTCTTCAGCTCTTCATTCAGCTCACCGAGCACTTCAATTCCGGTCATCTCCGGCATCATATAGTCCAGAATCACGAGATCGTAGGGGTCGGAAGTAAGCCGCGTTAGCGCCTCAACCCCATTCTCGGCGGTATGAATCTCAACGTCCTCTAGATCCTCCAGCGTATCCTCAATCAGCATGCGCAGTACATCTTCGTCGTCCACAATCAGTATTTTTTGCATTAACACTCACTCTCACTTTCAGTTCATCCACGGCTGGATACATTGCTATTAGAACAAGAATCTGTGGGCCAGGCGCTCAATCCGGGACAGCAGCTCCGGCAGATGAAACGGCTTAATCACGTAATCATCCGCCCCCATTTGCAGGGCATGGATAATATCGCGCTGATCATTGCGGCCCGTCAGCATAATCACCAGAATGTTCACTTCAGGGTAGCTGCTGCGGATCTTCTCCAGAACCTCAAGACCGTCGAGGCCGGGCATCACCCCGTCCAGCAGAATAATGTACTTCTCCTCCGGAACATACCAGTCCGATTTCAGAAAAAGCTCGCCGTCGGCATAACTGTTCACTTTCATTCCGGCGATATTCCCCGGCTCCCAGGAGGCGAAATTGCCTGTAATAATTCTGCGGATCAGCGGATCATCATCAACAATAATTACATTGAGTACCGTTTCCCTCTGGCCCGTTAACATTCCCTCGCTGTACAAGGTTGTCTGGTTTCGTCCGCTATACTTGCTGGAATACAAAGCCTGGTCTGCCTCATCAATTAGTTTATCGGTATCCTGCTGCCGTTCGCTTATCTCTGTAATGCCGCAGGAGAAGGTAACATGGAAGTTTTCCCGTTTGGCACAGAATTCCCTTGAGGCGAATTTCTCCTGAATCCGTTCAATGACAAGCAGCGCTGAGTCCGCAGAGGTATTTGGCATGAACAGGGCGAATTCCTCTCCCCCGTAGCGGCACAGTGTATCCTCCGTACGAATTGAATCTCTGACCAGCTCCGAAAAAGTCTGCAGGACCTCGTCCCCCACAAGATGACCATACGTATCGTTGACATGCTTAAAGTAATCCAGATCCAGCAGCGCGAGCGAGAACGTCCGGCCCGTCCGTCTGAAGTCCGATGAGAGCATCTTCAGGGTCTGATTGAAATATTTCCGGTTAAAAGCACCCGTCAGCTCATCTACAATGATGGACTCCTGCCATTCTTTTTTCAGTTCAAACCGGTTCTTGATCAGCACCAGGAACAGGTCGATATCCACCGGCTTCCGGATGTAATCCATCACACCGAGCGAATAGGCATATTTCTGGACTTCCTTGGAGTGTTCACCGCTGATGATAATGATCGGAATCCGCTCTTTTTTGGCTTTGCCGATAATCTGGTTGAGCACATCAATCCCGCTGCGGTCCGGCAGCAGAATATCCAGCAGAATTAGATCCGGCTTGGTCTCATAAAAAATCTTAAGTCCGCGTTCAGCAGACAGGGCAATGCTTACATAGTAGGACTGCTTCTCCAGTGACTCGCGCAAAAAAGCCACCAGCTCCACATCATCGTCAATGACCAGAATTTCGTACTGCTGGTGGGTGCTGCCATGGGACAACGCAATTCCCGGAATCTGGGGAGGCACTGCACCTGTACTTTCAGGCTCATCAAACAGCTCCAGCAGCGGATATAAATAATCCCCCCACTCGGCTTCCGTCCAGCTTCTATGGTTATCATCCGAGAAATAGAGCAGAGAGTTGCCGGAGAACGCCTCCACCGCGTCAAGGCCCACTGTACCGGAAGTGCCTTTTAAATTATGCAGAAAGCGATAGATATCCCTTTCCTCAACTGCCGGCTGCTGCGACCACTTCTGCAAGGTTTGTCTGGTGCGCTGTTCAACCAGCTCTTTATATTTTCTCGTTGTCATAATAGCTCCTTCAGTTCGTTCCTTCAGTTCAATAGGTCATTCAAACCTTCAATTAATCATATTTTTAAGGCGGTGTCAATTTTAATCTATTTTTGTCGAATTGCAAGCTCAAATCTCTGATCAGCCCTACAAAAAAGCTTTGGTTGATAACCTTCTGTTCATTTGACATAATAATTGAAACCGTTCATTCCGTTAAAGCGGCAGTGGGCGGAGAAAACAGAGGAATCTATAATAGGAGGCTTTCAATTGAAGGGGATTATTACGGTACTGGGAAAAGACAAAGTAGGAATTATTGCCAAAGTATGTACATACCTCGCAGAACACAATCTGAATATTCTGGATATTTCCCAGACGATTGTGCAGGACTATTTCAATATGATGATGATTGTGGACATTTCAGCCCCAAGCAAATCCTTTGAAGAAATCGCACGGGATCTGCAGCATGTCGGTGAAGACATCGGTGTGGAAATCAAGCTTCAGCATGAAGATATCTTCAATATTATGCACCGGATCTAGCCGGGCGGCAAAGAGAGGAACAACCATACTATGATCTCAATTGGAGAAGTGCAGGAAACCAATAAAATGATCCGGGAAATGAACCTGGACGTGCGTACGATTACCATGGGCATCAGTCTGATGGACTGCGCGCATTCGGATATGAAGATCTTTAACCGCAATGTATATGACAAAATTACCCGTTCCGCCGAGAAGCTCGTGAAGACGGGTGAGGATCTGGAGCGTCAATTCGGCGTGCCGATCGTGAACAAGCGTATTTCCGTAACTCCGATCTCAATCGCTGCCGGCGCCGTACATACCGATACTTATGTTCCTGTAGCACAGATTCTCGACAAGGCGGCCAAGGAGGTTGGCGTCAACTTTATCGGCGGTTACTCCGCACTGGTTCAGAAAGGCTGCACCAAAGGTGACCGGATTCTGATCGACAGCATCCCGGAAGCGCTGGCGGTGACGGAACGCGTCTGCTCCTCCGTGAATGTCGGCTCCTCGCGCAGCGGCATCAACATGGACGCCGTGAAGCTGATGGGCGATATTATCATCCAGACTGCACAGCGCACCAAAGACCGCGATTCCATCGGCTGCGCCAAGCTGGTCGTCTTCTGCAACGCCGTTGAGGATAATCCGTTCATGGCTGGAGCCTTCCACGGTGTCGGCGAACGGGAATGTGTCATTAATGTAGGCGTCAGCGGTCCCGGCGTAATCAAGCGGGCGCTGGAAGAGGTGAAGGGACAGGACTTCGAAACGCTGTGCGAGACCATTAAGCGTACCGCCTTCAAGGTTACCCGTGTCGGGCAGCTCGTTGCCCAGGAAGCCTCCAAGCGGCTGAATGTGCCCTTCGGCATCATCGATCTGTCGCTAGCCCCTACACCTGAAATCGGTGACTCCATCGCCGAGATCTTCCAGGTCATGGGTCTTGAAGAAGCAGGCGCTCCCGGCACCACAGCTGCGCTGGCTATTCTTAACGATAATGTCAAAAAAGGCGGGGTCATGGCCTCCTCCTATGTCGGCGGCTTAAGCGGCGCGTTCATCCCGGTCAGTGAAGACCACGGCATGATCCAGGCTGTTCAGCGCGGTGCACTGACGCTGGAGAAGCTCGAAGCAATGACTTGCGTGTGCTCCGTCGGTCTCGACATGATTGCCATTCCGGGCAGCACCAGCAAGGAGACCATCTCAGGTATCATCGCCGATGAAGCGGCGATCGGCATGGTCAATAACAAGACAACCGCGGTCCGCGTCATTCCGGTTATCGGCAAGGAAGTCGGCGAAATGGTTGAGTTCGGCGGCCTGCTGGGTTATGCACCGGTCATGGCGGTCAACCCGTTCAATTGTGCCGGATTTGTTAACCGCGGCGGACGTATCCCTGCTCCGATCCACAGCTTCAAGAACTAGGCCATCCTGATACAGACAGGATGGCCGGTTGAGCACCGCCCTTAAGAACTTAAGAACATAAAGACCCGTTACCTCTCCCGGCAGGGATGGATAGCGGGTCTTTATGTTATGCCCCGGGATTAACTCCGCGGCGTCTCGGGATGAACTGTAATACGGCTCATTTTGGCCGGGTCCATCATTAGGTAGATGTTCTGGATCTGCTCGCCGCTCCGGTCGGGAATCAGACAGATCACTCCTTTGATCTCACCCCGATGGGTGAAGATCAGGCCTGGCTCACCATTGACGATTCCATAATGCTGCTCCCATTCCCGCAGATAATGCATCACCCTGCGTGAGGTCAGCAGCGCCAGCACGCCTTTGCGGCCGGTCATCGGCCGGAGAATTGTATGCACTTCCTGTCCGCCGCCGTCAGCAACCAGCACAGGATGTTCCCCCAGCAGCTTCAGCATGCCGCCGACATCATAAGAGGTGAACGCGGCAGTGAAGCGCCGCAGCAGATTCTCTTTGACAGCTCCGTAACCGGGAGAAGGAGAAGGCGATGTAGCCGCACGCTCCGCCTGCAGTGTGCGCTTGGCCCGGCTGAAGATTTGCCGGCAGTTGCTCTCCGTCTTGCCTACCATCCCGGCAATTTCCTCGTAGTCGTACTGGAATGCCTCACGCAGCACAAATACGGCCCGCTCCGTTGGCGCCAGACGTTCCAGCAGCACCAGAAAAGCATACGATAGGCTATCCTTCCGCTCTGCCTCCGCTTCCGGACCATCATACCCTGTGCTGACCGGCTCCGGCAGCCACTCTCCGATATAGGTCTCTCTCCGGCTCCGCGCAGAATTCAGCATATTCAGGCAGCGGTTGGTTACGCCCTTGGCTACATAGGCTTTGATATTCTGGATACCGCTCCGGTCCCGGCGCTGGAGCTCAGCAAACGTATCCTGAACAGCATCCTCCGCATCCGCAACCACACCTAACATCCGGTAGGCAATGGAGAATGCATAGCCTTTATAGTTCTGATACAGCTCCTCCATACCTAAACTCCCTGCAGACGGACTCTCAGCCTCTATGCCTTCTTTATCCCGGACCTCCACGCGCTGCCCCTCCTTCACCCTTACGGCTATCTTAATTCAAGCTCAGTTGTAGCATCCGGGGAACATCCCCGTGGTAATGGCAATCCGGTTCCAGCTGTTGATCGTATTGATCGCCATAATCCAGTCTACCATTTCCTCTTCGCTGAAATGCTCCAGCACCTTGTGATACAGCTCCTGCGGAACACCTGCCTGGCTGATCAGGGTTACATGCTCGGCGAATTCCAGCAGCACCCGTTCTTTATCAGTGAATATCGGCGCTTCACGCCAGACACTCAGCAGCAGAATATGATCGGCATAGTTGCCCAGCTTCATCAGATCCTTGGCATGCATATCCAGACAGAACGCACAGCCGTTGATTTGGGAGACCCGTATTTTGACCAGTTCATACAGTACTTTATCCTTGCTGCGGCTTCCTGCATGCTGCTCCAGTGTCATCATTGCCCGGAAAGCCGGCGCGTTAACCTCACGATAATTCATTCTCAGACTCATGTCCAATCGCCTCCATTAATGTTCTACATTACTGTAGACAAGATGGGGCTGTGGTTTGTGACAGGATAGACAAAACTTATTAACTCGGATTTATAAACAAAATTAGGCGTACGATTAAAGTTAGCTCTCGGGTGGACGCTCCGTGAACAGAACGTTGTTACAATCGCTGTTGTCCCCAGATTTAATTTATTCTCCTTAGCGGTCAAAATCCGGGGACAAAGGCGACCGCTGCCGCTTTTCCGCGGGTCATTCTGTCCTCTCCGCTGTTTAAGCGGGAAAATTCCGTAAAGTGATTTAGTTCGTTTAAGCGCTCAATCTCTTAGCCCTGCGGGACGAGAACAGCCGCCAGCCGGTCAGCAACGCCGATAACAGGCAAATGCTGGACGAGGTCATGAACACAACATGCATCCCCGAGAGGAAAATGTCCGGTCGTCCTTCGATCAGTCCGGTCACCCGGTAGCCTGCCCTGCTGCTCATCACGTTGAACAGTATGGACGTAGCAACAGTGATTCCCACAACCATCCCTACATTGCGGACCAGCGAATTCACACTGCCTGCGGAGCCAAGCTGGGTACGCGGCACGGTCGACATCACCAGTGAATTATTCGGCGAGCCGAACAATCCGCTGCCAATTCCGAGCATGGCAATCCATACACCGACCAGCAGAACCGGACTGCCTTCATGCAGCCGGGCCAGCCCGAACTGGGCAATGACCATAACAATCAGCCCGGCAAAGGTCAGCAGCTCTGAACCAATCTTATCGGACAACGCCCCGCTAAGCGGCGCGACAATAACCATCGAGATCGGAAAGAGCATCAGCAGGAAGCCTGCACTGAAGGGTGACATATTCAGCATATTCTGCGCATAGAACGGCGCAATAATGTTGAAGCAGAAGTTGGAGACAAATACCAGAAAAGCACAGAAAATACTCAGCGAGAACAGCGGATTCTTAAACAGCGACAGCTGGAGCAGCGGTTGCTTGCGGCGCAGCTCTACCATCAGAAAAGCAATAAAGGTTATAGCAGCCGCGATCAGGGAGGCCAGAATCCGGTTATCCCTGTACCCAAGCTGCTGGCCAAGCAGCAGACCGGCGAATAAAGTAACAATAAAGACAGCAAACAGCATGCTGCCGGGAAGATCGATTCTGGACTTCACCCGGACCAGATCCTTCGGCAGCACCTTCCAGCCGAGCACAATCGCAATCAGTCCAATCGGAACATTTACCCAGAAAATATATTCCCAGCCCATAGTGGAAACAATGATCCCCCCGAGACTGGGTCCGGCTATACTGCCCAGTGACACGAAGGTCCCGATCAGTCCCAATGCCTTGCCCCGTTCGGTGGACGGGAAAATATCCGTAACAATCCCCTGGCTGTTCGCCATAGTCATCGAAGCTCCGACCGCCTGAACCACGCGCGCCGCAATCAGCAGCGGCAGACTGTGGCTTAGACCGCAGAACAGGGAGCCGGCGGTGAATATAATCATGCCTAATTTAAAAATCCTGATCTTCCCGGCAATATCGCCAAGCTTCCCGAAGAACAGGATGACAGTGCAGATGGCCATCAAATATCCGGTAGTCACCCATTCTACTTGAGCAACCGGCAGCTGCAGCTCCTTCACCAGCACCGGCAGCGCAATATTCACAATACTTCCGTCCAGTGTAGACATAAATGTAAATAAATTCAGGACGATTAGAATAATCCAGCGTTTCCTCTGAATCACTGCATCCTCCTGGTATGTAGCACCTATACTGCTCATCTGCAAACACCCTCTTGCGTCATATTTCAAAACTAGTTGCATGCGCAACAAAACAGCCAATCCCAGTGTACTGCAAATTAGTTGCGCACGCAACCATATTGTTGTAGTATTTGAGTCAGACGATATTTCAGTTATCCGGAAGACGTCATTATCCCCTGAAGAGGTGTCCGCCTGTGACTTCAAACAAAGAACCGATTGGCAAGCTGATCTCCCATCTGCACCGCCAGAATCAAAAAATCCTGGCCAAAGAGCTGTTGCCCTATGGTATCGGCAGCGGAGGGCAGCATAGCTTTCTTAAGCTGATTCTGAGCCACCCGGGGATCACACAGGATCAGATGACCTGTGAAATAAAATGTGATAAAGCCACCACCGCCCGCTCCGTGAAACATCTGGAGGCCTCGGGATATATCGAACGCCGGACCGATCCCAGGGACCGCCGCTCCTCCCTGCTGTACCCGACGGCCAAAGCGCTTGAATTCGCCCCAGTATTCCAGTCACTGTTAAATGATTTCAACCGCAAGCTGTCTGCAGGCCTGACCAGTGAAGAAATTGACACTCTCATTACTTTGCTCCATAAGGTCACGCGGAATTCAGATCAGCTGAACGGGCAGAATTGACAGAAGCTTCTCCAGCGGCTGTGCAAGTTATCCAGCTCAGATTAAATAGGATGTTAAAATCCGTAAAACACAGCAGAGCAACGGTTCTCCCGTCTTCCAGGGAGCCGCTGCTCTGCTGTTCGCTTATATTATAGTCTGCTTATAATCCCTACAGCAGATATATACCGTCCAGAATATAATCCCAGCTCTCCGCATCCCCCGCACGGTTCGGAATTCCCAGAGACGCAATACCGGGCAGCGGCCAGTCACGGTCAAGCACGGACTCCAGTCCATCGACACCGTTTACAATCAGAATATGGAAATCCCCGCCGGTTAAGGTGCGCAGCACAGTCTGAAGCTCACAGGCTTCCTCATACGTGCTCCCCCAGCGGATAAACAGCGCCTTCCGGCTCATCAGCAGGGTGTCCAGCAGGCGCTGGGAACGCATGTTAATTTTTTGCTTGAAATCCGGGTAGACGTGGCTCCACTCCAGCCCCTCCAGTACCGGAAAGTCATGCACTGAAATTACATTATAATAAAAGTCCTTCACAAAATAGGATTTGACCGGCTGGACGACTTCATTGTCCACAAACACATCATTGCCATCGATCACACCCATATTCGGGAGCTCCATATACCCCGAGAAACGCTGGCCCAGCAGCCGGTTCACATCCGTAAGCGATAACGACACCACCCAGTCCAGCGGCGATGAAAATACCCGGAGGCCTCTGCGGCGCAAATGGGCTGCAGGCTCGCATGAGCTTCCCAGACTGACAATGCAATCATATCCTCCCCTGATTTCCTCAAATTTCATCCGCGCTCACCTCTCACCCTTATTTCTATATTAAATGCCGCCGGTAATTGAAATGTTTGGATCATAGATGAGGAATGTTTTGCAGAGTCTGGTGAAACAGGTTAGAATGTAATCCAATATGAAAACCATGTAATTTCAGAAAGGATGCCAAGATCATGCCGATTGCCAATGTTAAAGAACATTTTCGTAAATTCTCCCGCGAGCAGGATGTACAGGAGTTTGCTGCCTCCAGCGCTACTGTAGAGATGGCAGCCGCTGTGATTGGCGTCATTCCGGCAAGAATTGCCAAAACCCTCTCCTTCCGCGGTGCACAGGAAGATGCCATACTCATCGTTGCGGCTGGAGATGCCAAAATTGACAACAAGAAATTCCGCGAGACCTTCGGGTTCAAGGCACGGATGCTAAGTCCGGATGAAGTCCTGGAACAGACCGGACATGAGATCGGCGGGGTTTGTCCCTTCGGGCTGGCCCGTCCGCTGGATGTATATCTGGATGAGTCCATGAAGCGGTTCAGCACGCTTTTCCCGGCCTGCGGGAGCACCAATTCCGCCATTGAACTAACCTGCGCTGAACTTGCCGAGTACTCCGGAAGCCGGGCCTGGGTCGATGTCTGCAAAGGCTGGAAGGAAGAACCTACAACATTTCAGATCGGAGACAACACCTGATTATGAAACACGCTGTAACCAAAACTGTACCTTCACCAGGCAAGGATCGTTTCCCGTTATCCCTGCTGGTCCTTACACTTGGAGCCTTCGCCATCGGCATGACCGAATTCATCATTATGGGGCTGCTGCCCAATGTCGCCAGTGATCTCGACGTAACCATCTCCCAGGCCGGCCAGCTGATTACAAGCTATGCGCTGGGCGTAGCCATCGGAGCTCCTGTGCTGACTGTCTTCACCCACCGGCTGCCGCAGAAAAAGCTGCTCGTCATCCTCATGGGTATTTTCATCTTCGGCAACGCCGTATCCGTTATAGCGCCTACCTATCCGCTGCTGATTATTGCCCGGGTATTGACCGCCTTCGCCCACGGAACCTTCCTCGGGGTCGGGACGATTATCGCTTCCCGGCTGGTCCGGCCGGAGAAACGGGCAGGCGCCGTGTCTATTGTACTGGCCGGGCTTACGGTCGCCAATATCATTGGTGTACCGTTCGGAACCTTCATCGGACAGCAGCTTGGCTGGAGGGCTTCCTTCGGCGCCATCACCGTGCTGGGCATTATCTCCCTCTTTGGGATTATCCGCTTCATTCCTGTCATTGTTCAGGAGCAGACAGCCAATCTTGCCGAGCAGGTGCGCGGGCTGATGAACCCCAAGGTACTGCTAATTCTGCTTACGGGAGCGCTGGGCTGCGGAAGCCTGTTCGCTTTGTTCACCTATATCACGCCAATTCTTGAAGACATTACCGGCTTCGCCGAGCATAGTGTCACCTGGATTCTGGTATTGTTCGGAGTTGGCGTTACCCTTGGCAATATCGCCGGCGGCAAGCTGGCCGACTGGAAGCTGATGCCTTCCCTGATCGTCAACTTCGCCGTGCTGGCCGGCATTATCGCATTATTCCCGCTGACGCTGCATCACCCGGTCCTTGCCGTTGCCAACGTCTTTCTCTGGGGGATCGCCGCATTCGGAATTATGCCCGGCATTCAGCTGCGGATCATGAATCTGGCACATAAAGCACCGCTGCTGGCCACCACCTCCAGCCACTCGGCGCTGAATTTGGGGAATGCCGCCGGAGCTTATCTCGGCGGGGTGACCATTAACACACTGGGAATCGCCACGATTCCGTGGCTGGCCTCGGGCCTTGCCGTTCTGGCCCTGTGCGGAGCATGGCTCAGCTATCGCTCCACCCGGGCGAATCGGGCGGAGCATGGACTCGCTGCTGAGATCGGCAAAACTGCCTGAGGAAGCCGCGGCTTTGCCATGATAAAGTCTGCCTGAACATTGCTAAGGCCGGAGTCCTGTGAAGGGCCCCGGCCTTATTTCTGCTACCTGCATCTTTTGCACATATGCTGATCCCTGTTCACCGTTTCCTCTTTACGATTCTTGTTCACTGGCTGCTGCTGTTATCCTGCTTACTCTCGGCCTCCCGGATGTTCACAATTTGCGTGACCTCCCGCGTGATTTGTCCGCCGCCCATGCTCATCCATTTCACGGTGAATTCATCAAAAGAGCTCAGCGGCGCATCGCCGACGATAATGTTAAGGAACGTCTCACTCTCCAGCTTCTGCAGCGCCGGCCACTTCGCCGCCATATGCATCGTACTTCCGTAATACACGCTGCGCACTCCCTCAACGGCTGTTGTGGACAACACGGCCACCCCGTATTTGTAGGCGTTGGCCGCCTTCCAGCCCTCCAGATTCTTCTTCGGCTGCTCTTCCTCCGCCAGCCAGCGGTCATAGATCAGCCGGGTATCGGGATCGAGCGCATCCGGGTCGATCTTGCCGTGCAGCGCCTGCTGAATATCCGCATAATGCTTCTCAATGGCATCGCTATAATCAATCAGCAGATCGAACGGGTAATAGGCCCGCGGCTGAATACCGGTCTGCGCTGCGAAATCATCCAGCTTCCCGACCTCCTCCACGTTCGGATCACGTCTTCTTTCCAGCCGGGTGAACACATTCAGCAGCTTCACTACAGCCTCGGGATGCTCGTATCCTTTGCGGACAACCAGATACCGGTCCGTGACCGGGGCTATATGGGCTACGAATTTGCCGGACTCATCCAGCGGTGCGGCGTAGGCCCGCCATTCGGCTTTGGTATCCTGGGCAACCGCTTCCGACAACGGATAGAAGGGCATCCACCAGGGCCCGAAGAAAATTCCGGCTTTGCCGGCAATAATCGGCTCCTGGGTTTCTTTGTACAGCGCAAACTCAGGATCAATTAATCCCTGTTTGTACCATGCGGCGAGCTGGCCCAGCGCTTTGCGTGTCTCCGGGGTAACCGAACCATAGACTACGTTACCGCTGCTGTCCTTAATCCAGTTGGTCGGGAAGGAATGAAAGGCGCTGAACACTGCGTCCAGACCGTTCACATACGGTTTGGTCCCGTACACAATATTCTTGTAGGCGCTAATGCCCACGGTATCACGCTTGCCGTTGCCGTCCGGGTCCTTGTCGATAAAAGCTCTGGCGATCGCCTCAATATCCCCAAGCGTTCGCGGAGCCGGCAGCTCCAGCCGGTCCAGCCAGTCCTGGCGGACCCACAGCAGGGAGGTCGAATCTGCATGAATGGCTACATTCGGCAGTCCGTACAATCTTCCGCCCCGCTGCGCATCGGCTAGAGCTTCGCCATGCGTAGAATCGTACATATCCTTGATCAGTCCGGAGCCGTACTGCTCATACGTATCGGTCAGATCCTCAATCATGTCGCTTGATATCAGCTTGCTGAGCTGATCCCGGTCCACCACCATCGCATCCGGCAGATCATTGCTGTCTATGGCCAGCTGCGCTTTTTGTGTAAACGGCTCTTCGCCTTTCGCTTCCCAGGAATGAATGACTCTGATGTTCGTCAGGCTCTCCAGATAGCGGGAGATCGGATTATTATCATTGCTGTCGCCTGTAGTCAGCCGGGAATCCGGCACCTTGAAGCCGATCCGCATCACGACTGGCTCCTCATACCGGCCGTAAGCAGCGGCATCGGCGGCATTAGCGGCTGGCACTGCCCGTTCCGCAGGCTCCCCTGCACCGCTGCTGCGGCAGGCGGACAGACTGAGCAGCAGCAAAAGAGGCAGGGAATATCTCATGACCCGGTTCACCGCTCCCCCATCCCTTCAGCACGGTATTCACTGGGCAGCTTGCCTACATGCTCACGGAACAGCCTGCTGAAATAGCGGTCATCCTCAAAGCCGGACCGGCAGGCAATTTCGCAGACCGGCGCATGGGTATCGCGCAGCAGGGATTTGGCCAGCTCCAGCCGCATGCTCCGCAGACTATCCCCGAAGGTCTCCCCGGCAAAGCGGGCAAAGCACTGGCTGAAATAGCCGCGGCTCATATTAATGGCGGCGGCTACATCGCCCTGATTGATTTTATCCCCGGCATGGCTTTTCATATAGTTCACAGCGCTGATCAGGCAGAACATCACTTCTTTGCTCATGCCCAGCTCAATCATCCGCTGCTGAACCTGACCGGAGAACTGGCGCAGCCAGCTTTTCCACTGGCACCAGCTCCGGTTGCGTTGTGCCGATAGTGCAAGCTCTGCCGCCTCCTCCGGCTTCATCAGCAGCCCGCTCCAGCTCTGCAGCAGCTCCCTTCCAAACTCAGCAATCGCCTCCTGGCGCGGCTGCCGGGACAGAATGGCTGCGTTGAAGTCTTCCCAGGCTCCCCGCTCAAGCGTCCACCGTAGATTCAGAGCACGCACCAGCGGCTCCGGTTCCTCTGCAGCGGCAGCGGGACGATGCCTTCCGGCAACCGTTTTGAGTTCACCGTAGATCAGCTTCGGCAGCTCATATTCACCGGTATAATAGAACAGCGCCTGCGGAACCGTCCGTTCCAGAACCTCCTCCAGCTCCTTCAGCGGCTGATCACGCACGCCTTCCACAAGTACAGCTGCCCAGCCTGCTCCAAGCACGGCCGCCAGCTCACGGCGGATTTCTTCCACGGCCACACGGCAGGGAAGCGGGGTCATCCACAGGTTCTGGAATGAGATCAGCGGATGGTTCTTGACCAGTGACAGTTCAAACAGCTCCGCTTCCTTCCCTTCAGGCTCCAGGGGCAGATAGAGCAGAGCCTTGTCTGCAGACATAACCTTCAGTTCGCCGGATACCAGGGCGCCCCGGTTGCCGTCCTCCCACCTGATCCGCTCCACCAGCCTGCGGATGGTTTCGTCGGCATTCTCCACCTCCAGCAGCGTTTTCACAATATAATCGACTGCTCCAAGCCGCAGTGCCTCCTGCACATAATCGAATTCATGGTGGCAGGTGAGCACCACACAGCGGACAGCCGGAAACCGCAGCCTGACCTGGCGGATCAGCTCGAACCCTGTCATCCCCGGCATTGTAAGATCCACGAACAGCAGATCCGTCTCCTGCTGGCGGAGCAGCTCCAGTGCAGCATTGCCGTCTCCGGCTTCACCGGTGATCACCACCCCGAAGGACGGCCAGTCAATCAGCGAGATGAAGCCTTTGCGCACCAGCCGCTCGTCATCCACGACCACAGCTTTAATCATTGAAGTCCTCCTTGCTCATAATGGGTATGATGATGGATACCGTTGTCCCGCCGCTCTCCCCGCTGAGAATATCCAGGCTCATCTGCTCCCCGTAATACACGCGCAGCATCCGCATCACATAAGCGAAGCCGATGCCAAGCCCCCGTCTCCGTACGGTCTCCTCCGCAAGCAGCTCCTCAATCTTCGCCTGATCCATTCCCGCACCGTTGTCCTTTACGATGAGCTGCACTTCATTCGTACCGTGCGCGGTAATGATTACATCGACCTTGCCGTTGTCACTCAGTCCGTGATAGATGGAGTTCTCGACCAGCGGCTGCAGCAGGAACCGGGGAACCGCAGCGGACAGCACCTCCGGATCGGCCTCTACATTGAACTCGAATTCATAATCGTAACGGATGCGCTGCAGCTCCATATAATTACGGATCGCTTCAATCTCCTCCCCGATGGTGACGATGATGCTCTGCTTGCCGAGGTTATAATGCAGCACCTTCACCAGCAGGGTAACCAGCTTGTCAATCTCCTTCTGTCCGTTCAGCCGGGCGAGCCACTGCACCGTATTGAGCGTATTATGCAGGAAATGCGGATTGATCTGGCTGAGCAGCTTCTCAATCTCGAACTGGCTTTTCTGCTTCTCATTGCGGGCCACAGCCAGAATCAGCTCATTCACCTGATCCTTCATCTGCTGGAAATTGCTCAAGACAGAATCGAATTCCTCCACATTCGTGAATGCTACCGGCGTGGTGACATTCTCCGCCATGCGGATAATTTCGAGATTGACCTTGCGCAGCGGACCATAGACCCTTCTCCAGATCAGCCAGGCCAGAAATCCTGCGAACAGGAGGGTGAACAGCGCCAGCAGAATCATTTTGTAGATCCAGGTGTAAATCTCGCTGTTGAACACCGACCGTTTGACCACGGCTACAAGCTTCCAGCCCTGCGGACTCTCATAGCGGAACAAATGATAGCCATTCAGCACCTCATGCGCAGATCCGCCGCTCCGGCCGGCCTGTTGCACAATCCTTTCCGGCACTTCACCGTCAATGACATGAGTAAGGGTGCCGCTCTGATTCACCAGGAGATGATTAACCTTCATTCCGTAGGCTTCCTGATTGAAAATTTTGCGCAGCAGACTGTAATTCGTCTCCAGATAGATATACAGCTCATGCTGTCCGCTCACCCGTACGATCCGCCGCTCCGAGAAGACCACATTATCACCGACAGCATACATCGTGCCATGCGGACCGTAATAATCAGCCCCGTTATAGCGCATGAACGAAGGCAGGCTGCTGAGATCGAAGCCCCTTCGCGTACTCATGTTGGTGAACAGCACCGGATCATCACTGTCAGGCATGATATAGGCGGTCAGCCCGATATAGGGATTGGTGAAGTTGACCAGGTTGATCTTCTGATTGATCGAATTCATCATTTGCGACTTGCGGTAGATCTGCTTCTCCTGCAGAAAAGAAGACATCTCCTCCACAATCTGTCCGTCCAGCGCAAACTGCTTGGAGGCGAAATCCAGATTGTCGATGGCATTCTCCAGGCTCAGCGCTTCCTGGCGCAGACTGGCACTGATGCCGCTGCCGATTTTGCCGGACAGTATGGAATAGATGGAAGTGTAGGATATGAAGCCGACAATCAGCAGCGGCAGCAGCGTACCGATCAGCAAATAAATCACCAAAGTAGTCCGCAGGGACTTCCCCTTCGGCGGATGGCCTGCTTGCTTCTTTCCAGGCATGGGCCGGACCTCATCTCTTAATGAAAGCGTTTC
The DNA here is from genome assembly GCF_013141775.1 of Paenibacillus phytohabitans. Classification (GTDB taxonomy): domain Bacteria; phylum Bacillota; class Bacilli; order Paenibacillales; family Paenibacillaceae; genus Paenibacillus_AQ; species Paenibacillus_AQ phytohabitans. The sequence goes on from NZ_WHOB01000020.1 coordinate 49,763, forward strand.
AATATATAGAATCAGAATACCAGATTTTTCTTGTTCTGAAAATAAGAAGGCAGAACAGCCCGGTCGCTGCCCTGCCTATTCCCTATCCGCTGCCGCTTACTTCACACTTTTGCGGGCTTCGAACAGCTCTTCCGCTTTCTTCACCGAGAAGTCCATCACGTCCTGATAGCCGAGACCGTTAACTTTGTCATGCAATTCTTTGTTCAGCTTATCGAATTCCGCCTGATTTTTGGCGAAGACCATCTTCCAGGAGATCTGTTGGATCACAGTACCAATCTGCTTGTTTTTCTGCTCCAGCGTTTTGTCCATGGTCAGCGGCTCTTTGCCGGTGAAGCCCTGAGGAGCTACGGCGAGCAGATTATTTTTCTCAAAATATTCCTTGGCCGTAAGCACGCCCATCTTCGCTCTCCAGTCACTGTCGAGCTTCGACGGATTGCGTTCCAGTGTGGTCTGCCACAGATTGTGGTCATACGGCTCATTCGTAGCCGGATTCACCATCGCCGGAACCACGAAGGAGAAGTTCATCTGATTCGAGCCGTAATAGTAGTCGCCGCCGCCGTATTCCTCGGGAACCTGCGTGTTCTGCTGATCGGCATAAGCCTTCCAGCCGAAGTCGGTCACGACCGGCTTGCCGCTGCTGTCAATATCCCAGGCCAGTCCCTGCGGTCCATTGGAGACTGCCGTCCCGCTGCCTGCCGAGATCATTGCGCCTTCCGGTGTGTACATCCAGTTGATGAACTCCATGATACGTGCCGGCTCTTTGGCCTTGGCGCCGATGGCGATAATTCCGTTGCCGCCGTATACGTTGAAGCCTGTGGAGTACATCAGCTCATCCTTGAACGGTACAAGCGCGAACCCTTTGCCTTCTGCGGTTCTCTCCGGTGTATTGTAGTTGGCTGCGCCCAGCCACGGGAACCAGGAGAAGAGCAGACGCCCATCCTTGTATTTCGCTACCACATCATCGAACTTCTGGGTAAGCGAGTCCGGGTCAAGCAGGCCCATCTGATTCGCTTCGAAGTAGAGCTTCAGTGATTTCATATACCAGCTGTCCTCGGAGAGGAAATCATAGTACTTCTCTTCATCCGCTTTGACATACAGCGCGGTATCCGCGATTTCGTCATAGCCCATCATGTTGGCGAATTGCTTCGCCAGCGTCATTTTATAGTTGCCGTCCCAGTCGGACCACAGTGAGAACGCATAGGTTTTCTTTCCCTGCTCATTCTTCGGCTCCAGCTCCTGCATCTGCTTCAGCACCGGGAGATAGTCCTCGATCTTGCTGATTTCAGGCGCACCGAGCTGCTGATACAGGTCCCAGCGCAGGTCGGGTCCCCAGGTCATGTCCTTGCCCTCGGAAGGTCCCGACGGGTTGGTTGCCACGTTATTGCCGATACCGAAGACGGAGCTTCCGCCGCCAAAGGCCACTTTAGCCTTCTCTACCGCTTTGGGGAACTGCTTCACGATATCCGCGCCGTATTTGTCCAGCAGGCCGTCCTGCGTCCAATCCAGCAGCAGCTTGCCTTTGATCGCGTTCGGATAATGATTCTTATCATCCCCGAAGATGATGACATCGCCGAGGTCACCGGAGGCCATCATGGCTGAGATTTTGGTGTCCCCGCCGGTCAGGTTGGAGGCGACAATATCCAGCTCAATGTTGAATTTGTCTTTGATGACTTTGGCGAACCAGCCGATTTGCGGTCCGGCGTAATTGGCCGTTGTCGAGAATACGGTCAGCTTGAGCGGCTTGGAATGGTCCAGCGCCCCGTCTGCCGGAGCCGCTGTCGCCTCTGTGCCGGTGGCTGGCGTGGCTTCGGCCGCCGGCTTATCCGTGCTGGCCGCCGTGCCCGAATTGCCTGAATTTCCGTTGCCTCCGCCGCAGGCTGCCAGAACCAGCACCATTATCGTGCTTAGCAGAAGTAGCGATACTTGTCTAAATCTGAATCTCATTGCTTCATACCCCCTGATATATTAGTTCGGTCAGCCTTTGACGGCCCCGATCATGATGCCTTTGACGAAGAAACGCTGAAAGAACGGATACACAATCAGAATCGGCAGGACTACGATCATCGTTACCGTCATCCGCACCGACGTCGGAGTCTGCATATTCTGGATGCTGGCCGCCATATCCGGTGAATTGCGGATCAGCGCGGCGAGCGAGCTGGATTCGTTCAAATACCGCCAGAGCAGGAACTGCAGCGTGTAATATTTCGTGTCGGTCATCAGGAACGCTGTATCAATGAAGGAGTTCCACTGGTTGACCGCCGAGAAAATCGTAATTGTCGCCAGAATCGGCGTGGTCAGCGGCACAATGATGCTCCAGAATACCCGCAGGTATCCAGCGCCGTCCATCGCTGCCGATTCCTCCAGGGAAGGCGGAATTGCCTCCACGAAGGTTTTGACCAGAATAATGTTGAACGGGGTAATAATCGTCGGCAGAATATAGGCCAGATAATTGTTGGTCAGATGCAGATTGTGCATCGTGATGTACCAGGGGATCAGCCCCGCGCTGAAATACATCGTGACCACAATGCTGCGGTACCAGATCTGCCGGCCCCACATTTCTTTCTTGGTAAACAGATAGCCGAGAAAAGCCGATGCCCCAACCGTCAGGAACGTGCCGACTACTGTTCTGTAGACCGAGACCAGTGCCGCGTGGCTTAGCCCGCTGATCTTCAGCACCTTGAAGTAGTTGTCGAAATGAATCTGCCGCGGATAGAACTTGATATACCCTCCGGCGCTTAGATCATTGGAGCTAATCGTGTTAATGAACAGATAATAGAACGGATAAATACAGCTCAGGGTGAATAATCCGAAGAGCAGATAGATGATTCCCTGAAAGAGGGCATTGCCCGGTTTAAGCTTGTTCCGCATGTGGAATCACCGCCCTTAAATAATGGATTCGTCACGCACAATCTTCGAGAGGGTATTGGCCGCGAACAGCAGGATAACGCTGACCACCGACTTCAGCATGCTGACCGCCGTTGCGAACGGGAAGTTGTTGGCAAAAGCGATATTGTACACGTAGAGGTCCAGCACCTCGATCGTGTCCTTGTTCATCGCATTCTGGAAGGCGAAATACTGCTCCATTCCGTTATTCACAAAGTTACCGATCGAGAGCAGCAGCAGGACGAAGAAGGTAGGAATGATGCCGGGTACCGTGATATGCCAGATCTTGCGGAAACGGCTGGCTCCATCCACTTCCGCCGCTTCATACAGCTCCTGGTCAATTCCGGCAATGGCCGCAAGGTACAGGATCGCTCCCCAGCCCAGCGACTTCCACCAGTACCAGGCGATCATCGTGATCCAGACATGAGAGCTGGAGGCCAGGAAGTTGAAGCCTTCATCCGCGAAGCCGAACTGGACCAGCAGGTGATTCACCACGCCGCTGTCTACGGAGAACAGCGAGAAGGCCAGCGCATAGACGAGAATCCAGCTGATGAAATTCGGAATCGTGGTCAGCGTCTGCACCAGCTTGCGGTACCAGCCTGACCGGACCTCGGTCAGCAGAATGGCAAAGATTACGGGAAACACTGAGGTCACCAGCCCGAGTGAGCTCATCGCAACCGTATTCTTCAGCACCCGCAGCACCTCAGCTGTCTGAGTCGGATTAGCAACAATGGTCCTGAACCACTTCAGGCCGACAAAGGGCGTGTCCGACAGGGGAATGCCGGGAATGAAATCATAGAAGGCATAAATCCATCCGCTTATCGGCAAATAGTAGAAAATAAAAGTTACCGCCAGAAACGGAAGCGCCATGAAAAACAGCTTGTATTTGTTCTGCAGCTTCCTGTGGGGCGGCGGGGCCGGCTCCACACCATGCAGCAGTTCACCAGAGGGTACTCCCATATCGAAATCTCCTATATCCAGATTTTGTTTGCGCTTTCAGTCTAGCAGAAAGCAGCCTGCTATCAGGAGAGAGGAACGGCGCCCGGCGCGTGACAGCGGTAGGAGGCTATCGGACCATTTTCACAGCGCAGATGACCATTTTCACAGCTCAGCGGACCATTTTCTCAAACCTGCAGCCAAAAAAGATGTTGCCCATCAGCAGCACTCCTGCCGATAGACAACACCTGATCTTACCTGAATTGAATGGAGATATTCATGGTATCCATATCCAACTAGTAGAGCATCAGAACTGGAGATGTGAGTTGATGTTGATCCACTATCGCAGCATGTAATAGTTGTAAAATGTGCAATTAAAACAGCGAAAAAGCTTGCTGGCATCCTTTAACTGTATTCTGTACAACTAAATCTCCCGAATGGGTGCTAATCGTTCAACATATGGCAGTTTAATTGCACGAAATACAACTAAACGGATAACCGGTTGTAAATCAGATGTTTTAGTTGTACAAAGTACAGTTAAGTCTACCGGAGGAACTACCGTAATCAGGGTCACTGCAACCCCTCAGCAAGCGATTTACCTAAGTGTTCTCACAAGCTTAAATCTGATGTTATACTATCCGCATTAACTGCACAGCGGTTCCCCCCACGCCCTTCACACCCGCGCTTGCCCTCTACCTGATCCCAATGCGGTCCTTCACCAAGCGCAGCCTTGGCATCGGTAACTAATTCAATTTGTCCGTTCAACGGAAATCCTCCCAGCCCTTGCCTCCGCAGCGCTATTGTACTACCGGCTGCCTGCCAACATGACATACACCTGTCCAGTTCAGCATGGTATCCTTCATATAGCAGAATAATAATGACGAGGTGATCCGGTTGAAAGTTGAATGGAGAAAACAAGACAAATCTCTTTACCTGCCCGCTGCCGAACCCGCGCTGATTCAAGTGCCCGCCTATAATTATTTCTTACTGCGGGGTGAAGGCAATCCGAATGCTGCGCCTTTCGCTGAAGCCGTCGGCGTACTGTACTCCCTCTCTTATGCCATTAAGATGCTGCCCAAAAAAGGGCCGGAACCGGATGGGTATTACGACTATACGGTCTTCCCGCTGGAAGGCGTGTGGGATCTCAGCGAAGCCGGCCGTAAGAAAGCGGTCCTCGATAAAGACGAACTGGTCTACACCCTGATGATCCGGCAACCGGACTTTGTAACCCCGGAGCTTGCCGCTAAAGTGCTGGAGAAGGTCAAGCACAGCAAGCCGCATCCGCTGCTGCACAAAGCCGCCTTCGATAGCTTCGAAGACGGCCTCAGTGTACAAATGATGCATACCGGCCCCTACGATGATGAGCCGCACAGCTTCGCAAGAATGGAGCAATATTGCGCAGACCGGGAGCTGCGGCGGATATCTCATCTTCACCGGGAAATCTATATTTCGGATGCCCGCCGGGTCCAGCCGGAGAAGCTGAGAACAGTGCTGAGGTTCAAGGTATCGCGCCAGAATTAACGCAGTAATTTCACCGGATTCCGTACCGTTGCGCTCTTATGAATCTCTAGGGTATCACGGTACTCCACAGTATCGATCTCGCAGCCTGTGCCGATGATAACCCTTCCTCCACGCACAGTCTGCGCCTGCGTACTCTGCAGCTCAATCTGGTCCCCTTCAATCAGCCGGGCCTGAAAGCTCATTTTCTTGCCTTGTCCGGGCCTCAGCAAGGCTCCGGTCCGGCTGCGTTTGATAGAAATGCTGCTGCCGCCGACCGCATCCGCTCTGCAGGGTCCAAACAATCCCAGTTCGAGCTTCCCCGCATTAAGCAGTCCGCTCACCTCAATAATTCCGGTAAGCTGCAGCTCCTCTGCCTCGCAATCTCCGGTAACCATAATCCCGCCGGTTAGTTTGATATCATCTATCCGCAGCCCGCCGCCTGCCGTAAGCTGACCTTGTCCGCGCAGACTGGCTCCGTCGATCCGCCCCTTAACCTCACACTCTCCGGTAATCTTCATATGCTGCAGTCGCAGATTGCCGTCCACTTTGATCTCTCCGGTCTGGCTGAACTTCAGGCAATCCACATCCCCGGTAAATTTACATTCTCCGGTCACTTTGACATCCTTGAAATACCCGCCAACAGAACTGGAGGTCCCCAATATCTTCAGATCATTGCGCGTTACGGAATCATGCACCATTCTTCTCCTCCTTCTCCACACGGGCTCCGGGATGTACAGTCAGTCCCGTTCTATATTCGACCCGGCCGATGCTGCAGCCTTCCCCGATAATGACGGTACCGCCCCGGACCACATCCGCCGTTGTATATTCCAGATCAATATAATCGCCTTCAATGAGATTGGCGCGCAGCTCCAGTTTGAACTTGGGAATGATCCCTCCTAACAGCCTACCCCAGGCTGCGGAGCCGGTTTTGCGGATAATCAGGCTCTCCACCCCAATTTCGCCGGCCTCTGCCAAACCATGAAGCCCGAATTCTATCCGCCCTGCACTGAGCAGCCCGCCTACAGTAAATACCCCTTCACCAATCAGCTCCTCAACCTCACAATTACCCTTCAGCTTCAGCATGCCGTCCAGCTCACAGCGCTCTCCCCGCAGATTGCCGTCTCCGGTCAGCACACCGTTCAGCTTCATTACACCAGCCTGGAGGTTGCCCTTCAGTCTGAAATTACCGTTAATCTCCATCTCTTCCGCGGCAAGATCACCGTTCATCTTCATTACGCCGTCACATTTATAGGTATGCGCGCTCAGCGCTCCGTTAATCTTGCTTACGCCGTTGATATTCACCTTGTTATATTTGCCTCCGGCGGCTGTATTGACCCCATCCATCTGCAAATCCGGCAGCTCCTTCTTCTCCATTGCCAGTCCTCCCATTAGCTTAATCTTACTTTCAATTGTTCTGTCAGGTCGGCAAGACTAAGCCTGCTGACTACCCGGACTCCTTCATCGAAGGCCAGCTCTGCCCCGGACAGCGCCATCAGATAGAAACTGACCCCCATCTTCCGTACAAAAAACAGTTCCCAGTTCTTTCCCGCAAATCCCGGGGTATGCACTCCAAGTGTCAGATAGAGCCGGTCTGCTTCCTCCAGATTCAGCTCCCCCTTACTCAGCAGCAGATCTACAGTGAATAGATTCAGAATCTGCTCAAAGGTTAGCTGCATCCCTTCACTGTCCGGCCTGCCGAACCGCTCCAGGCTACTGTTCGAAACAATGTTACGTTCCCTTAGCTGCGCTACTGTTAATATGACCTGATGCTGAGACAAAGGCTCTGACAGCTTTCCAGCGAGTTCATCAAGAGAAAGATCATCTTTCTTCTGCAAAATATGCTGCACCCGCCCCAGTATTCGTTCCCGCGGGAAAAAAGTCTCTTGTCCGGTAAACGTGGACTTGCGGATGAACCATTCCTCAGGAATCAATTGTTTCCTCTTCCAGCGGTATAACTGGCCGTATGAGATGCCGGTTTCATCCAGCAGGTCCTTCTTGGATATTAGCTCCTCTTCCATACGATCACTCCTTGCGACCATCGTAACATAACACTGTTACGTTGTAAATAAACAAGCATCGCTTTCGCTTTATATACTTTCTTGAATTCATACTGAGGTTCACAGTGGAATTTGGCAGACAAGGACTGACACCCCACTCCTCCAGTTCCATAATTCTCCACCGCTTTTCACTGTCAATACAAGTTGCCGGTTAGCCGCTGCGGGACTGGCGGAATACGTCAATTTCAATTTCTTACACTTGATACGTTACCAGTTGACTTGGGACTTCTTAGAGTCAGGAAGCACTGTAGACGTGTAGACATAAATGTTGTACGTTTTGCAACATTGATTGCTGGATAGCCGGGTGTTCGGGAGGATTGTTGTATGGAATACAACAATATTCCCGATAAGTCGCTTGAATCAGGTGAAATCCTGCACTTTATACAACAATGTTGGATTTGGGCCGGCATATGGAGGGAAATGTTGTATTATGTGCAGGATTTCAGGAAAAGTCAGCTAGAAACATCCGGCTAGGAGAAGCTACCAGCTCCCTGCCCCGGAAAGCGGATAAACGGGGAAATTCCCGTGACAAAAGCAGCCGCCCGGAAGCGCAACTTTTTACAGGCATTAAGGATTGGTATCTTATGATAACCACTGCGGTGAACATTTGGACTTCCGGCCGCTGCCCGCCCCCGGATTTCTTGATGATTACCGCTGTTCGCGGTGGAAATCCGGTGACAAAGGCATCAAAAAAGCCAGGCAACCTATTGGCTGCCTGGCTCATCCTGCTTACTTCATGACAATAGCTCTATTCCGCGCCGCCGCTAACGCTGCTTACTGCACATAAGTGTAATGCGGCGAATCATACTGCGGGCCGGATTTCTCGTAGGTGAACCAATATTCAATACTGCTGCCGGTGCTGAGGCCGCTTACGGTCTGGCGCCAGGTTCCCGAAGACAGCGTCATGCGGTAATTCAGCTGTGCGCCGCCGTTCACCTTATAGTGGACATCGACGTACAAGGCTGACGTTACCGGTGTGATGAAGATGCTGGCCTCAGCAGCCGACACCTTCGTTACGCCTGCCGTATAATCCGCTGTCACGTGATTCCCGCTGCCGCCGGAAGCATTCGTGGTTACAGTCACGGCATTACTAGCAGCGGAGAGGTTGCCTGCGGCATCGGCCGCTTTTACCGTGAAGGTATACGCCGTTGAAGCTGTCAGTCCGCTGACGGTTGCAGTAGTTCCGGTAACAGAAGCCGCCTGGGTACCGCCGCGGTACACGTAATAGCCGGTTACTCCCGTGTTATCGGTGGATGGCGACCAGCTGAGGCTGACCGTTGTGTCTGTTTTACCTGTTGAGGCCAGATTCCCTGGTACCGTAGGTGCTGTAGTATCTCCAGGAGTGCTGCCCCCGGTCAGATACTGGCCGGTGAACGGGTTGAACCGGTGCAGCGAGAGGATCAGCCACCCGGTGCTTGATACGCAGTTCTGCTGGGCCATCACCCAGTAGCTGTTGCTTGTCCCCTTGAGCGAATACGGGATTCCGCCGAGCGACGGGCCGCTGGTTCCCTGTTTTTTGATAATCTCCGTGTTGATGGCATTCGCCTTCGTTGTATTTCCCTGCATGTAGTAGGCAAGCGACATAAAAGCCGTTCCCTCCAGCCACACATCCGCACCCGTATTACCAATCTGATTGCCGTTGTCGTCATACGCCGGGAGCACTTCATCCGTCCAGTCAAAATCATACCCGGAAAGTGTATTTCCGGCATCGTTATAGGTCAGGGTCTGCTTATAGCGCGGATTAGCCAGTGTTCCCGGTGTACCGGCCGCGTTCTCCACATAGGTCAGGCTTGCCCCGTAGTTGCGCGTTCCGTTCAGCCCGAGGGCGAGCACTCCCCAGGGATTTACATCCAGCGGGATTTTGGGATCGATCAGATTCGTATCATTCTTCCAGCCGCCCTTGAAGCGCTTAGCCGCATCATCCCAGACCACATTGTCCAGGAAGCTCTTCACACCCGTTGCCGCTGCTGTATAGGATGCCGTCTTGCTGGAATCTACAGAAGCATAGTACTGCAGCACGCGGTACAGATCGATATTATGCTCCGTCGAGCTCCAGGGCTCATCCGAATTGCTCCATGCGCTCCAGCCACCGGCGATCCCGCCGTTTGCTTTGGAGTAAGTCAGGCACCAGTCCAGCGCCTTGAGCGCCATCGGACGATAGCGGGTATCATTATACTGCTTCTCATAAGCCATAGCCGCCATGGCCATCCAGGATACAGGTCCGACATGCTTGCGGATTTCTTCGCCATAGCCATTGTTATACCAGTAGGAGTTCAGCCAATAGCCGGACGGGTCCTGGATGTCACGCATTTTGTTCAGCACCTTCTCGGCCCGGGTCCGTTCCCCTTTGACGATGAAAGCGATGGCTGCGACGGCCTGATCATACGTATAGACAATTTGCTTGGGATTGTCCGGACCCCAGAAATCCTCGAAGCTGTCAACCAATCCGTCAAAAGCATATCCGGCCGTTGCATCCTGCTGCACCTGCAGCCAGGTCAGCGCCCGGTTTGAAGCATCACTTACCGCATCCGCGCGGGCAATACCGGCAGCGGGCAGTGAAGCGCCCAGAATCAGCACGGCGGTCATCAGGAAGAGAATCAGCTTTCTTTTCATTCATATTCCTCCTTGGTCGATCTATTACTAAAGCGTTTTCAAAGGGCGGAAAAGCGGGTAAAGCTATGCCATACCATGGTATTTATCCTCATTCTCAGCTCTGATAGCGCTTTCGTCAATCTAAAACTGGGACATTTTTACTAAATGAGGCGAAACACCCGTTCGCCCCTTTTTTCGACAAAGCGAAAGTCCTGAATAGGTTTCTGCGGAATTCGTTAATATGCATTTTTTGACAGCAAGGCATGCAAAAAAAGCTCCGGAATGTTGATTAACGCTCCGGAGCCTTACTCTTATTTCAGCTGAGCTCTATGAGCGCAGGACACCCTTCTCCCGGGCTTCACGCAGCCACTTGGGATACTCATTAAACAGGCGGTCATACAAATCCTCATCACTGACCTCATCCAGATCATCCAGCGCAAAGAAATCGGCATTATCGACATAACGGCCCTGCAGATCATCGAGCTCACGCAGCACACCATAGTCCGCATTGCCGAGCCCGACAAACTGCCAGAAGATGTTATGCTTCGAGCTTTGGATCAGCAGCTTCGAGATCTTCGGTGTCTCATAAATTCCGCCGTCACTGAAGAACACAATGTAAGCAGGCAGAGCGCCCGGCTCTTCCTTCGTGTACTTCTTGATAATATCAGCCATAACCACCGGCTCATTATTGCCGATGCCCAGCCCGCCGAACATCTTCGGCCCCGGGTATGTTCTCTTCACATAATCCTCGTACCCGTGCTCATCTACACTCGGCATCCGCTAGCTCTTGGTCGCGAAGAACCATACATCCAGCCTGCCGTCGTCATCCATGCTGGCTGCCACGGCCAGAATCCGCTCAAATGCCCGCTGAACAACGCCCCTCGAATACAGCCCGGACATGGAACCTGATGCATCGAACACAACGGCCACCCTGGCCTTCTCCTGCTCCAGATTCTTCTTGCGCAGCGAGATTCCGACCTTCTGCTTCAGCAGGTCAATCTTCGTTAAGTTCAGCGGGGGCCGGGAAGCCGTCTCCTGCGCCACACTTCCCCCGGTTCCGCTATATGTAGCAGCAGCTTCCGTGTGACCCTGCATCACTTCAGCCTCCGTCTTGCTGCTATTCTCCGGCTCTTCGTCCTCCACCTCGACTCCGTGCGCTTCAGCCAGCGGCTTCAGACCGCCGTGAAACCCCCGGCCGACAGCTCTAAGCTTGAAGCCTTCGCCGTGACGGTATAACTCTGCCAGCACCAGCGAGGTCTCGGCATTACTCTGATTTATTTCATACACCAGCTCCGTGTTGGCCGCAGCCGCACTGATTCTGCAGCCCCTGACATCGGCAAAAGTCCCCGGGCCGTCCAGCGTGGCTGCGAAAACGCATTTGGCAACCGCAGATTGCCGCAGCGCATGCAGATCAATGGCAAACTCGCCGCTGTACTTGTCGATGGCATTGAACTCTACGATCCGCTTGGGATCGGCGGGCTGGTTGTAGAAAATGAAATAATCATCGGACGTAACCTTGCCGTTCTCCCCAACCATGAAACAGCTGATATCCAGCTCCGCCGGTGAGCTGCTGCAGGAAATCTTCACCGTCGCCTGCGGCGAGGCTTCATCCAGCTTGGCATTGGAGCCGGTGACCAGCTTAACGATATTCAGATTCATGAATGCTCTCTCCCTTACTTTCACAATGTATAATAGATGATTGCAGGATTCCGCTATTTAGCAAAAAGGAGCAGACAACTCCCTGATGAGGATATGTCTGCTCCCGGTTGATCAAGCTTATGATCCGCATATCAGCCGGTCTTAACGGGCTGTGGTGCGGCTTGTCCAATGAACTGGACTATAAATACATAATAAGTTACTCTTCTGTCTTGCCTTCATCAGCTGCTTCTGCCGCTGCTGGTTCAGCAGCATCTGCATCAGCAGGCTCTTCAAGGACAAGCGGAGGTGAGATCCGCACGATCAGCGTATCCTCAGGGGTAAGGATCTCCCAGCCTTCATGCTTCGGCAGATCGGAGACCAGCAATTGATCACCGATGTCGAGTCCGCTGATATCCACCTCGAAGGAAGCGGTCAGCTTGTCCGGCAAAGTACGGATATCCAGCTCATAGAGCTCTACCTGCTGGACGCCGCCGCTCTTGACACCGACAGGATCGCCGGTGAAGTGGAACGCAACCTTGGTGTCCAGTTCTGCCTTCATATCAATCTGCTGCAAGTCTACATGGAGCAAGGAACGTGACAGCGGCTGGCGCTGTACTTCCTGAATGACCGCATTTTTGGAGCCTGAACCGGGGAATTCCACTTTCAGGATCGCCCGCGGGTTTTTGCCGAGAATCTCATTGAGTGTTTTGGCTTCTGCTGTAAAGGACTGGGTATCTGAACCTGCACCGTAGACGACGACCGGTACAAGGCCTTTGCTGCGCTGGGAAGAGGTAGAGCCGGATCTTTCTGTCAAGCGTACTGTGGTATTCATGATATTCCTCCTAAAGGTTTTTTAGCGGTGCATACTTTCAGGGGCAGCTTCTGATGCTGAACAAAGCTGGCCTGCAAGCATCCGCCAAGTGGTGTCAGCATAGCTGCAAGTGATGGTTCTTCGTACAATACTGGCTTATTGCTAAGGTAATAAAAAACAAGACCAATTAGATGTCTTAAGTCTAATCAGTCTCTTATTAACCATATTTGCCTGCTGTGGAATCAGTATAGCACTGGGAAGTAGGCAAGTCAAAATAGGTTGATATTCAATTTAAATCCATATTTAATATTTATTATACTAAATGACAGGCTACAAAATGTCCTGCGCCAGCGTCCCGGAACAGCGGAATCTCCGCCTTGCAGACCTCTACGGCAAAAGGGCAGCGCGTATGAAATTTGCAGCCTGAAGGCGGATTCGCCGGGCTTGGAATATCGCCTTTCAGCACGATCCGCTCCCGCTTCAGCCGGGGGACCGGCACGGGTACGGCAGACAGCAGCGCCTTCGTATAGGGATGCAGCGGATGCTGGAACAGCTCATCCCTGGAGGCGGTCTCCACCATCGATCCCAGATACATCACGCCGATCCTGGAGCATAAATGCTCCACTACGCTAAGATCATGGGAAATGAACAGATAAGCCAGGCCTTTGCTCTGCTGCAGCTTGCTGAACAGATTGATAATCTGCGCCTGAATTGATACATCGAGCGCCGACACCGGCTCATCCGCAATAATCAGCTCCGGATTCAGGATTAGCGCCCGGGCAATGCCAATCCGCTGGCGCTGTCCGCCGGAGAATTCATGCGGGAAGCGGTCGATATGATAAGAAGATAAGCCGCAGGCCACCATGGCCTCTAGCACCAGCTCCCGCACCTCCCCCCTCGTGCATAATCCATGGTCCAGCAGCGCTTCGCCTATTGCATCGCCAACCCTCACTCTCGGATTAAGCGCACTGTAAGGGTCCTGGAAGATCAGCTGCATTTGCGGCCGGATCAGGCGCATGTCCGCAGCGGACAGGCTGTGGATGTCCACTCCCTTGAACTTTACCTCACCGTCCGTTTTATCCGTCAGCCGCAGCACTGTCCGTCCCACCGTGCTTTTGCCGCTGCCGGATTCGCCGACAAGGCCGAAGGTCTCGCCCGGCTGAAGCGTAATGCTGATGTCGTCCACAGCCTTCACATGCCCCACTGTGCGGCCCAGCAGCCCTTGTTTTACCGGGAAGTACTTCTTCAGAGATTTAACTTCCAGCAGCGCTTCAGACATACACTTCCGCCTCCTCATACAGCCAGCAGGCTACCTTCTGCCCGCTTCCGGTTTCCTGCAGCTGCGGCTGGCGGGTGCGGCAGACGTCCATGCAATGTCCGCACCGGTCATGGAAGTAGCATGAAGGCTCAAGCGCAAGCGGACTGGGCACCTGGCCGGGAATGGAATAGAGCTCCTCCAGGCGCTGGCCCATGACGGGCTTGGACTTCAGTAGCCCCCGCGTATACGGATGCTTGGGATTCTGGAACAGCTCTACCACACCGCCCTCCTCAACGATCTGGCCGGAGTACATGACAATGACATAATCGGCCATCTCGGCCACTACGCCAAGATCATGGGTAATCAGCAGGATTGACATGCCCGAGTTCTCCTTGAACCCGCGCAGCAGATCAAGGATTTGCGCCTGAATCGTCACATCCAGTGCGGTCGTCGGCTCGTCCGCAATCAGCAGCTTGGGCCCGCAGGAGATTGCGATTGCAATCATAATCCGCTGCAGCATGCCTCCGCTCAGCTCGTGGGGATAGCTGCCCATAATCTGTTCCGGACGGGATATCCCCACCTGGGTGATCAGTTCAATGGCCCGGGCCCGGGCTTGCTTCTTGTTCATTCTGAGATGAACCAGGAGCGGCTCCATAATCTGCTCGCCAATTCTCATGACCGGATTCAGTGACGACATCGGCTCCTGAAAAATCATAGCGATCTCATTGCCGCGGATGCTGCGCAGCGTATTTTTGTCCAGCCGGAGTAAATCTTCTCCCCGGAAATCAATGCTTCCCCCGGAAATCTTACCGCCCGGCTCCTCCACCAGCCCCATAATCGACATGGCGGTGACACTTTTGCCGCAGCCGGATTCACCGACAATGCAGACCGTCTCGCCTTCCCGGATACTGAAGCTTACCTCATCAACCGCGGTCACCTTCCCGTCCTCTGTGAAGAACACGGTGCTTAGACGGTCTATATTCATTAAAGGCTCCATCGTTATGGCCACCTACCTCTTCTGTTTAGGATCAAGCACGTCTCTGAGGCCGTCACCAAAGATATTAATCGCAATAACCGTGGCAAAAATCGATAACCCCGGCGGAATCCACAGCCATGGCCGTTCCTGGAAATCGAGGATATTATTCGCCGCATCAATCATGTTCCCCCAGGTCGGCGTAGGCGGCATAACCCCCAGCCCGAAGAAGCTGAGCACCGATTCGCTGAGAATCGCACCGCCGATATTCAGCGTTGCCATGACGATCAGCAGCGGAACAATATTCGGCAGCAGATGGCCAAACAGCTTCCTGCGGTCGCGCAGACCCAGCACCACGGCGGCCTGCATGAATTCGCGTTCCCGCAGGCTGAGCATCTGTCCCCGTACCATCCGTGCCAGCCCCGGCCAGTTCACCATGCTCAGCATGAGCATGACGATGTACATCCGGTAATCCGCCTTAATCTTCCATTCCGAGAGCAGCGCACCGAAGATGAACAGCAGCGGAAGGCTGGGAATAGTCATCAGCAGATCGGCGATCCGCATAATGATCTGGTCCAGCAGACCGCCGTAATATCCGGCAACCGCACCGAGCAGCGCTCCCAGGAACACAGACAGCACCATGGAAGCCAGCCCCACCGTAAGAGAGATACGCCCGGCCTGCATGACCCGGGTTAAGATATCCCGTCCCAGCGCGTCTGTCCCCAGCCAATGCTGCAGATTCGGGGCCTTGTTCATCATGGCCATATTGATTTTGTTATCCGTATAAGGCGAGAAGAACGGGCCGATGAAACATAACACAAACATAAATAAGACAACCGCGAAGCCCGCCACCGCCAGCTTGTTGTGCAGAAGCCTCCGCAGGGATTGCCGGAACAGGGAAGATTTCCGCAGGTTGACCCTTGGGGCCGTTATTTCACTTACTCTGCTGTCAGCTGCCATAAGATCCTCCCCCTCCTATAACCGGACACGCGGATCAGCCACCCGGTACAGAATATCCGAGAGCAGTGTTCCGATTACGGTCAGAATAGCCAGAAACATCGTGAAGCCCATCAGCAGCGGGTAATCCCTCAGTCCGAAGGACTTCATATACAATTGGCCGATGCCCGGCCAGTTAAAGATTTGCTCAATAATAATGGAACCCCCGAACAGCGCGGGCAGCTCGAAGCCGACCAGGGTGATCGCAGGCAGCAGCGCATTGCGCAGTGCATGGGTGAACAGCACCTTCCGCTCCTTCAGCCCTTTGGCTCTGGCCGTACGGATATAGTCCTGCTTGAGCACATCGATCATATTGCTGCGGAAATAACGGGTTAATGAGCCCAGACCCAGCAGCGTCATGACGATGACCGGCAGGGTCATATGATGCACCACTTCTTTGAAGTAGGCGAACCCGGTGGCATTGCTGCCCGTAGTCATCATTCCCCCCGGCGGCAGCCATTTCAGGTCAACGGCCAGAATTTTGATCAGAAACAGGCCAATGAAGAATGACGGGAGCGACATCGCCGCGAAGATCGCAATCATTACCAGCGTGTCGAACCAGGAGTATTGCTTATAGGCAGAAATGACGCCGATGATCACAGCAATCAGCCAGGTGAGGAACGTAGAGACAGCGGCCAGCAAAAAAGAATTCCAGATATAATCACCGAACAGCTGAAGCACCGGCTTCTGCTGGGCAAGTGAATATCCGAAATCCCCGTGAAAAGCATTGTTCATCCAAGTCCCGTAACGTTCCAGCACCGGCTTGTTCAGGCCGTAAATCTCCCGCAGCTCCGCTTTGCGCTCTGCAGTCAGCTTAATATTTCCGGTAATGAAATCACCCGGGGTAAGTGCATACAGGCAGAAGATCAGCAGCGATGCGGCAAACAGGATGATCAGCATATACAGCATTCTTTTGGTCAGATAAGTGCTCATGATCGGCTCCTTAGGATTCATCCCCTGCCCATGACGCAGGCAGGGGATGAACAATTCTTTATTTCAGAGTCCAGTTTGGCAGGCTGCCGGCAAGACCGATGAACGGACTGACCGATAGATTCTGGATGCGGCCGTTATAGGCATATACTGTTTTCTTGTAGTTGGTGAAAATAATCGGCAGTTCATCGTTGAACAGCTGATACAGCTCTTTATAGACTGCTTTGCGCTGTTCAATATCTGTAGTTGCCAGCGCTTTGTTGTACAGCTCCACGAATTTCGGATTCTCATAATCGGTGATTTCACCGTCGAAGAACTGCATGAAGCCGTCCGCCGGATCAGTCAGCATACTGGTGGAGTAAGACACGAGATCATAATCCCCGCTCTCCGTCTTGGAGACCAGCGAGTTGAAGTCAGCGAAGATTTCCGGCTGGAAGTCGATGCCGAGCGCAGCGAAGTTCTCTTTGGCCACCGCGATGAAAATATCCGAGTTCTTGCTCTTGCTCGCCAGATAATGAATGCTCAGCGGCTTCCCGTCCTTCTCGCGGATACCGCCTGCCCCTACGCTCCAGCCTGCCTCATCCAGCAGCTTGTTCGCTTGGTCCGGATCATATTTATAAGGGTTGATCCCTTCTTCTGTATAGGACCAGGAGATCGGCGAAGCCGGAATGTTGGCCACAGCACCCGCGCCTTCAGCAGCATCTACATAGATGCTCTGCCGGTCCAGTCCATAGGCAATCGCCTGTCTGACCCGCTTATCCTTCAGCTGCTCATGCTTCAGGTTGACCTGCATGTAGCCGTAAGTGCTTGGGGTATACGGAAGTATGTTCACATAACCTAGTTCCTTCAGCTTCCCGATATTTTCTTCCGTAGCCGGGAAGGATGCGTAGTCCACCTCACCCGTCTCAAGGAACTGCCAGGCATCGCCGGTCGTTGTTTTGTAGATAAAGTGCTCTGTCTTCGGTTTGCCTTTGAAGTAGTTCTCATTGGCTACAAGACGGACCTCTTGTCCGGGAATGAATTTCTCCAGCTTATAAGGGCCGTCGCCCAGCGGCTTCTCATGCAGCTTCTTGATATACTCCAGCTGGCCGAACTTATAGTCCTTGCCATAGTAAGCCTTCGACAGCACATTGGAGCCGAGAGTCACCAGCGCCGTAGCATTGGGCTGTTCCAGCGTAACCGATATTGTCTGCGGATCAATGACTTTAATGCCATCTATAGACTCTGCAGTTCCGGCTTTGTAAGCTTCGCCGCCCTTCACCTTCAGCGATGGAAGTGATGAGCCTCCGTCATAAGCTTTGTCGTACTGGATCGTCCAGGTGAACGCCACATCATCCGCAGTGAGCGGTGAGCCGTCGCTGAACTTCAGGTCTTTGCGCAAGTGGAACGTATATGTAAGCTGATCCGCCGATACCTCCCAGCTCTCGGCAAGCTCCGGAGTTGGCACACCCTTGTCATCTACCGTCACGAGAGACGCATAGAGCAGAGAGGATACATTTCCGTCATAGCCGCTCTCCTGGAAATAAGGGGTGAACGCCCCGCTCGGATCGGTAAGACCAACGATGATCGTATCGGTGCGCTTCTGGGCGACTGCGGGCAGCTTCGTAAGATCGGTTGCTGTAAAAGGCTCGCTGAGCGCACCGGCAGGTACAACCGCCGGGGCTGCCGGTGCTTCCGTACCGCCAGCCGCTGCACCCGGATCAGCTGTTGCTGCCGTGTTTGCAGGGGTGTCCGTGGATGCTGCATCCGTGTTGCCGTTCTCCGAGCAAGCGGACAGCAACAGGGAACCTGCGATTAACAATGAGGATAATAAAAGCGTACTTTTTCTCATGACATCATCTCTTTTCTCTCCATTTTATAAATGCTAACAATTCCTACCCACTAAGTATGATTAAAGACCGATAGTTCACATTATAGAAAGTAAAAGTTGTTCTGTAAAGAGAGAACTTGAAAATAATTCTTCCCGAACAGAATAAAATTGGATGATCGCAGCAAAAAAGCCAAAATCTTCTCCATAACAGAGAAGACTTTGGCTCTGGTGAGGTACAGGAATATTAGGCAACGCTATATTTACTTCAAATAAGCAAACAGCTGTTCATTCATCTGCTGAATCCCCTCAAGCCGCAGACTGTAAGAGGTGACGTTCTCTCCTTCGATATAAGCATTGAGCAGACCGGCGCTCCGGAGACTGGAGATATGATCATGGACAATGCCCTTGGACAGGCCGGCCTGTCTGGCAATTTCCGTGAACGATTTGCGTTCTCCGCCCAGTGACTTCAGGATCTTCAGCCGGCTCTTCTCGCCCAGACTGCGGAGCGTCCGGTGCATGGACGGCGAGATTTCCTCTTCAGCAATTTGAATTTTCCCGGCATAGTGACAGATCGTCAGCGGACCAAAATTATAGATAATATTGATCGGCTGGAAGTGAAACTGCGGGATCAGCACAAGCCTGCGCAGACCGTCACCCGGCATGAAATAGAATCCGTTTGTAGTCTTATTCACAAAATCGGCTACCGGGCTGCCGGCCAGCGCCTGTCTCCGTTCCTCCGCATGCTGCTGCAGCTTCTTCATGATGTCCGGACTACAACTGCTGAAGTATTGCCGGTTCCACTCCGACAGCAGGAAGACCATGCGGCTGCGGTACTGCTCCATTTGTACCGGGAATACACTGACATAACCTGCGAGAGCCTCGTACATCTCTCCTACGGACAGGCCTTCCAGCCACTCCAGCACACGCTCCACGCTGTCTTTGTCCGGACACAGATAGATCAGCAGATTAAGTAGCTTCCAGTCATTGTCGAGATCCGTCTCCTCCAGTGCTTCCAGCAGTTCGGGGCTTAAGCCGCGTGATACTTCTGCCGCCCAGGGTGTACCCAGATCTATCTTTTTACTACCCTTCTTGCATATAAACGTATGTATACTGCTGATTAATTCATATACCGGCTGAAAATGAACCTCAACCTCGTAATCCATGGCTATTCCTCCTGATGCAACTTCTATTCGTTACAGCGTTAGTGCCTTAATCTTAGGGCATCGGGAAGCCAATGTGCAAGTCATTCCGCTTTTACTGACCTTGTATGGAATACGCATGTTATATTGCTGGCATTCCTGCCATGCCTTTTCTCGCTTTTTGCCGGGCAGGGTAGTAAAATATAGGAAATACACCGGAATGGAGTGAAGAAACATGGAACAGATTGCTAAGGGAGAAGGACGTTTCTATATAGCTGGTGACGGTAAGGACCTTGCCGAGATTACATACAGAACGGAAGAGGCTACAGGTAACCTCGTGATTGATCATACCTATGTCTCCGAAGAGCTGCGCGGTCAGGGTGCCGGGGAGAAGCTTGTGCGGGCGGTCGTTGACCTGGCCCGGGAAGAGAAAGTTAAAATTGTGCCTGAGTGCCCGTATGCGGCCCATCAATTCGAGAAGCACACGGAGTACCGGGATCTGCTGACATAGGGGGAAGATAGATTGACTACGGCTGATACACTGAAAGAAATAGAAGAACTGCAGCAGCGCTGCGAGCAATATGAAGGCATTACACTCAAACTGAATTGGGACATGCTGAGGCTCCCGGCGGGAACAGGCGGAGTGGAATGGCTGGTGACCTATGAAGAGGAGCTGCTGGTCGGCTTCATCGGGTTATACAATATCGGCGGAGACATGGAAGTCTGCGGCATGGTGCGGCCGGGATACCGCCGCCGGGGCATCTTCAGCTCGCTCTGGCAACGGGCGCAGACCCTCATCTCACGCAGTAAGATTAAGACTCTGCTGTTGAATACGCCCGCGGCCTCAGCCTCAGGTACTGCTTATCTGAAGACACTGCCGCTGGAATTCAGCCACGCGGAATTTCAGATGAAATGGGATGGCGCAGCCAGGAACCGCGGGGCCTCTGAAGCAAGTTCAGCCGCCGGTAACGTTATGCTCCGGCCTGCACGTGCCGACGAGACTCCGGTATTAATCGCCTTCGACTGCGACGGATTCAACATGACGGAGGAAGACGCGGCCGAAACGTACACGCAGCTTGAGCTTGAAGGCTCCCAGGAGCATATCATTATTGAAATGAACGGACAGCCTGCCGGCAAAATGCGGCTGTGGTCCGAAGACAACGAGACCTGGATCTATGGTCTTACCGTAGACAAGAATCTGCGCGGCCTCGGCATCGGCCGGAGTGCCCTGATGCAGACTATTGAACGGGAACAGCGGAATTACAACGGTGTGAACCTCGAGGTTGCCCTGGATAATCCCAATGCGCTGAAGCTCTATGAGAGCTGCGGGTTCGTTATTCTGAACCAGCAGGATTACTACCGTGCTGCGCTCTGAACCTTAAGGCCAGCCTAGCCGGCCGGTTCAACAATAGATACTAATTGCATTTAACAAATCACGAAGCATTCTTTCCTAAGGGCCGGATCAGCCCTCAGGCAAGGATGCTTTTTGTTGTTTTTTTGATGTCCTTATGTTACCTCAAGGTACCTATATGACCTCAAAGTGCGTACTGTTCAGTACTCCTGCGGCAATACATAATGATGGAATACTTTGACGAAGGAGAGCTGCACATGAACCCTTTGGATTCAGACTTACGTAAAACAGCACTTATAATCGGCGCGAACGGCGTCATAGGGCGCAACCTGATTGATCATCTGGCTGCACTTCCCGATTGGGATATCATCGGCGTGTCGCGCCGCGGAGGGCTGGACACCAGCCGTGTGCGTTATATAGCTGCGGATTTACTCGACCCGTCGGAGAGCCGGCGGAAGCTTGGCGGTCTGGCGGAGGTGACGCATATTTTCTATGCCGCCTATCAGGACCGGCCTACCTGGGCAGAGCTGGTCGCTCCTAATCTGGCTATGCTTGTTCACGCGGTTGAGGCGGTCGAACCTGCTGCGCAACGGCTCCGGCACATCAGCCTCATGCAGGGATATAAGGTATATGGCGCGCATCTCGGCCCGTTCAAAACACCGGCACGCGAAACCGATGCCAATCATATGCCGCCGGAATTCAATATTGCGCAGCAGGATTATCTGGAAGAGAAGCAGTCTGGCAAAAGCTGGACCTGGTCGGCGCTGCGGCCTTCCGTCGTCTGCGGATATGCTCTCGGCAATCCCATGAACCTGGCGATGGTAATCGCCATTTATGCCTCCATGTCGAAGGAGCTGGGAATTCCGCTGCGCTTCCCCGGCAAGCCGGGCGCCTATCACAGCCTGCTTGAGATGACAGATGCCGGTCTGCTGGCCAGAGCAACGGTGTGGGCAGCAACGGAACCGCGTTGTGCCAATCAGGCCTTCAATATCACCAACGGCGATCTGTTCCGCTGGAACGAGCTATGGCCCAAGATTGCCTCCAGCTTCGATCTGGACACGGCGCCCCCGCTCCCGATGTCCCTCTTAATGGCCATGCAGGACAAAGAGCCGCTCTGGAACCGGATGGTCGAGAAATACGGGCTGGAGCCGAACAGCTATGCTAGTGTCTCCTCGTGGGCCTTCGGTGATTTCGTATTCTCCTGGGACTATGATTTCTTTGCCGACAGCACCAAATCCCGCCGCGCAGGGTTCCTTGAGTTTATGGATACGGAAGCCATGTTTATGGACATCTTCGCGGATCTCCGCCACCGACGGATCATTCCCTGATCCGCGCAGAACAGCCGGTCTCTGAAATTCAGAGACCGGCTGTTCTATTCTTCCTTCTGCGGTTGAGAGAGCACGACTGCCGTATCTCCGTACACTCTATCGACATGGGTATCGCCCCATCTGCACATCAGATGCAGAATTTCCTTGAGGCTCCAGCCGTAGTCGGTCAGCTCATACTCCACTCTGGGAGGCACCACATTATACGAGGTTCTTGTGATTACCCCGTCCGCTTCCAGCTCCCGCAATTGCTGCGTCAGCACCTTCTGTGTAATGAACGGCATCTGGCTGATGAACTCCCCGTTGCGTTTCTTCCCAAAGGTGAGCAAGAACAAAATGACCGGCTTCCACTTGCCCCCAATCACTTCGAGTGTCGCTTCCACTCCGGTGTTGTAGGTTCTAATTCCTTCAGACATGGGTCAAGGACACCTCCTGTGGCTTAACCATATCTTCTTTGAACGCCCCCTGCAAGGATTACGATGAAGTTCTCCTGTCTACATCAGGCCGTATCCGCGAAGGATAGGCTCATCCCGGTCATTGCGGCGGCTGCCGTTTTTCATGCAGCCTTCCGCATGCTCTTCCCGTTCCAGGAACACAGACAGCAGGCGCACATAGTCGAGCGACTCCTGAAGCGGGATACCTGCTCCGTCAAAGATATGCCGCCGTCCATCCAGAAGCGAATAGATTCCGATTGTCTCTGCCGGTTTCCCGTAGGCCTGATGACAGAAGACGCTGGCCATATGCAGAAAGCCGGTGATGACATCTTCATTCCCGCTCACCATGAATTTCTGGATATTCAGACAACGCCCCTCCTGCCCCGAGCTCCAGGCGAGCTGAAAAATCATCGCCAGTTCAATTTCAAGCTCCGGCACAGGAACATGCCACTGTTCATACAGCATCACCGGAATCTCTCCGGTGTGATTGCCGGCGACAATCCGCATCAGCTCATCGGCAACTGCTTGCTTGATATCCCAATAATGCATCAGGGAAGGAAAAGCATGACCCTTCGGCGGCCAGCGGCGCTCCAGCAGAAATTGCACAGGCGTCTCCCGGCGCACCTCAGGCTGCAGAGTGTAGAAGTCATTAAGCGTATGTCCGACCGCGTACTGGACCTGCTGTCTCCAGCGGGGAACTCCAGTGGCCGGAGCTCCGCTGCCGTTCATCTCCGCTCCGCCCAGCATGATATGCTCCATCCGGAAATCATTCAGCCGGCCATAGCGGACAGTCCCTGCATCCTGCATCTTTCCTGCGAAGCATCCTGCCCCGGCGCCCATCCTTAAGAAACCGCCGCGCAGGTCTCAATGAACTGGCGTCCGAAGCTGCGGCAGGCGTCTTTCTCTGCTGCGTTCGGCCCGTACTCAATCTTCAGGCTGGCCTGTACGATCTCGGCACCGCGTTCCTTCAGCTTCTCTTCAATCTGATCAACCGCTCCGCAGTAGATTTCATAACCGGTATCTCCGCTTCCGAAGGCGGCAGCCTTGCAGGAGCTGAGGTCGAGCTCATCCATCTCTTCATAGAAGTCAAGGAATTCATCCGGCAGCTCGCCGTCCCCCCATGTATACGCACCCAGCAGCACAGCCTCGTAAGCCTTTATCTCATCCGCATTGCAGTCAGTGACCGATTTCAGTACGGCCTCTCCGCCTGCCTGGCGTATTCCTTCCACAATCAGTTCAGCGATTTCCTCCGTATTGCCTGTCAGGCTGGCATATGCCACTAGCACCTTAGCCATCACTCTGTCCTCCCAAGGTAAATATGAAATGTATTCTGTATAGTCCATCTCAAAAGGCAACCATGTTTTGCTAATCTCATTCTATTTGATAATGATTATCATTGTCAATATTTTAAAAGCTGGCCGCTCCGGGAATTTAGGCATACTTGTCCCCGATAACAGAAGCAGCGGCAATGCCGGACTTGAACTGCTGTCCGGCATTGCCGCTGATCTTTATCCATATTTTCAGATGAAATGCATAGAAGAATGCCTAACCTATTCTCCTTTGCCGTCCGAACAAATTTCGATAAGATTCCCCTCCGGATCAGCGGTATAACAGATTCGCAGTCCATACGGTTCAGTTGTAGGCGGGTACACCGATTGGACGCCCGCCTCCATCAGCCTGTCATATTCCAGATCGACATCTGCAAAGTGAGGCACATTAAAGGTGATCTCCATCGTACCGTTCAGCCCTCCGGGATAGTCAAACTTCCGCGATAACTGGCTCTCCAACAGCTCACGCTCACACAAATTGAAATAGATGCCTCCTGCTGTCCTGACTCCTGTAAACCCTCCGCCGTCATAGTCCAGTTCCATCCTCATTAAATCTCTGTAGAACCGGACCATCTTCTCCATATCATCCACGCACAGGGCGATTGCTCCCAGCTTCATGCACTAAACCTCCAAATATCCGCCTTCCAGCAGGGTAATGCCGTTGCCGTCCGGATCACGGAAATTCATTTCTTTACCGCCGTATTCCATCGTCACCGGAGGCTGACAATCCAGCCCTTTCCCCTTAAGCTGCTCATAGGTTTCATCCAGGCTGCTGCAGGAGAATACCAGATTAACGACTCCTGTCGTGTGCTTGCCCCATTTGCTCTCGTCCCAGATAATCAGCCCCGGCTGGTTGCGGTCGAAACCAATCTTCGCGCCGTCATACTGTCCAAAGCCTTCAAAAGGAATCGGGACTCCCAGTACCTCGGAATAGAATGCCGCGAGCGCCGCCGGGTCCTTGCTGTACAGATTGATGCCGTCAAAACTTGTAATCATAACTTAAATCTCCTTCCGCTCAATAGCTGTAGTATGATCCGGCTGTGGTTAGCCTGTCTGACCTCATTGTACTTCTGTCCTGCCGGGCTTGTATTGCAAAAAAACGACATTCAGCTCCGCGCATAGCTCAGCGCATCCAGCGGTGTTCTGCCGGCAAATTTCCGGAAATTGTTGATGAAATGCGATTGGTGGCTGTAGCCGTAGGCAAAGACAATATCCTGCAGACCGCCTCTGTGCAGCGGTGTCCGGTACAGCTCCAGCCAGACATTCTGGAAGCGGACAAGATCTGCCACTTTTTTGGGCGGAAGTCCGATATGCTGGCGGAACAGGCGTTCAAGCTGGCGGCTGCTGAAGCCTGAGCTAAGCTCAAGCTCCCCTGCACTCACCACCCCGCGGGATTTAAGCATCCGATGGACAGCGTTCATCATCCCGTCACTGCTGCGGCCGGCATTCTCCAGCCTGCGCAGGAGGAATAATTCTGCCATGGCAATGCGTTCGGACATCGTATGTGTCCCCCATAGCTTGTCTCCCAGCTCCTTGCGGAAGGAACGGAAGTATTGCTCCACTGGAACGTGGACATTCAGTACATCCTGCAGCTGCTCATCTGCAAACAGATGAACCGCCCAGAAATGAAAACGGATAGCGAAACGCTGTCTCCCCGCAGGCTGCCGGGCTTGTCCCGCCTCAAATGGGGTGTCATTTATGCCGCAAAATATTCCGTCAGCCTCCCCTGTACGCTCATCCCACTCCCATATGATATCCATACAACTGTCCGGTATGATCGTTTCCGTCCGCTTATGCAAGATACTTACACTTTCACTTTCATTTTCACTTTTACTTATAACTGCTCCGTTATGCCCTTGTGCAATTTCAACGGATTGCGCTTTCTGCTGCTCACCCGGCGGCGGTACAGTCCCCCAGAAACAGCGGATGTACGGCTGCAGCAGCCTGCCGGGCAGATACTCGCCGCCCCCGGCCGGGTTCGCGGTGATCGGGTAATACAGCTCCGAAAGGTTGAACATAACATCCGGCCTCACCTTCGTAATGCTTAGGCAGCAAAGGACGGAATTACTGTTCAGCGCCTAAGCTCATTTTATTTTATAGCCGCCTGTATTAACTTCATTAATGGGTTTTGCTCCAGATAACAGCCTTGCGTAATCTGATCATACACAATCTGTGCAAGATGTGCCAGAAGCACGCCGGCCAGATTCCCCTTACATATGCTTTAGTATTTTTCATGGCGCATCCTGCTCCTGCAAACTTTTATGGGAATCTTATACATGGATGCACTCTTGGCTAAAATGAGAAATAGTCGCAGCTTTGCAACCATTATGTTTGTAGCAGCGTGCTTATATGTTGTACAATAAAGGCTAAATGACTTTTTGAAGGATGGATTAATAATGTATATAGCAAGTGACTGGAAGGACTATGAAGTGATTGATACCGGAGGCGGAGAGAAGCTTGAACGCTGGGGCGATATTATGCTGCGCCGCCCGGACCCGCAGATCATCTGGCCGCTGGCCAGCGAGAGTGCCAAATGGCGTGATGTGCACGGACACTATCACCGCAGTTCCGCCGGGGGCGGACAATGGGAAATGAAGAAGAGCATTCCGGATGACTGGAAAATCAGCTACGGCAAGCTGAAGTTCCATCTCCGTCCAACGAACTTTAAGCACACGGGTCTCTTCCCTGAGCAGGCAGCCAACTGGCGCTGGATGATGGACAAGATCGCTGCGGCTAACCGCCCGATTTCCGTGCTTAACCTGTTCGCATATACCGGCGGAGCAACCGTTGCAGCGGCAAGTGCCGGAGCCTCCGTAGTTCATGTCGATGCCGCTAAGGGCATGGTTCAGTGGGCCAAGGAGAATGTAGCCTTGTCCGGGCTTGCCGACAAGCCGGTCCGCTACATTACAGATGATGTGTTCAAGTTCGTGCAGCGTGAACAGCGCCGCGGCAGCAAATATGATGCAATTATCATGGACCCGCCTTCCTACGGAAGAGGCCCTGGCGGTGAAATGTGGAAGCTCGAAGCCAGTCTCTATCCGTTCCTGGAGAGCTGCATGGAGATTATGAGCGACCGGCCTTTGTTCATGCTGATTAACTCCTACACAACGGGCATTTCGCCTACCGTACTGCGCAATATGCTGTCAATGACCATGGGCAAGCGCTACGGAGGTAAGCTTACCTCCGGTGAGATCGGACTGCCGATTACATCCTCCGGCATGAATCTGCCTTGCGGAATTCTGGGCCGCTGGGAGGCGTAAGCCATGACCGCGCAGAACAACGGAACAACCGGGAAGTCCGGCGGCGGACAATCCCGGTTCGAGATTTTATATGAGGACAACCATCTGCTGGGCATCGTGAAGCCCGTTAACATTCCGGTGCAGGAGGATGCTACAGGCGATGCAGATCTGCTGACCCTGCTGAAGGAAGATGTGAAGGAACGTTACGCCAAGCCGGGGAATGTCTTCATGGGCCTCGTTCACCGGCTGGACCGGCCGGTAGGCGGTGCGATGATCTTCGCCAAGACCTCGAAGGCAGCCTCGCGGCTGTCTGAGAGCGTCCGCACCCACGCCTTCCACAAGGTGTACCTGACAGTCGTTCATGGCAAGCCCCCTGCATCCCAGGGCCGGCTGATTAATACGCTGCTGAAGGATGAGCGGAGCAACACGGTCAGTATTGTCCGCCCAGGAACACCGGGCGGCAAGGAAGCGATTCTCGATTATACGGTGCTCGGCAGCGCTGAGGGCTACACCCTACTCAAGATCGATCTGCTCACCGGACGCTCCCACCAGATCCGCGTACAGCTGAGCGGCATTGGCTGCCCGCTGTACGGAGATCAGAAGTATGGTGCCGCAGTGAACAGACCCGGACAGCAGATTGCGCTGTGGTCAGCACTGGTCGGGTTCCCGCATCCGGTGACCAAAGAGGAAGTTGAATTGATCTCCCTGCCTCCACAGACCCATCCCTGGAATCTGTGGACCCCGCAGAACCAAAAGCAGGCTATCCGGTAACGGACAGCCTGCTTTTGTGTGTATGCATATATATGAGGTCAACACTGGACATCTATTAAGGAGTCGAACCTTCAGGTGCCGGAGCGGGAGCCACCGCCATCTTCCCCATCAGATAGAGCAGCAGCTGCTGGTTATGTGATGAAATGGGATCGAGCGCTTCGGCAAAAAAATCACTGCGGATCTTCAGTCCGCGCGAGGTCTCGTTCTTGCCTGTCTCGGTGATGCTCACCCAGACGATCCGCCTGTCGGAGGCATCTCGTTCACGGATAATGAGATTATGCTTCTCCATCCGGTCAAGCAGCATAGTTACAGCCGCCGGGCTGGTGGCCAGATGCGGAGCCAAATCAGAAGGTTTCATCGCGTCACGTTCCTGCAGCAATTCCAGTACGGTAAGCTGGGCATCGGTCAGTGTAGGGGCAAGCTTGCTATCCATATGTAGCTTATAGTCCTTTAATATCTTATGCCAGATTTTACTGAATTCAGTGGAGTGCACACTTATTCCTTCCTTTCCCTGCGGATCTCTATCCGGTATACCTAAACATTTTCGCGAAAAAAATTCCATTTCCTGCAAAAGAAAAAAATAAAATCACGGCCGCTAGTCATTTCATTATATAATTCCTGCACGAAATACAACATTTCCCTTATGATATCGGCCTTAACCCAGAATTGTTGTATTAAATACAGCAATCCCCGTCTTATAAGGAGCTGCACGGGTTTATTCTTGTATTTCATACAACAATACCTGTGCATACCCTGGTATCCATGAGTCAAAGTTGTAATACGTGCAACATTAGGCATTCAATCCAGATCAACAACATCAATAATCCGGCTAAGGAAAATGCAAATCAAATAAACGGCGTTCGGAGCTCTGTAGACCAGAGCAGCCAAACGCCGTTTAAATTATTTAATATTCTAAGCTTCTGCCCCGGCTATTTAACTGCCGGGTACAGGCTGATGATCTCATCCTTCTTCTCGACAGCAACCAGCTGCTTGCCGATGGAACGGCGTTCACCAAGCGGTGCCGATTCGGAGGAGAAGGCATGAACCGCACCGCTCTGGGTGATGGCGGTCAGCTCCAGCGGCTCCTTGCAGTAGAAGGCCCCCACAAGTCTGCTGCCGTTCGGGCGAACCCGTTTGCCTTCTTTGAACTCGAATGTCGGCATTCCTTTGCCTCCGCGGCTCTGGGAAGGGTAATCCAGCAGCAGAGAGCGTTTGGCGTAGCCAATCTCGGTAACCGCAAGAATCTCCCCTTCGTCCTCACTGACCCAGAAGCTGGAGACGACTTCGTCGCCTTCACGCAGCTGAATCCCTCTTACCCCTGTGGCCACACGGCCCATAGGGTTGACTTCACTCTCCCGGAAGCGGATGCTCATCCCTTCACGGGTCACAAGCACGATGTCCTTGTCTCCGCTGCTCAGCGCCACTGTAATGATCTCATCACCGTCAGCTACCTTACAGGCGGCCACGGCTCCGGAACGGCTTGTAGAGTACTCCTTGAGCTCTGTACGCTTCACCTGTCCCTTACGGGTGACGAAGACCAGACTTGCCAGCGGATCCTCCAGATTGCCGACCGGCAGCACACTGACAATGCCATCGCCTTTGGCGAGACCGATCACGTTCACGATCGCCGTACCAGGCTCCTTCCATTTGAATTCCGGTATCTGATGAACCGGAAGCAGGAAGTATTGGCCCTTGCGGGTGAACACAAGCAGGCTGTCCCGGGTATTCAGGTCCAGCAGCCTGACGATATGATCTCCGTCCTTGACACCCGATGAGTGGCGCTCTCCGCCTGAACGGGTGAAGGATGGCATGCCTGTCCGTTTGATATAACCACCCTCTGAAATGGCGACCAGCACATCCTCCGCATTCACGAGAACCTCCATGCTGACCTTCAATTCCTCCACTTCACCCTGAATCAGTGAACGGCGGTCGATCCCGTATTTATCACGGATCTCCAGCAGCTCTTTGCGGATGACGGCAACCAGCTTCTTGTCACTGTCCAGAATGCCCTGCAGGACAGCTATCTTGGCATGCATCTCATCAAGCTCCTTCTGGAGCGAATGAATCTCCAGATTGGTTAACCGGTACAGCTGCAAGGTAAGGATGGAATCGGCCTGGCGTTCGCTGAAGCCGAACATCCACACCAGATTATTCTGGGCATCCTGGCGGTTCTTCGACGCCTTGATTGCAGCGATCACTTCATCCAGAATGTTCAGAGCCTTAACCAGCCCTTCCAGGACATGAGCCCGGTCCTCTGCCCGCTCCAGATCAAACTGGGTGCGGTGGGTAACTACTTCACGCTGATGGGCGATATAGGCTTCAAGAATCGACTTCAGGCCGAGCTGCTGCGGAGCCTTGTTAACGATGGCCACCATGTTGAAGTTGTAGGTGATCTGCAGATCGGTTTTTTTGAGCAGGTAGGCCAGTATACCATTCGCATCGGCTTCCTTCTTCAGCTCAACCACAATCCGCAGCCCTTCACGGCCGCTCTCGTCGCGGACTTCAGCAATGCCTTCGATCTTCTTCTCCAGGCGGATATTCTCCATGGAGGTCACGAGCCGCGACTTCACAATCTGGAAGGGCACTTCAGTGATAACGATCTGCTGCTTGCCGCCGCGCAGGTTCTCAATCTCCGTCTTCGAGCGCAGGTAGATGCGGCCTTTACCGGTACGGTACGCGTCCATGATGCCGTCGCCGCCCATAATCGTTCCGCCTGTAGGGAAGTCGGGACCTTTGATGAAGGTCATGATGTCCTCCAGCGCGATGTCCGGCTTCTGCATGACAGCGATACAGGCATCGATGACTTCACGCAGGTTATGCGGCGGAATTTCCGTGGCGAACCCGGCAGAGATCCCGCTTGTCCCGTTGACAAGCAGATTCGGATAACGGGATGGAACCACGACCGGCTCCTTTGCCGTATTATCGAAATTGTCCTTGAAAAGCACGGTGCGCTTCTCAATATCACGCATCATCTCCAAAGCGATTGGAGACAGGCGCGCTTCTGTATAACGCATAGCTGCTGCAGGGTCATCATCCATCGAACCCCAGTTGCCGTGTCCGTCGACAAGCACATGTCCCAACTTCCAGGGCTGAGCCATCCGGACCATCCCGTCGTAGATCGAGGAATCTCCATGGGGATGGTAGTTACCCATGACGTCACCGACTGTTTTGGCCGACTTGCGGTATGGCTTATCCGGCGTGTTGCCAGAGTCGTACATCGCATACAGAATCCGGCGCTGCACGGGCTTCAGCCCGTCGCGGACGTCCGGAATCGCCCGGTCCTGAATGATATATTTGGAATACCGGCCAAATCGGTCACCAACGACCTCTTCCAGAAAAGCCGGCAAAAATTGCTCTGATAAACTGCTCATTCACTTTTCACCTTCTGTTCCTCAATCTGTCCACGTTTGTAATGATTGATGATCTGACTGCTGCGCGCCTGAGATATTTGATTCGTATTGCCTCAAGGCTCTTAAGAATAAAACTAAACAAATCAGTGTTAAGCCGTAACTGCGGTGAGTTTTGGACTTCCGGCCGCTATTGTATTTAGATTTCTGATTCATACGCTTAATATAGATTGAACTTAAAATAATTCCAATGGGGATGTTGTTCATAACTGCGGTGGATATTTGGACTTTCGGCCGCTGTTGTCACCAGATTTCTTGATTGTTACCGCCTTTAGCGGTAGAAATCCGGTGACAAAGGCGGTCGCTGTCGCTCCTACAGTTCCAAAATCCCCCTCCGTTATTCTCATCTGTTATTCTCTTATTCAGTTCAAGCTATAGCGGATGAAATCTAAATACCAAAGCGGACGCTAGCGCTCCTGCAGTTCAAACTTCCCCTCGTTACAAACCACATTATTTAGCTTCGCTTTATTCTAAAGTTCTGGCGGCAATCTGCGAATATCCCATTCGCTGCGCTTAAAGCAATCATCAAAAATTAAAAACAGCGGAAGTAATCGTCACTTCCCCACTAACCCCTACTCTACTATTTCTGTAAAGTCGACGTTCTCGACAATCCAGCGCTTACGCGGATCAACCTTGTCGCCCATCAATGTGGAGACGCGGCGTTCCGCCTTGGCGGCATCCTCGATCTGCACCTGCAGCAGCGTGCGCGAATCCGGATTCATCGTTGTTTCCCACAGCTGGTCCGGGTTCATCTCACCAAGTCCCTTGTAACGCTGCAGCTCGAAATTCTTGCCGAATTCCTTCAGGTAATTCTGCAGCTCCTCATCACTCCAGGCGTAGCGGACTGTTTCCAGCTTACCCGATTTACGCGTCAGCTTATACAGCGGAGGCTGGGCAATGAAGACCTTGCCGGCATCGATCAGAGGCTTCATATAGCGGTAGAAGAAGGTCAGCAGCAGCACCTGAATATGCGCACCGTCCGTATCGGCATCGGTCATAATGATAATTTTGGAATAATTGCTGTCTTCCACGGCAAAATCAGGACCAATGCCCGCACCAATCGCCGATATAATCGCCTTGTATTCATCGTTCTTCAAGATATCCAGCAGCTTGGCCTTCTCCGGATTCATCGGCTTCCCCTTCAGAGGAAGAATGGCCTGAATCTTCGAATCACGGCCCTGCTTGGCTGAGCCTCCGGCGGAGTCACCTTCTACGATGAAGATTTCGGTACGCGTGACATCCTTGGATTGTGCAGGCGACAGCTTGCCGCCAAGATTCGAGCTCTCGCTGCGTTTCTTGCCGCTGCGGATTTCATCGCGGGCTTTGCGGGCCGCTTCGCGCGCCTTGGACGCCTGGATCGATTTCTTCAGCAGGCTCTGCGCAACCTGGGGATTTTCCTCAAGGAAGCGCGCCATTTTCTCCGAGACAATAAAGTCTACGGCACTGCGGGCAGAAGCACTCCCCAGCTGATCCTTCGTCTGTCCGACAAATTCCACATCCGACATCTTAATGCTGATAACCGCCATCATCCCCTCACGGAGATCATTGCCCTCAAGATTCTTATCCTTCTCCTTAAGCAGCTGCGTCCGCCGGGCGTAGTCATTCAGCACACGGGTATAGGCTGTCTTGAAGCCGGTCTCATGCGTCCCGCCGCTGCGCGTAGGAATCGAGTTGACGAAAGAAGCAATGGTCTCCGTGTACCCCGCATTGTATTGCAGCGCAATCTCCACTTCAATCTCATCCTTCTCGGAGCTGAAATGAACCACATCATGCAAGACATCCTTGCCCTCATTGAGGAACTGTACAAACTGGCTCGCGCCGCCCTCATAAAAGAACTCATCCTGCCGTCCGCTCCGCTCATCGCTGAGGTTGATCCGCAGGCCCGAGTTCAGGAAGGCGATCTCCTGCACCCGTTCCGCAAGTGTGTCGTAATTCAGTGAAATGCCAGTCGGGAAGACGCGAATATCCGGCTTGAAGGTGATCTTCGAACCGGTCTTATTCGTATTCCCCAGTACCTCAAGGCCAGTCACAGGCTCGCCGACATGTTCTTTCCCGTTTTTGTCGACCCAATATTCGAAGCGTTGCCGGTGGATCTTGCCTTCACGGTAAATCTCCACTTCCAGCCACTCGGACAAAGCGTTGGTTACAGATGCCCCTACGCCATGCAGACCGCCCGATTTCTTGTAGCCGGAGCCTCCGAATTTACCACCCGCATGCAGAATGGTGAAAACAACCTGCGGAGTCGGCACTCCCGTCTTGTGCATCCCGGTCGGAATTCCCCGTCCGTTGTCAATTACGGTGACCGATCCGTCCTTGCGGAGTGTAATATCAATCTTCGAGCAAAACTTGGCCAAATGCTCATCTACGGCATTGTCCACTATTTCCCATACTAAATGGTGCAGTCCCGAGGAACTCGTACTGCCAATATACATGCCGGGCCGTTTGCGGACCGCAACCAGACCTTCGAGCACCTGAATGTCGTCAGCATCGTATCCAGTCCGGCCCACTTCGGCGTTCTTAGAGACTTTTGCAAACATATCGATCTGTTCGAGCATTCATGCTCCTCCTTCTTGTGTCTTACTATCTCTATAAAATGCAAACAAACGTTTTCGTTCACTTTGTACATTCTAATTCAAAATATCCCGTTTCGTAAAGACGGCGAATGAAATGATTACTGCAGCCAGTCCCCAAATCGCCAATACTGCCATCGAAAATGCCAGTGTCATGCCCTCAATCGGTGCGGGAGTACCTGCTAAATACCCGGTAAGCTCCATATTAACCATAAATAAATATTTGGCCGCAGTCCAGGCTGAAGCCATATTCGTCAGGATTGTGCCTGCAATCAGCGCCGCCATCATCACCACTATACTGGCTGCCGTACTGCGTACCAGAACCGACACCATGAAAGCCAGCAGAGCAACAACTACGCTGACGAACCAGATCAAACCGCCCTGCATCAGCAGGTATTTCCATTGCGGCACGGCGTGAACCGTGGTCATATCGACCGTATCCCCGCTCAGCTGGAAGCCTGTGAACACCGGAACATTGAATCCTTTGTATCCAAAAGCCAGCCCCGACACCAGATAGCTGATGATAAAAGCAGACAGGACGATTAAGGAGACAAACATCATGAGGGCCGTCATTTTACTGAACAGCACCTTCCAGCGTTTGACCGGACGCGTCAGCAGCATCTTGATCGTTCCTGTCGTTCTCTCCCCGGAGACCAGATCTGAGGCCACCGCCATAATCAGCAGCGGAATGAACAGGGACACGGAATTGTCCAGAAACTCACGGGTAAAGGTAACGCCGCTCGGCTCGTTCGGATTCACATCATGATCCAGATAATACTGCAGCTGCTGGACAAAAATCCGCCGGTACGACTTCCACTCTTCCGGAATCCGGTCGCTGCCGAGGGAGTTCTGGTTATCGGTAATCTGCTGCTGGACCTCCAGCCTCCAGTCAGAGTTAAACTTATCCCGGCTGCGTTCCGCTATACGCATCTGTGCATAGGTAAACATAGGCACAAGCACAAGCAGAATGAGCAGGATGACATAAAACCGTTTCTTTTTTATGATTTTGAGGCACTCATTGCGGATGAGCGGCAGCAGGTTAGTCAATAGTTTCACCTTCCGTTAGCTTCAAGAATAGCTGTTCCAGTGTAGGGTTGATTTTATGCACAGCCCGGACCTCAACCTCTCTAGTAACCAGTACGGCGACAATTTCCGGGATTAAATCCTCCTCCATAACCGTGATCAGGGAATTCACTCCCATGCCTGCGATAATCGAGTCGTCCAGTGTTACCTCATCCAGCTCCAGCAGATGGATATCCGGCCGGCCGGTTAGTAATTCTCTTGCCCTCTTCAGCGGCTCCAGCTCCCACAGGACGTATGGAGAATTGCGGGCAACCAGCTCGTCCACACCGCCTACGGCGAGTACCCGCCCTTTACTGATGATCGCCACACGGTCGCACAGCAGCTGAATCTCGCTCAGCAGATGGCTGGAGACGAACACGGCAAGCCCTTCATCCGCGAGCTTGCGGATGAATTCGCGCAGCTCCTTGATGCCCTTCGGGTCCAGGCCGTTCGTCGGCTCATCGAGAATCAGCAGCCGTGGCCGGCCCAAAAGTGCCTGGGCAATGCCCAGCCGCTGGCGCATCCCCAGTGAATACGTGCTGACCTTGTCATGAATACGCTGATCCAGCCGTACAATATCCACTACCTCGGCAATCCTCGCCTTGTCCACACCAGGCTGCATGCGGGCGAAATGCTGCAGGTTCTCCCAGCCTGTCAGATACGTATACACCTCGGGATTCTCGACGATGGAGCCGACGTATTGCAATGCTTTTTCCGGGTCACGGTTCACATTGTAGCCGCAGACGGTAATCGTGCCCTCACTTGGCCGGATCAGGTCAACCAGCATGCGGATCGTTGTGGTTTTGCCGGCCCCGTTGGGACCGAGGAAACCGAAAATCTCGCCTTTCCGGACGTCAAACGTAACATCATCTATGATCCATTTGCGGCCGATTTTTTTGCGGACCCCATGTACGGACAGGACTACCTCCCCGGAGGCTTCTTGCATTGGTTTAGCCATCTCTATACAACTCCTTGCTGCGGTCATTTCTGTTCAGAATGTTCCCTGCCCTGCTCCATACCCTGTCCCAGGTTAATGTACAGCCTGTACAATCCGCTCACTCATCCGCTGATAACCGTCCCCGTTCGGGTGGAAGTGGTCATTCGAGAGATACTTGTCCAGATGCCGGTTGAACAAATCGAAGGTCGGAACGAGCGTCATATTGCTGTGGGTGTTGATGATATCCATCGCTGCATTGTTCCAGGCGGTTACAGCCTGATTGCCCGGAACCAGCAGGTCCGCAATATCTCCGAAGGGATTATACAATCCCACGTAATAAATCTGTGCCTGCGGATTAATCCCGGCAATGGTGTCAAGAATACTGCCCAGCCGCCCCGATGCATCAGGCAGAGCCGAGAGCAGAGACTCGGGGGTCAATTCGTCAGTGGAGGCTGTAGGCACGGGTGCTGAACCTTCTACCGTGTTATTCGCAGCGGATTCAGTCCCCAGCGGCGCTATTCCGTCCGCAGGATTCTCCGTATCTGCTGACGATTCTGCCTCTCCGCTGCTGCTGCCTGTCCCCAGAATATCCGAGCCGCGGAACAGGTCGTTGCCGCCTATAGAGATCAGGATTACATTCGCCTGGCGGAGCGCGTACTGCACACCCTCCTCCTGAAGCTTGCTCTGCAGCCCGGCTGTGGTTAAGCCGTTAATGCCCATGTTGCCGAGCAGCTCCGCCTTGCCTCCGTCCGCCGATAATGCCTCCAGCGTACGCTTCACAAACCCCTGTCCGGAATTGTCGCCGGTCCCTTTGGCCAGAGAATCCCCCAGCGCCAGTATCTTCAATTCATCCGTTGCCGCGGCTGTCGGTGCAGCTGTTTCCTGCGGGAGGGATGACAGGAGTGTCTCCCCCTTGGGGTTGATAATATCGCTTACCGCATACACAAACCCTGTAATTAAAAGTAAAGTTGCCAGGATGGATACCAGGCCCACTGCCCTCCAGGTCCATTTGGAATCGTTCAATGCTATCCCTCCGTATGCCGTTCTATTCTCCATTGTTCCACATTTTACAAACTTCTTACCTATGTAGATAAACATAATTCTTCTTTGCTTAATTTGCAAATAAAGCGGGGGTTTTGGTGAAAGGCGCGGCTGCGGTGATTTTGGACTTCCGGCCGCTGTTTTTCCCCAGTTTTTTTGATCTGTACCGCTCTTCGCGGTGATAATCTGGTGACAAAGGCGGTCGCTTCCGCTCCTACAGTTCCATAATCCCCTCCGCCGCTTCCACCTAAACGGGGTGGAGCAGGCAGGGCGGCACTATAGCGCGGCTCTGATCATGCGAAACTGCAAAACTGCAAATTGATTTATCTTCGTCAGACAAAAACCTTCATTTCCCGATCCAGAACAAAAAAGACAATGCCGGATTGAGGTACTGAGAGGCACCCGCTCTTGCAAGAAACAAGTGGAAAAATGTATCTTAGCTCTTCGATTTCTGAGGAATAAGCAACAGCAAGTGGAAAAACAACAACTATTATTGGTGTTTCTCGCTGCTTTGGGTAAATTGGGATGATTTAAGTGCTGTTTATCCAACTGCTGTTCTGGCAGGGTCCATTCGTTCATCAGTAAGTGGATGAAATCCAACTACTCCAGTTTCCTCCCATCATCATATCCACAATAGAAGACTAACTTCATTTACTAAACCTCAAAAAAAAGCCCTCCGGAAACCGGAGGACGAGTGAAGCTTACAAATGAACCATAAGAGTTTAGTAGAGTTACGTTGAGTGGTTATATTATTTGCCGATGAATTCCTGAACCCAGTAATTATTGTCGAAGCCTACGCCGATGTAGTTGAAATTCGAGCTCAGAATGTTAGCCTTATGGCCCGGGCTGTTCATCCAGGCAGTCATAACTTCCTGCGGCGTTTTCTGGCCCATTGCGATATTCTCTCCGGCTGCCTGATAAGTAATGCCGAACGCGGACATCATATCAAAAGGCGATCCGTAGGTCGGGGAAGTATGGGAGAAATAGTTGTTCGTACGCATGTCAGTAGCCTTAGCTGCTGCGACTTTGTTCAGGCTGTCCAGTGCGGAGACAGGAGCCAGTCCTGCTGCTGCGCGTTCTTTGTTCACCAAGGCTACAACCTGTTGAATGTAGCTTGAAGCGCTGTCTGCGACAGCTGGAGCTGCAGTTGCAGCTGGGGTAGCTACCGGCTTAGCTGTGGCCACAGGGGCAGCCGTCGGTGCTGGTGTAACAACAGGCTTAGCGGTTGCTACTGGCGCAGCTGTGACTTCTGGTCTAGCTGTCGCTACTGGTACAGCGGTAGCCACCGGCTTAGCGGTTGCTGCCGGAACTGTTGCAACCGGATTCTTATAAATAACGGTCTTGGATACGGTGAACGTATTCCCGTCAAATACAAATGACTTCGAATTGTACTGTGTGAAATATTCCATGAATTTTGCGAAATTCGTATCTGAAGCGGTTGCCGTAGTGGCTCCAGCTGCTGCGCTTGCCTGTAATGGAAGTGAAATGCTAAGTGCCATAACAGCGGCTACACTTCCACCTATCATTGCTCTTAAAGTCTTGCTTTTCATTCTGCCATCTCCTTATTCTTGTTGTAGAATTACCTGGCTGCCGAGAGTTGCGGACATCAATTGTTACAAAGTTGTAATTTGTTCCTCAGTCATTGTAACATAAAAAATCCGGCTGTGCGCTTCTAAATTATGACATTTTTCTTCACGGCTGAGGCTTGTCCACTTCTGTTCAAAAAGTGGAAACGGCTTTGCCGTCCTTTAATAAGCACGGTGCCGTTTCAACGAGAGATAAAAGGATACTTTATAACGCGAAGCATATATATTCTTATATTTAAGAAACCGTCCACTTCAGAACGGTCGCTTGTTCTTACAATTAATATCGGCATTCACCGGCCCCCCGCTTAATGAAAGGACTGCCAGAATTCCCCTTCAGTCGAGATCAGGCCCATAATTTCGGCATACGGAATCCGGAATGTAGGAAAGCCCGCAGCATACGGAGCAATTTCATAAGGGGCAAAATAGAGATACAGCGCTTCGCCATCCACATAAAAGGGCTGGTCAGCCGTAATGCCTTTGTACGTATCCGGAAAAACATAAGAATACTGCGGATCATCCGCAATCTGTTTTCCGACAATATCACTGAGTTTCTGCACATATTTGCTGCCAGGCTTGAACAGATCACTCAGCGTGTAAAATTTGCCGGTGCGCAAATTGATATGCTCATAGATCATAGTCGGCATTCCATGTGCCGCTCCAAACGGAAAGCGGTATCCGCTGAGCTCCAGTACCAGCAGGTTTTTGCGGAAGAAGGATACGGCAAAGTCCCCCGTATAGCTGAAATCCTGCCCCGCTCCTCCAGTTCCTGCACCCTCTGCGAGAGAGAGACTGCGCAGCTTATCATTGACTGATTTGGATATCTCAGCGACAGCAATTCCTTCTACTACCGGATAGTAGACCAGGTAATCCCTGTTCGGTTTATATTTCTTCTCCAGCACGGAGTACGGAGGTCTGAGCGGAATGACCCCATTTTGCCGCCATACCTGCTTGCCTCTGCGGTCATAGTAGGCAGTACGCTGGTCAACATCCGCACGGATCAGGTTGCCGCTGAAGGATAGAGATCCTGAGCCGGCAATGACCGGCGGCTGGGCAGCTTTTTTACCGCTTTTATCGATAAAATAGGTATCCTTGGCATCATACACCGACGCAAGCCCGTTCTGATAATTGTTCACCCCGAGCAGCGGATGGGTACTGAGAATTCTGCCTGTAAGCGCATCGGCAATCACATAACGTGAACCCCGGTACGGCTGATCGGCATAAAGCGGAGTTCCCAGCGCAACACGGTTCTCACCCAGCTGCTGGACTTCATAGTAAGTCGCCGGAATAATGGCTTTGCCTTGCTTGTCAATCAGACCGTATGCATTACCGTAGTCCTCAGCTGTGTTGATTACCGCACGCCCTTCCGAGAAAGGCAAGGCTGCCGTAAACTGCGGCTGGATGGCAATGCTGCCGTCTGTATGGAGGTAACCGTATTTCCCGTTCTCCGTAGCCTGAAAAGCAAGCAGACCTTCCCCCGGATACCCCACGAATGGATATTTATACGTATGCAGCACCGTTCCCTGGGGATCAATCAGCGCGTACTCCCCCTCAGCGACTTTGACCAGAGCCGTTCCATCATTGAAATCCCCCGCATCCAGATACACCGCTGGCAGCACCTCTTTGCCTTGGGCATCCAAATATCCGTAGTATGAGTTCCCCCCGGTTGTATTCTGCTTGGAGAACAGCGCGCGGCCTTCATGCAGCGAATTCAGATAGTCATACCGCGCGGACGTGACCTCTTTGCCTTTCTCATCAATAAAAGTATAGCCTTTGGCATCCGAAACCACAGCCCGCCCTTCGGCAAACGGAGCAATAAAGGAATATAGCGGTTTGACCTTCTCCCGCCCGGAGCTGTCAATGAGGCCGCTGTAATTCTTGCGCTGCACTACCGCCAGGCCATTCTCCTGGAAATCCTCCGCATAGTCGTATCTGGGCTCGATCACAGTCCGTCCGTCGTTATTAATGTAGCCCCACAGTGTTCCGTCTTTAAGCTTAAAAGGAGCCGGATGCAGCA
The DNA here is from genome assembly GCF_013141775.1 of Paenibacillus phytohabitans. GTDB lineage: Bacteria > Bacillota > Bacilli > Paenibacillales > Paenibacillaceae > Paenibacillus_AQ > Paenibacillus_AQ phytohabitans. The sequence goes on from NZ_WHOB01000020.1 coordinate 90,351, forward strand.
GCTCTGCCCGCAGCCCGCTGGCATCTACCTCCGGAAGCACGATAAGCGCCTCCAGCGGCTTTTTGGAGTAGTCTACGCGGTATAATCCCGCCTCTGCCGGGATCGTCACGAACAGATCATCATCCGCACGGATGAAATCCTCCTCCTGCTGTGGAATAACCTCATTCCAGCCGATTCCGTCCCACCGCCATACCTCCGTCTGAATCAGACCATTGTCATTCTCTTTTCCCAGCTCGTTCAGCTTAATCCTCAGCATTCAGTCGCTCTCCCTTACAAAGGCATTTGCCTATAGAATATGAGAGTGAGGGGGAAAGGGTGTTTATGTGCCCAGAGCTGCCGATACGCGTGTGTATGAGCGTGTGCGTGGAGTGCGTTGAGAGCGTGGAGTGCGTTAGGAGCGTGGAATGCGTTGAGAGCGTGGAATGCGTTGAGAGCGTGGAATTCGTTAAGAGCGTGGAATGCGTTAGGAGCATGAGGGCTTAAAGCAAACTAGGAAAGGTGCGGCCGTAACTGCGGTGAATGTTTGGACTTCCGGCCGCTGTTGTCTCCAGATTTCTTGATTTGAACCGCTATAACGCGGTGGAAATCCGGAGACAAAGGCGGACGCTCCCGCTCCTCCAGTTCAAACTTCCCCTCCGTTACTCTCCACCTTTCTTCAGCAAAACCAAAGTCACAGGCACAAACTACATCAAAGACATAAACTGCAACCCTAAGAGCAGCACAAAAACACCCTTTCAGAGGGTGATAGCCGGTTATTCAAGGTCTGCTTCGCCTGCCCTATCACTGGTGAAATATGGTATAGTAGCTGCGCTTGCTGGCTGTTTCGTTGAAAATTTCCAACTAACTTTTATTTTGGTCCCTGATCCAGTTCCAAAATGCTTCTCACATAATAATTTGCAAAGTCCAATTGTTTTCTCATAGGTTTCAATAGGATTGCTAACAGCAAATCTGATTGAAATCTCTTCGACCTGCTCCGCTAATTCACCACAGTTCATCTCTATTTCTATAATGCAACTACCATCATCAAGAGTGTAATAGCACCTAGTGCTTTGGTAACGATGTAAATCTAATGGTGTATATGTGCCGACATTCGGAATGGAGGAAATAATTTCAGCGGTTTCAAGGAATGAATTGCCTACAACAAATCCGCCAACGATGTCTAATATATTATCCCCGTATTCATCTGGTGCCACAATCGCCTGATTTCTTTTATCAAACATCAGAAAATGATAAGATTCCTGACCCATGCGCTTCACCCTGTTCCACGATTTATCCTAAGTTAATGCCTAAATTTAAGATTTTTAAATGAGTAACCCGCTCGTTGTTATTAAAAATCTTGCACTAAATACAACATTCTCATCATTATACCGTCTCTAATCCACGATTGTTGTATAGAATGCAGCAATTCGCCTTCTCCAAGGTAAAATGCAAGAAAATTATTGTATTTCGTACAACAATACGCCCGAACACCTATATATTTATGCTTCCGAGTTGTACTGTGTACAACAATTTATACAACTGGTTACTTTGGGGGTTGCTGCTCACTTAAGCGTGGAGATATTGGGCATGGTTTTGGAGCAACGTTGCGACAAAATCATCAAGCCCAAAGCAAAAGACGTTTGCGAAATACCGCAAACGCTTAATTTGCACCACCACCACCTGGGTGAGGTGATGGGAGTAACGAAGGTAAAGTTTGGAACTGGAGGAGCGGCAGCACCCGGAGAGTTCTTGCTTTCAATCGAAATGTAAGATGAACTATAAACCCCATATAAGGTGAGAGTAACGGAGGGGATTTTGGAACTGTAGGAGCGATAGCGACCGCCTTTGTCTGCGGATTTCTACCGCGATGAGCGGTTTAAACCAAGAAATCTGCAGACAACAGCGGCCGGAAGTCCAAAACTCACCGCAGTTACGGCCAAGCCTTATCCCCAGGTTCCACAGTTCATCTTACATAGAGCATTGAACGCAAAAACTCCGGGTGCATCCAGCACCCGGAAGTCCAAATTCACCGCAGTTACAGCTAATCACCGAACCACAATTATTTCTTCGAAGAATATTTACGCATATCGAACGATACAGCCGCGATGATGATAAGGCCTTTGATGATCAGCTGGTAGTAAGGGCTGATGCCGATGAAGGTTAGACCGTAGTTGATCAGGGTGAAGATGATAACACCGACCAGGACGCCTGGAACCGTACCGATACCGCCTGTAGTGGATACGCCGCCGACTACGCAAGCCGCGATGGCGTCAAGCTCATACATGTTACCATAGTTGTTGGTAGCGCCGCCTGTTCTTGCAGCTTCAAGCACACCTGCCAGACCGTAAAGGGCCCCAGCGATAGCGTAGATGTAGATCAGGTTCTTGGATACATTGATACCGGAAACCTTGGCAGCCTGCATGTTACCGCCGATAGCGTACATGTTTTTGCCCAGCTTCGTTTTGTTGAACAGCACCCACACAACGGCCGCGACCGCCAGGGCTATGAGGACGATATAAGGTATAGAATATTGGCCGCTGCCGATAAAGCCGGAGCCGATTTTGGTGAAGTCAGGACGCAGACCGCCGATTGGCTGCGATTGGTTAGGGTCCATATCGAAGTACAGGGAGTTCAAGCCGTACACGATAAGCATGGTGCCCAGGGTTGCGATAAATGGCGGAACGTTGAGCTTGGAGACGATAACCCCGTTGATGAGACCACAGAGCAGACCGGCAACAATAGCAATCAGGATGGGCAGCCATACCTGTACTTGCGGCAGATCAGGGAAGAAGCGGCGTGAATAATCCGGTATCTGCAGCATGGATGCGGAGATAACCGCTGTGAAACCAACCACGCGGCCTGCCGACAAGTCGGTACCGGCTGTGATGAGGATAAAGGCAACCCCAAGCGCGATGATAACGCGTGTAGACGACTGAATCAGTACGTCACGCAGGGTGTTGATGGACATGAAGCTTGGTTCATATATGATGATCCCCATAATCAGCAGTACCAGCACGATGTAAATTGCGTTTTGAGTCACAAAGGACTGAGCTTTTTTAACGTTCATTAGTAGTGATCCCCCTTAAAATTACGCGAGCATATTCTCCTATCCGTACTCCTTAATGCTGTGCAGCGAGACGCATAACTTCGGTTTCCGTAGCTTGCTCGCCTTCTAGTATTCCTGTAAGCCGTCCTTCCGACATGACCATTACGCGGTCAGACATCCCCAGCAGCTCAGGCATTTCCGAAGAAATCATGATAATGCTCTTCCCCTGCTTGGCCAGGTCGGCAATGATGGTATAGATTTCGAATTTGGCACCCACGTCAATTCCGCGTGTCGGCTCATCCAGCAGCAGGACTTCAGGCTCTGTAAGCAGCCATCTGGCCAGCAGCACCTTCTGCTGATTACCGCCGGAGAGATTCATAATCTGCGTTTTGGTGGTTGGTGTCTTGGTGCGCAGCTTCTCAATCATTTTATCGACTTCAACTTTCTTCTTTCTGCCGTTCAGCAGGAAGTAAGGCGTCTTATAATGGTCAAGGTTGGCAATTGCGCCATTCTCATGAACGGACAGTACCGGGAAGATACCGGTTACACGGCGTTCCTCGGTTAACAGCGCCAGGCCATGTTTCTTGGCATCCTGCGGCGAATTGATCTTCACCTTTTTGCCTTCAATTGAGATGGAGCCGGATTTGATTGCACGAAGGCCAAACAATGCTTCAATAACTTCCGTTCTCTGCGCACCGACAAGACCACCGACACCGAGAATTTCACCGCGTCTCAGCTCAAAGGATACATCCTTAAAGGATCTTGGCTCCGGTGAGGTCAAGCCTTCCACCTTCATATAGACTTCGCCTGGAACATTCGTGCGCTCAGGGAAGCGGTTAGTAAGGTCACGGCCGACCATTTTGGAGATAATCAGATCCGTGGTAAGCTCGGCCGACGGCCAGGTACCGATCTTTTTACCGTCACGCATGATGGTTACTTCATCAGAGATTTCAAGAATTTCTTCCATCTTGTGAGATATATAGATAATAGCTACGCCTCTTTTTTGCAGATCGCGGATAATCCGGAACAAATGCTCAACTTCTACACTGGTTAAGGAAGAGGTTGGTTCATCCATGACAATGACGCGTGAATGAAAAGAGACAGCCTTCGCGATTTCAATGGATTGGACCTTGGATACGGACAGCTTGCCCACCAAAGTTTCGGGATTCAGATCAATATCCAGATCTTTAAATAAATTTTCCGTGTCCGTGAACATTTTTTTGTGGTCAATAAACTGAATCGGCCCGATGCCCTTGGTCGGAAAACGTCCTAGCCAGATGTTCTCCATGACACTGCGGAAAGGTACCGGGTGCAGCTCCTGGTGAATCATCGAAATTCCGTGCTTAAGTGCATCGTTGGAGTTAGAGATGGTGGCCTTCTGGCCATCCAGGAAGATCTCACCGGCATCCGGTGAATAGATTCCAAAGAGACATTTCATCAGTGTCGACTTGCCTGCGCCGTTCTCGCCCATAAGTGCATGAACCGAACCCGGTCTTACCTTTATGCTGACTCCGTCCAGCGCCTTAACGCCGGGAAATTCTTTAGTAATGCCGTTCATTTCCAGCAAAAACTCAGCATTTGCCATGTTGTTACGCCCCCTACGCTTTTTTTCTTTTTCCATGAGAGGCACAGCGGTTCCATCCTGTTCCCTACCCGAAAGGAATTCCGGAGAGCGGGTGACCGCCCTCCGGGATTTTTGTTTATGAAGCTTATCTGTATCTGGAGCAATCTAACTATTATTGAGCGTCAGCTACGTTGTCTTTAGTGATCTTTTTGTAGGAGATCCATACGTATTGGTTGTCAGTGATATCGAAGCCTACAGTTTCTTTGGTAGGTGTTTCGCCTTTTGCCAGCAGGGAAGCCAGGACGATTGCCGCTTTACCCTGGTTGTTGGCATCGTTCAGTACAGTACCGAGCATCGTTCCGTCTTGCAGCGCTTGAACCGCTGGAGCAGTCGCGTCAACGCCTACAACCGGCATGTATTTGTCTCCTGAGAAGTACCCTTGAGCTTTCAGAGCTTCAATTGCACCGAGAGCCATGTCATCGTTGTTGGCAAGAACGGCTTCAATCTTGTCGCCGTGGGAGCCGAGGAAGGCTGCCATTTTTTCCTGTCCTTTTACGCGATCCCACATTGCAGTATCTTCAGCCAATTTCTCAACCTTGATGCCTGCATCTTCGATAGCCTGGATGGAGTAAGTGGTACGCAGCTCAGCATCCTGGTGTCCAGGTTCGCCTTTGAGCATTACGTACTGCAGCACGCCGTCGCCGTTCTTGTCAGCTTCAGGGTGAGCCTTCCAGTAGTCAACGATCAGCTGGCCGGACATTGTGCCGGACTCTTCTGCTTTGGCGCCTACATAGTAAACTTTATCCCATTTCTTCATATCTTCTGGAAGCGGTTCGCGGTTCAGGAAGACAACCGGAATGTCAGCTGTTTTTGCTTTGTCGATGATAACGCCTGCAGCTGTGCGGTCAACCGGGTTGATCAGCATGCCGTCATATTTTTTGGTGACGAACAAATCCACCTTGTCATTTTGTGTAGGCTGGGAATTCTGGCTGTCTACGATATCTACAGTAGCGATGCCTTTGGCTGCAGTATCGATGGCGTTACGGACACCCGTCATGAAAGTATCATCAAATTTGTAGATCGCTACGCCAACCTTTGGAGTTTCAGCAGCGGAACCGGAGTTTGCAGTTGCAGCAGCGTTGCCTGTGTTAGCTTTGTTACCAGTGTCAGCAGCGTTGTTGTTGCCGCCGCAGCCTGCGAGAGCAGCACCCAGCAATGCACTAGCAAGTAAAACGGAAGTGATTTTTTTCATAATCAATTGACCTCCTGAGGATATTTCTTTTTGTTATCCCGGTGTGTCCCGGGTACATCCTTATTATGCCCTACATGAAAACGGTTGCGAATATAAAATACTACTCATTTTCATGAAAATTCTAATGTTTAAAATCTGATTTTCTCCTATCTGACAAACGGGAACAGCAGCTTCTGGTTCTCAGGCCACAGCATATTCTCCAGATCAATCAGCTTGGTGCCTGTGTCCACCCGCTCTGGAATAGTCGCACCTTCAAGCGCTTCTACAGCGTATTTCACGGCTAAATACCCGTTGCTGAAAGGGTTCTGGATCACGGTCGCCTGCACCGTGCCATCCTGCAGCGATTCCATCATGGAGGGGGAACTGTCAAACGCAACCATCTTTATGTTGTCCAATCTTAAGCTTTGTATGACTTTGGCTGCTCCCTGGGAAGCAATTTCATTCAACGTGGCAATCCCGCGCAGATTAGGATGCTTCTCCAGCATCTCCCGGGTCAGGGTTTCGGCCTCCACCGTGCTTGAGGAAGTGTAGGAGATCTGCACCACTTTGACATTCGGATAACGGGCTGCGTAATTGAGGAATCCTTTCTCGCGCTCATCCGCATCCCTGGCCCCGTAATCAATGCTGCCTGTAGACCCCGGGTCCACATTCAAAGAGGAATTGGTGAAGTTAATAATTCCGATCTCGCCATATCCCCGCAAAAGCTGAATCAGCCGCTCCGCGGACTTCTGTCCGGCTTCATAACCATTCGAACCTACATAGGCTTGAACCCTGGCCGATCCGACTTCCGCATCGACTGAGATCACCGGGATTTTGTAATATGCAGCCTGGTCTACGACCTGGGCCAGTCCCATATAGCTGCTGGCAGCGAGAATAATCACATCCGCTTTCTCTTTGATGGAGTCCTCCACCATCCCCACCTGCTCATCGATATCACTTTCCGAGTCCGGCGCTTTGAACGTCAGCTTGACATTGAATTCCTTCGCTGCTGCTTCCGCACCCAGCTTCACTGTATTCCAGTAATCCCCCTTGTTCATCTTGACAATCAGGTGGATATTACGTGTCTTGCTCGTATTGATATAAGCAGGCGACGAATTAAAGCAGGAGGACACAGAGATCCAGAGCACCCCGCATAGCAGCAAGGTCAGCCAAAAACGTATGCTTCTCACCGGTTTGTCTCCTCCTTCTGCTCATCCATGTCTTCTCCGGCCAGCCGGGCCGGGAACACAATGGTTACGATAGTACCTTCTTCAATTTCACTCTGAAAGGTTAGTCCATATTCGCGGCCATAATATAACCCGATCCGTTCATGAACATTCCGTACGCCGACTCCTGAGCCGCTTACGCTTTTGACGCCTCCGCTCAGAATCACGTTCATCGTTTCTACGGACATCCCGAGGCCGTTGTCACTGACCCTGATAATAATGAGCCCATCCTGAAGCTCAGCGCTGATGGAGATCAGCCCTTCATCCGGCATCATTTCGATCCCATGGTAAAGTGCATTCTCAACGATTGGCTGCAGGATCAGTTTAACCGTCTGGTACTGCAATACTTCATCCTGTGCCGTTATTTCGTAACGGAACTTATTTTTGAAACGGAAGCTCTGAATCACCAGGTAATGGCGGATATGATCCAGCTCCTCCTGGATAGTAATAATATTCTTGCCCTTGCTCAGACTGATCCGGAAAAATTTCGAAAGCGACTGAATCATCGTGACGACCTCATCCGTTTTGCCGCGTTCTGCCAGCCGGATGACCGAATTCAGTGTATTGTATAGAAAATGAGGGTTGATCTGCGACTGCAGGACTTCTAGCTCACCTTTGCGTTTGGTCTCCTGCTCATAGATGATCTGATCCATCAGCTGCCGGATACGCTGGAGCATCATATTGAAGCGTTTGGACAGCTGTTCCACCTCATAGGCACCGCTGACATTAATCGGGGTATTTAGGTCTCCCTCGCCCACCTGCTTAACCGTGCGCTCCAGCTTGCGGATCGGACTGGCAATCAGCCAGGACAGGAACACAGATACGGCAACCACACACACCAGGACAACTGCGAGGAACCAGGACAGAAATTGGTTCAGGTCGCGTTTGGTCGTGACAATCTCATCGTAGTAAGCAACCCCAACGATCTTCCAGCCGGTCTGGGCCAATGTACGCACGGTAATAAACCGCTTCTCTCCGGTCGACTCATCCAGATAGCTGCGGAAGGCATATTCCAGCACCGGCTCCACATTCTCATATTTGAGGCCGGCATAGATCAGCTGCTGCTGCGGATGGTAGACGATATTCCCGAGCGGATCGAGAATGTAAGCGTATCCTCTTTTACCGAGCTTCACTTGCCGGCTCAGCTCATCAATCGTCCTGAAATTGAAATCCAGCAGCAGGACACCGGTTTTCAGCTCACCCTTCTCCCTGTACTGAATCATTTTGCTGATCGATACGACCCAGGTATACCGTCCCTTGAATAAATTCTGAATATGCGGGGCTGAGTATGATATCTCCGAGGTCCGCTTGGCCGTGGTGAACCAGCTCTGGCTCTCCAGCTGAGTGTTCAGGCGCATGCTTTGACCAGGCGTACCTACTACATATTTGCCCTGCGGTGTAAAAACAGCCATGGATACCAGGTCCTCACGGCTGCTCATCAGTGTGTCCATGCGTTCATAGAGCAGCGGAGAGTCAATGGATTGACTCGTGGTGATCTGCTTCTCCGCCGTCTCAAAAATGCTGCCCATCCCTTTAACATACAGCTCCAGATTATAATTCACCTGCTCGATAATCTGCTGCATGTTGAGATTCGCATTCTCCTCCGCCGTGTTGGCAAACTTGCCGTAGAGCATAATGCTGACGATCACTGCAACGGCTACCGTTATCGCAGTGAAGGTCAGGGTAATGATGAGCTGGATGCTCCGCAGCTTGGAAGACAGGCGGATTTTGCCTCTCTTGCGGGGCTGCGGGCGAAGCGGAAAGAAAGTACCCTTCGGCTTGGTCATGAGTTATCCTCCCCGCGAGCTGTTCTTATACTCTTTGGGTGACTGTCCGTATTTCTTGCGGAAGCAGAAGCTGAAATAATTCGGATCGGCAAAACCGATCCGCTCGGCGATTTCAAATGCCTTAAGCTCGGTCGAGCGCAGCATTTCCTTCGCCGCCTCCAGGCGGATCTGCAGCAGATAGCTGACAAAGGTCATCTTCATTTCTTTCTTGAAAATACTGCTGAAATAGCCTGTGCTGATATGCAGATGCTGGCATACCTTGCCGATGGAAATGTCAGACTCCTCATAATGGGCCCGGATATAATCCTTGGCCTGGTCAATCAGCTGCTTATAGCTCGACTGCCGCTCGGAGGCAATGGTGTCCATCAGGCGGCTGCACACCGTGATAATCCACTGCTTGGCTTCCCCCATATTATTGAACTTATTAAGCTCGGTCAGCGAGGAAATGCCGGAGCCGATAAAGTCATTCGTTTCACTGCCGGATTCCTTGGCCACCCGCAGAATCGAAGTAATGATCTCCAGCAGGAAAATCTGATAATCCTGTGTCGAGACCTGCGCCGTATCCAGCCCCCCGAACAGCTCGTCCACCACTTCCCGCAGCTCCTGGACTGTACCCAGCTTGATCGTGCGGATCAGCGACTGCTGGGTCAGCTCATCATAGGCCAGCATCTGGCTGGATCTCGATTCCACATCCTCAATCCAGATCACGCGGTTGTTGCCGAGAATCAGCCGGTAATCCAGTGCCTGCAGTGCATCTCCGAAGGAATTGAACAGCAGGGACGGCATCCGGCATACTGTTCCTGCACCGGCAGTCACTGTAAGCTTCAGGAAACGCTGTACATTCTGGCGGATTTCTTCAAGGATAGCGAAGGTTCTGCCTGTGATTTCGCTCTCATCGGTTCCCTGGCTGACGGAGAGCAGCACCACATCATCGCGGTGGATGAATACCTTGCCGAAGCTGTGCTTCTGGCAGATTTCCTCAGCAATGTTCAGCACGGCAAAGAGCTGCAGATTACGGTCACCGGTGTCCCGTAAGGATACCGGTCTCACCTCAGAAACGCCGGAGCTTCTGTCCGGGCGGATATAATCAATACTGATAACAGAGGATTGGAATAGCTCCCCGCTCAGATTGATGCCGTATTCTGCGCTTTTCTCGGCAATTTCCGCGGAGCGCAGACGGCGTGACACCAGGGAGGACAGGAACTGCTCACGCAGCACCGGCAGGCTCTTGCGGTAATGCTCGCTGAGCACGAATACATTTTCCTTCTCGGCAATCTCTGTCTCAATCGCGGCTCTAACCTTCAGCAGGACATCAATCAGCTCCTGGGAAGAGAAGGGCTTAAGAATATATTCATCAATCTGCAGCTTAATCGCCTTCTGGGCATATTCGAATTCATCATAGCCGGTCAGAATGATTATCTTCGTGTTAGGGTGACGGCTGCGGATCCATTCCGCCAGCTGCAGTCCGTTCATGAACGGCATCTGGATATCGGTAACCACCACATCCGGCAGCAGCCGGTCTATCGCATCTGCGGCTTCACGGCCGTTCTCGGCCTGTTCCACCACTTCGAATCCGTATTTCTCCCAGTCGATCTGGGCGATAATACCTTCTCTTACATCTTCCTCGTCTTCGGCGAGAATTAATTTATACATGCTTCATCCCTCTTCGGATATGGTTTGGAGTTTTACAGCATTATAATAGCTGATTCAGTAAGCTCAATCTATGTTTAAATAATGAAAGCTGTAGCAGCGGATCAAGTCAAATACGGGGAGCAATTCACTATATAGGCTGAATGCATTTATTGCAAGTAAATATTATGTACATACATAGTGCAAATCCATTACAGAATGAAATTCCCCGGACCGCCTGACGCCGCTACATTCCCTGAATCACACTCTTATAGGTGAGGTACGGTCCATCCCGCTTCATGATCAATAAGTGGAATTTGGACACTTAATTTCATCATATAATCTGTCATCACCATTGTAAGTGGAAAAACAACACTTAATCCCTTGATTCGGGCACCAAGTGACGGATGCTGGATGAATAAATGTATTTTTTCCAACTACTGTTCAAGAAACGTCTGTTTCGGCAAATTTAAATGCTCTTTTTCCACTAATTACTTGAGGAAACGGCCTTGTCGCCGTGAATCATGAACAAGGATGATACCGTTTCAGCAGGAAATAGATGGATATGTTATCGGGTGAGACTTATAAATTCTGTATTCCGGCATAAAAAAAACCATCCCGCTTATGCCGGGATGGGGATGTTCGGTTACGTATAGGAATTATAGCAATGCTTTGTTAAAGCGGTAGCCTGCTGTCTTTTCGAATCCGATATGGCGGTAAAAAGCATGCGCCGGTGCACGTTCGACGCGGTTGCCGCTTCGCAGGAACAGCTGGCAGCAGCCTTGATGGCGTGCCCATTCTTCCGCTGCGGATACGAGTCTTTTGCCAAGGCCCTGTCCTCTAAGTTCCTCTGATACGATCAGCGCGGTAATTTCCGTAATACAATCTGCATGTTTGTAATAGGACTTCACCTGCCGGAGTCCGATCATTCCCACAACTTCGTTATTGAGTTCTGCGACCATTGTGCAGTGGAGCGGATCATGCTCCATGCCTTCCATTCTCTCTTTCATCACGCTAAGCGTCGTCGGATAGCCGAATTCCCGCAGAAGGGCTGTAACTCTCTCCAGATCATTCATGCCACATTTGCGAATTTGCAGTACCTGCTCCTGAGTACTACTGTTCATCCTCGTATACCTCCACTTTTAGCATAGACGCCGCCTGCTTGGCCGTCGTCCGCGCGATTTCCACATCTTCCGCTGAACTGAGTGTTACTGCCATCCGCCGTCCAGGGCGGATCTCCGGTTTGCCAAATACACGGACTTGCGTTCGGGCAAAGGTTAGTGCCTTATCTATCCCGGTTACCGCAAAAGCTTGTCCAGTTCCTTCGGCCTTCAGCGTAGCTGAAGCACCCGGTGTCAACAAACGTACCGATTCCAGCGGAAATCCAAGAATGGCTCTGACATGCAGAGCAAATTCCGACAAATCCTGCGTAATCATTGTAACCATACCTGTGTCATGCGGTCTGGGTGATACTTCGCTGAACAGTACCCCGTCCGGGGTCAGAAACAGCTCCACTCCAAAAATCCCATATCCGCCAAGCTCATCCGTAACGGCCCGGGCCATCGACTGTGCTTCGGCAAGCAGCGCTTCACTCATCTGATGCGGCTGCCAGGATTCCACATAATCGCCATCCTTCTGGATGTGGCCGATCGGCGGACAAAATATAGTTCCGCTAACCGAGCGGACGGTAAGTAATGTAATCTCACTCTCGAAAGTGACAAAAGCCTCTACAATGACGCGTGTACCTTTGGCACGTGCTCCTTCCAGAGCCGTATTCCAGCATTCTGCGGCATCCTCAGGTGTCCTGCAAATACTCTGTCCCTTGCCGGAAGAGCTCATAATCGGCTTGATCACACACGGTGTTCCAAGCTCACTTACGGCCTGGCGAAGTTCGTCCAGACTGTCAGCGAACCGGTATCCGGCGGTCGGCAGACCCAGCTCTTCAGCCGCAAGGCGGCGGATGCCTTCCCGGTCCATCGTCAGTCTAGCGCTACGTGCGGTCGGGACCACGAGGAAACCTTCCTCCTCCAGTTCCACCAGCGCTCCGGTAGCAATAGCTTCGATTTCGGGGACAATCAAATCCGGTTTCTCTGAACGGATTAATTGCTTCAGTGCCTCTGCATCCAGCATATCCAGTACATAAGAGCGGTGGGCTACACCCATCGCCGGTGCAGCTTCATAACGATCCACAGCTACGGTCTCTACGCCAAGGCGCTGAGCTTCGATAATGACTTCCTTACCCAGTTCACCGCTGCCGAGCAGCAGCAGCTTCTTGCTCCGGGCTGAAAAAGGAGCTCCCCACATTGTCGACTCCAACCTCTTTTCGCAAATTTGACTGCCGACTTCTCTATTTCTGTAAATTGTCGCAGTTTCATTGTAAATTTTCAGGCTTCTTTATTTTCATCCATCAACCAGCAGATTGCAAGCGTTCTTCGACATTTTCCTACAAACTTCACAGATGACTGTCCACCATATTGACGAAAGATTGCTCCATGAGCGATAATTCGCCGGCAATTTGGCCCCAGTGCTGCGCTGAATCACCCCCTTTCAGGAGTTCCGACATGGCCGCTTCCTGCTCGGCCAGACCTTCGCGCAGCTGCTCTGCGGCAAGGGAAAGTGCCGCCGCTGCCGCACCGGTATAGAAAGACAGCAGCCGTTCCTCCTGGCTTACTGCCGCAGCAGCAATAGCTTCTTTGAACCAGTGCTCGGCAGCTGTACGGATGTCTGCCCGTCCAGGGCCTTCAAAGAAATGACGCGGTGATCTGAAGCGGCTCCAGAGTGCTGCCCAATCCAGCGGGGCAAGGGAGCAATCGAGCTTAGCCGGCGCAGGCCAGCGCTCGTCTGGATTCTCCAGAAGCTGAAGCTCCTGACCCGGGATGGAAAGTTCTGCGGCTGCAGCCGCAGCCGCCTGAGTTACCAGCCTGCGCCCTGCCGCCTCCAGCCGCAGGGTGGTCGCCCACAGCTCCTGCTCCAGTTCACGCAGGATACTGCGCTCCAGCTCCCGGCCGCAGGAAACGAAGATATCTTTCAGGTGACCGCCCTCTTCCCGGAGGATAGAGGGATGGAACGATTCCTGAAAGGAACGGCCGAAGGAGAAGGACAGGCGCTGCCGGACATGATAGAGGAGCTCCTCACCCTCGCGGCGCAGATCCCGGATGGGCCGCTCTTCCCGCTCAAGCTGTGCCAGCCGGAGGCCTGCGTCATCCCGGCGCTTCCGGAACCGCCGGAGCCCTTCTTCCCGCTGGTCCGCTGCCATAAGCGCCATATGCTGCCATTCCTCCGCGCGGAGCCGGACCGAGCTAAGGCTATCCCTCGCCGCCGCCAGTGACAGGCGCGGCAGCTCCTCACCCGCAAATTCAGACAGCGCTTCTTCGAAGCTGTTGAATCCGGAAGCCTCGTAGGACTCCCGTACCCCGCGCGACTTGCCCTCCAGCGCGAGCAGACTGGACAAGGCATAGATCCGCGGGGAGGTCAGGCCGCCGGCACGCAGATTCTGCGTCACATGCTGCTTCACTTCTTCCAGCTCTGCCTCGTCTGAAGCGAGGTCGGACGCATTGATGATGAAGAACATTTTATCCAGGGCAAAGCTGTCCTTGATTCTTCCCAGCTGGGCCAGGAGACTGCGGTCGGCTTTGGAGAAGGCATGATTATAGTAGGTCACGAAGCAGATCGCATCCGCATTCTTCATGTAGCCAAAGGTTACACCGGTATGCCGGGCATGTAAGGAATCCGCTCCGGGGGTGTCAACCAATACGATGCCGCTCCGTGTCAGAGGGCTGTCATAATAGAGGTCGGTACTCTGCACGAAGCAGGCCCGTTTCTCATCGGCTACCAGGCTGCGGTATTCCTGCAGGCTGACCGTACGCTCTGTTCCGAGCAGCGGGCCGGATTCCTCCCAGCCCGCTGCCGCTGCGCGCAGGAATCCGGCATGCGGCAGCGAGGACGGATGAAGCCCGCCGGTCTGCAGGCGGGCCACCGCTGCAGTCCAGGTTGAGTGCTGCGGCGGTGCCAGCTGCAGCACACTGAAGGAATGGAGGATATCGTCCCAGAAATCCTCCGCAGACTTCATGGTCACGGCCGCAGTCGCGTGGGCGAATCCGCCCTCCGGGGCCAGAATGCGGCCGACGGCAGCCGTGGCGGGATGCGGAGACACGGGCAGCACCTCTTCGCCCAGCAGGGCGTTGGCGAAGGAGGATTTGCCGGCGCTGAATGCTCCGAACAGCGCCATCGTGAAGCGGCCGCCGGCGAGGTCCTCCGCCCGCGCCGCCAGGCTGCGCGCAGCCGAGGCCATGGCCGGCTCGAGGCGCAGCAGCCCGGCCGCAGCGTGCAGCGCCGCTGCGGCCTGCGTCAGCCGGCGGCGTCCGCCCGCCGGCTGTGCCGTACCCGCCGCCCACGTTGCGGCGGCGGGGTGTGAAGCCGCTGCGCTGCGCGGCGGCTTCACGGGGCTGGCGGCGCTAGGCGCGCCAGCCGTAAGGGCCCTCACCTCCGGCAGGACGCCGGGGGTGAGGGTACGGCGCGGCGGCAGCAGCGCCGCGAGTTCGTCCGCGCGGGCGGCAGCCGCGCGGTCCAGGGCGGCCAGCGCGGCGTGCGCGTGCGCCTGCCGCAGCAGGGCCGCTTCGCGGCGCGCGAGCTCCGCGCGCCGCTGGTCCAGCAGCGGCGGCAGCTGGACCAGCAGCTGCTCACCGAAGGCCAGGGCCGCGCGGCGGAACTGTGCCTTAATCTCTGCCGCAAGCGCGCGGCAGAAATTAAGCAGCGCCTCGCCCGACGACCCGGTTCCCGGCTTGACCTGATCCGCCAGCCACTGCTGGCTCACCGCCGGGAACGCCTGCTTCAGCAGCGGCTCCGCCCCTTCCTGCCACAGCCCTGCGCCTTCAGCCCAGTCACGCACGAGCTGGAGTATATGCCACTCCAGCTGGGCAGTGATCTCTCTCTGCTGAAGCCCGTGCCAGTGGAGAAGCCGCGTTGCCTGCTCCTTCTCCCGCTTCGCCGCGGTGAACAATAGCCCGCGCCGGAAACCGGGGCTGCTGCTCTCGATATAGGCTCCAGCAGCATCCCTTACATCGGCTGGCATCAGATTGCTGTTGCCAAGCAGGGCATCCAGCTTACTGCGCAGCTCCAGCCGCATCTGCTCCGGCAGCTGCACGAGCAGCTCTTCCGCCTGCGAAACCGCCCGGATCTCTGCCTCCACCTCTTCCTTATTCGCACCCCCGGCCGCTTCCAGTAACTGAGAGCGCTCCTCCTGCTGCTCCTCGCGGTAAGCCGCAAGCACCGCAGCTGCCGTATGGTGCATGGAACGGGACAGACTGTAGCCGAGCAGTTCTCCGCGCTGCTCCAGCAGAGCTGCAATTACCGCGAGCAGATCATCCCATTGGTTCAGAGGATGATCCTTCACTTTGAGTGAAGTGAACAACAGACCCGCGGAATGAATTCCCCATTCACGGAAAGCGCTTTCCACTTGTTGCCGGTATTCCACTATGGAGATTTCCAGTTCTCTGTGCTTGTCGATCTGGTTGATGATAAGGTACAGCGGCTTGCCCCAGTCACTGAGACTTTTGGCAAACGCCAGATTATTCTCCGACTGCACATGGTTGTAATCCATGACGTAGAACACGGCATCAGCCAAATGCAGCGCCGAGTGGGTCGCTGCCTGATGCCCCTCATCCGTGGAATCCACCCCGGGAGTATCCATTAGAACGCCGTGCTTCCCCAGCAGCGGGACTTCCTCCCAGACCTCAATCGCTGAATATTCAGCGCCCTGGCGGCAGTACTCCTGCAGCCGGTCTGGTGTAGTTTCTATTGCCGGTGCAGAACTCCCAGGTGCCTCCGGCTCTGCATGAAGCACTACCCGCGGAGCCCCGCTGCGGATCGATACGATATTGGCGCTGGTTGGAACCGGACCTGATGGCAGCACAGCTTTTCCGCATAGGCCATTAATCATACTGGATTTACCAGCTGAAAAATGTCCGCAGAAGGCAAGGGTCAGCTCTCCCGCCTGCTCTTTGAGCATCAGATCTGCAGCTATCTGTGCACTATTCTGTTCGCCCCAGCTCTCCAGCTGCTGCTTCAGCAGCATAAGCGTTGATGTACCGGATATTACTTCTCTCATCCTGCTCCGTTCTGCTCCCACGACAACCCCACCTTCTGCAATCTACAACATGTGCATCCAATTATATTTATAGATAAGAATTTATAGGCTTCGGACTTCCACTTATGTGAAGCTATAACATTAGTATGTTTATCTGATCAGCAAGAATAGAATAATTACATTTTATCATCAGATTGTCACAAATCAACTAGCCGCTTTTACAAAATCAGCTATAATCCTTCACGAAAAACAAGACTTCGCTGGACTAATCCCCCCTTGACAGATGATTCCAGATTTATTACTATATCCATATCGGATATATCCAACTCGGATATAACCAACTTGGATATATCCAACTTGGATATATAACTAAGGATCTTCTATTATCGGACAGGAGGTGTGTAATGACCAAGAATAATCCATTGCAAATGGAGCAATTATCTGACTCAGCTTATTATATTCTGCTCGCGTTGCTCACTCCGAAGCACGGCTATGCAATCATGAAGTACATCGAAGAGCTAACCGAAGGCGAGGTCAGGATGGGACCCGCTACACTCTATACACTTATCAAGAAGCTGCAGAAATCCGGCTACATTCTATTGAACGAGGATGAGGATGAGCGGCGCAAGACCTATCAGATTACTTCAAGCGGAACGGCTCTGGTGGAAGCTGAGATTGAACGGAGACTGCGCATGTCGAGGCACGGGAACATAGCACAGCTAAATGCTAAGGAGGCGTTGACTCATGAAAACTAATAAGCAGACACGGTATATTCCGTCTAAAGGACTGGCTTTTGCCGAGCAGAATGAAATGAATAAATTAAGCAGGTTGTCGGAGAAAGGCTGGCTGCTGGAGCGGTTCTCCCTGTTTGGTTCTGGCTTCATTGTCCGCAGAGGTCCTGCGCATAAGCAAATTTATTGTCTGGACATCCAGCATGTGCCGCAGAAGGACGAGAATGAGTACCGTGAAATGTTCGCTGACAGTGGCTGGGGTTATGTGTGTTCCGCCGGGGATATGCATATCTTCGTTGCTGAACCGGGAACCGTTCCCATTCATACAGACCGCTCAACACTCTATGAGAAATACCGCAAAATCACCCGTACCAGCAAAATTTTCGCTATTGTAGTCATGCTGCTGACGCTCATCACTTGTGTGCTGCTATATCTTTCCCGGCAGGTGTGGGACCATCAGCTGCTTCAAAACATCTCGCATGTTTCCCTGCTGCTGTGTGCCGTGTGCTTCCTGCCTTCTCTTATGGTTTACATCGCCTATTCTCTAAGGCTTAGAGCGTTCTCAGATTAGCCAACCACGCATATAACACCTAACACCCTAAGGCCTTATCTTCGATGTTTACTCAGAAATTTGCCGGGTACCAAACATATATTCTTATCGTTTAACGCAAAGAGCCGGCCCAAGGGCCGGCTCTTTGTACATATGAATTGCTATTAAGCTGTTTCCAGGACTGGAAGCAGGATTTCGAACACTTTACCGTGCTGTAGAATGGTAAGACCACGGGCTTTGTCCTTCATTACAACCACTTCAGGTTTCACGGACATACGTTCCAGGTAGAACTCAGGCACATCGCCGGAATGGCTGATTGTGATGCCCTCTACTTCCTGCTCTTCATTTTCTTCCATAGGGCTGTCCACCACACGGTCAAAAATATCGGAGAACGCTTCAAAATTATCGGTGTATACAGAAATGCACTTCATCTCTATCCCATCCTCTTCTTCATCTCTAAATCTTTGTTTGATTTCGTATGAACCTTATCTTTCCTGATTACAGCGGTTTTCATACGTTTTTTGCCTTCCCGGCATACATCCAGCAGCGGGCAGACCTGACATTGCGGATTCTGCGACTTACAGTGATAACGCCCGAAAAAGATCAGCCGGTGGTGCGTTAGCGTCCATTCGTCACGCGGCACCGCCTTCATCAGCTTTTTCTCCACTTCCAGCACCGAATCTTTCCAGCCCGCAAGCGCGAGCCGTTTGGCTACCCGTTCCACATGAGTATCCACGGCAATGGCCGGTACGCCGAAAGCGTTGGATATGACCACATTCGCAGTCTTGCGGCCGACACCCGGTAAGGTTACCAGCAAATCATGGGCCTGAGGCACTTCGCCGCCATACTGCTCAATCAGAATGGAGCAGAGGTTCTGAATATGCTTGGCCTTGTTGCGAAATAAGCCAATCCGCCGGATATCCCGCTCGAGCTCTTCAAGCGGCACTGAAATGTAGTCGATTGGAGCTTTGTACTTCTGAAACAGGTCCTCGGTCACCTTGTTCACTGTTGCGTCCGTACATTGGGCCGAGAGCAGCACCGCTATGGTTAGCTCAAAAGCGTTACTATGGTTCAGCTCGCAATGCGCATCAGGGAACATGCCTCCGATGGTATCCAGGATGTGGCGGACTTCTGCAACTTTCATAGCGTCCCCTCCACGGAGTACTTACACCCGAAGTTGATCACTCGGGCATAACTTCTCTAGATAAAAGAAATATAAGCAAAGAATACATTATATCGTATACTTCCATAGCGTTCAAGTGAACACAGCGCTGTCCTTATATTTCAAAAAAAACGTCTTGATTCAGGGCAAAAGCCTGAATCAAGACGGTGTTTCACACGGAAAATCACCAAAACGATTATTGTTTCACTATTTCCACGATCTTGTCGTTGTTGAAATACATTATAATATTATCATTTTCTTTGAGAGATTGCACGGGTAAAGTCGTGTCACCTTGATGAATATATGCGTTTGCCGCAAGCACAAACTTATAATTTTCATTCAGAGTAGCGCGTTTGGTCATCACTTCATTGGTCGCAGTCTCATAACGCGAGAAGGTACGGCTAAGCTGACTGAATACCGAGATTATGATTACCCCGCTGGCATCCTTACGCGCTAATACCCGGTCTGCTGTAGTAAGGCCGCTCAGATCAGTAGTGGTTACACCGTCCCGGGTAATTCTCACCCCTGCGCTGGCGGTGAAATTCTGCGACACTCCGGAATAATCCTTCACGGTCAAGGTTTTCGCTGCAGCGTCCACTGCTGAGATTTGTCCGGAATACTGCTTAACCGACTGCAGCGATAATGCTGTAGTCCCGTCAAAGTTAATGTTCACATAATCGCCAGTCTTTATCTCACTAAGAGTAATTGTCTGGCCGGCTTCATTGCTAAGTGGAACGGCCGCTACGTAAATATCGCTGGTTCCACTGCCTGTTTTGACAGTGACTTTGTTGGTATTGGCATTCACTCCTGCAACCTCAAGCTGTGCAGATGAAGCTACCCGCAGGACCGAAATTACCTCTTGATTGCCAGTGAGTATTGCAGTTACTGGTACATTCACCGAAACATCTGCCATAGTCGCACCTGTTTTGCCAAATATATCTACGGCAAGCGGATAGCCCATGGTCATCAGCTGGCCATTACTCATTTTGAAAACAATGGTCCTAGCCGAAGCATTAATCGCAGTCAGTGTACCGGAATATTTGGTTGATAGCTCAACCGACAGTGCCCGCTCATTAATGGCAGTCACATCCACTTTCCGGTTTTCGGCAAGTCTTGCACCCATACTGGTAATGGAAGTTGTCGGAACGCCATCATAAACCATTTTAGTACTTGTATCCAGTTTTATTACATGTGCTTTTCCATCATTATCAGTGAAGGTAAGGAATTGTGTCTTCGCATTGAAATCAACCACCGTTGCTCCGGTAAACTGATTGATTTGCCGGCTGACCACCTCAATTTGGGTCACCTGATCACTGCTGTTAAGCGTAAGCTGAACATTGTCTCCGCCAGTTTTATCAGAGATAAGATCACCCATCACAGGATTAGCCACATTCGGAATTACAATTACCGGTTTGTTGGCCAGAAGTTTAACTTCACGGCTGCCATCCGTCTTTTGATAGACAATAGTAGAATTCGTCAGCTCATAGATAAAGCCCTTAACAGTACGCTCTACACCTGAAGTAACTTCCACAGAACGGATCACGTTATCCTTAATTGTGTAGGAGACAGCAGCACCTGCCTTCAAATCAGCCGGCAGAAGAATGGAATTCTGGGAGCTGAATAGGGAAACTCCATCTTCCCACTTGAAGCTTTCCGTTGTTCCGTCTGTATTCTTGAACGTTATGCTCTTGGAAGCCGCATCTACATTCTGAATCGTGCCGGTTGCAGTCTTATTAACTACGCCAGAGGTCACTTGGACCTTCACCACTTTATGAGAACCGCTGTACGTTTCACGTGTTAATCTAATTTTGCTGCCTGCAGTAATAGATGACGGCTGGATCACTGACCCATTCACATCGGTGAATACAGTTTCGGCATCATAGTCATATTGATCGTAACCCAGAGCTGAATCCACCCAGACGATACCCGAAGAGATCTTGGTAAACGTCCCCTCCGCCTGATCGAGTTGTTGTGTAGGGTCTGTCAGTTCTACATATGCTGCGTTATAGGTTGCTCCGATAACAGTCACCTTGGTGTAGGGCTGTATCTCGTTCAGAGAGATGCGGGTCTCCGAAGTACTTGTGAAATAAGCAGTGTTCGCATTCAAAGTGAAGTCCGTAGTGCTGCCGTTACTAAATAGTGTCAGCTTGCCGTCTTTCAGTGAACTTACCGTTCCTTTGAATGTATTGTCGTAGTCAAGCGTGTTGTGTGCCTCGGCACGGCTGAAGAAGGTGGCTAGCTGGGCGCGGGTAACTGCGCCCTGCGGATCGAAGCGGTTGCCGTCCAGTCCATTGGCCAGGCCCAAATCAACTGCGGTGTTAATATAGCCGCGCTTATTCGCAGATACCTTGGAATCGTCGGCAAAACCGGTCGGTTCACCCGCTGCCGCTGCTGCAGATGCACTCTTACCCAGTGCCCGGACCAGTAATTCTGCGACCCACTCGCGGCTGGCCTTGCGCTCTCCCCAGGAGGTCTTCAGGTTATCTGCAGCCATTTCTACTGTCTTATCCAGCAGTCCCTGCTGAAAAGCCAGCACAACATAAGGCTTGTAGTAGTTAGTTACAATGAAATCAGCAGGAAGAACCACATCTGTGCTTGTGTTCACGTTGCCCTGCAGCTTCATAAAGCGCAGCGCCATCAGCACAGCCTCTTGCTGCGTAACAGAGTCACCCGGACGGAATAAACCGTTATTCCCCACAACGATGCCTTGGGTTGCCAGCTTGTAGATATGTTTCTCGGCCCAGAAGGCTGTTTTGACATCACTGAATATTCCTGCAGCTGTTGCTGCTGACTGGGGAGTTACGGCTGCTGCCGGCGTTCCGGTTGATGGGGTGTCGGCAAAAGCTGCTCCCGTGCCGCCAAGCACCATAGTGCCGGCCAGAACGGCGGACACCGCTTTAGCAGAATAAGATTGAACCTTACGCTTTAATTTTTTGTGACCGGACAATTAGATATTCCCCTCTCTATGGCTCATCTGAATTTCTATGTTGCCTACTTCGTCAGCCATTGGCCTATTTCCTGCGCAATGCTTACAATCCGTTGTTCTCACGCGTTATTGGATGCACTAGATCCACATGCCCCATCAGGCTCTCCACTTGTTCTCCGTCTACCAGAACATCGATATTCTTCACTTCTTCAAACTGGAAGAAGGTCTGGGACAACGCGCTGATTGCCAGGGCCTCACCGCCTGCACCAAGCTGTGCTTCATCCGGCTTATGGATATCCAGGACAATCTGTCCATTCGTGAATTCCAAAGATTTCAGCTCAATTTTGCTCCACAGCGGAATCTGGTCGGCATTCTTGCTGCTCTGAAGAGCCTTAAAGGCCTCTGTGTATTTGTCTTTGGCATCTGTGAAGCTGACAGAGACTTCGGCCGCCACCAGATCTGTCTGCTGCGGATCTGTATAATAGACCTTGATATTCTGGCTCTGCTTCTCTGGTGCTGCCGGCTGTTCAGTAGCTACAGGGGCTTCCGTGGCTGCCGGTTCCGGCGTACTTGTAGCCTGAGGTGCATTAGTGCTATTAGCGTTGCTGTCGTTCCCTGCGTTTCCTTCAGCTCCGCTCGATACGGAGGATGAATCCTGTCCCGCTGCATCTGCCGGTGAGGCGGTTGGTTTGTCACCGCATCCCGAAATTACTGCGAGCAGTAATACTGCTATACCTGCATATGTCAATTTCTTGTTCATCACTAAATAACCCCCTCCATATGAATACGGGCAGGACAGGGCCGCAAAGTCCTCTGACCCCAATCTATGGCCGAAATCCGACTTTGCGGCCCTGGCTGCCGCCCGCTGTTATTGAACCCCGAGATATTCCTTAATCCCGCTGACCATTGATGCAGCAACTTTGTTCTGAAGTGATTCCGTGAACAGAAGTGCCTCATCATTCTTGTTGCTGAGGTAGCCAACTTCAAGCAGTACCGCAGGCATCGTTGTCTCGCGTATAACGTGGAAGTTGCCGTAACGTACACCCCGGTCACTAAGTCCGGTAGCCTGTACAAGATACTTGTGCATCACATTCGCCAGAGCCTTGCTGGCTTCGCGCTGATAGTAGGTCTCCGTTCCGCTTGCTGCAGACGAGCCGCTGCTGTTGGCATGGACAGAGATGAATAAATCAGCTTTGAGGTTGTTGGCAATTGCCGCCCTGTCCTTCAGTTCAAGGAAGGTATCATCACTGCGGGTCAGAACCACGTCAATTTTGTTCTCCTGCTTCAGCAGCTCCGCCGCCTTCAGAATAACAGCCAGATTGAAATTCTTCTCGTATTTACCGGTAACCCCAACGGCCCCGGAATCCTTGGCGCCATGCCCGGCATCGAGCACCACCAGTTTACGCCCACTGTTGCCGGGCTGTGTAGAAGTATCTCCAGTGCTCTGCGCATTCAAATCAATGACAATCAGCTTGGAGACATCGCCCGAAACTTCAACGCTATAATTTCTCGAAGTAGTAAGGTCAATTACAAAACGTACAGTGTACGGGGCGGTACTATACAGCGAGTAACGCACACCGGATACATCCGGATAATCCGTAACCGTAAGCATACCGTTCAGGTTGGGATCCAGCTGTTGGCCTGTACCGAATACATCCGAGAAAGTGGCATTCGGCAGGTCAATTACAATCCGGTCCGGTCCGCTCACTTTGGAAACCTTCGGCTGGGTGTTGCCCTCAAGTGCAATGCTTAGCCTGTTCTCGTTGAAGCTGATTCCGTTAATCATGCTCAGGCCGCTTGCCGCATCATCCGGCGGTACTACAACGGTTCCCCCGTCTCCGTTACTTCCACCTGTTTCCGTGTTAGTATCCGGGATTTCCGGGGTAATAAGATCTACAATCTTCTTCGTATTGTCCCATTTGACTGTAAGGCCAAACTGCTCTCCGATGAATCTGATCGGCACGAGAGTTGTACCGTTCCGCAGAAGCGGTGACGTGGTCAAGACCACGGTCTTGCCGTCTACGGAGGCTGCAGTCTGATTCACGATCAGCTGCATAGTCTTACCTTGCTGTTCAATCGTAACGGTCTTGCTTGTCTGATTCCAGTCTACCTTGTATCCAAGGTTCTCAGCGATCATTCTTAGCGGCACCATAATGGAGTTGTTTACATTTTCCACCGGAACATCCTGCCCTGCGGTCAGTTCCTGTCCATCCAGGAAAATCTTGTTGGTAGCCGCAGCAGCTTGTCCATGCCCCGGCAGAATCACAACAAAGAACAACAGCAGCAACAGCATACAAGCAAATTTCTTCATTCTTCACCTCTAAGACTCTAGTATTCCGCCCCCAAACGAGCGTTCTTGGTGCTATCCTACCGACAACCTTCGACATAGTTTAGACGCCTGATGAACTTAAAAGTTGCGAATAAATACCATTAAAAATCAGGACTGTTCACACGCAGCTCCCTTGCCGCGTTACTTAAAGCCCAAGATATTCCTTAATTCCCGCTACAATTTCCCGTGCCAGATTATTTTGCATCTGCTCGCTGTACATAGCCGCTTCATTTCCCGGATTCGTCAGATAACCTGCCTCCAGCAGAACAGCTGGCATGCTTGTCTCTCTGGTGACATGCAGACTCTTCGATCTGACGCCGTTATCTTTGAACCCTGTACCGGCTACCAGATGCTTTTGCATGATTTGGGCAAGCGGAAGACTTTCGCTGCGGCTGTAATAGGTTTCACTGCCATTGACTTTGTCACGGTTCGGATACCCTACATCCAACGAATTCCCATGCAGCGAAACAAACAGCGTAGCCTTTGCAGCTTCAGCAATTTTCACACGGTCCTGCAGACCGAGAGTAACATCCGACGTTCGTGTGTATACAACATCTGCCCAGCCCTCTTGTGTCAGAATCGCTCCAACTTTTAGGATAACTGCAAGATTGAAGTCTTTTTCCGCTTTGCCTGTGAGACTGATTGCTCCCGGCTGCGTGCCTCCATGACCTGCATCAAGCGCTACAATAGGCTTGCCGGTAAGTCCTGTATTCACCGGTGTGCCAGCTCCGCTATTCCCCGTGTTGAGATCTACCGTAACCAGCCCTGTGCTGTCATCCGTACTCAGCTGGTAATTCTGGCTGCCTGCGGTTTGGATTACGAACCGGACCGTAGAAGGACTGGTGCTGAACAGTGCATAGCGTATTTCAGATACCAGCAGGTAGCCGCTTACGTCCAGCCTTCCCTGCGGACTGCCGCTGGCAGATACCCCCGGAAAGCTGCCGCTGAAATCAGAGGCAAACGCAGCTCCCTGAAAATCAACTACAATCCGGTCTGGTCCGGTAATCTTGGTCACCGTAGGCTTGGCACCTCCGGCAACCGCTACAATAAGACGGTTCTCGCTGAATACAGCCCCCTTCACTGTCGGGGATGTAACTGCAGGAGTCGGAGAGGCCGTAATACTGCCCTCGACCTCTTCAGTATTCTCTGTATTGGTCTGAGGCTGCTGTGTCGGAGCAGGGGATTGCACTGCCGCCACAGGGCCTGCAGAGGCTGCAGGTGCCACGGTAGCTGAAGGCAGCGGATCTGCAGATACAGGGGATTCAAGCGGAATTCCGCCGCTTAAGTAGACTGTTTTGTCGGAATTATCCCAGCCGACACTGAGTCCGAACTGTTCACTCACGAAACGGATAGGAACCAGTACAGTACCGCCATTCTGCTTGGGCGCGGCATTCAGCAGCAGACTTACGCCATCGGCTTCAGCCGTCTTGCTTCCTACTGCGAGCTGTACTGTCTTGCCGTCCTGCTGGACGGTTACTTTGCGGGTGGTCTGCTCCCAGAGCACTTCAAAACCAAGGTTCTCCACCACCACCCGGATCGGAATCATAACGCTTCCATTCACGTTCTCAAGGATGACTCCTTTGGGCAGTGCAAGCTCCTTACTGTCCATCACAATCCTTCCCTGGCTGCTTGCGGCAGCGGCAGCTTCATGGCCGGCGAATGACAGTAACAAGAGCGGCAGCAGCAGTAGGAATAACATCCGTTGTCCGGCTTTCTTCATCCTTTCCTCTCCCTTTTGTCAATTGATAGAACCATAGATAAGATTAAGACGACAGAAATCCCCAAAAGTTGCCTTCACAGGCAATGAATATATCGATTATAGCAAAAAAACTTCTATTTCCGACACCCGGAAATAGAAGTTTTGTGTAAAATTTGTAAAGTTTACGAATTTCTTCGCCAGATGTTCACTCTCTTCCCTGCAAGCATCCCGGCATTTACTTAGCCGAAAAGCTTGGCCGCATGACGTTCTTCGTACGCGGCAATCTCATCTGCGTGCTGAAGCGTCAGACCGATATCATCCAATCCCTGCAGCAGAAACTGGCGGCGGTGCTCATCCAGCTCAAACGTAATGGCAAGGCCGTATTCATCGCTCAATCTGTTGTTCTCCAGATCTACAGTCAGTGTATAGCCTTCATGCTCTGCGGTACGGCTGAACAGGTCATCCACCTGCGTTTCCGACAGCTTGATCGGCAGAATGCCGTTCTTGAAGCAGTTGTTATAGAAGATGTCGGCATAGGACGGTGCGATTACCACTCTGAAGCCGTAATCCATGATAGCCCAAGGTGCATGCTCCCGGGAGGAGCCGCAGCCGAAGTTCGCACGCGAGATCAGCACGGATGCTCCCTGATAACGCGGCTTGTTCATCTCAAACGCTGCATTATCATTTCCTGCTTCATCAAAACGCCATTCGTAAAAAAGAAATTGTCCAAACCCAGTACGCTCGATCCGTTTCAGGAATTGCTTCGGAATGATTGCATCCGTATCTACATTAACCCGGTCTACCGGGGCTACAATACCTGTTAATTTCTTGAATTCTTCCATTTGCTATGTCCTCCTGCTCTCTCAATTATTCTATGAGTTGACGGCTTCCGTCTTGTAATTCCAGTCACGGACATCGGTGAACCGTCCTTTAATTGCAGCCGCAGCCGCCATAGCAGGAGAAACCAGATGCGTGCGTCCGCCGCGTCCCTGGCGTCCTTCAAAGTTACGGTTGGAGGTCGATGCGCAGCGTTGTCCAGGCTGCAGAACATCCGGATTCATAGCCAGGCACATACTGCAGCCTGCTTCACGCCATTCAAAACCGGCTTCTGTGAAGACCTTGTCCAGACCTTCCTTCTCAGCCTGCAGCTTAACGCGTCCGGAGCCCGGTACAACAATTGCCGTCACCTTATCGGATACCTTATGGCCTTTGGCTACTTGAGCCGCAGCCCGCAAATCCTCAATCCGGCCGTTGGTGCAGGAGCCGATAAAGACATAATCAATACCGATTTCAGAGATAGGCGTACCTGGCGCCAGATCCATATATTCAAGCGCTTTTTCAGCAGCTTTACGTTCGTTTTCAGTGGTGAAGTCTGCAGGGTTAGGCACACTTGAGTTGATGTCCGTACCCATTCCCGGGCTGGTACCCCAGGTAACCTGCGGAATCAGCGTTTCTACATCGAATTCTACGATAGTGTCATACTGTGCGCCTTCATCGCTTACAAGACCTTTCCAGATCTCCACAGCAGCGTCATAAGCTTCACCTTGGGGCACATATTGACGTCCGCGCAGATAGTTGAACGTAGTCTCATCCGGTGCGATCAGGCCGGCTCTAGCTCCGCCTTCAATCGACATATTGCAGACTGTCATGCGTTCTTCCATCGACAGTTCACGGATTGCTTCGCCTGTATATTCGATAACATAACCAGTCGCAAAATCCGTACCGTATTTGGCGATGACGCCGAGAATCATATCCTTGGCGGTTACTCCCGGATTGCGGTTACCTGTGAAGCGCACTTCCATCGTCTTCGCCTTGGACTGCTGCAGACACTGGGTTGCAAGCACATGTTCAACTTCGCTGGTGCCGATCCCGAAGGCAAGCGCACCGAACGCTCCGTGTGTGGAGGTGTGGCTGTCCCCGCAGACAATGGTCTTGCCGGGATGTGTCAGGCCGATTTCGGGCCCCATAACGTGTACAACACCCTGGTCAATATCATTCAGATCGAACAGTCTGACACCGAAATCACGGCAGTTCTGTGAAAGGGTATCTATCTGCTGCTTGGAGATCGGATCTGTAATATTGTAGCGGTCCTTGGTAGGCACGTTATGATCCATAGTCGCGAAAGTAAGTCCCGGACGGCGGACTGGACGGCCGCTCAAGCGCAATCCTTCAAAGGCCTGCGGAGAAGTAACCTCATGAACCAGATGCAGATCGATATAAATGATGCTTGGCTTGCCTTCCTCTTGATGAATAACGTGATTATCCCAAATCTTTTCAAACATTGTCTTGTTGCCCATGAATTTCACCTCATATAGTAGAATCGTTCCATTTGGAAGAGAGCGTGGAGTCTCTCTTGAATGTTCTAAATATAACATCAGTACGTTTATAATTCCAAGATATGATTTCTATAGCACTTATAGGTTCATCCTATAGCGCACGCCTGCAGCACAAAAGCCTAATGCTGATTCTTACTCTTTAAGCTTCTGCTGTTCCTTATTGATACGTACCCGCAATGATTCCACGCTGAACGTCTATTTCCAGCTTAATCTCATTAAAAACATCTTCCAGTGTACTGCTCGGAAGCAGTGTGTTCTGCCTGATATGACTGAGTACGACAGCCGTGCTCCGCTCGAACTTGTGATAATGTTCGCTTTTGACATTGACGAGTACCTGGCTGCAGAGAGCGGTTAATTGCAGGTAATCCGCCAGCACATGCTTCTGCATGTAGGCCTGATGAGGCTGTGGCTTAGACCAGAAGCCCGTCTCCCCGTATAGATAGTCATGCTTCTCATCCAATGGCTCGATGGCCGAATTATTATGAATGAAATACCCCAGCTGTTCTTCGAGCTCGTCAAATGATTGTATTAATCTTGCCAGCACGCCCATAATACACCCCCGTTTATTCGAAGAACGTATGCCTAGAGCATGCATAAGGGCTCCTGAAGAATAATTTAAGTATATACTTATGTTCAAAATAAAGATATTTAATATGCAAATTATGTAAGAATATCAACCCGCTGAAGCACACCACCCTTTTGGTTGTCAAACATATACCTATACTAAATCAGATATCTATAGGTTATACTTATAGACAGATATCCATTCTTTATATTAAAGGAGCCTGTCCGTGGAACTCAGACAATTGCAATACACACTTCAGATCGCTGCAGAAAGAAACTTCTCACGTGCAGCAGACAAGCTGCATATCGCCCAGCCCTCACTGAGCCAGCAGCTCTCCAAACTGGAGAAAGAGCTGGGTGTTCTTCTCTTCCAGCGTAATACCAGCTCCGTTGAGCTGACCCATGCCGGGGAGAAATTTGTTGAGCAGGCCCAGGCGATCATTGATGCCGTGGAGCTGCTGCGCCAGGAAATGTCCGATATCTCCCAGCTGCGGACCGGACGGGTCGTGGTTGGCAGCATGCCGATCACCGGTGCGCATCTGCTGCCGCATGTACTGCCGGTATTCAAAAGCAAATATGCCGAGGTTGAAATCACCCTGCTGGAGGACTCCTCTATGAATCTGGAGAAGCTGACTGCCAGCGGCCAGACGGATCTAAGCCTGCTCTCCCTGCCGCTGGAGATTCCGACTCTGGCCTATGAGGTGCTTGGCGAGGAACGGATCGATCTGGCGGTCCCGCCTGAGCATCCGTTGGCAGCGCGGAGTGCTCAGGGTATCCGCACCTCACTGCATGAGCTTAAGAATGAACCGTTTATCGTGCTCAAAGAAGGTCAGGGCTTCCGTAAAATGACCGTTGAACTCTGCCGTGAAGCCGGTTTTGAGCCGCAGATTGTTTTTGAAAGCAATAATATGGAGACCGTTCAGTCACTTGTAGCCACCGGTATGGGGGTAACGCTGGTGCCCCATTTCATCGCTCGTGCTCCGCGGAGTGAATTCGTACCTGTCTACCTGCCCTTGGCTGATCCGGTACCCAGCCGTACCCTGGTGGTCGCTTACCGGCGCGGACGCTACTTATCCCGGGCCGCCGAAGCTTTCATTGAAACCTTCAAAGCAACGGTTGCCGGACTGGCGGACGAATAAACAGCAGAAAAATGCAAATGCCCATCCGGCTCCTGTCTTGAAGCCGGATGGGCATTTGCTGTATTTTCTCGGGGGAGCAATTATTTATTTGCGCAAATTATGCTGCGTGATCAGACGGTTCTGATCATCCGGCAGACGGGCTGTACTCTCATCAACCGGTCCTTTAGTACGGGAATCTCCGGCTTTATCCTCGACAAATTCTCTGATCGCCTTGTTTTGAATTTCGGCGGCTTCTTTGGCATTTTGATTCTGTTCCTGCTGGACATTAGCGCTCTTACTCAAATCAATCCACCTCCTGGTAACAGATTATAAATACTTTACCCGTCCCCCTGAAGGTCAAACATTAAATTCGCTTCCCTCCATCCCAAAAAATTCGCCGGACGGCTCTTTGCAAACCCTGCTTTCCCATGGTATTCTAAATGACAAATAGTGAAACGTGCAGACGGGACCAGTAAGAATTGACTATGATTCGCGTGCAGAGAGTAAATTCCGGAAGGCTGGGAGAATTTACCGCGGATGTCCATTCCGAATCCTACCCCCGAGCGGCCTGCCCTGCAGGACGGATACTCCCGTTACGAGAATGAAGTCGGATGAACCCTCATCAATGAAGGTGGTACCGCGGAAGTTAACCAAGCTTTCGTCCTTTGCTAAGTCTAAGGATGGGGGCTTTTTGTCATTTTCGGGCTGACAGCGATTGAAATTGGAGAGGAAAGTGAAAGACAATGACGACAAGAATCGTGGTCAAAATCGGCAGCAGCTCACTGAGCGGCCCTGAGGGCGGATTGAACCGGTCTGCGGTCGCCTTCTTCGCCGCCGAGATTGCCGCACTCCGCAAGCAAGGCTGTGAAGTCCTGCTGGTTACCTCAGGAGCGGTGGCGGCCGGATTCCGTGCCATCGGTTACCCGTCCCGCCCCAAGCTGCTGCACGAGAAGCAGGCCGCAGCAGCGGTAGGACAGGTTATGCTCATGCAGGCTTACCAGGAGGCCTTTGCCGGGCACGGTATTCCTACCGCACAGATTCTTCTGACCCGTACGGACTTCTGCAGCCGCCGCGCCATGAACAACGCCATGATGACTGTGGAGGAGCTGCTCCGGCTGGGCGCTGTACCCGTGTTCAACGAGAATGACACTGTATCGGTAGACGAATTGAAATTCGGTGATAATGATACCCTGTCGGCGCTGGTCGCCAATCTCCTGAAGGCCTCGCGGCTGCTGGTCCTGACGGATATGGATGGCGTCTACAGCGGGGACCCGCGCAAGCATCCGGATGCGGTCCGGTATCAGCATATAGAAGAGATTACACCGGAGATCTATGCTATTGCAGGCGGCGCAGGCTCAAGCGTAGGTACTGGCGGCATGCGTTCGAAGATCGATGCTGCCAAGATTGCCACCCGGGGAGGCGTTCCTGTCTTTGTAGGCAGAGTTACGGAGCCTGGTGATCTTTCACTTGCAGCTGAAGGTACAGGCAAAGGCACATATTTTGCCACGACCCTCTCCTCCCTGCCTGTCAAGAAACAATGGCTTGGATTCATGTCCACCCCGCTGGGCTCCCTGTACGTTGACGACGGCGCGGTAGAAGCTTTGCTCCATGGAGGCCATAGCCTGCTGCCGGTCGGGGTCAGACGAATCGAGGGCAGCTTCCATTCGGGAGATGTCGTAGAAGTACTCGGCCCGGATGCCAAACTGCTTGGACGGGGCATCGTCAATTATGATGATACCCAGCTCCGCAGCATCCAGGGGCTTCCCAGCCGCGAGATTGTCCCAAGGCTCGGTGAGGTGCACCGGCTCGAGGTTATCCACCGCGACGAATGGATTACACTGCGTTAAGCCAACAAAACTTTTAGGGGGAATCGTCATGAGTGAAGTGGTAAACAAAACGACGCTGGCCAAAGCGACCACAGGGGTACTCGCCAGCTTGACTACCGGCCAGAAGAATGAAGCTCTGCTTGTTATGGCCGCAGCCCTACGCGCCGAAGCGGATTACCTTATTGCCGCCAACGCTGAGGACTTGGAGCGCGGCCGGCTAAGCGGCACTCCGGAGTCGATGCTCGACCGGCTGGCACTGGATACAGGCCGGATTGACAGCATCGCTGAGGGCTTGCAGCAAATCGCCGTGCTGCCTGATCCGATTGGTGACAATCTGGAAACCATCGAACGCCCGAACGGCCTTTTTATCGAAAAGGTCCGCGTTCCGCTTGGCGTTATCGGTATCATCTATGAAGCCCGTCCGAACGTAACCGTTGATGCTGCGGGCCTGTGTCTCAAAACTGGCAATGCCGTGGTCTTGCGCGGCGGCTCGTCCGCCCTGTCCTCGAACCGTGCGATCGCAGAGGTACTACACCGCGCACTGGCGGGTACAGCAGTGCCGCCTGATGCCCTGCAGCTGATCGAAGATCCCAACCGCTCCTCCGTAGATGAAATGCTGAAGCTGAACGGCCTGCTGGATGTCATCATTCCACGCGGCGGAAGCTCACTGATACAGAATGTCGTGCTTAATGCCACGGTACCGGTAATTGAAACAGGTGCAGGCATATGCCATACTTATCTGGATGCCACTGCCGAACCCGGGATGGCGCAGCGGATCAGCCTGAATGCGAAGGCGCAGCGGCCTTCTGTCTGCAACTCTATGGAGACTTTGCTCGTTCACCGTGATTTCGCGGCCAGTCATCTGCCGGCTTTGGCAGAGGCCTTCCGCGGTGTCCATGTGGAATTGCGCGGCTGTCCGGCTACAATCGCTCTTGTCCCTTGGGCTCTGCCGGTTACATCGAAGGATTTCGCCACGGAATACAATGACTATATTCTCAATGTCAAAATCGTGGACACGTTGGAAGCGGCTCTCGGGCATATCGCCGAGTTCAGTACCAAACATTCTGAGTGCATTGTGACAGAGGATGCCGATAATGCTGCCCGCTTCCTGCAGGAAGTGGATGCCGCCGCTGTATATCATAATGCGTCCACCCGGTTCACTGACGGGTTCGAATTCGGCTTTGGTGCCGAAATCGGGATCAGCACCCAGAAGCTGCACGCCCGCGGCCCGATGGGGCTGCCTGCGCTGACTTCAAGCAAGTATATTATCCATGGCTCCGGCCAGATTAGGGGATAATCAAGTATCCATGCTTCATAAGCTAACATAACTTTTTAGGGGGACTACCAGCCATGTGTCAGCAACCATCCATACCACTTATTAATCATAATATCGTTTTTTATGGCGCAGGCTCGATGGCTGAGGCAATTGTGCGCGGAATGATCGCCCGGAACGTAGTGGAATCCGGCAAAATCATCATGCTAAACCGCAGCAGCAGCGAACGTCTGGCCGAGCTGCGCAGCCGTTATGGCGTTCTGGGCTTCAATGATCCCGAACAAAAAACAGAAGCTCTGCGTACAGCACCCGTAATTGTGCTTGCGATGAAACCCAAGGATGCCGCAGAAGCATTACGTAACCTGGGCCCGCTGCTGTCGCCGGATCAGCTCGTAATTTCCGTGATTGCCGGACTTACGATCCGCACCATGCAAGGTCTGCTGGGTACACAGCAGCCTGTAGTCCGCTCGATGCCTAACACCTCCAGCTCCATCGGCCTGGGTGCAACCGGCATAGCCTTCTCCAAGGAGGTTGACGAACCGGGCCGCCGCACAGCCCTTAATATCTTCGAAGCTGTCGGGTTAACGGCCGTTATTGATGAGGAGCGGATGGAAACCTTAACAGGGATTTCCGGCAGCGGACCGGCTTATATCTACTACATGATGGAGGCCATGATTGCCGCCGGCATCCGCGGCGGACTGCCGGTTGAGCAGAGCCGCGAGCTTACGGTTCAGACCGTGCTGGGAGCTGCCCGGATGGTGCAGCAGACGGGTGAAGAACCTGCCGCGCTCCGCAAGAAGGTCACCTCGCCGAACGGCTCTACCCAAGCCGCGATTGAAGTGCTGGAACGCGGAGATTTTTTCGAAACGGTCATCGCTGCCGTTAACCGCTGTGCCGAGCGTTCCCGTGAAATGGGATCGGCTTTGGAGAAAGAGCTGCAATAATTCTTTAGGATTAGTACATGTCCATTATTATCCCCAGTTCCACAGCAAATAGCCCGCAGTTGCTTCCCCCGAAGCAGCTGCGGGCTATTTGTTTGTCTGCCTTCCCCCTACCTATGCTGCTCCATCCAAACCGTTGCCCAATCCACCAATGACCTGAGTTCCATTAATCTTACCTCTGCATTCCCGGCCCGGTGAATCTGCAGATTCACCGCCTGCTCATACTCCTGCCCCAATGGGACAAAATCACTATCATCTACTGCCTGTGTCGGGTAAGTTACCCGCTTGCGGACACCCTCCACCAGAACTGCACTGCTCTCATTAACCATCTGCTTCCCCGGATAGTCAGCACGGGTCTCGGCCAGATGCAGCGATGTATTCTTGTCATAGCCTACGCCAATCAGAAGAATATGCCCATTCAGCTGATACAATTTGTCCAGGGGTGAACCGGCGCCAAAGATATTGCTCAGATCATGGTCTTTCACCAGATACTCCGCATGTTTGCCGAGCGCGGCAAAAGAACGGGCCGGATGGTCCGATCTGACGGCTCCCGGCCATTTCCGGAACATTTCTGCCGCTACTCCCATCCCGATCGCCGGAGTAACTTCCTTGTCGTACGCAGGCCAGTGCTTACGAATGAGCGGCCACCACTCCGCAGGCTCTTCCCAGTGCACCCCGGTCTCAGGATCGAGATTCTTCCAGGTCTGCGAAGGCATCATCAGGGTGCCGTTCACACCGACAAGCTCCAGCAGCGCACGAATTAACGTCTCCGCCCCGCCAATCACGAAACCCAGACGGCTAAGGGATACATGTACTATCAAGCTCTGTCCTTCCTTGATCCCGCAGGCCCTTAACTGTTCCACCAGCTCTTCCTTCGTAAGAATCTGCCTGGGTTCTTTACGTTCGGTCATACGCTCCACTCCCTTTTCTGAACTCAATAAATAATACAAAAAAAACAACCCCGCAGTAAGCTGCGGGGTTGTCTCCGGTATACCCTGGAAAGCAGTGCCCTTGAATTCAATTCATTCTTTGACAGGCATGGTGACGTTATGATTTCATCTTCCGCCGCTGCGGAACTTCTGGGAATAGGCTTTGACATCCTGGGCATTCTTCACCCGGTTGCGGGCCCATTCCAGCAGAATGCGGTCAATATAGCGGAAATGAACTTTCCCGGCGAAGACTGATTCCTTCAGTGCAAGCAGAATCAGCTCCTCAGGATACCGGTCCTCATCCACCCAGCCGGAAATGGACTCACATTCCATCGGAGACAGCGGACGGCCGAATTCCTTCTCGAAAATACTGAACAGGTTACGGCTCTCCTCTGCTTCGGTGCCACCCGGTACGGCCGGCCGGCCATAACCGCCCTCCGGTGCAGGTGACCCGGAATAATGGGCGGCAGCCCGGGAACCCGGCTCACTCTCAGTACGGCTGCGCTTCTCCTGCGAATTCTCCTGCGAGACTTCGGCCAGATAAGCACCGAGCTTGCCGTACAGTCCGGAGAAGTTGTAGCGCTCATAATGGATATCGCGCAGCTCATCGTTGTCTCCGTCGATGCTGATGAATCCTTCCTTCATGAGCTTCTGCAGCTCTCCGGCAATAACCGAGATACTGCGTCCGGTTACGGCCTGCAGCTCCTCAAGCGAAGGGAAATCAATCCCCTCCACTTGCCGGAACGAGAGCAGATGAATCAGCAGCATTGCCTCACTGCCGGTCAGATTCAGCTTCCGGTAATATTTCAAGAGTGCATAAGGAATGACGGCCATTCCGTTCTCCAGGCCGAAGGCTACGCCTTCGCCCCAGGTATTCCATCCTTTTCCGTCCATACTTAAGCCCCCTTTGCCCATCCTTACGGGTAAAGACGGTACAGCGTACGAGGGAAGGCAATCGTTTCACGTACATGGTCCAGACCGCAAATCCAGGCCACAGTACGTTCCAGCCCCAGACCGAAGCCGGAGTGAGGAACGGAACCGTATGTGCGGAGATCCATGTACCATTTGTAGGTATCCATCGAAAGATTATGTTCCTTGAAACGAGCTTCCAGCAGCGCCGGATCGTCGATACGCTGTGATCCGCCGATAATCTCACCGTAGCCTTCAGGAGCGATCATATCCGCGCACAGCACCACTTCCGGACGCTCAGGATGCGGCTTCATGTAGAAGGCTTTGAACGAAGCCGGATAGTGGGTAATGAAGACCGGCTTGTCGCTCATTTCGGCAATAGCCGTTTCATGAGGTGCACCGAAATCATCGCCCCAGGCGATTTCATAGCCTTTTTCGTTCAGGAACTTGATTGCATCGTCGTAGGAAATACGCGGGAACGGCGCTTTGATGTTCTCCAGCTTCGAGACATCGCGGCCAACCGCCTCCAGCTCAGCACGGCAGTTCGTAAGTACGGACTGCACCACAAAGCTGATGAAATCTTCCTGCACACGCAAGCTTTCTTCATGATCCGTGAACGCCATTTCCGGTTCAATCATCCAGAACTCGATTAAGTGGCGGCGGGTTTTGGATTTCTCCGCACGGAAGGTAGGTCCGAAGGAATATACGCGTCCGAGAGCCATTGCTGCGGCTTCCATGTACAGCTGTCCGCTCTGGGTCAGGTACGCATCCTCTTCGAAATACTTCGTATGGAACAGGTTGGTCGTACCTTCAGCTGACGTTGGAGTCAGAATTGGCGGGTCAACCTTCGTGAATCCACTCTCATTGAAGAACTGCTGAACCGCACGGATAATCTCCGCACGGATCACCATTACTGCCCGCTGCTTGGAAGAACGCAGCCAGAGATGACGGTGATCCATCAGGAAGTCAACACCATGCTCCTTGGGCGTAATCGGATAATTCTCAGTAAGATGCAATACCTCTATACCTGTAACCGTCATTTCATAACCTGACTGGCTGCGGGGCTCTTCACGGATAATTCCGGTAACATACAGTGAGCTTTCCTGGGTAAGGCTCTTGGCATCATCCCAGACCTGCTCAGGCACTTCCGATTTCACCACAACGCCCTGGATATAGCCTGTACCATCCCGAAGCTGCAGGAACTGAATTTTGCCGCTGGAGCGCTTGTTGTTAACCCAACATCCGATAACAACACTCTCTCCAACATGCTCATTCACCTTCTTGATTACACTCTTGTTAGCCATGCCTAAGATCTCTCCTCTAATTTAGCCGTTAATTCCTTGCACAATACTGTAAGTATCACGTGCAATGACAAGCTCTTCGTTTGTCGGAACCACAAGCACCTGAACCTTGGAACCAGCCGTAGAGATGCGGCGCGGATCGCCGGAGCGGACCTTGTTAGCTTCTGCATCCAGTTCGATTCCGAGGAACGTAAGATTGTTCAGTACTTTTTCACGCAGCAGGGAAGCATTCTCGCCCACACCGGCAGTAAACACGATTACATCTACGCCGTTCATGGCAGCTGCGTAAGAACCGATGTATTTACGCAAACGGTACTCGTACATTTCAAAAGCAAGCGTAGAATTAGCCTCGCCTTTCTCCGCACCGTCAATAATATCACGCATGTCACTGCTAACGCCAGAAATAGCCAGCAGTCCGCTGTGCTTGTTCAGCATGGAGTTCACTTCACCGACAGACAGCTCTTCCTTGTTCATCACATAAGGAACAATTGCCGGGTCAAGGTCACCGCTGCGTGTACCCATCATAAGGCCTTCCAGGGGAGTCATACCCATGGAAGTATCCACCGATACGCCGCCAGCAACTGCAGTCACGCTGGCACCGTTACCGATGTGGCAAGTGATAATCTTCAGTTCGCCCAGCGGACGGTCCAGATAATCTGCAGCAGCTTTGCTGACGAAATCATGGGAAGTACCGTGCGCGCCGTAGCGGCGGACTTTGTATTTGTTGTACAGCACTCTCGGAATGGCATACATATAAGCCTTCTCAGGCATCGTCTGGTGGAAGGCAGTATCGAATACAACTACCTGAGGCACACCAGGCATATTAATTTCAGTCGCTGTAATCCCCATCATAGCAGCCGGGTTATGCAGCGGCGCAAGGTCAAACAACTGGCGGATCTTCGTCTTCGCATCTGCATCTACAAGTGCGGAAGCCTTGAAGAATTCCCCCCCGTGTACTACGCGGTGCCCTACGGCATTGATCTCGTCGGTGGAAGCAATTACGCCATGTTCCTTGTCAGTCAGACAAGCAAGCACTTTGCGGATTGCTGTGTTGTGTTCAAGAATTTCGCTTACTTCAGTTACTTCCTGTTTGCCGGTTGGCTTGTGGTTCAGAATGGAGGAATCCATCCCGATACGTTCTACCAGACCTTTGGCCAGTACAGATTCATCTGTCATATTGTACAGCTGGTATTTCAATGAAGAACTGCCGGAGTTAATAACTAAGATATTCATACACGGTCACCATCCTTGTCATACTTGAAGAAGCCTTCGCCCGATTTCGCACCTAGTTGTCCTGCACGTACCATCTTCTTAAGAATCGTGGAAGGACGGTACTTGAGTTCGCCGTATTCACGGAACATGTTCTCAAGTGCAGCAAGAACGGAATCCAGACCGAAACGGTCTGCCATTTCAAGCGGTCCGTTCTGGAATTGGTAGCCAATGCGCATAGCGTCATCAATATCTTCAGGAGAAGCGACACCTTCCTGCAGCACATGCATAGCCTCGTTAATGAACAGGCAAATGAGGCGTGAGGTTACAAATCCCGGGGATTCATAGATCATTACGCCTTTTTTCTCAACGATCTCATCAACAAAGGTTTTGGTATCTTCAAAGGTGCTTTCGGAAGTTTTCAGTCCGCGCACGATTTCAACCAGATCAACCTTCGCTACAGGATGTATGAAGTGCATGCCGATTACGCGTTCCGGATACATTGTCGAGCTTGCAAGCTCAGTCAAACTTAAAGTTGACGTGTTGCTGGCAAGGATAATGTGGCTCGGACACACCTGATCGAGCTGATTGAATACCTTCTGCTTCGCTTCCAGATCTTCAACGATGGTCTCGATGACCATATCGCAGGAGCTCAGTTCAGCAAAATGTGTCACTTTTTGAATACGGCTAAGAATCAGTTTCTTCTCCGCCTGGGTAATGGCCCATTTCTCCAGCTGTTTGTCGAGACTGGTCTCGATCATTTCGTAGGAGTAGTTCAGTCTGTCTGCAGTTTTCTCCACCAGCATTACATCCAGGCCCTTGGCTGCCAGCATTTCAGCAATCCCTTGTCCCATTGTGCCACCGCCGATGACACCGATCTTTTTAAAATTCATTTAAAAGTCTCCATCCTTTCAGGTATCTATACTTTTGTATTGTACCTTGTCTGTCGAAAAAAATATGTAGCCCGACATATAATGATATCTTAGCATGTCTGAAAAGTAAAAAAAAATAACCGGCATAAAGAATTATGCCGGTAAAAGGACACTGTCACGAAATTGACAACGAAATTGCTCCCCGGAGAGAACTTCTTCCTTCATTAAAATGTCAAGAGAGTAATCAAATACATTTCTTTGCTTATTCAGCAGGTCATTCGTGCGGACCATCAGCTCATCCAGTATTTTACTATTCTCTTTCATCAGCTCTTCAGTGGTTACCATTTGCAGATTCGCAATCCCGAGGGAGGTAAGTCCCGATTTCATCATTGTTTCGACAATATTCAGCGCCTGGTCAAAGTCTCCGCGTGAACCGGTACTGCGTCCGCCGTAATACATCTCTTCGGCAGCTGCTCCGCCCAGGGCAATCATAATCTGATTCTCCAGATAATCCTTCGTGTACAGATACTGCTCGGTCTGCGGATTATGTCTTACATACCCTAGAGCTTGTCCGCGCGGAGTCAGGGTAACCTGGCTAACGCTTCCCGGACGCAGCAGCTCAGCCATAATAGCATGTCCCAGCTCATGAATCGCTACCCGCTGTTTCTCCTCATGATTCGTTTCCCGGTCCGTCTTCTCACCCATCATGACTTTATCAATCGCCATCGAGAGATGACGCTGCTCTACCTGGGTCAGATTCTCACGCATCATGTAAATCGCCGCTTCATTCATCACGCTTTCCAGCTGTGCACCTGAGAAGCCATAAGCTTCCTCGGCGATTTTATCCAAGCTTACCGTTTCATGCAGCGGTTTGTTCTTGGCATGCAGATCGAGAATCGACCTGCGGCCTTTCTTGTCCGGCATGTCCACCTGAATGTGGCGGTCGAAACGTCCCGGACGCAGCAGTGCGGAGTCCAGCATTTCCTTGCGGTTCGTTGCTGCTACCAGCAGAATGCGCGGGGCTTCATTGTTATAGATCCCGTCCATCTCGGTCAGCAGCTGATTAAGCGTCTGGTCGTATTCACGCTGCTGCCCGCCTTCACGCTTGCCGCCGATGACATCAATCTCATCAATAAATATAATGGCGCTTTGCTTATTTTCCTTAAGCGCACGGGTACGGGCATCCTTGAACAAATCACGGACGCGACCGGCACCGACTCCCACATACATTTCCACGAACTCACTGCCTGATGCCGCTACAAAAACAGAGTTGGTATAATGTGCCGCAGCCTTGGCCATCAGCGTCTTACCGGTTCCCGGAGGCCCTGTCAGCAGAATCCCCTTCAGCGGGCGAATCCCGAATTTGCTGATTTCTTCATGCCGGATCAGAAAGTCCAGTGCTTCCCGCAGCTCCTGCTTAGCGTTGTCCTGGCCGCCGATTTCTTCAAAAGTCAGCTTGGACGGCCCATTCTTCTTGCGTTTCTTATCTGCGCCTGCATTTACCGCCAGACCGCCGCGTGCGTGGGCAATAAACAGGAGGGCAGCGACCATGCCAAATGCAATAATGACAGGGAAAATGTTAATCCCGACAAAAACCATAAAAATCAGCATGACCGGAACAAATCCGGCCAGGACCTCTTTCCAATACTTAGGCATTGTTCCACACTCCCATCGTAGCCGCCGCACGCGGCAGAATGATGAACTTACTCTCTGTACCGTTGCTCAGACTCACATACACATTGTTGTCATCAATTTCCGTTGTTGCTATAACCCCGCTGTACTTGCTGTCTTGCGTCTTCAGACCATCCAGCTTGGCAGGGATTAATGTATACTTCCGGCTCTCCATCGCCTCTGCAACAGAGAACATGGCTTTATCCCAATACTCATCCAGCAAAGCGCTGGAGTTCTGTTCGACATCCAATTTGAGCGTCCGGCCGTTGATAGCTGAGCTGCCCTCTTTGGATACATACTGCACGAGCTCACGTAATTTCGTGCCCGGCTGCAAATCAAGTTTCAAAGTAACCTCATTGCGTTTAATACTAATATGGGAATCCTTCACTCCCTCATAGGATGATACAAGTTTTTGCAGCGGCTCCTGTACAGCGAACTGGCGGTACGAATACCAGCCACCGAATAACAATGCAGCGGACAGCAGAGACGTTAGCAGTACAGGCATAAGACGCAGTTTCAAGAAACGTCCTCCTCTCAAAAATGACCGAACATAAATCTATAATAATGACCAATCTAGCGTGTCTAGCGCCCTTCCGAGACTGACATGCTCTTAAGCATGTCCTGATACAAGTAGTAGTATATCACAGGTGTATATACGATTTTACATAAAAGTGTGAATATATTTAAAATTTTTGATACTAATTTCTGGATGTTTCAGTAGATTATCTTTCTTATCGGCAATAAAAGTGTACAGAATTAGCTTTGCCGGCAAGGATAACGAAAAAGAGCGCCCTGTAGGCATATTAATGCCTGCGGCGCTCTCTTTTGTATGAACATGGACATAGGAAGTCGTATTAATTCCTCCAGGTCCAAAGCTGAAGCTGGTTTGCCTCTTTATTAAGGTCGATGCTTCAAAAAAATCCGTCTGCCGCTGGTCTGCCGCTGTCGCGGACTCAGATTCCGTTAATTGTGCAGATTAGGCGGATTTGCGGGCCAAGCGGACTCCGGTTCCGTTAATTGACCGATTACATCCCAATTTGGGCTCAAATGAACAAGATAACGGAATCTCAGTCCGCTTCAATGCCAAAATAGGCTTTTTAGAAGAAATAAGGGCTTCTCAGTCCGCTTCACTCATTGTTAGTTTGAATTTACACTTTAGCTTGGTGCTGTCTGATTTCGCCGGCCATGTACTCTGCATAATCAATTAATAACGCCTGATCATATCCGCCGCCGCTTACCCCTCCGCTATATTCATCCAGGCATTGCTTAAGCAATCCGTGATATTTAGCCGGCAAATGCTGCAGCCCCCATATCCCGCCTTCCTTTTTAGAGGATATATATCCTTCCTGCAAATAATACAGCACCCGGCACAGATTCAGTGTGTAGTAGACTGGCAGATTTATAATGTTCTGCGGTGCATCTCCAATATCACCAAGAATGGAATCCAGGTAATACTGCCGGTCTACCGGCAGAAACGCTTCCCGTATAGGCTCACCATACAGGATAATCCCCCGCTGATACACGACCGCGAAATGTGCCGCCAGATCGGCATCCTCAAACCCGCCGCACAGATAATGCTCATCATTTCTATACCGGTCCAGATGAAAGTCCGAGAAATGAAACTCAAAAGGCGTCGGATGTACAAAATTTTTCAAATATTTCTTCAGTACTATAGTTAGCTCAACCCCGCGCCGGTTCGGCAGACTGTCGTGATAAGCAACCACTTTTCCGGCCAATTTCCTGCTGACCTCTACAGGCAGCTTGTCATGTACGACAATCAGCAGATCAATATCACTTCGATCCTGATGAAAGCAGCCCATAGCCAGCGAACCATGCAAATAGATCCCTGACAGATTGGTCCCAAGCTCATCCTTGAACAGTTCCACCGCTTGATCTAAATAAGCCAAAACTTCCATTTTATTCATCCCCCTGTATGCAAAATCACGAACGTTTCTGCTGCTGATTTTGTGTATTGAAGTATTGCAAATCATATGTATTTCCGTATATACGGAAAGATACTGTCAGATCATCAGCCGGCTCTACAGCCGTCAGCTTTACAGTTATAATTAAGCCATAGTTAACCCGGAGCCACAAGCGCAAGAATAATTCTAGCCGTTCTCCACCTGAAATTAACTGTACATTACAACAAAAAAGCAGGAGAACAGTGACTCTGTTTCCCCCGCTTAAATTGTAATATACTGCCTGCAGCCGCTTACCGGTTGGGCAGGCTATACCCTTCACCGATGGCACTGCCGTCTGTGAAGCGATAGAAGCTGTAATAGAACCTGCCGTCCTTTTTGTAGAACAGCTGCCAGGCATATTCTCCGTTATACACTCCCGGCAGCAGCCGCTTAATCGTAATACCCGGAAGCTGGGCAGCTATAATATCACGGATCTGCGCCTCTGAGGTCCCCTTGCTGAGCTCCTCTGCGTATAAATCGTTGTCGCCTCCGGCTGGCTGGCCGTCCTTGGTAAAGCGGACCCAAACCATCAGCTCGGTTCCTGCATCATTTTTTCCGGTAAGCACCCAGTAAATCGCATTTTCATCCCAGACGGATTTCTGTGCTTTGGATACCTCAGTTAAGCCGGCGCGCGCTCTGGCAATCTCTTTGGCTTCACTCCGCTCGTTCCACTGATCCTTCATAATGTAGGCATAAAACTGGCTTAGTCCGAACAGAAGGAGCAGAACCAGGGAAATCCCCAGCGGAAGCCATTTTCTCCTCTTCTTCAACATGCAGCTTCCTTTCCATATAACCTGTATTACCGTTTAAGCAGCCCCTCGAACGTTTCCTGCGCTTTGCGGCGGATGGCTTCTTCATCTAGTGTCAGACATTGTCTGTGCTTCACAACCAGTTTGCCGTTCACCCAGACATGCTCCACATCCTTGGCAACGGCTGAATATACCGCATGGGACAAAAGATCGGTATGCGGCAGCAAATGCGGCTGATCAATATCAATCGCAATGAAGTCGGCCTTCATCCCTGCTGCAAGCCGGCCTACCTGGTTCAGGAAAATAGAATGTGCACCATATTCGGTCGCCATCAGCAGCGCCTCTGGAGCCGGTACTGCTGTTGGATCACCGCTTACGCCTTTGTGAATCAAAGCGGCCAGACGCATCTCTTCGAACATATCCAGGTTGTTGTTGCTTGCTGCACCGTCCGTACCCAGGGAGACCTTAACGCCTGCTCTGAGCAGCTCAGGAACACGGGCTACTCCGCTGGCCAGCTTCAGATTGCTGCCGGGATTGTGGGATACGCCAACATTGTGGCGGGCCAAAATCTCAATCTCTTCATCATTCAGATGAACACCGTGGGCGATCAGGGACGGCCGGGTGAACATTCCCAGCTTCTCCAGATGAGCGACCGGACGCAGGCCGTAATCGGCCACATTCTGCTCCACCTCATGACGCGTTTCGGACATATGCGTGTGCATCGGCAGATCAAGATCATGAGCCGCCTGGACAAACTTCATGAAGAACTCCGGAGGACAGGTGTAAGGCGCATGCGGCGAGAGCATTGCAGTAATTCTGCCGTCAGCCTTGCCATGCCAGTTCCGGGCAAAAGCAATCGCTTCCGCCAGCTTATGATTCTGCACCTCTTCCGGACACAGGCCAATAACACCGCGCATAAGTACTGCACGGATGCCTGACTGCTCGGTAACCTCAGCAACCCGGTC
Source organism: Paenibacillus phytohabitans (assembly GCF_013141775.1). Lineage (GTDB taxonomy): Bacteria > Bacillota > Bacilli > Paenibacillales > Paenibacillaceae > Paenibacillus_AQ > Paenibacillus_AQ phytohabitans. The sequence continues at coordinate 134,919 of NZ_WHOB01000020.1, forward strand.
CATATGATCATACATGTCGAGGAAGGTCGTAGTTCCGCCCTTCAGCATCTCAAGAACGGATAGCGAAGTGCCCCAGTACACATCTTCACCGGTGAATTTCTCTTCCATCGGCCACATTTTTTCCTGCAGCCAAGCCTGGAGCACCATATCATCACCGTACCCGCGCAGCAGGGACATTGCCGCATGGCCGTGGGTGTTGACGAGACCCGGCATAAACAGCAGACGGCTGCCGTCAATAACCTCGGCATCCTCTTCAATTACAGGCTTCGTTTCACCTATGTAAGTAATCAGATCATTTTCGATGGTCATATAACCGCTCAGCACCGGCTTATCGCTGCCAGGAACCAGAAAACGTCCGTCTTTAATAATGGTTTTATTGCTGCTCATCTTCAGCTTCGTCCTTTCCGTCATGCAAATAATAAGCCAGACTCTGCAGATCCGTAGTGAAATCGGCGGCATGAATCCGGATATTGGATGGAGTCTTAAGAATGACAGGGGCAAAATTCAGGATCGCCTCAATGCCCGAATCCACCAGAATGTCAGCAACGTTCTGTGCTTCACTGTCCGGAACGGTAATAATCCCGATGCGGATGCCCTGTGCACGGATGGTATCCCCCAGCTGACTCATCGGCTGAACAGTCAACGAGTTGATCTGCTGGCCTACCTTAGGCTCATAAGCATCAAATATAGCTGTAATCTTCATCGTATCCTTCAAGTAGGCATTGTAATTCGACAAGGCGTGGCCGAGATTACCTGCACCTACCAGAGCTACATTAATCTGCTGGTCCAGCTTGAGAATATGCCGGATCTTCTCAATCAGATAAGAGACATCATAACCAATGCCCTTTCTGCCGAAATCACCAAAATAAGCCAGGTCCTTGCGGATCTGGGCGGGGTTGAGATCAAGCTTCTGTCCCAGCTCCTGAGAAGAAACTGTTGAGATTTCACGTTTTTGGAGATCGTTCAGGAAACGCAGGTACACTGGGAGTCTGCGAACGACGGCCTCCGATATTTTATCCGATTTCATGTTTTCTCCTCCTAAAAGTTTTGATAGCATATGCTGCTTGATTCAACTTCGCAAAACTCGCTTCGTAAGCATTCACTTAGGTTTGATAGCATATACTTCTTGATTCAACTTCGCAAAACTCGCTTCGTAAGCATTCACTTAGGTTTGATAGCATATACTGCTTGATAAGCCGGTTATAGGAACCGTGCTCCGGGACTGCCCGTTTGGGCAGCACCCCTTGAGCGCGGGACTTCAGAACAATAATTACTTATACATAATATCAACCGGAGACGGATTATTAAACCCCGCCATCTTCAAGCCATTCTGCAATCCGCGGAACGATCTGATCCGTCAGCATATGCTCCATCTTGGGACCGGGCAGCGAATACAGGAAATACTTCCCATAATAAGATTCGATTACCCTGGTATCATATACAATAACGATTCCGCGGTCCTGCGCGGTGCGGACCAGCCGCCCGAAGCCTTGCTTGAAGCGGATTACGGCCTGCGGGACGGACAACTTCATGAACGGATTCTTCTTCTGTGCCTGGAGCAGCTCCGACTTCGCTTCAGCCAGCGGATGATTGGGCGGCTGGAACGGCAGTCTGACAATGGCCAGACAGGTCAAAGCTTCGCCGGGAATGTCTACACCTTCCCAGAAGCTGCTCGTACCCAGCAAGACTGACGCCGAACTGTCCTGGAACCGCCGGATCAGCTTGCTCCGGCTGCCGCCTTCTACACCTTGTCCAAGCACCGTGATATCCTGCGAAACCAGGGCCTCCTTCAGCGGATCATAGACCTGGCGCAGCATCTTGTAGGAGGTGAACAGCACCAGCATCCGCCCGCGGGTAGCCACGGCAGTTTCTGCCAGTGAATGGACGAGTGTATCCACAAAGCGGGCATCCCCAATGCTTCCCTTGACACTCGGGAAGTCACGTGGAATGACAAGCAGTGCCTGCTCACGGTATTTGAACGGTGACGGAAGCAGGGCTGTCATCAGACGGCCCTGCTCTGCAGCCTCACCAAGACCGAGATTATCTATCATGAACTGGAATGACTTATCCACAGACAAGGTGGCCGAGGTCAGGATGATACTCTTCTTCTTGTCGAAGAACAGCTCTCTGAGCTGGGTGCTCACATCCACCGGAACGGCATACATCTGCAGCGATTTGCCGCGGTAATTGCCGCTCCCCTCCAGCCAGTACACGATATTCTCGTCATTCAGCCCCATAAAGAAACGGATCTGCTCCCGGATGGAGGCCAGGTCCTTGAACAACCCGCCGATATCCGTCACAAGACTGTCCGAAGAGGACTGGCTGTCCGTATCACGCATCTCACTAAGCATTTTATCACCCTTGCGGATGATATCGCTCAGGCTGAGGTTAAGTGTATTCTCCAGAGCGGCCAGCTCCTCCCACTCTTTGGGCTTCTTGCCCGGCTGCAGGCGTGCGACCAGCTGGCCGGCTTCACCGGCTCCGGCATCGCTGCGTTCAGGCAGCAGGCCGAAGAGCTTGTCGCTAAGTGTATCCCATGACTCCTTGACGGTAAGCAGATCCGGATAGATCCGGTCGATAACGCCGCTCCATTCCGATGCCTGCTCACTGCCGGACGATTGCAGGGTCTGGCGCAGGGCAGGCAGCTGTCCGCTACGGCTGTCCTTGTACAGACGGGTGAGCGTATGCGCCACGGTGAAATATTTCATCTGCATTCCGAGATGTTTGCCGGCAATGTCCTCCAGATGATGCGCCTCATCAATGATGAGATGCTCGTAAGCCGGAAGCAGCTGATGCCCGGCCTTAACATCTGCGAATAACTTGGAGTGGTTAGTCACCACCACATCGGAAATCCCGGCTTCATGCTTGGCCCGGTGATAATAACATTTCCGGAACCACGGGCATGAGCGTCCCAGACAAGAGTCGGTATCACTGGCTACGGTCTCCCAGAAATCACCGCCGCGCCCGCTTAAGTTCAGCTCTTCATCATCACCGGTCTCCGTCTGGGTCAGCCAGACCATCATCTGCGCAGCCGTAAGCGCTTCTTCCCTGGGACTTGTGAAGTCCCTTTTATTAATTCTATGTTCAAACTTGCGGAGACACAAATAGTGTCCTCTTCCCTTAAAGATCGCTGCCTTGAACGGGAATGGCACAACACTCGTCAAAAGAGGGATGTCGCGCTCACGCAGCTGATCCTGGAGGTTGATCGTATGCGTGCTGACCATGACCTTCTGATTACTGCGGACACTGTGATAAATGGCCGGAAGCAGATAGCCCAGCGATTTGCCGGTGCCGGTTCCTGCTTCAATCAGCAGATGCTTATCCTGATCAAGCGCCGTCATGACCTCATGGATCATCAGCTCCTGGGCTTCACGGCTCTCATATTGCGGAAGGGTGTCCTTCAGACGTTTGGTTACCTCTTCCATATACTCCCCGAAGGTAATATTCTGCAGCGGGTTGTCAGATCCTTCCTCCCGAGGCGGAGCCAGCTCTGCCCAGTCGCCTACAGCAAGGGCCAGCTGACGGTAGAAGGTCAGGTCTCCTTCCGGCTGGAAGGTCTCCATTTCGCGCTCACGCTGCAGACCGTCGAAATACCAGGCGAGGTCACTGTCTTCATCGGCGAACAGCTCATTGAGCCGCTGGATGGTCAGGAGAGGCAGGTTGTCCAGCTCCTCCAGACATTTCAGCAGCACAAGCGCCGTCGCGAGGGCATCACTGTCCGCTTGATGGGGACGCTCATGCGTAAGGCCAAAATGGCTGCTCACGGACCCAAGCTGATAGGTAGTCAGCGAGGGAAAGCATATTTTGAGAAAATCGATAGTATCCAGAATCCGGCCCTGAAACGGCAAATAGCCGCAGCGGTCCAGCGCATTCTGCAAGAAATGAAAATCAAACGCCACATTATGTCCAACCAGCACAACATCATCGAGCAGTGGCACCAGTTCCATCATCATCTCATCAAGTTCCGGCGCGTCCTGCACATCACTGTCTGTAATTCCGGTCAAGCCCGTAATAAAAGGAGGAATGGGTGCTCCGGGCTTGACATAGGAACCATACACCCGGGAGATGGACCTGTCTTCCTCTATAATGGCAAGGCCAACCTGGATGATCTCTCCCACAGATTGGGTTCCCGTAGTTTCAAAATCAAGCACGGCAAATTTCATTATAAGTTCTATTCCCTTTCACTTGAGACTCTTTATCAGCATAACAGAAGTTACGAAAAAAGGCGATGCACACCCCTGGTGAAGCAGGGCCACATCGCTTGAACGGATGAAAATTAATTATAAAAGCGAGACCAGCTGTTGTCCGAACTGAAGCTTCCCGCCCCGCTTGCGGCAAACCTCCAGATTAACATTCGGCTCAGGAAGAGCGGGATCATGCAGCAGAGAAAGACTGAACAGCTCACTTGCTTCATTAAAGCGTTCCTGAGAAGCTCTGATGCAGCCAAGCGCATTATAAATCATCGCCTTCAGCTTCGTTTCACGGATGAGGCCGAGCATATGATTCAGATGCCCCCATGCCGTCTCCCCTTCACCCTCCTGCAGATAAGCCATAGCCAGATACAGCCGGGCAGCCAGACTGTCCGGGTGCCGGGCAGTGACTTCCTTGAACTGTTCGATACATTTGCGGTACATAAGCAGCTTATAATAACCCTGTCCCCTGACAAAAGCATCCATAGCAAGCTCTGGCGCTTCCTCCTCAGGGATTTCCTGCTCCGGCTGCGGCTGAAAATCAGCCTGATCGCGGAACTGGCTAAGCTTCTCGGCAAAGGCCAGCCATTCATCCATTACATCATCGCTGATCCTGTGGAGCATATTATATTTGGATAAAAGGTCGTTGCGGCGGGCACCCTCCGCAGTAGGATAGTCAGCACTGATCTCCTGCAGCATCTTGTTCATCTCAGCAAATAAATGTTGAAACACCGGACATCCCACCCTTACTGATAATGAAGTCAGCTTAAGCTTGCCTGACTTCATTTTTCACAAGTCGGGGTGTCTTCATCCCTGCCATTGATTACATGGCTCAAATAACGGGATTTAGGCAATCGTCGCGTGAATCTCATGATCCGCCAGCTTCACCGGCTGATTGCCGGCATCTACAAATACAACGGTCGGCTTATGGGCCGCCAGCTCTTCGGATGACAGCATCGCGTAGGAAATGATGATAACGGTATCCCCCGGCTGCACGAGACGAGCAGCTGCACCGTTCAGACAAATAACGCCGCTGCCGCGCGGGCCAGGGATGACATAGGTTTCCAGCCGGGAACCATTGTTGTTATCCACGATCTGCACTTTCTCGTTCTCCAGCAAATCCGCGGCTTCCATCAGATTCTCATCTATGGTAATGCTGCCGACATAATTCAAATTGGCTTCGGTGACGGTAGCACGGTGAATCTTGGATTTCATCATATGTCTAAACAAGAGCGTGAGCCTCCTTGGGAATAAATACATTATTGTCGATCAGGCGGGTTCTGCCGAATTTCACGGCAAGTGCCATAATGACCTCTCCGCCGGCAGCACTCAGCTTACTGCCGCCTTCCAGGCTCTCCAGATCCGGAAAAGTCAGTATTTCTGCGTAATCAATAACCGCGAGCGGGGATTCAGAAATAACTGAAACCAGCAGCGCCCGGGCCTCATCCACCGTTCTCACCTTGCCGTCCTCCAGTGCCTGGCGGACTTCGCGCAGGGAACGGAACAACACCAGTGCCTGTCTGCGCTCTTCAGCGCTTAGATAGACATTGCGTGAGCTGAGGGCCAGTCCGTCTTCTTCCCGCACGATCGGGCAGGCGATAATTTCAACATTCATGTTCAGGTCCGCTACCATCCGGCGGAGAACAGCTACCTGCTGGGCATCCTTCAGCCCGAAGAAGGCATAATCCGGCTGTACAATATTGAACAGCTTGCTGACCACCGTAGTCACTCCATCGAAGTGACCCGGACGCGAAGCTCCGCAGAGCTGTGTTGTAAGGGAAGACACCGAAACTCCCGTGCGGATCGGCTGGGGATACATTTCCTCAACACTAGGGATAAACACAATATCCGCACCCTCGCGTTCAGCAAGCGCCAGATCACGCTGCTCATCGCGGGGATAGGAAGCATAATCCTCATTAGGGCCAAACTGCAGCGGATTGACAAATATACTCATCACCACTGTGCCGCTCTTCTCACCTGCTGCGCGCAGCAGGCTGGCATGGCCTTCATGCAGATAACCCATAGTAGGTACAAAACCGACCGGCCCATGGCCGCCTTGACGCATATATTCCAGCGCTTCACGCATCTGTGCAATTGTTCTGATTACTCTCATCTTATTTCGCTCCTTTGCCGGCACCGCCGTATAGGGATTCCAGTACCGTTTCATCCGCGTTAAACACATGTTCCTCCGCCGGGAAGGAGCGGTCTTTCACTTCCCGCACATAGCTGCTGATGCCTTCACGGATCAGACTGCCGACATCGGCGTAGGTTTTGACAAACCGTTTCTCCCGGTAAGGGGAGGCATAGCGCAGCACATCATGGAAGACCAGGACCTGACCGTCACAATAGCGGCCCGCGCCAATGCCGATGGTCGGAATACTGATTGCCTTGGAGATGGCAGCGGCCACTTCTTCCGTCACCAGTTCAAGCACGATGCCGAAGGCTCCGGCAGCTTCAAGCCCCTTCGCTTCATCGATCAGCCGCTGTGCATCCTTGGCATCCTTGCCCTGGATCCGGTAGCCGCCGATCATATTCACCGATTGCGGAGTCAAGCCGATATGTCCGAGAACAGGCACTCCGGCGGCAACTACAGCGGATACCGCATTGCAGATTTCAAGGCCGCCTTCCATTTTGACGGCATGGGCCTGACCTTCCTGCATCAGCCTGCGCACTCCGCGCAAGGTCTCATCCACACTTCCGTGATAGGTCATAAAAGGCATATCCGCGATGATAAATGTGTTCTGCGCCCCGCGCTTCACCGAACGGGTATGGTAGACCATATCGTCTATGGTAACCGGCAGGGTGGTATCGTAACCAAGCACGACATTCCCGAGCGAGTCGCCTACCAGAATCAGGTCGACCCCTGCCTCCTCAGCCAGGAGGGCCGAAGGATAATCATAAGCGGTCAGCATGCTCAGCGGCACACCTTCCGTTTTCATTTTTTTCATTTTGATAATATTCAGCGGATGTTTCTCTGCCATTAGCTCTCATTCCCCTTTTCCATAAAATACGCGTTACCGCGCAAACAAAAAAACCTTTTAGCATGGTCCGCTAAAAAGGTCCGAAGGGCAAAAAAGAGTCACTCGCGATCGTCCCTTCTGTCTCGGTCCTTACGGCTCAGAGCAGAATCCAACGTAACCGTTACATACAGTTATGAAGGTAAATCCGGTAAAACAACTCTATAAAAGTTCAGTTGCTTAAGTACAGCTCGCCATAGCGATGCCGCCTCTGAAGCTATTATAACAAAATCTGCAGACAATTACACCTAAAAATATGACATAAGGCGGCATGTCTTGACGCTCAGATCATTTCGATTTCCCCTGACAGCACGCTGGTAATCTCACCAGCGCTATTGCGCAGCCGCAGTCCTCCGTTGTCATCCAGACCTACTGCCATGGCTTCGGTGCGGCCTTGCGGCGTATTCACACACACCTGGCGGCCCAGCGTTACCGACATCGATTCCCAGAGCTCCCGAATAGGCCGGAAGCCCTGCTCTATGTATTGAAGGTACAGATATTCGAGCTCAGCCAGCACCGCTTCCGCAAGCCTGGTACGGTCAACGGGAATGCCGCCCCCTTCAATCAGCAGGGAGGTTCCCACCTCCTGCAGTTCAGCCGGGTAATCTTCACGGGTCAGATTAACGGCAATGCCGATTCCGGCGATACAGTAATGAAGGCCGCCTTCCCTAAGGGAGGATTCAAGCAGAATGCCGCAAATTTTGCGTCCGCCGGCCAGCAGATCATTGGGCCACTTGATGCCGGCAGGAACACCGGTAACCTCACGGATCGCCGTGCAGACAGCTACACCTGCCAGCAGAGTCAGCTGCGGGGTCAGGGACAGCGGGAGATTCGGACGCAGCACCAGGCTCATCCAGATTCCCTTGCCGCGCGGGGAATGCCACTTGCGGCCCATTCTGCCCCGGCCGCCGGTCTGCTCCTCGGCCATAATCGCGGTGCCCTCAGGGGCACCGTTCTCGGCCAGCTTCTTGGCTTCCTCTTGTGTAGACGCCACCGAATCCATCCGTACGATTTCGCCAGGCCAGCTTGAAACGAAGTCCTCCCGCTTCATACGGCCGGACGGCAGCGTGTCATCACTCTTCATCTCTATCCATCCTTTGTGCTTCCTGCAGCAATAATTGTTTATCATTTGCAATGACGCCGGCTGCAGCAGCCAGCAGCAGCTTGTTCAGCAGCACGCCAAGCCATGGCCCGGGCCGCTTCTGCAGCAATTCTGCAAGCTCGTGGCCCGTCACCGCCAGCTCCGCAAGACTGCGGAGCGGCATAGCTGCGGTCCAGGAGCGCAGGAGCCGGGCTTGGACCGTCGCGGAAACGGGCTGCTGCCCTGCGGCGGGGCTGAGGGCAGGCGGCGCTGTAGCCGCGCCCGCAGAACCCTGCGCCAGATCCGGCGCAGGGACAGGCCCCGCGGCGGCATCCTCCGCCGCCGCAAGCAGCGTCAGCCACCCTTCGGCGGCTGACTGGCCGTGGGCCAGCACGGCGGCGATCCACCGCCGCCGCAGGCCCTCCGTGGCGCCTGGAGCATCCGGCGCCACCGAAGACAGCGCCGCGTCCCAGGCTTCGCGGACGCGCAGTACGGCGACGACGCTGCTGCGCGTCGCCCCCGGGAACGTCCATGCCCGCAGGAGCTCATCCGCCGCAGCGGCGGACGATCCCAGGGCATGCAGCAGGAGCGCCCACCGCAGGCGGGCGTCCTGCAGGTTCCCCAGACCGGCTGTACGGGCGGCTGCTGCCGCCAGGTCACTGCCGGTCCAGGGGAACGGCGCTTTGCCGCGCGGCAGCAGGCCGCTGCGCAGCAGGAGGGCCAGCCCGCGCTGCGGATGCGGGCCCTCTACGATGCACTCAACCTCCGCGCGCACCCGCTCCACAGCAATATGCGCCAGCTTATCCCGCTGGCGCATCAGGCCGCGCCACGTATTCTTGGCGATGGCGAAATCCAGCACGGAGGCGAAGCGCACACAGCGCAGCATCCGCAGCGCATCCTCGCCGAAGCGTTCCTCCGCCAGGCCCACACAGCGGATACGGCGGAGCTGAAGATCCCGCTCCCCGCCAAAGGGATCAATCAGCGCACCATTAAGCCCGGAGCACATGGCGTTGATCGTGAAATCGCGGCGGCGGAGGTCCTCCTTCACATCGCTCACAAAAAAGACGTGCTCCGGACGGCGGTGATCGGCATAGCCGCTCTCCGTCCGGTACGTCGTAACTTCAAAGCTATAACCATTCTGCAGTACAGTAACCGTGCCATGAGCCAGCCCGGTAGGAACACAGCGCGGAAACAGGGCCATAACCTCCTCCGGCAGTGCAGAGGTGGTAAGATCCATGTCATGCACCGGTCTGCCCAGCAGTTCATCGCGCAGGCAGCCGCCCACGAAATAAGCTTCATGCCCGCCCGCAAGCAGACCGGTGATGACGGTGCCGGCGGCTTCCGCCATGCCGGATGATGCCATTGTCCATTCCATGCCCTGCTCCTTACCCCCGGATAGGATCCAATCCGAGTACCTTGCGTCCTAGCACGCGGTAATATATATCTTCGTATTGATTCGTAATCATATCCCTGCTGAAATCATGACAGGCCCGTTCCAGACAGGCGCGTCTGAAGCTCTCTGCCATCGCGTCGTCCGAGAGCAGCTGAACCGCATAATCAGCCATTGTCTGAGTATCGCCTACCGGCGCGAGGAATCCGGTTTTGCCATGCTGAATCAGCTCTGGAATCCCGCCGGTCTGGGACCCGATGGTCGGAACGCCGCAAGCCATCGCCTCCAGGGCAACGAGCCCGAAGCTCTCCTTCTCCGAAGGGAGCAGCAGCAGATCAGCCAGTGAAATCACCTGGGCAATTTCATCCTGCTTACCCAGAAACCGCACTTTGTCATCCAGGCCCATCTCGCTGATTTTGGCCTGAATCTTCGGCAGATCAGGCCCTTCCCCCACCAGGAGCAGACGTGAAGGCAGATGTTTATTCACCTTCGCGAACACATCCACCACATCACTTACCCTTTTAACCGGACGGAAGTTGCTGATATGCATCAGGATTTTTTCATCCGGAGCAGCGTAGTCACCGCGCAGGTCCGTTACATCGCGTGGATAATACACCCGTTTGTCCACGAAATTATAGGTCAGATCAATTTCCCGTGTAATATCAAGCGCCTTACGTGTTTCCTTGATGAGATCCTGGGAGACGGCAGTCACCGCATCACTCTCGTTAATGCCCAGGCGGATCAGATCCTTCAGGGATTCATCCTGGCCCAGTACGGTAATATCCGTGCCATGCAGGGTTGTAACCACTTTAATGTCGTTGCCCAGGATCTGCTTGGCCAGAAAAGCACAGACGGCATGCGGCACCGCATAATGCACATGGAACAGATCCAGCTTCTGCATCTTGGCTACCTGAGCCATCTTGGTCGCAAGCGCCAGATCATAAGGCGGATAACGGAACACATAATAATCGTTAACCTCTACCTCATGATAAAATATATTCTTTTGAAACGTTCCCAGCCGGAACGGGATGCTGTGTGTAATAAAGTGGACCTCGTGGCCCTTCTCGGCCAAAAGCTTGCCCAGTTCAGTCGCCACTACGCCCGAGCCGCCAAGAGACGGATAACAAGTGATGCCTATTTTCAGCCGGTCCATAGCTCCGCCCCTTCATTTTACATAAATCTATTACTTCAAGTAATGACATGAATTTATTATAGTTGTTTTTCGGGCTTTTTCAAATCCGAGCCTTATTTACCGGCAGCATCGAAGTAATCCACCGTATGCGGCACCTTGCCGGCGAACCCTTCTGCATAAGGAATGAGCCTCCGCTGTCCGAGCAGCATATCTCTCGAACGGACGCGCTCGATATACCCTTCTGTTAAAGGGGTCTTCACAGCATCTTCACCAGGGAGAATGCCAAATTGTGACCGGTAGCAGGACAACGCCTGCTCTTTGAGCGGATATTGTTCCGTTACATCGACAATCAGATCGGTACGGCCCAGATCGTTAATGAAATAGAAATATAATTGCGGTTCAGGGATAGAAGGCATGTCCGGCATATACTTACGCAGCTTGGCGTTAAATACGGCCTCTTCCACCAGCTTGCTGCAGGCGATATGATCCGGGTGCCTGTCCTCCCAGTAAGGGGCGAACACTATGGAAGGGGCATAGCGGCGGATTTCCGCAGTCACTGCCGCCAGATGGTGCTCTGTCATATAGAGCCCCCGGTCAGGAAGTCCCAGATTCGTACGCACCGCAGCCCCCAACACGTCTGCAGCCTGCTGCGCCTCAAGTTTACGGAGCTCCACCGTTCCGTTCGAGGACATTTCCGCCTGTGTCAGATCACACATCCCCACTTTGAAGCCGGCAGCCGTGTGTTTGGCGATGGTTCCCGCCATGCCGATCTCCGCATCATCGGCATGAGCGCCGAATACCAGAATGTCGAGTTTCATTATTCATCCACACCCGGTTTGTATTTATGTACCAGCTCGCGCCAGCCGAAATCTCCGCGGTCAATTGCCTTTACCAGAATTTCCGCTGTGGCAATATTGGTTGCCACCGGGATTCCATACACATCACACAGGCGGAGCAGTGCCGTGATATCCGGTTCATGCGGCTGTGCCATAAGCGGATCACGCAGGAAAATAATCAAATCAAGCTCATCCGTCGCCACCATGGAGCCAATCTGCTGATCTCCGCCCAGCGGGCCGGACATATAGCGGTGAATGACGAGTTTTGTTGCTTCCATAATCCGTTGTCCGGTCGTTCCGGTGGAATATAACTGATGCCCTTCAAATACATGCTCATAGGCGGTTACGAAATTCACCATCTCATCTTTTTTGCGGTCATGTGCGATAAATGCGATTTTTAACATGTTGCTCTCCCCCGTCTATTCTATAAAATGCTCAAATCCGTAAATCAAACCGGTATACCCCATCACCTTCTGGATTCCCATCTTGACTCCCGGCATATACCCGGCACGCTCGTATGAATCATGGCGGATCTTAAGCGACTGTCCAAACCCGCCGAATACCACTTCTTCCTGGGCAAAAACGCCGGGAAGACGTACGCTATGAATCCGGAACCCGTTGTAGTAACCGCCGCGTGATCCCTCAATAATCTCTTCTTCCCCCGGGTGTCCCTGGCGAAGCTCCTGCCGTGCCTCAGAGATCATCTCTGCCGTCTTAATGGCTGTTCCTGATGGCGCATCCAGCTTCTGGTCTCCATGATACTCGATTATCTCCAGGTGCGGGAAATATTTGGCAGCCTGGGCTGCGAATTTCATTAGAAGAATGGCTCCGATGGAGAAGTTCGGTGCAATGAGTCCGCCGATCTCCTGATCCTGGCATTGCTTGTCCAGCTCGGCGATCTGTTCAGGCGTAAATCCGGTAGTCCCGATCACCGGTCGAACGCCATATTTGATGGCCAGGGCAGTATTGCTGTAGGCTGATTGCGGAATGGTGAAGTCCACCAGCACATCTGCAGCAGCTCCTGCAAGAGCTGCCTCCAGGTCCGAAGTCACCCGAATACCACTATCCTCAAGGCCAACCATCCGGCCGGCATCGCTGTCGCCCGCAGAGCGGTCGACAGCGGCTGCCAGCTCCAGTTCATCATCCTGCAGCACCAGCTTCACAACTTCTTTACCCATTCTTCCTCCGGCTCCGGAGACAATAACCCTGATCTTGTCGCTCAAATTAATTCCTCCCCGCTTTCCCTGGCTCTGATATTATTGTATATATTTTTGCAGCGATTTCTGCAGATCCTTCATCAGCTGACGCAGACCGGTATCATCCGGGTGCAGCGACATCACTTCTTTCAGTACAGCTATCGCCTGCAGATGCTCGTTCATCCGGCTGTGTGCAATAGCCAGCCATACATAAGCATCCCCATATAAGGGGTCCAGCGATACCGCTTCTTTCAGCAAGGTAACCGGATGGTATGGATTCACCGGCACCGCCGCCTCATCCTCCAGCAGCCGTTTCGCTTCCTGCACGAGCTGCAGTGCCTGCAAATGCTGAAGGTGCAGATCATATTCCGGTTTGGAACCATCCAGTTTGCGTGCGGCTACAGCGTGTTCAAGCGCCTTCTCCAGCATTCCGCTGCGGGCATAGGTGATGGAGCAGCGGTACCTTACCTCAGCATCATCCGGACTTGCCGCAATGGCCGCTTCGAACAGAGTGATGGCCTCAGCGAAGTCACTGCGCAGAATAGAGCGGTATGCCGCTTTTACATAGTCGTTATGATTCATATCCTCACCATCCTCACGGCTAAATCCCGTTCGTTTGGTACAGCATATGTAGTAAAGGCCTAATCGGTGTTTTTGAGCGTCCAGCGCCCGGCATCGCGGGTATTGAACTTGTGCATAACCTTGTTATGGGCTTCAGTAAGGTCTATGCCCAGTGAATTGGCGAAACAAACGGTAATGAAGAGAATGTCGCCCAGCTCCAGCTCGATCGAGTTATCGGCTTCATCCGCTTTTTTCGGTTTCTCGCCAAACTGATGGTTTACCTCCCGCGCCAGCTCTCCGACTTCCTCGGACATCCGGGCCAGCATGGACAGCGGGCTGAAATAGCCTTCTTTAAATTGTGAGATATACTGATCAACCTCACGCTGAATGTCACTAAGACTTTTATCCATAAATTGTTGTTTCACCCCCCGTCTGTTCTTGCCTTCTGTTTGCCCCTATGTTATCGTAAAGACGTTTTGAAGACAAATCTTTTTTGAAAGTCTTCGTGGATTTGCAGCTGTATCCGTGAGAATAACTACCTATAAACTGCCCTTTAGAGGCATAGGCGAGGGATTATATGAAATCATCAGTTAAATTCAGCACCATCAGCAAAACCATTGCCCCCATCATGCTGGGAGCTGCTATCTACGCCTTCGGACTTCTGTACTTCATTGTACCCAATCAGCTGATGGAAGGCGGAGTCACCGGGATTACCATCCTGCTCAACTACGCCTTTAGCATACCGATCTTTTTGACCACACTGCTGCTGAATCTCCCGCTCTTCCTGCTTGGCTGGAAGGTGCTGGGGGCGAATCAGATCGTCTACACAGGCGTTGGTATCGGCGCCCTGTCGTTTTTCCTCTGGTTGTTCGAACGAATGATTAATGCAGGCTGGATTGTAACGTTCAGTACGGAGCATGATTTTATTCTTGCTTCATTATATGCCGGGGTAACACTTGGGCTGGGACTGGGGATCGTCTTCCGTTTCGGCGGCACCACCGGCGGGGTAGATATTGTAGCGCGGATTCTCGGACGCAAGTTCGGCTGGAGTATGGGACAGATTATCCTGGCAGTCGATGTGATCATTATTGGCGCTTCCCTGCTCTATATCCCCCGTGAAAAAATATTGTACACCCTGGTCGCCGTCTTTATTGCTTCACGTGTCATTGATTTCATTCAAGAGGGGGCTTATGCCGCCAAAGCGTTCACCATCATCAGTGATGATGCTCCGCAGATTGCCGAGCTGATTACCGCAGAGATGGAACGCGGCGTCACATTGATCCCGGCGATCGGAGCCTATTCCAAACAGGCCAAACACATGGTGTACTGCGTTGTTTCCAGACAGGAAATCCGCCGGCTCAGCCTGCTGGTCAAGTCTGTTGACCCTAAGGCCTTCGTCATTATCAGCGACGTTCATGATGTGCACGGTGAGGGCTTCCGGGAGACCTGATTAGCTGAGGGGAAGCTGTTAACATGAAATCCTGTACATAGTACAACATTCCCCTTATAATCTTGGTCATAATCCGAAATTGTTGTATAAAAGGCAACAACCCGCCTTCTCCAGGCGGATTAACAGTGGAATTCTTGTATTCCATACAACAATCTTCCCGAATACACTGGTATATTGATATTCAAGTTGTAGTATGTACAACATTTTTGTTTACACTGTGCAAACCTGAGGAATTCAGGTTCCGTCAGCAACATTGTACTTACTTCGTTAGTTACAGTTTCAAATGTACTCAAAAAGCTCCCTTCATCCGCCTCAGCGGAAAGGGAGCTTTTGTGAGTATTGAGGATTCATACACCTGATGGGAAGAACACCAGCTTCAGCGAATGCCACCCTCCCGGCTATACAGCCTTCCAATCGCCGTTCTGGCCCCGGTACTTGCGGTAAGCGGCGTAGGCCAGCACGGTAAGGATGAATGCGCCTGCCAGCAGCCCCCAGGCCCCGTACTGCTGCGGGGCGAGCGGCAGCGACAAGGCCGGCTCATCGCGCTCTTTGCCGAACATGACCCGGGCTGCATCCTGCCCGTAAGACACAATCTCCAGCAGCCGGGCCCGTTCCAACGGCTGCGCGGAGGTGGCGATCCCCTGGGCATACGAGATCCAGGAATCGAACGTATTGACAGCCTCGGGCGGCCGGGAGATGATCACCGCAGGCCGGATATTATCGTACCGGCTCTGCAGTCTGGCCAGAGCGGCCTTCCAGCTCTTCAGATCATTAGCGGCAGCGCCTTGCTCCATATTATTCAGATCCTCGCGGACCAGCTTGTAATACTGCAGCCACATGGGCTGTCGGGGGTGATTCAGACTGTTCGCGGCGAGCCGGAGCCTGGCTGCGGCAGCTTCCCACCGCTGGGGAGAAGTCTCTACAGCAGCCACTGCAGACTTCATGTCCATAATCACTGTAGAGAGCGCATGGATTCCCTCTACCGATGTCAACCCTTCGAAGGAAGAGGAGATAAAAATCTGCGAGATTTCCTCACTCTCCTGCCTAGCCTTGACCACATCACCTTCAAGCACATAAGCATATAGGGCTTCGGCTGCCTGCTCCAGCCGCTGCGCCCCGCTTCTGCCGGTGAGGGCAGCGGGATCACTGACGGTGAATCCTGTTGCCTCTATGTATGCTTCAGTTCCAGAATTGGCACCAGCCGCCGCCGCTTCCGCTCCGGCCAGAACCCTACCTCCATTCATGCCAGCCAGCAGCCAGCACAACACAATCCCTGACAGTATGAACCTTCTCCTGCGCGGCATGAGACATCCCTCCCACCTTAATGTATGGCGGAAGGACAAGAGTTAGAACAGCCTGTCAGTGCCTCTCAGCAGGTTTGCCCGGAAGTGCAGGACGCCTTGTCCTGCCGCCGAATAACCACGCAGCAGCTGTGCTGAACAAGGTAAGACCCATGGTGAAATACTGTACGGCACTGATATCATCATCCAGCACTGATGGCAGCCACGGAAATACGCCTTCAGAATAATCCACCATATCATTCGCGAAAGTCCATAACAGCGCAACGGGCAGCATTCTGCGGAAGGAGAAGTAGCGGGCATAGATCAGTGCTTCAACCGCCATTCCGGTATGAGAAATCATCAGCATCCAGTCTTTCCAGTTGACCGTATCGCCCTGATAACCGCCGGCCACAATCATGCTGACCGCCCAGATGCCGTATTTCACCGATGTGACTACGGCCAGCGCCTCGATCAGCTGACGAACCAAGGTTCCCGTAAGCCCCTTCGGCGGGTAGAGCAGCAGCAATAATGCAATTGTAAAGAACAGGCTGGCCGTAGGACTGTCCGGAACAAAGGGCAAGAGCCAGACAGGATAATTCTCAGCCGTGAACGCCAGCTGATTGCCATACCACATGTATCCGTAAACCGTACCCAGAAGATTCACGATGAACAACAGCCAGATGATCCTTCTGTCCCTGAATAATCTGTCAAACCAATGAACCGGCATATAGACAACTTCCTCCCGACTGTTGCAGCTTCAATTCAACAAAAGCAAAAACCTGACCGCATGCACGATCAGGTTTGCGTTAATTTTATTTTACTGTTCGCTTTTTTGTTTGGCAAGCCAGCCGGCCAGATCATCAATATCCTGCTCGGACAGCCCTGCTCCCATAGCGGTCTCGTACATCGGAGGCATTTGTCCTTTGCCTTCTTTAATAATAGTAAGAATCGCTGCCTTATCATGCTTATCCCCGACCCCGCGCAGTGAAGGCGGCCCTCCGGTGCCCTTCATATCTACCGCATGGCAGGATACACAGCTGGCTTGCTTATAGAGTGCCATCGCCGGATCATCCTTGTCCACAATGGCAATGTCCTTCGTTTGGACGACAGTTGTGGTAGGCAAGCCAGCCGCCCTGTTCTCGGCCGCTTTCTCCTCACGCTGCACATCCTCCGGAATCTGTCCCGTCTCCGCCATTTCATGCTTGTATTCCGTCCAGGCGGTATTGGTCAGGTACACAATGGCCGCCAGGGACAGGAACATAAGTGAGGAAGCAATCGGTCTTCGGTAGAACCGGCGCTCACGGCCCGTATCCAGAAAAGGGGCCAGAAGCAGTGATCCAAACGCCACACCGGTCACGCCAAGCGTTCCCAGCACGATATAATCTCCCGATGCATAGGGCAGCTTGAGATACTGATAGAGAAACAGAAAGTACCAGTCCGGGATAGGAATTACCGTCGCTGTGGCATTCGCGGGAAATCCGAGCGGAGCCGGCTCCGATATCGTCAGAACCAGAATACCCACCAGCACCACTACGCCAACCATCCATTCCTTAAGCAGAAAGTTAGGTATAAAAGCTTCAGACTTGCCCGGATAGGCCGAATAGTCAGGCGGAGTAATGAACCCGTTGCCCCTGCGGACCCGGGAATCCCCTACGAATACCACCTTCTCTTTGGAGTCGTCTTTATGCGCCATGACCGTTCCTCCTAAAAGTTTTGTGAGCCTCTGCTTCTCGAACCGCTTCGTACAAAACTCGCTTCGGAAGCATACTCTTAAGTTTTGTGAGCCTCAATTACAATGGGCCGGAAATTCCTTGTCTGCGGATCATAATGAAGTGTCCGACCAGCAGTATAAGCAGGACCGCCGGGAGGAAGAATACATGGAGGGCGAAGAAGCGGGTCAGCGTCTCGGCGCCAACAATCGTACCGCCCTGCATCAGTTCCTTCAGCACCGGCCCCATAACCGGAACAGAGTTCGCGATCTCCAGGGTAACCTTGGTTGCGAAGTACGCCTTGTTATCCCAAGGGAGCAGGTAGCCGGTTAATCCCAACCCCAGCATAACGAAGAAGATCAGCATCCCGACGACCCAGTTCATCTCGCGCGGAGCTTTATAGGAGCCGGTGAAGAACACGCGCATCGTATGAAGAAACATCATGACAATAACGAGACTCGCTCCCCAGTGATGCATCCCCCGGACAATTTGGCCGAAGGCGACTTTGGTCTGAAGGTACTCCACACTGGCATAGGCATTTATGATATCGGGTACATAATACATCGTCAGGAACATGCCTGACAGAATCTGAATGACGGTTATGAAAAAAGTAAGTCCGCCGAAGCAATAGACAAAGGCTGAGAAGTGATGGGCCGGATTGACATGCTCGGGAACCTCGTGGTCGGCAACATCTCTCCAGATCGGCGTAATATCCAGACGTTCGTCAATCCAGTTATAGACATTTTTAAACATTGGATTCACGCCTCCTTCTTAGCTTCAGTATTTGGAACGATGTCGCCCAGATACACCCAGCCGCCGTCAATCTTGGTGGTGTACTGGTCAAGCGGCTTCGGGGCTACCGCCAGATTCTTGCCCAGTTTCGTATAACGCGCTCCGTGGCAAGGGCAGTGGTATTCATCCGGAAAAGCCTTATCATTGTTCCAGCCTACCGTACAGCCAAGGTGCTTGCAGACCGGTGAAAGCGCATAAATTTCTCCGCTCTCATCTTTACGGATCCACGCCGTCAGCATTGCTGTACTGGCATACCATCCGTCCTGCTGTGGCAGTTCAAAGGTGAACTCCTGGGGCACATCGGTAATCTTGGACGTTTCCGCTACCTTGATAAAGTCTCCTTCGCCTTTTTTATGTAATATCGGGTCTACGGCAAAACGAATCATCGGCAGAATGGCTCCGGCTCCCATAAAAGCGGTGGCACCGCCTAGTGTATAGGCCAAAAACTGTCTACGCGATATATCCTTCCGTTGGGGCTGTTCTTGCGGAAGCGGTTCCTGTTCTTCATTAAGGCTGCTCATACTGTGTGTAACCCCCTTTTCAAAATTTGAGAAGGCACCTGCAGAGTCCGTTCAAAGACAATTCTGGTAATTAATTCGTTTTCAATGAAAAAAATCACATGACATATAAGTTCACCCTAATCATAGCTTAGGCTCCAAAACCCGTCAAGAATATTGTCTAAATTGTGACAGGCATTTGTGGCTGATTTCAGAATAATTGTTGATTTTTCGTCACATTTAACTCATTTTACATTTAACCATAATCTCTGGATTTCATCCCGTATACGGGTGCTCACCGGAGTCTCAGAATCCCTCTTCATTTCAGGCTGGCAAAGGAGTAAATCGCTTTCATAAACCTCTTCTGTTAAAAGCACTTCATTTGCGGATGACACGATTACATACTGGAAACCAATGGATTTGACTTTTTGGCAAAGGACATTAAGTAAAGCTATACTTTCTGCTCCTGCATACTGTACCGCCGGATACGTCACTACCCGCCCTTGAAAAGGCTTCTCGACTAAATCGAGGAAATCACGCTGACGCTCCAGCGCTGCAACAGTCTCGGGAGGTGTCTCCGTCCCTTGAAGTCCTGTATACGGAATAACACAGGTATCATAGAACTGTCCGTTGGCTTCCCAAGTCTCACGGTCAAAATCACTGAATTTCATCGGCTGGCCCCCTTCTTGCCGCTCATGCAGCATTTAGAACATCATAATTGTAAAAAAAGAAATGCGCCAGGCGCATTTCCTTATGCCAAACTTTTCAGTTCTTCAGTCAGATTCCGGAAAGCCGCCTCATCTCCGGCAGCCAGCGCCGTGTCAATCTTCCGGTACAAGATGTCGGTACGACGCTTTCTTAACGCTTCATCCCAAACCATTTCTGCAGCAAGCCCCAGCATCACTTCATAGGTAGCCTTCATTTTGTCCATTCGATACACCTCCGCTGTTTAAGAGTTTCCGTATTCCAATGCCTTCTTCACATAGCTTTCACTGGTGCGTGCCATCCTCAGCAGATCCTGTTCGGTCAACTCACGGATCACTTTGGCCGGGGTGCCTAAGGAGAGCGTGTACGGCGGAATGATTTTGTTTTCGGTTACAATGGAGCCGGCTCCTATTAAAGCATATTCACCAATCTCTGCTCCGTTCAATACAATTGCTCCCATTCCGATTAATGTGCCTTTGCCTATCCGGCAGCCGTGGATAATCGCGGAATGGCCGACCGATATATCATCACCCAGAATTAGCGGTACACCCTCAGCCACATGACCCACCGTACCATCTTGGATATTGCAGCGCTCTCCGATTATCACCGGAGCCAAATCTCCTCTAAGCACGGCATTGAACCAGATACTGGATTGTTTCCCCATCCTTACATCGCCAACGAGCTTAGCGCCTTCCGCCACATAGACTGATTCATCAAGCTGCGGTATGTAACTCCCATAAGCAATCCGCATCTCTCTCCCCCTTACTTGAGCAGCAGCTTCGGTACGGCCGCTTCACTTCCCCAGGGCGTCATCATGACCACCGGTCCTTCGGCACCTTCTCCGAGTCTGATCATACCCAGATGCAGCATCATCCGCAGAATACGCTGTTCGAGTATGGCACCGGCATCATCATAATAGAACGGCTTAATCAGCCAGCCCAGCCCTTCGGATAATGAAGCCACTGTAACCCATCTGCCTGCACTAAGACTGATCCAATAGACTAGCGACGGCAGGTTTGGAATTGCGCCTTTATACAGTCTTAACCAAAAGGAGAATAACTGCATCAGCTTTTCCGATTTCCCTTCCTCCAGGAATTGCTCCCCTAAGGCTGTGAGCTTCAGACGGTAGCCCTCCTCCGAGATCCAGCGGCGGTGGCGGGCATAATCATACAGCAGGGCAAATCTCGGCGGATAATGCTCACAGGCCCTGCCGTAGCCGAATCTCCACCCGCCTTTGCCCAGCAGGGGCTCAGCAATTTGCAAGGCATTCATCACTCCCTGCTGATTGCGTTTATACAGTGCCCCCTCCTGGCCAAGTTCAGGCTCGTTCTCCTTCACATAGCGCAGGAAGAGCAGCAGATCGCCCGCCAGCAGATCACCCTCGCCCCGGTACATTGCCGGTTCAGGACTTGGAGTAATCCCTTCCTTCAGGTGCTCCCCCATCCTGTCGCGGAAGCGGTTCTTCAGATCCAGCGGGACCTGAAACAGATACCTGCTCTGCTGCGATGCACCGGTAAAGAGCCAGCCGCCGTTTTTGAACCTGCTGACCATATCGCGGTAGCTGCCGCTTTTACCGGAGGGTGTGTCAAAACATGCCTGCCTTGCGGCGGCAAGAAGATCTTCCAGACTGAAATGGCTGCGCTCATCAAATAGCAAAGTGTTCAGGAACCGCAGTTCCTCCGGGGTACAGCCCCGGATATGAGACTCCATAAACTCACGGCTGCCCAAGGTAATGAGAATACTCTGAATCAAATCATGTTTGGAATTCCGTTTGCACTCACATTCATAGCGTCCCGCAATGGCGGTAAGCTGACCAATGTCTGCGTAAGTGAGCATATCCGCCAGATTCATCTTTTATCGCCTCACCGTTTTACTACCATTATGGGAAATACAGCCCTTTTTATTCCTTATTACGCAAAAAAAATAACCCGAAGGGTCGGGTTAACGCTGATTCTGCAAGATATGACGGGTACAGTTGTACAATAACGGATTCCATTCCTGCTCATTTTTCTCCAAAATCGTCAGGGAGAGGTTGCCGAGCCGTTCCGAATACTTGTCTTTGTATAGCGCGGTATACAGCTGTGCAAGAAACCCTCCATGGGAGATGACCAGTACATTCTGATCCGGATAACGGGCTGAGAGATCCTCAAGAAAAGCAAGCCCGCGGACCTGAAGCGCCGCATCGCTCTCCTGCCCCAGTGTTAACTGATTCCAGTCCTTGCCCCATTTAGCTTCGCGGGCTGCAGCCGTCATGCCTTCTACTTGGCCATAAGCGCGCTCGCGGATTCGATGATCCGGTTCCAGTAAAGGAATTCCCAGCTTGGCGGCAACGATCTTTCCTGTCTCAGCTGCGCGGGAAAGACTGCTCGTAATGCAATAGTCCCAGTGGTAAGGCTCCTGCAGAAGCCGGTCACCCAGCATCTCAGCCTGCCTGCGGCCTTCGTCGTTAAGCGGAATGTCACTTTGTCCCTGAATCTTACCTTCCGCGTTCCAATCCGTCAGCCCGTGGCGTATTAAGCCGATCAGCATTGCCTATCACCTTTCCCTTCCATTTATGTTTGCTTAATAATGTAACACGAATGAAAACAAATGTCTTCTTTTTTAACAAAATTACAGGTCTATTCCTCACTTGAAGCTCATATCCGGATACGAAAAAGCCCTCTTCACTATATAAGTAAAGGGGCTTTCATTGTCTACGGTAACGGTTCAGGCGTACCAGCAGGAATATAGACAACCCGACGCCAAGCGTCGACAACACCATCCAGTATTGCGGGTGGGAAGGGCCCATATTGGCTACAAGCGGTTCAATAATACCGCCCTCTGACTCGACCGGATAAGAAGATGACCAATCCAGTGTCAGTCCTGCCACACCTGTTTCTACAATCCCGCTCTGGGCCGCAGTAGTATTCGAGGGTGTTTTGAACATGGTGAAATATAAAAAGCTGGAGATGAACACAGCCAGAAAACAGGCGATCCACAGGCTCAGACGGCGGCGGAAAACAGCGGAGCTGCCCGCAGATTTACCGTCCCCGGGCATAAGCCAGGGGCTTTCCAGATAGATCCGCTCCATAACCTTAAGGTTAATCGCTTCTGCGCGTTCATCACTGACTTCAAACCTTGAGTCCTGCATAAGCTCACTTGTCTCCTGCCACAACGCCCATTCGGCACTGCAATAGGAACAAGTCGCGATATGCTTCTCCAGTCTAATCCGTCTGGGATCCGTGGGGGGAGCGTCCCACAAGAGCGGAATGGAATCCTGCGCTTCCCTGCAATTCATTGGCCTTACACCCTCTCAGCCTGCTCATCAAATTCAGGCTCATAGAAATAGGATTCGAGCTGGAGCTTCACACTGCTCCTGGCGCGGAACAATAGTGATTTCACGGAGCTGACACTCTGATCCAGAATCACTGCAATTTCCTGATAATCCATCTGATCATATTCACGCAGAATGAGCGCAGAACGCTGCTTCTCCGGGAGATTGTTAATTGCTTCACGGACCAGATTCATCCGTTCCTTACGTAATGCCGCCTGTTCGGGGGCAACGTCAAGCGGTGCCACAGGAGTATAACCGCTCTCTTCAAGCGATACATTTCCGGCACGGTTCTTGCGCAGCTCACTAAGCACTGTATTACGGGCAATAGTGTACAGCCATGTAGAAAAAGAAGCATCCACTTCACGGAACGAATGAAGACTCCGGAAAGCCTTGTAGAAGGTCTCAGAACAGAGGTCTTCGGCAATCAGCTCCATATGGGAATTCTTAAGCATGTGATACACGAACGCCAGTATCTTGCGTTGATAACGTCGCATCAATTCCGAGTATAATTCTGTATCTCCTTGCTTAATAAGCTGGATCAACTGGGAATCCGTCATGGTGAGTTCGGCCCTCCTCGCCCTTGCACGTTTAATCCCGTCCGGTCCGTATCTGTGTATACCGGTCAGGTAAGAAAAAGTTGCGGCATTGCTACAAATTTGCACGATTAAATGAAATACTTCCTATGTATATTCAACCAGCCGTTAATTAAGGCATACTGTATGTAAATACAGAAAGAAATTCGCATCTTTACAAATTTCTATTACTGTTCAGATAGGCATATGGCTCCCTATACTTGGAAGAAATCTATAAACATACTTAACCCAGTATAGCATACATTCTAACAGGATGACATTAATAGACTTTTAGATTCAGCGGGAAGTCGAATATTGAAAGCGGTATTATTTAAGTTTGATAAAGGGGTTGACAGAATGTAACCGTATACATATAATAAAAGTACAGTATGGTTTCTCTCCACTCCTATCCAAACACTGTACAATTCCAATTCATTGTGAATTGTAGCCGCTTACTTTGTAAGCGGTCTTTTTTTGTGCATTTTTATGAACAATTGGGTATTTTACAGGCTGATGGCTGCTCCCGCATTATTCTTCCCTAACCTAATCATCCGAAGCGCAGTCCGTGACGACACAAATACGCTCCGCGAAATCTTCCGCTCTGCGTCATTGAACGTTGAGAGTTGCCGCAGCCTTCATAACCTGCCCGTCAGTGAGGAGGACTGAGAATACGTTATTTGAGTAAAATCGGCGAAATTGCCGGTTAATCGGACTCAGAATCGCTTAATTGACCTGGAATGCCCTCTTTCGTGTTCCATAGAACAAGATAACGGAATCTCAGTCCGCTTCAGGATAATTGGATCTGGGGAGAAGCGGCTGGCCTGACAGTTTGATAGCAAGTGGAAGCGGCTAAGCCGTCCTTAAGGACAGTGCGTTTCAGCGAGAAATGAAAAGACTAGTAATCATGCACAGCAAATAAATTCTTAGATTAAGAAAAAGCCGGGGCATCATGCCCCGGCTCTTCGCTATACATATACCGTATAATCATTCTGCTGCAACACAACCTTGGCCCGCTCCATATCATGCTCCTGGCGGAACGACAGGCGCATGATCCCGGGTACATCCTCCCGGCTCTCAATAATCTGCACGTTGCTAAGGTTGATGCCCTGGTCGCCCAGCTCTGTGGTGATGCGTCCGATAATCCCGGGATGATCGGGAACATCAATATGAAGGTCGAACAACGGGACAATCATTCCCTTCCGGCGCTCAGGCAGCTGGCTGCGGAATTCATTCGCCTCATGGAAGGCCGACTCAATCCCCGCACCATCGCCCTGCTCCAGCAAATGAATGAATGAAGAAACCTCGTCATTCCAGTCTTTGAGCAGACGCAGCATAACCGAGCGGTTATTCAGCAGGATATCGCGCCAGATGATCGGATCACTTGAGGCAATCCGCGTAATATCCCGGAAGCCGCCGGCCGCAAGTGTGCTGTACAAAGAGTCTGAATCATGGTAAGCATGAATCTGATTGACCAGCGCCACCGCAATAATATGCGGCAGGTGGCTGATCGCTCCGACAATCTCATCATGGCGCTCCGGGTCAAGCCGGACAATATGCGCTCTGGTATGTAGAAGCAAGGATTCCAGTGCAAGATAAGCTTCCTCCGGAACTCCGGGCGGAGGCGTCAGCACGTAATAGGCATTCTCGAACAGCAAGGAGGAGGCTGCCTCTACACCCGAGCGTTCCGAGCCGGCCATCGGATGGCCGCCGATGAAATGCACACCGGGAAGGTCAAGGGAAACTGCGCAGGCGGCTATGCTGGCCTTGGTGCTGCCGACGTCGGTGATAATACAGCCCGGCTTCAGCGGCAGGCGGCTTAGCTGCTGAAGATAATCCTCTATCATGCCAACAGGCACACACAGAAAAATATAATCGGCGCCAAGCGCCGCTTCTTCAAGCGATAGGGTAGCCTCGTCGACTACACCTCTGCTGACATATTTGATTGCTGATTCAGGACGGTGGGCATGCCCTACTACGGTCAGGCCCTCCTTGCCTTTGAAGCAAAGGGCCAGTGAGCCGCCGATCAGACCGACACCGAAAATTGCTATTTTTGTCGTCATGTTCTTAGAACTACCTGCCTTCTGTGATATCGTCAATCCTGCTTCTTCTGATATAGGTTATGCGCGTACTCCCTGTTCTTCAAGCGCTTTCTCCAAGGCAGCGATGAAGGCCGTATTCTGCTCGGCAGAGCCGACAGTAACCCGGATGTAGGTCGGGTAGCGGTGGTGGCCTGCTCTCACGATAATACCTTGCCGCAGCAA
Source organism: Paenibacillus phytohabitans (assembly GCF_013141775.1). Lineage (GTDB taxonomy): Bacteria > Bacillota > Bacilli > Paenibacillales > Paenibacillaceae > Paenibacillus_AQ > Paenibacillus_AQ phytohabitans. The sequence continues at coordinate 160,901 of NZ_WHOB01000020.1, forward strand.
GGCATCGAAGACCTCAAAGGCCGGCTTGCGCACATCCACCATGATGAAGTTGCCGTGTGCCGGGAAGGACTCAAGGCCTAGACGCTGGAACTCAGCTTGCAGCTGCACAATCCCCGCACTGTTAAGCGACCGGCACTGCTGGACATATTGCTGATCAGCCAATGCAGCCAGCGCCCCTACCTGGGCTAAGCGGGTGGTATTGAACGGTTCCCGCACTTTATTGATCAAGGAGATAATCTGCGGGCTGGCCACGCCGTAACCGATGCGGAGTGCAGCAAGACCGTAGATCTTGGAGAACGTGCGGAGTACAACGAGATTGGGATGAGTATCCAGAAGTTTAATCCCGTCAGAGTAACTCAGATCGGTCACGTATTCGAAATATGCCTCATCCAGTATAACCATAACTCCAGCCGGAACTGCATCCAGGAAAGTAATCAGGGCATCCTCCGGCACAATGGTTCCTGTCGGATTGTTCGGATTGCAGATCCAGATTGCCTTCGTACGGTCCGTAATCTTCGCCAGCATGGCATCCAGATCATGGGTACCATTCTTCAAGGGTACTTCAATAGATACAGCACCTTCTATATCAGCGTTGCTCTTATAGACGGAGAAGGTCTGGTCCGCCATTATAGTCTCATCACCGGGCAGGAAAAACGCCCGTGCGATCAGAGCAATAATCTCGTCAGACCCGCAGCCGAAAATAATGTTGTCACTTGCTACTCCCAGATGTCCGGCCAATGCTGCAGTCAGCTCGGCAGCGGAACCGTCCGGGTATAAATACAGATTATCCAGTTCCGCTACAATAGCGGCTTTTGCGCTTGGCGCTGCCCCGTAAGGGTTCTCGTTGGATGCCAGCTTAATAACATCGCTTAAGCCCAGCTCCTTCTTGACTTCTTCAATCGGTTTCCCCGGCTTGTAGACAGGGAGGTCGACGATATTAGGTTTCGGGTTCATGGCCCATCCTCGCTCTCTAGAAGTAATTGGCTAGTATCAGGTCAGTATGCAGACCGTTATGGTCTTAATTGTGCCACAAATTCACGAATTTGCAACAGTCCGGCACTTCTTGTCTCCGGCTGGGCCAGCAGAGGAATAACATCCTCTACCTTGCGGACAATCGCACTGCCGACGACTACACCATCGCAAATTTTCGCAAACCGGGACACTTGTTCTCCAGTAGAGATCCCGAATCCTACAGCGATCGGCAGGTCTGTAGAGCGGCGGACGGATTGAATGAAGTCATCCACCCCGGTATGAAAGGTAGACCGTTCTCCGGTTACACCAAGCGAAGATACACAGTAGACGAACCCGCTGGCGCCGGAAACAATCCGCGCAATCCGCTCACTGGAAGTCGGGGCTACCAGCGGAATCAGATTCACTCCGGCCGCACGGCTGCGCTCACGCATGTCCTCCGACTCTTCAACAGGCAGATCGGGAATAATCAGCCCGCTGATTTCATGGGCATCCAGCTCGGCAAAGAAGGTATCTAGCCCCATCTGCATCACCGGATTATAGTAGGTGAACAGGATGAAGGGCAGCTGGCTGCCGGCCTGACGTGCCTTAAGGGCTGTCTCCATGCAGGTGCGGAGATGAATATTGCTGCGCAAGGCTCTGGAGGAAGCCCGCTGAATGACCGGACCGTCGGCTAACGGGTCGGAATAGGGAACGCCGAGCTCCAGAATGTCCGCACCGGCCGCCTCCAGCTCAGCGATAATATCCAGCGTCGTCTCAAGATCGGGATCGCCTACGGTAAGAAAAGGAATCAGGGCTGCCCGGCCCTCTGCCCGCAGCTTTTTGAAGGTCAGATCCATCCGGTTTGTAGTTTCGGTAGTCATTATTTCCCCGCCCCTTCCGTATACGCCATGATCGATTCCACGTCTTTGTCGCCGCGTCCGGACAGGCAGATGACTACAATATCATCCTTGGTCAGTGTCTTGCCGAGCTTTACCACATGGGCAATCGCATGGGCAGATTCCAGGGCAGGGATGATGCCTTCCGTCTGACAGAGCAGCTTCAGCGCATCCAGCGCCTCGTCATCCGTAACCGGCACATACTGTGCGCGGTGAATATCCTTGAGATAGGAGTGCTCGGGGCCGACACCTGGATAATCCAGTCCGGCCGATATAGAATGGGCTTCAGTCACCTGTCCGTGCTCATCCTGCAGCAGGTAGCTGAGTGATCCCTGGAAGACGCCATGACTCCCCTTACTCATGGTTGCTGCATGGAACGGAGTATCAATTCCCTTGCCGGCAGCTTCAACACCAATCATACCAACCTGCTCATCCTCCATAAAAGGATAGAACATGCCGATGGCATTACTGCCTCCGCCTACCGCGGCAACCAGCAGATCCGGCAAGCGTCCTTCCGCCTCCAGAATCTGGCGGCGGGTCTCATCCCCGATAATCCGCTGGAAATTACGGACCATCATCGGATAGGGATGCGGGCCTACGGCAGAGCCAAGGATATAGAAGGTATCCTCAACGTTGCTCACCCAGTAGCGCAGTGCCTCATTACCGGCGTCCTTCAGGGTTCTTGACCCGGAGGTTACAGGAATCACCTCTGCACCAAGCAGCTTCATACGGAAGACGTTCAGTGCCTGGCGGCGGGTATCCTCTTCGCCCATGAATACCTTGCATTCCATACCGAGCAGGGCTGCAACTGTAGCGGTAGCCACGCCGTGCTGGCCGGCTCCTGTTTCGGCAATCACCTTGGTTTTACCCATCATTTTGGCCAGAATGCCTTGTCCGATAGCGTTGTTGATCTTGTGCGCACCTGTATGGTTCAGGTCTTCACGCTTCAGATAGATCTTCGCCTCACCCAGGTGTTTGCTAAGCCGCTCTGCATAATACAGCGGGGTCTCGCGTCCGGAATACTGCTTAAGCAGGTAATCTATTTCCTCCTGAAATGCCGGGTCTGCCGAGAATTTACGGTAGGCCTCCTCCAGCTCAATCAGTGCATTCATCAAGGTTTCAGGAACGAAGCGGCCTCCAAAAGAACCAAAACGACCGTTCTTGTCCGGTACTTGTATCATGATTGCTTCACCCTTTCCACGAAAGCTGTCATTTTTGCGATATCCTTAAGGCCGTTACTCTCCACTCCGCTGGATACATCCACGCCATATGGCGCGTAGCCGTCCAGCAGCTCATTCACGTTGTCCGGGTGCAGTCCTCCGGCTATAAATAAAGGCAGCGCTACTTCCGCCGCCGCCTGCTGATATAGCGGAATCTGTTCCCAGTCAAACGTACGTCCGGAGCCTCCGCTGCCCTGCGGATCATAGGTATCCAGGAGCAGCGCATCGATTGTGCCTGCGTAGCTCTCCAGGAGAGCATGAATGCCGGTTCCGGCATCAGGGGCATGGCCCGCCACAGAAAGTGCTTTCCATACTTGAATCTGCGGAAAAGCCTGCTTGACCCCGCTGCAGAACAGCGGGCTCTCTTGCCCATGCAGCTGCACGACGTCCAGCGGTACTGTTCTGAGCAGCTCTGTCAGCTCTGTAAGCTGCGGATCGACGAAGACTCCAGCAACGCGGGGTGCTGTCCCAGTCTCCCACTCCTTCAGCTCTGCAACAAGCTCGGCAGCAGCTTCAGCAGTCACTCTGCGGCGGCTCGGGGCAAATACCAATCCGATATAATCCAGAGGCAAACTCTTCATAGATTTTAGCACTTCAACGTCCTGAAGTCCACAGATTTTTACGAGTGTATCAGCCATGCAGCGCACGGTCCTTCCCTGCAGGAAGCGGTCCGAGCAGCTGATGGACAGCCTGCTCTACATCCGGCTGGCGCATCAGATATTCTCCTACCAGCACGCCGGTAGCCCGGGTCTTGCTTAAGAATGCGATGTCCTCCGGACCGGTAATCCCGCTCTCACTAATGACCGGCAGTCCCTCCGGAAGCAGTGCCGCAAGCTCGGCTGTGGCAGAAAGCGCGGTCTCAAAGGTCTTCAGATTCCGGTTGTTGATGCCAAGCAGCACGCCGGAATGAACAGCCTTGCCGGTGGCCAGCACCATTTCCAGTTCAGCACGGTCATGCACTTCAATCAGGATATCCAGGCCAAGCCCTGCAGCGGTATCGGTGAATGCGCTCAGCTGTTCAGATGTCAGAATAGCGGCAATGAGCAGAATAGCATCTGCTCCCAGCAGGCGCGCTTCGTAGATCTGCTTCTCATCAATGATGAAGTCTTTGCGCAGCAGAGGAAGCTCCACCGCTTCCCTTACCTGCTGCAGATACGATCCGCTGCCCTGAAAATATTCCCGGTCCGTAAGCACAGACAGGCAGTCCGCGCCTCCTGCTGCATAGCCTTTAGCAATTGCAACCGGATCAAAATCGGCACGGATCAGGCCTTTGGAAGGCGAAGCCTTCTTCACCTCGGCGATCAGCCCCATGTCCCGGTTCCGCCGCCCGGTCAGCGCAGCGCGGAACCCTCTCGTTGCAGGCAGAGCAGCGATAGCCCGTTCAGCCTCTTCCAATGAAAATGTCTTATTTAACGCCTCAACCTCTTTCACTTTGGTGGCAACAATCCGGTCAAGATACATAATCAAGCTCCTTCGTCATGGCTTTTAACTGTTCCAGCTTGCGCAGTGCTGCTCCTGAATCCACTACCTCTCTTGCCCGGTCTACGCCTTCCCGCAGTGTATCTGCAAGACCGGCAACATAGATGCATGCCCCGGCATTCGCTAATACGATATCACGGTATGGATTGATTTGTCCTTCCAGCACTGTAGTGATAATTGCCGCATTCTCGGCCGCATCACCTCCGAGCACATCCTCCAGCGGATGCTGGCTCAGCCCGAGCTCCTGCGGTGTAACCTCGTAGGTTGTGACCACACCATTTCTCAGCTCGGAGACCTGGGTCGGCGCCGAGATGCTGATTTCATCCAGACCGTCCAGACTGCTGACAATCATTGCCCGCTTGGAGCCCAGCTCGCCCAGTACTTTGGCCACAGTCTCCGTTTTGTTGCGGTCATAGATGCCCATGAGCTGCCGGTCAGCTCCTGCCGGATTCGTCAGCGGGCCAAGCATATTGAATACAGTACGCACACCCAGCTCACGGCGGGGAGCAGCAGCATGCTTCATTGACGGATGGTAGATTTGTGCGAACAGGAAGCAGATCCCTATGCTATCCAGACATTGCCGGGCCTGCTCCGCATTCAGATGAATATTGACGCCGAGCGCCTCCAGTACATCGGCGCTGCCCGCTCTGCCGGAAGCCGAACGGTTGCCGTGCTTCGCAACTCTTACAGAGGCGGCTGAGGAGATGATTGCCGAGGCGGTGGAGATATTAAATTTATGGATACCGGAGCCTCCGGTGCCGCAGGTATCGAGCAGCTGGCTACGTTCCGTAAGTACCGGAGTCCCGAAACCGCGCATCGCTTCCGCGAACCCGGTGATTTCCTCTACCGTTTCACCCTTGATACGCAGCGCCGTGAGCAGTGCACCGATCTGCGCATGTGTTGCCGCCCCCTCCATAATGGTCCCCATTACCTCCCGTGCCTGTGTGCGGGTAAGATCCTTGCCTTCGATTAATCCGGCAATTCCTGATTGTATTAACTGGCTTGCTTCCATATTGATTCCCTCCTAAGAGTTTTGTAGGCGGACTTCCTGAATCAGCTTCTTACAAACCGGCTCCGGAAGCATACGCCAAAAAAAGTATGGAGCATTCTCTGCTCGTCTTAGCTCATCTCTGCTTATCCCCGGCTCACGGGGTATATTCGTACATATAATCCTGGTTGATAACCTGCTTCTCCTTAACCTCGGCGGGGAACATGGCTTCGGCCATCCGGATCGCCTTCAGCATGCCCTTGGCCTTATTCAGGGTCTCTTCATATTCCTTCTCCGGAACCGAGTCCCAGACAATTCCCGCTCCAGCCTGCACATAAGCCCGGCCTTTGCGGAAAATAATTGTGCGAATGGTTATGCAGGAATCCATATTCCCGGAGAAGCCGAGATAACCGATGGCGCCGGCATAAGCGCCGCGTGCTTCCTTTTCCAGTTCGGCAATGATCTCCATCGCCCGCAGCTTCGGTGCCCCCGATACAGTCCCTGCCGGGAGGCAGGAGAGGAAGGCATCGAAGAAATCTTTATCGTCTGCCAGCGTCCCGGACACGTTCGAAACGATATGCATCACATGCGAGTATTTCTCGATCTCCATGAACGAGTCGCATTTCACCGTGCCGAACTTCGACACACGGCCCAGGTCATTACGGCCCAGATCCACGAGCATCAGATGCTCCGCGCGTTCCTTCTCATCCTCCAGCAGTTCAGCGGCGAGCTGGCGGTCCTGCGCCTCGGTCTCTCCGCGCGGCCGGGTTCCGGCAATCGGGCGGGTCTCAACCCGTCCGCTGCTATCCACCTTTACCAGCGCTTCCGGTGAAGTGCCTACGATGATTTCTTCGTCCATTTTTAGATAATACATATAAGGTGAAGGGTTCAGCGTCCGCAGCATCCGGTACACATGCAGTGGAGATACCTCGGTTTCTATATGCAGCCGCTGGGACAGCACCACCTGGAAGATATCACCGGCGCGGATGTACTCTTTGGCCTGCTCCACATTGCTAATGTATTGTTCCTTGGTCAGGTTGGAGTGAATCTCACCCAGCTCAATGTCCTGCGGGATGCTGCGGCGGTTGACGTTCTCCTTCGGTCCTTCCTTTTGAAGCTCTTCAGCCATGTTCTCCAGGCGGCGGCTCAGTTCCTCATAACTTGCCCGGATCTCGGAATCGGTATCTCCATCCTTGATATGCAGATTGCCCACCAGCAGAATCTGCTGCTTCACATGGTCGAAGACGATGATGCGGTCACAGAACATGAAGCGGATATCATCCATATTGAGGTCATCTACGGCATGAGCAGACAGCTTCTCGTAATACTGCAGCAGATCATAACCGAAGAATCCGATAGCACCGCCCGTAAACGGCGGCATCCCGTCCAGCTTGGGACTGCGGTAGGAGCGGAGCAGCGCCTTAAGCTCCTCGACAGGTTTGCCAGGCAGCTGTTTTTTTTCACCGCCTACTTCAACGTGGATCAGGCCTTTTTTGCCTGAAATCATCAGGAACGGATCACTGCCGATAAAGGAATAACGTGCCCATTGACTGCCGCCCTCTACACTCTCCAGCAGGAATGCACGATCCTGCTCGGCAAAACGCTGGAACAAGCGGATGGGTGTTTCCATATCAGCCAGCAGCCTCTTCACTACCGGGATCAGATTATACTTCCGCGACAGTGACACTACTTCTTCAATGCTCGGATTCGTCACTTGGCTAACCTCCTGGGATTCTATAGGTAATGTCCGAAATACAGAAAAACCTCTACCGGAGTAGAGGTTTGTGTTAGCAAGTATGTGAATAAGCACCTGGGACCGGCAAAAACCAAATCGAGTACAGATCATCCCCTCAGAGGATACACTTATAGCGTATGGGCAGCTGCTGCACAAACTCTATACGGGTATACCAAAAAAAGAATGCTGATAATCAATGGTCTGCTCTTCAAAAAAAGTCCTGCACTCTGCTCAACTATACTCAACTCAACTATACTCTGCTTCACTCGGCTAACTACACTATACATGATGGCGGCGGTTCATGACAACCCCGCATAGATAATTTATTACTTGCCTTGTGAGAGATCGGGACGAAGCCGCTGGGCTTCATTCAGATACACATGGCGGATGTCCCGCTGTGATTTATCCGTATTAACCTGGACCATCAGGCGGATGCACTGCGGCAGGCTGCCTTTGACCGGAATCTCTACGGAACACATCAGCGGCACCATTTCCCAGCCTTCAATCTCACGGATGGCACGCGCCGGAAAAGTGGCGTCCAGGTCTGCGGTCATCGTGATCCACACACTGCAGATATCCTCGGCGATAACATCGTTGCGCTCAACAATTTCCCTCAGCAGCACAACAGTCTCGCTTAAAATTTCAGTTTCCTCATTCTTCGTTACGGTTGTTGCACCGCGTATCCCCCGGTTCACCATGGGCTTTCCTCCTTCTTGAGCTGGGCGATAACCCCGCGCACATCACTTGCCTGCACATCGCCCACAATACTGACAGCGCCGATGTCGTCCGGCACGATAAAGGTCATTCTGCCTTCCTTGAACTTCTTGTCATGCATCATGGCTTCCATCAGCTCATCCTCATCGTATTCCACCGGCAGTCTGATCGGTAGAGACAACGCGGTGAGCATAGATACCGTATCTTCATAGATCGCTCTGTCCCGGCCCAGCTTCGCGGCCAGCAGGGCTGAACCGGCCATTCCAATAGCAATAGCCTCACCATGAAGAAATACGCCATAGCCGCCTACTGCTTCAATAGCATGTCCAATGGTATGTCCCAGGTTCAGAATTGCACGCTGCCCCTGCTCCGTCTCATCATTGCAGACAACGTCAGCCTTGATCGCACAGCCGCGTTCCAGCGCGTAACCCAGAGCCTCCGGGTCCAGGGCAAGCAGCTCTCCGGCATGCTCACGGCACCAGTACGCGAACACTTTGTCAAGGATCAGACCATGCTTCACAACCTCAGCCAGTCCCGAAGCAACCTGCCGTGGAGGAAGTGTAGCAAGGGTGTCCAGATCGTACAGCACCATGGACGGCTGATAGAAGGCGCCAAGCATATTCTTGGCCAGCGGATGGTTGACCGCAACCTTGCCGCCTACACTGCTGTCGTGGGCGAGAATCGTGGTGGGAATCTGCATGAATCCGATTCCCCGCATATAAGAGGCGGCGACGAATCCGGCCAGATCCCCTACTACTCCCCCGCCAAGCGCCAGCACTGCAGAGCTGCGGTCCAGCCCGCCCTGAATGGCTGTCGTAATGACCTCTTCATAGACGGCCAGAGATTTGGAAGCTTCACCAGCCTGAATTACATGGCTGACCACCGTATATCCGCTGCCGCGCAGGGAAGCCTCTACCTGATTCAGATAACGCGGAGCCACTTCACTGTCCGTGACAACCAGCAGCGGACTGCGCTGCGGGAAACCGGCTTCTATGCAGCGTTCACCAATATTCTGCAGCAGTCCGCTGCCGATATAAATAGGATAAGAGCGTTCGCCCAGAGCTACCGTAATGCTGCGCATCTTAATAGCTCTCCAGCTGCGCCAGGTAATTATTATAGTTGGCTTGGATCTCTTCCATTGAATCGCCGCCGAATTTATCCAGGAAAGCCTTGGCAATCTCCCAGGCCACCACATTCTCCAGTACGACACAGGCTGCCGGAACTGCGCAGGCATCCGAACGCTCCACCTGGGCAGTGAACGGTTCCTTCGTATCAATATCTACGCTTTGCAGCGGCTTATACAACGTCGGAATCGGCTTCATCACTCCACGGACCACCACCGGCATTCCGTTGGTCATTCCGCCTTCGAAACCGCCCAGCCGGTTGCTTGCCCGGTAGTATCCCTGTGATGCTTCATACATAATCTCGTCATGAACCTGTGAGCCGCGCAGCTTGCCGGCCTCGAAGCCGATGCCGATCTCCACACCTTTGAAGGCATTAATCGACATAACGGCTCCGGCGATGGCTCCATCGAGCTTGCGGTCAGACTGCACATGACTGCCAAGGCCGACCGGCAGACCCTCGACAATACATTCCACAATCCCGCCGATGGAGTCGCCTTCTTCCTTGATCTTGTCTATGTAAGCCTCCATCTTCTGTTCCGTCTCTTTGTCGACGACTCTCACAGAGGACTCTTCGGTCTGCACGATCAGCTCATCTACCGGGAGCTGGTTGGCAGGTGCTTCGATTTCACCGATACGGATCACTTGTCCGGCAATCTTCACCCCGAATGCCGCCAGCAACTGGCGGGCTACTGCGCCTACCGCAACCCGGGCAGCCGTTTCACGGGCGCTGGAGCGCTCCAGTACATTGCGCAGATCCGTAAGGTTATACTTCAAGCCGCCGTTCAGGTCGGCATGTCCGGGACGCGGACGGTTGACCCGGCGCTTCTCCTCATCACTGCCTGGAATCGGCTCGATATTCATGATGTTCTTCCAATGCGTCCAGTCCTTGTTCTCCACCACCAGGGCAACAGGAGCACCCGTTGTGGAACCATGGCGCACGCCGCCTACAATCTCGGCGGTATCCTTCTCAATCTGCATCCGGCGTCCGCGGCCGTAGCCCTTCTGTCTCCGGTGCAGCTGGAAATTAAGCTCTTCGAAATCAAGTGTCAAATTGCTGGGCAATCCCTCAATAATGGCTGTAAGCTGGGGGCCGTGCGTTTCCCCCGCTGTTAAATAGCGTAAACTCATGCTGCGTTCCCCCTTCACACTTTTAGACTGTAAACCGCTAAAATGTTAAATGTCTTTGCTTATTATAGTATAGGCCATCGGCTTTGACAAGAAAGTGATCACCTTCAAGAGCTACTCTATTCCTGAACAAGAATAGCGCCGCTCCTGCTCTTTCGAGCAGAAACGGCGCTGCTGTGCATCCCCGCCCTAAGAGCCTGTCTCCAGCTGCCGGTCACCCGGTGCGGGAGGCAGGCTGCCGGTTCTGCCCTCCTCCGCTGCAAGCAGGCTCTGCAGCTGCAGCTCCTCAATCCCGAGAACCTGTCCGCATTCGCGGACTGTGAGGAAGCCGCGTCGATACGCGGCTATAACCTTGCTTTTGTCCATCTAATATAACGACCTTTCACTTGGCATACGGTTTCTACTCTTCAGTATCACTGAAAAGAAGTTAAAGTATACCTGTAGTGACAGGCAATGCGGATAAGCAGCAGCTGCCTACTTCTTGCGGTAGAAGAAGGTTTCTGTAGATTCGAAGCCATACTGCGCAGGCGTGAAAATCTGTTCCGTGCTGCCCACGAACAGATAGCCGCCGGGACGCAGGCTGGCCGAGAATTTGTGATACAGCTTATTCTTGGCTTCTTCTGTGAAATAGATCATTACATTCCGGCAGATGATCAGGTCGAAGCCTTCATCAAACTTATCGAGCAGCAGATTCTGCTTGCGGAAATCGATACTCTTCTTCAGTCCTTCACTGACCTTGAACACTGGTCCCTCCGGAGTGAAATACCGGTCAGCCACATCTTTAGGGACATCTTTCAAGGAGCGCTCCAGATATAACCCCTGCTTCGCTTTGGCCAACGCCCCGTCATCAATATCCGTTGCCAGAATACCGGTCTGGGCCAGAATATTCTTGTCTGACAGGATCATCGCAAGGGTATATGGTTCTTCTCCGGTAGAGCAGGCGGCACTCCACAGCTTCAGTCTGCGGCCGGAACGCTGAAGATCAGGCAGAATAACATCCCTTAATACTTCCCAGCGGTTCGGATTACGCCAGAATTCGGAGACATTAATGGTCATCCGGTCGAGAAATTCATAGAATAAAGCCTTGTCCTTCATCATTGCGGCATAAAAATCACTAAAAGAATTGTAACCGTTCTTCATGCGGAGCGTCGTAAGACGCCGCTTCATCTGCGCTTCCTTATACTGGGCGAGATCAATTCCGGTGCTCTGTTTGACATTATGAATAAATCCGGTGTAATCCGGGTCTGGGGTTAATGCGGGTTCTTCACGTTCTGCCATAAATATTCTCCTGTCTTCCGCCGGACCTTACATCCAGACTGAGATGTCTTTGTTATACTGGGCCAGTTCAGACGGAGCAAAGAAATTGGCAATTTCACGTGCTGCGCTTTCCGGCGAGTCTGATCCGTGGATCAAATTAAGCGGGGTGTGGCTGGCATAGTCACCGCGGATCGTTCCCGGCAATGCCTCGCCCACTTTGGTTTTGCCTATCAGCAGACGCGACAGCGCTACGACATCATCGCCTTCCCATACCATGGCAAACACAGGACCGGAGGTGATAAAGCCTACCAGTTCCGGGAAGAAATATTTACCTTCATGCTCTGCGTAGTGCTTCTTGGCTTGTGCTTCTGTAATGATAATCAGCTTCGCCGCAACCAGCTTGAATCCCTTATCCTCCAGGCGGGCGACAATACGCCCGATCAATCCGCGTTGTACACCGTCCGGTTTGATCATCAGATACGTTTGTTCCATAGAGTCACTCTCCATTTCCCTAATTCTTAATGAATGCTAGGTTTGTCTATACGGGATTGCATAATCAGGTTGTTCATTTTCTGATATTATCAGAAACCTCGGCATCTGTGAACGCTTAATCTGCGGAAGCTGCCAGATTAATAAGCGCGTCCTGTGACAAAAAAGGCGATGTCCCGCAGATTACGTTTGGTCCGGTTGCCCGGGAGCTGCTCCAGCGCCTCCAGCGCCTTGGCGATGTAACGGGAAGCCAGCTCCTCCGCACGGGCAATTCCGTCCCCGGAAAGGATCAGGTCGATTGCACGGCCAACCCCGCCATTCCCCGCGCGGATCAGTTCCAGCTCTTCCATCAGTCCTTCGCGCAGCCTTGAGTCCTGCAGGCTGTAAATCACCGGCAATGTAATGTTGCCCTGGCGCATATCGCTGCCCGGCGGCTTGCCGATTTGCTTCTCCGTTCCGGAAAGATCGAGCAGATCATCACGGATCTGAAACGCCATCCCCACGTTGTATCCGTAATTATAGAGCAGCCTTGCTGTCTCCGGCTCTGCTTCTGCAGCCAGGGCGCCGAGCTGACAGCTGACGGCTATTAGCAGTGCTGTCTTGCGGCGGATTCTCCGCAGGTAATGACGCACGCTCTGCCCGCTGTTGAAGAAATCACGAATCTGCTCCATCTCTCCGATCGACATCTCCACCATAGCTTTGGAGAGAATCTGATGAATCCGGGGATTCTTCAGCTCCGAAGTCATGACCAGTGCCTTGGCATAGATATAGTCACCGGTATACATGGCGATCTTGTCGCCCCACTTCGCCTTGACGGTGGGCTCCCCCCGCCGGAGTTCAGCATCGTCGATGACATCATCGTGGACAAGGGAGGCGCTATGTATCAGCTCCAGCGGAATCGCTACACGCTTCAGCTTGTCGAGGTCATACTGTCCGAATTTGCCGCCCATGAGGACAAATACCGGACGAAGGCGCTTGCCTCCCGCCTTGAGCAGGTGCAGCGAGGTTTCTGTCAGCAGGTCATCATCACCCTGGACACTGCGGTACAGTTCCTTTTCAATCTGATCCATATCTTTGTTCAGCAAGCCGAATATTTGCATTCGCTTCATTCTTTCACCCGTGTCAGCAGATTGTGGCTCCAAAGCTCCATCTTCACTTCCTGCGGCAGCAGGCCCATTTCATAGGCATAGCGGAAATAGAGGTTCAGACCTTCCTGCTGCCTTTCCCCAAAGTCATAACATAAATTACGGAAGTAATCGTTCCAATAGGATGCCGTACCTCCGATGGTGCAGCGGGCTTCATGTGTAATTGGCGCCAGATCGCGCAGGCCGCGCCTTTTGCTGACAGCGAAGGCTTCCGCAATCTCGGCAATCGCTTCCGGATTACGCAAAGCAGCCCTGCGGTTAACTGCCCAGACGGCAAAAGTCATGCTAAGTCCGGTCCATTCCTTCCAGAGCTCGCCCAGATCCGTTACGTAATATCCCTGATCCTGCCAGGATGCCCGGATGGCATGATCCCCGATCAGCAGACCGGCATCTGCCTGATTCATCATTTCGTTCAGATCAGGAGGGACACTGATATATTCAGGGGTGGCACCTATAGCCTTGTCCATCAGAATTTTCAGCAGATTGACAGAAGTGGCCGATGTATTCGTTACGGCGATCCTGCCGCTGCCGATAGACTGCACCGGCATTCTTGAGAAGAGCAGGATCGATTTGACCGGCCCGTCAGCACTGACGGACAGATCCGGAAGCAGCAGAAGCCGGTCGCTGGCCGCTGCGTACGCGAAGGAGGATAATGCGCCTACATGTATGCTCCCGTCGGCCATGCCTTGATTGAGAATGGCGGGCACTTCACTCACCATCTCTGCCGGGAAGCTTAGAGAAGAAGGATGGAAATTATGAAATACCGGCCATGAATTGGTGTAACTGATTTTACCGATAACGGTGTGCTCTGGATGTGTCATCCTTCATTCCCCCCATCTGCGAAATAAAGTATGTTCAATATTAAAGCTGTCCAGCACTTTGCCTACCATGAAATTAATCAGATCATCGATTGTTGCGGGTCCAAAATAAAACGCCGGCATCGCCGGGATAAGCTTGACTCCCATCCGGGACAGCTTCAGCATATTCTCCAGGTGAATCGCGTGCAGCGGTGTCTCCCGGGGAACAAGCACCAAGGGGCGCCCTTCCTTCAGCATGACATCCGCAGCCCGCGTCATCAGATTATCAGAACTGCCCTGCGCTACAGCAGACAGTGTTCCCATCGAGCAAGGCATAATGATCATCCCTTCCGTCCGGAAGGAGCCGCTGGCAATTGAAGCACCAATATCTGCGATAGGGTGATACAGAAGAGAACCGGGATAGCTGCTGAACCGCCCGTCCAGAAACCCTTCCCGGTCTGAGGCCGTGAAGCCTAATTCTTCTTTGAAGACGCGCCAGCCAGCATTGCTAACCACCAGATGTACCGTGTAACCGAGCGAGAGCAGGGTTTCTGTAAGCCGGATGCCGTAGATCCCGCCGCTCGCGCCGGTAATGCCAACCACGAAATTTTTGGGCTTAAGCTCGGTCATTTGTAGAACTGCACCACCAGGTCAATCAGAGTAAAGGAAAAGACTACAATACTAAGCACCCCGTTCATTGTGAAAAACGCCGTCTGCAGTTTACTGAGGTCGCTCGGGGATACGATATAATGCTCATAAAATAAAATAATGTAGGCAATCAGCATACCTGCCACATACCACCAGCTCAATTCGGTAATAAAGAGCAGCGATACAAATCCGATTCCCGTAAGCAGATGAAACACCTTGGCAATAAGAAGCGCACGGGCAACTCCGAAGCGGACAGGAATAGAGTACAGTCCTTCCTTAAGATCGAATTCCACATCCTGGCAGGAATAAATAATATCAAAACCCGCTGTCCAGAAGACGATAGTGAAATAGAATACCATGGAGGTCCAGTCTACAGTGCCCGTAACCGCAACCCAGCCGCCGAGCGGCGCAAGCGCGATCGTAAGACCGAGAATCAGGTGGCAAGCCCAGGTGAAGCGTTTCGTGAACGAATAGAACACCAGCAGGAAAACAGCAATCGGCAGCAGCTTCGCTGACAGCGGATTCAGCTTAAAAGCAGCCCAGAACAGCAAAAAGAACGAGAAGGCGATAAATAACGATACTTCTCCAACCTTCAGCAGTCCTGCAGGAATCGCTCTCCCGGCTGTCCGGGGATTCTTCGCATCGCTGATCCGGTCGATCAGCCGGTTAAGTCCCATAGCCGCGCTGCGTGCACCGAACATGGCAATCACAACCCAGCCGATCTGGCTCCAGGAAGGCAGTTCACCAAACATTACAACCGATCCGAGCAAAGCGCCCATAAAAGCAAAGGGTAGAGCAAAAACCGTATGTTCAAATTTAATCATTTGTAGAAAGATGCCGATTTTCTTAAACATTGCTGTTCTCCTTGAGCCCAATATGTAATGCCGCGATGCCGCCGGTCAAGGGGAAAGATTCCACTTTTTGCAAGCCGGTTTCACGGAAGATCACTGCCAGCTGCTCTCTGTCCGGGAACAGGGCGAGTGACTCGGGAAGCCACTTATATTGCTCATACCGCTTGGCAAAAAGCTTGCCGAGCAACGGAAGCACACGCTGGAAATAGAAAAAATAAATTCCTTTGAACGGCTGCTTCATCGGCTTCGAAAGCTCCAGGCACACCACCATACCGCCCGGCTTCACCACACGCTTCATTTCGTTCAGCACTTGAACGGGATCAGGCACATTGCGGAGTCCGAAGCCAATCGTCGCATAATCGAAGGAATTATCACCGAAGGGCAGATCCATCGCATTGCCCTGAATCAGGGATATCCGGTCCTGGAGTCCGCGCCCCTCTACCTTGCGCTTGCCGACCTCCAGCATGCCCGCACTGAAATCCAGTCCCATGACACAGCCGGTCTCACTGGCCTCAGCCAGGGCGATGCTCCAGTCGCAGGTCCCGCAGCACAGATCCACTGCCGAATCCCCGCGCTTCATGTTCATCTTGCGCATTGTAAACTTGCGCCACGCTTTGTGGCGGCGGAAGCTTAAGATATCATTCATCAAATCGTATTTGCCGGCAATGCTCTCAAATACGGAATGTACGAATTGTTCTTTCGGCTTGATGCCTTGGTCACCCATAACGGAAGTTTTATCTACAGTCATCCTCTAACCCTCCACGGCAGCTTGTCCGGAAATTTTCATTTGCAGAAGAAGGCGGTCCAGCGCAGCACTCAGCTCACTGATCAGTTCCTCGTCCTTGATACCCTGCAGCAAGCCCTGAATGGACTCAAGCGATGCATGCAGCTTGTCTGTCAGCAGGGCATCACATTTGCTTCTTAGCTTAAGCTTCTTCCAGTCCCTGCTATCCAGCTCCTGCTGTCCCAGCAGCTGGCGCTCCTCTTCTGTCGCCGACTCCAGCACCTTCCAGTAGCAGTAGCCTTCCAGAGCACTTACTGGGTCTGCGCCGCGGCGCAGCTCCTGCGTTACGGTTTCGCACTGGCTGAACTCCACCAGCAGCTTTTCCCAGCTATCCCGGAGCGGCTCCTCAATCATCGGTGTAAAAGAAAGAAACAGCCTCATATTGAGCTGTACCGTGTGCTTCAAATATTGTTCGGCTGTGAAAAGCAGCCCTTTCATCTTGCCGTAAAGATTAGCCTTCATCACATTAAAATCAGCGATAGCCGTACTTAGAATACCCACCATCTCAATTTGTTCGTGTTTGGCGAGCAGGTGATAGAACCAGCTGCTGAAGTAATCGCCGGCCAGCACCTTAAGCTGGCGGGAACGCATCATATCACCGCCGGGCTCATCATGATAACGGTCTATGCTCTCATGTGTGTCCAGCCCGAGCTGCACAAGCCCGGTCACCAGAGTGAACAGCTCTCCACTCTGGAATCCGGCACTCCGGCCGTGACCCAGAAAAATATATAACAAATGACCCCGCCCGTCTGAGAACGGCGGCAATTCCGTATGCCGCTGAATCATGTCGTAGTCGGTGTAGGGTTTAGCCAGTTGCGGTATGCGGTACGGTTTCATTTCAGCCTCCGAAGCCATTGACGTTTGACTATATCTTTGTTCACAATCTTGTCTATTATATCACATGTTTTTTGGTCACGCACGGTCGTGCATTCTAGTTTCTTTTACCCACTTCAGGGATAAATGAACTGTTTTTTCCACAGCTCGCTTTCACTAATGCGGAAGCCGTTCTTCAGCGAATCGGGCAGCGGGGAATTGCCGGCATTCTGCAGCTCATCCTGCAGCCGGGGAGACCATTCCGCCCGGCGGATGTCACCAGCCAGCAGCAGGCGGCGGGTATCCAGCCATTTATCCTCGGCCACCACACGGAGCAGCAGCTGATCGGTATTGCCGGTCTCCTGAAAGGCAAACGCAATCGCCAGCGCCATGTTCTGATACAGCTCCTGCGGTTCATGGTCATTGCCGGTCACCTTAAGATCCAGAGTTAACACCTGGTCCTTCCAGCCCGCCTTGTCTATAACCAGGCTAAAGGGAATCTCCCCGAGCCTATCTACCAGATTGTCATCGCCCAGAACGGTGCTGTCCCGGCTTATAGTCTCCACTGTACCATAGGCGCCCTGGGGGGCTGCCCCGAGACTGGCGAGCTGAGGCAGCAGCATAGTAGATGCCGCGGTCAGCAGCAAGACAGTTCCAATCAGCCAGCTACGGTTCATGACAAGCCCCCTTACTCAGAATTTCCGCTGCGCAGCAGGATTATACTGAACCACTGACAGTCCTATATCTAGTTATATTTTGAAAAAAAGCAGGCTATGCCTGCTTCTCAGCTTTCACTCTCTAATTGTCCGTGTTTGCTCCAGATTTCAGCTTTCCCGCGGATTTTCATTGCTGAGGTATGATCTGTGAATTGGGCAATGAGGACTTCGCCTTTATCAAGCTTCTCCGTATGGTGAAAGCGTGTATCCAGGCCCCTTGTCAGTCCGATGACCTGAACTCCGTTCTCTTTGGCTTTGATTACGATATAATCGCTGCCTGATGGTGCAGGATTCACTTCATTGTGCTTCTCAGTCATTTGTGATCCTCCTTAAAGTATGGTAAGCCTAAGCTTCTAAAAAACAAATGCCGCCTTGGAGGGCGGCATAGTTGTTATTCAAAGACTATGGGATAGATATGTAGAAATCTCTATTTGATTCCGTCTTTCAGCGCTTTACCGGGTTTGAATGCCGGTACCTTGCTCGAAGGAATTTCGATTTCTTCACCAGTCTGCGGGTTACGGCCTTTACGTGCGGAACGTTCGCGCACTTCAAAGTTTCCGAATCCAACCAGCTGTACTTTATCTCCGCTTTGCAGTGCACCTGTGATAGCTTCGAAAACGGCATCTACCGCTTTAGTAGCATCTTTCTTGGGAAGTTCAGTTGCTTCTGTAACTACGTTGATCAAATCTGATTTGTTCATGTTTTCTCACCTCCCTGGGCAAATTTCCGGTATCATACACTGTTTCCGTTTCAACGCAAAATATACGTGATAATCCCGTTTATTACTGGATACTGGCGCCTCTCTTCAAGAAGCGCAACAAACTTATAGTAATACAGCCCACCCATAATTTCAAGGCGTTACTCAAAAAAGGAGCAGAAAGTAGCATGTTTCCACATGTTTTCGGGGTTTCGCGCAGTCTATTACTACCAATTATTCCGTAAAATCGGAGTCTTTCCTGGGAGATTCCCCCTTTTGCCCGCCGCTAAGCTATCCTCAAAATCTTAAAATCAGCAGCAAAAAAGAGCGGAAATTCTTCCGCTCTTATCGCTAGGCCTGCTTACATTTAGAGAATTATGGCAATCAGTCCGCCTGAACCTTCGTTAATAATCCGGCCCAGCGTTTCCTGCAGCTTATAGCGGGCATTATCCGGCATCATGGCAATCTTGCCCTGGATGCCCTCACGGACGATGGAATGCAGGGAACGGCCGAAGATATCCGATTCCCAGATCTTGATTGGGTCATTCTCAAAGTCCTGCATCAGGTAACGCACCAGCTCTTCACTCTGCTTCTCTGTGCCGATAATCGGCGAGAATTCAGATTCGACATCGACCCGGATCATATGGATCGAAGGTGCTGTAGCCTTCAGCCGGACCCCGAAGCGGGAGCCCTGACGGATCAGCTCAGGCTCATCCAGAGCCATCTCGGCCAGGGATGGGGCTGCTATACCATAACCTGTAGTTTTGACCATCTCCAGAGCTTCTGAGAAGCGGTCATACTCACGTTTGGCATGGGAGAAGTCCTGCATCAGCTGGAGCAGATGGTCTTTGCCGCGGATCTCCACGCCGACCACCTCCATGAGAACCTGATCATACAGCTCTTCAGGAGCATATAGATCGATCTCCGCTACCCCCTGGCCCATGTTCATGCCGCTGAGGCCAGCCCTGTCAATGAAATCATATTCTGTAAACTGGGAGACGAGCCGGTCCACATCCCGCAGGCGGCGGATATCCTTCACCGTATCGCGGACAGAATTCTCATAGCTGCTGCGCAGCCAGTGATTCTCGCCCAGCACCATAACCCAGCTCGGCAGATTGACATTAACTTCATGTACCGGGAATTCATACAGCACTTCACGGAGTACCCCGGTCACATCATCTTCCGTCATATTGGCGGCGCTGAGTGTCATTACCGGAATATCATATTTGAGTGCGAGCTCGTTGCGCAGCTGCTGTGCTTCCTCACTGCGCGGCCGGGTGGAGTTGATTACAAGCACAAACGGCTTGCCAACCTCCTTCAGCTCAGCAATGACGCGCTCTTCGGAATCCACATACGAGTTCCGGGGAATTTCAGCAATCGTACCGTCGGTTGTCACTACCACACCGAGTGTGGAATGCTCCTGAATCACTTTGCGTGTGCCGATCTCAGCCGCTTCCTGGAACGGAATCGGTTCCTCAAACCACGGTGTTGAGATCATACGCGGACCATTCTCATCCTCGTAGCCTTTGGCACCTTCTACCGCATAACCTACACAATCGACCAGCCGGACATTGACTTCCAGGCCTTCCGCCACCTTGATCTGCACCGCGTTATTCGGTACAAATTTGGGCTCAGTGGTCATAATTGTTTTGCCCGCCGCACTTTGCGGCAGTTCATCCACCGCTCTTACCCGGTCCGCTTCACTTGTGATGTTCGGAAGAACAATCGTTTCCATGAACCGTTTGATGAATGTCGATTTCCCCGTGCGAACCGCGCCGACGACGCCGAGATAAATGTCTCCGCCGGTACGCTCGGCAATGTCCTTGAAAATATCCACTTTTTCCAAAAGAGATCCCCTCCTCATATTACTCCGAAGAAAAAATGCCTGAAGAGCATCGACTTCGCGTTCCGCCGGCAAACTGACCCTTGCAGGACAACCACCGGACTAAGCTTTGCCCGCCCGAAGCCTAGCTACTGCCTGAGGCGGAACATGTTGCCCCGCGCTAAACTCCGAATGCTCGGACATGCATTTGGACTAGTATCATCATATGTATCCAGAACGGATTTATGACCCTCGTCCGTGCATTTTGCAGCTGAAATTTTGTATGCCCGCTCTAGCACGCCAATGCGTCACGACGCCCGGAAGTCTTCTCATCAATCCTATGAAGCCGGGTTTTCGCCTAGAACCACTATATGGTTTGACTCAGGTATTTTGTTTTGAGTGCACGCTCTAACTGTATTTTGTGCAACTAAAGCGGTCGATTAGCATGCTGCTAGAGCTTTAATTGTATTTTCTACATCTAAAAATCCCCATAACACGAAAAGAGGGCTTTCCGCTAATTTTAGTTGTACAAAATACAGTTAATCTGAAAAATCCGTTTTTTCACCGTCTTTTAACTGCACGAAATACAACTAAACGCCGTGCACTCCAAACTATTTACGCCTTGATCCACCAGGTTGCCGCTGCGGACTGCCAAAATAATCAGTAAATCCGTGGACAGCTGCCGGGGGAGCGAATCTAACAGCGGTGCTTACACTGAATAAATTCTGTAAAAATATAAAAAAGCACCGGAATTATAATCCGGTGCTGATCTAAAGCTTCTATTCCGTCGGAGCCTGCGGAACCGGCTGGCTGTCAACCCACAAATAAGGCAATGACTTAACGGGCACGTAATACGACGCCTGCTCCAGCTCCAGACGCAAGTCGCGGTCTGCCTCAGGCGCCCCGCCATTCTTATCTATAGCTGAGCTGATATCCGCACCGTAATCGGCATATACCGTACCGTCCTTGTCCATAAGGAACTGCAGGGCCTGGCCGGAATACACACTGTTCAGCTTAATAGACGCTGTTCCCGCCTTCTTGGCATCAATTGCAGAGAGGCCCGGATACACTTCTTCTTCCGCCGGCAGTTCTCCACCATGTGCGGACTTGTAGAGGTTAACCTTGCGCTGTACATCGTTAACCTTCTGCACGGTCACCAGGTCCATCAGCTTCACCTGAGGATCACTTTCTTCGTCCAGAATCAGAAAATACGCGCTGCCGCCCTTCTCAAAAGCCGCTGCCGGTATTTCATCCAGGTACCCTGCCTGCTGCAGCTTATTCAGATCGACCACGAATTTCTCATATCTTGGCGTTGCTTCATCGCTGGTCTTAATCGGAAGCAGGCCTTCCTGCTCCTGATAGTCATCTACCGCTGCCTGCACCCGCTTCACACTCTCGCGGTACCCGTTGCCGGGCTGCCGCTGCTCAGAATCCCCGGGATACATGCAGCCGCCAAGTGACCATAGCAGCAGGGCAACCCAAAGCAGCAGGGCTGCTCTTCTCAGCGATCGCCGGCGTTTCACCTGATACATGGAGTTGATAAATACGCCCCCTTTCTCTGGTTATCTGCTAAGCCTTCCCAGTCACCATAAGTCCTCTGCTTCTCCACGGCGCGCAGCTTCCAGTCTGCGGCGTACGGCCGCCTTAAGCGGGTCCTCGGGAATGTGCACGCTCACATCCTCCCAGACAGCGGCCTGGCAGGCCAGACGGACGCCTTGATCCAGCAGGCTGCCCAGCTTGCGTCTCTCGGCCTCTGAAGGAGGTCTCAGCGCTGCTGACTCTCCGGGATCTATTGACACTTTGCACATCAGGCATCCGGCTTTACCGCCGCAGCGGGTGGGCAGAACGATTCCGGCTCTGTGTACAGCCTCAAGCAGCGATACTCCATGCGGCACGGAGACACGCCGGGTGTCGGGCAGGAAAGTGACATTTATTTTTTTATGAGGTGCCATGATGTTGTTCCTTCCTTGGTTCATCTTAAATCTCTATGGATGTGGATATCTCCAGCAATGCCTCCAGCTTCGCCTGCAGGTGATCTTCCAGATGGTTCTCTTGAATTAACTGATACAGCAGCGGCAGATGGGCGGCCATATCCTGTTTGATCAGCCCCGCAATTGCTTGGCAGCGCCCGTCCCTGCCCCGCAGCAGATTAAATATCAGCTCATGAACCACCGGCATCAGACGCACAAGGCCAATCCCTTCGTAATTGCGTACCGGGGCATACTGCTGCAGCATGCCGGCATCCACTGAATATTGCCATTCGCCGCTGCCCATTCTGAACCCGCCCACCAGTTCAACCTTGGCCTCCCCCATGAAATAGAGAGCGCGCAGTGAATAACAGCTTCCGCTGAAATCCTCTTCCGGCGGACTGACTGCATACCGGAGAAGGGATTGATGAAGCTGCCAGGTATCCTTCAGGTCGCAATAGACATCAATATCACGCGGCGGGACAGCCAGTTGGGCCCCGTGCAGCAGCAGCCCGCAGCTCCCTCCCAGAAGCCATACAGGGGGTTTGCCCAGCCCGTAGAATTCTAAATCTTCTACTATGCTGCCCAGCGCTGTCTCAAGTGCATAGGGGATTCCTGAACCGGTCATAGATCAACACACGCTCCATTCCTGTAAAATCATCAATCGATTCTGTCAGAAATACGTCTGTCTGAGTGTATTGTAAATGCTTACATAATTGAAGCGGCTCCGCCTAATATACCGATCAGCATAATCACAAATGCAAGTACGGATAGTACGCCTCTAAGCCAGCCTTTGGTCCTGCTGCGTGCAAATGTAATCAAAAAAACGGATAAACCCATAATCAGTACCGCAATCAGAGACAGCCACATTTTCGTCATCGGATCCATAGTCCATGCGCCCCCATTTCACTATACCCGGATTGCGACTATTATAGCGTGAAACCTTAGATATTATAAGTCTTTATATTAAAAAAAGAGCAAAAACCTCGGAATCTGGCTAGATTCCCGGGTTTTTGCCCTACACAAGCAGACAAGCAATTTGCCAGCCCTGGAGGGGTGGCTCCTATATGCATGATATGCTATTTTTTCAGCAGCATTTTCATTAAAGACTCCATCGAACCGGAACCCGCGCCGCCTTTTTTAACGGCATTGATGATTTCCTGCACGGTAGCTTCACTGACTGGCACTTTGGCCATTGCTGACACCTGCTTAATTAACTGGCGGAGCTGGGCTTCATTCTGCGTGGTGCCCGGCTTGACCGTCCCGGCCAGCTTCTTGATGGCACCTTCCGTAATGTTCTTGCCCGCCTTCTTGTTAATGGCGTTCAAAGCATCCTTGGAAAAATCTCTGCTCACTATTCATCCCTCCTCCGTCAATCCCCAATACAACATATGAGGCTCTCCGGCAAAAGGTGAACGCGATCAGGAATGCCATTGCTCCCAGGTTTCCTGTGAAATGGCTTCCATCTCTGTCTTTCGGTCACGGCCCATCAAGGCTTCCACCGCATTACGCGGTGTTCTTCCCTTGAACAGCACATGATAAATCTGGTCCGTAATCGGCATCTGCACGCCTAATTTAAGCGATATCGCATAAGCAGCTTCCGTTGTCCGGATACCCTCCACTACCATGCCCATGGACTCAAGTACCTCTGCCAGCGGCTTGCCCTGGCCCAGCATGGAACCTGCACGCCAGTTGCGGCTGTGCTGGCTGGTCGCCGTCACGACAAGGTCACCGAGTCCGGCAAGGCCGGAGAAGGTCAGCGGGTTCGCCCCCAGCTCTACACCGACACGGGAAATCTCGGCCAAGCCGCGGGTAAGAAGCGCTGCTTTGGCATTGTCCCCGAAGCCCAGACCGTCGGATAGCCCTGCCCCCAGCGCGATGATATTCTTCAGTGCGCCAGCCAGCTCTACGCCGACCTGATCGCGGTTGGTATATACCCGGAAGTCATTGTTAATGAACAGCCCCTGCGCTGCAGCGGCACGGCTATCGTCAGGTGAAGCCACCACAACGGTAGTCGGACAGAGCCGTACTACTTCCTCCGCGTGACTCGGGCCGGAGAGGACAACGACCTGACTTTCATTGCAGCCAAGCTCTTCTGAGATCACTGTCGACATACGCTTCATGCTCTCCGTCTCAAAGCCCTTCGTAGCATGAATACAGAGCATATCTTCCTTCCAGAAGGGCTTCAGGCTGTGCGCAACCTGGCGCATTCCGGAAGAAGGCGCAACAATAACTACTGCCTTCGAACCGGAAACAGCCGTCTCCATGTCCGTAGTGGCAATAATGTTCGCAGGAAGAGTGATTCCCGGCAGAAAATGATGATTCGTATGGGCTTCATTAATCTCGGCAGCTTGTTCCGGCTTTCGCGTCCACAGATAAACCTCCGAGTGGTTAGCCGCCAGCACAGTGGCCAGCGCAGTTCCCCAACTGCCCGCGACCAGCACGGTTACTTTATCAGACAACGCGATTCGCCTCCTTAACTTTAGAGCCGATTTTGTTCTCCCGGCCCTGTGAAATCTTAAGTATATTGCTGCGGTGACGCCAGAACGCAAACAGTGCGATAATCAGGCTGCCCCACAGCTCAGGCGTTGTGAACCCGGTAAACAGCAGGAATACCGGTGTCAATGCCACGAAGATCAGAGAACCCAGCGACACATACCGGGTCAGAACGATTGCCAGAATAGCAATCAATCCCGCAATCAGTGCAGGCCAGAATACAAGCGTAGCCATTACGCCAATTGTCGTTGCAATGCCTTTCCCTCCGCGAAAGTGAAAATAGAGCGGCCAATTATGCCCGATGATAGCAGCGATACCACAGCCCACTGCAATCCAGGTTCCCCAGCCGCCGGCCCATGTTCCAAGCCAGACTGCGGCAATTCCCTTCAGTACGTCCAGAAACAGCACCAGTATGGCCGGTCCCTTCCCCATCACACGCAGTGTATTGGTTGCCCCCGCATTGCCGCTTCCATATTGGCGGATATCGATGCCTTTAAGCAGCCGGGCGAGCAATACACTGAAGCTGATAGAGCCAAGCAAATAGCTTACAACGATAACCAGAAGTTCAAACGCCACTACTCTTCTCCCCTAACCTTCGTTTTCGGATTTGCGCCGTGTAAAGAGACGGATCGGTGTGCCTTCGAAATTGAATGCCGCGCGCAGCTTATTCTCCAGATAACGCTCATAGGAGAAGTGCATCAGCGAAGGATCGTTGACGAATACCACGATTGTCGGCGGCTTCGTAGCAACCTGGGTTACATAATTGATGCGCAGACGGCGTCCTTTGTCTGTCGGCGGAGGATTGATCGCTACTGCATCGGATACCACATCGTTCACCAGATGCGTGGTAATCCGGAGTGCATGCTGCTGTGCAACATGCTGCACGACCGGCAGCAGCTTCTGCAGGCGCTGTTTGGTAAGCGCAGACAGGAACACGACTGGCGCATAACTCATGAACAGGAAGTGATCACGGATATTGCGTTCGAAATTCTGCATCGTCTTGTCGTCTTTCTCAATGGCATCCCATTTGTTGACGACAAAGATAGAGGCTTTGCCCGCATCATGGGCATAACCGGCAATATGCTTGTCCTGATCAATAATGCCTTCTTCACCGTTGATTACGACCAGTACAACATCAGCACGTTCAATAGCCTTCATGGCTCTCATCACGCTGTATTTTTCAGTGTTTTCGTAGACCTTGCCGCGTTTGCGCATGCCCGCAGTATCAATGAGCACATAACGCTGGCCATCCCGTTCAAACGGTGTATCGATCGCATCGCGTGTAGTACCCGCAACATCGCTGACAATTACGCGTTCTTCGCCAAGAATAGCATTCACCAGCGAGGATTTACCTACATTTGGACGGCCGATCAAAGCTACACGAATGACATCATCGTCATATTCCTCATCGGTTTTATCAGGCAGACGTTCAACAACCGCATCCAGCAGATCTCCGATTCCGGTTCCGTGGCTTCCTGAAATTCCGATCGGGTCGCCAATTCCAAGACTGTAAAATTCATAAATATCCTCGGTGCGTTTCATGTTATCCACTTTATTAATAGCCAGAACGATCGGCTTGCCGGAACGGAAAAGAATCTGTGCTACTTCTTCATCCGAACTCGTAAGTCCGCTCTTCGCCTCGCACATAAAGACGATGACATCCGCTTCTTCGATCGCCAGCTCCGCCTGAACGCGGATCGACTTCAGAATGGCGTCTTCACCGTCAATTTCAATCCCCCCGGTATCAATCACACTGAAGGATTTGCCGTTCCAATCCGAAACTCCATATATCCGGTCACGTGTAATCCCCGGTTTATCTTCTACGATGGCCAGTCTATCGCCAATCAGCCTGTTAAAAATCGTCGATTTACCGACGTTAGGCCTGCCAACGATGGCCACAACGGGTCTTGCCATATTCATTCCTCCTGTCTTCCTTACGTTACTCATCATAGCAAAAAACAATACAATTGGCTAACAGTCTTACAACTGTTCCGCCGCTCCATACTTGCCTGTAAAACACAATCGGCGAACCCTCTTATCGAGGGCTCGCCGATTACTTTACCCGTTATGATGAAATAACAAAGGGATTAGTTGTTACCCTTGAATTTGTCCAGCTTATCGCCGAAACGTTCAGCCAGTGTGAAGCTGAGGCCTTCATTGCTGAGCGATACGTTAGGATTGTTCAGCACTTCTTTAGGCGCTCTGTCTCTGCTGTTGCTGCGTTCAGGTCTAGCCGTAGGAGCCGGAGCTTCTTCGGTTTCCTTGATGCTGAGACTTACGCGCTTCTCGGATGGATTGAAGTCAAGCACTTTCACTTGTACTTCCTGTCCTTCCTTGAGCACTTCATGCGGAGTGCCAATGTGCTTGTGGGAGATCTGGGAAATGTGCACAAGGCCTTCAACGCCTGGAAGCAGTTCAACGAATGCGCCGAAGTTTACAAGGCGTTTAACTTCGCCTGTAACTACATCGCCGATGTTGATCTGACCAGCTGCGGAATCCCAAGGACCCGGAGCAGCGGCTTTGATGCTGAGGCTGATTTTGCCTTTTTCAGGATCAACCTTAAGTACTTTTACGCGAACCTTATCACCTTCGGATACTACATCGGATGGCTTCTCCACGTGGTTCCAAGCGATCTCGGATACGTGAACCAGACCGTCAACGCCGCCAACATCCACAAATGCGCCGAATTGAGTCAGACGTTGTACAGTACCTTCGATGATTTGTCCTTCGGACAGCTCGGACATGATCTTCTGCTTGTTAGCTTCGAATTCTTCTTCCAGAACTTCTTTAGCGGAAAGAATAACCTTGCTGTTCTCACGGTCAAGTTCTTTCACTTTCACACGCAATGTGCGGCCTTTGTAGTCGCTGAAATCTTCAACGAAGTGGCGTTCAACCATGGAAGCCGGAATGAATCCGCGCGCGCCAACGTCAGCCACGAGGCCGCCTTTGACAACGTCAGCCACAGTAACTTCGAACGATTCCTGGGAAGCGAAGTATTTCTCAAGATCTTCCCATGATTTTTCGCTGTCGATTGCACGTTTGGAAAGAACCAGGCTTTCCTTGTTGTCGTTGATGCTGACAACCTTGCATTCCACTTCTTGTCCTACTTCTACCGCTGCTGCGGCATTGTCCAGTTGTACGGAAGACAATTCGCGAATAGGAATGACGCCGTCGTATTTATATCCAATGCTTACATAAGCTTGGTTATCTTCGATTTTGACGATCGTTCCTTTCACGGTATCGCCTTTTTTCAAAGAAATGATTTCCAGGCCTTCTTGGCTTGTCACTTCTTCTTCGGTACCCGTAACAGCTTCTGCGGATTCCACAGCTTCTGTTGCTTCCACGGTTTCGTTGTTCTCAACGTTATCCGCAGCTTCTTGATTTTTGATTTCTTCAGACATGTGATTACCCTCCTCGATTCAAAACCCCATTTATTTAAACCCGCGTATAGCAGAGTTCAAAACAATCATCAATTGCACTTTGTACGTTAGTATGTTCCAAAAAATAGCGGTTATGCTATTAATCATCTGCGATTCGCAGATGCAGGGCGCCCGGGCTTAACGCGTACTGGGCTTGCCTGTTTGGATCATCTCTTGGATACGCCCCATAATAACATCGGTTACCGCTTCCAGAGATTCACTTCCTGCTCCTTCAAACGAACTGAGATCTATGGGAGCCCCGTAAACAACAGTCATCCGGCGAAAGGGCTTGTAAGATCCGATAATAGCTGCAGGTACAACGGCTGCGCCGCTGCGAAGGGCAAAACTTGCTGCGCCTTTCTTAGCTACACCGGAGTCAGAATTGCGCGTGCCTTCCGGAAAGATGCCCATAACATTTCCGCCGCGAAGCGTATTAAGGGCCGTTTTTATGGATTCTTTGCTTACGCCGCCACGTTTGACAGGAAAAGCGCCCAGTTGCTTAATGAGCCAGCCTAATACAGGAACATTAAAGAGCTCCGCCTTGGCCATGTATTTCACCTGTCGTTTCAGCTTAATCCCAATCGTCATCGGATCGAGCAGGCTGATGTGATTTGCGCAGAGCAGTACTCCGCCCTCCTTTGGCACATTTTCTCTTCCCACAATCTTAAGCGGGAACAGTATGGCATAAATAAAGCGAAGCAATCCACAGCAAATTGCATAAATCATAGATGATTTCTCTCCCCGTCAACATAAGTTCTGCAGTGGGAGACGATGGCTTCCACGGCCTGACCGATATCCATATGGGTCGTATCCAGAAGAACAGCGTCTTCGGCACGGCGCAGCGGTGAAATCTCACGGCCCTCGTCAAGACGGTCCCGCGCTGCAATATCATGTTCAAGCTGCTGGAGAGTCACTGTTTCCGTATCCTTCAGTTCCTTGTAACGACGGAGAGCACGCTCCTCCACACTTGCCGTCATGAAAATTTTCACTTCGGCATCCGGCAGTACGGTTGTACCGATATCCCGGCCATCCATTACGACTCCCTTACGGAGTGCCATCTGGCGCTGCAGCTGGCTGAGTCTGGATCTTACACCCTCGATCTTCGAATACTGCGACACTTGGCCGCTGACCTGAAGACTCCGGATATGCGGGGTCATGTCTTCCCCATTAATCAACACTTTCTGCACGTCTTTCTCCGGAAGAAGATCAATATTCATGTCCTGGATCCTCTGATCCACCAGTTCATGCTCCTCCGCAGATATGCCTTCACGAATCATATACCAGGTGATCGCCCGGTACATCGCACCCGTGTCTACATAAATGTAAGACAGCTCCCGTGCTACCAATCGGGCTACAGTACTCTTGCCTGCCCCGGCAGGTCCGTCGATGGCGACGTTAATTCTGTCGTAAGTATGTGTCCCCTGCCTGTCCAACGGGGCATTCCTCCTCAAACACTCTTCCGCAGGAAATATGCCTATCGACATATCTCTCTAGGGACTTGCTGATATTATCAAGAAAAAAGCAGGCATTGCCTGCGACTTATAAAATTATACCACAGTTTATACCTCAGTGCAAAATGACTCGGAGGTTTTTGAGGAGAAAAAAGCTTATATTGATGCCTTTTGGGGAATCCCCGCACAGTCCTGTCACCGGTTACGGAAATCAAATTGGCGTTCAAAACAGTAACGGATTATTTTTTGGCGTTCCGAATCGGAAATGGACGAAAACTTCAGCATGACCAGATTACGTCCGGTTTCGAGCTTTTTGATCCGTACAATTTCGCCTTCGAAATTAACATGCTCCGTGCTGCCGTTTCGGTACGCTACCAGCAGCCAGCAGCCTAGCTTATCTCCAACTTTCAAAGTAATTTTGGCATCGCTTAAGAATGAGGTCCCCCCGCCGCCGATATCCTCAGTCCGCACCAGAAAGCGGCTGCCCAAGGAATCTTTAACAGCGAGCTCCAGCTCGGCATTCACGCGGAAAAAGCTGCGGCGCTGAATTTTGAAGATGGATTCCACAGCAGGCTTGCGCAGGCGCACCATCCGGATAACCTCTTCCTTGAAGCCAATTACATGGGTGTTGAAATAATTCTTAATGCCGCCTTCTGTAAGAAAATAAACAGACAGCTCATCTCCGACAAACAGTTTTTTCAGCCGCCCGTTACTCTCCTGCATGGGGATTTCTATCAGAAAAGTATCTTCCTCCATGTCAGCAATTCTTGCCCGGTATTCGACCTCTGACTCCGCTGCATCGCTGGAAGCAACCTGCAGGTATAGATATTCGTTGATTTTGGGATACACACCTGTCACCGCCGCTTGAGTTAGTAATTAATGCTAACCCGATTATAGCATGGCCTTTCATGCCCGGTCAGAAATATTATTTGGGCCAAGTGGTTAAATACCGTTATCCGGCCAGCAAAAAAGGCGCTTTCCACTTTTGGAAATGCGCCTTTTCTTAAAGTTTAGCTTACTCTGCCTGTATCTCCGGTTATTTGTCCTGTGCTCCGGAAGAGGTACGGATCTGCTCTACCGCTTCCTCATTACCGTCAGCAGCATTCAGGTAGATCCGGAACTGTGAGCCGTTGATTTTGCCTCCGAATTCATAGGTCAGCAGCTCTTCAGCATCTTCATTCTCAATCCAGGCCAGCCTGTTATACAGCTCCTTGAACTCCGGGTTCAGCATGGCTCTGACTTCGGCCAGGGACAGCTCCGGCTTAGGAATCACGCGCTTCTCCTTATGCTCCTGCACATAATCGCTGGCCTGGAATCCGGTGGCTTCTCCCGTGTCCAGTCCGACCCGTACCGTCATCTTCTCCGGATAGATCAGGACACCGTCCTGGCTGGTAACAAAGGTTAAGTTGCCCAGGTTATCATATCTGTCTGCACTGACTGCGGTCATGCCGGGATAACCCTTCTTCTCCAGAAACTTGCCGGCCTTCTCCACGGCCTGCTTCATGGACACCTTGGCCGGACCTACCTCACGGTTGTCGTTGTAGGAGATCAGCAGCCCGCCTTCTGCGGTGAAATCCATGGTGACCGGCTCTTTATGCTCCTTAGATGTGATTGTAGCCGTATAGGATGCCCACTCGGTTCCTTTACCGTTCTCCTGCATCTTCACATTGGCATTCCCGCCCAAATCGGCGAATTTCAATGCCTTGGCTTTGATCTGCTCTGCTGTGACGGGCTTGCCGCCCAGCTTCTTGACTGAACGCTTATCATAGATGCTGGCTACTGAAGGTCCATAGTCCAGCTCAGGATAGGCAGCAACCCGTTTGTCGACTGTTTTGAACCCGTCAATGATCGTGTTGTCTTCCGCTTTCTCCTCTGTAGCAAGTGCCGTTTCTACGTCCATCCAGCGCAGCCTGTTGCTGATGACTTTGTTCTGAACATCCTGCAGATCCTTGGAGATCTCCGCCGAATTCGCATAAAGTGTCTTCAAGTTAGCCATTTCACCTTCGGTCAGCGGCTTCTTGGTGAAATCCCGTACCGCTGCCTTATAGGAGAAATTGGAGATCTTCGAGAGGAATTCCTCCGTCTCACTGAACGGCAGCAGCGTAAGCGGCAGCTGGTTGATCTCGTTCTGCGCCTCGCTTGTAATCCGCCATACATTCACCAGACCCTTGCGGTGCATTCCATTGGAGGTGGTGTTGACCGCCAGCGTGTTACCCAGCTCTCCATGAAGCCGCTCCACATGATAGGACAGATCATGGAACGCACGCTGATATTGGTTCTCCGCTTTAATCAGAATCGAATTCTTCTCCTGGTTCTCCTGATACCCCCAGACCAGTGCTCCAAGCAGCAAGAGTGCGGTCAGCGGGAACATTATGGCGCTTAATCTTTTGTACATAGGTCCGTCAAACTCCTTTCAGTAGCTTATTGCCGTTAGTTTGACAATAACTGAGAAGTCTTATGCACCCATGCGGAAACAGTTGCGCCGTTCTTTAAAGGACGGGAGTTTCAGGGAAAAATAGAAATTCTTCTATTCGGTTAACAGCTGTCAGGCCCGCTCTTCAATATCGAAACCGCTGACACTGCTGCACAAGCATTGCTTGAAGCCGGTCTGAATGACTCCCTGCTCCTTGTTTCCTCTTAATATGTAGGTTTCGCCGCACTGTTTGCAGACAATCCGAACTTTTACACGCAAAAAAAGACACCCCTCTCCTCTCTGGAATTCCTAGCCTTACGGAACTGCCCTGTAGGATTAAGTGTGTCCATCTCTATTATAGGTTAACCTCTTCCTCCCGCTTCAAAAAACGAAACGGGGAGCGGCTGTTGGCCCGCGCCACCTTGCCCATCCCTCCGTACCATAAAACAGCCATCAGGGGCACGATGAACCAGATCCAATAATTAGCCGTAGTTGTCAGTATAAAATCATAAATCCCGTGCCAGAGCCATGGCAGCAGCAGGGAAATAAGCAGAATCCCTCTGGTCTTGACTCCTTTTGAAAACTTGGCCCTTCCCATATGATATCCCATAATCACGCCAAACATGGCATGGCCGGATACCGGGAGCAGCGCCCTCATGACCATTGAACCGATTGAAGCATTGCTGTACCAGGCATACATTACATTCTCTATCGTTGCGAAGCCGAGCGAAATCGCCACGGCGTATAGTATTCCATCATAGGGCTCGTCAAATTCGGTATGATTGTAAATCATATGGTACAGCACAAACCACTTCAGACCTTCCTCCACGCCGGAGGAGATCAGAAACGAATCTACATAAGGGCCGCCGTCCAGACCAAGCACAAGACCTCTCTGGATAATCATCACCGGCAGTACTATAATCAGGCCGAGCAGGAACACCTTCAGCACCATGTGGAGCGGCTCCTGATCATACTTGTCTTTCAGATAGAAAAAAGTCAGCAGCGCAAGTCCCGGTGCCACTGCTGACGAAATGACCGATAACAAAAGCACCGAATAGCCTCCCCCGCGCCTAAAAACTAGTATCTTTCTGAATTTCAATCCAGGGCTGAACTACTGCCCGTCCTTAAATACGATCGTCTCCCGTCAGCAAAACCTCAGGGAAGGGCAGTTAAGCCGATGCTTCCTTGCCCTTCTCCGTCTTTATTCCTGGCGTTTAAAATGAGTGCATAAGGTCTCGATTGCATTCTCCGCCATCACTGTCTTGCCGTATTCAGCCAGAACAGCCTGAGTAACCGGAGATGAATCTCCAAACTCTGCAAGCACGCCTACAAGACCCGATAATGCCGCTTCTTCGAATTCCTTCGGATCAAAGTAGAGATACCATTTATCATTATAAGAATACAGCTGTCCTTGAGAAGTAATATTGCCGATGAGCACATGGGCCGCTTCAACCAGAACCTCAAAATCGCGGAATGCATACACAATGGAGTCGCTTTGTTCAAGAGTAACTTCCATCTCGTAAATCTCTTCAGGCAATTCATCTTCCCCGGGACCACCGTACGAATGGTGATCATATTTCCCCCGGGTCACAATAACGACCATGCCTTGCGCGGGCAATGCGAAAACTTCCACGGCAAGCGGACCGGTAGCGTCAAAACCAAGTTCACTGTACGCCTGATCCATCATTTCCGTAAAGAGGTCGTGCACCTTGGGAACTTCCTGCCACATGTCTTCCTTCTGGATGCCCCGCTCGCTCAGGTCGTCAAAAGTGAGGAAAATCCGTATCTTATCTTGACTTAATCGCTCTATTCTCATGACAGGATCCTCCTTTTGCAAGCTCATTTAGTATTAATGTATGATGAGTCCCGAGTAATGAGCCAAAAATGGTTACTATGTATGTATGTTATCATTTTGACGCTACAAATGCACGTAAATAAATATAGAAAAGGCCCAATTTACTGCCCAATATCTGCAAAGCCCGGCTTCACCGCCTTTTCGTTGTATGCACATGCATGTATTCGAAACCTCTTCGCGGGCAGAAAAAAGAATCATTCTGGCGACTTTGGTGTCTCCAAAATGATTCTGCAGCGGCCTATTCCGGTTACAATCCCGGTATGGCTGTATGTGTATCCTTGAGAATCTGTTCTACTTCATGTTTCACATCGGGATTGCTGCGGATGAAGTCTTTGAGCATATTCAGGTTGGATTCTTTGGACTTCACCGGTGAATCCTCCTGCTTGTGTTCGCTGCTGCCGGAAGCATGAGAGCCGTTATCATGGCTGCTGCCCTCAGCGGTACTTCCGAAGCCGGTCATAGCCATTCCCATAATTTTGTCCTTGGCTTTCTCACCGGCACTTTCTGAAGAACCGCCCGTGTGAAGCAGTGAAGACATCATGGCACTGCGTTTTTTGGACATAATCATACTGGCGGCCGCACCCATCAGCACTCCGCACAGAAATGACGAAGTATTCATATCTCTAACCTCCTTGTATGGTAAAATCATGCTTAGTGTTCGCGGAAAGATTCCGGCTCATACAGCCAAACAACAAGAAAGCGAGATGAAAAAAGTGGGTAAAGCAACAACACTGCTGCTCCTGGCTGCTTTTCTGCTGTCAGCTTGCAGCAACAACGACGGGAATACAGGCAACACCGCTGCGGGGAACGCATCACAGCCTCCGGCTACAGTACAGCCTGCCACTGACCAGCCTGCCTCTGCTCCGGCTCAGACGGACTCTCCTGCCGGGGAATCCCCCGCTGCGCAGGCAACTCCTGCCGCAACAACAGATGCGGCAGTTACAGCAACCGCTCAGCCAACCGGGGCGGCAGCTTCAGAGGAAGTACCGCTGCTGTACCATATGAACAAAAACTACGACATCATCCCGAACGATGCCGCAACCAACAAAAAGGTCGTCCTGCTGACCTTCGATGACGGGCCCAAGGATGCGGAATTAATCAATCCGCTGATGGATACGCTAGACAAGCACAAGGCCAAAGCCATTTTCTTCGTCAACGGATACCGGGTGAAGGAGCATCCTGAGCTGCTTGAGCTGATTCATAACCGCGGCGGCATTATCGGGAATCACAGCTGGGATCACATTGTGCTGAAGGATAAATCCGAAGCTGAAGTTAAGAAACAGATTGAAGATGTGCAGAATATTGTCAAGGAGGTCACCGGTCAGACTCCCGTGTTCTTCCGCCCGCCGCACGGTGCAGGCGGTGACGTCGGCAAAAAAATCGCCGCTGACAATGGACTGCTCTATATGACCTGGTCTGTCGGCTCGCTGGACTGGGAGATGAAGGAAAAGGACACGAATAAAACGGAAAAACTGATCACAAATGTTACCAGCCAGCTGCATTCCGGCAGCAATATTCTGATGCATGAGCTCCCGTGGACCGTGGAAGCGCTGGATACACTGCTGACTACGCTTGAGGGCAAAGGCTACAGCTTTGTCGATCCGCGCAGCATTGAACTGAAAATGCGTTAAGTCTATCTGAAAACCGCAAGACAGCAAGGCCGTGATTCTCCTGTTATTGGGGAATCACGGCCTTGCGTTTTTGATCCACCGTGGCTTGCTTTAGCATAGGATCGGCAAGCGAAAGCCAACCGACCCCAAGTGTCACTTTTTCCATGTGCGAAGCAGAACGCACCTGAAGCCCCAATTATACTTCAGATGTCCAAATACACTACCACTCCCCCATTTCCTGCATACTTGGTGCAGCGTTTCCCCAAACAAAGGTGTAGCAATTGGCATTCGCCTCGCCAGAAACCGAAGCACGGCGTTATATACCGCTTTGAGGACATTCCTCATCCATCCGCTCAGAGCGGAAGCAATTAATTAAGCGTTCGAAAGTCGGGTCGCTGCCGAGCGGTTTCTTTTAATGTGTGTTTTTTAAGATTGAAGATTCGTATTTCGCTTAAACAGTGGAGAGGACGGACTGACCCGCGGAAAAGCGGTAGCGGTCGCCTTGGTCTCCGGATTTCCACCGCCAAGGGGAATGATAAAAATCTGGAGAGCACAGCGATTGGAACAACGGTCCGTTCGCGGAGCGTCCAATCAAGTGCAAACGTTGATCTTACTCAAAAAAAGGAGACTTCTCAGAAGCCATTACATGGCTTTTGAGGCAGTCTCTTAATTGTTTATAAGTGTTAATCCTGCCTGCAGCGGAGTGTAAGTACATGCATCTCGGCCGGGCTGCCCCAGCGCAGCGATAAGTGTGCAGTCCCGAAGCCACGGCTGATCAGCAGCTTCAGCGGGTGAGCGGCAGTCCCATACCCGGGAATTTCGTACATGCCGGCATTATAGTGACGGTAGAATTCATCCCCATGCCTGCTTCCGATAAAGGGAAGCACCACTTGTCCGCCATGTGTGTGTCCAGCCAATATCAGATCAGCGGGCACCACCTGCTGCTGGGACAGCCACAGCGGATCATGCACCAGGATGATCCGCAGGAGCTCTGTATCTGCGGCAGCCACGGGCGGCAGTGCTGCATAAGCCTTCTTGCCGCCTTTTCTCGGGAAATCCATGCCGGTGAGTATTACCCTTGACCCGGACCGTTCAATAGTCACATTCTCATCCAGCAGCAGTCTGGCTCCGCTGCCGCGGATGATATTATCGACAAGCAAGATATTCGCCCGGTAATCATGATTGCCATGAACTGCGTAGACAGGCGCCAGAGAAGCTGTAAGCGTCATATTATCCAGCAGGCGCTCCGCCGGACTGCCCTTTTCCGTCAGATCGCCGCCCAGGAAAACTGCATCCACCTTCCCGCGGAGCGGTGCCAGCATTGCAGCCGGAAGACGGCGGCGGTGAATATCGGTAATGAACAGAATACGGAAGCCGTCAAAAACAGCCGGCAGTCTGTCAAGCACTATTTCCTCGGCAATAATGCGTTTTTTGAAGGCTGCGGCAACCATGACTATACCCGCAGTCCCCGCCACTCCAGCACAAGCGCTCAAGAGAATCAGCAGCCACATCATTGCCATAGCTCATGCAGCGGAGGTGCTCCTTTTATTCCCCAGAACAATAGAAAAGCGAGCAGCATTACAAATATGACGATCAGCGAGTTAATAAACATTTTGCTGAAACGGATTCGTTCGGACGGATAACTCTGCGCCCGGGAGGGGGTTGCCTCTCCTTCCTGCTGCTCCACTTCACGCTTCGGTTTCCTGGAGGTTGGCTTCTCAGCATGTCGGACCTTTCTCGATAAAGTTCCTGGAGCAAGGACTGGAGCTTCCAGCTGTCCGGCAGCTGATTCGGAAGAACCATTTCCATTATTTTCTTTGACAGGAGACTGTCCTCCGCCCTTATACTGTTTCTGGCGGGATCTTACCCGGCTTAGTTCTTCGCTCATGATGCCCTCCTGTAACGAATCACCATTCCTGAGAACAAATCTATGAGGAAGTGGCACAGGATCGGTGCCCATAGACTGCCGGAATGGATATAGATGTAGCCGAGACCGTAGCTGCTGAGAAATACCCAGCCGGTTGGAATCCAGTGGCGCAGATAACGCACATGAATAACAGCAAAGAGAATGCTCGTCCAGTACGGCCCCAGTGAATGCTGTATGGCGCCACGGAACAATAGCTCTTCGCATACTGCGACAATCGCTGCAATGACAATAATATGCCACAAAGGACGGTTGCCGAACAGCAGCTCATTAATCCCCCCGTCATCCATGCTGTCCTCAGGTACAATATGGGTCAGCAGGAAATCAACAACCAGCATAACAGCAGCAAGTCCAAGGCCCCAAAACACAAAATGTGCATTCTCCGGAAAATTTAATATGTGAATAGGATTTCTTTTCTGTAATAATATCCATATCAAACCGATAAATAGAGTAAGGCCCTGAGTAATATACAGATTTATTAACAGCAGCTTGTCCGTTAACTGCTGAGGATCGGCCTTTTTGATTTTGATTTCACCCAATTTGAATTTTTTCATCGTAACCTGCCTGTTCTTTAATATTTTTACATAAGATAATTTCCCTATACGAAGGAGCACTAATTATGAACAGCCGTACCTCCCGCACTCAAATGTTGTACACACTAGGTTTTATATTGTTTCTAATATCCGCATTCGCCTCATTTTTTACGGGAGTAAAGGTTGGAGCAGACAAAACGGAGGCCAAATATGCACAGCTGGCCGGGCATGAAGTTACGGAGGAATTCTCCGGCTCCTACCAGCAGCAGGATCTTGTTACGTTCTATCATAACGTATTTTTGCCCTATCGGGAATTCAAGCGCAACTGGAACGATCAGGTGGACAGCCTTGCACGCAGCACAGATGCACGGCAGAACGCGGCAACGTTGAAGAACCTCAGCATTCTGGCCGACAAGCAGTATGACAAGGTCACGCAGGATTCCCTCTTCACCAATTCGCCGCTGCTGTATGAGTCACAGCTTAACGTCCTTAAGAGCCTGACTCTCTTCTCACAGGCTTCAGGGAAGGTCACTGCCGGATCTTCAGGAGCCGAAGCCGCCAAGCTGCTGAGAAGTGATAATTTTACCGCCAGCGCTGTGAAATTCGGACTGACGGCCCAGAAGAACTTCTATGATTCTATGCTGAAGTGGGGAGCCAAGGCCAACTCTGCTATACCCGATGCCTCCGGGGAACTGAAGACACTGACTTTCATTCAGTGGAAAAAGATGCCTTTGCTCCTCAAGAATGCTTCTATCGCAAACATAATGCTGAACCGCGGAATTTATGCCGGCTATGACCCGCAGGATATTACAGCCAAAATCGACGATATGATCTATTCCGGAACCGCCAGTTCCCTGAAGCTTGGGGATATCCAGTCGTCGGTCACCCTGCTCATTTCTACCGGTGCCGTGCAGGAGCAGGACTTCATTAAATGGCGGGAGCAATATTACGGCAAGGAAACGATGCCTCAGCTCCCTTTCTTCTATGAGTAGGACCAGTTATTGCATCATAACGAAAAACAGGGCTCACTTCAAGGCGGCCCGCCGCAGAAGAAGCCTATTGACACACTTGGCATCACCATGTTACATTATGAAAAATTAATCAAGCAAAACCGATGATGGAACAAAGATTACTGATGTCTTCAGAGAGCCGGTGGATGGTGCAAACCGGTGGCAGACGGAAATCTTTAGCGCTCCTGAGATATTGTATTGAACCTTGAGTAGATACAATCGGATCACCTCCGTTACCAGTGTGGCCTATTCAGGCCAATGAGGCTGCTTCTTAACCGTTGCAGTGAATTAGGGTGGTACCACGAGAACTCTCGTCCCTTACTACGGCAGTAGTATGGGGTAGGGAGTTTTTTTTGTACCCGGATTCTCTAAATCTGCCTACCCTGCCCATACACTGCCTGAATCAGCATTTCTGCACGCCTTTTCTTTTATGCGACAACGCGTTGCCCCGTTGTTCCAACAAATTTCAATCCTTTTTTATGAATCTGGTACTGCGGATTACCCCACCAGGGAATCCTTGGCATATATAATAGGCTTTCCAATTTGAAGGAGGACAAGAGACCATGTTTAAAGTATTAGTATCGGATCCGATCAGTGATTTGGGCATTCAGCAATTGATGGACGCAAGCGATGTGACTGTGGACAAAAAAACAGGACTTAGTGAAGACGAGCTTATTGCAATCATCGGCGAATACGACGGCTTACTCGTTCGCAGCCAGACAACCGTGACTGAGAAAATTATCGCAGCCGGTACTAATCTTAAAGTGATTGGCCGTGCCGGGGTCGGTGTGGACAATATTAAGCTGGAGGCAGCTACACAACGCGGTGTGGTGGTCATTAATGCTCCGGACGGAAATACGATCACCACCTGTGAGCATGCCTTTGCCATGATGATGGCACTGGCCCGTCACATTCCTCAAGCCTATGCCAAGACCATCTCCGGCGTATGGGACAAGAAGACTTTCCTCGGCGTAGAGCTGCGCGGCAAAACGCTGGGTGTGCTCGGCATGGGACGGATCGGCAGCGAAGTGGCAAAACGGGCCAAGGCTTTTGGAATGGATATTCTGGCCTACGACCCCTTCCTGACAGCTGACCGTGCGGAGAAACTGGAAGTAAAGCTGGCTTCGGTAGATGACCTCGTCCGGGGAGCAGACTTCATTACTGTTCACACACCGCTGACACCGGAAACCCGCCACATGATCTCCCGTCCGCAATTCGAAGTCATGAAAAAAGGAATGCGCATCATCAACTGTGCCCGCGGCGGTGTAATTGATGAGATGGCGCTGGTTGAAGCAATCGACAGCGGTATTGTTGCCGGAGCAGCCTTTGACGTCTTTGAGAAAGAGCCGCCGGAAGCGGATCACCCGTTCCTCTCGCATCCGAAGATTATCGTGACTCCGCATCTGGGTGCTTCGACCGTTGAAGCCCAGGAGAATGTTGCGATCGATGTATCGGAGCAAGTACTGCATATTCTGCGCAACGAACCGTTCATTAACGCCGTGAACATCCCTCCGGTTGCTCCTAGTGTAATGAACAAGCTGCAGCCTTACTTCACCCTCGGCGAGAAGCTCGGCAGCTTTGTAACTCAGATTACAGATGGAGCGATCCGCGAGATTCATGTGGAATATGCCGGTGACCTCTCCGACGTGGATACACAGCCGCTGACCCGCTATATTGTCAAAGGCGTGCTCTCCCGCCATTTTGCCGGGGATGTTAACATCGTCAACTCCATGCACCTGGCAAAGACGCGTGATGTTAACGTAGTAGTGACCAAAGCTTCCAAGACCAAGGGCTTCACTAACCTTATTACCGTTACACTCAAGGCTGAGCATGACGAAGAACGCCTGGTTGCCGGAACCCTGCTGCAAGGCTATGGCGAACGGATTGTGCAGGTTAACAAGTTCCCGGTAGATATCGCTCCGGAAGGTCATCAGATCGTCATTTCCCATAATGATAAGCCGGGTATCATCGGACTCGTCGGTACACTGCTCGGCCAGAACGACGTCAACATCGCCTCCATGCAGGTTGGCCGTAAAATTGTCGGCGGAGCTGCGATTATGCTGCTGACTGCTGACAAGGCTGTTCCGCAGGATGTACTGGTCAAGCTCGCCGGATTGCCGGAGATCAATACTGCGGAAGAGATCACTCTGCTGTAACTGAAGAACGCGGGCTTATATTCTTGGAATACCTGAGTTCAATATAAGCGCACCAAAAAACACTCTTGAGGAATGCCGGCCCGTGCCGGCATTTCAAAAGAGTGTTTTTGCATCCTCCGGCTTACGGGCTACTCCGGAATGTTAAATACCGGGACCCGCCGCCCGTCTGTGTCTGTATACCCATATTTCTCCGCCAGACTCCCCACCTGCTGGGGTCTGCCTGTCAGCTGCATCACCTCAGGATCAGCAGCGAGCGCCACGGCAGCCCGGCCGATGTACGCTGTAGACTCACTAGCCTGCAGCTCCTCTACCTCCTGCCAGTGCTCTTCATCCGTCTTCATGCTCTCCAGCACCAGTTCTGTACGCATCCAGCCAGGCGATAAGGGAATCACAGCGATCCCATCCGCAGCCAGCTCAAGGGACAATCCGTAGGCCATGCGCACAAGCGCATTTTTGGACAGATCATAATAGAAGTTCCCTACATATTTATACTGGTCCCAGAAGGTGGTATGAATGATTAGCTTCCCGGTTCCAGCACCTGCACCTTCACTGCGCATCAGCGGAATAGCATAATAGTTAGTCATGAGCTGCGCTCTGACTCCGGCATTGAACATATGGTCCCAATGAGCAGCGGGGAGCTCCCAGAAGGGCTTGTTCTCAATCGGAAGATTATTGCCTCCCCAGACATTATTGACCAGAATATCAAGCTTGCCCTGCTCCGCGGCAATCTGCCGGATCACAGCTTCCGTCTCCGCGTCATTGGTGTGGTCACAGCGGATATACGATCCTTCTCCGCCGAAGCTGTGAATCTCACCGAGTACACCGGCAAGTGTCCGTTCGCCCCCTTCCTGCATTGAACCGGCGTTTCTACCCGTAAAATACACATACGCACCTGCGCGGGCCAGCTCCAGGGCGATGCCTCTGCCCGCTCCCCTGCTCCCGCCTGTAACTAATGCAACTTTCCCCTGCAACTCTGTCATTATATCCGCTCCTCTCAGCTTTCATCAGATGATCATGAAGTTATCTTTTATTAATATTAACTTTTATATATGACATCAACTGACATATATATATGATAAACTTAAAATATGTTCTGCTTAAGCATTTCATTATAACCAGGAGGCCATCATCCATGAGAGCAGACCGACTATTATCCATTCTGCTGCTGCTGCAAAGCCGCGGTAAAATAAGCTCCCGCGAGCTGGCACAAACGCTGGAGGTTTCCGAACGGACCATCTTCCGGGATATGGAGTCACTGAGCATCTCCGGCATTCCCGTGCTGGCAGAACGCGGACGTGAGGGGGGCTGGAGGCTGGCTGAGGGTTACCGGACCTCCCTGACAGGTATGAAACCCAAAGAGATTGGTGCACTGCTGCTGCCGGCAGACCCTGCAATTCTGCAGGCGCTGGGGATTCAGGAGGAGTTCTCTTCCGCTGTCCGCAAGCTGCAGGCCGCTGGTGCAAGACAGCCCGCTACCGCCTTCAGCCTTCTTAATGAGCGTATTCATATTGATGGTGCGGGCTGGCATCCGTCGGGCGAAACCTATCCCAGTCTCACTGCATTACAGGAGGCTATATGGGAGGACCGTAAAGTGAAAATTAGTTACATGCGCGGGGAGGAGAGATCAGAGCGGCTGATTTCACCCTTTGGACTCGTAGCCAAACGTGGTGTATGGTATACCGTAGCCGAAACAAGCGGTGAAATGCGGACCTACCGGGTATCCAGAATAAGTAGTGCTGAAGTCACGGATGAATATTTTAGCAGACCTCAGGATTTCAATCTGACACAATACTGGGAAGCCTCTACTATGGCATTCAAATCTGCATTGCCCCGCTATCCTGCCCAGCTGCTCGTGAAGGACAATATAATGAAGGATCTTATACAAGAACGTTATGTTTC
Source organism: Paenibacillus phytohabitans (assembly GCF_013141775.1). GTDB lineage: Bacteria > Bacillota > Bacilli > Paenibacillales > Paenibacillaceae > Paenibacillus_AQ > Paenibacillus_AQ phytohabitans. Next base: position 203,885 of record NZ_WHOB01000020.1, read on the forward strand.
CGTACTATTCCAGGAGCCTTCACCTTCACCCGGCTGGCACTCCGTCGAAGCCGAATTCAATACACCGGAGTCTGCCTGCCGAATCATCTTATCCCTAAGCCCAGGCATTAGAGTTACCGCTCCGGCGGAGCTTGCAGACAATGTTGCGGCCACTCTGCGGGAAGCGGCTGCATTATATGAAGACAATGTGTAAACATCCTCTTTTGGAGCAGCCCGGAAAGAAGTTTTATGTCAGTTCTTACAATAGACCGATTACGCTTTAATCCCCTATAATATTACAATACACAATATTTATTTCTAGGGGGAACTATAGTCTATGGACTGGATGAACAAGCTGCCGTTAAAACAAAGAATCGTTGCCGGATGTTACCTGGTTGCCGCTTTATTCGCTGTCCCTGTGTTAATTACGCTCATTGCAATGGGAAAGGTGATTATCGGTATTATTCTGATTGCGGTATTGGCTGCACTGACCTACCCGCTTGCGCGCTTCATTGAGAGAACGCTTACATCTTCATTTGAGGATATCTCCAATGTGACGCATACTATCGCCAAAGGCGACTTCACCAGCCGCGCAGACGAGAACGGATCAATGGGCGACATCAGCCGCTCCTTCAACACTATGATCGATAAATTGAAGAAGATCCTGACCGACGTTTCACAGCTTACCCGCCAGGTTATGGATGCCAGCCGGGGTATTGAGGACAAGAACCAGAACCTGAAGATCGTAATGGCACAGGTAGCCTCCTCCTCCAACGAACTTGCCCTGGGTGCGAATGAAATCTCGGTGGATATTGCCGACATGACGGAATCGATCAAAGATATCGAAACCAAAGTCTCCAATTATACGAACTCTACCAAGGAAATGAACAAACGCTCCACCCATACACTGGAGCTGGTTGAAAAGGGACGCCAGTCCGTAGACACTCAAGCCGAAGGCATGCGGAAGAATATCCAGGCTACACAAAAAGTAGCAGATACGATCGAAGCGCTCTCACAGAATGCCCGCGGCATTACCATGATCACCAAGACCATCACGGAAATTGCCGAACAAACCAATCTTTTGTCGCTTAACGCCTCCATTGAAGCTGCACGCGCAGGTGAGCACGGACGCGGTTTCGCAGTTGTAGCGCAGGAGGTCCGCAAGCTTGCCGAAGAATCAACCGCCTCCACCAAGGAAGTATTCGGGCTGGTACGCAGCATCGAAGCCGATATCAAGCAGGCTATCGATAACATCGCTATTAATGAAGAGGTTGTTCAGGTGCAGAACGAGATGATAACTGAGACCGCACATATTTTCGCGCAGATCGTACATAGTGTGCAATACATAACCGAGCAGATCTCCTCCTTCTCCGCTGAGAGTGATCTGATGCTGGAGAGTGCGCTCAAGATCTCCGGGGCAATCGAGAATATCTCGGCCATTACCCAGGAGACGGCAGCAGGTACCGAGGAGGTATCCGCGGCAATGAACGAACAAATTCATGCCCTGCAGTCCGTGGCGGAAGAGACCGAGAAAATGACACAATCTGTCTTCCAGCTGCAAAAAACAATCCATATTTTCAAATTCTAGCAGCAGCCCAAAGAGACCCTTTCCGCAGAGCAGTCTGCGGGAACGGTCTCTTTTTGGCATGAAAAAAGCAGATTGTAATGTAATATTCACAAAGTGTTAAAATAGTGCATAACCCTAAAATAACGCCTTTGCACTTCTTTACTGCTAATTCTTTATTACTAATAAACTAACATTATTTTAAATTTTAATCACCTATTTCTTAAGACCTATTTAAGGGTTCTTCCAGCCTATAATTCTAACACATCTGCATAGTTTCATGAGGTTCCTAAGATGTTATGAGGCTTATGGCTTATGCAGATTAAATTCTGTTCTATTTCTGCATTTGCATTATAAGACTTTGGTCTTCCAGACGCATCCATTTTCAAAAGTTTGAATATCTAATATTTCATCTCCTATTACATCTGAATATTCGCCAAATTTCGCGTTTTGCTGCAAAAGGCTTATTGACAAAAGGCGAGCGAGGAATATATTGTAAAGGAAAATTATCCTTCGCTGTATTGATAACAACATATGAGGCAAAATTCACCGAAAGGGAATGACGCAAAGCCATGGATCTACAGTCTCACTTATCCGGTGAGATCATGACAGCCAGGTTGCTGAAAAACTATGAACGTCCGGGAATCCGCGTTCAGTAATGGTGATTCGTGCAACAGGCCTGTGCTCCTATTTCGAGTACAGGTTTTCTATTGCTAGCATACAATCAAAAAACAACTTGTGGGGTGGATGTTCTGAAGACAGTTGCAGATTATATGGCGGAAGCATTACGCGATCTTGGGGTAACACATTCTTTTGGTATTATTGGCAAGTCCATTTGTCCTATAGCTCTCAAACTTGTTGACTATGGCATTGAGTTTATTCCCGGCCGGCATGAGTCCAGCTCCGGCTTCGCAGCAGGCGGCTATGCACTGAAAACAGGCAGTCTCGGGGTTGCCTTCGGCACTTCCGGTCCCGGCGGAACGAATCTGTTAACCGCAGCAGCACACGCCAAAGCCAACAATCTCCCGGTGCTCTTCATTACCGGTCATCAGTCCATTAAAGAGCTGGGGATTCCTCAGTGTCAGGATTCCACATCCTACCTTGCCGATTTGGCAGACATGTTCAGACCGGCCACTCTTTTCAGCAAGCTGGTTGAACGCGGCGACCATTTCAGTACGATTTTCAATCATGCCCTGTCTATCGCCCTTGGTGACAAGAAAGGACCTGTTCATTTATGTATTCCGTTTGATGTTCAGACCGAGCGTCTTGAAGAATGCCGGATTGTCCTTCCGCAGCGGGAAAGGCTCGTCAGCTACGCCAACTACGAACGGGTCATTTCAGCGATCAATGCTTCCAGCAGACCTCTGATCATTGCCGGTAAAGGAGTCAACCGCTCCGGTGCGCACAAGGAACTGGTTCAATTGGCCGAGACCTTCAACATACCTGTAGTAACCTCCCCCGGCGGTAAAGGAGCCATTGCTGCGGATCACCCGCTCTATCACGGTCCTGTGGGCGTTGGCGGATGTACGCATGGGGATGAGATGTTGAACAACAGTGATCTGTTTATCGTGCTTGGTTCGCGTCTGAGCGATATGACCATATGCAATCTTAAGAAGGAGAATCATCCGGATCAGCTGATCCAGTTTGATGTCGATCCAACCTTTGTCGGTAAAATATTGACTTCCGATACCATTTCCGTCGGCGGCGATTTGCGTGACAACCTGGAGCTGTATCTCGGCAAGATTGATCCGTCCACCATAACCAGACGTGAAATAGAGCTCTCCAATCACTATACTGAAGAGCTGCCTGTGCTGTCCAAGCTCTCGCTGGCTTCGGTAATGAGCACGATGAGCGATTTGATTCCATACAACAGCAGCGTGTTTGTTGATGACGGCAGCCACGGCTTCAATGCGGTCAAATGGTTCAACGTGAAGAAACCGGGGAGCTTTGTATTTGATGCCTATTTCGCCTGCATGGGGAATTCAATCGGCATGGCCATCGGTGCCAAGGCTGCTGCGCCGGAAGAGACGGTCTTCTGCATTACCGGTGACGGCTGTTTCATGATGCTCGGAACTGAAATTAACACAGCGGTTTGCAAGAATATCCCGGTTATTTTCATCGTTGTGAACAATATGCAGCTGGATATGGCACTTAAGGGTATGGAAAAAACAACCGGACGTATTGATGGAACCATCTTTGAAGTCCCTATGGATGCAGTGAAGTTTGCTGAGTCCCTGGGAGCCACCGGCTTCCGCGCAGAGACGCAAGAGGAGTTTGCCTCTGCAATCAGCCAAGCAGTTGAACTTAACCGCGTAGCTGTTATTGAGCTGTTGACTGACCGTGACGAAATGCCTCCTACGGCCCACCGTACACTGGATCTCAACTAGGCTGTATGTTACAGATTTCCTAACTTACTATCAGGAGGCAAACAAGTGAATATGAACGTAGACAGCGGACTGGACCATTTCACCAATCTTTCCGGGGACTATGGGGCCAAAGCCCTAGCTCCTATTAAAGAGCATTTTCCCGAATTAGCCGAGTATATCATGGGCAATGCATACGGTGATATTTTTCAGCGGACCACCATCGCTTCAGACTGGAAAGAAATTGCCGTCATCTCTTCTTTGATCACCATGGGACAATTTGAGCAGCTGGGTGTTCACTATGTAATGGCGCTCCGCGTGGGGATGACCGTTGATCAAATCAAAGGTATCCTGCTTCATCTGACACCTTGTATCGGCGCACCCAGAGTGATCTCGGCGTTCAATGTTCTGCTGGAGACGCTGGAAGAAATTCGATAATTAATAACACAATATTACATCATTCGACTTTTGTATTGCGTATTCAAGAAAGTTCTGGTTATAATGAAGGCAAAATATCCCAAAACCAAGTTCACTTTGTCGAATATCGTCGCAGGAACGTAGTTTTTTGGGATATCAACATGATGAATCATCAGGTCACTCTGAATAGTCATGCAATTAAAATTACGGGAGAGATGAACATGGGACAATTTATTTTGAAGACAGACAATGCGAAGAAAGTAATTAACATCGAGCTGGAAGGAACCTTCTCGAACGAGGACGGTCTTAAATCGATACAAGCCTATCAGCAGACCATCAATCCGATCAACCCATCCGAATATGCACTGGATATCGATTGCCGCAAGCTGAATGTAACCGCTCCTGATGTTGTGCCGTTGCTCGAAGGCTGCTTCATCATGTTCAAGGCAGACGGCTTCCAAAAAGTGAGCCTTACCCTTGAGAATAACCCTATTCTCAAAATGCAGCTGGCACGTCTGGGCCGCAAAGCAGGACTCGAAAACCTGGAAATCACGTCTACGGTACAAGCTTAGGTTAACTTATTTTTAAACCATTATTAGCGGTTTGAAACGCAGGATTCGCTCACGAAACTAAGTGTATGCTTACGGGCTACCCAAACTTTTAGGAGGTTTACTATGGCAGGGATTCGCATTAAGGACATTGATATCTATCATCCAAGCAAAAGCATCAGCAATGACTTCTTCATTCAGCACTTCGATGAGAAGGGAATTGATATCCGTGGCCTGCTGGCTGCTCTTGGCCGTGAAAACCGCTACAGTATCGACAGCAAGGATGAGAACTCCCTGACGATGGCTTTTGAAGCCGCAAGCAATGTACTGGACAAGACCGGCCTGACCGGCGCAGACATTGACCTGATCGCTTATGCAAGCCAGACTCCTGAATATATTTTCCCAACGAACTCATTGATGATTCACCGCCTGATTAATGGTGCATCGCATACGATCTGTATCGACAGTAATGCCAACTGCGCAGGAATGACCGCTTCGGTTGAACAGGTCAGCCGTCAAATGATGGCGAACCCAAGAATCCGCCGTGCACTTGTCATTGGTTCTGACTACGTTGCCCCGCATGCGGACAAGAATGACCCGGTATATTACGCCAACTTCGGTGATGCAGCTGCCGCGCTCATTCTGGAGCGTGACGAGAATTCGGTAGGCTTCATTGATTCGATCTATCAGACCGATACCTGCGTCTACGGCAACTCGCTGTTCCCGGCGGAAGGTTTAGCCAATCTCGGACGTACGGGTGTGGCTGCCGGAGAATTCAATGTGAAGTTCATCCCGTTCGATGATTCCATCTGTGTGGATGCTGCTTCAGAATCAATTAACACCCTGCTCAGCAATAACGGAATCGCACCTGAATCCATCAAGGCCGCCTGCTTCTCGCAGTTGTCACTTCCGAATATCAAGGCCGTTGCCGGCAAAACCGGAATTGACGCTGATGCAGCCGTCTACATCGGGGATGAATTCGGCTACACCTCCACCAGCAGCCCGTTTATTGCCCTGCACAAAGCAGTGACTACCGGACAGCTGGAACGCGGAGACAAGGTCCTGTTCTGGACAGTAGGCGCCGGATGGCAGAATGTCGCTTTTGTAATGGAGTATTAGTCCTAGCTGTTGAACTTATAGTTTCTTGTTGATATCCAAACAGCCCGCAGCAGAATTCCTGCCAGCGGGCTGTTTCTTTATGTATACGTCAGGGCCCGACTCTCCCCAGGCAGAACCTGCAGCGTTCATCCTGCCTGAGGTGAATCTATCCGATTCATCCGGTAAGCGCAGTCTGCCATATCAGCAGCTGTTCTTGTTACCTCTGCCCTTCATGCTTTTCCCAGCCCATAGTCCGGGACACCGCGTCCTGCCAGGCATTGTAACGGCGTTCACGCTCTTCCGTCTCCATCTGCGGTGAGAATACCTTCTCGGCCTTATTGAAGCTCTCCAGCTGCTCCCGGGTCCATATGCCGGAGGTGAGTCCTGCCAGTAGCGCAGCGCCGAGCGCTGTGGTCTCCGCATACGTAGTACGGGTTACGTCGCTCCCAAGAATGTCCGCCTGGAACTGCATCAGCAGATTATTGCGCACGGCGCCTCCATCCACTCTCAGGCCGCTGAGCGGCATGCCTGCGTCTTTTTCCATCGCCCCGATGACATCGCGGGATTGAAAGGCCAGCGACTCCAGCGTTGCGCGGACCAGATGTGCGGCGGTCGTTCCCCGGGTAAGTCCAAACACGGCGCCCCTGGCATACATATCCCAGTAGGGTGCACCAAGGCCGGTAAAGGCCGGCACGACCACAACCCCCTCACTGTCCTCCACCTCACTCGCCTTCTCTTCCGAGTCCGCCGGAGCTACAATCAGCCCAAGGCCCTCCTGCAGCCATTGTACCGCTGCTCCAGCCACAAACACACTGCCCTCAAGGGCATAATAGAGTTCGTCTCCCATACCCCAGGCTACCGTGGTCAACAGGCCATGACTCGAAGTCACTGCCTCAGTGCCTGTGTTCATCAGAATGAAACAGCCGGTGCCGTAGGTGTTCTTGGCGCTGCCTGCCTCCAGGCAGGTATGACCGAACAATGCCGCCTGCTGGTCCCCAAGCACTGAACGGATGGGGATATCTGCACCGAACCACTGCTTGTCTGCAGCCCCGAAGTCCCCGCCTGACATCCTTACTTCAGGCAGAATAGAGGGCGGAATGCGCAGCACCTCAATCAGGCCGTCATCCCATTTGCGCTCATGCAGATTGTAGAGCATGGTCCGTGAAGCATTGGTAACATCCGTAGCATGCACAGCGCCTCCTGTAAGCTTCCAGATCAGCCAGCTGTCAATGGTTCCGGCCAGCAGCTCTCCCCGGTCCGCCCGCTCTCTGGCCCCCGGCACATGGTCCAGAATCCAGGCCAGCTTCGTTGCCGAGAAATACGCATCGATGACAAGACCCGTCTTCTCAGCGATCTCTCCGGCCATTCCCTGCGCCTTAAGCGCCTCACACTGCTCTGCAGTCCGGCGGTCCTGCCAGACGATCGCCGGATAGACCGGCGTTCCGGTAGCCTTGTCCCAGATCAGTGCAGTCTCACGCTGATTGGTAATGCCGATGGCCGTAATACTATCAGCAGGGGCGGAGCTTGCCGCGATAGCGTCTCTGGCCGCAGCAAGCTGACTCTCCCAGATTTGCTCCGGATCATGCTCTACCCAGCCCGGCCGGGGAAAGGATTGTCTAATCTCATATTGCCCTTGCGCGATCATTCCCGCCTCCTCATCAAAGAGGATCGCGCGTGAACTGGTGGTACCTTGGTCCAAGGATAAGATCATTATGCACAGCCTCCTGCAAGCCTCAGCTTCTATGATATGTTCCACGTTGAACAAGATTAATGTGGTGGTTTCAACAAAAAGCACCTCTGCTGTCAGAGGCGCTGTCATGCATTGTCCGGATTTACTGTTTTTCGACAGGAAGCCGCAGGGTAAAAGCGGTGCCTTCTCCAAGCTTGCTGGAGGCGTGGATACTCCCATGATGCGACTCGACGATGTTCTTCACAATCGCTAGTCCCAGACCGGTTCCTCCCGATTCTCCCCTTACGCGTGCTTTGTCGGCTTTGTAAAAGCGCTCGAAGATATACGGCAGATCCTCAGGCGTAATGCCTACCCCTTGGTCCCGGATCTCAATCTCCAGAACCCTCCGGCCTTCCAGCACGGTGGAATCCGCCCGAATGGATATCATTTTATCGGCCGGAGTGTGGCGGAAGGCATTGTCGAGCAGATTGGTGAGCACCTGCTCCAGCTTATCTTCATCGGCAGCCTTAAGGAGCAATTCGGTATCCGGTTTCTTCAGCTCAAGAATGATATCCCGCTCCTTGGCTCTGACCGAAAACTTGCGGTACACCCGTTCCAGCAGTTCCCCTGCATCCACTTGCGCCTTCAGCATATCCGTATGCCCCGCTTCCATGCGGGCCAGATCGAGCAAATCCTTCACCAGCCGGCCCATACGGAGCGATTCATCGTGGATTACCTGGACCAGCTCGCTGCTCTCCTCCGGAGAGGAGGCCATTCCATCCAGCAGCGCCTCGCTGTAGCCTTGCATCATCGAGAGTGGTGTACGGATCTCATGCGAGACATTGGCGACGAAATCGCGGCGCATTTTCTCCAGCCGCACTTCCTCCGTCACATCGCGCAGCACCGCCACCGCACCGCGGAGATTATCTTCGGAGTATAAGGGTGCCATATGCACAGACCATACACCCTGCCGGACATGGATATTGGAGCGTTGATCGCCTCCTACGCTGAGTGTACTGAAGAACAGCGGCCGCAGCGGCGGAGGCACATCACGGGCAGGTCCAGCCTGCGGGTACAGCCCGCCATCCTCTTCCTGCTCCCAGGTAAGGTCACTCCAGGTTTCCAGCAGCGTCTGGCCATGCGGATTGGTGAGGATAATCTGCCCCTCAATATCGAAGGTGATCACGGCATCGCTCATACTGCGCAGGACGCTGGACAAATGCCCTTTTTCATTATTCAGACTGCGTATATTCTCTTCCAGCTCTTCTGCCATGTGATTGAAGGATGTCGCTAATTGGCCGATCTCATCGCTGGTAACCAGCGTCAGTCTCGTCCCGTATTCGCCGCGGCGGATATCATTGGCCGCCTCAATCACCTGCTGCATCGGCTGGGTAATCTTCGTAAACAGGAATAAGGCAAAGAATGTCGTTAAGGAAAACCCGATCATACAGGTATACATAAATAAACGCTTGATCGCCCCGGAATTGGCGAAATTACTGTCGATGTAGGGTAACAGAAACAGCCCCAGCGTAATGAGCACGACAGCAACCAGACAGATGATCGTGATCCACAGCTTACCGACAAGACTTCTCCAGAAGTTCACTTATTTAGGCACCTCAAGCTTATAGCCGACTCCCCATACGGTAGTGATCATAGCCGCCGATTCCGGGGACACCTTATTCAGTTTCTCGCGAAGACGCTTGACATGGGTATCCACGGTACGCAGATCTCCGAAGAACTCGTAATTCCACACATCCTTGAGCAGTTCCTCACGAGAGAACACCTTATCCGGTGAGATCGCCAAATAATGCAGCAGCTCATATTCCTTAGGGGTCAGACTTACCTCCTGGCCGCCGGCGGTTACGCGGTGTGCATCATGCTCAATAATAAGAAACGGAAACACGATATTGTTGCTTGAATTGCTCTCTTTGGACAAAAAAGCAGTTGCGGAAGAACGGCGCATTATCGCCTTCACCCGGTAAATCACTTCACGCGGGCTAAACGGCTTAACGACATAGTCATCTGCGCCCATTTCAAACCCTTGAACCCGGTTAATCTCTTCACCCTTGGCAGTAAGCATCAGGACCGGTGTAGATTTGACTCCTCTGAGTCTGGTCAGCACTTCAATCCCGTCGATGCCCGGCAGCATAACATCCAGCAATATCAGACCGTAGTCATTGGCTGTTGCTTTGCGCAGAGCAATTTCCCCATCTTCCGCCTCGTCAATTTCATAACCTTCTTTTTCAAGATACATTTTGAGCAGGCGGCGGATGCGTTCTTCGTCATCCACCACCAGAATTCTATTCAAGTGCTCTGCCATTTACACAACAACCCCTTCATCAAATACAGTAGAACGTTACCCTAAATCTTGTGCGTGCCAGAGAATATAGTCTACTCAGTCTGTCCCCGCATAAGAGTGAAGTCCGGCGATCACAAGATTAACGCCAACCAGGGTAAACATTACGATCAGAAAGCCGAGTACAGCGAGCCAAGCGGACTTGCGTCCCTGCCATCCGCGGGCCAGCCGCAAATGGAGATAAGCACTGTAGAACAACCAGGTGACGAGTGCCCACACTTCCTTAGGGTCCCATCCCCAGAACCTGCCCCAGGCCACTTGAGCCCATATCATTGCAAAAATCAAAGCCCCCAGTGTAAAAATCGGGAAACCGATGGCGATCGCCCTGTACGTTATTTCATCAAGGTCATTCTCATCAATTCCGTCGAGTACCGGATGAATCGCCTTACCCAGCGGTTTGCGGACAGCCAGGCGGAGAATTCCATATAGAATCAGCCCGGACAGCAGTGACCAGATAACGGTATTGAACTTGCGCCCGGCATTGACACCATTCATCCAGGATGGAGCTTCGAAGAGCGGTTCTTTTATGCCAAGAAACGACTGGAAGCTCTCAATTTCGCTATGGTAAGGTGCCACAATCGGCGGCATTTTATAACTCACTTTCTCTATTGTACTATCTCCCTGCCCGGGGCTGTCAATCGTAACGTTAGTGCGGACAAAAACAGATTCATAGCCGGCACCGCGGAAGGCAAATACAGATCCAAGAAAACCAATTATAACAATGATTGAGAACAGAGTAAATTCGACAAGTCTCTGCTGCTTGCGGTCACTGCGCTCCTTGCTGCTGAAATCGACCGTCCGCAGGAGATACATCAGCCCAGCGGCAAAGCCTACAGCGAAGAACGATTCCCCCAGTGCTGCCAGCGTAACATGAATGTTCAGGTAGATGGATTTCAGCGAGGGGATCAGCGGCTGTACTTCCTGCGGAAATACCGCTGCATACGCCATCACAATAATCGAGATCGGAACCGCGAAGACACCGAGAATAATTTTGCGGTAAATCGCGAAGATCACCGTAAATGCAACCATTACCATCATCGATAAAAAAGTCATGAACTCATACATGTTACTTACCGGAATATGACCCGATCCCATCCAGCGTGTAATGAAGTATGCCAGATGGCACAGCAGCCCCAGCGAGGAGGCGATAAAAGCGATTCTCCCCCAGCGTGCGGTATGCTCCTCCGGCTTCCTGCCGGACCACCTGCGGCCCATAATGGCGATGGTGAACAACATGAATGCTCCGCTGTATAAAAAGAATGCGGCAATAAAGACGTCACTGCTGAAATCGAGCAAGCTCATGCCAGGCCTCCTCCGTTGTCCAATGATTTTTCATCGACTGTCATGTCTATCTTCTGGAGAATAGAAACGATCTCGCGGCGGAAGCCGAACCAATTCTTGTTCGTATGGCCTCCCAGCACCAGTTCCCCGCCGTCGACGGTCAACCAGATGCGTCTATGCTGCCAGTAGAAGCCGAGGATCAGCCCCAGCATGATAATACCCGCGCCAACCCAGACAAATGGCATTGCCCGGTCGACCCGCACATTGAGATAAGTGGTGGATTCCGAGAAGTCAACGTCACTCATGCTGCCGACCTCAAGCTCCAGAAACCGCCCGCTGCCGCCAAGCTTGTCGTTGATGGCTGACTGCTGGAATTGCTCCTTGTCAATCTGCTTCGGAAAATAGAAATACTGCTGCCCCCCGGCCGGAAGCTCCGGCCCTTTAATAAGGAAGAGGAATGCAGGGGCATTCGGATACGGTGATTTGGACACCGGCTGGCCTTCATCGCTCAGTCCGAAATCCATATATTTCTCTTTCAGCTCCAGCGTATATGGACCTGCCTGGAAGCTGCGCTGCGGATTCTTCATATCCAGTTCAAACTTGCCGTAAATCTCGCCAGTGGACGAATTCGTCAGCCCGGGCTGCACAGAACGCAGCACAGGAGTCAGGTCATAATCAAACTGATACGCTTTCAATCCTTGGTAGCTGAGCGGTGAATTCACCTGAATGTCATGCCGGGCCACTTCCGTAAGCTGAGGCTCCTTAGACGGGTCCGTGCAATCGGCAGTACATTCATAGAGAACCGCCCGGGTCTCGTAGAGCTTGGGAAGCACCTTGATTCCGCGGAACTCCTCAGGCATCTCTTCTTCCGTATAGAATTCTACGGTGAACTTTTCATTCTTAAGATAGAGGCTGGTGTCCGGTATTTTGACGGTCTCCCCTTGCGGAAAAGCAAGATGCTGGTCCATATTCAGCCCCGGAAGTCCTCTCGCCAGCACGGCGAGCAAAAAAATAATCAGGCCGATATGTATTACATAAGGTCCCCAGCGGCTGAAACGGTGTTTCTCGGCCAATAAAGCGCCGCCCTCCGTCCGGACGCGGTAACCTTTCTTCCTGAGCGGCTGGACGATGCGCGCCACCCACACCTCCGGCTCCTCTTCCACTTGCGTGACGAGCGTCAGCTTCTGACGGGTCAGAAACTGGCGGTGCTTGCGGATCTTTTGCCGGGTTAATGCCTTGTACAGCGGAAGCACACGGTCCAGGCTGCAGATGACCAGAGAAGCTCCGATCATTACGAGCAGCGTCACAAACCACCAGGATTCATAGGTATGCGAAAGGCCGAGTCTATAATATATATTCCCGGCTGTTCCGTACGTTTCTTGATAATATGTTGAAGCGTCAATATTCAGAAAAGTGCTCTCTTGCGGAAAAATCGTACCCAGCATAGCGCCCAGCAGTGTCAGCACAATCAGATAGATGGCGATTTTGACCGAGGAAAAAAAGTTCCAGACCCTGTCGATCACTCCGGGACCTACACGCTGTGAACGGCGGGCTACCCCATCGTAACGCATCTCCAGATTCTCAGAAGAGTTCCATTCCTTCTCATCCAGCGGCTTGCCGCAGGCTTCGCAGAGAACAGTGCCCACAGGATTCTGGTGACCGCATTCGCATTTGGTATTGCTGATCAGCGGCATGTGCTCCTTCATTCTCCCACCAGCTTCCCGATTTGCTCGTCAAGCGAGCTCAAATCCAGCTGGCCGATATGAATGCTGTCTACCTTGCCCTTCGTATTAATGAAGAAGGTGGTAGGCAGCGGGGAAACCCCGTAACTACGGACGGCATCACGCCCCGTATCCATCACAACCGGGAAATCAATATCCACGAGCTTCACGAAATTGTCCACTGTCATCTGATCCTCGCCTACATTAACGCCTACGACCACTACGCCCTGGTCTTTCCACTTCTCCCACTGTGCCTGCAGGGCAGGCATCTCCTTCACACATGGAGCGCACCAGGAGCCCCAGAAGTTAAGCACAACCGACTTCCCTTTGTACTCCTCCAGCGTATGGGTCACGCCGTCCAGCCCAAGCAGTTCAAAGTCCGGCGCTCTCCCGCCTTCCGTGGGTTTGCCATCCCCTCCGAATACGGAGGAACCGATTGCATAACCCCCGAGCAGAAGGATTAGAAATAGTATCACGATTTGTATTGGCTTTCTGGCTTTGCCCATACGAGGGTGCCCCCTTCTGTGACGCAACTCATTACTTTAGTTGTTAGGTGTGAACATCCTATGAACATTATAACGAATATTGTCACAGTTTTAGGAGGGGGAATTGTGAACTTTATGTGTCTTTGCGTGTCGTATTCTCTCTTAGCGCCCCGGCCTTGGCTATTTGCTGCAGATGATTGATTTCATCCTTGGTCAAATGACGGTAGGAACCGCGTTTGAGATTCTGGAGCAGGATATCTCCGAACGAAATCCGTTTCAGGCGGATCACCGGATGGGCAATTGCCTCAAACATCCGCCGTACCTGACGGTTGCGGCCTTCATGAATGGTAATGCTGATGACCGTTTCTTTATTCGCTTCATCAACGTCCTTGTATTCAACTTCCGCCGGAGCCGTCATGCCGTCTTCCAGCTTAATTCCAGCCTTCAGCTTGTCCAGCGCCGTGCCGTGCGGCACACCCTTGACCGTCGCCAGATACGTCTTCGGCACATGATGCTTCGGATGCGTGAGCAGATTGGCAAACTCACCGTCATTCGTCAGCAGCAGCAGCCCTTCCGTATCATAATCCAGACGGCCTACAGGGTATACGCGCTCTGTAATGCCTTTCAGGTAATCGGTTACCACCTTGCGGCCCTTGTCATCGGATGCGCTTGTAATTACGCCCTTGGGCTTGTTGAACATGATATAGATTTTGTTCTCGCCCCGGATCAGTCTACCGGAGACCTTAATAATATCTGTTGCGGGGTCCACCTTCGTGCCAAGCGTAGTTACGAGTTCCCCGTTGACTTCCACTTTACCGGCCAAAATCATTTCTTCACATTTGCGTCTGGACGCAACACCTGCTTGCGCCAAAATTTTCTGTAATCTTTCCATTTTCGACTACTCACCTCAGGTTAATGATAACCATCAGAGGGATAAATCACAAGATCATTCCATGGAAAAAATGCTCCCGGACAAGTTTTGCTATGCGGTTCAACGAGTAATGGCGCAATTTGATAGCGCCCTGCCAACTCCAAAATGAGTTTACCTGCCGCAAATAGCTGCTGCTGGCGTTCCGGCAAGCCGGGAAGCTCATCCGCTTCACCGTAGTTGCCTTCCAGGCAGATATGAATATGTTCGGGATCTGTCAGCAGCGGCGCAGCGTAGATCCCCCCTTCCAGCCCGACCCAGAAGTCAAACCCCTTGCCGTTAATGGACGGACAGCGGGAATGATGAAGAATAAAGCCTTTGTATTCCATCCCTTGTCGGCCTCCCTCCGTATTGCTGAAATAGCATATGAAGTGGGGAGGTGCGGGGTGATGGCCGGTTGTTAAAATCTTTGGGGCTCGTGGCGTGGTGTGAAAGCACAGATCGGGCGCGGGCTAATCGTAACTCCGGGGAATGTTTGGACTTCCGGCCGCTGTTAAAGTTGGATTTCCTTGATTCTACTGCCATACAGCAGTTGAAATCCAACTTTAAAGGGGGTCGCTGACGCTCCTCCAGTTCCAAACTTCCTCTCGGTTACTCCGCCAGCGCCAAGCCACCCCTGAACAGATTAAAACAAACAGTCCTCACCCCTCGGTGGTAAGTGAGGACTGTAGTGGCAAGCGGTAGCTGCGGTACCCGTACCATTATCTCGCAGTCTAAATCCTGCACGAAATACAACATTTCCTTCGAGATATCGGCCTTAATCGAAGATTGTTGTATAAAAGGCATCATTTCCCCTCCTTTTAGGAGAAAAACGAAAAAATTCTTGTACTACATACAACAATCCTCCCGCACAGCGGCTTTCACCGGATGCGAGTTGTAATCCATACAACATTTTACATGTATCCGGTGGTCAGCGGTGGTTCTGGTGCTAATTGGAGTAGTCTTACGTTGCAGGCAAGGATCAGGACGAGGCGGTCCAAATTCCACGCTGTCTCAAAAACATCTGTCCCGAAATGGAGCAGATACAGTAAAACCGGTATGTACTGGCCATCAATGTACAGCAGTGCCCATTCACTAAAATATCGTATCATCCGGCTCTTCCAGTGGAACAATCCGATCTAATAAAAGTGCCGCACCAAAAACAATCAGATTAATCAATGAACTGAACATGATGTTTAAGCCCAGTCCGAAATCATCCAAACCATTACCGGTAATATTAGCTACGTAATAATGAAACATAACCAGATCAAATATGTATAAAAAGCCCATACAGGCTACTAGAATCTTCCTTCGGGCAAAAAGCGCTAAGAGTCCTGAGAACACGATGACCCCAAGCACTGCATTGAATTGCAGGATACCACTTCCCGCACGGTCCCGGCTTATATTCAGCACCAGGAAGTCAGTCAGCAGAAGCAGGATAAATCCTCCCCATAAAAGCAACAGCTTGCGGACAAGATCTTTCCGGTCCTGCCCCCAATCTTCGCGGAAAACATCAGCCGCATGCCGGATCAAATGAATAAAAACAAATTCATCCCCCCTCTCTTATCCGAACACCAGCAGACAAACCGCAATAGCTGCGATAAAGCCGACGACATCTGAGAACAGGCCCACCTTAAGGGCATAACGGCCATTGCGGATCCCTACAGCGCCGAAATAAACAGTCAACACATATAAGGTTGTATCCGTGCTGCCCTGTATAGTAGAAGCAATCATGCCTATCAATGAGTCCGGGCCGTGGACCCGGATCAGATCTGTGGTATAGGCAAGTGATCCAGTGCCCGTCAGAGGGCGCAGGAGGCCGAGCGGGAGGACTTCAGCAGGAATCCCAAGGCTTTGCACAAGAGGGCTTACAAAGCCCATCAGGAAGTCCAGCGCACCTGAAGCGCGGAAGACACTGATCGCCACCAGCATGCCGACCAGATGGGGGATAATCGCAATGGCTGTGCCGAATCCGTCTTTCGCACCTTCCACGAAAGATTCGTAGACCGGAACCTTGCGGGAGAAAGCATACAGCGGAATAAAGGTGACCATTACCGGAATTGCCCAGGCGGATATTAGACTGATTAACTGGAACACGGAAGGCTCACCCTTTCACTGAAGAATGCGGGAGCGTAGCGCTCCCTTTCGCTGCAGCGGTGCCGGACCTTATCGCAGGCGGCGGTCCGGGCGGCCTGCGCAGCAGTGTCAGGCGGCGGCACAGCCTGTCCGCAGCAATGGCGGCAAGAGTAGCCACCGCCGTCGCCGCCAGCGTGGTGCCGACGATTGCCGCCGGGTCAGCCGATCCGTAATTCAGCCGGATCGCAATCAGGGTTGCCGGAATCAGCGTGATACTGGCAGTGTTCAGTGCAAGCAGGGTACACATGGCTGGCGTTGCGGTTTCCTTATCCGGGTTGAGTGTCTGCAGCTCCTGCATTGCCTTAATGCCCATGGGTGTAGCGGCATTTCCGAGTCCCAGCAGGTTAGCGCTCATATTGGAGAGGATGTAACCGATCGCTGGATGGCCTTTGGGCACATCAGGAAACAGAAACGATACTACCGGTCCCAATACTCTGGAGATCTTTTTCAGCAGGTCTGCATCCTCCGCAATCCGCATAATCCCCAGCCAGAACACCAGCACACTGATCAGCCCGAAGCTTACGGTGACCCCGCTTTTGGCACCGTCAAACACGGCAGCTGTGAATTCGTTCATCCGTCCGTTTACCGCCGCAAATACAAACCCGATCAGGATCATCCCCAGCCAGATACCATTTAACATGCTTATCCCCTCCTCCAGCTCTATTTTCTTCTTACCTGCCCTAGTCCTCTGCATAGCCCACTTTGAAATGCAGCTTAAAGTATACCTGTACAAATGCTACTGTCTGAGTATGACTTCTTACTTAACGATATATTTCGCGGATGGAGTAGTGGGATTTATGTTACTTATTCTCCGGATTTCAGCTGCTTTATGGTTTTTAGATGGTTTTTTGCTGCTTAATTCCACCCATACCCTAGTGATCTTCCAATTTAAATGAAATTAGATGTTGTTAATCCAACTACTACGTCTTCGAATATTCAGCTTTCCGCATTAACAGATGCCTTTTCTCCACCTAACGCCTCTCACGGCATGAGCAAGATACGATAAGAAGGTCTGACTACGGAGCTAGGTGAATGCTAGTTGGCGCCACTCGAGTGCTAAGTGAGTGCTAAGTGAATGCTAGGTGAGCACTAGTTGACTGCAAGTTGAGTGCTAGGTGAGCGCTATAAGTGCTAGGTGAATGCTAGTCGAGCGCTATGTAGGGCCAGGTGAATGCTTGTTGAATGCTTGTTGAGTACTTGTTGAGTGCTAGTTGAATGCTAGTTGACCGCCAATTGAGCATTAGTTTAGCGTCCGCTTTCAAGTAGTGAAACTTATTGGTAAAATCGCTTGCGGAGGGCTTGCAGTGACCATACTACGGTATATGCTGGAGGCTTAATTGCACTTTGTACAACTAAAACGTCTGATTCTCAACCTATTATCCGTTTAGTTGTATTTCGTGCAATTAAACTGCCAGTTGTAGATGATTTCCAGCGATTTGGGCAAATTTAGTTGTACAGAATACAGTTAAAAGTTGTAAGCCTACCTTTTCGCTGTTTTTAATTGCACATTGTACAACTATCTCTGATCTTCGCCGCTCTTGAACAAAGCACGCAGCGCGCTGCCGAATGCCTGCAGCCAGTTGTCCGCCGGATAAGCCGTACCTCCCGCAGGACTGTATTTCTTCTCATAGGGTGATGTTTCCGGCGGCAGCTGGCTTGGCGTATACACCGGAACCCGGCCGATTTCCTTGCCGCCGAGCTGCATTATAATTACACCCTTCAGCCCGAAGCTGCTGGTGTTGGCGCTAGTGTTGGTGCCGGTCTCAGTGCCGGCATTGGTACGCACCTCAGTTCCCGCGGTACTCTTTTCTTCGCTTAATACCAGCTTGGTAACAAGCCTTGCCTCTTCCCCTTGTCCGAGCGGATAGGCGAAATCCTTGCCGGTCACGAGGGTGTAGCCGCTGACGGTTTCTCCGCGTTCCACTAATGTCTTGAGCGGATAATGGTTGAAGCCGAAATCCAGCAGCGCCGAATGGTCATTCCAGTCATTGCCGTCATTCAGCGTAACAGCGACAAGCTGCTGGCCGTTTCGGGTAGCGGAGCTGACCAGGCAGCGGAGCGCTTTTTTGGTATACCCCGTCTTCACACCGTCGGCCCCTTCGTAGAGGCGCAGCATTTTATTTTTATTGCTCCACTTGTAATCCCATTTCTCATACGGATTGTCTGCCGTCTTCTCTTTGGTAGCTACAATCTCCTTGAACACAGGGTTATGCATCGCGTAAGCAGTCAATACAGCCAGATCATTTGCGCTGGAGTAGTGTCCTTCGGCATCGAGCCCGTGCGGATTGGCAAAATGCGTATGGGTTAAGTTAAGCGCCTCCGCCTTGGCATTCATCAGATAGACGAAGCCCTGCTCGGAGCCTCCGACATGCTCGGCAATCGCGGTTGCCGCATCATTACCCGATCGCAGCATTAATCCATACAGCATATCCTCCAGCGTCATTTCTTCGCCCTGCTTCAGATACAGTGAAGAACCTTCCTTGGCATAAGCATTTTTGCCGACCTTGACCTTTGAGGTCAAATCACCGCTCTCTATCGCTACAAGTGCTGTCATTATTTTGGTCAAGCTGGCAATCAGCATCGGCTCATCCCCGCGGCTGCTGTATAGAAGTCTTCCCGACTCCACATCAATCAGCGCCGCCGCTCTGGCATGAGTGGATATGGAGCTGTTCTCAGCCCGGATAGAAGACAACGGCACCAGTGCAAGCAGCAGTAAACACAATATTAAGGAAATCAACGATTTTCGGGTTAATGTCTTCATGTTCATCCTCCGGCTTCTTATCAGGTCTAGGGCAGCGGTTCTTCCGTCTTGCCTGGTTGTACAAGTGTATGCGGTACGGGGGACTGGTATGTCCCATCCGCTTCTGTCCGTCAAAAAAGGGATATCACCTTTGAAAGGCGATACCCCCGCTTATTCTTATCCCGCCACTTTCAGCCGGTGTGTTAATGTGCTGATGTATGCGTAGCCGGCTCCGTTTTCACTACAGTTTTGGTCACCGTAGCACCCGCTACATCTGCTCCCACCGGCATGCCGTTCGGCTGGAACATATTCTGGATTTTATCGATCAGGTTTGGTGTGGCATCAATAATTTTCTCGAACAGATGGGTTTGATTGTCAAGCGGCACAATATGTACCCCATCCCTGCCCACTACCAGAAAAGCGATTGGCCGTATGGATACACCGCCCCCGCTACCGCCCCCGAAGGGAAGCATTTTGACTCCGGTCCCGCTGCCGTTTACGCCCGGAGCATCGTCTTCCACCCGGAAGTCACTGCCGCCTGCGGCAAAACCGAACGCGACCTTACTGATCGGCAGAATGATACTGCCATCTGGTGTTTCTACTGGATCTCCGACAATGGTATTTACATCCACCATGCCTTTGATATTTTCCATAGCCGTCTGCATGAGACCTTGAATAGGATGATCTGACATTGTTTTTCTCCTCCTCGTGTGTATATAAGTGTACCTGCAGTCTTATCTTGCCCACTATGGAAGGGAGTATGTAGTCTTTTTATCACTGGGCCCGGCTGAGCAGTTTCTTCCATCTTCCAAGGCCGCCTTCCACCTTCGATACACGCCGCAATAATAACAGTCCCGCATAAAAAGCATAGCCCGCAGAAAGCTTGCCTGTGCAGACCGCTTCCGTTGAGAAACAGGGGTCGTCCCGGAACACCGGGGCAACGAACATCCGCGGATTCCGCTGCAGTCTGACGAAACGCGACACCCAGCCGATCATGGTCCACTTCATGCCCCATAAAGCGCCAGCCGCGGTTGCCGTATCTGCCGCATCGCCCAGCGAGAAATCCGTGGACCAGTCCAGCTTGGTAATCCGGACGTGCGATAACGTGCCAACCAGCCATTTTTTGAGACCGCGGGTTGCCTTGAGTGCAGTACGGATGTTCTTTAACCATTCCGTCACGGATTCCCGGTCGATTTTTTCTTCTTTGTCGCTGTCCATTTTCACCGGGGCGATTCCGCTTTTTTCGAGCTTAACCTTAATGCCTTGTTCAAGGCTGTCAAAAACCAGCGCAGGCAGCTCATAATGGAATTTGACCAGCCCGTATACAGCTTTGATATCAAATTCAATACGGTCATCCTTTCCCAGCCTGCATAGACGGAAATGAAAATGAATCGATGAAGCCAGAACCAGCAGGCACAGCAGAATAACCAACAGCAGCAGGGATAAGGATATTACAAGCCATAACGTCACAATCGTAACCTCCAAGCAGCCTCAGGTAATGTGAATAGTGGAGCCTCTGGTTTAGTATGGCAAATCCTGCTGGATAAAATTCGGCATTTCAGCAAACATCTCCAAAAGATTCTGCCGCCAAAAAAATGCCGCTGTCCCGGCGGGGACAACGGCATTGCTGGAACAGCGTGTATCCGCTGCGTTTATTCTGTCTCTACCTCTTCAAAGGTCATCTGGCTGTCCAGCTTGCTGAACAGCAGCTGCGTCTCTTCTTCCAGGCCCTCTGAGGTGTCGAAGCTCGACGGCTCCGGAAGCTCCTTCAGGCTGGCCAGGCCAAAGCTGTCCAGGAAGGACTTGGTCGTTCCGTACAGGATCGGACGGCCGACAGCCTCTGCCCGGCCCACCTCATGAATCAGATCCTTATTTCCCAGCGTATGAATGGCCCGTTCGGACTTCACCCCGCGGATTTCTTCGATCTCCACTCTTGTAATAGGCTGGCGGTAAGCCACAATAGCAAGTGTCTCCAGCGCTGCCTGGGACAGGGAAGATCTGGAAGGGGAATACGCCAGACGCTCGAAATATTGCGCATGCTCCGGCAGTGTCGCCAGACGGTAATTCCCGGCGATCTGCACTACCTGCAGGCCCCGGCCCTGCGAGCTGTAATCGTCTTTCAAATCCTCCAACGCCCGTGTAGCCAGATCGGGCCGCTGTTCGGTAATCTCGGCAATCTGGCGTACAGATAAACCTTCATCCCCTGAGAGAAACAGCAAACCTTCAATAATTGATTTCAGCGTGTTGTAGTCCACTGACTTCCTCTCCTCCTCTCCACTCCATCACAATATCGTCAAATAATTTCTCCTGGTAGCAGAAAATCGCCTTCATCTTCATCAGCTCCAGAATGGCCAGGAAGGTCACTACAATCTCATGCCGGGCCATCTCATCATGCAAAAGCGACGAAAAGCGCAGTCTGCCGCCCATCCCCTTACGCTGCAGTGCTTCCGACACATCACGAATCCGGTCTTTCACCGAAATCTCATCACGGGTAATCCGCTGATAAGAGGATCTCCGGGCCGCTTTGCTCAGCGCCTTACGGAACGCGGCAATCAAATCTGCGGTGTGCAGTCCCTTCAGCGTATTATCGGTCTGTGTAGGAACAAAGGGGCCCAGATCCTCGGGCTCCTTCGTGAAAATCAGGCTGCGCTCGCTCTCCATATCCAGCAGCTGCACAGCAATGCTCTTGAATTTGCGGTATTCAATCAGCCGCTGTACCAGCTCCGCCCGCGGATCATAACCGTCGTCCTCGTAATAATCGAAATCCTCGATTTCGATCACCGGCGGCTTCGGCAGCAGCAGCTTGCTCTTGATCGACAGGAGGGTAGCAGCCATAACCAGAAATTCGCTGGTGATATCCAGCTCAAGCTCCTGCATCCCCTGCAGGTATTCCATGTACTGCTCGGTGATCTCGCTGACCGGAATGTCCTGGATGTCGATTTCCGCTTTGTCTATCAAATGCAAGAGCAGATCGAGCGGACCTTCGAACGTCTCCAGCTTGTACAATACAGTCACGCGGTTTCCTCCAGCCCAAAAAAAGTAAAGTGCAGCGCCGCACGGACGCTACACAAGTAGAAAGATCCTTGAGACTGCGACGAAATAAAGTACCGCTAATTTGTTGACAAAACTCCCAAACCCATGGAGATTTGTCAACAAAAGCGGATACTAATTTCCTCGCAGCTCCTTATGTTCATGCTTTCTTCTCATACATATAAATAAGCACGACTTACGCTGATTCGTCAAGAGGGGTGTTATTTAAACAGCTTGTTCAGGTTCGCCATTTCGATCGCAGCAGTTGCCGCATCCCAGCCTTTATTGCCCGCTTTGGTTCCGGAACGCTCAATGGCCTGTTCGATATTCTCGGTCGTCACCACGCCGAAGATCGTCGGAACGCCTGTCTTGAGATTAATGGCCGCAACGCCCTTGGCAACTTCATTGCACACATAATCATAGTGTGTTGTAGATCCGCGAATAACCGTACCTAGTGTGATTACTGCATCATACTTGCCGCTTTCGGCCATTTTTTGCGCGATCAGAGGAATTTCGAATACTCCCGGTACCCAGGCAACATCCACTTCATCGTCAGCTACGCCATGGCGTTTGAAGGCATCGAGCGCTCCGGAGAGCAGCTTGCTTGTAATAAATTCGTTGAAACGTCCTACGACAACCCCGTATTTCAATCCTTCAGATACTAAATGTCCTTCAAAATAATTCGGCATTATGCTCATCAACCCTTCATGTATAAGTTAGTGATTCTATAATTAAATTTTGGAATCCTCGTTTTGTTCGATCTTGTCAAAAGTCAGCAGATGGCCAAGCTTGGCCTGCTTCGTATGAAGATACTTAGTGTTGTCCTTGTTCTCCGGCATCTGGATGGCTACACGCTCCACCACTTCAAGGCCGTAGCCTTCCAGCCCTTTGATCTTGCGCGGATTGTTGGTCAGCAGTCTGATCTGGCGGACGCCCAGGTCCTTGAGAATCTGTGCACCGATGCCGTAATCACGGAGATCCGCCGCGAAGCCCAGCTTCAGGTTGGCATCTACCGTATCCAGTCCTTCTTCCTGCAGCTTGTAAGCACGCAGCTTGTTGATCAGGCCAATGCCCCGGCCTTCCTGGCGCATGTAGAGTAGCACCCCTCTGCCTGCTTCTTCAATCTGGCGCAGCGCCGCTTCAAACTGCGGGCCGCAGTCGCAGCGGTGGGAATGGAATACATCGCCGGTCAGACATTCGGAATGCACACGCACCAGCACCGGCTCATCACCGGAGATATCCCCTTTTACCAGAGCAACATGCTCTTTGTCATCCACTTCATTCGTGTAGGCAATCGTCTGGAAATCACCAAAATCAGTCGGCAGATTCACCGCAACCTCGCGCGTAACCAGATGCTCCTTCTCATTACGGTAGTGAATGAGGTCTTTGATGCTGATCAGCTTGAGATCATGTTTCTTCGCGATCTCAATCAGGTCAGGCAGGCGGGCCATCGTGCCGTCAACCTTCACCACTTCGCAGATGACGCTCGCCGGATAGGCGCCGCACATGCGGGCCAGATCTACAGCGGCTTCCGTATGGCCTGAACGCCGCAATACCCCGCCCTTCTTCGCGATCAGCGGGAACATGTGGCCCGGTCTGCGGAAGTCGGAAGGCTTCGCATTCGGGTCCAGCATCGCCTTGATGGTCATGGATCTTTCCCCGGCGGAAATACCGGTGGTCGTATCCTTGTGGTCAATCGATACGGTAAAAGCGGTGCCGTGGTTATCGGTATTCTGGGCCACCATCGGCTGCAGATCCAGTTCCTCTGCACGTTCCGCGGTAATCGGCACGCAGACCAGGCCGCGTCCCTCGGTAATCATGAAGTTGATAACTTCAGGGGTTGCCCGTTCGGCAAGGGCGATGAAGTCCCCTTCATTCTCGCGGTCCTCATCATCAACAACGATGATCACCTTCCCGCGCATCAAATCATAAATCGCATCCTCAATCGGGTCCAGGACGCTGTCCTTCTTGTCTTGCTCGCTCATGTTACTGTCCTCCTGATGGCTGTACGCTGCCTTACCGGCTGCCGTATGCCTAATCTTTAATTATACAAACCCGTTGGCCGCCAGAAAATCGTGGCTGATCTTCGAGCTCTTCTTATCTTCTTCATCGCCGGAACGTGAACCATAATGCAGCAGATGATCCACATACTTGCCCAGCACATCACATTCGATATTGATACTGTCACCCGGCCGTTTATGGGCCAGCACCGTTTCTCCAAGGGTGTGGGGAATGATAGAGACAGTGAACGTGGACGACTCTGTATCCACTACGGTGAGGCTGATGCCGTCAATCGTAATGGAGCCTTTGGGGATGATGTACTTAAACAGCGATTTGCGGTCCGGCGCAATTTCGAACACAACCGCATTCTGATCGCGCTTCACGCTGCGGATCTCGCCGGTTCCATCCACATGACCCTGGACAATATGCCCGCCGAACCGTCCGCCGGCTGCCATCGCGCGCTCCAGGTTCATTTTGCCCCCGGTCCGTAGGTTTTTGAGATTGCTGTTGCGGTAGGTCTGAGGCATCACATCAACTGTGAAATATTGGTCGCCTATGGATGTGGCTGTAAGGCAGACCCCATTGACGGAGACGCTGTCGCCAATCTTCAGATCCCCCATAATGAGGGAGGCGCCGATATTCAGCACCATCATCTCCCCTCCGCTGGTGACGCTGCGGAGGATACCCACCTCTTCAATCAGGCCGGTGAACATACTATCCCTCCTTCATAACTATATAAGACGCACTTAAGATTTGAGCTTGAAGCATAGTCGTCACGGCGGTGAGCATTTGGACTTCCGCCGCTGCCCGCCACCCGATTTCTTGTTCTTATCCGTTGTTAGCGCGCCGGGGTACCGCTGATACAGACATTATCCCCGAGCACTTCCACTTCCAATCCTTCGAGCGTAATGGCATCCCGCATCAGTTCCACACCCGGAAAGTCGAAGGTACCTGCAGCAGCGGCGCCGCCTCCGACAATCTTCGGAGCGAAGAAGAGAACCACGCGGTCAACCAGTCCCTGCTCCAGCATCGCACCGTTCAGCGTACCGCCGCCTTCGAGCAGGATCGAACCAATCTCCATTCCGCCCAATGCTGTCATCGCGGCCTGCAGATCGACACGCGGTCCGCTGCCTGCGGCCACAACCTGAACACCCGCAGCGAGCAGTGCTGCCTTCCGCGCCGGATCACCCGCTTCAGTAGTAACGACCACCGTAGGTGCCAGTCCGTCAGTGACAACGGCGCTCTCCAGAGGCAGCCTCAGTGTAGAGTCGATGATAATCCTGATTGGATTGAGCCCGGGCACATTCAGCCTGGTCGTCAGCGAAGGGTTATCGGCAATCACCGTATTCACCCCGACCATGATTCCCTGATGGCGATGGCGCAGGGTATGTACTAGCTCCCGGGATTCAGCATTGGATATCCATTTGCTGTCCCCTGTACGGGTGGCAATTTTGCCGTCCAAGGTGCTGGCGCTCTTCAGTGTAATGAAAGGCTGCTTCGTCAGAATGTACTTGATAAACTTCTCATTCAGCCGGATAGCGCGGCTCCGAAGCAGGCCTACCTCAACCTCAATGCCCTGCTCGCGCAGCATTTCAACCCCGCGCCCTGCAACCTGCGGATTAGGATCTTCACAGGCAACGACAACCCTTGCGACCCCTTCATCAATTAGGCGCTGGCTGCAGGGAGGCGTGATGCCATAATGGCTGCAGGGCTCCAGCGTAACATACGCTGTGCTTCCCTGTGCCTTGCCAGCAGCCATATTGAGCGCATGAACCTCGGCATGCCCGGTGCCGCGCTGCAGATGCGTGCCGATCCCGATCATGGCACCATCCTTCACAACAACACATCCGACCACGGGATTGATTCCGGTCTGTCCTTGAGCCCTTTCCGCCATGTCCAGCGCCAGAGACATATAAAACTCATCATTCATCTTATCCATGTGACTTCCCTCCAATCAGCCGGCTATATTCATAATGTGCACAGTTTAAACAGAAAAACCCGTCTCAATCTCCAGGAGGAGTTCAAGACGGGATATACGAGAGGTATCAGCAGCTCAAAAAATAGGTGCGTAAATAAACGCCGGACTTATGGCATTGTGAAAATTCGCACGTAATGTTCGAAAATACTGCAGCACGGCCGCCTATATAAGCACAGCACGTCAATCTCTCCTTCTTCCATCCAGACTATACTGTCGGTCCCGGAATTGCACCAGGTCCACCGTCCGTATCACCAGCATACGGATCGGGTAGCGGACTGAGCAGCAGAACTGGCCAGAAACAGCCAATCTAACAGCATCACCGCCGGTAGGGAATTACACCCTGCCCTGAAGGATTGATATATTCAGTTGAATAACAAGTTTTGCCTACAACAAAATTATCACTTACGTGCGGGAAATGCAAGTGTGTTTCGGAAATTTACTTTATTTATGTAACTTAGTTCCCTTAATTCCCTGACTCCCGCTGCTTGTCCGCTCTCAGCAAATCACGAATTTCGATCAGCAGCGCAACCTCCGGTGCCGGAGCAGGGGGCTCGACAACTTCGACTTTAACAGTTTCCTTGCGTCTGAATCTGCTGGTCAGCTTCACTACCAGAAAGATAGAGAATGAAATGATGAAGAAGTCCAGTACGGACTGTAAGAACAGGCCGTAATTCACGGCGGCTTCTCCGCTGCCCAGATGAAGCTCCTTCAGATTGGTATCTCCACTTATTAAGCCGATAAGCGGCATGATGATGTCACTAACCAAAGACGTAACAATTTTGCCGAAAGCCGCCCCGATTACAACCGCCACTGCCAGATCAAGCACATTCCCCTTCATGGCGAAGCTTTTGAATTCCTTCCACATGGACATTACTATATCCCTCCGAAACTTTGAATTTTAGTAATTATAGCATTTCCGCCGCAGTTGACCAATCTATTCTAAGCCTTTCTTAAGTCACGGCAAAAAGAGCAGGCAGCTATTTTCTGCCGCCTGCTCTTGGTGAAGGCTGATCCTATGACCAGCTGTGCTGTTTAACTACCGGTTATTCCTGATTCCGGTTCCGTCTGTACACCCGGTGTAACACGAACCCGATCAGGATTAAACCGAGTCCTGCCATATAGATCGGCAGCGGGCTGTTCTCTCCAGTCTGCGGCAGTGTCCCGCCGGAGTCTGTTGCCGTGACCGTCCCTTGCGGGATGTCTTCATCTTCAATATCAACACCGCCGAGCGGAATGTCCTCATCAACCGACACTTCCGGTGCCGGCGTGACTGGTGCAGGTGTAACCACGGCTACCGGCGCAGATGGCTGCGCTGTTGCAGGTAAGCCTGGACCTGCCGGGATTTCCAGATCATCGATAATGATCCCCGGTACCACCGTGCCCGCTGGTGTGGGTACCGGCGTAATATCAGGTGTGACTGGCGGTGCTGTAGGGTTAGGCGTCGCCTCCGGTCCATTCGTTGCCGTTGGAGCAGCCGTTGGCCCAGCTGTCTCTACAGGCGGTACCGTTGGAAGCGGTGTGGCTGTCGGTGCTTCTGTCGGCGCTATGGTGGCCGTCGGTATTGGCGTTGGTGTGGCTGTCGGCTGCTCCGCAGGAGTATTCGCTAAGGTCAGATTCACTGCTGCGGATGAACCGATAGTCACCGCATGCTCACTTGTATCCAACACATAACCTGCCGGTGCTGCAGTTTCAATCAGTACATAGCTGCCCAGCCAGATATTGTTGAATACTGCATTGCCCGCTGCATCCGTAGTCCGTGTATTCACAAGCACACGATCGCTGCCATTCAGGCGGTACAAGTCAAAGGTGGCACCGGCAAGTGCTTTGGTGCTGTCACCTGCATCAATTTTGTGGACATTCAGCGTTCCTCTGACCCCGCTGCCTGTTCCCGAGCCGCTGGATACGCCGACTATAATTTCTTTGCTGGTCTCCTTGGTGACCAGTACGACATTATTACCGCTGAAGTTAACGGTATTGACCAGCTTATCCCCCGTATTCGCTACGATCAGTGATTGATATTCAAGCACATATGCGGAATGGATATCCTGGAGGAAGCTAAGCACAAATGTCTGCTTACCCTCTGCATCAGCACTGATATTCAAGGTATAATCCGTATCCTTTATAAGCTCAGGTCCGCTCTTCGTTACATCACCATTCACGGCAGTAACTGTCCGGTACAGATGGAACGTGTCCGGCAGCAGAATCTGATTGGTACTTGGCACATCTGTAATAACGGCATCCTTCACATGGGACTGTGTCCGGTTAATAGCGATCGTCCACTGCAGCTTATCACCGTTCTGAACGCCGTCTTTGAATACATATTCGTCGCCATGCGGAATATCCACCGAGGCCTTCAGATCTTTGGAGACCTTCTTGGTGCCATCCAGCAGATTGGCTGTGTTAGCAACTGTGGGACCAATCAACTGCCCTGCCAGGCTTGTTTTGAATACAACATAGTAAGGCGAATTGATCGCATTGTCAAAATCCACCTGAAGCTCATTCCCGCTTCCGACAGTGTAGCTATAAGAGCTGGCGGCAAGTTCGGAGCCGAAGCTGTGGGCCCCTCCGGGAGCAATATTCATCCGGTACACTTTCAGTGACCCCGGCAACAGTGACTGTCCCGCGTTCAGTATGTCTGTTACCCGGGGATCAGCAATAGCCTTACCGTTGTAATTAACGCCCACTGTCCAGGTGATCTCTTTGGCAGACGCATCATATACCCCGGATTTGAAACCGTTGTTCTTCACCTCAGGACCCGGAATGAACTGCCCTCTGGCTTCTGTCCATTGAACGTTATTCGCGCTGTCCTTCCAGTCAATCCGCGCTACGTTAATGAAATTATCTGTAGTACCTGTAAGCCAGTCATTACTGAATTCAGTCTGATAACTGATTGTGTATGTGCCGCTGATCGGTGAATTGAATTTCACCTTGAAGCCTGCGTTAGGCTGTGCCGGTGAACCGGCAATCAGTGTATACGCTGAAGCATTAAGCACGGTGCCGGCTTCATTGCGTACGACCAGTGAACCCTCGATAAACTTCTGGCCGCCGTACGGGAAACTATCCGTAACCACTACCTGGCTCATCGGATAATTATCGCCGTTCAGCGTAATCTTCCAATCCGTTACATGGGTGGCGTAGTTGACTCCTGACAAATTCTTATAAATGATAGCCGGCCGGATAAGCTGTGTAGCCTTATCGCTATAAGTACTGTCTGAGACAGTATTGGTAATAGTGGTGTCGCTGAATACGCGGTCTACTGCTTTGGTCTTATATTCGATCAGATATGCAGAGGTCACAGTATCTGCAAACTCCAGTTTGAATCCGGCGTTTGTGCCTTCAACAACCGGCGTTACTGTATAGTCTGCACCTGCGGTTAGAGCCGTCCCTTTCGTAGCTCCTCCTGCAGAATCCAGCGTCACCGGATAAATCCGCAGCGAGTCTGCAACCAGCTGCTGGGATTGATTGAATACATCTGTCAACACCGCATTCTCTGCAGAGATCGTGCGTTTATTGTAGTTGTATTCAATAGCCCAGCTGATAGTCTGCTTCCCCCACTCATAGCTGGCTGCCTTCTTCTTGATGCTTCCTCCGCGTTCAATAACGACTGTAGCCGAGCTGCTTACCGGATCACGTCCATCACCGGTGAAGGTAGCGGTATTCGTGAAGCTGGTCAGACTGTCGCTGACTACCTGGGTTGTATAGGCAATGCGGTACGCACCTGTAATTACAGGGTCCGTGAAGCGGAGAACAAGTTCACCGCCGGAAACGTCAGCGGTATATTTGCCGCTGTCTACAAGCTGGCCTTGAGTCACTGTACCGTCAAGCAGAACATTCAGCTGGTACACTGCAAGGGTTACTGTGCTGTCCAGCGACAACCCGGCAGGAACAGGGTCTGTCACCACCGCATTGCTGACCGGTTCCAGCTTCTTATTGACATCCACCGTCCAGAAGATATGATCAGCATTGAAGCCGCTGGACACGCCCTTCTTCTCAATCGTCGAACCCACGGATGGCTTAAATGCCACACTAATGGTCTGTATTCCGCCGTTTATGGGGAATAGAATCTGCTGAACCGTACTGCCGCTTATCACCTGTTTATCGAATTTGGTATTAATCCGCAGGGTGCCCTGTACATTGTCATGACTCTGGATGTAGTCGTTGAAAGTCATGACGACCTGATGGGTAGACTGGCTGACCGTAAACGTTCCGACATCCCCGTCATCGGATACGAGTCCGCCCTGGATATCATTGAACAGCTCAAACTGCTCAGGAAGCTGGAAGGTGAAGCTGTCGCCCTGGATATAACCGTGCCCGTTTGGAAGCGACCAGGTATAATCCAGCGTAACAGTAGAGTCCACATCATATACGCTTCCGGTTACGGTCTGTCCGTCCGGCCCATACACAGCCATCGATACACTGGTAATAATATCTCTGTCCTGCTCGATTCCCTCCGCTTTAACCTGCTGGGTGAACCCCAGTCCGTAGGCATACTGCACAAACAGCATGATTATTACAATTGCCAGACTTGTTCTTTTTTTCACCATTTCCCAGAAGCCCCCGTTCTTAAGTTTGATATGAAACGAGCATGCAGAAAAGATGGCTGCCGAACGCACCGGTAAAAACACTCCGCCTGATGGGTCGTTATGTATACGGGCATATGCGTCCATCTTATGTAAATAAACCGATACTCCTGTCTTTTCTGTCTAGCCCGAACGATATATACTTATATCACCTAAGAGTAGATCTTTAGAATCAGTTATATTCAAATTATGAACTTTTATTTTCTTTTATTTATTTCTGGATTCAAGGAGAGAGCACAGTGAACCTTAATCTTTTTTGGGACCGCCATCGTAATCATGATTTTGCAATGTTCTCAACCCCGCATCTCATTGCCCTGTCTATCGTCGTCCTATGCTGTCTGCTGCTCTACTTATCACGTTTCGCCCTGCGCACACATTCCGGTCTGAGGCGCAGTGTCCGCCTGCTGCTGGCACTGCTGCTGATCGCTTGCGAGGGCGGGCTGCATGTCTGGTATGTCTCCCAGGATATCTGGAGCCGCAGTTCCTCCCTGCCGCTTGAACTATGCGGTATTACCCTGCTCTTGTCGGTGATCATGCTTCTTACACGCAGCAGGCTGCTGTATTCTTTTCTCTATTTTGCCGGGATCGGCGGTGCATTCATCGCCCTGCTTACGCCTAATCTGGTCTACCCGTTTCCGCATTTCCGCTTCCTGCTGTTCTTCATTGCCCACGGGTCGATTATTCTGGCATCCCTGTACATGACCTGGATTGAAGGCTACAAGCCTGCCTGGCGCTCACTGTTCTTCACCATGCTCTGCCTGAATGTTATCGCCGCATGTGTCTATGCCGCCGATATGCTGCTGGATTCCAACTATATGTTTCTGGCTCACAAGCCCAGCACGTTCTCCGTACTTGATTATTTCGGCCCTTATCCGTATTATCTGCTCGTCGAAGAGGCCTTTGCCTTTGTCATCTTCCTATTGATGTTCCTGATCTTCTTCAAGCTGCCGGAGCTGTATGCCTCCCGGCGCGGCCGCAGAGGCTGGACCAGTATGAGGTAAAGGCTAATATGGGCAAAAAAAGAGGCTGTCCCAAAAGCCATGATATGGCTGCTTGGGACAGCTCTTTATTTTGGAGTAGGATTAACGTGAGCACTTGGGTGGACGTTCCGTCCTCTCCGCTGTTTAAGCGGGAATTGTATCAATCTTTTAAAAAATCAAAAAGAAACCTCTCTTTGACAAAATGGAAGTGCGACCATCCATTGTTAATCAAGGTGAGGTTTTTTTTGTACATTCAGTAGACCATGATGGACCCAGTCTGCGTACTTTCCGGGGTCTCTACAACATATAACTCTTTCATAAAAAAGGGGCTGCCCACGCAGAAGAAATTCTTCTTGTGAGACAGCCCCTTTTGACGATGCTTGTATTATACTTCTACTACTTCAACGGTAGCCATTTTGTCGCGGCCTTTGAAAGCATCGACTTGGTCCATACCCTCAACCACTTTACCGAATACAGTGTGTACTCCGTCAAGGTGAGGCTGTGGAGCATAAGCGATGTAGAACTGGCTTCCGCCTGTGTTCTTACCCGCATGGGCCATAGCCAGGGAGCCGCGCTCATGCTTGTTCGGGTTAATTTCGCAGTTGATGGTATAACCAGGGCCGCCGGAGCCTGTTCCGTTAGGACAGCCGCCTTGAGCTACGAAACCTGGAATTACACGGTGGAACAACAGTCCGTTGTAGAATCCGTCTTTAGCCAGTTTCTCAAAGTTTGCTACAGTATTAGGCGCATCCTGTTCGAACAAGTCGATCAGCACGACACCGCCGTTTTCGAGTGTGATTTTCGCTTGCTTAGCCATATGTAAATGACCCCTTTCGAAATGACAAATATAGAACACTTTTATTAGTTTACTATGAAACGGGGCACAAAGCAAAGCAAGCGGGAACGATTCCCGCCTGCCCTGTTGGACTGCCCCCGCTGCCTGCGCAGCGGTTCAGGTTTATTTCGTAACGGTCTGTTTGGCAATACGTGCCGGCACAATATCATTGGCGACGATATCCTGATGCGTCTCACGGCGGACCACCAGATCGCTCTGGCCGTTCTGTACGAAGACTACCGCCGGACGGCGGATACGGTTATAGTTGCTGGCCATGGAGTAATTGTAGGCACCGGTGCAGGCAACAGCGAGCAGATCGCCGCTCTCTACCTTCGGAAGCTCTACATCCCAGATCAGCATATCCCCGCTCTCGCAGCATTTGCCGGCGATGGATACGGTCTCCTCGTTAGGCTCAGTCGCACGGCTTGCGAGCACGGCTTCGTACTTCGATTCATACAGCGCCGGACGCGGATTGTCCGTCATCCCGCCGTCAACGGCAACATATTTGCGCACACCCGGAATTTCTTTGCTCGTTCCTACGGTGTACAAGGTCGTACCGGCATCGCCTACAATACTGCGGCCCGGCTCAACCCAGATCTGCGGCAGCCCATCGCCGATACCTGCGAAATGCGTCTTCACT
Source organism: Paenibacillus phytohabitans (assembly GCF_013141775.1). GTDB lineage: Bacteria > Bacillota > Bacilli > Paenibacillales > Paenibacillaceae > Paenibacillus_AQ > Paenibacillus_AQ phytohabitans. Next base: position 237,193 of record NZ_WHOB01000020.1, read on the forward strand.
GCATCCGTAATGGCTGCAACATACTCGGAAACCTGCAGCGGAGTATCTCCATCCACATAACGGATACCGAATCCGCCGCCAAGATTGACGACCGGGAAGCTGATGGCCAGCTCTTCCTTCACTTTGCGGGTGAACTCGGCGATCCGCTCGATTGCAAGCTGGAAGCCCTCTGTCTCAAAAATCTGCGAACCGATATGGGAATGAACGCCAAGCAGGTTCAGATTGGCTTTGCCGTCTGCCTGTCTTACCGCTTCCTGCGCGGAGCCGTTGCCGATATCGAACCCGAATTTGGAATCCGTCTGTCCGGTCGATGCGTAGGCATGGTGGGCATGCGCTTCTACGCCCGGAGTAACCCGGAGCAGAATATTAACCGTTACTTCCTTGCGGCCAGCAATCGCCTGTAGCAGGCTGAGTTCAACCAGGTTATCGACTACAAAGCAGCCAATGCCTGCATCGATTGCCATTTCAATCTCATCCGGAGTCTTGTTATTACCGTGGAAGTGAATGCGTTCAGCCGGGAAGCCGGCTTGCAGCGCGGTATACAGCTCTCCATCGGAAACAACATCCAGCGACAGTCCTTCCTCATCCGCCAACCGGCACATGGCCATCGTTGAGAAAGCCTTACTGGCGTAGGCAACCTGGAAACCGAGTCCGGAAGCTGTAAAAGCGTCCATGTACTCGCGGCAGCGGCGCCGGACCAATTGCTCGTCCACTATATATAGCGGGGTACCATACTCCGCTTTCAATTCTGTCACATCACATCCGCCGATTTCCAAATGCCCTGCATCGTTAATTCGGCTCGTCCCGTGTAAAAACATTGCGCAGTCCTCCAATTTCTGTGGAATATCTGTTCCACCCTGTCTAGTATATGTTACAGAACCCCGCAGCGTTACACAAAGTATGGCCTCAGGAGAGGAATTCCACTTTCTTGCGGGGCTGTTTAGTGTATTCAGTATAGCAGACAGAGGGAACTCCATAGAATGGACTAATTTGCAGTTGATTTGTATTTTCCTACGATTTGTGTTCCTTCTCCTGCTCAGGCGGCATCCGGGTATTATCCCGTGTTTTGTTGAAGGAAGGCCTTGTTTTGGAGCTGAGCACCGGCTGGCGCAGGAGGATTTCACCCATTGCTTTTGCATTAAACGGTATAAACGGCCACAAATACGAAGAATTGTAGGAACGGTGTGTAGTCAAGAGCACCACCAGCAGCGTTGTCCCGATCATGAAGCCGGGAATCTGGAACGCGGCCACCGCCAGCAGAAGCGCAAGCCTGACAATCCGGTTGGCCAGCCCCAGCTCATAGCTCGGCGTTGCGAACATCCCGATGGAGGCCACTGCCATGTAGAGCACCACCTCGTTGACAAAAAGACCGGTCTGCACGGCGATGTCACCTACCAGTATCGCAGCAATGAGACCCATCGCCGAGCCGAGCGGTGTCGGGGTATGGACGGCGGCCATCCGCAGAAGATCCACCCCTAATTCGACGATTAGGAATTGGGCGATAAGCGGGATTTTCGCCGTCTTTTGCGGACCGATAAATTCCAGCATGGCCGGCTTCAGCTCCGGATGAAGGACCAGCAGCATCCACAGCGGCAGCAGGAACATCGAGGCAAAGATACCGATGAAGCGCACCCAACGCAGGTAGCTTCCCATAAAAGGCGTCTGGCGGTTCTCTTCCGCATGCTGGCAGAGATCAAAGAATGTCGTCGGCAGAACCATGACACTCGGCGAGGTATCCACGAAGACTACCACTCTGCCCTCCAGCAGATGGGAGGCCACAATATCCGGCCGCTCCGAGTACCGCACCAGCGGATACGGGTTCCATCCGCCGCCGACAATGGCCTCCTCGAGCTGTTTGTCAGCAAGGGGAATCCCGTCGATATCGACGCTTTTCAGCTTATCGGTAACGGCCTGCACCTGAGTCTTGTCGACGATATCGTCAATATAGGCCACGCAGACATCGGTCCGGGTCCGGCGTCCGATCTGATGCATCTCGTATTTCAGCCCCGGGTCGCGTATCCGTCTTCTGACCAGAGCCACGTTGCTCAGCAGCGTCTCTGTGAAGCCGTCGCGCGCTCCGCGGACGACCCGCTCAATCGAAGGCTCATCCGGGCTGCGCGAAGGATACGAACGGGTATCCATGATAATAACCTGGCTCTCGCCCTCGATGAAGAACACGCTCATGCCTGACAAGACTTTATTGATGCTCTCGCTGAGCAGCTCGCCCTTCTCTACCTGGACATGGGGAATATATTCGCTCATGAAGCTGGCGAATACATCGGTAGATATATTGTCCGGGGTCAGATAGGTCAGACGCTTCAGAATCTCGTCAATAATGGTATCCTTGGCGAACCCGCTGATGCAGAGCAGCGCGACACGCCGGCCCCCAAAGGACATTTCCCTGAAGACGATATCAAAGGATGAACCCAGGCCCATGACTTCGGTCAGCGTTTTTTTGGTATCCTCCAGGTTGGTCGATACCTTATCATTGCCTTGCCAGTACTTAATAGACTCCTCCAGAGAGTCAGAACGTTCATTGTCGCGTTTCTGCTGCTGCAGATCTTTGGGCTTACTGGCGGAGTCCGCCCCTTGACTGGACTTGGCTTTCTTAGCCTTGCTGCCGGACTGATCCCCGGCCTTCTGAGAGGCTCCAGATTTGTCTGTGTCATTACTTGAGGAACCCCCGCTCTGTGCCTGCCTGGACGATCCCTCTTCCCCCTTATCCGCACCAGAAGCGTTCTGCTCATCTTCCTCAGGCTCTTCATCATCTCCGAATAATCTGGCAAAAAATCCTTTGTGGCTCTTCTCCAGTGTCTCCGCACCCAATTCGTCTGATGTCTCCGTATCCTGTGACTGGCTGCCCGAAGCCGGAGCTGGCGGGTTGTCTCCGCCGGATGCAGAAGCTGTGCCTGCACCATCGTCTGCAGCGGGTCCCCTGGCTTCCTGCTTGTCCTCATCGCCGCCACTTGCTCCCTGGGCGGTAATCTTCTCTGTATCTGGGCTGCCTTGATCAGGTTTGACCGGGCCCTCCTGATCCGGTGTACCGGCTCCATCGGAAGCCTGCAAATCGTGGTCCCCGTAACCGGTTGCTCCGGAATCCACTCCGATATCCGCACCGGACTCCGCTCCGCTATCCGCACCAGTTTCTGCTCCGTTTGCAGCTTTATCTCCTTGTCCAGCTGAGGCGGAATCTCCCTGCGGCTGGCCAAGCTCGTCCGCAGCTTCAGCATCCTGATTCTGTCCGTCACCGGAGTCTGCTCCGGCTCCCTGTCCCGGTCCGGCATCATCTCCAAACAAGCTGCTCAAAAACCCTTTGACGCCGCCCCCGGACTCCTGGCTATCCGAATCGTCTCCGGCTGCGCTGCTGTCCTTCGGGGTGCTGCCGGAAGCTTCGTTATCTGCTGCACCTCCTGTTTCACGGCTGTCCGCCGCTGTGCTGCCTGCAGCCGCGCTATCCGCTGCGTCTCCAGCTTCACGGCCTTCCGCTGCCTTACTACCGGCAGGATCGGCCTCAGAGGGCTTGCCTTCTGCGCCCGGACCCGCATCCATGCCGGAACGGATTTCCGCACCGCCCTCTATCGGCCGGGTAACAGCTCCCAGCTCACCTGAAACCTCCGCCTCCTGCGGTTGTCCCCCGCCTGCATCAGCCTGATGTACAGCTTGTCCTTCCTGCTGCGGCTGGGCTCTATCAGCCCCATTCTGCTGTGCAGCCTGCGCTTCACCCTGCGGTTGACCTTTGTCAGCACCATCCCGCTGTGCAGCTAACCCTTCATCCTGCCGTTGGCCCCCGTCTGCAACACTTTGCTGTGCAGCCTGTCCTTCATGCTGCGGCGGCTTTTGCTGCTCCGGCTTGCCATGCTTTTTATCCGCTTCCACCTGATCACCGCTGTGAATATACCTAACCACCCCGTAGCCTCCTTTTACTGTCGGTATACAAACCAGTCGAACAATGAACCTGCCACTTTGCCGCATACCATAGCCATCAGCAGCCCGAACAACATATGTGTCATATGCAGTCTTTTGGCCAGAATCGGCAGTACGTTCAGTACCTCCGTCAGCGCAGCGGCCAGCATACCGATGAATACTCCGTCGAACAGTCCGACCCCCAGCTCTATCAGCGGGCCTGCGGTTATTTTCCAGTTCCAGAAATCACTCATCGTGCCCAGCAGCGAACCCCCGACCATGGCCCCTTCATACCAGTGCACTTTATCGTAGGAGGAGGTCAGCTGCGCCAGCCGGGGTACCATATCAAGCACTATAAAAAGAGCGATTACCCCGCCGCCGACAGCGATTCCTCCGGCAATGCCGAGCAGCAGGTTAAGTCCGAGCGATATTTGTGCAGTCATGCTCACTCCCCCCTGCGTCCCGATGTATCATCTCCGCGGCGTTTCATTTTGCTGTATTCCTCGTTGACGACATAGTGGTCGATATTTTTCTGATACAGGAACATCTCCACTTCGAGCGGTGTCGGCTCCTCGTTCCATTTCTTTTTGAACAAATGGTTGAAAAAAATCACCATCCCCAGCCCGATGCCCAGCGAATAGGCGATCTGAAATACATACGGATGCTCATCCCTGCGGCCGGTCAGCATCTCGACAATCCGGATCTGCACCTCCTGCATGCTGACATCGGCATGGAAATTCATGATCGTCAGCGCCGAGCCGAAGAACAGCAGCAGCCATACCAGCACAAACAACGCTATGGAAGGTTTATTTGCCGTTGCCGGGCCTTCAATCTGCACAATCGTCCGCCCTTCGCCAATCGGCTGGATATCCGCATGCGGAAGCAGCTCATGAATCCGGGGAATCACCGTCAGCAGATCAATCAGAATCAGATTGCCGTCACTTTGCTCCGGCTGAAGCAGCAGCAGTGAATACAGCGGCTCCCGCCACTCCGGCTCGGTGATCAGAAAAGCTACATCGCGCAGCATCACACCTTTGCCTTTGGGCACGGTTACCCGGTTTTTGAGCTGTATATAAATGGCGGGAGCCGGGTGAGGATTGTCCATTGGCGGTGCCTCCTAAGGTTGTAGTGTGAAGCCGCTGAAGATGCAAGAATAACGGTAGTATGGGAGAAAAGGTTTATTTTTACTCTTTAACCCTGTAATTCATATTTATTGAGCCGGGCATCCGAAACCTTTCGTTACTACGGCCGTCTATATTAACAGTTATTTACATAGAGGGGATGAAAGGTTATGAAAAGAGTGCTGCATCAATCATTACATCTGGCTATAAGCGCATCTATTTTACTGGCATTCGCTGCTCCGCTTACAGCACATGCCGCAGAAGAAATTATTTATTATGATTCGTATATCAGCAAAACCAGCGGCGTCCAGCTCTATTCGGCGGGCCAAGTGGGCGGAAACCAGTTTGTCGATGCCGTCATTGCCAGACAAGCGGACGGAACCTATGCCAAATGGCAGGAGCCTTTTCATTATTTCCGGAATTATGGCGGTGATGACCTGAAGTTAACGGGAACTGATGATCCGGAGCAAAGTTATGTGTACGATACCCGGAGTCAATCCATTCTGCGCAAAACCGCTTATACTCTGTCCCCGGACGGGCTTTGGGGATATCTGGAGCGCTCACGTTACCTCTTGATGCCAAATTCTCCGATGGGCAGCGGGTATGTCGGCAAATACCATGACTATTATCTTAAAAACATGAAGACAGGTGCCGTCTCGGTATATTATTCCACTCAGAGATACTACAGCGCCTATTGGCTGAACCAGCACACGCTGCTGGAGAGCGGGTACAATGAGGCTGCTAAACAGAATGTGATCAGTACTTACGATCCGTCCACCGGGGAACGGCACGAACTGCTGAAGGGCAGCATGTATAACCGGAACTTTAGCAAAGGAATCATCTATTATGTGAAAAATGAGCCGCAGCGCTTGCCCTGGGTATATAACCTGAAGAGCGGAACGTCACGGCTGATCACTGACTATAGCGAACTCGAAACACTGTTTCCCGCTTCCCCCTCCTCCAGACCGGAAGCAGCGCTGCCGCGGGATACCGTGCTGAAAGACCTGCCGGTCATCGAGATTCCTGTCTCCATGACATACGAATACAGTGTCAGCCTTGACGGACAGAACGCCGATGTATCTACCGTATTCTCCAGGGAGGGACAAGACTGGATTCCGGTGAAGCCGCTCGCTGCCGCGTTCGGGTGGAGCATTGAATCTGAGGACCGGGGCCGTTTAAACGATCCCTCTGCCGGTTACAGCTTTGAGATTACAAGCGCCAGCAAGAGTGTAAAGCTTACACCTGCAAACAGCTTCAATTCCGGAAACAGGCTGTACATCTCGCAGGCACAGCTGAAGCAGCTGGGTTATAACACCATCGTAATAACCCCATACCTGCAGCAGTAATAACGGCAGCAGGACGAGAACACCCCTCTGGATGCCGGACAGGGGAGCCGGTCCAAACGGATTCAGTCCGGTTCACTCGCAGATTCGGGTCATCAGCCCTACAAAAAACAAAGAGGATGTCCCGGGCCATTGCGGCTCGCGGGAACATCCTCTTTTGGTGATACCGAAACCCTGGGGTCGTCCCCTCAGGCTGCGGCTATCCGATGTTAATTCTGTTTGGTAAGCTCAGCCTGATGTCCCTGACCGCTCTGCTGGCTCGAAATAAAGAACAGCGCCGTCCAGATCAGTGCGAAGCCGATAATTTGCGGCAGAGTCACTAGCTGATGATATACAATCCAGTTAATCAGAATCCCTGTCATCGGGAAGCTGAGTTCAGCCAGCGTGGCTACAGAAGCCTTGGTTGTGTTCAGGCCCTTGTAATAGAGCAGCATGCTGAGCAATCCGGGCAGCAGAGCCTGCAGCAGGAGATTAATGGCAACAGCGGCCGAACCGCTGATTCCGCCGGTAATCTGCCACGGGGCTCCCTCCATGCTGGTGATCACGAATAAAAGCGGCAAAGCCAGAATAAAGCGCAGGGAAGTTACCGTTTCATATTTCATGGAACCCAGCAGATAGCGGCCCATGACAGTCGACCCGCCCCATAATGCGGCGGCGCCCAGCGCCATAAGACTGCTTACACCCATGAAGCTGTTCACATGGCCGAATGGAATCGTCCAGCCAAAGGTAAGCAGGTAAGTGCCTAATAGTGCAACAATGATAAGCGGTGCGAAATTCTTAGGCAGGCGTTCTTTAAGGATAACAGCGGCCAGACCAATGGCGAAGAGCGGCTGCAGCTTTTGCAGCAGCAGTACAGCATTGAAATCTCCGCTGGACAATGCTTTGGTGAACAGGATTGTAGCTATGGCCGAACCCCCCCATGACACAACCAGCAGGGCCCCGGCTTGACGAAGGCGGATCCCCTTCAGTTCGGCGCGCTGGCGCCACATTACAGGTGCAGCAACCAGGAAGAGCACAACATGCTCCAGCAGGACGATCTGTGAAGAGGTCAGGGATTTCAGCAGGATAATACGGAACAGCGGGTCAACACCCCATAGAGCTGCCCCCAGAACTACCAGCCAGAATCCGCTGCGCAGCGGTGCGGTACGGACTCCTTGAGATGAAGCAGATACATTACTCATCATTCATTCTCCTTGTCGATACAAACCCTCGATAAGAGACCAAAAGCCCCCGCGTCACCTGAAAACAGGGCAAACACCGGGGGCCATTATCAATAAAGACATCAGGGAATACACCCGCTGCCTTTACCTTATGATCCTCTCCCATCCGGACTTTACCGTCGGCTCTGGATTGTCACCAGATCAGTCGCTTCCTCTTGTAAAAGAGTAACGAGTCGCGGGCTTAGTTCACTTGGAACATCACCGCCGGTCAGGAATTTCACCTTACCCCGAGAATCTTGTATTCTGTTATTTTTTTCACAATCTCAGGATAACTCCGTTTCATGAATTCGTCTAGCCTTTTTATGAAAATATACGCATTTTTTTCATCGTACGATCATTTTTATGAGAAAATGCATCATTTCGTAATTACACGAACTGCATAGTTTGGCAGAAACGGAGCCTTGTTATAGAATAAGATACGAATACACTTTTTATCCATATTATAGCAACCCTAACGGAGGACGCTGTGAAAAGATCATTTGAAACCAAGCTGTTATTCTCTATCCTTGCCTTGGCCGTCATCACAATCATAGGCTTCATTGTTTATATCATGGCTACATTTACCGGAGGTATGCTGTTCTATGCACCGCTCGTCCTCGCCGCTTCGGCCGGGCTTGCAGTATTCGCTGTAATCTCTATCTTTGAACTCTTCAGCAAACGGTTCCGCCTGACCGCGCTCGCGGCTTTTGCCGGAATCTGCCTGCTGAGCGTAGCAGGTCATGAGATCAGGCAGGCTTATGTGAACAGTCTAGCCGAAGTAAGGGAGCAGGAGGTCAATCTGTTCCAGTACGCACCTTTTGAAGTAAATACCAAAGCCGCCAGTCTGGATCAAAAGGCAGCCTATCATATTCAGGAACAAATGCCCCGGCTGGACGGCGCAACTGCGCTTTACCCGTTGTATTCCGCCTTTGCCCAAGCCGTGTATCCGCCTGATACGTATAATCCCAGCATTTACGAGGTCGGTAATGATCTCGTGTTATGTACCACCACCTCCGAAGCCTACAAACGGCTGATTAAAGGAGATGCGGATATCATCTTTGCTGCGGCCCCCTCACTTGCCCAGACCAAGCAGGCGAAGCTGGCAGGCCGTGAGCTGAAGCTTACCCCTATAGGACGTGAAGCATTCGTCTTCTTTGTCAACAAGCGCAATCCGGTTAATGGACTGACCACTGAGCAAGTGAAGGATATCTACTCCGGCACACTGACGAATTGGAAGCAGGTCGGCGGCAAGAAGGCGTCCATCCGGGCGTTTCAACGGGACGAGAACAGCGGCAGCCAGACCATGCTTGAGAAAATCATGAAGGACCGGACGCTGATGAGTCCCCCGAAGGAGAATGTTGCAGACGTCATGAGCGGCATTATCAGCCTGACCGCCAGCTACCGCAATTATAATAATGCGCTTGGCTTCAGCTTCCTGTTCTACGCCTCGGAGATGAACGCCAGCGATGAGATTAAGCTGCTGGAGATCGAGGGCGTGCCTCCCGCCAAGGAGAGCATCCGCAGCGGGGCATACCCCTTCGCAGCAGAATTCTACGCAGTAACTGCGGGAAGCACCAACCCCAATATTGAGCCATTTCTGGAGTGGATTCTGTCCCCGGAAGGACAGGAGCTGGTCGAGAAGACGGGTTATACCCCGGTGAACTAATGATTTCGGACCGCATGTTCCTGATTCGGTGGCGTGCACCGAGTATAACTTAAAAAGCAGCAGCCCTCTTGCCGGAGAATTAGACTCTCCGGTAAGGGCTGCTGCTTTTTTCATCATCAATATAGTACTTATCTTTACCGTAGTTGGGCCAATTCTGCGGAACGAGGGGCACTTCTGCACCTCATTTCCGCTTCCCGCCCAATCTCGGCGAATTCAGGGGCACTTCTGCCCCTCATTCCCGCTTCTTGCCCACTTCCGGCGAATTCAGGGGCACTTCTGCCCCTCATTTCCGCTTCACGCACACTTTCGGCGAATTCAGGGGCACTTCTGCCCCTCATTCCGGTTATCGCGCCTTCTTGAAATCAAATGCCGCGTTCACCCTGCGTAATGCTCAAAAATCCGTCTGCGCTTCTCTCCGTCCGGATCGTTCACTACACGCGAGACTTGATCGAACAGCAGCGTAGCACGCTGCTCCGGTGTGTACTGCGGCCACGCAAGTTCCGGTGCAGACGGATCACCGTAGTGGGCAAAGGCTGTCCAGGCACCCTGCATCGCTTCGGCCACCCCTGCCATCTCAGGGGTTACCGTCAGGCCGTATTGCTTCAGCAGCGGCAGGTTGTTGAACACGTAGAGAATCTCCGCTCCGTGAATGGCCTTCTCCAGCAGCGGATGGCCGGTGACGGTCCAGTCGAACCGGTACATCCAGACCGGAGCGTGATTCAGCTGCTTCTCCGCGAACGAAATGGAGCTGGCCCAGAAGAACAGATCGGTCAGCACCTCAGCCTGCCCTTCCCAGGTTTTGCTGTAATCGGAGGTCAGCTCTGAGAGGTCTTCGATGCCCATCAGCAGCTCCAGCGACTTGAGTGAACGGTCGAAGCTTTCGCCTGCCTGCCCTTCACGGAAGAACAGATTGCCTTCGTGGAGATTCGTCCCGATCAGCAGCGGGATGCCGCTTGCCTCTCCTTCGCGTACCGCCTGCGCCGGTTCCACCGGCAAGGTCAGCGGCTCAATAACCGGCTGGAAATACATGCTCAGCGAATTACCGGACAGCTTGTACGCCATCCGTCCGGCCGCTTCCATGATCTGCTGCGCGGGCAGTGTATGCAGCAGCTGCGTGTCACCGCCGGGTTGAAGACCGAGCTCCGCCAGGAAGGCCGCTGCAATCTGTTCCCCCTGCTGACCGCTCAGGCTCTGCCCTGCACCGCTCTCCATAATCGCACGCGAGAACAGCCCCTTGGCCGCCGGCATCGCCAGCAGCGCGGCAATGCTCATGCTGCCCGCCGATTCCCCGAACACCGTAACATTCCCGGGATCACCGCCAAATGCGGCGATATTCTCCTGTACCCATTCCAGTGCGGCAATCTGGTCCAGCAGTCCGAGATTGGAGCCAAGCCCCGCGCCCAGCGGGGACAGATGCATGAATCCTAGCGGACCGAGCCGGTAATTCACCGTAACAAGCACAACCCGGCCGCTTGCCGCCATGTGGGCACCGTCAAACATCGGCTGGCTGCCCGCACCGGTTACAAAGGTGCCCCCATGAATCCAGACCATGACCGGCAGGGCATCCTCCTGCGCTGCTGCCGGTGACCAGACATTCAGGTACAGGCAATCTTCAGAGTACACCGGATTGCTGCCGCCAAAGCGCGTACCGCTGGTACTTACCGGCTGAAGGCTGACCGGGCCGAATTCCTTCGCCTCCCTTACAGCATTCCAGGTTTCCGGCGGCTGCGGTGCACGAAAGCGCAGCTCTCCGACAGGAGGGGCAGCAAACGGGATTCCGCGCCAGACATTCACTCCGCCGCTCTCTTCTCCCTGCAGTTGCCCATAGGCTGTAGTCACTAGTTGTCCTGTCATTACACTCATCCTTTTCGCTTTATTCCTCAGCTTTTTCTTCAATCACTTTATAGAGTCCGGAGCGGAAACGGAACCACTGAAAGATATGGGTAACCACTACTTTGAGTACGGCGTAACCCGGTACCGCGAGAATGATGCCCAGTACCCCGAACATTTTGCCGGCAAAAATAATTACAAAAATAATCGTGATCGGATGAATCTTCAGCGTTTTACCCATGATCTGCGGAGAGATAAACTTCCCTTCGATCAGCTGGACCGCAGTCCAGACAATCACCATCTTGAGCAGCATAAACGGCGAGGTTACCATGGCTACCACCAGTGCTGGCGTAATTGCGATCGCCGGTCCCAGATAAGGGACTACCGCAGTACAAGCGGCAACAATAGCAAGTACCAGGGAATACTCCAGCCCGATGATCAGATAACCAATATAGAGCAATGCACCGATACAGCAGCTGACAATAATCTGCCCGCGGATGTAGGATGCCACCTGACTGTTCATTTCCTGCATGACCATCCGGGACTGCGGCTGCAGTGCAGTAGGAATGAACCGCATCAGGTAGTCGGGCAGTCTTTTGCCATCGCGCAGCAGATAGAACAGAATGAACGGCGTAGTCACCACTGCCAGGACAATCTCTGTCAAAGTGCCTACAAAGCTGCCTACGCCACTGGCGGCATTATTGATGAACGAGGTGCCCCAGGTAGTCACCTTGCCGGTGATATCACTGAGATCCGTACCCACACTTTCCTGAATCTTTCCGAAAAATTCACTGCCTGTCAGATGTAGGAATTCCTCCTGAATCTGCGCGCTGTATATCGGGAAATTGTCGATCAGCCCCATCAGCTGGGTACGGATAATCGGAATAACCATCAGCAGGATCAGTGTAATAATTCCGGCTATTACGAGGTACATCGTAACAATTCCGTAAGCGCGCTTCACCTTGCTTCTCCGCTCCAGGCGGTCAACCAGCGGATTCAGCAGATAATAGGCAACTCCCGAGAGAAGCAGCGGCGCTGCCACTGTATGCAGAAGCACTGACAACGGTTTGAATATAAACGGAATCTTGGAGAATACGAGCACAGTAACACCAATCAGCAACGCAATTAAAAGCCCCACCACAAACTTGTTATTCAGAAAAAACTTTTTGAATTTATCCGGCCAGACCTGACGTCTATCCATATACTGCCGCCCCCCTGCTGCAACACTTACGATATAAGTGTGATTAATTGCACTTTGTATTAGCATAGTCAACACGGAGGCTGCAAGTCAAATTTTCTGCCCCGCCAAAAAAGCTCTAGGGCAGTGAAGACTGCAGGCCAACCAGCAGACATTCCACCAAAGCCAGGGAGTTCAGCGAAACCGTCTCAACATTGCTCTCAAAAGCTTCTACGCTATCCTCATCTGCATGGTCTGAAATTGATCGGATTACAACAAAGGGATCCGGTTCACTCTCTGTCAGGATCGCTGCAGGCAGGTCGTGATGCACCACCTGAGCCGACAGATAATATCCCCGCAATTCAGGTGGTCATCCAGCCCTCCCGCAGCTCCGGTAAGAAGGCCAGCGGTTCAGCGCAAGTAACAGCCATTATTAATATCAAAAGTCGCCCCCGTGTATGCTCTCGCTTTGCGGCTTAGCATGAAAACCACCGTATCGGCAATATCCTCCGCCTGCAGCGGCTCCGGAATTAGCTGATGCTCCTGATATTCCTGCTGTCTCCAGGCGGGAATATGATCCATCATCGGAGTGCTAGTCATCGTCGGGGCAACTGCATTCACCCGGATATGAGGGGCAAAGTTCATGGCGCAGCTTTTGGTCAAACCAAGTATAGCTGCCTTGGTCAAGCCATAGATGGCATCCGAGCTTCCTTCCTGACCGGATACGGAGGACATGTTCACGATGGCCCCCTGACGCTTCCGGTTCAGCAGCAGGCGCCCGAAGCCCTGCGAGAAATAGACATATCCCTTGATGTTGATATCCATTACCCTACTTATATCTTCGGGGGTATACTCCAGCAGACTGCGCCCCAGATATATGCCTGCATTATTGACCAGACCGTTAACCTCAGCATGTTCTTGCTGTATGTATGCGAAGAATTGCTCCACCTCGCTGTATTTGCTCACATTCACCCGGAAGGAGAAGAGTTTATCCGAAGCCGCATCGGCCTTCAGTTCCTCAAGCCCCCGGCCATCCAGATCACAGGCAATCACTTCAGCCCCTTCCTGCAGAATAAGCTTGACGATCGCTTTACCGATTCCCGAAGCGGCCCCGGTCACAATTATTTTCATTCCCTGCAGCATCCCTTGACACTCCTTCATCCTATATTCGCCTAAGGCAGAATCCGCCTACTGAAACCGCAAATCAACAATACTGCCGGTCCGCTCAAAACCGATCGACTGATAGACTTTGTTGGAATCCGGGTTTGCGGCATCGGCATAGAGCATAGGCGTGATGCCCTTGCCCAGCAGCTCAGCGCACAGCTCTGCTACAGCAGCACTGGCATAGCCCTGCTTACGGCAGTCCTGCGGAGTGAACACTTCATTAATCCGGGCATGCCTGGAGGACAGATGGGCCAGATTCGCCATGGACACAGGCCTATCCTGTACCATCCACAGGCGGAGCTTGCCGGATTCGGTAATATCCCTGGCATAGCCGAGGAAATTCTCCGGTGCATTCTCGGTGCCGAACGCATCCTTCACAAAGCTGGCCAAATAGTCTGCAATGACCGGGATATAGCCAGCATCTGCCTGCAGCAGCTTACCGCTGACATTAGCGGGCTTCTTCACCTGCGGGCAATGATAGGCTTCCATGATCATATGGACATGATACAGCTTGCCTGTATTCTCACAATAAGCCTCTGCAAACAGCTTGCCTGTCTCCTTAGTCCCGTTAACCCCTGACAATCCGCGGCCCTTCAGCCGCTCCACAAGCTGGCGAACCAGGGCTCTGCGCTGATCTGCACCTACCTCCGGTGCAATCCATAACCAGGGGTTATACCCCTCCGTATGCGCAAAGATCAGATGATCTTCGGCTGTCTTAATCCGGAGCGATTCCGGGTTTCCGGTGATAAGGTGAAGGAGATTATACTCCACCTCTTCCTGCAAGAACGCTTCGCTGTCCAGCACACGGTCATCCGGCTCGAAATCCACAAACATCCCGCTTCCCCCTTACTCAATCTTTCTATCCATCATAATCCTCCGTCTGACAAAAATAAACAATCCTCCACCGAAAATTTTCCAGTGGAGGACTGCATTGTTCTTTCATGTTTTATTTCTTCTTTTTACCCTTTGCCCCTTTTTCAATTGCGGCTTTCAGGCCTTCATCATAAGTGTAGAGTACATTCTCTTCCAGCCGTTCACCTTTCAGCACCTTGCGTACCAGGCTTTTGGCTGATTTGGGGGTGATATCCCTGTACCATACGCCTTCCGGATATGAGATGACTACACACGCATCCGAACATCTTCCGTTACAGCGGGTTACTGTAGTATGAATCAGGCTGTCTGCCCCTTGCTTCCCGATTTCATCCTCTATCGCGTCAGCGACCTCTTCACCCTTATGCTTCTTGCAGTCGCTTCCGTTACAGATCAGCAGATGGCTGACCGTCCCTTGCAGATTCCAGGTCGTCATGGAATTCCCGCCCCCTCTAGTACAACAATACCCTGTTTGTCTGTCTCCCTAAACTCTACTTACCAATCAGAGGATCGTCAATAGGGGGAAAGACTGTTATACTGTATTGAGAATGATTATCACCCAAGAAAAGAGTGACTCTGAACATGCATAAACCACCTACCGGCAGTTCATTGCCTTATCCTCATAGTTTTCATGTCCCGGTGCGGATTGCTGCACTGGACAAGGCCGTTTCTAACCGGGAAATCTCCAGCCCGCCCTTCTCTTCCCTGCTGATTATAGTTACAGGAGGCAGCGGAACGATGGAGTGGGACGGTGCGCTTACCCGTGTATCCAGCGGCAGTACCTTATGCTGTGACAGCTCTGCACACCTCACCCTGCAGCACAGCCATAACCTGCAGGGGGTGTGGATCGAATATATCACTCTCTCAGGAACCAGCAATCCTTCCAGCCCGCTGAACAACGGTGTACCGCTCCGCAGCTGTGCGCCCCGTGTTTGCGCGATGGCGTCGCGGCTGCTGGGCAGCTGGAGCCAGCCGGAAGAGCATCAGCCTTTTGCAGTGCAGCAGCTGTTCACAGAACTGCTCACTGAGCTGTATCACAGCGCTGCTGAGAACACGGAGCCGCTGCTTCATTGGCTGGACCGTGTATTGCAATATATAGAATCCCATTATAATGAGGATTTAACGAGAGGGCAGGCGGCAGAGCTTGCCGGAGTTACCCCGGAGCACTTCTCCCGCGCTTTCCGCAAATCCACCGGTCAGACCTTTAATGAATATGTAACACTGCTGCGCATCCGCAAAGCCCAGAAGCGCATTCTGACAGGAGCCCCGAATCTGAGCACGCTGGCGCTTGAAGTCGGTTATGGTGAAGGCACCTATTTAAGCCGCAAGTTCAAACAGGTCGTGGGTCTTTCTCCTGCAGCCTATCACCGCAAGAATAAATCTGTGGTATCGCTGAACTTCAATCACACGGCCAGTCTGCAGGCGCTTGAGGTTGTTCCCCGGCTTGGAGTATATTCGGCTTGGATGGAGAGGCTGCAGCCTATTCCGTCCAAGCATAAGCTGCTAAATGAAGGAAGCAGCTCCACAGGTCTATATGAACGCTTGTCTTCTGCCCGGCCGGATGTGATTATCAGCTACTCCCTGCCTGACAAGAATAAGCAGCTGATGTCGTTAGCTCCGGTTATTGAAATCCCCTTTATGCAAATGGACTGGCGGGAACAATTCCGGCTGATTGCGGAGGTCACCGGCCGCAGACCACAGGCGGATGCCTGGCTGAATGTCTATGACGAACAATGCAACGCGGCCAATCAACAGCTCGACCGCCGGATCGGTCCCCGGGGAACCGCAGTCGTCTGGGAGATTGGCAGAGACGCTGCATACTGCTTCAGCAGCAGCTATGGCCACGGATCTCAGATTCTGTATAATGATCTGGGCTTCCGGCCCCCAAGCAGCCTTGTAAGCGAGGGACTCCTCCGCCAAGGTTATCTGGAGGTTGCCTTCAGTGACGTCGCCCGCTACCCCGCGGATCATATATTCATTACCTGCAGCGCCGGAACGGCCGAGATGCGGGAGCCGCTCCGTTCCTTTCTTCATCGTGCAGTACAGCAGAATCAGGCGTCCGCTTCCGGCAGCAGAATCTATTTCCTGAATCAGCCTGCCATGTTCTACGGATTTGATCCGCTCTCTTCCGAAGCCCAGCTCAGGGTGCTCCTGCAGGCGCTGACATCATAAATTTACATAGCCGGACATCACATTCAGCCATAGTGTAAACAGGACAAAATCTGTAAAGTGTTATTGAGAATGATAATCGTTCTACATAAGGAGGCATACATCTTGAAAAAATCGTATTCAAGCCCTAATTCCCGGAAACAATGGATCATCTTCCCGTTGCTGCTGGCACTGACGCTTCTTGCCTCAGCTTGTGGAAACAACACATCCAATAATAGCACCGGTTCTGCTGCTGCTAATGCTACAGAAGCTCCTGCTTCGTCCCCGCAGCCGGAGACTCCGGCCGCAACCGCAGCTCCCGCCTTCAAAACAGTAACAACTGTAAATGGAGATATTGAAGTGCCGACAGCACCGCAGCGGATTGTTGCCGAAGAGTATCTGGGCAGCCTGATTGCTCTGAATACAATCCCCGTGGGTGCTCCCGGACTGACGCTGGAGAATATGTATTTCAAAGAATCACTTACCGGAGTCACCGATACCGGTACTTACGGAAAGATGTCACCGGAGAATATTATCGCCCTGAACCCGGACCTCATCATCTCCGGCAATGCCGACAGCTATGAGACACTGAGCAAGATTGCCCCTACCGTCATTGTGCCGTACGGTGATCTGAAGGACGCCCACGCGGAGCTGACTTATTTCGGCAAGCTGCTGGGCAAAGAACAGGAAGCTGCGGACTGGCTGGCAGATTATGATAAGCGCATCGCCGCAGCCAAGGCCCGTGTGGATGCAGCAATTCCCGCTGATGCCACCTTCAGCATCCTGGAGCATGCCGACAAGTCCACATGGGTATATGGGGACAACTTCGGACGAGGCGGACAGCCGGTCTATCAGGCACTGGGACGGAAGCCGCCAACCGAAGTGGCTGCTGAAATTATGGAGAAGCAGTGGGCAGAATTATCCGCCGAGACACTGGGCAAATATGCGGGTGACTATCTCGTCGTGACCGATAATACACAGACTGTAGAAGACTTCCAGGCAGATCCGATCTGGGGCAGCCTGCCTGCAGTCAAGAACGGACATATCTATGTATGGAAAGAAGAACGTTCCTGGTATTATGATCCGATCGCCGTTCTGGCACAGACAGAAGAGCTTGCGGACTGGCTGACTTCGGGGCAATAAATGAATGATCATGAAGCTGTCTGGGCAGCCTTAACGGGCTCCCGGCAGCTTTTTTGTTGATTACTGATCCCATAAATGGAGATAATACCTGTAGCCCGCCTGCCCGGAACCGGCAAATCAGCTTGCGGAGCCTAAGGAGCATCGCCCATGAAAATTCTCGCTATTTATGTCCTGTTAGCCGTCCTCACCTTGCTAATGCTCACACTGGTTGATGTTTTATCAGGAATCAGCGCGAGTGCATCGTTGCATTCTCTTTCGGTTATCTTTGCCACAACCACACTGCAGGAAGCGATATGTGTGGTGATCTTCCTGGCACTCCCTTTGATTCAGGTTGCCGCCGGCGCCCTCAAACGCAGCCGCTAATCTCCAGCGAAACTTAACGGTACAGGCCGAATTTCTTCCGGACACGGTGAATAAGAAACAGCAGAACCGGTATTACCGCGCAGAAAATCGGCAGGATATTCTCCAGAAAAACCTTGCCTTCACTCATATGCACCGGATAATTCTCCGCACTGACGAAAGAGCTGAACAGCATGACCACCGCCGCCGGAATCACCAGTTTTTTGGAATCGCGGACCTTGAAGAGATCTGCAGTTATGGCCACAGCAGCATAGCAATAAACCGTCATCTTGAAGAACACCCCGATAATGAGTGTAAGCATAACCAGTGCATCCAGACGCTGGATAAAGTTGGCTACATTGACGAGTGTGATGGTGGTAAACATCGGAAAGGTTGTCCGGCTGTAAAGGTTCTCTCCGAGCACTCCCATCTCAATGGCATGGGTGAAGCTAAGCAGACAAGCGCTTAAGGTGATGGCCACGATGCCGGTTTTCTTAATCTTCCTTGATTTGCTGAAGTGCGGAAGTATAGTCGTGAAGCACACGACCTCCCCGAACGGAAAAATCCAAATGTTAGGGTAGGCAGAGCCCAGAGCCTCCCAGAGATCATTGCCATGAATCGGAAACAAATTCTTAAGCTCCACCAGTCCGGCAGCAATGACAATAAAAATACAGATCAATCCCATTACGATGATGATCCAGAAGAAAATCTCCGCCGTTCTGGCGAATACCTCGATCCCCAAGCTCAGGATATACATCACCGCAATAATCATAATGGAATCAATGATAAGAATCGGAGTTTTGTCGTATGAAGCTGAAATTAACAGATCTCCCGCTTCACGCAGATTTCTGGAGCCGTTATAGAGCAGCACCGGAAGAAACAGCAGGCCTACGGTCCAGCCTATCCAGGGACCGAGAATCTTACGCGCATAGCCGCTGATGATCAGATCCGGGAACTGCAGGTACAGATGTGTAAACACCAGATAAAGCAGAATGCCCCCGGGGAGCGCCATCAGGATGGAGAGCCAGACCGCATGCCCGCTCTCCAGGCCCACCGGTACAACCAGCGCTGTTCCAAGCTCGAACAGAACAATCATCGCAAAAAGCTGACTGGGGCCGATCGCTTCTTTTCTCATAAACCTATTCACCTTATTTCTGCATAAAAAGCTGATTATTCGGGCGCGGGGTGATACGGCTTCAGGCTCATTCCGGTACTGCGGATGTACGCTTCCACATGGAGATCCAGCTTCCCTTGAGCGAAGATATGGCCCCATTTCTTATCTAGGGAAGCCCAGCCTTGCGGATCGCTGCGTTTCAGTTCATTGCCGAAGTTAAAAATATCGCTCTCCATCTGCTGTGCCATTTGCAACGCCTGCCTCACATCTTTACCGGTCTGCTCCTGCAGCTCCTGTTCAAGCTTCACAATTTCTTCCCTCTTGCTGAGGTCCACGAACCCATCGGTTTCATTCACAATTCCTTCTTCACTGATACTTACATGAAAGACCGGCAGCCCGTCCTGAATATCAATCTTCACCTTCGTTCTGGAATACACAATATTGACGGCAATCGACTCTTTCTTATCCACAGAATCAATATTGATTATAGTTTCTTCTATCCGGTTGAGCAGCCACTCCGTACCCCGTGCTTCCGAATCCTTCATCCAGTAGATCAGTTTGCCCTCACTAAAAGCACCAAGTCCATCCATAACAGTCCCAGCATGTGACACGGTTTGTTCCAGATTGGATTTCTTCATGCCTTCAGATGCATTCCCTTGAATAGACACTCCATTAATCGTCAGATCTCCTTCGCCCGTTATGCCGTTAATAATGTCGAATACGTCGATCGTCCGGTTCTCTCCCCATACTCTCGAGGTATTCTGCGTCTTTTTGACCAGTCCCAAAGAAGGCAGACTTTCTATTGCAGTTAATATCTTCAGGACGGATGCTGCATCGTTGTTGCGGGCGACAAGTACTGCCGAATTGAGTCTGAGCTCATGCGACCGCTCAAAGATGTCAAATACATCGTTAATTCCGCTCCGGGCCAGTGACTCTCCCAGGACAACAAGCTGGGTATGGGCAAAAAAAAGCTGGCGCGTTGCCCGCTTGGAGGCCTGGCGCAAAGCACCGAAAATTGTACGGTCGGAAGCAGAAACAATTACAATGGAGGGCTCTCCCGCGCTGGCTCCAAAACCTGTAGCTGTTGAGGATGGATTGACCAGCTGAAATGTCACCTTGAATTCATTGGTTTCCGGTACCAGATCAATACCGATACCGCTGACGATAGCCAGATCATTCAATTCTCTGCTGTTCCAGCAGCCGCTCAGCATCAGCACAATGACTCCCACAGAAACCAGGCGCATAACGCCTTTAATGCTCATAGGAATTCCTCTTTGCAGTTTTTTTGCCGGGGGCTGTGGAGCTGTTGCCCTTGTTCAGCAGCCGTTTGCGGATCTTCATAAAAGTCAGAGGAGAGCGGAGAAAGGTGTCCTTCTGATTTTCCGGCACAAACGGACCCAGAGGCGACATATACGGCACTCCGAGAGACCGCAGGCTGCACATGTGGGCAATCAGCATAATTGTAAAGATGGCGATACCGTACAGCCCCATAAAAGCGGCAATGACCATAATAATAAACCGCAGCATCCGGATAGAGAGTGCCATATTGAATGCCGGAGTGGCGAAGCTGGAGATACCTGTAAGCGATACAACAATAACCATAGCCGGAGAAACAATTCCCGCCTGAACCGCTGCAGTCCCTAACACCAGACCTCCGATAATAGAAACCGTCTGACCGATCGGAGACGGCATACGTACACCTGCTTCGCGGATGATCTCAAAGGTAACCTCCATCATGACGGCTTCCACGAAAGCAGGGAAAGGTACCCCTTCCCGCTGCGAGGCCAGATTAATCAGCAATGGTGTCGGAATCATCTCCTGGTGGAAGTTAAGCGCCGCCACGAAGATTGCAGGCCCATATAAAGAGATAAGCAGGCACAGGAACCGCAGCAGCCGGATCAGTGTTGAGATATCGTAACGCTGATAGTAATCCTCCACGGTATGAAAGAACATAAAGAAGGTAGTCGGGGCAATCAGTACAAACGGTGTGCCGTCCACAAAGATAGCAATCCGTCCGTCCAGCAGGTTTCCCGCCACACTATCCGGCCGTTCCGTATTATAGAGTGTCGGAAATGGAGAATACTTGTTATCTTCAATAATCTGCTCAATGTAGCCTGATTCCAGAATTGAATCCACCTTGATTTCCTGAAGCTTTTTTTTGAATACCTTGATCGTCTCTTCATCTGCAATTCCATGGATATACATGATGGTGATATCGGTGTGGGTCACATCGCCAAGCTTCATCGTTTCGGTCCAGAGATCGGGATTCTTGATGATTTTGCGGACCAGGGCGATATTGGTACTGATAGTCTCCGTGAAGCTTTCCTTCGAGCCGCGGATCGCCACTTGAGTCGATGCCTCGGATACCGGTCTGACCTCACCGCCGCAGGTGCTCCCGCTCACCGCTTCACCGAGTCCGTCAACCAGAATAATCGTGTCCCCCGACAGCAGCGCTTCCAGCAGTCCGTTGATATCTTGAACCAGCTTCTCCTTGCCGATGCTTAGCGCATTGTCTTTGATATAGGAATACACTTCAGCTGTTGTTGCTGCGAGCCGTATATCGTCATTCAAAGATTCGAAGGACATCACATGGGAAATGAAATGGTCAACCATTTCTCTGTCCGTAATGCCAATCATATATACCGCAGCTACCCGGGCCGTCCGATTGATGAGTTCATAAGTACGTATGATAAGATCCGGGCTGTTCCCCAGCCTGGCTTTGATTTGAGTAATATTCTCTTCCAGATCAGGGGAGATAGGCGGATTGTGGGGTTTCCCGCCAGCGCTGTCCACTGTTTGTGCGGCTTGGCCGGATTCTTTGGTTGTCTTATCCATAATCAGCACCTCCTGCACTTACTATTCGCCCGCTATCCTTTTTTTATGCAGCTTATGGAATGTGTGAGGAACGCGGGGCTAAGCTACGCCAGAGCTAAGCTTACTCAAAAAAAGGCTGTTCCTTACACGGAATCTCCCGTGTAAGGAACAGCCTATATGTGTTTAGACTAGTGATCATCCACTACGCCAAGCGCCTTATTCTTCTCCTTAAACCGGTCGTTATGCGAGGAGACATAAGCCACCTTATCCGCTTCAGGGTCCATGTACAGCTTCGCGCTGTTGAGGGCAAGCACCGCATCCGTGAACGTTCCGGCAATCAGTCTTACCTTACTGTCATAATCTACGAAATCTCCCGCAGCAAAGATACCCGGCAGATTCGTTTCGAGCTTGCCGCTGACCTTGGCCCACCATTCCCCCATGTCCAATCCCCAATCCTTCAACGGACCGAAATCACTCTTGAGGCCGTGGTTGACAATAACGGCATCCACTTCAAGCTGCTCACTTTCACCGGATTCGATATGGCTGATCGTAACCTGGTCAATCTGCTCGCCATTGCTGCTGTGCAGCTGGTTAACCGCATAGGGTACACGTACATTCACAGAGGATTCCTTCATGCGGACGATATTCTTCTCATGGCCGCCGAACCGCTCCCGGCGGTGCACGATGGTCACGCTGGCGGCAATCCCCTCCAGTTCATTCGCCCAATCTACGGCGGAGTCGCCGCCGCCCGAGATCAGAACCCGCTTGCCGCGGAAGGGCTCCAGCTCCTGCACCGTATAATGCAGGTTCGTCACTTCATAGCGGTCTGCGCCTTCAATCTCCAGCTTCGCCATCTGCAGAATACCGTAACCGATGGTGAGAATAACGGTCTGCGTCCAGTGCTGCTCACCGGTCGCCGAGGTCAGGATATAAGTCCCGTCCTCCTGGCGCGCCTGATGCACAATCTGCTGCCCGAACACAATGGTCGGATCGAAGGTCCGCGCCTGCTCTGCCAGCTGGTCTATCAGCTTACGGCAGAGGGTCGGTGTAACACCTCCGACATCCCAGATCATTTTCTCGGGATAGATCAGCATCCGTCCGCCCAGCTCTTCCTTCGCTTCAATCAGCTTCGTCTTCAAATCTCTCATCCCGCTATAAAAAGCCGTATACATACCTGCGGGGCCACCGCCAATTATCGTTACATCATATAATTCCATGGATTCGTTCATTTGTTTCCCTCCAGCTTCTAGGTGTATTTAAGATTTGGTCCGGGCCAGCAAATACAGAAAGTAAGGAGCGCCGATAACGGCAACAACGATACCGGTAGGTATCTCAGACGGCTGCAGAATCCGGCGGCCGATCGTATCGGCAGTGATGACGAGCAGCGCGCCGAGCAGCGCTGAAGCGGGAAGCATCAGCTGATGCTTCGGTCCCACGAGCCTTCTGGCCAGATGCGGCCCGACCAGTCCGACGAAGCCAATCCCGCCGCTTACCGCTACGCTTGAAGCGGCAAGTCCGACCGCCGCTGCCAACAGGCGGAACTGCTCCCTGGTGACATGGGCACCCAGACCGGTAGCCGTCTGCTCGCCCAGATTCAGCACATTCATGACCCTTGCCTTATAGATGACGTAGGGCAGGAGAATCACAATCCAGGGAAGCAGGGACAATACAAATTTCCAGCTGGTGCCCCAGATGCTGCCCGCAAGCCACGTGGCGACGAATTGATATTTGTCCGGATCGAGGCGAAGCGTCAGCACAATCATCGCTGCACTCATCCCTGCCGCAACTGCGACACCGGTGAGCAGCAGACGGATCGGCGCAATCCCCTGATGGCGCTTATAGGCCAGGCTGTAGATCAGTGCGGCAGTGAATGCCGCCCCGACAAACGCAACTACCGGCAGCAGATAGACAGGTGCCGCAGAGGTCGTCGGATAGAAGGACACCATCAGCATGACCATCAGTCCGGCTCCGGCATTAATGCCGAGGATCCCCGGGTCGGCCAGATCATTGCGGAAGACCCCCTGCATCACCGCTCCGGAAACTGCCAGTGCAGCTCCAATCAGGATGGAAATTACAATACGCGGCAAGCGGAATTGGAACAGAATCAATTCCTGCTTGTCCGTCCCCTTGCCGAACAGCGTATTCAGCAGCTCAAGCGGAGTTAAACGTATGTATCCTGTATTCACACTTATAATGAACATGATAATAATCAGTACAGCCAGCACACTAAGTACAGTCAGACCATGCTTACGCCTTGTTTCTTCGAAGGAAACCACTCTGGTTCTCTGCATCTTTACAGCTCCCTTCTTTCTTTGCGGGCCAGGTACAGGAAGAATGGAACCCCGATCAGCGCTATAATTGCTCCTACTGGCGTTTCATGCGGCGGGTTGATCATCCGGGCAGTGAGATCCGCCCCTACCACGAGCAATGCACCCAGCACGGCGGAGCAGGGAATAATCCATCTGTAATCCACACCTACAAGATAACGTGTCAGATGGGGAATAATCAGCCCGACAAACCCTACCGCTCCTACTACAGCCACCGAAGCGCCAGCCAGAACCAGGACGACTAAGGCCCCGGCCAATTTGACCAGACCGGTCCGCTGTCCCAGTCCTCTGGCGATATCTTCCCCCAGACTGAGCATCGTAATGGAACGGGACAGGATAATCGCCCCGATGAGTGCCGCAATCACCCAGGGAGACATTACCTGAAGCTGAAACCATTTCGTTCCGGCCAAGCCGCCTGCATACCAGAAGGCGAGGTCTTGTCCGATTTTGAAATACAGCGCCACGCCTTCACTGAGTGCCGAGAGCAACGCACTGAAGGCGGCTCCGGCCAGTACCAGCCGGGCCGGGGTAAGTCCGCCTTTGGCCAGTGAACCGATGCCATAGACGATACCGGCGCCGGCTCCGGCCCCGATGAAGGAATATAGAATAAGATACATAAACGATAAATTCGGAAAAAAAGCAAAGCAGATGGCCAGCGCAAAACCCGCCCCCGAGTTAATGCCCATTAGTCCAGAATCCGCAAGCGGATTGCGGGTCATTCCCTGCATGATCGCTCCCGCCACTGCGAAGCTGGCTCCGACCATCACGCCGCCGAGAACCCGCGGAAGCCTGAGCTCGCGGATAATCTGATGCTCTGTAATATCCGGATTGAAGTGAAAAACTGCTGTCCACACGACAGAAAGCTTAATATCTGCTGCCCCAAACGATACTGAAACAGCGATGCCCAGCGCCAGCGCAATCAAACCGCCAATAAGGATCAGCGTTGCCGCCCAAGGGCGCGAACGTAGTTTGAGCGGTTCTGCTCTCTGATCAAGCCCATTCCTGGACACTGCCTGTTGATTCATGACTGTCACCCGTTTTCTATGAAATTGATTCTCATTATCATTGTAATATTGTAAATGAATTTGTCACTGTTTGGCAATGGACAAATATAAACCTGTACATAGAAAGTCTCTAATCATCCATTTCGCGCAGGATATCCGGTATGAAAAAAGACAACCTGTATCCCGATTACATCCCGCATGGGATGTATCTGAAGAGTCAGGTTGCCTTGTTCCATTGCAGCTGAATAGGCGGAAATGTCCGGGGCTTTCGCACTATACATTCTGAAGCGTACCGCCGAATAGTCTGCGGATATATCCCTGCAGCTTGCCGATATGCGGGACGAAGGTGCTTTTGTCATACACATAATTAGACTGGCTGACCAGCTGTGAATAGATCAGAAACAGAATAGCTGCGAGCTCCCGGTCAATCTGCTTCTCATGCTCGATCAGCAGATACGTTTCATCCAGCGCCTCGTATAGCTGAAGCAGGGCAGCTTCATTAATGATTTTGCGGCGCAGCGGTACAATGATATCCGTGGCAATAGCGTCAATCCGCAGAATTAAGGCTGCCAGTCTCTCGTTCACTCGGTTTCCCTCCTGCTGTGACTGTATGGTTAAAGCGCTTGCTTAATACCATCCTATGTCAGCCGGAGCTTGAGCATGCCTTGAGCGGCCGGAACACAATCTGCTTATGCTATGTAATTCTTCTTACCTTGTGTATTCCTCATACTCATCTTTCTGGTTATGCCTCGAATACATGTACTCATCATTCTTCAGCTTATACATCTGCCCCATCCCGCCAAATATGAACAGCAGCACTACAAGCAGTGTGTAGGCATAAGTGAATTGATTGAAGTAGAAGCAAAGCACAACTGCCGCAATAATCAGCAGCAGCAGTCCGAGACCTATACGGCTTAAGATTTTTCTCATAGGGGTTCCTCCGCAGAAATTTTAGTCTTACTGTACCATGTTCTGCGGGAGGAATATGTCGAAAGCTGGCGCTATACAAACAGGGAATGTCCCTGGGAGCCGCTCTCGGCTCCGGAACATCCCCTGATATATGTTATACTTCTTAACCTTTTATAGTAATTTGGAGATCACCGTTCCGGCCAGCAGCTGTCCGAGCGTCTTATCCAGCGGCAGCGGCTTGTTGCCGAGGCAGGTTCTGAGTGCGGTCAGCAGCACCCGGACATCATATTTACTCGGATGGACAGGAATCACTTCTTTTTCCAGCGCCAAAAGATTGTACACTGCCATCATCGCGGAGCGGACCGAATATTCCACGGTAAAGACACAGTCGTCCGGAACTTCGGCAAACTGGCCAAGGAAGGCCAGATTGGTGCTGCCCTGCGGAACCACCTGCGGGCGGTCTCCTGCGACACGCGGCATGAACTGTGAAGTAATATAAGGCATCATACAAGGAATAACATTGGTCGTATGCTCCAGAATCTCCGGAATGCGGTTCTTCAGACCGATATGGTACATCAGCTCCTCCAGAAGCTCGCGTCCGCTGCAGTCACTCATTTTCTTCTTGATATAGTCGCCTTCGGCATCCGGGAATAGTCCGTAGGCCCAGAGCACCTTCACATTCTCCGGCTGGTTAATGAAATGCGGCTGCTTCGGTGCGGTCCAGGACATCATCCAGCTGGAGTCTTTGATGGTCACAACGCCGCCCATACCGGGGTCATCCCCGGTCAGCTCCAGCAGATACGGGAATACAATATCGTCATCGGTAAAGGTCATCGTAAACGACAGCCACTTGGACTTGTCGATGTCCCCGCAGAACACTTCCGGGTGGCCGAAATCCGGAGATTTCGCGGCAAGCTTCTCCCAGAGGCTCCAGCAGCCGCGCTCCGTAACAGAGCGGTTCAAGATCGCCGGATGGTCCAGATCACCCAAGGTAGAATTCTCTGTCATCGAGCCATTGGTGACCATAACCAGATCTCCGCGTGCTGTTGAGAGGGTCTTAGGCTCTCCGTTCACGAGCAACTGAATAGCGGTTACGGTTTTCTCCCCGCCGGTGAAATCAAGCTCCAGATCCGTTACCTGATGGCCTTTGTCGAAATTGACCCCCTGGCTTTCCAGCCATTTCATCAGAGGAAGAATCAGTGAATCGAACTGGTTATATTCGGTATGCAGGATCCCCTTCAGCTGGTTCATCCCGGAGATCAGGTGCATAAAGCGCTCCATGTAGCGCTTCACTTCAACTACACTATGCCAATTCTCGAAGGCGAACATCGAGCGCCAGAAATACCAGAAATTCGTCTCCAGGAAGGTCGGGTCAAAAAACTGCTCAATCGTCACCGCTCCGAGTCTTTCTTCGGTCGCGAGGGTCAGCTTGCCCAATTGCAGCGCATGCGCAGTGGAGAGTCCCAGCGTTGAGAAATCGGCGGGCTGTCCTTCCTTTTCTACCAGACGGCAGTGGGATTCGATCGGTTCTGCCAGGTTCAGCTCACGGAATTCATCCAGCACCGTCCGGTCCGGATTGGTTAATGAGGGAATGAAGCCGAACAGCTCCATGAAGCATTCAAAGTGCTCTTCGATCTCGCGTCCGCCGCGGGCGCTGTAGCCGTCCTTCGCATTCCCCGCCCCGTCCATCGAGCCTCCATAGACCGCTGATTGCTCAAGGATATGAATATTCCGTCCCGGCATATGGCCGTCACGGATCAGGAAAGCGGCTGCCGACAACGAGCCGATCCCCCCTCCTACTAGATATGCCTTACGTGAAGCGATGCCTTCCTGTACCAGCGGATGAATTCTTTGATATGTACCCATTATGTCCTCTTCCTTCCATGATCAGGGGATAAGTGTCTGCTAACAGCCTTCACTATACCCACCGTGAACAATGAATTCTATGGACAGCTTGGCGCAACTGTACAGGGATTACACATCTGCCGGAGATTGTGTCATTTCACTGGACCGGATGGGCGGCGGCAGCCTGGTAGTGCTCCAGGCCCCGGGCGATGCTTCCTTCCATAATCCGGGCTACCTTCTCCACCATTTCGGCCGGGTCGGTATTTGCCCCTGCTTTGAGCCAATGGATTACCTGTTCCAGGATAGCCAATGTGTAGAAATCGGCAATGTCCTCCCTGGCCTGGCTTCTCCCCTGTTCCGGAATCTGCTCTTGTCCTTCACGGGCCCGCTCCTGCCCATCCAGTTCTTCCACCACCCTGATCATGACACCATAAATAACTCCGTACAGAAACTGTTCCAGATGCTCGCGTCCAAGCGAATGAAAGGTGTTCAGACAGATGGTTTTGTTGCTCACGGTGTACCGCAGGACACTTAAGAATCCCTGCTTCCAGCCGGCGCAGCAGCGGTAGGGCTCCAGATCTTCAATCACTTCTGACCTGTAGACCCAGCCGAGCAGCTCGTAAATATCCTGAAAATGATTATAAAATGTATGCCGGGTTACGCCGCAATCCGCTGTAAGCTGCTGGATCGTAATCTTGTTCAGCGGCCTTGCGAGCATGAGTTTTTTGAGTGACCGGGCTAAAGCGTTCTTGGTTAACAGTGAGTTAGACATTACTTCCCCCTTATTGCAGTAGAAACTTAACCGGATTTCTGCATTTACTGCATTGCTTAATAGGCTTCAAGGTTCTACAATACGATGTATATGTTCCAATTATAACCAATTAAGAGCAGGTTTTCATACTAACCTTACGGGAGTGGATACGCTTGAATAGAAGAAGATACGGCAATACGGGAAAGACTGTATCGGAGATTGGCTTCGGTGCCTGGCAGCTTGGGAATAAGCAGGATTGGGAAGCCATGGAGGATCGTGCAGCGGTCTCTCTGGTGCATGAAGCGCTGGAGCGCGGGATGAATTTCTTCGATACTGCCCCGGGTTACGGGGGCGGTGCCAGTGAAACCCTGCTTGGGACCGCCTTATCCGGCAGACGCGCCAGCGCTGTGATCAACACCAAATTCGGCCACGGGGCGGATGGCAGCACCAGCTTTGATGCGGGCCACATCCGTTCCTCCGTCGAAGGCAGCTTACAGCGTCTGCGGACGGATTATGTGGATTCCGTGCTGATTCATAATCCGCCTTTTGAGCTGCTGGACGGGAAATACGGCCAGTACGACGAACTGGACAAGCTAAAAGCCGAAGGAAAGATTCTCTCTTACGGGGTTTCGGTCGATTCCGTGCCGGAAATGCTGGAGGTCATCCGCCATACGGATATCGGCGTTATGGAGGTGATGTTCAATATCTTTTACCAGGAAACGGCGGAAGCTTTCGGGCTGGCCCATGAGAAAAACATAGCGATCATCGTCAAGGTCCCTCTGGACTCGGGCTGGCTCTCCGGCAAATATGACAGCAGCAGCACCTTTGAAGGGGTAAGAAGCCGCTGGTCGCCGGAGGTGATCGCAAAACGCGCCGCCCTGGTGGATCGCATCCGGTTCATAACGGACGAAGAGACGACCATGACTATGGCTGCCCTGCGCTTCATCCTTGCTCATCCGGAGGTCACCACCGTTATTCCCGGAGTACGCAGCAGCGCACAGCTGGCCGAGAATATATCCGCAAGCCGCGAGGTGATGCCACCGGAGCATGTGGTGAAGCTGAAGGAGCTGTGGGACCAGGAGATCCGGGATCAGCAGCTGGGCTGGTAATCGGGGCTGCAGTTATTCCTTTTCGCCAAGCCGGACTGAATAGGTCTTGTACCCGTCTTCATTAATCTCCAGGCAGTTCAGCTGCTCTCCATATACACAGCCGCCGTCGATGCCAATCTTGTCTCCGTGCGGACTGAACCAGACTCCTGCCCCGTCCTGTAAATCTACCGTGGAGGTATGGCCGAATACGACCGTCTTCACGGTAGAGGTTACCGGATGATTGTAGAACGGCTCGCGGATCCAGATGAAATCATACTCCCGCTGGCTTGTCCAGTCGGCAAGGGAAGGATCAATTCCTGCGTGGACGAATACATGAGTGTCCGTTTCATAATAGAAAGGCAGTGTACTCAGGAAATCCAGATGCTCCTGATACTCGCGCCGCATATATTCCTTCATCTGCGCATACTCCTTCCAGCCTGAATCCGGGCGCAGCAGGACAGAATCATTCCCTCCGCAATAGCTCAGCAAGGTAAGAAATCCGCCGTTCGTAATCCAGTGCGTATCGCGTTTGTCATCCTCACCCGCGAGCGCATCACACGCCATCTGATCATGATTGCCCCGCAGCACGACAACACCGTACTCTTCCGCAAGACGTTTCACCTGCTCAACCACCGCCCTGCTGTCCGGCCCCCGGTCCACATAATCACCAAGCAGAATTAACTGGTCTTCGGAGGGGATATAGCTGGCTCTGCGGAGCAGCAGGTTGAATTCCTCCACGCATCCATGAATGTCACTGATCACTAAAGTTCTGATACTCGTTCCCTCCTCTTCTTTTCATAAGATACCTTACACTCAGAATATTAATTATACTGATAAAACCGGATTACCGCACGGACCGGCTGCTGAAAACCAGTTGTAAGCGGTTATGAGGACAGCGGCCTGCAGAAAAAAGAGGTTAGCCCGCTCTGCCGGGAAACCTCTTCATCCGATACTATTGCTCTGTATTACGTTCCGACCTGCACCGGTAATTCAGCAGCGCTGTCCCAGCGCCAAGGCACCTCATACCCCTGCAGATGCAGCCCGCCGTACCATTCATCTACACCTTGCACGCTCACTCTATCCGCTGTTCCGGCCAATACCCGCTCTCCCAGCTCTGATAGTATAACTGTACGCTTCAGGAATTCCGGTACTTCTCTGTAATCTGTCATTTCTGCCGTACCCTCAATAATAAGCAGAGGATGCTCTCCAGCCGTCAGTGTGCGAAGAACCTTCCAGTATTCCACATCTCCCATTCCCAGCCGGTGCAGTGCATCTGTAACTTGACGGAACAGCTTCAGAGGCGTATCTGCCCCGCCAGCCGCAGCCTCAAGCGTTGTCTGTTCGACAATACCAAGACCGTTATAAACTGAAGGCAGACGCGAGAGATGAAGCTTGAAGGCATCATAGGCAAAAGAAAACGCGGATTTGGACAGTTCGGGCTTACTCTCCTCCAGGGTCTGCGCCAGTTGCCGGGGATCTGGAGATGCATATGCCTGCCATAGCCTGCTCCCAAGCTGCAGCTCCTCCGTGCCGATATTCTGCCAGGTTCCGGACAAGGTCTGAAGCTGTTCTGCCGTAAGCTGGCCCAGGCCATGGAACAGCTCAATTCCGGGAAATTCCCCGATGCAGAGCAGACTCAGCTTCGTGCTGCCCAGCTTCCGGTTGCTGAACCAGTGCAGCAGATAGGCCAGCATACTCTGGTCAAACAGATCATGCTCAAACCACAGCACCACTTCATCATACTTGTGGAATCCGCTGAGCATGCGTTCCTGCTCCTCACAGCCCTTCATATATTCTTCTGCTGGAATTCCCAGTGTAGCCTGCAGAACCTCTGCCCGCAGCTGCCGTTTCTGCTCTGACGACGGATCAATGAATATCGGCCCCGCCGTGTAGATTTCTCTCCATATGAGCACATCCCCTTGGACAATCCCCTGCTTCAGCTTATCTCCAACGAAATCACCGTTCACAATATGCAGCATACGCTGTCCTCCCTCTTGTAACAGATTCAATGCGGCCGCAAGATCAGCCACGGGAAAAGCCCCCTTCAGCTTGCGTCTGCCGTCATACAGCCTTTTCTTCAGCGTTCCGGCCGGAATGCCCAAATAAACGGAAATCTCCTGAAGCGAATAGCCATAAAAGTAGAACAGCTGCAGCGGTACCCGCAGGCTGGCGGACAATTGTGCCACCGAGCTATGCAGCACCTGTGCCCATTCTCTGCGTTCGGCAATTTCCTCAACGCCCGGAGAAGACACGGCGACATGCTCTGCAGCCTCTAGAGGCAGCAGTGTTTGGTGCCTGCGCCGCAGCAGCCGGTGGCACTGCCTGACCACAATGGTTCTGAACCAGCCCGGAAACGCCGCCGGCTCCTGCAGACTCCCAAGGTTCATATATGCCTCGATGAGGGCCTCCTGTACCGCGTCTTCCGCCAGCTGAACATCTCCCAGCATATTGTAAGACACTACGTAAGCCATCCCCCGGACATGCTCTGTCAGCTGCCTGAAAGCTCCGGCGTCCCCCTTCTGTGCTTCTTCAATCCACTGCAGCATAGGCCTGCGAACCTCATTTCTGTATTTTCATCTGTTCTAAGGATAAGTGCCATACCGCGGGGAAAAGGTTACAAAATATTGTTCAAGATCCGGGTTAGCCTATCTATGCTACACGCTTATAGTTTATTGACCAGTGTCAGGTTTATATTTTGATAAATTAAATTTATACAAATTAATTTTATTCTAATTAATTTTTAACAATGTGTGATACTATTATTTCATTTAGCAAATCTTGGAGGCCGGGAGGATATTCAAGCGATCACACTCGCCTATTCATTGGAGACAATACAAATTTCAGGAGGCATAACATTGAACCTTAAACCCGGCAGGCTTTTTCTCTCCACACTAATGATAGTTACCGCACTTTATTCTTCTTCGGCTGGAACCGCTTTTGGCGCGGCAGCACCTTCATTAACAGGCATCACAGGCCACTGGGCTCAGAACGAAGTGACGGACTGGGTTGAAAAAGGGTTCATTCAGGGATACGCCGACGGCAGCTTCAAGCCGGATAACAGTCTGAAAAGAACCGAATTCATGGCGCTGATTAATCGAGCGTTTGGATTCACTGAAACGGCGGCTGTCTCTTATACGGATCTGTCTTCAAGCAACTGGGCCTACGCTGAGGTTGCCAAAGCAGTCAAAGCCGGATATATCAACGGGTATTCAGATGGCACAATCGGTACAGGCAAGACCATCAGCAGACAGGAAGCCGCAGTGATTATCAACCGGTTATTGAAGCTGGATGCAGCCCGGACCAGCGCTCTTTTCAGCGATTCCAAGGATATTGCCGCCTGGGCTCTCGGCTCGGTAAATGCAGTAGCCTCTGCAGGAATCATGAAAGGGTATTCCGAAGATAACAGCTTCAAGCCCGGCAGGGATATTACACGCGCGGAAGCAGTAGTGTCCTTAACACGGACCAAGGCCATTGAGACTGCTCCGGCCAGTACACCGGATAATACCGGCACGGTCACCCCTTCGGCAACTGTCTCACCGGCAGCCAGTCCAACCGCTTCACCGACTGCTACACCTTCACCTGTCCGGAACCCCGATATTCCTTCCGTTCCAACAGCCACACCTGAACCTGTCTCCACACCTACAGCAGCGCCAGAACCGGAAGCTACAGTAACACCAGAACCTACAGCGACTCCGGCTGCGACTCCCGATCCGGCAGATACGACAGCCCCGATCCTTACGGGTGTAACTCTTGGAGCGGTTACTGTAGGAGAGAATGTATACGGGACAAGTAACGAAGCGGGTTATTTGTATCTGGTT
The DNA here is from genome assembly GCF_013141775.1 of Paenibacillus phytohabitans. Classification (GTDB taxonomy): domain Bacteria; phylum Bacillota; class Bacilli; order Paenibacillales; family Paenibacillaceae; genus Paenibacillus_AQ; species Paenibacillus_AQ phytohabitans. Next base: position 270,766 of record NZ_WHOB01000020.1, read on the forward strand.
CCTTCCACTGTAGCAGTGACCCCGGCGGGTCTGGAAGCTTCCGTCCAAGCTGCGCACGGGACCAAGCTGGCGGTAAGCGCCTCTGTCTACTCCTCACTGAACACGCAGGGTCTGCCAGCGGATAATTATGTCGTGTATGCTGTAGATGGCGCCGGCAATATTTCGGTTCCTTCAGGCACTATTGAGGTTAAAGCCATTGAGCTGACTATAGGTCTCCCAGTCTCCCTTACGGAGTCCAAAACCTATGATGGCACCGCCACAGCAGCAGTAACCGCAGGTCCGCTGACCGGCGTGCTAAGCGGTGACGTAGTAGAAGTGCATGCCTCCGCTTCTTACAACAGCGCGGCGCTAGGGGTTAACAAGACTATAACTGTTGTCTATACCATAAGCGGAGCCCAGTCAGCCAGCTATATTGCTCCAGCCCCATACACCGTCCATACGGGAATTATCTCGCTGAATCAATTGACTCTCGGGGCCCCGGATCTGACCTTGGCGAAGTTCAAGGACGGAACAACCACCGCAGCTGTGACCCCTGGTCAGCTCATTGGAGTAATCCCCGGGGATGATGTCAGTGTGAGCGCCGTTGCCAATTATGATACCTCTGCAGTAGGTACGAACAAAACTATAACTGTAGTCTATACACTTAGCGGTGCTGATGCCGGAAATTATATTGCACCTGCGAACTATATCGTGAACACAGGTGAAATTGACCGGGATCAGATTACACGCTCCAGAGTCTATGATGGAACTACTGCGGCGCTAGTGGTTGCTGGTGCTGTGACCGGAATTTTCGACGGGGATGATGTGACCGTGCATGCTTTCGGGACGTACGACAATACCAGCGTAGGTGTAAACAAAATCATCACCATTTCATACACCTTAACAGGTATAGACGCAGGCAACTACTATCCGCCTGTCGACTATACCATAAGCACGGGAATCATCACCGCCTTGCAGTTAGACATTACCCCACCAGTCATCACAGAGTCCAAGCTCTATGACGGAACGCTATCAGCGCAAGTCACTCCAGGCACTCTGATTGGAGTCCTTCCGGGAGATGATGTAACGGTCAGCGCAACGGCTGCCTATAGCGACGCTACTGTGGGCAGCGGCAAAATCATCACCGTAGTCTACACTCTATCTGGGGACGATGCCGCGAACTATTTTGCACCAGGGAATTATATGATTTCCACAGGTGTGATTGTAGCGCCTTAGGCAGAGATATTATGAACACTTGTTAAAAGATAAAAGCGTCCCGCGAGCCGTGAACAGGCTGGCTGGGGCGTTTTTGTTGTTGGGAGTAGTAAATCGCTTGCCCGATGGTTTGCAGTGACCCAATTACGGTATATGCCTGGGAGTTGGGAGTATGGTATATGCTTACTTAATTGCACTCTGTACAACTAAATTGTCTGATTTACAACCGATTCTTCGTTTAGTTGTATTTCGTACAATTAAACTGCCTGTGTAGATTGCTTATCACCTATTCGGGCAGATTTAGTTGTACAGATTACAGTTATTTGATGCAGGTATCCCTTTTCGCTGTTTTTAATTGTACATTCTACAACTATCAATGAATTCAGGCGGAATGTAGTCCGCTAGCCAGATATTATGATTGCCGTGATAAAACTTGATCCCTTCGTCCGCTGCCTTCCCGGCGTCGATTGTTAAGATCACAGGATTGGAATCTTTCCGGCCTCCAACCAGCTTTGCTGTTTCCGTATCCACCGAGAAATGAACATACTGTCTCTTCATTGGTTTAAGCCCATCAGCCAGAATCGTCTCCACCCATTGCCTGGCTGTCCCATGGTACAGAACGGGGGGTGGGGTTTCATTCTGCTTAATTATCTTTTGAGGCACAGAGTGCCCATATAGCGCCCTTATTTTGCCCTCCACAATCTCATGCCGCTGTTTAGCCGAACCCTCTATCATCTTAGCCACATCATCTGCAGTTACTGAATTCCATTGTTGCTCAAGGTGCAATGCATTTAATAGCTGCTCCATCTCTACAAAGCCCTCATCATCTAATTCCAGTTCATACTCCCATGGCGCGTGACGCAGTGCATATGAAACCTCTTTGCTGAGCTTCGAATAATCCATATCAGACCTCCTCACTAAAATGCCGCTTTGGCGTCAAAAACATATATGATTACGAGTTTATCATATGTAACGCTGCCAACATAATACTGCGAAGGTTATATGTGATCCATCATCCGGCGAGAATGACTGGCGGTGGCGGTGGCGGTGGGCAAAGGCGAACGTAGCGGTGGCGGTGCTACAATGGCAACATTAGCGGCGGCGGTTCCATTGTCTTGTTCAGTCCCGTCCGCAGCAAAAAGCCGCCCCTCCCGAGGCGGCCGTCCTGCACCCGTCACTGTACATCCTCATACCTGATTCATGCTCAACTGTACTGCCAGTCCGGCCATCCTGGCGGTTAACGCCAACGGCGGGGCTGTTTGACTGCTGCATCGCTGCTGAACCCTTGAGTCCGGCCTACTGCGCGATCTGCTCGCGGATGTTCGCGAGAATCTTCTTCTCCAGCCTCGACACCTGAACCTGCGAAATGCCGAGGCGGCTGGCGACTTCGGACTGGGTCTGGTCGCGGTAGTAGCGCAGGTAGACAATCAGGCGCTCGCGCTCGGTTAAGGCGCCGATGGCCTCATTCAAGGCAAGCTTGTCGAACCAGCGCTCCTGCGACTCGTCGGCGATCTGGTCGATCAGGGTGATCGGATCGCCGTCGTTCTCGAAGACCGTCTCGTGGATCGAAGTCGGCGGCTTGTTGGCTTCCTGGGCGAAGACGATTTCTTCGGGCGTCACGCCCAGCGCCTCCGCCACTTCGCCGATGGTCGGCAGGCGGTCGAGCGTTTTGGACATTTCATCCTTCATCTTACGCACCTTATTGGCCATTTCCTTGAGTGAACGGCTGACCTTGAGTGTGCCGTCATCGCGGAGGAACCGCTGAATCTCGCCGATAATCATCGGCACCGCATAGGTGGAGAACTTGACCTCATAGCTGAGGTCGAATTTATCAACGGACTTCAGCAGTCCGATACAGCCGATCTGGAACAAATCATCCGGTTCATATCCACGGTTCATAAACCGCTGCACCACCGACCAGACGAGGCGGATATTGCAATTGACCAGCGTGTCGCGGGCCGTATTATCCCCGGCTTGACTGAGCGCGATTAGACGTTTGACCTCCGCATCGTCCAAATAGGTCGGCGGAGCTTTTTTTGACTCTGCATCCATGGCTCCAACCCCTAATTGTATAAAGCTTTTTTCGAGACGATGGTTTTCTTCATTGAAATGGATGTGCCGCGTCCCGGTTCACTGGTAACTTCGAATTCATCCATGAAATTCTCCATAATGGTAAAACCCATGCCCGACCGCTCCAGCTCCGGCTTGGAGGTATACAGCGGCTGCTGGGCCAGCTCCAAATCCTCAATACCTCTACCCTGATCTTCAATCGTCAAATGCACCGTCTCAACATCAATGGAAGCGGAGATGCTGACAAGACCTGCAGGATCACTGTCGTACCCGTGGATAATGCAGTTGGTGACCGCCTCCGACACAACCGTCTTCAGGTCATTCAGCTCCTCCATGGTCGGATCGAGCCTGGAGACAAAAGCCGCCACTACCACACGTGCGAATGATTCATTCTCCGACAGTGCGGCAAACTGGACGCTCATGAAGTTACGGGCTTCACTATTTGTCATAACGCAACCTCCAAATCCGAGAGTGCAGCGCTCTCGTTGTCATATAGGGGCATGATCTTGAACAGGCCCGACATTTCCAGCAGGCGCTTCACGGGTGCAGTGGCATCGCAGACTGCCATCTTGCCGCCCTTGCTGCGGATCAGCTTGTACCTTCCCAGAATGACTCCGAGCCCTGAGCTATCCATGAACTGCAGCTCCTTCAGGCTGAGAATCAGATGCTCCACCTGTCCCCGCATAATCGCTTCATCCATATCCATACGTACATAATCGGCTGCGTGATGATCCAGTTCGCCAGACAAACGGACAATCAGTACACCCCGGTGATGCTCCATCTCCACATGAGAATTCATCCTTGCCACTCTCCTCTTCGTTGCTTGGACAACCGCCCTGTAACTACTTTCTTTCCCCTACAAGGACAAGGTTTTCTACACCGCAATTGAGGATTCCTGCCTCACGACAAAACTAGAAGAAAACCCCTAAGAACTTACATAAAGCATGGGACTAATCTACAAAATACAAGAAATTAATCGCTAGCTCTAATCAATCGTAAAAAGCGACCCCGTTGTACGCTTGAACAGCTTCCACCAGCCTGCCTTGGCTACAGCTTCGCCTGCTTTCAGCTCATATTCCTTCAGCACGTCAGTCCCCTGGTATACGACCAGCTTGCCGACAGTCTGATCTGCGGCCACAGGAGCCTTCAAGTGTTCTTCCAGTACCAGCTCATGCCGGATACCCTCCTGGGTAATTCCTTTTTTGAGTAATACACTGTAAGTTTCCTTCGCCGTCAGCGGCAGCTCCGTCTTCACGCCCTTCTCAATCTTCACTGTGCCGATGGGGTCCCCCGCCTTGTGAATCGTATGCAGCTTATATTGGGAAAAGAGGTAATCGAACATCGCCGACACTTCGCTGTTGCGTGTTTTGGTGTTCGGCTCACCCAGTACAACCGCGACAGCGCGCAGTCCGTCTCTGGCCGCGGTTGCGGACAGGCAGAACTTCGCTTCAGCCGTATACCCCGTCTTCAGGCCGTCAGCGCCTGTATAGAAACGCACCAGCTTGTTCGTATTGACCAGCCAGAACGGCTTGGCCGAATCCTTGCGCAGGTAATCCTGATAGGAGCCGGTGTACTTAATAATCCGCTCATGCTTCAGCAGCTCCTGGCTGATTACGGCGATGTCATGCGCGGATGAATAATGATTCGCAGCCGGCAGTCCATTGCAGTTGGCAAAGTGGGTATCTTTCAGGCCCAAGGCTTCGGCTTTCTGGTTCATCAGATCGACAAAAGCGCTCTCCGAGCCGGCGATTTTCTCCGCCATAGCTACAGAAGCGTCATTGCCGGAAGCCATCGCGATGCCTTTCAGCATTTCATCCACCGTCATTTCCTCACCCGGCTCCAGAAAAATCTGTGAACCGCCCATCGATGCAGCATACTCACTGGTCCGCACTTTGTCGGTCAGCTGCAGCCTGCCTTCATCCAGCGCCTCCACGGTCAGCAGCATGGTCATAATTTTGGTAATACTGGCCGGCGGCAGCTTGTCATGGCTGTTCTTCTCGTAGATGATCGTGCCTGTACTGGCATCCATGAGAATGGCAGAGCGTGCCCCCGGTGCGAGGTCAGCGGCCGCAGTACTTCCGGTATTGCCGGTATTGGCAGTACCTTTGGCTTTTTCTTCGGCAAAAGCGCCGGAAGCCCCTCCCAGAACCGAAACAGCGATGCACAGCGCAAGCGTTACATAACGAATTTTTCTCACAATGGTTCCCCTCCTGAACATTAACCTTCATTTCACAGGTACTGTGTTCCAGTTTCGTCAAAAAGGCAGGAAATTATTCCATTTTACGCACAAAAAAAGAAGCTTCTCCCGGTATCCTCGCAGATACTTGAGAGAAGCCCCTCTTAATTGCCCTATGAAAGTTAGCCTCCGATGGCCATTGCGCTGAAAATGACAGGTCCAACCACAACAGCAGCTGAGTTGGCATCCTGATTCTCCACAATCAGCTGATAGTTCTGGACACCAGCCGGTGCATTGATATCTACCATATGCAGCGAGATAATGCCGTCGTCATTGAAGAAATCCTCGTACTCTGCCCGTGCATAAAAGATTTCGTGGCCTGCACGCCAGATGCGCACCAGGATATTCGGGGTATCCAGCGTAACATTTACACCGATCGTTGCTTTGAGCTCTACTTTGTTCGGGAAATGGGCTGGAACTGCGGGATCAATATATACCGATGTTCCGGCAATCTGCACGCCAGCCGGGGAGATGGGGACCGGAATGGCGACCCCGTTAGTAATAGGTGTAACTACGGATGCATTATAGTCCAAAAGCGTTTTGACCATGCTGTATCACTCCTTTTCATGTTCTATTAAAGTATATGAACATTATGAAAAAGAGCTTGTGCACTTCTATTAGAACCATTGCCTATTTATCCGGCAGATTCACCCGTTACTAGAGACAGATGCTGCCTTGCCTGTCCGCTTAGCCGGAGGAACACCTGCTTTTCCCAGATAGAATCTCGATAATACCGGGTAACGCACAGCCCACTTGGCGGCAAGCAGCGGCACAATGACCCCAATCAAAGTGAAGGGTACCAGCCCGTAATCCGCACCAAGCAGATATTTAAGGCTGTAATTCAAAGGCAGATGCAAATACATAATGGTAATGGTATTCCGTCCAAGGCTGCCCATCCAGCCTAGCGGAAGCAGTCTTGCAAGCTGGTAGACCGCCGCGCAGATCGTCAAAGAAATCAGCAGCGGAACCGCCAGATCCAGCAGCAGCGACTCATACTCTTTGTATTTCATATTCAGACTGTAATGAATGACGCCAGTCCGTTCCAGCAGCAGCACAAGTGCAGACAAAGGCAGCAGTACCAGCAAGGCCGAATAGCGGCTGATTAGCGCAGGTATGGCTTGTTTGCCATTGAACCCGATCGCATAATACGTAACAGCAAGCAGTGCAACATCGATGTTCCAGGGAAGATTGAAGTTTTTAAGCGCGGTCAGGGAGATCAAATGGGAGACCAGGTAGGCGGAGGTGATCAGAAGAAATTGGGTTCGGCGGGAATATCTGACGATGTATCCAAAGAGCAATTGCGTAAACAGCAGGCAGGTGATGAACCAGAACACCCCGTAAGGACCGGTGAGCGACAGTCCACCGTAGAGCAGCCTCGCTATATTTTCGGCAAACCCTCTAATATTGAAGCTGAACAGCAGCAGTACCCCTGCAATCAGGAGGCCGTAGGCAAAATAGGGAGTCATCAGCCCTTTGGTCCGTCTTGCGGCCCAGCCCCGATAACGCCCGGGATCGACCGGTTTAAACACCAGCCCGCTAAGCAGGAAGAACAACGGCATCCGGAACCAGGACAGATAATGATTCGCTGCCGCATCGCCGGAATGGCCCATGACTACAAAAATAATACTGAAGCCCTTGGCCGCATCAATCCATAATTCACGTCGTTTTTCCACGTTTCACTTCCATCTCCTCCCATTTCAGTTGTTATTTAATTATAATTATAGGTTGGTTCATGATTTATTTCAATTTTAAATGAAATATTTCAGTGATTTTCCTGAAAAGAACGGCACTTAACAACGGACGAACAACGCATAAAATAAGGCGCTGCTCCTAGATGACACCCGAATCTGCTTCGGCTTGCAATACTAGGGCTAAAGTCTGACACACACCCGCGCACAGCAAGGGCCACCCGCTGCCGGATGGCCCTTGACTTTACTTTATATGCATTAATACAAATGGCAGGAAACCTGATGGCCCGAGTCCAGCTCGCGCAGGACCGGAGCCTCACTCTTGCAGCGGTCCATGGCGTAAGGACAACGCGGATGGAAGGCGCAGCCGCTCGGGGGTGTCTCCGGATTCGGAACGTCACCGGTCAGGACAATCCGCTGCTTCTTCACTCCCGGATTCGGCACCGGGACTGCCGACATCAGTGCCTGCGTATAGGGATGCAGCGGCTTCGCGAACAGTGACTTGGTCGGTGCCAGCTCAACGATCCGTCCGAGGTACATCACTGCCACACGGTCACTGATAAATTTCACAACGGACAGGTCATGGGAAATGAACATATAGGTAAGGCCGTATTGCTCCTGCAGATCCTGCATCAGATTCAGCACCTGGGCCTGGATGGAGACATCCAGTGCAGATACCGGCTCGTCACAGACAATGAACTTCGGATTCAGCGCAAGCGCCCGGGCAATCCCGATCCGCTGCCGCTGGCCGCCGGAGAATTCATGGGGAAAGCGGTGGGCTTGATAGGGGGACAAGCCCACCACCTCCATCAGCTGCTCTACCCGGCTTTTGAGCTCACTGGCCGGAGCGGACTCGTGTGTACGGAGCGGCTCCTCCAGTATACGCTGGACGGTCCAGCGCGGGTCGAGTGAAGCATAAGGGTCCTGGAACACCATTTGCATATCGGTACGGAACCTGCGCAGCTGTTCGGTATTCAGAGCGCGCACATCGGTACCGTTAAACATAATCTCGCCTTCCGTCGGCTCAATCAGCCGCAGGATGGCCCGGCCGGTGGTCGATTTGCCGCAGCCGGATTCACCGACCACTGCAAGTGTCTCCCCCTGCCGGACGGATAACGTAATGCCGTCTACTGCTTTTACAGCACCGACCTGCTTGGAGAAGAAGCCTTTGCGGATCGGATAATGCTTCTTCAGGTTGCGGACTTCAAGGATTGTGCTCATATGACTCCCTCCTGCTGCAGGATACAGCGGCATGTGTGGCCCGGCTGCACCTCAAGCAGCTCCGGAAGCTTCTCGCTACATCGCTCTACAGCCACCGGACAGCGCGGTGCGAACCGGCACCCGGACGGCAGATTAGCCGGATTCGGCACCTGGCCCGGGATGGAGCTGAGCCGGTCTTCATCACCCGCAAGCTGGGGCAGGGAAGCCAGCAGTCCCCGGGTATACGGATGCAGCGGATTGCTGTACAAGGTAGCGACATCCGTCTCCTCCACGATCTGCCCGGCATACATAATGACGACCCGGTCACACATCTCGGCGACTACGCCAAGATCATGCGTGATCATCAGAATGGACATGCCCTCCTTCTCCTGCAGCTCGCGCATCAGATCAAGAATCTGTGCCTGGATGGTTACGTCCAGTGCCGTTGTAGGCTCATCGGCGATCAGCAGCTGGGGATTGCAGACCATCGCCATCGCGATCATCACCCGCTGGCGCATCCCTCCGGAGAGCTGATGGGCATACTGCTGCGCGATCTTTTCCGGCCGGGGAATCCCAACCTTGCGCAGCATCTCCACCGCCCGCTCCGCCGCCTCCTTCTTGCTCAGCTTCAGATGGTAGCGTGCAGATTCGGAAATCTGGCGGCCGATCTTAAATACCGGATTCAGTGAGGTCATCGGCTCCTGAAAAATCATCGCAATCCGGTTGCCCCGGATGCCCCGCACCTCCTTCATCGACATCTCCAGCATATCCTTGCCTTCAAACCTGATGTGGCCGGAGGCAATCCGGCTAATCCGCTTGGGCAGAAGCTGCATAATTGACAGTGAAGTGATGCTTTTGCCGCAGCCGGATTCGCCGACAATGCCCAGCGTCTCCCCTTTGCGCACTGACAGACTGATGCCGTCCACCGCGCGGATTGTTCCGGCCGCTGTCTGAAATTCGGTGCATAGCCCTGATACTTCCAGCAGTTCTGTCATGATTGCCCCTCCTCTAACTTAAGATTTGAACTTGAAGCATAGTCGTCACTGCGGTGAACATTTGGACTTTCGGCCGCTGTTGTCCCCAGATTTCTTTATCCAATCCGCTGTTCGCGGTGGAAATCCGGTGACAAAGGCGGTCGCTATCGCTCCTACAGTTCCAAATTTCCCCTCCGTTTCTTTTCGCTTTTCGTTGATCTCTTTAGTTTGTAAATCAGTTCTCTGTATCTTCCACACCCAGATATTTAAGTGCCGTCAGGGCATATACTTTCGCACATTGGATGATCTGCCAGACCGGTGCCTTCTCGTTAAAGTTATGAATCGTTGACAGCTCGGCCGGGCCGTATTGCAGTACAGGAATGTTATGCGTCCGGAAATGGCGGGCATCACTGGATGCCCATTGCAGCACTCCGTAAGCTTCTTCCCCGCTGACTTCACAGATGCTCTCTACCAGATCGCTGACTACCGGCTCCTCATTCGAGGTCCAGTTGGCGTTGCCCTGGAAGCCGAAGCCTTTCACCTCAGACTCAATGCCTGCCTCCAGCAGCAGGGAACGGGCACGGTCAAGCACATCGCGGTAGTCTACGCCGAACGGTACACGGGAATCGACCTGGATCGTACAGCGGTCCGCCACCACATTCACCTTGGTTCCGCCCTGGATCGTTCCGATATTCACCGTCACATGATCGAATACCTGATAGGCGATCGAGCCGTCCTGTTCGCGCTCCTTCACATAATCCTGCGAGATGCGGATAATCTCCTTCACTTCATCGGGAATATCGACTTTGATATCCCAGAGACGCTGCAGGGCCTCGATGCCCTTGGCCGCTTTGACAATCGCGCTGTCGCCGACAACCGGCGACAGGCTGCCATGACCCGGCGTGCCTTCGACGGTGAATTCGAACCAGCAGCTGCCCTTTTGCCCGATCGTCGGGTTCAGCGGGCCTGACGGCTCGGCGATAACCGCTGCCGTTCCGCTGATCAAGCCGCGTTCCAGCACCCAAGGCACTCCCAGATGGCCGCCGGTTTCTTCATCCGGCACGATCAGGAGCGATAAGTCGCCTTTGAGCGGAACGCCGAGCTTGGACAGCAGCGCTGTCACATAGATCAGCCCGGCCAGGCCGGCTTTCATATCGGAGGCACCTCTGCCCAGCAGATAGCCGTCAACGATATCGCCGCAGAACGGATCGAAATCCCAGCGCGAGCGGTCTCCGGCAGGAACGACATCGGTATGTCCGCAGAAAATCAGATTTTTGCCGGACGGCTGTTCAGCCCCTGTACCCAGTGTAGACACCAGATTCAGCATCGTATCGGTTGCCGTATGGATACTTGTATCAATGCCGGCCTGCTTCAAATAATCAATGATAAAAGCGCTGATCTCGCGCGAATCTCCCGGCGGATTCTCCGAGGGGAAGCGGATGAGCTGTGAGCACAGCTCCAGCAGCTGATCCTGCTCAGCATCAATCGCCGCCAGCACTTTGCTTTTCCAGTCAGTCATGGTTGTAATTCTCCTTTGCGTTCCCTGCTGCCTGCCTTACGGCTGGCCTGAGGCCCGTGAATTTGTTAAAGAGAGGGACAAAGCCAAAGGCCCGTCCGCTCTCTTTTAGCCAAACCTGCTTATTCTGTAATCGAAAGCGGATAGAAACGGATAACCTCATCCGGGTAGAACGCATAACCGCTAATCTTGTTGCTCATGCCGACAATACGGTTGTACTCGTACAGATAAGCCCAAGGCGCTTCGGTTGTAATGATTTCCTGTGCCTGCTCATAGAGTGCGGTCCGTTTCGCTGCGTCTGTCTCCAGGTTCGCCTCATCCCACAGCTTGTCTACTTCAGCATTTGAATAGTTGATGTAGTTGGAAGAGCCTTTGCCGTACAGCAGGAAGCCGAGGTGGTAGCCTGGATCATTGACGAATGATGTCCATTTGGAGATATAAGAGGTGAGATTATTGGTCTTCTGCTGCTCCAGGAACTGGGCGCGGGCCAGCTTGTTGATGTTCATGGTTACACCGATTTTGGACAGTTCCGCCTGAATCAGGACCGCATCATCCTCCCAGTCATCGAACCCGGAACCGAGCGTGAAGTCGAAGGTAAATCCGTCCGGGTAGCCGGCTTCTGTAAGCAGCTCTTTAGCTTTATCCAGGTTGTGCTCATATACGTAGCCTGCATCGGTGAAGCCCGGCGTGTTGCTCGCCACAGAGCTCTTCATCTGCTTGGCCTGGCCGTACATTACCCCGCTCAGCAGCTCATCATAAGGAATCGCATAGTTGATCGCCTGACGGACTTTTACATTGTCAAAAGGTTTCACCTTGTTGTTCATTGCGAAGAACAGAATCCGGTTGCTCGCATTGGAGGCGACGGTCAGATCCGTGTTGCTCTGCAGGGAGGCAACATCCTTCGGAGGAATCTCGATCGCCATATCTACATCGCCTTTATCCAGCAGCAGTACGCGGTTAGAGGCTTCTTTGGTGAATTTCAGGGTTACTTTGCTGAGGTTAGGCGCACCCTGCCAGTAGCTCTCATTAGCGGTGAAGACAGCTTCGGTCGCCGGGTCCCACTTCTCAAGCGTGAACGGGCCGGAGCCGGCAGCATTCGTCTTAAGGTAGTCTGCACCCTGTGCTTCTACCGTCTTTTGATCCACGATGGAGAAGGTGTACATAGCAAGAATCTGCAGGAAATTATGATTGGCATTAGTCAGTGTAACTTCAACGGTGGAAGCGTCTTTGACCGCAACGGACTTGATATTCGCCATTCCATAGAGGAAGCTGCCGGAGCTTGATTTAGCCACACGGTCAAAAGAGTACGCAACCGCCTCGGCATCCACCGGATTGCCGCTCTGGAAGCTCACGCCGGATTTCAGCTTGAAGGTGTACACCGTGTTGTCGGCGTTCACTTCCCAGCTCTCTGCCAGCATGGGCTGAATGTCTTCGGTGTTGGCAATACTTGCGCCATTTTCGGTTTTGATGCCGTAGGTGACCAGCTGATCATAAGCGGCAAGCACGAGTGTATCGGAGGTCAAATCGTTAGCTTCTGCAGGGTCGAGCGTAGTGCCGCCCTCGGAATAAGCAACCGTCAGATTTGACTTGGCAGCAGGAGCAGCCGTCCCTGTAGTTCCTGAAGCTGCTGTAGTAGCAGCAGGTGTCTGCGGATTGGCGCTGCTGGCGCATCCGGCAAGCATGACTGAAAAAGCGACGAGTGTGGACAATAGTTTAACTCTTTTCATCAGTAGTTCCTCCCTTTTCTATATCCTGCCTGCACTGGTAATACTGGTGCTGCTTGTGATCATCCTGCTGCAACTGCTCCGGCAGGCTCTGATCTATATTTACCGGGATACTGCGGAGCTTCGGGGGAGTGATCCCCTGCTCCGCCTTATTTACCCGAGCGCAACCGCGGATCAAGAACGTCCCGGAAACCGTCTCCGAGCAGGTTAAAGCCTAAGATGGAAGTGGCAATGGACAACCCTGGAAAAGTAACCAGCCACCATTGCCCGGAAATAATGTATTCCCGGCCTTCTGAAATCATCGCTCCCCATTCGGCAATCGGGGGTCTGACGCCAAGTCCGAGGAAGCTGAGACTGGATGCGGTCAGGATCGCGAAGCCCATCCCGAGCGTAGCCTGAACCATCAAGGGAGCCAGGGCGTTCGGCAGGATGTGGCGGTACAGGATGACTGTATTCTTCACGCCGATCGCCCGGCTTGCTTCTATATACTCCTTCTCGCGGAGCGATACGGTCTGCCCGAACATCAGCCGGGCAAATTCCGGGATGCCGACAATCCCGACGGCGATCATCGCACTGCTGAGACCTGCACCAATCGAAGCGGCAATAGCCATTGACAGGACCAGTGACGGGAAGGACAATAGTACATCCATCAGCCGCATGATGATGGTGCCGGTACGGCCGCCATAGTAAGCGGCAATTCCTCCGAGCGGCACACCGATGACAAAGGAAATCGAGACGGCGATCAGGCCGGTCCAGATACTGATCCGCGCACCGTACAGTACCCGGCTGAGGATATCACGCCCGAAGTTGTCGGTTCCGAACCAGTGGCTGCCCGAAGGTGCCTGGAGTTTGTTCGCCATATCCGTTACATAAGGATCATGCGGTGCAAGCCAGGGTGCAATAATGGCTACCACGGTCCAGATCAGAATAAAGGTTAACCCCAGGGCAGCCAGACGGTTATGCAGCAGCAGGGACAACAACGTTTTGGGTTTTGCCGCCGCAGCGGGTTTGGCCGGACTGCCCTGTGCTGAATGTGCTGCAGTGCTCACAAGCAATCTCCTCCTCTCACACAAGCTGTTCTATTCATAGCGGATTCTCGGGTCAATGAAGCCATAGATCAGGTCTACCGCCAGGTTAATTCCGCAGTAGAGCACGGCGCTGACCAGAGTAAAGGCTTGAATCGGCGCATAATCCGCAGCCAGAATGGAGTCAGTGACATAGCCGCCGATTCCCGGCCAGGAGAAAATAGTCTCCGTAATGACCGCTCCGCCCATCAAAAAGCCGAATTGCAGACCGAGAACGGTCAAGGTTGGTATTAGTGCATTGACGAGCGCATGCTTGTAGATGACGGCTGATTCCCGCAGCCCTTTGGCCCGGGCGGTGCGGACGAAGTCCTGATCCACGACCTCCAGCATGCTGGAACGGGTCATCCGGGCGATGATCGCCATCGTGCCGGTACTGAGGCAGATTGCCGGAAGCAGCAGATGCGAGAGGCTGCTTTTGAGTGCAGCGGTATCGCCTGAGAGGATGCTGTCCAGAACATACAGCCCGGTGATATGCACCGGCGGATTCAAGTCTCCGCTGATCCGTCCCATCGGTGCCGGAGCCCAGCCGAGGATGGAATAAAAGACGTAAATGAACATCAGGCCCAGCCAGAAGATCGGCACGCATGCACCTATCAGCGAGAACACCCGTGAAATGTGATCCAGAAACGATTCTTTGCGGGTAGCGGCGACAATCCCGACGGGAATGGCCACCAGGACCGCGATCAGAATGCTGGCCAGGGTCAGCTCAATGGTTGCCGGGAACCGCGAAGCCAAATCACTGGCTACCGTATGTCCGGTGTGATACGCGTAGCCGATATTGCCTTGCAGCAATTGGCCGATGTAAGTGAAGAACTGGATATACAGCGGCTTGTCGAGCCCCATATCCTGACGGATCTTGTCCACAATCTCCTCCGGAGCCTGCTCTCCGGCCAGCATGATCGCCGGGTCACCCGGCAGCACTCTTGAGAGAATGAAGGTGATGACGATAATACCTAGCAAGGCTGGAATCATCTGCACAAGTCTTTTTAATGTGTAAGCAAACAATGAATCAACCCCCTTACGGCTTCTGTGCCATCCATGCTGTGACATTCTTGTTGACGGAAACGCGCTGCCCATGTCAGGTACTATGCGGTTTCTTTGTCCTCTTTAGTAGTTGTGCTAATTCTACATAGAATTTGACCACCACTCTACGTCCCGTTCAGCTAAAAAAAAGCACAACCGTTTGTCGATTGTGCACTATCAACACCTCTATATGTAACCTTTCCTAACATACAATTCCATAAAAGTTCCAGTCCCGCCTATTTTTCCTGCAGGTAGTAGTAAATCAGGCACAAATGGCAGACGAATTGCTCGCGCGGATCGTTCAGATCGAAGCCGGTAATATCGCGGATCCGCTCCAGCCGGTATTTGACCGAGTTGCGGTGGATGTACAGGCTGTTCGCCGTCTCAATCAGGCTGCCCCGGCACTCCAGGTAATGATAGAACGTCAGCATCATATTACTGTCATGCTCCTGGTCGTATTGCAGCAGCTTGCCCAGCTTACGCTCGAACAGCCGCTCGAAGCCCGGACCGCCAAGGCCCTCCAGCAAGTGGTATACTTCCATCTCTTCATAGCGGGTGACACCGCCTGTACCTTGTCCGAGCCTTCTGGAGATAGACAAGGCTTTGCGCGCTTCATTGTAGCTGGTGTGGATGTCCCACAGGTATTCCGAGGTGCCAATTCCGCTTCTGTAGCTGCTGAGGCCTTCGCTTTTGTCCTTCAGCCAGCCCTCCAGCGTCTTCTCCCAGGGCTCCTGTGCATCTCCGCCCGGCGTGAATTTACGGCCCTCCTGCGTGGGCAGGAACAGCACTGCCCGGCTGGAGCGGTATTCTACGTGGGGTGTAACTCCGCGTCTCTTCGCTTCCCGCTCCAGCAGCCGGTTCACCGTTTCCTCACTCGGCGCTGTCTCCCCTTCGATTACAGCAACCTCCCACTTATGCTCGGGATTCATCCCGAGCTGGCGTGCCCGCCGCTCCACCTCATGCCGCGAAGGCAGCGGCGGAGTCAGCAGCTCATCGATGAAGTTGCCGCGCAGCCGGAACTCGGTATCTTCGGCAACCTTGCGGCGCATCAGCTCCAGGGCAAAGACAAGCCGGGCCTGCTCGATGCCCACTTCCTCCATATCGTCCAGCTGCTCCTTGTCCACCAGCAGTCTGGCGACGGTCCGCCGGTCCACATGAATATTCCAGTTCAGCGGCGCCTCTCTCTGTGACCAATCGAAATCAGCCGGCGAAGACACGATAGTCTTCCGCTCGGTGTCGACAAGGGCAACCGGCGCCTTCAGAAAATCAGCAACATTATCGGTGACCGCCTGAATGCCGCTGTTCTCCAGCACCATCGTTGTCAACGTGCGGTAGACCTCCTCCGCACGGCGCAGCAGCATCGCCTGCCGTCCGAGCAGCAGCTCCATCACCGGCTGGGTGATATCCGTATACGGAATCTCCGGCGGGATCTCCACAATCGGCAGACCGCAGGCATTGCTGGCCTCGATCGCCCCTGGGGGGATTTCCTTCAGGAAACGGGCCGGCTTAATTGCCAGCGCCGCTGCACCCAGATTGTCTAGCGTATAGATCAGCTCCGTCAGCAGCGAAGGATCATGGCGAATGGAGTACGCCGTAGTCAGCAGCATGACGCCTTCGCTGATCCAGCCCTTCAGATCCGGAACCTCCATAATATCTACGAACCGGACCACCCGGTCCAGCCCCTGCTGGCCGCTAATAACCTTCGCTTTCCCAAGAACAGAGAGCTCCATCAGCTCCCGTAGCGTAATTCCTCGTGTATTCAACATTCTGCCTCCCTCTACTGTCTTCAGTATTTCATGATTTTTCCTGAAATATGCCACCCTGTATGAACCCGTATGCACCCTCAGCCACTCGTATGCCACCAGCTTACATTCGCATTCCACCAGCTTACATTCGCATTCCCGCTAGTTTATCAGACATTCCCGCCCAGCCACAGGAAAAATATATAAAATTGCAGATATTTTTTCGGATTTATACGAAGGTGTGGGAGGGAAAGCACCGGTTTACAAGGTGATCCGGTGACTGTGAAATAGGACGCAAGTAGTATGCAAATAGGACGCAAATAGGAGACAAGTAGGACGCAACATGTCCTATTGAACAAAGTAACTTATCTGACGGCTACGCCCGCCTCTATGAGGGGTACACGTGAAGCTGGTGAGAAATGGCCGCTAACCCAGGTGGGATCGGTGGTAATAGTGCCACTCATTTCGTGCTGGGGCCACTTTTGGTGAAATCAGTGGGATGTGTGCTTATATTTGGTGCTGCGGGCGATATCAGAGGGATTCGTACCTTTGATTTGGTGCTAACGGGTTCCTTCGGACGAAACCAAGAGCACTTTTGCCCCTCATTTCCACTTCTAGCCTCCTTCGGCTGAAATCAAGGGCACTTTTACCCCTCATTTCCACTTCTAGCCTCCTTCGGCTGAAATCAAGGGCACTTTTGCCCCTCATTTCCACATCTAGCCTCCTCAGGCTGAAATCAAGGGCACTTTCACCCCTCGTTTCCACTTCTAGCCTCCTTCGGCTGAAATCAAGGGCACTTTTACCCCTCGTTACCACTTCTTTCCATCGGGGCGGAACAGAGGGATTTATACCTTTAATTTGGTGCTGTGAGCCACTTTCGATGGATTTAGAGGGATTTATACCTTTAATTTGGTGCTGTGACCCACTTTCGATGGATTTAGAGGGATTTATACCTTTAATTTGGTGCAGTGAGCCACTTTCGATGGAATTAGAGGGATTTATACCTTTAATTTGGTGCTGAGAGCCACTTTCGGCGGAAACAGAGGGATTTATACCTTTAATTTGGTGATGTGAGCCACTTTCAGCGGATTTAGAGGGATTTATACCTTTAATTTGGACTCTGGTGCTGTGAGCCACTTAAAATGTTTGCTACTATACTTTCTGTCTGGTGCCCGAATGTTCATTTCAGTATGTACTTAAAAATCTGCGCACTCTCCTGCTTCTCATCTCTTCACCCTTCCACTCACCTCCACCTCCATACTCTTCATTTCCTACTATCCATACTCAATTTTCAATTTCCAATTCTCAATTTTCACTTCTCATTCCCTCCTTTCACATTTCCTACTTCCTCACTCCCTCACTTCCGTACTGCCTTACTTCCTCACTCCTTACTCCCTCACTCCCTCATTCCCTCATTCCCTCACTCCCTCACTCCCTCACTCCCTCACTCCCTCACTCCCTTACTCCCTTACTCCCTTACTCCCTCACTCCCTCACTCCCTCATTCCCTCACTCCCTTACTCCCTCACTCCCCACTCCACACTCCACACTCCAAACTCCCCACCCCAATCTCCTCAATCTCTCACTTCTCTCCCCAACTTCCCACTCGACACATGTCCGCTCCCGCAGCAGCTCACAAACAACCAACTATAGCAGCCAGCCAAATCAGTTACACAAAAAAACGTTCCCCGGACCTACATCCAGAAGAACGCTTAACTATATTTCCTGAATTACTATACTTCGTACTTCCAATAGCAGATTTGTACAGCGCAATCAGCGCCGCACACCCCCAGGCAAGGAAGCCGCCGCAGCAACCGCAGCGCCAAGCGCAAGGATCGGATCAAACGCACGGATACCGAGCTGTTCTTCCAGTTCCGCCGCCAGACCGATGGTGGCAAACCCGGTGCAGGCCAGTACTATGGCCTCCGCACCGCGCTCCACCAGCCGGGCTGCTCCGGCAAGTGCGCCTGCCCGTCCGGCAGGGGTACCCAAATCAAGTGTGGTCGTTACCCCATCTGGCCGATCCATGCCGAGGTAAGCATCGCCGAGAATGCTGCGGATCAGCGGCGGCACTTCGGTCAGAATCGTCAGCACGCCGATCTTATCACTGTATGCCAGCGACATATGGGCTGCACACGAGCCTGCGCCCAGCACCGGTACGTTCACTGCCATCCTAGCTTCCAGCAGCGCCGGATCTGCGGCACAGCTGATGCCGATGGCCGTACAGCCCTGCTGCTCCAGTTCCCGGGCCAGGCTGATAATCTTCGGCACTGACTCCGCTTCGGTCTCGGCATTGTATACGCCCTGAGGCTGATCCGGAATGCAGCGGCTGATTACCGGCAGGCCATACCGGTGTTCAATCAATTCTCCGTGCAAATGAATTGCAGACTCCTCTTGCAGTGTAATTACACGTATAATTCCAAGCATCCTTATCTCCCCCTGGTCAGCCATTGTTGGGCGTTCTGAATATCCTTACCATATTCTCTTGCTTCATCCCGTACCGCGATAACCCTGACAACAACACAGCATCCGCGCAGCCTAGAGCAGTTCTCCTGCACGCATAATCAGCTTATCATCAATATATACATCCGGTTTCATAACTACAGCATCAATATGAACGCCAGCCGCTACAACCCCGCCGAACGTATTATTGCTGCCAAAAGCGACATGGATGGTCCCGTAGACCTTCTCATCCTCCAGCACCACACCTGTAATTCTGGCCTTGTTGTTTGTACCAATGCCGAACTCGCCCAGGAGCCTGCCGTCACCGGCACCTAGCATATCCAGAAGCCTGTCACCGCTCTCGCCTTCTGCACTAATTAATCGGCCCTGCTCCACTGTCAGCACCATCGGGCAGTTCAGCGCGCCAATACCTGCAATCGAACCGTCCACCTTAATCTGGCCGGTGGCTGTACCTTCCATCGGCGCAATATAAGCCTCGCCCGAAGGAAGGTTACCCGATTCGCCCGGATTCAGATATAATCCGGTGCTCAGCACGCCATCCCGGCCCTCAATCGAAAAGCTCAGACTCAGACCATCCTTCTCCACACGAACCTGGCTTCCCTCAGACAGCAGCGCAGCTACCTGCTCCGTTAATGTCTTCACCTGCGCATAGTCCGCAGTGATCGCGCCATGGCTGAACATGTCATCTGTCATGCCCGGCATGGTCGCCACCCGCGTTCCCGCTGCGGCTGCCTGCTTGCGCGCCGCCGTATGTGTCATCGAATGTGTCGTAATGCATACTGCCACATCCGCTTTGGCCATAGCTTCGGCAATCGGAGCCGGCGGCTCCTCGCCGGATTTGCTCCGCGCCTGCATAATCAATAGCATCGATTCCGCCCCGAGCCGCTTCCCTGCTTCATAGACGGATTCGGCAAGCTCCCGCTTGTCGTCATCGGCCACTACAGCCAGCAATTCACCGCTGCCAAGCCCCAGACAGTCCTTAAGGACATTCATGCTGATCAATATTCGTTGCTCACTCATTATACTTTCCTCCCGGTTACACCATTTCTGCTACCAGCTTGCCCATGAGGGCATTGGACAGCACGGCAGGCACTCCTGCGGAGGCCGCCCACTGTCTATGCTGCTCCACATATCCCATGCAGTCAAGCACAATCACATCCGCCAGGTCCCTCAGACGCTCAGCAGCCGCTCGGAAATCCGCTTCCGTACCGGTATACGGAGAAGCAGCTGCAAACGGCAGCCTCGCTCCGGCTCCCGCGAATTTCTCATTCATGCTCTCTTCCTGCTCGGGCAGGGGACCTATAAGCCCCAGCCGGCGTCCGTCAAGCATCGCCATTACGACCGGAGGGATAATCCGGTCCGGTTCAATCAGATGGGCCTTGGCCGTATGAAGTCCCGGAAAAACACCAGTACAGGCCAGCAGAATCGTCTCAATTCCAGCAGCTTCCATAGCATCAACCTTCCCCTGCAGAACTGACTTTATCCGTTCACGGGAGATCACCGCAGCTGATCCGTCCGCCATACGGGTTGTAAGCACATACTCCCCAGGACCAGGACTATAGAATTCGCGTACCTGGTCAGCAGTGAACCCGTCAAGCACCCCGGACTGAACCAGTCCTGCCTTACCCTCCAGATACTTCTCAATAATCGGCGCAACATCGTTCCTGGGAGCTTGTCCGATCGTGATTAACCCTATATTTTTACTCATCTTACTCCCTCCCGCTTCTCCATACGGATTGAAATCATGGCAACTCATGTCTGTATATATTGAGCAGGCGCTGAACCTTGCTCAGCGCCTGCCATTATTCCGTTCTATTCCTAGTGAGAGGTTACAGCCGGTTTACCCAGTGTCTGCAGCACTTTCATCGAACCGTACAGCTCAGTAATCTGTGCAAATTCAGCTTCGTTGTAGAAGGAGCATATGCCTTGGGTGAATTCTTTGGCTGTCTCAATGGCAAACCGCACCGCCTGGGCGATATCAATCTCGTGGCTTGCCCCTGTCCCGCAGCCGGGCACCATGGACTGGGCAGTAATCGCCAACCCTACAACGGGAGCCGAAGTCGCTACTGCGGGCTGCAGGATGGAATTGATATGATATAGTCCGTTACCGTAAGGCGTAATGTCCTGCGTAGTTACCGGAAAAGTTACCGGATACTGTCCTGTCGTCATTTCCTTAATGCGCAGCAGATCCTCACTGACCCGCAGAATGTACCCTTCTTTGACCGTAGGTGAGATTGCAATGCCTTTGTGATTCACCACACGGTTGCCCTTGGTCGTATCAATAGAAATAATCGCTTCCATCTCCGGCAGCACCTCATGCTCATTCATCTGCAGGATATCCACCGGGGAATCCATGAAATCAACGGGTTCATGCGGCAGTGTCGGAGCATCCGGGCAAATATGAGTCGTAACCAGGACGTCACCCTGCAGCACATCCCCTTTGGTCTGCATGTTTGCCAGCTTCAGTGCCGCAGCGATTGCCGCCACCGCTCCGTCTGCATCAGAGACAATGCCGATCCGGCTGGGGCGCGCCCCTATGCCGCCAAGCCTGCCGACAATTCCGAAGGTTGGCGCACTGCCGCCTCCAAGCTTGCCTTGACTGCCCGGAATGGTGATTTTGACGAATTCCGTACTGCCCTTTTCACCTTCCACTTTCTGAACCTCAACCTTAACCGCAGGATATGCTGCGAATAACTGCCTGACCTGCTCACCATTAACATAAGCGCTGTCCAGTGCGTTCAAAACTGTTATCGTCTGATGAAGTGCCATTATAATTCCTCCCCGGATGCATGCTCATGATTGTGATGTTTGAATTCATACTATCTTAAAATTCGAAACGTCCACAATGTACCGCCCTGCCAAAACTAAGTTGTTTTTCTTGTCCTTTGCACATAAACCTTACGCGCAAGGTACACTCTTCGGCCTTTCGGCAGCATCCGGCATCCATTAAACCCCTAAAATCCCCGCTCCATATCATACAGAAATATAAATAAAGGTTAATTATTCCATATTGGCGAATTACAAGAAGGTTACACATTATCAAGTTATGGAAGAGGGTTACTACATGAAGCAGAAACAGACTGAGCATCAAAAAGAGCTCCAACATATCATCGACCAGGAGGTTCTGCTGTCCGGATTTTCGGGGACGGTACTGGTTACGCAACACGATCAGACCCTCGCAGCGGCTGCTTGCGGACAAGCCAACGTAGCTGAGGAACGGATCAATCAGCTTAACACCCGCTTCGGGATTGCTTCCGGCAGCAAACTGTTCACAGCAGTAGCTATCTGCCAGCTGGCCGAGCAGGGGAAGCTTTCTTTTGACGGCAAGGTGCTGGAGGTCTTACATGAGCAGAAGTTCCCCTTGTTCAGCCCGGAGATCACGGTTCATCAGTTGCTGACGCATAGCTCGGGCATTCCGGATTATTTCGATGAGGAGGTTATGGACGATTTCGCAGCACTATGGGAGGACATACCGATGTATACGCTCAGGCGACCGGGTGATTTCTTGCCACTATTTGCAGCGCTGCCGATGAAATTCACTCCCGGTGATCGTTTCCACTATAATAATGCGGGTTATATCATGCTTGGCCTGATTGTCGAAGCGGTCAGCGGAATGAATTTCACGGATTATGTGGAGCAGCATATTTTCCAGCCTTGCGGGATGAAGGATTCCGGTTATTTCGCCCTGGATGCCCTCCCGGCCAATACAGCTCTCGGTTATATTGACAGTGAGACCGGAGAGAATATCAGCAACATCTACTCCATTCCGGTAGTGGGAGGCGGCGACGGCGGCGCTTTTGTCACGGCAGCGGATATGAAGAAGCTGTGGACATGCCTGCTCGGGCACAAGCTGCTGCAGCCAGAGACAACTGCCCTGCTGCTCACACCGCATATTCATGAGGATGAGGATACTTACTATGGCTATGGAGTATGGATTACGATCCGAAACGGCGGGGTGTTAAAATACCATCTCATGGGCTCCGATCCCGGGGTCTCCTTTCGCTCGGCAGTCTATCCGGCAAGCGGCGTAACTTTCACCGCTCTCTGCAACCGGAGTAGAGGGACTTACCGGATGATGCAGGTGGCTGAGAAGAACCTGCTGCTGAATTAGCTGCGCGCTCAAGCAGGAGCCCCGTTCTTCCACGGGCTACGAGCTACGAGCTACGGGTTACGGGTTACGGGTTACGGGTTACGGGTTACGGGTTACGGGTTACGGGTTACGGGTTACGGAATAAGTGGATTCCGTACACTTATTTTCATCGTGTGGACCGCATACCAAAAATAAGTGGATAAACGTCACCTAAATTTGCTGATTCCGCCGCCAAGTCGGTAAATCGGAAAATTAAATGTACTTTTTCCAACTAAAACCCAAATATCAGCGATTCAAGGATAATTAAATGCCCTTTTTCCACTTGTCTTACGGGGGCGGTCCTGAACAAACCAAAAAAGCCGTACAATCAGCGAATTGCTGATGTACGGCTTTTGGATTGTTAGAGTAACCGGAATCCGCTTTAGTACCGCGTTACGCCATCCTTAGTCACCAGCGCAAATACCAGCGGCTGCGGTGGAACCGGCTGCGCGGAGATGCGGTAAGCTTCCAGCACCTTGGCTTCGGCTTCCTGCACTTTGCTCTCGCTGGCATCGTTCACATGCAGCACAGCAAGCGTATCGCCTGCGGCTACGGCATCGCCGACCTTAATCGCCAGCTGAATGCCAACGGCCAGGTCGATGACGGATTCCTTCGTTTCGCGTCCGGCGCCGAGCAGCATCGCCGCTACGCCGATCTCTTCAGCCTGAATACTCTCCACATACCCTGCGGTTGCAGCCTTCACTTCGATGAACTTGCGCGCTGTCGGCAAAGTATCCGGCGACTCAATCTGCGTGGCATCGCCGCCTTGGGCAGACACCATCTGCTTGAACTTGTCCAGCGCACTGCCGTCATTGATATGGGACAGCAGAATGGAGCGCGCTTCTTGTTCGTCCTTCGCCTTGCCGCCGAGCACCAGCATCTGGCTGCCCAGAATGAGGCAGACCTCCTGCAGATCCTTCGGCCCGTGGCCGTTCAGGGTCTCAATGCCTTCTTTGATCTCCAGCGCATTGCCGATACCGAAGCCCAGCGGCTGGTCCATGTCGCTGATCACAGCGACCGTGTTGCGGCCGAGATGTGTGCCGATATCCACCATCGCCTGTGCGAGTGCAATGGAATCATCCAGCGTCTTCATGAACGCGCCGCTGCCGGTCTTCACATCAAGGACGATGGCATCCGCACCTGCGGCGATCTTCTTGCTCATTACGGAGCTGGCAATCAGCGGAATGGATTCCACGGTTGCAGTCACGTCACGCAGTGCGTACAATTTCTTGTCCGCAGGCGTAATGTTGCCGGACTGGCCGATGACAGCTGCGCCGATCTCCCCTACCTGGGTGAAAAAGCGCTCCCGGTCCATCTCCACGGAGAATCCGGTGATCGACTCCAGCTTGTCGAGCGTACCGCCGGTGTGGCCGAGGCCGCGTCCGGACATTTTGGCCACCGGAACTCCGGCTGCAGCTACAAGCGGGGCCAAGACAACGGTAGTCTTATCGCCCACTCCGCCGGTAGAATGCTTGTCCACCTTGATGCCGGCAATCGGACTGAGATCCACCTGGTCACCGGACATCGCCATTTCCAGGGTCAGATCGCCGGTTTCCCGTGCGTTCATTCCGCGGAAATAGACAGCCATCGCCCAGGCGGAAATCTGGTAATCAGGAATTTCACCTTTGCTGTAGCCTTGAATCAGAAAAGCTATTTCTTCACGGCTGAGCTCGCCGCCGTCTCGTTTTTTCTGGATAAGGTCAACTGCACGCATTATACCTGTACCTCACGGACAAAGGAGCGCACAAGGCCGATGAATTTCGGTTTGGTCAGGTTAGCTACTTTTACCACCTGCTCATGAGTAAGCGGCTCCAGCTCGTCCCCGATCGCCATATCGGTGATACAGGTAATGCCGAGCACACGCAGCTTGCTGTGGCTGGCTACGATCACTTCGGGCACGGTGGACATTCCAACGGCATCGCCGCCGAGGTAGGCCAGCATTTTGAGTTCAGCCGGAGTTTCGTAGGTAGGGCCGCTGATACCGGCATATACGCCTTCCTGCAGCACAAGCGCTTCACCGTCGGCACCCTTAACTTCACCGGCCAGCTTCTTCGCCAGCGCGATATATTCAGGGTCATAAGCACGGGACATATCCGGGAAACGTACACCCAGCTCCGGATCATTCGGTCCGATCAGCGGGTTGTCGCCGGTCATGTTAAGGTGGTCGGTAATCAGCATGAGGTCGCCGGCTTTGAACGCTCTGTTCATTCCGCCGCCTGCATTGGTAATCACAAGTGTGCCTACGCCAAGCTTAGCCATTACGTATACCGGCAGCACCACTTTGCGCATTTCATAACCTTCATAGTAGTGGAAACGGCCCTGCATGATAATAACATCCTTGCCTTCCAGCTTACCGATCACGAACCGTCCGGCATGGCCTTCTACCGTGGAGCGCGGGAAATGCGGAATTTCTTCATAAGGCAGATATACCGCATCTTCGATCTGGTCACCCAGATCCCCGAGGCCGGAGCCCAGAATAAGTCCGATAGCCGGTGTGTAAGAACCGAATTTGGATTGAATATATTCAGCAGCTTCTTTTACCTGCGTGCCGTATGGGACTGTTGATGGTGTTGTCATAGGTTGATCCTCCCGGATATGAATTGTCTTGTAAATAGCTTGAAGCAGGAACTACATCTTCGGAATAAAAGCCAGCACCAGCTTCAGGAATTGCTCGCGCACACGTTCCGCTGTCTCCATCACTTCTGCATGGTTCAGCGGCTGTTCCAGAATTCCGGCAGCCATGTTGGTGATACAGGAAATACCCAGCACTTCGATACCGGCATGACGGGCCACAATCGTCTCAGATACTGTGGACATCCCTACTGCATCTGCCCCTTGGCGGCGCAGCATAACGATCTCAGCAGGAGTCTCGTAGTTGGGTCCGAGCAGGCCGGCGTATACGCCTTCCTTGAACTCGAAGTTCAGCGCTGCTGCAGCTTCTTTGGCGGCTGCAATTAGGCGCGGGCTGTAGGCCGAAGACATATCCGGGAAACGTACGCCCAGCGCATTATCATTCGGTCCGGTCAGCGGATTGCGGCCTGTGAGGTTCAGATGGTCAGTAATCAGCATCAGATCACCCGGTGTGAAATCGGTGTTGACCCCGCCGGCAGCGTTAGTTACCAGCAGGCTGGTTACGCCCAGCTCTTTCATAACACGTACAGGGAAGGCAGTAGTCTCCGGTCCATAGCCTTCATACATGTGGAAGCGGCCCTTCATCATGACGACGCGGCGGCCTTCAATCATGCCGATCAGCAGCTCACCTTCATGTCCTTCAACAGTGGATACGGGGAAATGGGGAATTTCATTATAAGGAATGACTACTTCATCCGTGATCAGATCGGCCAGAACGCCGAGGCCGGAGCCGAGGATCAGCCCGATTTCGGGTGCGACGGTACACTTATCTTTGATATATACTGCTGCTTCTTGAATATTGCTTTGGGTAACTGCGGTCATGGTTGGTTCCTCCTTGAGGTGGGTGGGATGAACTTTAGTCATCGACGTAAAGCTGAGCCGTCACTACGGTGATATTTGGACTTCCGGCCGCTGTTGTCTACAGATTTCTTCAATTATGACCCGCTTAGCGGTTGAAATCCGTAGACAAAGGCGGTCGCTATCGCTCCTACAGTTCCAAATTTCCCCTTCGATTCTTCTCACTTTTAGTTATATCCTTCAGTTCATCTTGATTTATTATTTAAATTAAATTAATTCAGACAAAAAGCTCGTCCCGTACTGCGGTGCCTTCGCTCCGAAATTATCAGCGATGGTAGCGGCAACGTCAGAGAAGGTCTGGCGGATGCCCAGGCTGCCCGGAGTCTTGAATCGCGGGCTGTAGATCAGGAGCGGCACATATTCACGGGTATGATCCGTTCCGGCATGGATCGGGTCATTGCCGTGGTCTGCAGAGATGATCAGCAGATCATCTTCATCCAGGGTGGACAGCAGCTCAGGCAGCGCCTGATCGAATACCTCCAGCGCCTGGCCGTAGCCTTCCGGATCACGGCGGTGGCCGTACAGGGAGTCGAAGTCTACGAGATTAGTGAACAGGAATCCGTTAAACGGCTTGCGCAGCTCATCAATGGTGATCTGGATGCCGTGCTCATTGCTCTTCGTCGGGTAAGAAGCTGTTACACCTTCGCCAGTGAAGATATCATTGATTTTACCTACCGCAATCACGTCTTTGCCGATATCCTCCAGAGCGTTCATAACGGTCGGCTCCGGCGGCTTCACTGCGTAGTCATGACGGTTCGGGGTACGCACGAAATTCCCCGGTTCACCGATATAAGGACGGGCGATGACACGGCCGACAGAGAATTCGGGAGCCATCGTCAGCTCGCGGGCGATCCGGCAGGCGCTGTACAGCTCTTCAAGAGGAATGATATCTTCATGCGCGGCAAGCTGGAATACGCTGTCTGCCGAAGTATACACAATCCATGCGCCGGTCTTCATCTGCTCTTCGCCGTATTCTACGAGAATCTCCGTGCCGGAAGCCGGCTTGTTGCCAATCACCTTGCGTCCGGTTGCCGCTTCGAACTTCTCAATCAGCTCTGCGGGGAATCCGTCAAAATAAGTATTAAAAGGAACCTCAATCTTCAGGCCCATCAGCTCCCAGTGGCCGGTCATCGTATCCTTGCCTACTGAAACCTCCTGCATTTTGCCGTAATAGCCTGTTGGGGCAGCTACCGGTTCAAGCGGCGGCAGCGGAGCAATATTCGCCAGTCCCAGCTGCTGTAGATTAGGAAGCTTAAGACCCGGAACCCGCTCCAGAATATGGCCCAGCGTATGGGAGCCTGTATCTCCAAAATTAGCGGCATCCGGCGCTTCACCGATACCTACACTATCCAGAACAATAAATCCGATGCGTTTAAATGAGGACATTGCCGTCTTCACTCCTTCGTAGTTTGCATAATCGTAAGGTCTGCTCAAAACAGGAAGAAACTCCGGGAGAACCTCTCCCGGGAGCTATCCTTTCAGTATGATTCCATCATAACTTTCTTACTCACAAAAAGCATCTTTTCGGGCCAATCCAACCCATTACCCGTTATATCCACGGTTACACCATACCTCTGAATACAGGCTACCTCGCCCGGGGATGGTGATTCTCATAGACTTCCTTCATATTCTTGCGGGCGATACCGCTATAAATCTGAGTGGTCGAAATATCGGAATGGCCCAGCATCTGCTGCACAGAGCGCAGGTCTGCCCCGCCTTCCAGCAGATGAGCGGCGAAGGAATGCCGCAGGGTATGCGGTGTGATGTCCTGCTGGATGTCGGCTTCACGCGCATGTTTCTTGATAATCTTCCAAAAGCCCTGACGGGTCAGCCTCCCGCCCAGACTGTTCAGGAACAGCGCCGGCTCCTCCAGGTTCACCCGGAGCAGCTTGTCCCGCATCCCGCCGGTATAACGGGCCACACAGTCCGCAGCAATAGTACCAATCGGCACCACTCTTTCCTTGCCGGAGGCCACGCTGCAGCGGGCGAACTTCAGCCCGGTGTTCACGTCCTCCACATTCAGCGAGATTAGCTCCGTAACACGGATACCCGTAGCATAGAGCAGCTCAAGCATCGCCTTATCGCGCATCCCCTGGGCAGAAGATTCATCAGGGACGGCCAGCAGGCGTTCAATTTCTTCAATACTAAGAATCATCGGCGGTTTCTTGCTCGGTTTAATCGTTTCCATATCCAGTGTCGGGTCTTGCCCGATCAGCCGTTCTTTCAGCAAAAAATGAAAATAGGCGCGCAGCGATACCGTATTCCGGTTGACTGTTGCCGTTGCCTTGCCCGCTCCGCGCAGAGCGCCGAGGTAGAGCATAATATGTGATCTTCTGATTTCTTCCATCGCAGCCGTGCCGCGCTCTTCGGTAAACTCCAGAAACTGTGATATATCCCGTCCATAGGATTCCAGCGTACTAGGAGACAATCCCTTGTCCCCGGACAAATACTGCATAAACGGCTGCAAGTGTGACTTCATCTATTCACGCTCCTGTCATACTCAGGCTGCTTCATGCCGCTCTGCAGCGGTTGGGGTCCGGCAGCAGTCAGAACGCGGGGCGCCCCTTACATGCTCTAGATTCATTCGACAGGCTTCAAGCTTTTTCCTGCAACCGGCGGAGCGCTCACTCCCCGTACCAATAGTAGAACCGCAGGCGCTGACCTGCACTCAGCCCTTCATCGCTTTGCTTCACATCATGAAATGCCCGGATGGCTGTGCCCTCCGGAATATCATAGTTCTGAGCGGGGCTGATCCAGGCACTGACCCAGCTTAGGACATAATACAGCACACAGCTGATCGCAACGAGCAAGGTCATGAAATACAGCCGGCGTACGGTTTTGGGAATGGAGACAATCATCCGGACAACCTCCTAAAAGTTTTGGCAGCCTCTGCTTCACTATTCCACTTCGCAGAACTCGTCCTTCACTTTATGCGCCGGAGGGTGGTGTTATGTATTGCTCTTTGAATAATCAGTTAAAAAGCCCCCTCCGGCCATTCAGCCGGGGAGAGCTTGTGCGGTAATTCCTCATCTGTATAAGAGTTCATGCTCTATATAAGCTTATTCGGGAGTATTGCCTTCTGTAGGATTCTTATCCTTGCAGCGGTGGCAAATTCCGTGAAAATCAAGTCTATGATCAAGCACCGTAAAATTATAATCCTTCTCAAGACGCTCTTCCAGCGGACCCAGCCAATCCTCACGAATCTCATCCATGGTTCCGCATTGTACACAAATCAGATGATGATGATGATGTTTCGCTGTATCCGTCCGCAGATCATAACGGGCAACACCGTCTCCGAAATTAATCTTCTCCACGACATGAAGCTCGCTGAGCAGTTCCAGGGTACGATATACGGTGGCGAGACCGATCTCCGGAGCCTTTTCTTTCACCAGCATGAATACATCTTCAGCGCTTAAATGATCATCCTCGTTCTCCAGGAGAACTCTTAAGGTCGCTTCCCGTTGAGGTGTAAGCTTGTATCCTTGGGATTGTAGTTGTTGCTTAATCTTGTCTATCCGGGCTTCCATTGTCTGCCTCCCCCTTGGAAAATTACCGCACCGGGCTTCAAGCCACTTCTTCCATTATAGGGGGAGTTACTTTGAGAAGTCAAACGGTTTTAGCTTACACGGAGGCAGGACCCCGATGTTCAAGGAAGTGCCAGAATGGAAATTCATTCCACCGCATGTTCTAAGGACAGCTGCTGCTTCCTGAAGATTCCACGCTCATCCGGCTGACACCAGCATCGGCGTCACCCACCGCATCATCACCGGGGTCACCCAGGCCTCAAATCCGGAGATCCCCATAACCAGCAGGGCCATGCCGAGTGACAACAGGGTGTACATTACAAAAGGCCGTGTCACCTTGGTACGCCGCTGTTGTCCCAGCACCCGGCTGCGGATCATCAGCAGGGAGAAGGCGATCGCTGCCGCGCTGCATACAAGCAGTACCGGAATCAGCACCAGATTATGCGGGGCTACAGAAACCAGGGCAAACAGCATGCCATGCCAGGAATACTGGCTGACGAGACAGCCAACGGTGAAGCCGATCAGCACGCCTTTAAGGAAATCCAGAATCAGAATCCCCGGAAGTCCGATAACCGACAAGCCGAGTATCCAGATCAGTCCGACCCAT
The DNA here is from genome assembly GCF_013141775.1 of Paenibacillus phytohabitans. Lineage (GTDB taxonomy): Bacteria > Bacillota > Bacilli > Paenibacillales > Paenibacillaceae > Paenibacillus_AQ > Paenibacillus_AQ phytohabitans. The sequence goes on from NZ_WHOB01000020.1 coordinate 301,429, forward strand.
TTCAGATTGAATGCGGCAATCCCCCAATACGAATCCTGCGCGGCAGGCAGTCCCTGCTGATCGACGGTCATGAAGAAATTACCCAGATAATCCCCCAGCTCCTGCTGCTGATCCAGCGTTAACGCACTGACAATGAGCGCTCCAAATACGACCCCGACCAGGAATAATACCGCGACAAAAATATAAAGAGGCGTCTGTTCCTTCATCATCAGCCTTAAACTGCGCATCAGGACATTCTCCTTTCCGGTCACATGTTACACCATATGAAGGAATGTCCCGCTCTATGACTTGTCCTTGGTTACTTGTCCTTGGTTACTTCCCCTTAATGACCTTGCCGTACGTCCCTCCGCCTCCTGAAGAGAGCGCAAGCCTGCCGGTACGGGCCAGTACGATCAGCTCTGCAAGCTCTTGTCCGGCAACAGCCGCAAGCTCAGCTTCACCCGCCTTGTGCAGTATATTCATCTCTGTGCCAAACGCCTGCAGCAGGGCATTCAGCTTACGCTTGCCAAGTCCCGGAATAAACTCCAGAGGCACCTGGTAATGGTAGGGCGGACGGTACGCCGGAACCAGCGGCTGCTCACGGTCAGCAATATCGAGAATACGGTCCAGCACCCCTTTCACCAGCTTGGGACTGCCGCAATACGGACAGCGCTCTGAAGTCGCATAAGCCTCATCGATAATGCTGCCGCAGCCGCCGCAATATGTGCGGTGGTATTTCCCCAGCCGGGGGTTCAGCCCGAAGTTGGCACTGATCCGGCGTCCCTCCGAGCGTTCCAGCGCCAGCTTCAGCTCATGGAAAGAGGGCTGCTGCATCTCAATCACATTATACTCACGGCCGATTTTGCCCAGGGAATGAGCGTCAGAATTGGTCAGGAAGCTGTACGGGTCAAGCTCTGAGATATATCCGGCCATTTCCGAATCCGCACTGAGTCCAAGCTCTACTGCCGCAATGCGTTCCAGGTCAAATAAGTCAGCCATGCGCTCCGCTGCACAGCCGTATAGCCCTTTGTGCGGAGTGAAAATATGTGCCGGAATCAGCAATCCTCCCCGTCCGGTAATCTCGTCCTGCAGCACCCGGGAGGGTGCATACAGGCGCTGGGAGCTTAGATTCACATTCCGCATATGGGCGCTCATCCAGCTGCTGAACTCTTCCATGGTCCCAAGGTCCGGCATGAAGGCCAGGACATGGCACTCTTTTCGCCCGGGCTCACGGATTTCAATCTCGGTTCCCAGAATGATCGTAGTCCCCCTGTAGGCAATACCTCCGCCTTCCGCCATCGTCATCTCGCCCGAATCCAGCGCCGCATGAATATCCCGCAGCACCCCCGGGGAGTGGCTGTCGATGATGCCGATCAGACCGATCCCCTTGCGCTCTGCCGCCTCTTTGGCAATCCCGGCGAAGGTGAGCTCGCGGCTGCCGCTGATTTTGACCGCCTGTCCCTCCGAAGTCCGCCCGATATGCACATGCAGGTCGCAGTAAACGCTCTGCAGCGTAGACTCTAGTGCCATTGTCCAGTCAGCGTATACAGATGCCAGGCGTAGACAGCCATCATGGTCTTGGCATCCGCAATACGTCCATCCGCGATATACTGGTACGCTTCCTCCAGCGTCAGCTCGGAAACCTCCAGGAATTCATCCTCATCCAGCGCCATCTCTCCCGGCTGGGCATCTTCGGTCACATAGAGGTGAATGATCTCGTCGGCGAAGCCGGGAGAGGTGTAGAACGACTTCAGCAGCTTCAGCCCGCCGCTGTGGAATCCGGTCTCCTCCTGAAGCTCACGGCCCGCAGCCGCCAGCGGATCCTCGCCTTTGTCCAGCTTGCCTGCCGGTATCTCCACCTCAGTCCGGTGCATCGGCTGGCGGTACTGCTCCACTACAAGCATTTTACCGTTATTCAGTGCCAGCACAGCTACGGCCCCCGGATGCTTCACGACTTCACGGGTTGCTGTATTGCCGTCAGGCAGCTTCACCGTGTCCACCTGCAGCGAAATAATGTTGCCAGTAAAGATCGGCTTCGTCGACAATGTTTCTTCATCCAATGCGGGGTTGCGGTTGATTTCATCGTTTTTCATAGATTTGTGGTCTCCTTTGGCATGGTTATGCATAGGGTGTATTATAGCAAACTTAAAAGGAAAGAAGGAATGCAGGCATGAATGATTGTCTTGTCCGAGCAAGCTCATCCGCAGTTACAATGGTAGGTAAACCGGAGCAGATCATGGCCGTAATGGCCGGATGGATGAAGCAGTACGGGCGCGATATGCCCCTATCCTATATCCTGCTGCTCCAGACGGAAACGCGGATCACAGCTTCCAAGGCAGGATAATGCCGCTTCGTTCTTCCGGATATCCGTGAGGAAGATTAGCTTCACCGAGTAACAAGAAGGAGCTGTCTCCCGGTGAATTCCGGAACAGCTCCTTTTTGTTACATTTAAGCGCAGCCGGCCCCATGATCGGCAGGCATCTGCGCAGTTTTTGAAATCAGCCTTTTTGGCTCTCGGCCACAATAGCTACAACCAGGCTGGCTACTTTGACAATATCTTCGGCTTTGATCCGTTCCTTCGTTGTGTGGATATCCTCATAGCCGACAGCCAGATTCACAGTAGGAACCTTCAGGCCGTTGAACACATTGGCATCACTGCCGCCACCGGAAGCGAACAGCCGGGTAGTCAGTCCAAGTGAAGTAATCGCGCGGTCTGCCAGCTGTACCACCGGATCATGCTCATTAAAGCTGAACGCCGGATAAATGATTTCACTGCGGAATTCACTCTGTGCGCCATTGTCACGTGCGGTTGTCTCCAAGGCTTCACGCATAGAGGCAATCTGCAGTTCTACCTTTTCCTGCACAATACTCCGGGCTTCCGCATCCAGCTGCACATGGTCGCAGACCACATTGGTCGGGCCGCCGCCGGCAAATTTGCCGATATTCGCTGTCGTTTCATTATCGATCCGTCCAAGCTTCATCGCCGAAATCGCTTTGCTCGCCACTTGAATCGCACTGATTCCATCCTCCGGATTAACTCCGGCATGAGCGGATTTACCGAAGATCTGCATCGTTACCCGCGCCTGTGTCGGCGCAGCAATGGCAATTGCTCCTACTTCACCATTGGAATCAAGCGCGAAGCCAAGATCGGCATCCAGATGCGCCGGGTCCATTGCGCGTGCGCCCATCAGCCCGGACTCTTCGCCTGCCGTAATGACAAACTGAATCTGCCCGTGCGGAAGCTTCTGCTCCTGAATTACCCGGATCGCTTCGAACAGGGCGGCAAGCCCCGCTTTGTCATCCGCTCCGAGAATTGTACTGCCGTCGCTGGTAATCCAGCCGTCTTCCCCAAGGGAAGGCTTAATATTCTGCCCGGGAACCACTGTATCCATGTGGCAGGTGAACAGCAGCTTAGGCGCGCTCACGCCGCTGTCCGCAGGCCAGGTCACGAACAGATTACCAGCTCCGTGTCCCGTTCTCTCCTGAGAATCATCTTCAACTGCTGTCAGTCCCAGAGTGCTGAATTTTTCCTTGAGTACATCGGCAATCCGCCGTTCATTTCTGGTCTCACTATTAATACGGACAAGCTCCATGAATTCATTGATCAACCGGTCTTGTGATATCACTTGGACTTCCCTCTCTTTCGCGGATACGTTACAATGGTTGTACTGCGTTCATTTACGCCTTCGTTCTTAACTTAAACTAATCTCAAAGGAGTCACTCATGCAACAGAAAAAATGGTTCCGCATCATTATCTACATTATGCTGATCGCTATGATCGCCTCTACGGTGCTGTTCGTCATCGAGCCGTTTATGGCCGGTTAGTCACGTTTAGTACTTGAATAACAGCGTCCGGGTTCTCCGGGCGCTGTTTGACGTTGCCCGGATTCAGCATTCCTTATTCTGCAGCACTTACAACCCCGGCAACCGCTTCATACGGAAACTGCTGCAGGAAATAAGGCACCAGCTCGGAAGCAACACTCTCCAGGCCAAAGGAGCGCCCGGTGCATTCCTCAAGTGAAGTAACCCCGTACTCGGCAATGCCGCAGGGTATGATTCCCGAGAAGCCGCTTTGGCTGATTCCGGCTGAGATGTTGAACGCGAAGCCATGACTGGTAATAAAACCTCTGCGGAATTTACTCTTGTTGAATTTGACGCCGATCGCACAAATTTTCTCATCGCCGACCCATACGCCCGTATATCCCTGCTTGCGGGTTCCTGATATCCCGTGTGAAGCCAGAAAGGCAATAATAACGGCCTCCAGCCTGCGCAGATATCCGTGCAGATCGACCTTGCCGTCTTCGCCAAGCTTCAGGAGAGGATAACCTACAAGCTGGCCCGGTCCGTGATATGTAATATCTCCTCCGCGGTCGATTTCAAACAGCGCAATCCCTTGTTTCCCAAGCTGTTCCACGCTAAGGAGCAGATGCTCCGGATGATTCTGTGAACCGATGGTATAGGTAGGCGGATGCTGCAGAAGGATCAGCCGCTCGGAAGCGGTGCCTGCGTCAATCCCCTGCACCGCTTCCTTTTGCAGCTCCCAGGCCGCGCCGTATTCCATCAGCGGGAGATAGGAAATTTCCAGTTTGCTTAAGTTCAGGTTGTCCATGGTCATAAGGTCCCCTTTGCTTCATATTCTCCCTGTCACAGGGTTCCGCAGCTGCCTTGTTCAAACATTAGTACAGCTTGGTGTCCGGCGTATAACCTTCCACATTATCCTTCACACGCTGCAGGAAGCGGCCGCTGATGACCCCATCCAGAATCCGGTGATCCAGCGACAGGCAGATATTGGCCATCGAGCGGACAGCGATCATATCATTGATGACTACAGGTTTTTTCACGATAGATTCAAAGGTTAGAATCGCCGCCTGCGGATAGTTAATGATCGGATAGGACAGAATCGAGCCGAATGATCCGGTATTGTTAACCGTAAACGTACCGCCCTGCATATCTTCCAGCCGCAGCTTGCCTTCACGGGTCTTCAGCGCCAGTTCGTCGATCTCGCGGGCCAAGCCTGCGACGTTCTTCTGGTCGGCTTTTTTGATGACCGGTGTCATTACAGAGTCCTCTGTGCCTACAGCGAGCGAGATGTTGATATCGCGTTTGACAATGATTTTGTCAACGGCCCAGACGGAGTTCATGATCGGATAGTCCTTGATTGCACTAACAACCGCCTTCATCAGGAAGGCCAGATAGGTCAGGTTAATGCCCTCTTTGCGCTTGAACTCATCCTTCAGCTTGTTGCGCAGCACGACAAGATTGGTCACATCGACCTCAATCATCGTCCAGGCATGCGGAATCTCCGAGACGCTCTGGCGCATACGGGTAGCGATCGTATTACGGATCGGCGTAACGTCGATCAGGTATTCCGAGCTGCTGCCCCGCCCGCCTTCCACTTCGATCGTCGGAATCTTCGGCGACTCGCTTAAGTGCAGGCCGGAGTGACGCAAATGCTGAAGCTCTCCGCGCACTTCTTCCTGAATAGGCTGGAATACAGGCTGCTGCGGCGCAGGAGCAGCAGCAGTTGGGGCTGTAGCTGCAGGCTGAGCCGCAGCTGCACCGCTCTCCAGGAACGCGAGCACATCCTTGCGTGTGATGCGTCCACCCAGGCCGGTGCCCGGCACGGCCGCAAGGTTGATGCCGTGCTCGGCGGCCAGCGTCTGCACAGCCGGAGAGTAACGGGAACGCATAGGAGCATCCGCGTCAAAAGCCGCAGCCGGCACAGACGGCCGGACGGAGGCGTGGGCAGGCTGCGGCGCTGCGCCGGGTGCCGCCGGGGCTGCGGCATTGGCAGGTCCCGCAGCGGCAGCTGCCGGGGCCGGGGCCGCTGCCGCAGGGGCAGCACCCGCTAATGCGATGCGGGCGATGATCTCGCCGACGCTGACCGTCTGGCCTTCTTCGGCAAGCAGCTCCACCAGCGTACCGTCTACGGTAGCCGGAAGCTCAGCATTTACCTTATCCGTAATCAGCTCACAGATCGGCTCATATTGCTCGATCGTATCGCCCGGCTGCTTCAGCCATTTTCCGATCGTCGCCGATACCAGCGATTCTGCCAGCTGCGGCATGATTACATCCGTCAGCTTTGTATTGTCAGACATAATGTCACTCCTTAAAGTTTTGTAAGCACAGGCTCCCTGAAGCAGCTTCGACAAAACTGGCTTCGGAAGCATGTAGCCACGAAATCCTGCCCAGAATACAACATTTCACCACTTAAATCGGCCAAAAATCAGAAAAGTTGTACAAAAGGCAGCATTTCTCTTTATTCAAGCGGATAAGCGTGCAAATTGTTGTATTTCATACAGCAATCCTGCCCAACCCACCGCTAATTTCGAATCTAAGCTGCAATAATTGCAACATTCATGCCCAATGTACATACAGGTTGAACATAAAAACCTCACCTGTTGTTCACATATATCAGTACTGCGCCAAACGCAGCATCTCCGCCTTTAATTTGTCCTTGCTCAGCATGAAGAACTTCTCCATCGGCGGGGAGATTGGCATCGCCGGCACATCAGGTCCGCACAGGCGGAAGATTGGCGCATCCAGATCAAACAGGCAGTGTTCAGCGATAATGGCTGCCACTTCGCCGCCAATGCCTCCGGTCTTGTTGTCCTCGTGGACAATCAACACCTTGCCGGTCTGGCGGACAGCGGCAATAATCGCCTCGCGGTCCAGCGGCTGCAGGGTGCGCAGATCCAGAATATGCGCGGTAATGCCCTGCTCGCGCTCCAGCTCTTCCGCTGCCTGCATCGCAAAATGCAGCGGAAGGCTATACCCGATCACCGTAATATCGCTGCCTTCACGCAGCAGATTCGCTTCACCGATAGGCACAATGTAGTCGCCCTCCGGCACATCTTCCTTGATCAGCTTGTAGCATTTCTTGTTCTCGAAGAACAGCACCGGATCAGGGTCACGGACAGCAGCTTTCAGCAGTCCCTTGGCATCGGCAGCCGAGTAAGGGGCTACAATCTTCAGTCCCGGAGTACCGAAGAAGATCGATTCCGGACACTGAGAGTGGTACAATCCGCCGAAGATCCCGCCGCCGATAGGCGCGCGGATTACCACCGGACAGTTCCAGTCGTTATTGGAACGGTAGCGGATTTTGGCCGCCTCGCTGATAATCTGGTTCGTTGCGGGCAGCATGAAATCCGAGTACTGCATTTCGGCGATTGGCTTCATGCCGTACATCGCCGCGCCGATCGCCACGCCGGCAATCGCTGACTCCGCAAGCGGTGTATCAAGCACGCGCTCTGCGCCGAACTGATCCTGCAGTCCTTTGGTGGTCGTGAATACGCCGCCCTTCACGCCGACATCCTCACCCAGCACGAACACCGAATCATCGCGCTCCATCTCTTCCTTCATTGCCAGCCGGATTGCATCGATATATTCCATCATCGCCATGGCTTATGCTCCTCCCTTAAGGCCGGATTCATCGTACACATGCAGCAGCGTATCTTCCGGTTTCGGGAACGGTGCATTTTCGGCGTAGGTTATGGCCTCTTTCAATTCAAGATTATATTCGGCAACCAGATCACGCTCCTGCTCGTCACTCCACAGACCCAGTCCGGTCAGGTACGTGCGGAACGCGGCGATGCCGTCCTTTTTCCAATTCTCGTCAACCTCTTCCTTGGTCCGGTAAGCCAGATCATTATCCGAGGTGGAATGCGGCGACAGGCGGTACATCATCGCTTCAATCAGGGTGGGTCCTTCTCCGGCGAGCGCACGCTCCCGCGCCTCTTTGACCACACGGTAGACCTCAAGCGGATCATTGCCGTCCACCCGTACACCCGGGAAGCCATAGCCGAGGGCGCGGTCACTGACCTTGCCTCCAAGCTGCTTGTGGGCCGGAATGGAGATCGCATACTGGTTGTTCTGGCAGAAGATGATGACCGGCAGCTTATTCACACCGGCGAAGTTACACGCTTCATGAAAATCACCCTGGTTACTGGAGCCTTCACCGAACGTGACAAAGGAAACAAACTTTTTCTTCTGCATCTTGGCCGCCAGCGCAAAGCCTACAGCATGCGGAACCTGGGTCGTAACCGGACTTGATCCCGTTACGATGCGCAGGCGTTTGCTTCCGAAGTGGCCCGGCATTTGCCGGCCGCCGCTATTCGGATCTTCCGCCTTGGCGAATACGGACAGCATCAGCTCACGCGTGGTCATTCCTACCGTCAGCACGAACGCATAATCACGGTAATACGGGAGGAAATAATCATTCTCCCGGTCCAGCGCAAAAGCCGCTGCGACCTGCGCCGCTTCCTGTCCGATGCCGGACACATGGAAATTGATCTTGCCTGCGCGCTGAAGCAGCAGACTGCGCTCATCGTATTTGCGCCCGAGCTGCATGAATCTGTACATATCGATAACCTGGCCGTCGCTGAGTCCAAGCTGTTTATGTCGGTTAACGGTTTCTACAGTACCTTGGGATTCCATATAAGAGGTACCTCCTAAAAGTTTTGTAAGCATAGCTTCCTGTATTCAGGTCGTACAACCGGCTCCGGAAGCGTTCGCTAACTTTGTTAAGCATGACTCAACAAAGTATATGCCCTGATCTTAAAACCAGGTACTAATTTCATTCTAAGTTCATTATAATCCCATTCCATACAAAAAGAAAAGCCAAGAAATGCCGCTATGGAGCTGTTTAGGCGCATCAAGCGCCCTCAGCTCCGTCCGGCATTCACTTTAGCCCTTTCATCTTATCCTAGAATCCAATTGCTCTTCCATCCACCGCCAGCATCGCTTCCCCGATGATCTCCGAAAGTGTCGGATGGGCATGGACCGCCTCGCCAACCTCCCAGGGTGTTGCATCCAGAATCTGTGCCAATGCCGCTTCACCGATCAGGTCCGTCACATGCGGGCCAATCATCTGCACGCCGAGGATATCCCCGCTCTTCGAGTCGGCGACCACTTTTACGAAGCCGTCCTTCATGCCGTAGACAATCGCTTTGCCGATAGCCGAGAACGGGAATTTGCCGGTTACAGTCTCATGTCCCAGCGCCTTCGCTTCCTTCTCGGTATAACCGACACTTGCCACTTCCGGCCGCGTATAGACACAGCGGGGAACAAGATGGGCTTCATACGGATGGAGCGTTTCGCCCGCCAGGTGATTCACGGCACGGATGCCTTCATGGCTGGCCGCATGTGCCAGCTGCAGTCCGCCGATGCAGTCGCCAATAGCGTAGATATGCGGCTCCCCCGTCTGCATGCTGGCATTCACTCCGATGACACCTTTGTCGAAGCGGATATCTGTATTTTCCAGGCCTATATTCTCGATATTCGCTACGCGTCCTACGGATACAAGCAGCTTCTCTGCCGACAGGCTCTGGCTCTGCTCACCCTTGCGGGCTTCAATTGTAATCCCGGATTCCGATATACTACAGCTCTCTGCATCCACGGTAGTACCGGTCAACACTTTGACTCCGCGTTTCTTGAGCAGACGCAGCAGTTCACGGGCAACCTCTTCATCTTCCTGTGGCAGCAGCTGGCCGGCGGCCTCAACTATAGTTACCTGCACACCGAAATCAGCCAGCATCGAAGCCCATTCCACGCCGATAACCCCGCCGCCCACAATAATAATCGAGGCCGGAAGCTCTTCGAGCGTCAGCGCTTCCTCACTGCTCAGAATCACCTTGCCGTCAGGCGCAAGGCCAGGCAGTATACGCGGACGTGATCCGGTAGCAATGATGAGATTGGTGGAGACTACAGTCTCCATCTCGCCATCCTCCAGCTCCACGGCAACTGCACCGCTTCGCGGAGAGAAAATAGACGGGCCGATGATCCGGCCTTTGCCTTTGAGAATCTGAATTTTATTCTTGCGCATCAAATATTGCACACCCTGATGGAGCTGCTCCACTACCGCTTCCTTGCGCAGCTGCACTTTGGGAAACACCAGCTCTACACCAGTTGTCGCTATACCGTAGCTTTCGCTCTCCTTGATTTCAGCAAATACCTCGGCACTGCGCAGCAGTGATTTGCTGGGAATGCAGCCGCGGTGCAGGCAGGTTCCGCCCAGCTTGTCCATTTCGATGACGACGACGGATTTGCCGAGCTGCGCGGCGCGGATCGCCGCCACATAACCGCCGGTACCTCCACCAAGTATCGCCACGTCACAGGTAATTGTCATGATATGTATCCTCCAGTCATTCCTCTAAAGTTCAGTTTAACCTATTATATTGTACTCTCTTTTGATTCTATTACAAAACTTATAAACGTCATGTATCCATGGACTTTTGCCAATTGAAGCGTTATCATAGGGGTGAATTCAAACGGCTGCGAAGAGGAGGGACGATTATGAAACTGCTCATTTCACGCTTCATTGCCATCCTTATCCTGGTGATCCCCGGCCTTCTGGCCATGAAGGGCTTCCTGATGATGAAAGATGATATTTTCAACTTTATCTCCATGCATGGCGACGAGTCCGTCACTCCGGATTTCGCCTGGCTGCATTTTGGCGGAGGATTGCTGCTGTTCCTGGCCGGAATGAGCTTCCTCGGCGGCTGGATACTAACCCGGGACCGCAAGAAGAACTACGTAGGACCACGGTTCAGAGAGAAACAGAAAGCGCAGCAGCCCCCGTCCACCAATGCCACACCCTAACAATAATCAATAACACTAATAAGCAGGGATGTCCCAAGCCAGGATTGAAATGGCTGCAGAGGCATCCCCTTTTGTCGTTCGAATATTCTGAAACCAACTGCATGTAGCTTGAGCTGGAGAAAATCCCGATCCGCACCCGGAATACAACACCCTCTTATACTTGATTCGTTTCGGACCTCGGAAGCACTGTCTATTAGGCCGCTGCAGACAAAAATGTTGTACGTTTTGCAACTTTGATACCCAGATAGCCAGGTGTTCAGATAGAATGTTGTATGAAATACAACAATAATCCGGCTAAGCCGCTTAAATAAGGTGAAATCCTGCATTTTCTACAACAATTTTGGTTTTAGGCCGGTAGGAAGAGGGAAATGTTGTATTTTGTGCAGGATTTCATTAAATTTGCCCGATCTCTGTCCACGGAAAGCGCATATAGTCGGGATATTCGTGAGGCTCAGCAACAGCAGCAGCCCGGAAGTCCATCCTGCACCGCCTATTTCAGCAAAGCATCTTCCCTATCCCATCCTTGCCGGCAGCACTTACTGCGCAGCAGCCCCCTTGCTCCCCTGTACCAGTTCGCTATAGAGACCGCCCTGCCGCAATAGCTCCTCATGGGAACCCTGCTGAATCAGCCGTCCGCCTTGGAGCACCAGTATGCGGTCAGCAGCCCGGATCGTGCCCAGCCTGTGGGCAATCACGAAGCTCGTCCGCCCTTTCATCAGCGCCTGAAGGCCTTCCTGAATCTTGATCTCGGTCACTGTATCAATACTGCTCGTAGCTTCATCCAGCACCAGCATAGACGGATTCGCGAGAATTGCCCGGGCAATAGCTAGCAGCTGCTTCTGCCCTTGACTGATGCCGCTGCCGTCTACGGACAGCATCCGGTCATAGCCCCCTTGCAGCCTCATAATGAAGGCATGGGCATTGGCAAGCTTCGCGGCTTCCTCCACCTCTTCATCGGATGCATCCAGTCTTCCGTAACGGATATTGTCGCGGATCGTTCCTTTGAACAGGAAAGAATCCTGCAGTACGAAGGCCATTTGGCTGCGCAGACTTTCCCGGGTAATCGTGGAGAGCTCTCTTCCGTCCAGCGTTATACTTCCTTTACTCGGATCGTAGAAGCGGGACAGCAGGCCGATTAGGGTGGTTTTGCCGGCTCCAGTAGGTCCAACCAGCGCAATCATCTCTCCGGGTTTAGCTTCAAAAGATATATCCTGCAGCGTATCTGCACCTCCATCATAGGAGAAGGATACGCCCGAGAACTTCACCGCGCCCTCCACATGCTGCAGCTTTACCGCTGCCCCCTCATCCCTGGCTTCGGTTTCTTCATCAAGTACTTCGAATACCCGCTCCGCTCCGGCAATTGCCGACAGAAGCGTGTTCCACTGGTTCGCCAGATCATTCAGCGGGCGGGTGAATTGACGTGCATATTCAGCAAAAGCAATAATTATCCCTACTGTTACGAGTCCGCGGATGGCGAGCAGCCCCCCGACTCCGGCAACGATTGCAAAGCTTAGGTTGTTCAGACCATTCATCAGCTTGGGAATGAAGCCGGAAATCGCCTGGGCCCAGTACCCTGACAGCATAATCCGTGTATTGCGCTCCCTGAAGCCGGTAATGACCCGCTCCTCCTGCGAGAACGCTTTGATAATCCGCTGGCCGGACAACGTTTCTTCTATAAAACCGTTCAGTTCTCCCATATTGCGCTGCCGTTCCTTGAACAGCGGGCCGGTCCGCCGGGTAATCCAGCGCATGCCCAGCATCATCAGCGGCACAACGATGAAGGTCAGCAGCGTCAGCAAGGGACTGAGCCACAGCATTACCCCCACCGTACCCACCAGCGTCAGGATACTGGAGAAAATCTGAATCGCCGAGCTGTTCAGCGTCGAGCTGATATTCTCAATATCATTGGTTAGCCGGCTCATAATCTCCCCCTGCTGCCTGCGGTTGAAGAAGGAGATCGGCAGACGGTGCAGATGAGAGAACAGATCCGTACGCATCCGGTATACGGTCTCCTGGGCAATCTCGATCATCCAGATATTCTGCAGCCAGGAAATCAGAGAATTAAGCAGATAGACAAGAGCCAGTGTGACCAGAAAAACCACCCAGGTTCTGCCCCCGTCCCCTTCAAGATAATGGTCCACCGCCCGGCTGATCAGGTAAGGTCCAAGCAAGGACAGTCCTGAGCTGAGCAGGACCATAAACAGTACCAATACCAGCTTAGCCCTGCGCTCCGCAAGGTAACTCCATATCCGTCCAAGCGTACCGGACCAGTTCTTGGCTTTGGCCTTCGGTTTCCGGGCGCCCATTGCCCCGAAGACCTTCCCTTCTCCCAGTCCGACCTCCAGCTTCGGATGGCGGAACGGCTCAATGAGTGCTTTGAACATGCTGCGCCTCCCCAGTCTGTGACTGATAGATTTTGCGGTACAGCGGGGACGCATCCATCAGTTCTGTATGCGTCCCCTGGGCAATCAGCCGTCCTTCGTCCAACAGCAGAATCAGATCGGCCGACACAGTGGAACTGATCTTCTGGGTGATGAGGAACGTTGTGCAGGACATCGTCTTCAGCTCCGCCAGTAAAAGCCCCTCCGTCACCGCATCAAGCGCACTGGTGCTGTCATCGAGAATCAGAATCGCCGGTTTGCGTACCAGTGCCCGCGCGATGGTCAGACGCTGCTTCTGTCCGCCGGACAGATTGACTCCGCGTTGCCCAAGCTGGGTATCGTACCCCTCCGGCAGTCCTGCAACAGTCTCATGAATCTGGGCGGCTGCGGCTGCCTGCTCAATGTCCTCCTGACCCGCCTGCCCGTTACCCCAGGCAATATTTTCCCGGATCGAGCCGGTGAACAGCAGTACCTCCTGCGGTACATAACCAATCGATCCCCGCAGTGCCTGTATGCCAATTTCCGTATGCTTCATCCCGTCAATCCTGATGACACCGCTGCCACACTCATACAGACGGGGGATCAATGTTACCAGAGAGGATTTACCTGAGCCCGTTGCACCCATAATCGCCACACGTTCTCCAGGCTGCACCGTGAAGGAAATGTCCTCCAGCACTTTAATCTCACTGCCGGGATAACTGAAGCCGACCTGCTGGAACTCGACCTTCCCCTTAATGGCTGGCAACTGATTCTGATTAAGAGAGCCCGTTTGCGCTGGCCCCATCCCGTTCAGAGGCGCCATTCCCAATTCCCCCGGACCTTCACTGGCCGACATCACTTCATCAATGCGCACGGAAGAAGCTCTGGCGCGCGAGAAGCTTACCATGATCCAAGACAGCGCAGACAGTGCACCCATGGTGCGCAGGGAGTAATTAATGACTGCAACGGTCTGGCCGAGCGTCGCATCACCTGTGGATATCTCAATCCGGCCAAACCATAAGACAGCCAGAATTCCAGCATTCACGATGATCATAATGAACGGTGTCGAGGTCTCCGTGAGCCGCAGCGCGGATACAGTCGATTGCATCAGCTTCCCGCTGAACGTGGCAAACCGGCCAATCTCATGACCCATGCGCACAAATACACGAATCAGACGGATACCGGTAAGGTTCTCCTGAATGACACCATTAACATCATCCAGCCGGTTCTGCACATTGCGGAACAGAACAGAGGCTCTCCGCATCAGCCATAAGAGGAAAATCACCAAAAACGGCAGCGTCACCGTCAGCAGCAGCCCCAGCTTGACATGCACCACGAGCGCCATAATTACGCTGCCCACCACTACCAGCGGGATACGGGTCATGAACCGCAGACCCATGAATATCGTATCCTGCAGCTGAGACACATCACCTGTAAGCCTTGTAATCAGCGATGAAGTAGGGAACCGGCTGAAGATTTCATAAGAGAAGGATTGTACCTTCTCATACAGCTTGTCCCGCAGGTCGAACGCGAACCCCTGGCTGGCATGCGAGGCAAAAAAGGAGCTGAGCACTCCGGCAAGAAACGCCACTGCAGCGCTTCCCACAAGCACACCGCCCCACAGCCAGACTACTGCTGTATCTTTTTCCCGGATGCCTTCATCAATGATTTTGGAGATCAGCAATGGCTGCGACAGCTCTACTGCCAGTTCGATCAGCATCATTACCAGTGCGGCAATGGCTGCGACACGGTATTTTTTAAGATAAGAGAAGGTTAGCTTCATCGGTTATACCCCATTTATTTATTCGTAGAGCGCATCCCGCAGACGGGTAGACATCGCTGAGCCTTGTCCCGATTTCAGGATGACCCGGCGCAATGCTTTATTGCTGCGGTGAAGCTCCGTCATTTCTGCCATCATTTCGACCAGTAAATCCTCCGACTCAGGGCTTAGTTCCCCCTTCTCCTGAAGTAGGTTTAACCGTTCCTTGTATTGCTCCAATTTCTCTGTCACCTGATAAACTTCCTTTCTGTTCACAAGATTCTCCTGCTGAAGACATAATTGCGTTCATTATATCACATCCCCGCTGGAGCAATCTTTTCACTGGCTACCCCGGCCCCGAATATGATACTCTAATAAGGTCGCATTTTTCGGATACTATTAACCAAGCTGAACAGCGAAAGGATAGATGGACGTGGCACAGTTATTTTTCAAGTATGGGGCAATGAATAGCGGCAAATCCATTGAGATTCTCAAGGTTGCACATAATTACGAGGAGCAGGGCAAGTCGGTACTCCTCTTCACTCCATCCCTTGACGACCGGGACGAAGTCGGTTACATCTCTTCCCGGATCGGACTGCGCAAGCAGGCCATCCCTATCGATGAGAATACGGATATCTACAGCATTGTCAGCAGCAATCTGCCGAAACCCCACTGTGTGCTGATAGATGAGTGCCAGTTCCTGACTAAGGACTGCATTCTCCAGCTCGTGCGCATTGTCGATGAGCTCGGCATTCCGGTCATGGCCTTCGGCCTCAAAAATGATTTCCAGAACAATCTGTTCGAAGGCAGCAAATACATGCTGATCTACGCCGACAAGATTGAGGAAATGAAGACCATCTGCTGGTTCTGCGCCCGGAAAGCCACCATGGCACTGCGGGTCGAAGACGGCAAGCCTGTATACAGCGGCAAACAGATTCAGATTGGCGGCAATGAAGCCTATTACCCGGTCTGCCGCAAATGCCACAAGAATCCTCCATTGTAAAAAAAGAATATATTTCTATTATTTAGCCTTTTGTTATTTCCTTTAATCACTTTATAGATAGAAAACACCAAAACGCATTCCAGCCATTGATAGGCTAAAATGCGTTTTTAGTGTGTTTTATTCTAATGAATAGCCTTCAGTGCTCTGTGCTCATCTTCCTTACGGACATACAGATCATGCTGAACCGTAGCCTTTCCTCCATAATTAGCACGCTGGGTGGTCGCTTTCATTCCCCCGTTAATCCTGGAGCGGTGCCGTACTCCTGCCGCCGTCAAAAGACCTTTTACCTTAAAATATTGTCCCTGGTCAAAAGTGGTATAAACTAATGTGCGTTCTCTCGGAATGAAGAAATGCCAGATGCCTTTTAGCAAGCTCATAAGCGCTCCTCTCCAGCCTAATTACAGCATTTTAGTTCAAGTAACGTTCATGAAGAATCCGCAGATGATGCAGCTCATGTCCGATAATCAGACAGGCCTGCGCCCGAACCGACATGGCTATACCCCCGAAGCTCCCCTTACGTGTATAGGAATCCTCCGGCAGGCTAACCAGCAGCGCCAGGGTGGACTCCCGAACGATCCGGTAATGCGTTATCATCTCCTGTAGCGAGAAGCAGTCGAATCCGCCAGCAGCAGCGTAATCATTCTCTTCATAGCCGGGCAGCGGCGCCTGCTCTCCTCTGGCAAAACAAAGCAGACGGTAGGACATAATCCGGTCGTTATCCGTTAGATGCCCTATCATTTCTTTGATGCTCCACTTCCCTGGTGCATACCGGTATGCGCCTTGCTCCTCAGTAAGTCCGCCAAACAGAGCCAATACTTGCTGCGTCTGCTCTCTTAGAATGACCCTCAAATCTCCTTCTGGCGGCACCAAAGTAATATATCTGGACTGGAATTCGGTGTATTCTCCCTGCTCTGGACGCTCCTGCATGGTAAAACTCCTCTCAAAATACATTTTTTAAGAAATATTTGCCGGAAAGTGTCAAAACCTGTTGTTGCATTTTATCCTATTATGTATAATATCACCAAGATTAGCTACTTTGGTGTTTGGGAGTGTAGGCATGTTGGATTTTGTGCTGTATATGGTATTTTCAATACTGGAGACATCTGCAATGTTTTATTTGGCTTTCAAGGTATTTAAGATTGATGTTTATCCCAAAGAAATCTTGTTCGCTGGTGCCCTTATGGCATTTGTGTCCTACGTTCTCCGTAACGACTATGGGCTTATACTTACAGACGTGGCTATTCAATATCTGTTAACTTTCTGCTTTTTATGGCTTTTGTTTCGAATTCATATTTTTTATGCTGCTATTATGACAGGATTAACTTATTTATCCTATATGCTCATTCAATCCACATGTTATTTTCTAATGAAATTGACAGGTTTATACTCTATAGAATTCCCTTTCTTGTCCGTTGGTGTGTATATTCTTCAATTAATCTCTGTTGTACTTACAATCATTATTGGTTTTAATATCGGTAAACATAGAAAGGGATTTGATTTTGTTCCTGACAAACAAAACGTCAAAGTAAAGATAGCCCTTCGTGAAATTAAAATCTTTATTCTAAGTGCGCCTGCTATATTCATCGTTATATTAATGCTAATTCTAACACAAAGATATTCTCAGTATTTCTTCCTAATGCCTATGCTTTATGGCATTTTGCTTTATGCCTACCTATATCTATCATATAAAAAGGATCGAACCGATGATGAATTCATTAGCCTTTAGAATTGCAATGGCAATAAAGAATGCAAATTCAGAGGAAACCCACTCTGTCGAAGTTATGCAGTATTCGCTGGGCATTATTTTAAATACACTGCTAATCATAGCGGGCACTTCGATAATAGGTTTTATTTCCGGAACATATGCCGAATGCTTAACCTTTCTATTCTGTTTCTCGATACTGCGCCTCGCCTCAGGCGGTTTTCATTTAAAAACAGCTACGGTTTGTAATATTGTTACTATTTTATTAAGCACCTTACTGCCTTCTTTAATCACCTTTCCAGACTCTGCCCTTTGGATTGCTAACATAATCAGTTTGATCATAATCGTTATATTTGCTCCAAACCCGGACAATAATGCAAGAATTCCCACTTCTATATTTCCATTATTGAAGTTGGTTTCTATATTAATGGTTTCCTCTAACTTTTTTCTTCAATCATCTGTAATCGGATTGGCTTTTATAGTCCAATCATTAACAGTAATTCCTTGGACAAGGAGGAGAATACATTGAAAAAAGCTATCGCTAAACAAATTTCAGCCGCTCTTGCCGGATCTGCACGTTTCTTTGTTTCAATTATGAAGCCAGCCTTTCACAGCCCGGAAGCACCCAAAGAATTGCGCAAGTAATTACACAAGGATGGGGAAAACATGCGTGTCTTACTAAACGACGGCTCTTCCCGGAGTATCCGGGAGGAGGATATATTGTATTTCTCAAATCATAAGAATACAATATTCGTCCATACGAAAGAAGGCGAATTTGTTCTCCCTACCACTCTTTCCGATTTATACGCAGCATATGGGGGCATCGGCTTTGAACGTCTTGACCGCAGTAATGTAGTCAACATTGGCAATATTGACGGTTATGACCCGGAACGGAAGATCGTTCTGTTCAATCAAGGAGAACAATTTGCTACCGTATCAGAATCGAATGAAGCACGGATCAGAAGATTTTTAGCCTCCCGGTGGAATGATTCACCGTAATCACAGAAGAATAGAATCATTCCCATTTCCCGGTGCCCATTGGCGCCGGGATTTTTCCTGCTATATAATTAATACAAAATCTTATACTTATGCTATTAATATATCCTCGCACCAAAGCCAATCATTATCCCATATTACCCATCTTTTGTAAAGATGAATTCAGAGGGCGAATGACAGCAGACGGATTAGCTTCCAAATGGTACCATTTTGATAGATTCGTAATGTTTTAAAACAATTCACTTATTTGTTAGCACTCTCAACTACAGATGGAGGAATCTAATGGAATATTATTTTCATCCTTCTCCGCGCCCCTCATCACTTGAGCTATTGTCTGACGAACAATTAATTAACATCTATGAATTGGCGCTGGAAGCTAAAGCTTCAGCTGATTTTATCGAAATCATCAGAAATGTCCTCTCTGGCCGAAATCTGTTAGGCTCAGATCATTATGATGCCTAATCCCTATTTTCAAGCCCTCCTATAAAACCATTCTGCTTATTGGTATATTGACCCGGCCTGCCGGGCAATATACTTTTTTGTCATTTTAAGATAATCAAATTTTAGTTTTTAATTTCAATTTCAATATCTTTCCTATATAATATTCTTTGTGTTTGTTACCTAACTTGACAATAGAAGGGATGAAAGATTGCATGAGGCATAATTTCCAGCACTTATTGCACAAAACTGTTCTATCCTCACTCGTAATTTCTATGACTGTATTGCCATTCAGTGGAATGTTCGCGGCAGCTGCGCCGGCTGACTCCACAATGAAGCTGCGCATCATGGAGACTACAGACATCCACACCAACCTGCTCCCGTATGACTATTATAAGAGCGCTACGTCTCTGACCGTCGGACTGGCCCGCACAGCTAATCTAGTGAAAGCAGCCCGCCAAGAGATTGGCAATACGCTGCTGGTAGACAACGGAGACCTGATCCAGGGTACACCTCTCGGCACATACAAAGCACTGGTGAACCCGATTAAGGGCACCGAGATTCATCCTGTGTACAAAGCAATGAACCTGATGGGGTACGATGTAGCCACCTTCGGCAATCATGAATTCAACTACGGTCTGGATTACCTGGATCAGGCGATCAAAGGCGCCAATTTCCCTTATATTAACGCCAATGTATATGTAGATGACAAAGACAGCAATCCGGACAACGATGTTAACAAATACAGCCCTTATCAGATCATTACCAAATCCTATAAGGATGAAGCCGGCAATGTGCAGACGCTGAAGATTGGTGTACTCGGCCTTGTCACTCCGCAGATTACCGAATGGGACAAGAGCAATCTGGAAGGCAAAGTCATTACCAAGGATATCGTAGCTACAGCTGAGAAATTCATTCCACAGATGCGCGCAGCCGGTGCAGATCTGATTATCGCCATGACCCATTCCGGGTTTAACGGCAGTGCCGAAGCTTACGTGAAGGCAGAGGATGCTATTTTCCCGCTGAGTAAGGTTGCCGGTATTGATGCGATCACCTTCTCTCATACACATAAAGTATTCCCTGCAGCGGATGAGAAGTCACTGGATGCTCTCTTCAAGGATGCATCCGGCAAAGTATTGCCTGGTGTCGACAATGCCAAAGGAACCATCAACGGTGTCCCTGCAGTACAGGCCGGCTACGGCGGCAGTAATCTGGGCCTCATCGATCTGACTCTGGAAAAAACAGATGGCAAGTGGAAGGTCGCTTCATCGCAATCCTCCACCAAGGCAATCTATGATGCTGTTGCCAAAAAATCTACGGTAGACGTGGATCAGGCCATTGTGGATGCCGTGCAGGCCGATCATGAAGCAACAATTGCCTATGCGAACAGTCCAATTGGCACAACGACCGCACCGATCTACAGCTACTTCGGACTGGTTCAGGATGATCCATCCGTACAGATCGTTACCACTGCACAGAAGCAGTATGTAGAAAATTACATCAAAGCTAATCTTCCGCAATATGCAGGTATCCCGGTTCTGTCCGTCGGTGCTCCATTTAAGGCCGGACGTAACGGCCCGGAAGAATATACTGATATTGCTCAGGGACCACTGGCCATTAAGAGCGCAGGCGACCTGTACCTGTACGACAATACGCTGAAGGCGATTCTCGTGAAGGGGTCTGTGGTCAAGGAATGGCTGGAAATGTCTGCGGGCAAATTCAATCAGATCAATCCGAACGCAACAGAAGCACAGGAGCTGCTTAATTCCTCCTTCGCCGTCTATAACTTCGACGTAATTGATGGTGTAACTTATCAGGTCGATGTTACCAAACCAGCCAAGTACAAACCGGATGGTACCGTGAATGACGCCTCCTCCAGCCGGATTATCAATCTGCAGTATAACGGCAAAGCGATTGATCCGAATCAGGATTTCATCATGGCAACCAATAACTACCGCGCAAGCGGCGGCGGTAACTTCCCTGGTGTCAAAGGCAGCAAATACATCATCGACTCACCGGATGAGAACCGCCAGATCCTGATGGATTATATAACGGCCAGCAAAACCATTAATCCGTCCGCCGATAACAATTGGTCGATTGCACCAATCTCCGGGAATGTGAAGGTCACCTTCACCTCATCTCCCAAAGCAGAGGCCTATGCCAAAACAACGGACAACATTGCCTATACAGGTCAAGTGGATGAGAAGGGCTTTGGTGTCTTCACACTGGACGTGAGCAAGGCTGTAACGCCATCTGTGCCCGCTGCTGATCCGGTTACGGAACAGCCTGCCGTTGAAGTATTCAAGGATGTTCCCGTGTCACACTGGGCGGCTGGTTACATCAATAGCCTCACAGCGGATAAGATCATTTCCGGCAAAACAGCCGATACTTTTGATCCGAACGGCCTGGTAACCCGCGCCGAATTCGCCAGCTTGCTGACCAAAGCTTTGAAGCTGCAAGTCAATGTATCTCCAGTCTTCAAAGATGTACCTGCATCCGCCTGGTATGCAGGTGCTGTTGCAGCAGCTCATGAGAACAAGCTGGTAAGCGGTGTAACCGCCGACACCTTCGCACCTAATGCTTCCATCACCCGTGAACAGATGGCGGTTATGGTGAAGCAGGGGCTGGATCTTCGTGCCGGTAAAATATTGACTGCCTCCACAGCAGTCAGCTTCAACGATTCGGCTTCCATCAGCGCTTGGGCAGCATCCGCTGTAGCTGTTGCTGTCGATAAGAAGATTATCGCCGGACGCACAGACGGCAGCTTCGCCCCTAAGGCTACTGCCACCCGCGCTGAAGCCGCCAAAGTAATCTCCAGCCTGCTGTCTGCTTCTGTAGAGTAACCCTCAGCTGCGAGGGCTGAAAGGCTATCCTGACCAGCATACACAGACGCAAAAAAGCCATCCTCCACATACGTGCGGGGATGGCTTTTTATGATGGTACGCAAGGATCTACTCGATGAATTCTGTTTTGAAGACATTCTCCAGCTTGCCGCCGAGTCTCTTCTTCAGCGGAACCTTGATATCGCGGCCCAGCTCTTTGAAGAACGTATCCACATCGCATTTCACATTCTGCGCCAGGGCAATGATCGTACCGTCGCCTACGATATTCTGGTTCACTTCAAGAGGCACATCCACTTCAATATCGTATTTCTTAGTAAGTGTTTTGATGTATCTTGCAAAGATCTCCAACAGCTCATCGTTATTGAAATTCTCGATTGCAGCTTTACCTTTGCTGGTAAACTTCATATTGATTCTCATGATTCGTATCCCCTTTTCTGTCTAACCATTTGTAGTTGTTTATGGATCAAGATGAATAGATGGCTGCAAGAAAGGGCAACATTATTCATTTTTGACAACAAGCTGAGCTAGGCCCTTCTTCACTTATACACGCCCTTGATCTGCTGAACTTTGAACTGGGTGAATTCCTTCAATGACTGGATAACCTGGTCCTGCTCTTCTTCCTTCAGCTCATAGATGCATTCGCGCAGCCATTCTCCGAACAAATAGGCCTGACGCCCTTTGCGGGGCTGTTTGCGGAGGCTGTCCAGACTTCCCACGAATTTATCGTTCAGGACATCGGTCAGGTTATATTTCTCGATCTTCTCTATTACCATTCCTGCCCCATATTCCGTTTCATAAACGATAACTTCGTCAGAATCAAACGAAACATATGACGTTTCTTTGTCTTCCTTAGCCCGGAACTCCTTCAGCTTGTTAAACGCCGTTTCATAGATGTAATCCTGGGACTGATTATGCTGCGGCAGCTTGTAGCCTTGCTTGAGAGTCTTAATGTATTCAATGTCAGGCATGTAGTCCGCCAAGTGATACATCCGGTTCTTAAGATCCCCTCCGAGCGCCTCAATAATCTTGTCCAGGTTATCTTTAAGCGGAATACTCTCTCCCCGTTCAATCTTGCTAAGCTGTGAATAGCTGATGCCGCTCTTCTCTTCAAGCCCTCGTAAGGTCAAACCTCGAGCTTTGCGGAAGTGCCGGATGAAATTCCCCAGCTCATCGGGATAGTTATCGAAATCGTTCATAGGAGCCACCTCTACCTATATCATAACACAAGATAACAATTTGTGTTTCATTATAACAATTGTTTGTGTAAATTCTTTAGGCAGAATCAATAAAAACTCCATTATTAGCACTCAGAGCAGCTAAGCTTAAGGCTAAATCCGCTCTAAATGGAGGTAATTCCCATAACTGTGAACTGATTCGATTTGATTTCCTTATTCTCTCAAATAGCCTGCATTCTTATCCGATAAAGACTAATGTAAAATCAAAATCACTACTGGGGGAATTATCATGTCTTACACCATGGAAGTAAATGTAGCGAAAAATCAGGTGATTGTTAGAGCCTATGGCCTCACCGAAGGTGACGTGCCTGCATACATAGCTGATTTCGAGAGTGCTCTGAAGAAACTGAAACCGGGATTCACCGGCGTAACCGATGTAACGGGTTCCCCGACTGTACTGTCTCCGGAAGTAGCAGCTTTGCTTGCTCCGACGGGCGACCTGGCAATTGCCGCAGGTGTCGGCGGCTGGGTCTACGTTGCAGATTCCCCGGTATGGAAAATGCAAATGAAGCGCTTGTTCGGCAAATTCGCTGTTCACTACCCGACCTATGAAGAAGCAGATGCTTACCTGAACGGCTTGTCTAACCAGTCGATCCACTAAAAAAACAGATAAAAGGTGATTCCTAACCGGTTGGGTTGGGATCACCTTTTTTTAATTTAAACAATTATTCAGGAAAGCTAATGTAGATTGAGGCATCATCGTTTGTTTTATTCCATTGAACCGCTGCCCCTAATGCTTCAGAGACAAACCTTAGATTAACGTAAAATATATTGTTGCTCGGTTCTAAGGTCGGAACCTGAGTTAAAGCAACCTTTTCTCCATTAATAACTCCATCATGAGAATTATGCGTTAATTTAATGACCGTACCCTCTTTCGTTGCAGTTACTGCTTTCGTAACATTATCCCATTCAATGCTCATTCCATATTTCTCAAAGATCGGCCGCATAGGGACCAGTGTCGTGCCCAGAGATGATACATTAGCATAAATATCTAATTTATCATTATTAATATAAATGCCTGGATGTTCTCTTGAAGCAAATGTACTTGTTACACCAAATACCATTGAAAGAACTGTTATACACAAGAATAATCTTAATGTTTTCATAATAGTCTCCTTTAACTTAAGAATACTATATAATTAAACCTTTATTTTCCATATCCATCATTTTATTTTACATCCTTACTTCAAAAAAAATCCCTCAAGGGATTTGCATACCCATGAAGGAGTGTGTTTTGTACATATTCTACGCAGAAACTGATTGACTCATCGTTTTCCCGTTAACCCTTTCACGTATCCTGATCCTTACCCCTTCAAGACACCTTATGCTCAATGCGCAGCTTGTCGGCTACCATGGCAATAAATTCCGAGTTAGTTGGCTTGGATTTGGAGATATTAATCGTATAGCCGAACAGATGGCTGATGCTGTCAATGTTGCCGCGGGTCCAGGCGACTTCGATCGCATGGCGGATGGCACGCTCCACGCGTGAAGGCGTTGTCTTGAATTTCTCGGCAATGGCAGGGTAGAGTGTCTTAGTGATGGCACCCAGAATCTCGATATTGTTGTAGACCATGGTGATGGCTTCACGCAGGTACTGATAACCTTTAATATGCGCAGGTACGCCGATTTCATGAATGATCGATGTAATATTGGCATCCAGATTCTTTCCTTTGGACAAAGGTACCACATTACTGGAAGATCTGGAACTCGAATAGCCGGACATGCTGGCAGAAGTGCTCATGCTGCCTTGGGCGCCCACAAGCTGACGCACACGGTTCGCCAGAACCTCCATATCGAACGGCTTCAAAATATAATAAGATGCTCCTAGCTGAACAGCTCTTTGGGTGATGTTCTCCTGGCCGAAAGCGGTCAGCATGATGATCTTCGGCTGCGGGTTCAGATCCATATCGCGCAGGCGTTCCAGAACGCCAAGGCCGTCCAGATGCGGCATGATGATATCAAGAATAAGGACATCGGGAACTTTACGTGCTCCGCTCAGCATTTGAAGCACTTCTTCACCATTATAGGCAATGCCTGTCACGGTCATATCTTCCTGTTCGGTAATGTACTCGGCAAGCAAGTTAGTGAACTCCCTGTTATCATCGGCCAACAACACTTCAATATTCTGCACTGGCTGCTTCCTCCTTATTATCTTCTCTCCCTTAAGTTTTCGACATGAAGATTGAATATCCTTCTGTCGAAAATTATTTTTCTTTATTTTTTTTCGGTGTTGATTTATAATTAAATATTTTGTTTCACGATTCGAGGTTTATCGCTGGCCTTCGACAAAAAAATCTTAAGGCTAAACCGCCTTAAGATTGTAGGGAAGCAAATTCTCTTGTTGCACCACACCGGAGTCACGAAGCATCCATTCGATGAAGCAGCCGTAACCCGACTTGGGATCATTGACGAATACGTGGGTAACTGCACCGATCAGCCGGCCATTCTGGACAATCGGACTTCCGCTCATCCCCTGAACAATCCCGCCGGTCTTATCAATCAGACGGGAATCGGTGATGCGCAGGACCATGCCTTTGGTCGCCGGAGTCTGCTGGCGGGCCACATGAATGATCTCCACATTGAAACGCTCCACCTGCTGACCATCGACTACTGTAAGAATCTGTGCCGGGCCTTCCTTCACTTCAGCGCTCATTGCAACGGGTATCGGTTCCTGGTACAGGCTGTGCTCCGGATTGCGGGTCATTTTGCCGAAGATTCCGAAATCCGTATTGCTCTCCACATTACCGAGAACCTGGCTTTCCTTCAGAAAATGTGCCCGTTTCTCCCCAGGATCGCCATCCTGGCTTTTGGAAATGGAGGTGACACTGGACTGGACGATATGGCCGCTGCCGACAACAATCGGTGTGCCGGTGTTCATGTCGGTAATGACATGCCCCAGAGCACCGTATACGCCTTGTTTCGGAGCATAGAAAGTCAGGGTACCCACACCTGCCGCGGAATCGCGGATGTAGAGCCCCAGTCTCCATACCTTGTCATTGCGGTCATACGCGGGTTTTAGCTGAGCTTTGTGCTCTTTGCCGCTGCGTTTGTACACAATACTTAAGGAATCATTGCTTTTACCGGCACGTTCCACAAGCTTTGCTACCTTGGATACCTCGTCCAGCTTGACCCCATTAATGGAGATCATCAGATCACCAGGCATCAGTCCGCTGTTCTCGCCGGGTGAAATCTTGGACTGCTCCGACACTTCAATCAGATGATGGCCCACAACCAGAACCCCTGCTGACTTCACTTTCACGCCAATCGTCTGACCTCCCGGGATGACTCTAAGCTCATTGTCATTCCCCTGAACCGCTTTATGCGGCTGATGTTCCAGCGGTGCTGCAAAGCTCTGTTGAGGTCCCGTTATGCCTGATAAGCTGAGAAAGAAGGCAAATAAAAGGCCGGGCATTAACTTCCTGAGGTTCGGCTTCAATGGCTGTCACGCTCCCTTTTGCTTCTTTCGCTTGACGAAAAAGGTGGTCGCCAATTGCGTACCTATAAGATAACCTTGCCCCCAGGCTTTTATTACTGTCAATCATTGTCCCGCTTACCCAGCAGCAGCTTTGCTGGCCTCAGCCAAACCGAGCATTTCCTGTGCGTGATGCAATGTTTTTTCGGTAATTTCCACACCACCCAGCATACGGGCCAGCTCCAGCACCCGGCCTTCCGCCGAGAGGGAGTCCACTTCGGTCATCGTGCGTCCGTCTTCGACTTTTTTGACAATCAGATATTGATGATCCGCCATACAGGCCACCTGCGGCAAGTGAGTAATGGAGAACACCTGACAGGTGGAGGACAGCTTGTATAATTTATCCGCAATGGATTGTGCCGCGCGCCCGCTGACACCGGTATCCACTTCATCGAAGATCAGGACAGGAATGGCGTCATGCCGGGCAAAAATACTCTTCATCGCCAGCATGATGCGGGACAGCTCACCGCCGGAGGCGATTTTGCCCAGCGGCCGCAGCGGTTCGCCCGGGTTCGGGGAGATCATGAACTCTGCGCTGTCAATCCCCTGCCGGGTAAGACGGTATCGCCGGTCCTGATACTCAATACCGCGCGGGTCTTCGAGCGTATCCATTTTGACCTGAAGCGAAGTCCGCTCCATCTGCAGATCCTTCAGCTCACCTTCCACTTGGGAAGCGAGATCCGTAGCACACTGGCGGCGTGCCGTGCTGAGCGCTCCGGCGGCTTTCATTAAAGTGCCGAGCAGGCCATCGCGTTTGGCCGTCAATTTCTCAATGTATTCGTCCTTATTCTCCAGAAGATCGGTCTCCCGGTGAATCTGCTCATAATACTCCAGAATCTGCTCTACACTGTCCCCGTATTTGCGCCGCAGCCCTGTGATCAGATCCAGACGGTTCTCAATTTCCTCCAGCCGTGCCGGATTGAATTCGATATCTTCGCGGTAGTCACGCAACTGGAAGGCCGCATCCTCCAGCTGGTAATACGACGACTGCAGCTGCTCGAACACAGCCCTCAGGCCCTTCTCGTCATAACGGATCGCATCCTCCAGCTTGGAGATGACACTCCCGATGGATTCCAGCCCTTGCCTGTCATACAGCAGCTCGTATGCGCCGGATACTGAATCCATCATTTTCTCACTGTGGGATAGTTTGACCCTTTCTTCGTTAAGTAATTCATCTTCTCCCGGTTTTAGTCCTGCAGCAGAAATTTCCTCCAGCTGAAAACGGTACAAATCAAGCATTTGATACGCTTTTTGACTGGATTCCTGAAGTTCCCGGAGTTCTTTTTCCACTTTGGCGAAGGCCGTATATTTCTCCTGGTAGTCAGCTTTGAGCGGGCCAATCACAGCTTCGCCGTAAGTATCCAGCAGCCCCAGATGACGTTCAGCCTTCAGCAGGTTCTGATGCTCATGCTGCCCGTGGATATTCACCAGCTGTTCACCGATTTCCCGCAGCATGCTGAGATTGACCATCTGTCCGTTCACCCGTGAAGTGCTTTTGCCTTGAGAGGTAATCTCCCGGCGGATCACCAGATGCTCTTCGCGTTCTGCTCCAATGCCAAGCCGTTCCAGCGTATCCCAGACCGGATGGGTTCCCGGCAAGCTGAAAAGCGCTTCCATTTCTGCCTTTTCACACCCATACCGGATAGAGTCCGCAGAACCGCGGCCCCCGGCAATGAGTGCAAGCGCATCGATAATAATCGATTTCCCTGCCCCCGTCTCCCCTGTAAGAACATGAAAGCCGGGATAAAAATGCACATCCACCGCCTCAACGACGGCCAGATTGCGGATTGATAACGTGTCTAACACGAATACAGCACCTCCGAAAAGATGATCGCTTATTTAAGTGTAAAAAGGTGATGAAGTTACGAGATGTAGCCCATAATTTGTGCAATAACGCCTTTGCTGTCCTCAGGCTGGCGGCAGATAATCAGAATGGTGTCATCGCCCGAGATGGTGCCCATAATTTGCGGCCAGTCAATATTATCAATCAGTGCAGCCACAGAATTGGCTGTTCCCGGAAGACATTTCATAACCACAAGGTTGGCGGAGAAATCGATCTGCACAAAATTATCCACCAGCACCCGCTTAAGCTTCTGGGTCGGATTATAGCGCTGGTCAGTCGGCAGGGAGTATTTGTAGCGCCCGTCATCCATCGGCACCTTAATCAGCAGCAGTTCCTTGATATCACGGGATACTGTGGCCTGGGTAACCTGAAATCCGGATTCACGCAGAGCCTCCACCAGATCATCCTGGGTCTCGATCTCCCTCTGCGTAATAATTTCTCTTATTTTGATGTGCCTGTGTCCCTTCATTGTTGCCTCCCGTATTTATAAGTTGATCTCAATTGGATTCACCATCGTCTTTGCCTAACTTAATCACATGAATTGCTGAATTCACCGTATCCACGTACAGCACACCGCTACAATCCGGATAAATTAGCAGATAAGGAAGCAGAGTGTCGCGAAGTCCGCTGCCGGTGAACTCAAGCCCTTTGCGCGGCCGGGACAGAATAACCAGATAGAAATGCTCCTCATCTTTGCTGGCCACATAATCAATGAACAGCCTGCTGTACATCGGTGCCCCGTTCACTTGAAAGGACAAAGGAATCTTCAGCTTGCCGCCTATGACCTCGTAACCGGCATCCTCTAATAATCCGATGGACGGATGAGGCTGAATAATGGTATTGATCGGTACCCTGTCCTTCATGAACGATCTTGGGGAACCTTGGAGCCAGATGTAGATCCGGTAAACGATAAAGATTGCCGCCGCCAGTCCAATGAGTGCTACAACGGCCTTGTCAGAGCTCGCCACTCCCATCACCTCGGTGAATCTATTCGCGTGAAGGCAGGCGAAATCCTGCTTGAGGGGAATAACAGAGCCTGATCCGGCAGCAAAAAGTTGAAGCTGACTGCAGATGAAGCGTTGCCTGCTTAAGTTCATTAATTATAACGTATAACACCGCTTGAAGCATGTATATTGCAGGCAGAAAACGATTATTTTTGCAGCAAAAGAAACTCATCGTTTAGATGAGTTTCCATTGTTCGTAGCGCTAAAGGTTGCATTCGCTTCCTTGATTACGGATTCGGCAAGCGCGGCGAAAGAATTCGGCTGTGCTTCAGCCGGGAAAAGCTGCTGTTCGTGCTGTTCGTCCGTAGAGTTATCTACTGCTACAGGCAGCAGCTTCCAGTGAGCCAGGAATTCAATATTGCCTTCCCCTCCGGTAATTGGAGAGAAGGTCAGCCCTTCCAGCTTATAGCCCAGCCCGGCCGCCATTGACAGCACATTAACAAGCACCTCTTTGTGAACGGCTGATTCGCGGACTACACCGGATTTCCCCACCTTTTCCCGTCCGGCCTCGAACTGCGGCTTGATCAGCGCAGCGATATCGGCCGGGCGGTTCAGGAGCGCCATCAGCGGCGGCAGAATAATCTTCAGTGAAATAAAGGACACATCAATACTGGCAAAGTCAGGTACCGGCCCCTTCAGGTCAGGCGGGGTCATGTAGCGGAAGTTGGTCTGCTCCATTACGGTTACCCGCTCGTCGTTGCGCAGGCTCCAGTCCAGCTGGTTATGGCCGACATCAATAGCATACACATGTGCTGCCCCGTTCTGGAGCGCACAATCGGTGAAGCCTCCTGTAGAGGAGCCGATATCCAGCATATTCCTCCCGTTCAGGTCAATGCCGAACTGCCGCAGTGCTTTCTCCAGCTTCAGGCCGCCCCGGCTGACGTAGGGATGCACAGCTCCTTTGACTCTTAAGACAGAGCTGCGCAGCACCTTCATTCCCGGCTTCTCAATCCGTTCTTCATTCGCCAGCACAAGACCCGCCATGATTGCTGCCTTGGCCTTCTCACGGCTGTCGTAGAAGCCTTGCTCAACTAACAGTACATCTATACGTTCTTTAGGGTGTTCCATGTTCATCTCCTGGTCACTTGGGTCCGGCTTCCACCCTGTACTCAGGAATTGGAAGTCGACTTGTAAGTATAAGTGCTTAGCGCCTTCATCGCCTTGATCCGCGTACACAAGGCTTCAACGGTGAGGCCGGTTTCCTGGCGCTGCTCCTTGATCGAACCATGCTCAACGAAGATATCCGGCACGCCCATCAAGTGAACTCGTGCATCATAAATCTCATGTTCCGCATAGAATTCGAGCACTGCGCTGCCAAGACTGCCTGCCTGGCTGGCTTCTTCAAGCACAACCATGCTGGTTCCGGCATGAGCCAGTTCAAGCAGCATGGTATTATCCAGCGGCTTCAGGAACCGGGCGTTCACTACGCTAACCTGAATGCCTTCACGCTTGAGCAGCTCAGCTGCCTCCTCGGCTAGCTGAACCATCGGGCCGCAGGCCAGCACTGCGTAATCATCCCCGGGACGCAGACGCTCCCAGGAGCCGATAGGCAGACAACGCAGTTCGGCATCTACAGCCGCCCCGGTGCCCTCTATCCGCGGATAACGGTAAGCAATAGGTCCGTCATTGTATTCCAGTGCCGTCTTCATCATATGGCGCAGCTCATTCTCATCCTTAGGCATCATAAGCACTATATTCGGGATGTGCCGCATGAAAGCTATATCATATACCCCTTGATGGGTCTCCCCGTCCGCACCGACAAAACCGGCGCGGTCGATGGCAAACATTACATTGGCATTATGTCTGCAGATATCATGGACAATCTGGTCATAGGCACGCTGCATAAAAGTGGAGTAAACGGCATAGACCGGCTTCATCCCCTCCATGGCCAGAGCGGCGCACAGCGTGGCTGCATGCTGCTCAGCGATACCGACATCGATCATCCGGTCCGGGAATTCCTTCGCGAACGGGAACAGGCCCGAGCCGCCCGGCATTGCCGGTGTGACCGCAATCAGTCTTGAATCCTGACGGCCCAGCTCAATCAGCGTCTCCCCGAATACTTCGGTATACATCGGGTGGCTGACAGCCTTCACAGCCTTAAGAGACTGGCCGGATTCAATTTTGTAGGGTGAGATCGCATGTGATTTATAGAAGTCCGTTTCGGCCGGCTTGTAGCCTTTGCCCTTCGTCGTCAGCACATGTACCAGCACAGGACCAGACACATTATCTGCCTGATGGAAGGTGTCGATCATTTTCTCCAGATCATGACCATCCACGGGTCCCAGATACGTGAATCCGAGCTCTTCGAACAGAACACCGGGAACCAGCATATTCTTCAGGCCGTCCTTCACATTCTGCGCCGTCTTGGCCAGCCGCCCGCCAATCGCCGGGATTTTTTTGAGCAGGCCTTCCACTTCATCCTTCGCACGCAGATAATGGCGGTCCGAGCGGATTTTGCTCAAATAATTATGCATGGCTCCTACATTCGGTGCGATAGACATCTCATTGTCATTGAGGATCACCATCAGCTTGCGGCGTTCATGTCCAATATGGTTCAGCGCCTCAAAGGCCATCCCCCCGGTAAGCGCACCGTCGCCGATCACAGCGATGACCCTATTGTCCTCGCCCTTCAAATCCCGGGCCATGGCCATACCCATTGCGGCAGACAAAGAGGTACTGCTGTGTCCGGCTTCCCAGACATCATGTTCGCTCTCCGAACGCTTCACAAACCCGCATAAGCCGCCCTGCTTGCGCAGTGTATCAAACCGGTCCTGGCGGCCAGTCAGTATCTTGTGCACATACGCCTGATGACCGACGTCATATATCATCTTATCCCGGGGACTGTCATAGCAGTAATGCAGGGCCAGCGTGAGCTCCACTACCCCCAGGTTGGATCCGAGATGCCCTCCGGTTACTGTAAGTTTGTCTATTAAAAACCGGCGGATTTCTTCCGCAAGGGCTGCCAGCTCCTCGACTGACAAAGATTTAAGTTGCTGAGGATCATTTATTTGTGGAAGCAGCACGAGTATTCCCCGCTTTCCTAGATGTTGTAAAATATAAACCCCATTATAACACAAACGAAACGGCTGTCGAAACACAGCCGTTTCCGAAATGTACCTAATGATCGCGTGACATCAAATAATCTGCAATTTCAAGCAGCCGGGTATGATCCTGAAATCCGCCCTCAAGGACCGCGCTGTGCGCTTCAGCGGTCAGCCGCTTCACCTCTTCACGCGAGGCTTCCAGGCCGATGAAGTAGGGATAGGTCACCTTTTGCTGCTTGATATCACTGCCGGTTTTTTTGCCCAGCTTGCTCTCATCGCCGACCAGATCAAGGATATCATCCTGAATCTGAAAAGCCAGGCCAATCTGCGTACCGAACTGGCGCAGCGCCTCCAGCCGACGCTCATCCGCACCGGCGATTCTGCCTCCCGCCAGCAGCGAGAAGATCATCAGATCGCCTGTCTTATGAAGATGGATATACTGAAGCTGATGCAGGTCGGTTAAGCCCTGCTCGCCTTCCATATCGGCAACCTGCCCGCCGACCATTCCGCGCGGACCGGCCATTTCGGCCAGATCCTCAACAATGGACAGCACATTCTCTGCCGGAACGCCAAATTTACGCGAAGCTTGTACCACACTATAGAAGGCATGCGTCAGCAGTGCATCCCCGGCCAGGATCGCCGCAGCTTCCCCGAAGACCTTGTGGTTCGTGAGCTTGCCGCGCCGGTAGTCGTCATTATCCATGGCCGGCAGATCATCGTGAATCAATGAATAAGTATGCACCATTTCAATCGCTGCCGCTACGGGCAGCGCAGCCTCACGGCTGCCGCCAAGCGCTTCACAGGCGGCGATGACCAGCAGCGGGCGCAGGCGTTTGCCTCCGGCCTGCAGCGAATAGTCCATCGCCTCCCTGAGCACCTGAGGCACAATCCACTGCGCAGGCAGGGTTGCCGTCAGTGCATCAGCAACCCAGTGTCCCACCTCTGCAATATACTGCTCAAGCGGTGCGCGCCCGTGTGCTTCCGCTTCACTGCTGCCCGGTTCCAGCTCAGAACGACTCATCGCCATCGCCTTCCAGCCGGGCTCCGAATGGCTTCTTGCGCAGCTCGCCATCCTCTACCGTAATCATCTCGATCTTGCGCTCTACCTGCTCCAGCTTACTGCCGCAGAGCTGCGACAGCTTCATTCCCTGCTGGAATAAATCAATCGCCTTCTCCAGGGGAACGTCGCCATGCTCAAGCTCGCGTACGATTACCTCCAGGCGCTCCATGGCTCCCTCAAAATCCAGTTCCGCTTCTTTTGCCATCGTCTTTAACATCCTCCTTCATTCCCCATACCTGGCAGTTTAGCTGTCCGTCATTAAGCTTTATGTTCACCTTATCGCCAACTTCAACTTCCTTCAGCGATTTGATTAAATGCTCTTCGTTCTCGTCGTACACGAGGCTGTAGCCCCGTGACATCACCTTGAGCGGGCTGAGCGCATCCAGATGGCGCAGCTCAGCCACATAGCGCGCGCGCTTATCCTGGAAGCGCGCCTGCATCGCCCCCGTCAGCTCACGGGTAAGGCTATCCGTGCGCCGGCGGGCAGCGCTAATGCTGTCCCGCGGATGGAAGCGCTGCAGGCTCTGATGCAGCAGCGCGCTGCGCCCCTGCGCGCTGCTGTGCCTTGCCTCGGCTGCGCGGACCAGGGCCGCGCGCAGCATGTCCAGCCGCTGCGCGTGCTGGGCCAGCTGCCGGCGCGGGCCGGCCAGCGCCAGCGAGCGCTGCAGCGCCGCGAGGCGCTCGCCGCTGCGCTGTGAGCGGCGCAGCAGCCCTTGGCGCAGCCGCTGCTGGGCGGTGCGCAGCTGCCCGGCGAGCTCGGCTGCGCTCGGCACGGCAAGCTCCGCTGCCGCCGTAGGGGTCGCCGCACGGAGATCGGCGGCGAAGTCGGCGATCGTGAAGTCGGTCTCGTGGCCGACGGCCGAGATGACCGGAATTCTGGAGGCCGCAATCGCGCGGGCGACGGCCTCTTCATTGAAGGCCCAGAGCTCCTCCAGGGAGCCGCCGCCGCGCCCTACAATCAGCACATCGGCCTCGCCCATGGCGTTCAGGTTCTCGATGGCCTTCACAATGGAAGGGCCGGCGCCTTTACCCTGTACAAGCACAGGATAGAGCACCACCGCCACCTGCGGATAACGGCGCTGCAGGGTGATGATAATATCCCGCACTGCCGCTCCTGTCGGCGAGGTAACTACACCGATCACGCGCGGGAACCGCGGCAGCGGACGCTTGCGCGCCGCTGCGAACAGCCCCTCCTGCTCCAGCTTGCTCTTCAGCTGTTCGTAAGCCAGATACAGGCTGCCGATTCCGTCCGGCTGCATGTGGGTGGCGTAGAATTGATACTGCCCGTCCCGTTCATAGACCGTCACGTTGCCTCTGGCAATGACCTTGGTCCCTTCCTTCGGTACAAAAGGCAGCCGCGAGTTATGTGAAGCAAACATGATCGCCTTGATCCGGCTGCTCTCATCCTTCAGCGTGAAATACATATGCCCGCTTCCGTGGTGGGTGAAATTCGATATTTCACCGCGGATCCATACATCGGAGAGCACCGCATCCGAATCCAGCTTCATGCGGATATACTTGTTAAGTTCCTTAATGGAGTAGACCTGCCGCTCTGCCGCCATAAGCTTAGCCTACTTCAGGCCGTGGCGGCGTTTGGCCGCGATCAGCGTGTTGCTCATCAGCATCGTGATCGTCATCGGCCCTACTCCGCCCGGCACAGGCGTAATAAACCCGGCGACTTCACGGGCACTCTCATAATCGACATCACCGGCAAGCTTGCCGGTATCCAGACGGTTCATTCCGACATCAATGACAACTGCACCCGGCTTCACGAAGGAAGCATCGATGAAGTTAGCCCGGCCGATGGCAACTACCAGAATATCCGCCTGGCGGCTGAGTTCAGCCATATTCGCGGTGCGTGAATGGCACATGGTAACCGTGGCATTCTCACGCTGCAGCAGCAGGGACACCGGCTTGCCGACAATATTGCTGCGGCCGATAACCACAGCATGCTTGCCGGAAATATCAGTGCCTGTCCGTTTGATCAATTCGATGACTCCCGCAGGAGTACAAGGGAGCAGACTGTCATCACCAATGACCAGGTTCCCTACATTGACCGGATGGAACCCGTCAACATCCTTCTCCACGGAAATGGCATTAATGACTGCCTTCTCTTCAATATGCTTGGGAAGCGGCAATTGCACGAGAATGCCGTCAATATCATCACGGCCGTTCAGATCAGCCACCAGAGCGAGCAGATCCTCCTGGCTCGTTGCTGCATCCAGCCGGTGAACCTCGGAATGGAAGCCCAGCTCAATACATGATTTCTCCTTGTTACGCACATAGACCTGAGAAGCCGGATCTTCACCGACTAGAACGACAGCAAGACCGGGCTTAACGCCACGTTCCGTAAGCTCTGCAACCTCCCGGGCAATGCTGATCCGAATTTCGTCCGATACCTGTTTACCGCTGATAATCGCTGCTGTCATGTAAGTCTCTCCCCTTTTGTCTATTTAACGATTACAGATCCGCTCTAAGCGTATCTACATCCTGAATCATCTTGCCGAGTACGCCGTTCACGAATTTACCAGAATCATCGGTGCCGAAATGCTTGGCCAGATCAATTGCCTCATTGACAGCTACCTTGGCCGGCACATCACTGGCAAAGATCATCTCGAACGTGGCCAGACGCAGAATCTGACGGTCAACACGGGACAGGCGGCTCATCTGCCAGCCTTTGAGGTAATGCTCCAGCATTTCGTCGATGGCCATTTTGTGCTCCCAGACGCCGTTTACATGGGCGATCACATAAGCCTTCAGCTCGGTCTCGTCAGTGATGACGCGTTCGGTTTCGTTCTCATCGGCAGCTTCCTCAATGAGCATTTCTACAGCCTCAGTAACTTCCACATCATTCATTTCCATCTGGTACAGGCTCTGGACAATAATTTCTCTCGCTAAACGTCTTTTCATTTGTTCCTCCTACAGTCTTTAACTAGCATACTTTGTATTTGAATTTCTTAAATCTTCTTACCAAAAAACCGCGCAGCCGTTCTTCCGCAGGTCAGCAACTCAAAGTAACGGGTTCCAGGCTTCCGGGAGAAAGACTATCGCGGTTCATTTGAAGGGACGCCAGCGTCCGGACAGCCGGCTCACGAGCTCCTGCCACTGAAACAGGGGAGCCTGTGCGGTATCCTTTCTTTTGCCAAGCGTATATCCGATGAACACTACCAGTGCAAAGAACAGCATATCCCAAAAACCGCTAATCAGATAAATCAGACCGAGAACGACCCCGAAGGTAACTCCGGCAATTCTACCCCCGTGACTTTCCCATACTTCTCTCCAAGACATAAGGGAAACTCACCTCTATTCCACTCGACTTTTGAAGCTTGGTGACTGTGTGAGGTTAGCAATATATACAGATACATCCGCTACCGGAATTCCGGTTGTTTCCTGCACGAAATCATGCACCTGGCGCTGAACCTCCGTAGTAAGCAGAGGCAGGGAATGCTCGCCGTCCACAACTGCCCGGATCATAATTTCAAGTCCGGCCTGCGAGACGCGGATGCGCGACTTCAGATCACGGATGCCCTTCACTTTGCCTGCAGCCTTGAGGCTGAGGTTCTCGATGGTTTCCATGGAGATCTGAATGTCCCCATACTCTGTACGCTGATCCACGGACGGCAGGGAAGCACGGTCGCGGCGCAGGGAGATGTAGAAGAAACGGATGCTCAGCAGGAAAAGAATAACCGCAGCTGTAATCGCAGCGATATAGGCCCCCGGCCCGTCAGGAATCTCAAACGTGTCCGGAATGGCGCCGCTCAAGAGGAGGATGGCAATTACAGATAGTATTCCGATACTTAAGCTGTAAAGGAACAGCAGAAGCCTGTCCAGAATTTTGGCCACGAGTCACATAACCTCCTTAAATTAAGGTAAACCCTCGACCTACGTCGGGGGTTTATGGAAGAACAAAGGCCTTTACTTCACGCGGATAACCGCGTCTGTATCTTCGCTTTTGTCAACACTTGTGGCGTTTCTGAACTGCACATCATGGATATGCACATTCACTTCTACAACCGTCAGGCCGGTCATGGTTTCGATGGAACGCTTAACGTTGCGCTGAATTTCAGCAGCCACTTCAGGAAGACGGTTGCCGTATTCAATGATTACGGATACATCCACTGCAGCTTCGCGTTGTCCCACTTCAACCTTAACGCCCTTAGACAAGTTCTTGCGTCCGAGAAGCTCCACGATTCCTCCGGCGAAACCGCCGCTCATTCCGGCCACGCCTTTAACCTCTACGGTTGCCAAACCTGCGATAACCTCGATCACTTCAGGAGCAATCTGGATCTCACCAATTTCCGTACGTTCGTATTCTGTCGGCAATGTACTCATTTTGGACTTCACACCTTTCCGGTAAAAAAGTTATTCGGGCATTTCAAGCAAGGCAGCACGTCTCTTATTAAACATACTATATCATTTGACGAACTTTATGACAAACAATGAGAAGTCGTCCTAAATTTCATACTCTTCCAGGAATTTGATATCGAAATTCCCGTCCAAAAATACCGGATGCTCCAGCAATCTCTGATGGAAAGGTATGGTTGTATGTATGCCTTCCACAGCGAATTCGGATAAAGCCCGTTTCATCTTGGCAATGGCTTCATAGCGCGTCGGCGCCCAGACGATCAGCTTGGCGATCATCGAGTCATAAAAAGGTGAAATGGTGTAGCCCGGATAAGCCGCGCTGTCCACCCGCACTCCAAGTCCGCCCGGCGGCAGATAGAAGCCGATTTTGCCCGGAGACGGCATGAAATTACGTTCAGGGTCCTCGGCGTTAATACGGCATTCGATTGACCAGCCGTTGATCACAATATCCTCCTGGGTGAAGGACAAGGGGTTGCCTTCCGCCACAGAGATCATTTCCTTGATCAGATCCACGCCGGTGACCATCTCCGTTACCGGATGCTCAACCTGGATACGCGTGTTCATCTCCATGAAGTAGAACTGTCCGTCCGGCCCCAGCAGGAATTCCAGCGTACCCGCTCCCGAGTAATTTACCGCCTGCGCAGCCCGTACAGCCGCTTGACCCATTGCATCACGGACCTCCGGGGTAAGCACGGAGCAAGGCGCTTCTTCAATCAGCTTCTGGCGGCGGCGCTGCACGGAGCAGTCCCGTTCACCCAGATGGACTACATTGCCATGATTATCGGCGATAATCTGAATCTCCACATGCTTCATGCCGGTCAGGAATTTCTCAAGATACACACCAGCGTTGCCAAAAGCCTTCTGCGCTTCCTGCTGGGCAGCCGTAATCTGCTTCACCAGTGATGCTTCGTCCTCGGCAATGCGGATGCCTTTGCCTCCGCCGCCTGCTGTAGCCTTGACGATGATCGGATAACCAATATCACGGCCCAGCATAACCGCTTCCTCTATGTCGCCGACAAGCCCGTCAGAGCCCGGAATAATCGGAACTCCGGCCAGCTTCATGGTTTCTTTGGCTACAGCCTTGTCACCCATCCGTGTGATCGCATCCGGAGAAGGGCCTATAAATGTAATATTGCAGGATTCACAAATCTCCGCGAAATCCGCATTCTCGGCCAGGAAGCCATAGCCGGGATGAATGGCATCACAGTCGGTGAGCGTGGCTACGCTCATAATATTTGTAAAATTCAGATAGCTGTCCTTGGCGGGCATCGGACCAATACAGTACGCTTCATCAGCCAGACGGACATGCAGTGAATCCCGGTCCGGCTCCGAATAGACTGCTACGGTGGAAATGCCCAGTTCACGGCAGGCCCTGATAATGCGGACCGCGATTTCGCCGCGGTTGGCAATCAACACTTTTTGAATGTTCATGCTTTTCCTCCCAAAGTTTAGCGAAGCTTGCAGGCTCCTCATGATTCTCGCGGCAATTATTCCGCTCTCACCAGAAACAGCGGCTGGCCGTATTCCACTAACTGGCCGTTCTCGGCCAGGACGGAGACGATTTCGCCTTTCACTTCCGCTTCCAGCTCATTCATCAGCTTCATGGCTTCAATGATGCAGACCGTTGATTTCTCATGAACCCGGTCTCCCACACTTACAAAGGACGGTGTTTCCGGAGAAGCAGCACTATAGAAGGTCCCTACCATCGGAGAGACGATTTTATGTAATGCGCCTTCAGCGGAGGATGCTTGCTGCTGCGTTACAGCAGGAACTTCACTGACAACCGGAGGAGCAACATGCTGCGGACTTTGCGGCTGCGGTGCTGGCGTAAAGGGGTAGGCATAAGGAGTCGCCTGGATTGCTGTTCCATCAGCTTCAGGGCGATCCGGTTTGCGGATAGCCAGCTTCATACCTTCGCTTTCAATCTCCAGCTCATGTACGGAAGAGGTCTGGTCCAGCAATTTAATTAATTCCTTAATCTCGCTTAACTTGAACATTGGGTAGTTCACTCCTTCAGCTTTCTCTCGAAGCCATTTTGGACGCAGATAAGCAGGGTACGATATTCCGTTCTTCCCGGGTAACCTGTGATTCGGTCTGCTTGCGGTTCTTTAGAATCGCTTTCAGGATAACCGCTGCCTGCGTATTCTTCTTATATTTCAAGATAACTTTATGTATTATATCACAAACGCTAGAAATGGAAAGAGCCCGGGACGTGCCCGGGCTCTTTCGGCATTTTATTCTATTTTCTTTCATTTAATTCAGGAGGCCTTACTGTTCCGATACGTATTGGACTTTAATCTTGTCCTGGGACACACTCAGTTCTTTCATTACAAGGTCAACGATGCCCACGGCCTGCTTCACATCCAGCTTATCGCTGAGCACTACGATTGTGTACGCATCTCCGGCTTCCTCTTTCACAATAGCTTCACCGTATTTCTGCTGAAGCTGCTCTTCAATTCCGGTGATTTTGGATTCTTTTTCCTCCAGCTTGCTGAGTTGTTCCTGGGCAACCGCGTTCTCCGCAGGTGTCTTATCCATGTCATTAATCAGGGCCAGCAGATCATTGTGGTCCTTAAGATTCTGCTGCTCGCGTTCATACAGGTAATTCGTGAACATGCTGCTGGCCGATACGCTCTGGGAAGCTACTTCATCCAGAATAGCCGCATCATCCTTGGCCGGAGTCTTCTCTGTGGAAGCTGCTGCTGATTTGTCGGCACTAGCAGCCGGTTTCTCTGTCTTGTCCGCTGTATCTGCTGCGGCCGTATCCTTGTCAACGCTGGAGCTGTTAGCTGCTGCGCTGCTGTCATCTGTTACTGCTGCGGATGTGCTGTCATCCGTCACGGCAGCGGCAGCGGTCTCGTCTGCAGCAGCTTTGCCGGCATCCTCAGTTACAGCAGCAGTTTTGCTGTCATCTGTCTGGGCTCCCGCATCGGCAGTAACGGAATCATCAGTTGTTACTTCGTTGATCACGAGCCCGCTGTCAAGCGTAGTAGCGGTCCCGCCGCCCGTCCCGTCCTTCACGGTGTCCACCTGAATGCTGCCCGCAGTTTCTTTGGGAATGGAAGCTCCAGTGTCTTCCGTGAACAGGTAATAAGCCGAGAGCACCACCATTAAACTGAGCATCGAAACCAGCCAAATTGTTTGTCTTTTGCCCTTCATTTGTGATTCCTCCTAAAAGTTTTATTGAATATGCCTCTACGAATTCGCTTGCGTATGTCTGGCTTGTAAGCTGAACGCCTATTCCTGCTTGCGCGGAACGACGGAGATCCGGTAGCTCGGCACGTTCAGCCCTTTCTCGACAGCCTGCTCGATCAGGTTACGCACCACTTTATTCTCTGCCCCTTTGGCGACAACCAGCACACCGCGCACCTGGGGTTTGATCCGTTTGGTGATAATCGGGGTTTCGTCGCCGGACTGGCTGTAGGTTACGATTTCGCCGTCCCTGGTGTATTGTGTAGTATGGCGTTTACCGCCGCTGGCATCGGTTTCCTCACTCTGCGCCTGCGAATCATTCATATTGCGCTGCACGACTATTTCCTCTGTGGAATCCACGGTGACCATAATGTCAACTGTGCCGACCCCGACGATCTTCTCCAGAATCTCCTTCGTCCGGTTCTCCATCGCCAGCTCGATGCTGTCAAAAGAATTGGGTTGCACCGCCTCCTGCTGCAGGACCGCCTGAGAGGTCTCGCTTACGGGCGGTTCACGTCCCGTATTCTCGCTGTCCAGCTTCTTCACATTCACGAAGGAGTTGAACAGCATGATAGCAACGCCCAGCAAGCCAATAATGATCAGCCAGCGGAAAGTATGACTCCTCTTCGGGTTGCCGCTTCCGCCACCGGCCCACTGCTCCAGCTTTTTCAGCCAATTGGCCATTGATTTCCCTCCTTCTGTATATGGCATTCTGCCTTGTGTTCCCTGGTCTCTGTCTTATGATTTCACGGCGCTGGTGCCGCCGCTCAGCACATGTATCGAATCCGGGTCCAGGTTCCAGTTCTGCTCGAGCAGCCTTTTGACCGATTCGGCCTCTATAACCGCTGCAGCCTGTTCCTCCTGCGTCCCGTTTCCTGCGGCTGAAGGCTGCGAAGCACCCGTTGCGGCTCCAGAGCCTTCACTTGCCGCCCCGTCCTTGTCCAGGCTGACCTGGACCGGTTCAACAGGGGTAATCCGTATCGGTTCGGATGCCGGGCCTGCTGCAGGCTGTGAGCCCTCTGCTGAACCCGGTATGCCGCTTGCAGCAACCGCTCCCGCCACTGGCATATCTACTGTGACCGAAGAGATCACCGGCACCTCTTCGCCCAGAGGCGCACTCGGATTCGGCCCCATGCCCAGCGTTACCGTAACATTCACCCCGCGGATGCCGGTGCTGCCGGCAATCTGATCGCGCATCTGCCCTGCTATTTCTTCGGCGGCAAGCTTCAGGCTCTGATCACGCGCCCCCTCTGCCAGCATCCGCCCGTCCGCCAGAATCTTCTCCAGCGAGTCCGCGCCGTCTCCTGTACCAGAGAGCAGCCCGCCGCTCCGCTCCTGCTGCTCCATGGCCAGACTAAGCTCCTTGCTGGCGTCCCCCTTGAGCATGGAGACGATCGGACTAAGCATCGTCAGCAGAACCAGCAGACTGAGCACCAGCCTGGCATAGCGTTCCATGGATTTGCTGGGCAGCAGCATCTCGACAAACGCGGCCATCAGCACCACCAGAATCAGTTCATGGAGCCATCCGCTGAGCCAGCTCATGGCGCACCTCCTGAAAGTTTGTTTACACAACCTGCCTCATATCTCATACAAACGGACCCGGATGATATCCGCCTCACCGCATCATTACGGTGACATTGCCTGCGGTCAGCATGATGGTGACGGCCAGGAAGAACATCAGCGATACGGCAGCCAGCGCGGCGAACACGTAGATCATGCTTTTGCCGATCGTCTGCAGGCAGGTCACAATCGGCGTTTCACCCAGCGGCTGCATAACAGCGGCGGCTACGTTGTAGATCAGGGCCAGCACCAGAATTTTGATTGCCGGGAAAGCACAGAGGAAGAGGATGATAATGACCCCTGAGAGCCCGATGGCGTTCTTCACCAGCAGTGATGCCGAGATTACGGTATCCGTGGCATCTGCGAACATTTTGCCGATAACCGGCACGAAATTGCCTGTGATATATTTGGCGGCGCGGATGGTTACACCATCAGTAACCGAGCTGGTGATTCCTCTGACCGAGATTACCCCGAGAAAGACGGTAAGCAGTACTCCGAGCAATCCGGCCCCGATATTGCGCAGCAGGTTGGCCAGCTGGGTCAGCTTATATTTCTCCGACATCGCACTCACCAGATGCAGCACCGCCGAGAAGAACAGCAGCGGGAACACTATGGTGTGAATCATCGTACCCACTGTATGGATCATGAACACGATCAGCGGATGGGTCACCGACACCGTTACGATATTGCCCATCGAAGCCAGCAGTGCGAACAGCAGCGGAATCATCGCCATCATGAAGTCGATCATCCGGTCAATGGCATCCTTGGCGTAGCCGATGGAGATGTTGAAGCTGTTCACGGCAATGACCAGTACCACCATGTAACAGAGCATATAAGCGATTTTACTGACGGATTTCCGTTCAAAAGCGGTCTGCAGCGTCTCCAGAATCATACTCAGCACGCTGATCATCACAATCGTAACCAGCAGCTTGCCGTTGTAGAGCACCTCATGCCACATGAAGCGGGTCAGGCCGGACAATACACTTTTGAAGCTTAATCCGTCTTCTCCGGGCAGCAGCATATCCATCAGCGAGGGAGTTTTACCTTCCGGGAAGAAGCCCCCGTAGTCCTTCATCAGCTGATCCCAGTACGTCTCTACCCCGTCTGTAGGAAGGTTCTCTACCTGCCCCTTCACCCACTGGTCTACAGGGGATGAGGAGCCTCCGCTGCCTCCCGTTTGCGTTTGCGCCTGTGTTTGCGCCTGTGTTTGCGCCTGTGTTTGTGTCTGCGCTTGAGAAGCCGGAGCTGCATAAGCGGTTCCTGCACACAGCAGAAGCAGCAGACAGGGGAGCAGAACGAGCAGCCTGCACCCTTTTGGCGGACGAAAAATACTGCGCTCCTGCACACCCTCACCCCGCTTTCCTGTGGCCTTCTGCTACTCCGTCTGAATCTCAGGCAGGCAGCAGCTTCATCACCGTTTCTATAATGATGCTGATAATCGGTACGGCCAGCACCATGATCAGCACCTTGCCGGCCAGCTCGATTTTGGAAGCGATCGATTCCTGTCCGGCATCGCGCACGATCTGTGCCCCGAACTCCGCGATATACGAAATGCCGATGATTTTAAACACGGTTTTGATGTAGATCATTTCCATCCCGGAGGATTCTGCCACCCGCTCCAGCGTGCCGAGAATCGTTCCGATCTTGCCGATCAGGAACAGAAAAATCAGTATGCCTGCCGCAGTAGTCAGCAGAAAAGCGAACATCGGCTTTTGTTCCTTCAGGACAAGGATGAGGACGGTCGACAGAATTCCTATTCCCACTACTTGAATGATTTCCATAACCCCAACCTATTGAAAAAGAAAGATCGTTTTGATTTCCTGAAGCAGTCCGTCCAGCATGCGGATGACCATGAACAGCACGATGATAAAACCGACAATTGTTACCCAGTGGGCGATGTCCTCTTTGCCCATCTGCTTAAGCACCGTGTGGATCATGGCGATAATGATGCCGATGCCGGCAATCTGAAAGATCGCGTTGACTTCAATATTCATTCCTGGCACCTCGCTAAAAGATCAAAATGACGATCAATGCTCCAAGCAGCAGACCCAGGCTTTTGCTCACTTTTTCATATTT
Source organism: Paenibacillus phytohabitans (assembly GCF_013141775.1). Taxonomy (GTDB): domain Bacteria; phylum Bacillota; class Bacilli; order Paenibacillales; family Paenibacillaceae; genus Paenibacillus_AQ; species Paenibacillus_AQ phytohabitans. Next base: position 345,959 of record NZ_WHOB01000020.1, read on the forward strand.
GCCCTGATCTTCTCTGGCCGCTGTCTCTTCCTGCTTCAATTGCTGTAAAGCCAGTGCAATATGCGTGCTCTGATTCGATCTGTCACTGGTTCCGAGTGTGCAGCTGAGCTGCCGGAAAATTTCCTTCTCTGTTCCTTTCAGGGAAGCGCTGCTCCAGTGAATCTCCATGGACCGCTGCACGGCTTCCTCGGCGCTGCAGTTATGCGGCGGGCTCATCTCTTCCGCTGCGGTGAGGAAGAATGCTCTCAACGGCTCCTTGCTCTGCATCCCGATCCGGCGCAGCGCCTCCGGCAGCGGGGTATAGCCGTACTGGATCTCCGTCTCCAGCCGCTGCAGCGCTGCGATCAGGCCTCTGATATGCCGGGGCCTGTCAGCATACTGGGCAGCCCGCTTGAAGCCGGCCAGCGTGCCTGCAAGCACGATGAGCACTGCCCCGAGCAGCTTAAGCATGCCGGTCACCGCCTATCCGCTCTTCCGGAGAGATCAGCAGCAGCCCGCGCTTCTGGGCGTCCAGGATGCGGAAGGACAGGCCTGACTCCGAACGGTGCAGGATTACATACCGCTCGAACATCCGGTGCTCGAGCAGACCGCCAAGGCCGGGCCGGCGGGCCAGCTCGGACACTTCCTTGCCATGCGCGGAAGCGACTACCGAGATGCCGGCGTGCAGCGCCTCGGTTACTGCATCCGCATCCTCCAGGCGGCCGATCTCATCGGCGATCAGCACGTCGGGCGACAGCGAGCGGATCATCATCATCATGCCTTCCGCTTTGGGACAGCCGTCCAGGATGTCCGTGCGCGGGCCGACGTCGAAGGCGGGAATCCCGCGGCGGCTGCCGGCAATCTCCGAGCGTTCATCGACGATGCCGACCTTGAGACCGGGGCGGCTGCCCTCGCGTCCTCCCTGCCCTCCGGCCGAGATCTGTCTGGCGAGGTCGCGCAGCAGCGTGGTCTTGCCATGCTGCGGCGGCGAGAGGATCAGCGTATGCATAATCCGCTGCCGTCCCCGGTCCAGCAGATAAGGCAGCACGCCGTCTGCCAGCCCGTGCACTTCGCGGGCAACCCGCACATTGAAGCCGGTAATATCGCGGAGATGCTCAACCCCCCCGCCGCTTAAGACCGTCCGGCCGGATAAGCCGATACGGTGCCCGCCGGGAATCGTGATGAAGCCCTTGCGCAGCTCCTCTTCCATCGTATACAGCGAATGATTGCTGATCAGGTCCAGCAGCCGGTGCGTATCCTCCCGGTCCGGCTTGTAGGCTTCAACGGGAAGCTGTGTCAGACTGCCGTCCACGCCGACAAAATGATATTTGCCGGAGTAATTAATCTCTAGCGGCCGTCCTTCACGGACGCGCACTTCCTCCACCTTGTCCAGGAGCGCAGCGGGGAGGCCGCCGAGCAGCGCTCTTACTTTTTCGGGAAACAATAGAAGCCAATCATTAGCCATACAAAGTACCCCCAAGTTGTCCTCTACTTAATAGCTTTATTCCATATTTATGCTTGTACTTGTACTTTATGACTATCATCTATCATTTCTTCAGAATGCCGATTAAGAGAAAGGCTACGCCGCAGCCGATCCAGCCGAGCTTGCCCCACGACAGCTGCTGGGCCATCCCCGTCAGGCCGACCGCTGTGGTCAGAATAAGGATTGTCGGCCCGACCAGCGCCAGCCCGGAATTAACCGCAAGCGCCTTATCCACCTGGTTCAGCCTCAGCATAATCAGTGCAGCAGCAATCTCCACACTGCCTGACAGCAGCCGAAGTCCCGCCATCCAGCTCACATACTTGTCCAAACTGTTCAACTCCCTTGTACAAATCTATGGATACCAAAGAATCCGCTGCGCAATAAACAAGCTGTTATCCATGGATATGCAGAAGCTGTCCACTTTAGACAAGAAGAAATGCAGGAAGCTAGCAGAGATTTTAGCAGGTGTGAAAGAAATCATAGTGCTCTCCTCTATAAAAAAATATCATCGGTATGATAAAATTAATTTTGCGCGTGCAAAAAAATGGAGCTCTGGAAAATAGAAGGGCAGGCTGCTGGAGAAACTAAGCCTTCCTAACTGCTTCTGGAATGGGTCCGAGCGCCGCAGAAATGTAGATAAAGACATCGGAAAAAGAGGGGATCACAGTCATGCAAGTTCGTAATTTCGTAGTACCGCTCGTATCGGGAACAGTAGCCAGACAGGTAAAAGAAGTAGCCGTTATCATTTTTTCAGCCTTTCTGGTAGCGGGCGGGCTCCGGCTGTTCCTGATTCCGCATCAGCTGCTCAGCGGAGGCGTGGCAGGGACGGCATCCATTATTGGCTACTTAACGAATCCTAAGTATATCTCGCTGTATTATTTCGCCATTAACCTGCCGATCCTGATCTGGGGTTTCGTAGCCGTGGGGAAGAAATACATCTGCTATAGCATGCTGTCGGTTATCTCCACGACCTGGTTCCTGAATATCATCCCTGTGGTGAAGCTTACCAAGGACCCGATTCTGGCTAGTATCTTCGGCGGTGTGATCATTGCCGGCGGTGTCGGCTTCTCGCTGCGTGCGGGGGGATCTTCCGGCGGATTCGATATTCTGGGCTCCATTATTACCCGCAAACGGGACATTCCCATGGGAACGGTACTGTTCGTGATGGACGGTCTGGTAATCTTAAGTCTGGGCTTCTTCAAAAGCTGGGATTCGGCGCTGTACGCTATGCTCTGTATCTTCGTCAAAAGCCGTGTGGTAGATATGATCCACATCCGCCACGTCAAGCTGACCTGCTTCATTGTCACGAAGGAGCGGGAGAAAATGCTGAACCGCCTGACCTGTCTGCCGCACGGCGTCACCGTCGTGAATGCGGAGGGCGGATACAGTCATGAAGGCAATACGATGCTGATGACGGTAACTACCCGCTACGAGCTGGCTGACCTGCGCAAGACCATTCTTGAGACAGATCCGAAATCCTTCGTCAACGTGCTGGAGACTGTGGAGATTATGGGCCGGTTCAGACGGTTGAGTTAAACGAGGATAGTTGTATAATGTGCAATTAAAACCAGCGAAAAGGGATGCGGACATCTTATAACTGTATTCCGTACAACTAAATTTGCCCAAATGGGCGGGAATCAAGGTACAAAGTCAGTTTAATTGTATGAAATACAACTATATGGATAATCGCTAGTAAATCAGACGATTTAGTTGTACAAAGTACAATTAAGCATATCGCCTATACCGTTGCTAGCCACATTTACTATGCAAAAAGAGTGCTGCTCTCCGCTCGCGCGGGGAACAGCACTCTTTTTGACTAATGATGGTTAGTTACTAATAGGATGCCGACAGACGCCAAACAGGGATGCCCTCCAGCCTTCCGGCCAAAGAAACATCCCTGATATTGTCATGCTGCAGAATTATAGACCAGAAGCTTAGCGGCGGTCCTGCGGGCCGCCGACGAAGGCCTGCTCTGCGGTGTCGAGATTATAAGCCGTATGCAGCGCCTGAATAATCTGCTGCAGATTGCCGGATTCAATGACACAGGAAACCTTAATCTCCGAGGTGCTGACCATCTTGATGCTCACACCTTCGTTCGAGATCACCTCGAACATTTGGGCCGCCACCCCCGGATGGCTGACCATGCCGGCGCCGACAATGGACACCTTGACCAGACTATCCTCGGAAGTCACTTCACGGTACGGCAGCACACTGTGCAATCCTTCAATGACCTGCTTAGCCTTCTCCAGATCGCTAAGGGCTACGGTAAAGGAGAAGTCTGCGGTCTGATTCTGAACGCCGCTCTGTACGATAATATCGACGTCCACACCCTCTTCGGCCAGCTTGCCGAAGACCTGGGCGAGTACACCCGGAACATCCGGAACTCCCAGAATACTGATCCGGGCCACATTCTTGTCATACGCGATGCCGCTAACTACTACACCCTGCTCCATACTTGCTTCCTCCTTCACAACAGTTCCTTCATTATGGTTAAAGCTCGATCTGACGACCAGCTTCACTTGATATCGTTTGGCATATTCCACTGCACGCGGATGCAGCACAGCTGCACCGAGATTAGCCAGCTCCAGCATCTCGTCATATGAGATTTCCTTCAGCTTCCGCGCTGTCTTCACAATACGCGGGTCTGTGGAATAGATGCCGTCTACATCGGTATAGATTTCGCAGACATCCGCTTTGATCGCAGCAGCCAGCGCAACCGCCGTTGTATCCGAACCTCCGCGGCCCAGTGTGGTGATCTCACCGTCCAGTGTCATCCCCTGGAACCCGGCAACGATAACAATCTGCTCACGCTCCAGCGACTCCAGAACACGGCGTGGAACGATTTCACTAATCCGCGCACGGCCATGGGTCTCATCGGTTCGGAACCCGGCCTGCCAGCCTGTATAGGATACAGCATTCCGCCCGATTCCATGAAGAGCGATGGACAGAAGCGCTACAGAGATCTGTTCCCCCGTAGTCATCAGCATATCCATTTCCCGTGCGGGAGGCTGCCCGTTCAGCTGTTTTGCCTGATCGATCAGTTCATCTGTTGTATCCCCCATAGCGGACACAACCACAACGCAGCGATGTCCCTCATCCTGCTTATCTGCGATGCGCTTGGCGACACGCTTCATACGTTCAATATCGCCGACGGAGCTGCCTCCGAATTTCATGACATAAAGTGACAAAGTCCCATTCACTCCCTATTTCGCTGTAAGTAGTAGCTTTTATTTGGTTTTCGCTTTAACACAGTATAATACGAAAATCATAACATGCGTTAATGGTTTCACAAAAAAAGCGCCCAATTTTCCGAACATGGCCATTCCTCTATGCCTGGCACGGCAAATTATATTCAGCTGAAGCTGTACAAAAAACCTCCGCCGCATACTGCGGGGAGGCCGTCTTGAATAACGTTGAATCCGGAGCTACGTAAGCTCCTACGCGCGGGAGATGTATTTACCTTCACGGGTATCGATCAGGAGAACATCGCCTTCATTAATGAACAATGGAACCTGTACAGTATGTCCGGTTTCCAGAACAGCCGCTTTAGTTGCACCTTGAGCCGTGTTGCCTTTAACGCCCGGTTCTGTTTCAGTAACCTTCAGTTCAACACTTGTAGGCAGGTTGATCCCGAGGATTTCACCCTGGTAGCTGACGATATTTACCGTCATATTCTCTCTCAGGAAGTTAAGCTCCCACTCCAGCTGCTTCTCAGTCAACTCGAACTGGTCATATGTTTCGTTGTCCATGAATACATGCTCAGAACCGCTGGCATACAGGTACTGTACACCACGGTTCTCGATGATCGCGCGGCCGATTGTTTCGCCTGCACGGAATGTGCGCTCAACGGTATTGCCGTTACGCAGGTTCTTCAGCTTGGAGCGGACGAATGCCGCACCTTTACCCGGCTTCACGTGCTGGAAATCAATGACGGTGAAGATATCCCCTTCTACTTCTACGGTCAAGCCTGTCTTGAAATCATTAACTGAAATCACTAAAAACCCCTCCTGGAATCGATGAATTAACTGAATAAGTTTGTCTTACAGTACCGTGTATTCCTTAGACGAATGTGTCAGCAGCGCGATGCCGCTTTCGGTAATGACAATATCATCTTCAATCCGCACGCCGCCGAGACCGGAGAGATAAATTCCCGGTTCAACGGTAACAACCATGCCCGGCTCCATAATTTCATCGGCAAGCTTGGACAGACGCGGAGATTCATGAACCTCCATGCCCAGGCCATGGCCTGTGCTGTGGCCGAAATACTCCCCGTATCCGTAACGGGTGATAATATCACGGGCCAGGGCATCGCATTCGCGGCCGGTCATGCCCGGCTTGATATGTGCCAGCGTATGCAGCTGCGCTTCAAGCACAATATCATAGATTTCCTTCAGCTTGGGATCTGGCGATCCCAGAGCAATCGTACGTGTTACATCGGAGCAGTATCCGTCCAGCAGAGCGCCGAAATCGAAGGTTACGAATTCATTGTTCTGGATGATCTTGCTGCTGGCTACGCCATGCGGCATGGCCGAGCGTTCGCCGGAAGCAACGATCGTATCGAATGAAGACGAGGTTGCACCATGGGTACGCATGTAGAATTCCATTTCCAGATCGACATCACGTTCAGTCATGCCTGGTTTGATCACGTTCAGGATATGACTGAACGTGGCGTCGGCCAGATCGGCCGCCCGCTGCATGACAGCCAGCTCTTCTTCGTCCTTGAACATGCGCAGATTCTCCACGGCTTTGGATACCGGCACCATAACAGCCGGCTGCAGAGCCGCCGCATAGGCAGTGTACGCGCTGAAGCTTACATCATCCTGCTCGAATCCAACCCGGACTTGTCCGCCCTGCGGCAGCAGCTCGCGTACGGTGTCAATGAATTTCGAAGCATGCTGAACAACCTTCAGGCCGTTTACCTGTTCCGAGGCCTGTGTCATATACCTGAAGTCAGTCAGCAGATAACTGTCATCACCGGTAACCAGCACATAACCGGAGGAGCCGGTGAATCCGCTCAAATAGCGGCGGTTATAGCCGCTGGTAATTAACATCGCATCCAGTCCCTGTTCCTGCAAAACCTTACGCAGCTTGGAGACGCGCTTGTTGCTCATTTTCATTCTCCTCTCGAAATAGCCACATTGTATTTTAACATAGTGGCATGCCACCTGAGAAGTTTTTTCGGACGCTTAAGCCAGCTTTGTCTGCTGCTCCCGTTTCCGCTCATCGGTGTACTCAATCGCCGCCGTATATCCGATGAATAATCCCCAGAGCAAAAAGAGGCAAAATTCACTGATTACAGAGTTCCAGGGCAGTCTGAAAGGCGGCTGCATCAGGAACTGCCAGGAGCCGGCAAGGAACAGGGCCGACCACCAGAGCACACCGTAAATCATACCCGGCCAAGGCCCCTTCAGCTTGCGGAAGATAAGCACATAGATCAGGGAAACGATCACCGAGAAGACGATAAAGGATAAATATCCGAGCAGATGCCCGGCGGGCGACACCAAAAATTCATGTTTAAAGAAGGGCTCCGCCAAAAATCCCGGAATCACCTTGGTGAAATGCAGGACATACATCAGCCAGCGGGCTCCTCCCCAGATGATGCCGGCGAAAAAGCCCAGTTCAATGGCAAAATAAAACGGATTCGTATGGACTGACTTTTGCTTGTTGGAAGAACTCATAGAGCAGCCTCACTTTCAATATAGGGTTAATCCGGTTTCCACTCCGCTCTCTATAGACTAGTATGTACAGCAAACGGCAATCCAACTAGTAATGTGCTTAAAAATTAGTTACAATGTATTATATAAATCACATTAAAATACGGGAAGGTGAATTGGTTGTCCCAGGAAACTCCCAGTTACGGCGGCCAAGCCGTCATTGAAGGCGTCATGTTCGGCGGCAAGCATATCAACGTAACAGCCGTAAGAAGGAAGAATCAGGAAATCACATTTTTGGAGGTGCCGAAGAGCGATAAGAGCTGGGTCCTTAAACTGCGCAAGATTCCGCTGCTTCGCGGCATTGTCAGTATTATAGATTCCAGCGCCAAAGGCTCGAAGCACCTGAATTATTCGGCGGAATCGTATGCCGAGGATGAGACAGAGCCTGAAGAGCTTGCCAAGCAGAAAGAGAAAGATAAAGACAAGAAGAAAGATGAAGGCTGGAGCCTCGGTATGATTTTCGGCGTAGCTGTCATGGGTATTCTTTCTTTCCTTTTCGGCAAGATTATTTTTACACTGGTGCCGGTATTCGTAGAAGATTTTTTATTCAAGAATGCATTTGATAACTATATTCTGCACAACCTTGTTGAAGGCGGCATTAAGCTGATTCTCCTGCTCGTTTATCTGTTTGCGATTTCACAGACTCCTGTGATCAAACGGCTGTTCCAGTATCACGGTGCCGAGCATAAGGTAATCAGTGCTTTTGAAGCCGGCGAAGAACTGACTGTTAAGAATGTACAGAAATACAGCCGTCTGCATTACCGCTGCGGAAGCAGCTTCATGATGCTGACCATTATCCTCGGTGTGATTATCTACTCTGTTGTCCCATGGGATAATCTTATGGAACGGGTACTGCAGCGGATTATTCTCCTGCCGGTAGTTATCGGGATCTCCTTTGAGGTGCTGAAGGGCACCAATGCCGTGAGAGATATTCCCGGGCTCAAGTATCTGGGGTATCCGGGTCTGTGGCTGCAGCTGCTGACGACCAAAGAACCTAAAGACGATATGGTTGAGGTGTCCATCGCCTCGTTCAACCGGATGCGGGAGCTGGATGCCGCAATTGAAGCAAGAGGATATTCGGAGGCAAGTGTGTCAGGCGGCATTTTGGATCCTGCGAAAGGATGATTAGCCCATGATCAGACATGCTTTGATTTTTTGGATTTCAATAGCTCTCGCAGCATGGGGGCTGGTAACGGAATTTATGATACGCGGCCTTGCTGCCCTATCTATCTTTATTCTTCCGCTAGTCCTGCTGGCGCTGCTGTATTATGCGTACAAGATCGTTCCCGGCAGAACAAACGGTGGTCCCGGCCGGCCGCGCACCAAAGTCAAGCCTTCGGCCAAGACGATGTCCAAGGTTGCGGGTATCCGCAAAACCCAGGCCGCCTCACCCGGCAAGCGTAAAACCTATCCATTCCAGGTGATTGAAGGCAGCAAGGGTAAGAACGACGACCAGCTTCCCAAATATCATTGAACTCCAGGCTATCCGCTAAGATTCAAGCAACAAAAGGCATCTCCGCGTTGTCGTTACGACGTGCGGGATGCCTTTTTTGGTTATAATTCAGGTCCGGCGCGTTTAGGCCGGGTGAATATATGGACGGGTACTAAGCGGCGGCCGCCAATTTTTGAAAAAATCCGCTCCGGCCGTCAGCCCCGCAGTATAGATCGCCTCACTCTGTTCCGGGGAGATATGAAACTGGGTGGTGGAAATGCCCAGCGTGGGAATTTTGACAGTGCGTACGAATTTATCCGTCTCGATATAACGTTCATCATGGGCAGAGAGCATCGTCCCTACCATGGCCTGAAGCATGCTGAACGGCCCGGTAATGCGGTGAGGCTGCGGCTGTGTCTTACCGATCAACTGGTAGCCCACCGTGGGCGTACGCCGCTCTGGGGACTGGAAGCCATCCTTCTTCTCATCAAACAGCCACAGCGGAAAATTGCTGAGCATCCCCCCGTCTACCATATACACAAACTGCTCGGCAAAAGATTTTCTCCGGGCTGCCTCTCCGTTCAGCCGCAGCATCACCGGATCGAAGAAGTAGGGAATGCTGCAGCTCATCCGCACAGCCTTGGCGACTTCAAAGGACTCCGGTGAAATCCCGTAGAGCTCCAGATCATCCGGCAAGACGACTATCCTCCCGTTAGTAATATCTGAAGCGATAACAGTCAGCCTGCCGCGCGGCAGATCGCTGAACGTAACCACTCCCTTCTCCAACAGAATGCCACGGATCCAAGATTCCAGAGCCTGGCCCGAATACAGGCCTTTTTTGATCAGCACACGGATTGCCGGTCCTATTACAGCGGTGTTATATAGCGCTCCGCGCTTGAGAAAGGATGTGAAGGGCGTCTCCCTGATAATCCGGCTCATCGCCTCCCCGTTATAACCGGCGGCCAGCAGCGAAGCAATAATGGAGCCTGAAGAGGTTCCGGCTACTCTCCTGAAGGTTCGGCCCGCCCGCTCCGTTGCCTCCACCGCACCTGCGAGCGCAATCCCCTTCACGCCTCCGCCTTCAAAAACTGCGTTAATCTCCATACCTAAGAGTCCCCCGTTCCATAGATCTTATTGCTTATCTATGAGCACGGGGGACTATTCATGACTGACTATGATTTGAAATAAAAGCTGAGCAGGCTGGCCAGGCCAAATGGATCACGGACCACAATATCATTGGCCCGGAACAGAATGCTGCCGGAAACCTCATCGTATTTCTCGTTATATTTCAGCTGGTTGATAATCTGATCGCCGCTCTGCCATTCCGCGGTTTGTTTGGTATCCCCTACTTTGTAGGAGGCCAGGCCGATATACAGCTTGACGCCCGTGCCAGTGACCTCGTTCACCCACCAGTCGACCAGCTTGTCATAACGGGCGGCGCTGAAAGAGAGACTCCAGTATATCTGCGGAGCCACATAGTCGACCCAGCCGCTCTTAATCCATGTGCGTACATCCGCATACATGTCATCATACGCAGACACGCCTGCCGTGGTATCCGAGCCGGAGCTGTCCGCCTTTTTATTGCGCCATACCCCAAAGGGGCTGACGCCAAACGAAACTGCCGGCTTCACCGCATGAATCTCTGCACCCAGCTGCCGGATGAACTGATTGATATTATCCCGGCGCCAGTCTCCCTTGGTGGCAATTGCCTGAGAGTTGTAGGTCTTAAATGCCGTATCATCGGCAAAGGTTACGTTGGAAGGATAGAAATAATCATCCAGATGCACACCGTCAATGTCATACCCTCTGACCACTTCCATTACGGTGTCAATGATATGCTGCCGCGCTTCCGGAATACCCGGATTTATGTACAGCTTACTGTCAGCTTTGACGATCCACTCTGGATGCAGCTTGGCCACATGATTGGCGGCAAGGCCTGTAGTGGAGGCATCGGTAGTTGCCCGGAACGGATTGAACCAGGCATGCAGCTGCATGCCGCGTGAATGGGCGCTGCTGACCATATACTGGAGCGGATCATAGCCGGGCTCCTTCCCTTGGGTACCGCTAAGCACCTTGGACCAGGGAACCAGCTGCGAGGAATACAGGGCATCTGCGGCGGGTCTGACCTGTACGAATACACTATTGAAACCGGCAGCCTGCAGCTTGTCCAGCATGCTGTCGAACTCTTTCTTCTGCTTGTCCGCATTACCGGCCGAAGCCGTTGACGGCCAGTCCAGATTAAATACGGTGGACACCCACGCGCCCTTCATCGCCTTTCCGGTCTTGGCCCCGGGAATGGAAGGTACGGTTGGCGTTGGCACGGACGGTGCCGGCACTACAGGCGTTGGTACGGATGGTGTGGGCACTGTCGGAACAGACGGTGTCGAAGGTGTAGACGGCCCGCCAATCTCTACATTTGAATATAAAGCAATATGCTTAGCAGCCTGATTCCAGACTACCTGCAGCCCGAGCTGCTCGCTGACAAACCGCAGCGGCACCATTACTCTGCCCTGTGTAATCTGCACAGAGGTATCCAGAGGGACTGAAGCACCGTTAACGATAGCACTTTTGCTTCCGCTAGTCAGCTTAAGCACATTATTCCCCTTGCTGATTGTAGCCGTCTTACTGGCCTGATCCCAGACCACACCGGCACCTAGTCCTTTACTAACTACCCCGACAGGGACCATGGTAACATTGGTCCGCGTAATATAAGGCGGAACATCCGTGCTTAAGCTCTCTCCATCCAGTTCAATGGTAATCTGCACCGAAGCAGCGCGTGCACCGGTTGTCCACACAGGCAGACATAGCATAACCACCAGCAATCCTAATATCCATTTACGGTAATTCATAATTCCTCCCAAATGTTGTAGTGATATAACAAAGAAACGGCCTTCTCGTCCTTGAATCAGGGAGAAGGCCGTTTCTTTAGTAAACGGAGTCCTTCCTTAGGTGAAAAAGGAACGGTATCCGTTTTGACGTAATAAAACTGGAAAGGTTGCGCTAATCAAACAAAAACAGCCAAAATTATGAATCACTGACCATTTCATGGTGAATATCGTATAAGGTCTGCAGACGCGCTTCATCCCGGCGGAAGTACTCCACTAGTGTCTCGATCCGGGTGATAGAATCCCAGCTCAAATGATGCTCAATGCCTTCAACATCCTTATAAATATGTTCTTGCTGAACTCCAATAAGCCCGAGGAATTCCTCCAGCAGCTGATGGCGGTCCACAAGACGTTTTCCCACTTTTTTTCCTTTGCTTGTTAGGACAAGCCCACGATATTTCTCATAGATGAGATATTCGTCCTTATCCAGTTTTTGGATCATCTTGGTCACAGAGGAGGGGTGTACTTCCAGTCCCTCGGCAATATCCGAGACCCGCGCATAACCCTTCTCATCGATGAGCTTGTATATGCGCTCCAAATAATCCTCCATGCTGGGTGTTGGCATTAACTTTACCTCTTTTCTATATTGAGCGTGGCGATGGGGCCGGGCCTTGCTCTAACAATGATACATGTTTCTGCCGCTCCTTGGCAAGTCCTACAGGTCAGCCGCTTCTCCGCTTAGCGATGTTTACCATGATTTCATTCACCCGCTTAACGGCACAATAACGGTATCCTCATCTATAAGGAGCGTGAATTCATGAACGTTGTCACCCCTGAACGCCCTCCTGCCAAAAGACCGCGGAAGCCGACGGGTCTCTTCATTCCGGAGCTGGTTTTTTTCGAACCGGATGCCTTGAATTATCCAAAAGGGGAGCGGATTATGGAGTGGGTCAAGGCCCGCAACATTCCCTTCCGTATGACCACCTCGCATAACCGGATCACCAATTTGCCCGGCGAAACCGAAGTGGAGCAATACAAAATCGCTAAAAGAACACTTGTCGTCGGTCTCCGCAAAACGCTGACTTTTGACCAGTCCAAGCCGTCTGCCGATTATGCGATTCCGATTGCCACCGGCTGTATGGGCCACTGTCATTATTGTTACCTTCAGACTACATTGGGTTCCAAGCCTTACATCCGTGTATATGTTAACACTGGAGACATCATCGATGCGGCCAAAAAATATATCGGCGAGCGCGCACCAGAAATCACTACGTTTGAAGCTGCCTGTACCTCGGACCCGCTGGGGCTGGAGCATATCACGGGCTCACTGACCGAGCTGATCGAATTCATGGCCGAAGAGCCGCTCGGACGGCTGCGCTTCGTGACGAAGTACCAGCATGTGGAGCCTCTGCTTGGACTGAAGCATAACGGCCATACCCGCGTACGCTTCAGCGTGAACGCCGATTATGTAATTAAGAATTTTGAGCCGGCCACCTCGCGGTTCGAGGAGCGGATTGAGGCTGCCGGTCAGATTGCCCGTGCCGGTTATCCGCTTGGCTTCATCATCGCTCCGATCATCTGGCATGACGGCTGGGAAGAAGGATATGCCGAGCTGCTGGAGAAGCTGGCCCGTACGCTGCCGCCGGGAATTGGCAAGGGTCTTACTTTTGAAATGATCCAGCACAGGTTCACCAAGACGGCCAAAACCGTGATCGAGAAACGTTATCCGAAATCCAAGCTGGAGATGGATATCGAGAAGCGCAAGAAGAAATGGGGCAAGTGGGGCCAGAACAAATATGTCTACCCTGATGAACAGCAAACCGCCCTGCGCGAATTCATCACAGAGCGGATTTTTGAACATTTTCCGGAAGCGGCTATTGATTATTTCACTTAACATTTAGATCTTAGAAAATCAGCCACTCCGGCGTAACCCCCTGCAGCCAGATCGTTATCCGGAACATCTGGTCGGTGAACAGCAGAATGCCCATGAACACCATCAGTGTGCCGCCAAGCTTCATCAGCAGATTGGAATATTTCAGGATCTTCCGCGCGCCGCCCAGGAAAAAAGCAAGTCCGAAGAACGGCAGCGCAAACCCGATGCTGTAAGCCGTAATCAACGTAAACCAGGTTCCCGGATCACTGGCAGAAAGGGCAATAATCGCCGTCAAAATGGGACCGATGCACGGTGACCAGCCCGCTGAGAAGCCGATGCCGAAGATAAACGAGCCCAGATATCCCGCAGGCTTCCATTTCAGCTCCAGCTTGCGCTCCCGGAGCAGAAACTGCGGCTGAAAAATACCGAGCAGGAACAGCCCCATCACAATAATCAGAATAGCCGACAACTGGCGGATCAGATCCCGCTGGCCGTTGAAGAATTCACCAAACAGTCCCGCCCCGAAACCAAGGGTATAGAACACAGCCGAGAAGCCCAATATAAAGGCCAGCGTATGCGAGAGGGTCCGGAAACGGACCTCTTTGCTGTTGCCTCCACTCTTCAGCTCCTGCACTGATAATCCGGTAATATAAGATAGATAGGACGGGTAGAGCGGCAGACAGCAAGGCGATATGAACGACGCCACTCCGGCGGCAAAAGCGATTCCTGCATTCAGGTTGGACACTGGCGCATCTCTCCTTCCCTACTCGGGTTCAGTTCACGAAGGCAGCATTCAAGCATATGTAGTTTAGGCCGCTGGATGCTTCAGCCTTTAGGCTGGCAGGCCTTTTTTGCCGATCAGTGTTAGTGTCAGCAGTGCAATCAGGAGCAGAACAATGGTGGCTCCGGGAGCCAGATTCCACACACCGGCAATGACAAGTCCGCCGACTACGGCGATCTCAGCGATAGTCACGGACAGGATGACTGAAGACTTGAAGCTTCGGGACAGCAGCAAACTGATCGCCACAGGAATGGTCAGGAGTGCAGATACCAATAGCGAGCCGACAATTTTGATCGCCGTACTGATTACCAGCGCGGTCAACACGGTTATCAGCATATTAAGCAGCTTCACCGGCAGTCCGCTGACACTGGCTGCATCCTCCTCAAAGCTGAGCAGGAAGAACTCTTTGAAGAACAGCGAAACTACAACCACAACCGCAATGGTAACGATACCTACTACAATCAGATCGGTGTTATTCAGCGTATAAATGCTGCCGAACAGGTAACTCATTACATCCGCATTATAGCCTTTGCCCAGGGTGAAAAAAAGCGAAGCCAGCGCCACCCCGCCCGACATGATGATGGCAATGGAGAGTTCGGCGTAGCTTTTGTACGCCTTGCGCAGCTTCTCAATCGCAAACGAGGCCACTACGGCAAAGATCAGCCCCGCTCCAAGCGGGTAGAATCCCGTCAGGAAGCCAAGCGCCACCCCGGCGATGGTCACATGGGCCAGCGTGTCTCCGATCATTGACAGGCGCCGCAGCACCAGGAACACGCCTATCAGCGGCGCGGTAATCCCAATCATCAAGCCGCCGGCCAGCGCCCGCTGGAAAAAGTCACTAAATAGAATTTCCAAGATATTTTTCTCCTTTTATGATCAAACCTTATCGAGAATTTAGATCATAACCTTTTCGATCAAAAACTTTTAGATCAAAAACCTTTAGATTTAAACCTTTCGATCCCAACCTTTAGATCAAAAACCTTTCGATCCCACCCAAACCCTCCCTTCCAAGGGAGGGCCCCAAGGGCTCTGCCCTCTGGACACCCGTTTAAGTGCAATTAGCGTGGGACGGCAGACTTTCGCTGCTTAGGGACGTTGAGCTAGGACCGCTTTTCCTCCCTGCGGGATACGCTATACTATTGACGGATTTATCTGCACATTTAACTTCAAAGAAACTTACAAACAAGTTCAAAGACCAGGCCGTCCGATGTTGTACAATGGACGACCCAGGGGACAACTAAGAGCAGGGCAGAAGAGCCTTGTCCGTTGGAATCAAGCCGTTTAAATGTACTTTTTGTACAACTATTTGTCTTATTTAGAACCAGATCAGGAAAATAAGTGTATTTCATACAATTATAAAGAGGGGTAAGCGGATTATCGCCAGTTTTCCGCAAATATAAGTGTACAAACTACAGTTATAGCTTAAATCCGCGCCTACAATCTAAAAATAACTGTACGAAATACAGCTATCTTTAGGATGCTTGAGAAGCTGATTTTGCAGAATGTCTGAAACACCTCTGCGCTCCCTTTTTTCAAGAGAGTGTATGCTGCAGGTTATCGACAACGCAGTCCTGAACATCATGAGAATGGCGGCAATAGAAATTGATCTTGCCGTTCTTCTGCACCGGCTCGTTGCCGAGATAGTTCTTAATCATATCGATGTCATGCGACACCATCAGAAAAGTCATGTGGTGATGGGCATGCATATGCATGATCAGGTCGAAGAATCCGGCCTGCGTCTCGGCATCAATACCGACGGTAGGCTCATCGAGGATCAGCAGATCCGGATGATTGATCAGGGCGCGGGCCAGAAAGACCCGTTGCTGCTGGCCGCCGGACAGCTGGCCGACTCTTTTCTCCGCGATATCCTGAATCCGCATCACTTCAAGCGCATCCTCACACTGGCGGTGCTGGGCTTTGGATACGCGGCGGATCAGATTCTTGTTATTGTACAGGCCTGACAATACCACTTCGCGCACGGTAGCCGGAAACAGCGGATTGAAGGCATTCTTCTGCGGAACATAACCAATCCGTTCCCAGTCCTTGAACTTCCGGACCGGCTGGCCGAATAATTTGATCTCCCCGCTGGTAGCAGGCAGCAGACCGACAATCATCTTGAGCAGCGTAGTCTTGCCGGCGCCGTTGGAACCAATGATGCCCAGGAAATCGCGTTCTTTCACTGTATAATCCAGATTGGAGATTACCTTCTGTTCGCCATAGGAGAAGGACAAATCCTGTATTTCGATCATATGCTGATGGCAGTCCAGGGATACCGGTTGCATGTGAAGTACCACCTTTCAACTTATACTTTCCTTATTATTGTAAAGCCAGAATGAGATTTTGCAAATTTTTCTCCATTAGTGTGAAATAGTTGTCGCCATTCTTCTCCTGGGCTTCAGTCAGACCCTCTACCGGATTCAGCACCATCGTGGACACGCCGGTTTCACCAGCCAGTGTCTTAGCCAGCTTGTCGGATACCAGTTCTTCGAAGAAAATGTACCGGATGCCCTCTTCTTTGACCAATGCCGCCAGATCAAGCAGATCCTGTCCCCTTGGTTCGGCATCCGGTGACAGCCCCATAATAGCGTGCTGTGACAGACCGTAATCACGCGCCAGATATGAGAAGGCCTGATGAGAGACTACGATCTCTTTATTCGGCAGCTTGCCCAGTTCCTCGGTAAACTTGCTGTCGAGCGCACTCAACCGTTCAGCCAGCTTCTGGTACCGTTCTTCATAACCTGCGGAATGCTCAGGATCAACGGACTGCAGGCTTTCCTTGATGTTCTTCGCCATCACGAGCGCCGACTTCGGACTTACCCAGGTATGCGGGTCCGTGTGCAGGCTATCACTATGTTCTGCTTCTTCCTCCTCATGACCATGATCATGACCGTCTTCCTCGTCGGTCATAATCAAATCAATCCCTTGGCTGACTTCTACAGCCTTGGCTTCACTGTCACTGTCGAGGCTTTTGAGGAAATTGGGCACCCAGCCCTCCAGTCCTGCTCCGTTATACAGGAACAGCTGTGCCTTCGAGGTATTAATAATATCCTGGCTGCGCGGCGTCCAGTCATGCGGCTCTACCCCCACCGGAAGCAGATTGATCGCGTTGATATCTTCCCCGCCGATTTCACTGGCAAATTCATATATAGGATAAAAAGTAGTGATGACATTCACTTTTCCCTCGACGATACTTCCGCTGCTCTTAGGACCGCATGCGGCAAGCATCATTAGCAGCAATATGGTAACAACGAGCAAAAGCCCCTTATGCAAGCTTCTATATAACATTTCTCTATCGACCCCTTAAATCGTAAAATTTACTATGAGAATTATAATAGTAATCGTTACGATAAGTCAACTCTGATCTTCCAGCCAGACTCCCGATAATTAGCCTGAATCCGCTTATCCTTAAGACCAGCACCTAATAACGTATATTCTCTATTTACACTAAAATAATCCCCGCTGCATTAAGGCACACGGGGATCGTTCATATCATTCAACTATGCAGCTTGTCTTATTTCACAATAGCTCCATTCGGCATGCTGTCCGGCACGGTGGCGATCGTCAGCTGGTCGCCCTTGGAGGCTGCCAGGATCATACCCTGCGACAGCTCACCGCGCAGCTTCACCGGCTTCAGGTTCACGATGCAGATCACCTTGCGTCCCACCAGCTCTTCCGGTGTGTAGAACTTGGCAATGCCCGATACGACCTGGCGCTGCTCGTATCCAAGATCGAGCTGCAGCTTCAGCAGCTTGTCCGCCTTCTTCACCGGCTCGCAGGCGATGACCTGGGCTACGCGCAGCTCTGCTTTGGCGAAATCGTCGATGCCGATTTCTTCCTTATGCTCCTCTTCCTCCGGATCGGCAGCTGCCGCATCCGGCGTCACAGCAGCCCCTGCAGGCGCAGCTTCCGTAGCTGCTTCTGCAGGCTTGCCGGCTCCCATCGCTTCGGCGATGTACGCCACCTCCTGCGCCACGTCCAGGCGCGGGAAGATCGGGTCGCCCTTGGCCAGCTTGGTTCCCGCTGGAATCAGGCCGAATGATTTGCCGCTCTCCCAAGTGGTCAGCTCGCCCGGCTGAATGCCCAGCTGCTCCCAGATCTTCGCCGGAGCCCCGGTCAGGAACGGCTGCAGCAGGATGGACGCCGTGCGCAGTCCCTCTACCAGATGTCTCATCACCGAAGCCAGCTCGCCGGTTCTGCTCTCATCCTTAGCCAGCACCCATGGCTGGGTTTCGTCGATATATTTGTTCGTCCGGCTGATCAGGGCGCCAATCGCGGTCAGGGCTACGGAGAATTCCATTTTCTCCATCGCTTCTTCTACTTTGACATAGGTGCTCTGCACTACCGCTTCCAGTTCCCCGTCAAATGCCGTCACCTGGCCAGCATAAGCAGGAAGCTCACCGGCGAAATATTTCTCTACCATCGCCCCGGTCCGGTTCAGCAGATTGCCAAGGTCATTGGCCAGATCATAGTTGATGCGGTCCACGAAGCTCTCCGGAGTGAAGGTTCCATCCGAACCGAACGGAACTTCGCGCAGCAGATAATAACGCAGAGCATCCAGACCATAGCGGTCGATTAAAGTAACCGGATCAACGACATTGCCTTTGGATTTGGACATTTTGCCGTCCTTCATCAGCAGCCAGCCGTGCGCGAACACCTTCTTCGGCAGCGGTTCACCGAGCGCCATCAGAATGATCGGCCAGTAGATCGTGTGGAAACGGACAATCTCCTTACCGACAATGTGCACATCCGCAGGCCAGAACTTATCATACAGGCTGCGATCTTCCGAGCCATAGCCGAGAGCCGTAATGTAGTTGGTAAGTGCATCAATCCATACGTACACTACATGCTTCTCATCACCCTTTACCTTAACGCCCCAGTCAAAGGTCGTACGGGATACGGCCAGATCCTCAAGGCCCGGCTTGATAAAGTTGTTAATCATCTCATTCTTGCGCGATTCCGGCAGGATGAATTCCGGATTCTCTTCGTAGAACTGCAGCAGGCGGTCGGCATACTTGCTCATGCGGAAGAAGTAGCTTTCTTCCTTGACCAGTTCAACCGGATGTCCGCTGTCCGGACTTTTGCCGCCGGTAATATTGCCGTCAGCATCCCGTACAATATCCACCAGCTGTGTCTCGGTGTAGAAGGTCTCATCCGAAATACAGTACCAGCCTTCGTATTCCCCTTTGTAGATGTCGCCCTGCTTCAGCAGGCGGTCAAAAATATCCGCCACCACTTTCTTGTGACGCTCCTCGGTGGTACGGATGAAATCATCATTGGAGATATCCAGCTTGCGCCACAGATCCTTAATGCCTACGACAATTCCGTCAACGAACTCCTGAGGGGTCTTACCGGCCTTGCCGGCCTTCTCTTCGATCTTCTGCCCATGCTCATCCGTTCCAGTCAGATAACGGACCTCATAGCCGCGCAGACGCTTGTAGCGGGCCATCGCATCACCGGCCACTGTTGAATACGCATGTCCGATATGCAGCTTATCGCTCGGATAATAGATCGGTGTAGTTAAATAAAAGGTTTTGTTCTCACTCATTACATTGTCATCCCTTCGTTATACCTTCTCATTTTGACACAAAATAGCCCCACAAAGTGATGCTTTAATTTCGACGCTTACTCAGGTACTTTGGGGGGCCCCAAAACTTATAAATTCTTAAATAACAAAAAACTCCCGCCCCTATATGGGGCGAGAGTAAACTCACGCGATACCACCCAAAGTTCCCCGGCTCCTCACAGAGCACAGGCTTCGCCAGTCCCTTGCGGAACTGTCCATTAACGCTGGAACACGCCGTTATCTTACGCAAGCCGCAACAACAAGGCTCCCGCTCGAACACAGTTCCTCCCGGACCATATTCAATCTGGCATCCCATACCGGCTTCCAGCAGCCCCGGCTCTCTGTAATGGTTGTCCACATTTACTCATCCGTTCCTCGGAATATTGCTTATTATTCAAAATATACCCATCACAGCGGCTCATGTCAAGTCGTATGAACAGGCTTATCTCCTGGTGATTGCTCTTTGCGCGGCGGCACCGGGTCCAGCCCTCCCGGATGAAAAGGATGGCAGCGGGCGATCCGCCTTGCAGCCAGCCATGAACCCTTCAGCGGTCCATGGACCTCAATAGCTTCAAGCGCATAGGCTGAACAAGTCGGATAGAACCGGCAGGTTGCCGGCTTAAGCGGCGATATGAACCTGCGGTAGACCCGGATTGGAACCTGGACCGTTCTTCTTAAGGTAGCCATATTCAGCGGCCTTCTTTGCCGTGAGCAGCTACGGCGGACTCTTCTTCGCGGCCCTGTTCACAGTCCTTGCAGTAACCGAACACCTCAAATTTATGCTTGACCACCCGGAATTGATCCGGTGTATCTGTTAAATTCATCGGACAGAAATGAATCGGGTAAGTCTTCATACACTGAAGACAAATCATATGATGATGATGGTGGTCCTGACTGCAGCTTGCTTTGAATTTGACGCCGTCTTCAAAGACAATCTGCTCCAGCACACCAAGCTCCTCCATGACACGCAGGTTGCGGTAGACCGTATCGAAGCTGAGTCCGCTGTATTTGCGGCCCATATGCTCATATACATCCTTCGCAGACAAATATCCCGTATTCTCGCCGAATAACCTGGCAAGCGTTTTGCGCTGATCGGTGATTCGCAGTCCCTGCCCCGACATGGCTTCCAGTATTTGTTCTGTCGACAGCATTCGCTCATCTCCCATAACATAGGTCGTTTGTATTGCACTCTCTTTATAATGCCCCAAAAGTACTGCCCCGTCAATGAAGTGTGCCTGTCCTGCAGCCTTCTCCACATTCCTGCAGGTGCATAGCGCAAAATAACGCCGCAAAGCAGAAACTTATATTCCATGATTTCACACTAAAAAAAACGGCAGCCGTCCCCTCAGGAACGCTGCCGTTTGCATTTGCATTGAAGTTATATTTATTTTTTGGCCGGAAGCGGAGTAAACACAAAGTTTACAGGAAGATTGCTGCCGGAAGCTACGGAGAAGGTAATATCGACCGGACCTTCATATTCGCCGGTACGGAAGACTACTGCATTCATGTCCGAGCTGGACAAGCTTCCCTTGTTCGGCAGATTCACAATCGTTCCGTTCACCAGTAACGAACCCAGATAATTACCTCCACGTGGGTTGAAGGTGATCAGTGTGTTCGCTGCCACACGGTCCAGAACGATTTTGTACAGTACACCGAAGTTGCCGGAATTAGAAGCCTCTGTTCCAGTCATCGGATCAATACCAATCAGATTGAGGTCATTTTTATTATCCCCCAGGATCAGCTTGGATTGCGTTGTGCCTACAACATCAGTCACATTGATGATGCGTGTTGAATCCGGATACGTTCCCCGGTTATGCACACCGTCGCGGTCAAGAATTGGCAGTGTCGGCAGCAAAGCTACCGGATCTTTAGTCTGCTCAACCATTACCACATTATATAGAATAGGATAATCACTAATCAGATCGGCGCTGAGTGAGAGCACCTCTTTCGGTTTCATGGCAATCTTGTTCAGATCTGTCAGGATCGGCACACTTTGTCCCGGCTGCAGGACGATTTGGGATGCGCTTGAACCTGTAATCATGGAATTGTAGTATTTCTGAATCGAAATTCTGCCTGTATATTCCGGAGAAGTTACCGGACCGGCAATACCTGAGTATTCGGTCGTAATCGTCGCCGGATATATGCCGTTGTTCGTGGCGATCACATACAGCTTCTGTCGTGTAGTCATATTGTTCATATGGTGTACCAGGAAACGTGTCTTCCCTACGGAAGTCTCGCGGTACAGCACACCCTCGGTATTAACCGTTTCAGGGCTGTTACTGCGGATCAGCGTATAACTGTCAGATGAAAGATTGTACGGCAGGTTAGGAAGTCCCGGGATCAATCCGCCGTCAAACGTCAGAACATCCCCTGGAATAGTGAACAGCTTCGCTACTTCATCCTGGGTATACAGTTGTTCGCTTGTAATGTTAATGGTCTTCTCAAAAGTGCTGCTAAGACCATGCTTATCAGTTACTGTCAGCTGGATGGACGTAGGACCGGGGTTGAAATAGGCCAGGCCACGGTTGCTCCAGGTGGTCGTTAATTCTTCATACTCAGGGTCATAGCTGGTATCTGTCAGAATTACCGGCTCACCCATTTTGTATTCATCTTTATCAGTCGTGAACTGGGCCACAGGCGGCTGATTTGGCTGCAGCACCTGGATCGTTACAGAGTAAGGATCACTCCACAAATTATTCGCATCACGCACAGAATAAGTTACGGTATAGAATCCCGGCTGATCGTACATATCCAGTTTGTTGCCGCCCCATTGTTCTTCAGCCATCGGCGTACCATTCGGTGAAGAATACGAAGTAACATAATTCACAGTCGTTTGACCTGCATAAATCTCAGTTGGTTGGACTGTAAAGGATGCTGTCGGCTTCGTGTTCAGCGTAAGAATGACACGCTTCTGCACATTGTCCACCGTATAAGGAATATTCAGCGCATAGGTAATGGAGGTTAAAGGAACCATGAAGGTGCCTTTGAACTGGTAGGCCGGGCCTTTCATAGTATTCTTGGCGCCATTTACCGTATAGATCTTACTGTCGGTCTTGAAGCGCATAATACTGGTGCCTTTAGTAACGATAACTTCCTTGGTTTTGTAGTCGTAGGTATAGCTTACTCCGACCATTTCCACCATTGCACGGATCGATACATACGAGACCCCGTTCTTGACAGCCATCGGCTGGTTGGCAGTATACGGTGTACCGTTTCTGTACATTTTGTTACTGTTCATCATCAGGATGAGCTGGCCGCCGCCAGTGGCGGAGGTAGTCAGACCTGATGTTGTAAGCGTCTGCCCTTCCGGGGTGCTGACGGGAAGCGGGGTAGCCGTTGGAACAGCCCCGTCTGTTGAAACAGCACCATCAATAGGAGCCTGAGTCACTGCCGGAATTGGAGTTGCAGTTGCTGCCGGCACTGCTGGGACCTCTGTTGCTGCCGGGACCGGTGTTGGTGTTGGTGTAACCGTACCTGCTGGCGCCTCAGTAACCAATGGAGGTAATGGATCTGTAGCGGAAGGCTCCTCCTGTGCTGCAACCATCTGCGTAGTATTCACCGCTGCGGCAACGTTGCCTGTGGTACTCTGTGTGCTGACAGGGACTGCAAAGGCCGGAACCGCCGCTGCGGTTTGTGACACGGCCAATACTGCCACTAAAATCATTTTTTTCAAATTCATTGTACGACTCCTTCTGCTCCCAATTGTAGTGTATAAGGCGATATCTTTCTTTATCTTCACCTTATGTTCCCCGTAAAAACGGGGGCCGCCCTCTAGAGGACGGCAGAATTTTTTGCCACGTTCATTTTACAAAACATAGTATTAGACGCAAGCCACTCCGAAAAGTTTCATTCAGTGTAAAGAAAGATCTAATAAAATCCTTTTCTATCCATTTTTAAAGTGATGACCCGTAGATTCTATTTTCCCCTGGACACCCTGAGTATATTTTCGCTTGCGATAAGTAATGGGCCTGCTGTCACCAGCAGAGTATAATAGTAGCAGAATTCAAGTGAAAGGAGCATTTAAGCTGACGATATGAATCCAACTGACGGGTTATACAAATTAATTGACGCCCGGCGCGTAAACGCGGCTCCATCTGAATCTGAAATCCATAAGTCAGATCAGCATACCCTCCTTATAGCATTTCAAGGCAACGGGGAAGTTGAAGCTGATGGTTATCGCTCTGAATTTGATTCATGCGATGTAGTGCTGCTGCTCCCTGATACACCATGGCGTATATCCGTGAAGGAGAACCCTTCTCTGGAATATTACTCTTTCACCTTTGATGCATATGCTGTGGACGGACAGGGTACACTTCAGCGCGGAGAGCTGGAGGCCGCTATTTTCCCGCCCGCACATTGGTCTGAAGCGTCAGAAAAGGCTGGCCTAATCTGCTCTTGCTGGCAGGGCAGCCAGTGGGACCATATGGAATCGGCTATCCGTTTTCAGGAACTGCTGCTTCAGTTATGGAGACCAGCCCAATCAGGAACTAAGGATAAGAATGCTGCAAGCGGAGCGATTAATCAATCCAAAGCCTATATCGACAGTAATTTTGCGCAGCCCTTGACCAGAGAGAAGCTTGCCGGTTTGACAGGAATGAGCGTTGCCCATTATTCCCGGCTGTTTAAGAAATATGTGGGGCGGAGTCCGATGGAGTATCTGAATTCTATCCGCATACGCCATGCGGGTGATTTGCTGCTCCGCTCTGAACTCACCCTCCGTGATACTGCGAACCGTGTGGGCTATCAGGATGAATTCTATTTCAGCCGTAAGTTCAAATCAGTTACTGGCATTTCACCATCTGTGTATATCAAAAAACAGCGCACATCCACACAAATTGCTTCTATGGCCCATCCCTACACTTCTCATTTGCTGGCGCTCGGTTTAACACCTTATGCAGCGCTGGTGAATAATTCACGGGGGTCCGGCCACGGCTTGCATAACATAATCAGCCTGGGACATGACCAGCCCGACCTAGACAGACTGGCAGATGCCCGTCCGGAGCTGATAATCAGCTTCGAGCCTTCGGATTATGCGGAACCGGACAAAGCTTTCTTGTTCCCCCACATTGCGCCAACGTGCACTGTTCCATTCGAAGGGGAGTGGCGTGAACATTTCCGGATAATTGCGAGAGCGGTGAACCGCCTGGATATCGCGCAGCAGTGGCTGGCGGCATACGAAGAGCTCGCCGAGAGACTGCGGGTCAATGTTAGAGAAAAGCTGGCGGACGAGAACGTTGCTGTAGCACAATATGAGCAAGGCCGCTTCCGCTTGTTCGGCAACCGTAACTTGGGTACCGTCCTGTATAACGATCTGCAGCTGGCCAGACCCCGGCAATTGTTGAATGTTGCGCATTCTGCTCTTCTTACTGCAGATCAGCTGTCGGAATATAGTATTGACCATCTGATTTTATTTACATCGGGTAACACCGCACAGCGTAACATGATCCATCACTCGCTTGCTTCACAGGAAGCTTGGAAGGAATTACGCGCCGTGCAGCAAGGAAATGTCTACGAGCTCGGTGATTCAAGCCTCTATTCCTGCTATACTTCGCTGGCCCATGAATTATTTCTGCGTCGTTCAAGTGAATTGCTCATGAGCGATATGTCCAGGCGATGAGCATGTTTGTCCATGGAACCCAGGTACGCCACTCCTTATAATTAGGTGGTGATAATGATTATCAAACTCAATTATGAAAGGTGTGTGGCTTGTGTTTCCTAGTACTCAAAAGTTCAATCACAAATTTAACCTGGGGGTCATCGGCCTGCTTGGAGTACTCATGCTGGGATTAATCGTTGGATGCAGCAACAGCGGAAATAACGGAAGTTCAGCGGTTGCCGTGACTCCTTCACCAGCAGCTGCCAACTCGGCAGAGAATACAGAAACCCGGATGATCTCAACCATTAAAGGAGATATAGAAATTCCGGCACATCCGAAAAAGGTTGCGGGCATGCTTTATGTTTTTGCAGACCATCTGCTGGCGCTCGGTATTGAACCGCATGCCATGGTTACATACAATGACCTGGGATTCCCCGAATATCTGGCAGACCAGATGAAGGATACTATCGCTATCGGCTCGGGAGAAGCCCCTAACCTGGAAGCACTGCTCGAAGCGGAGCCGGATCTCATTCTTGCTTCCAAGACACTGAATGAGGCAAACTATGAGCAGCTGTCCAGGATAGCACCAACGATACTTTTCGACAATGAGAACGAAGAAGATTGGACCAGATTCCGGCAAACGGCAGAGATCTTCGGCAAAGAAGCCGAGGCTGACCAGATCCATGCCGATTATGAAGCGAAGATAGCCAAGGTTAGAGATGAATTG
Source organism: Paenibacillus phytohabitans (assembly GCF_013141775.1). Taxonomy (GTDB): domain Bacteria; phylum Bacillota; class Bacilli; order Paenibacillales; family Paenibacillaceae; genus Paenibacillus_AQ; species Paenibacillus_AQ phytohabitans. The sequence continues at coordinate 371,932 of NZ_WHOB01000020.1, forward strand.
GCAGCTGCTGCCCCTAATGAAACAGTCGCTTATATGCGGATACAGGACAAGCAGCTCCAGCTGATCCAACCAGGGGATAACTTCACGCTGTTCGGCCCTCTCGGACTAACCCCGGCCTCCACAGATGACATAGATTTCAAGGACTCATGGAATGTAGCCATCTCTGAAGAAGTACTCCCCGAGCTGAATCCTGACCGTATGTTCATCATTCTCCGTCCCGGTGACAGTAATCAGACGGCTCTGGATAACATTATGAGCACTTCAATCTGGACTAACCTTACAGCTGTCAGGAACAAACATGTGTATATCGGAGATGCAAATCTGTGGTTTGCAGGCTATGGCCCCATTGGACTTAGCAAGGTCATCGATGAGATCTCGGGTGCCTACTTACCGGAATCATGAGGGAGAAGCCATGACCTCTCCTGACAGCCAGCTCATACAGACGATACGCGGCCGAAGAACCATACAGGAATTCAATGGCGTACCCATTGCCCGGAACACACTTCTCGGCTTGCTGGACAACGCGGTTTGGGCACCTTTTCACTCCAAAAAAGAGCCTTGGCGTTTCATCCTCTTCGCCGGGGCCGGCCGGAAGAAATTTGCCGGCGCTGTTCTGCAATCACGTCCGGAAGCCTTCATTCAACAATATGGTGCACAGATCTATGATACGTATTGCAGGCGGATTCCAGCCCACCTCCTCGTGATTATGAATAGCGCTCTTCCCCAGAAGGCCTGGGAGGAGGCCTTGGCAGCAACTGCCGCCCTGATTCAGAACATTCAGCTGCTGGCCTGGGAACAGGGAATCGGCGTGGTATGGAAGACAACAGCCTTTAATGAAGATCACTCATTCCGGGCTGCAGCAGGCGTCACTCCGGCCGAGAAAATCGTCGGGACCTTGCATATGGGATATTTCGACTCCCAAGACAAGCCTGCTCCGAAACCGCGCACCGCTGCTGCTGACTTGCTGACAGTCATAGAAGACGACTGAGGAGTTACCCGACAGGTGAACACACTTAAGCCAGCGGCTGCCTAGCCGCTGGCTTCTTTTTTTCACAAGCTCAAATGATATGCAGGGCAGACTTACCGTGCCTCAGCTGTCCTGTATTTATCCCGGTATTCCTTAGGGGACATCCCCGTCTGTTTCTGGAATACCTTGGTGAAATAACGCCGCTCCTGATAACCCACTCCCGAGCTGATCGCAGTAATGCTTTTGTCGCTGCTGGCCAGCATGAATTTGGCGGCTTCAATCCTCTGCAACGTTACATACTCCACAAAGGTCATCGCAAAACGGTTCTTGAAGAGCAGGCAGAAATAGCTGCTGCTGATGCCTATCCGGTTCGCCACCTCTTCAATGCCAAGGTCATAGCTCAGCCGCTCGGTAATATAATTCGCCGCATGGCTCATCAATTGATCCGGTGTTTTTTTGGCGGAATCCTCGGGTACAGTCATCTCCTGAAACAAGGGAATACTGTTATACAGTTTATCCTTGTACTGTTTGCTGCGGATCCGAGCTCCGATCTCCCGCACCTTGTTGCCAAGCTCCTCATAATGTATCGGCTTGCAGATGTATTCCTTCACACCAAGGCGGATGGCCTCGCGTGCATAATCAAACTCCTGATAGCCGCTTAGCAGCAGCACCTCACTCTCCAGTCCCATCTCACGCAGCTTGCCGATGAATGTAAGTCCGTCCATCACCGGCATACGGATGTCACAGAGCACCAGATCGGGCGTCTCCTCTTCAGCGATACGCAGAGCTTCCATTCCACTGCGGGCCATCCCCGTCACCTCCATCCCCATGTCATGCCAAGGCAGCACTTTGTTGAGGTTGTTCAGGATAGGCGCCTCATCGTCAACCAATAATACCTTTAGCATAATGATCTTCCCCCTGCCCGTATTTAGGTATGACGCACTGGATAATTGTCCCCTCACCAGGACTCGCACAGATGAAAATCCCGTATCTGCCTCCGTATTCTATACGGATCCGGTCAGCCACACTGCGAACGCCAAGCCCCCTCCGTTCCAGATGAATTCCGTGTTCCGGTTTGCCTTCAGGCTTCTGCTCCGCCGGATCATTAACCATGTACTGAAACATGGACAGCTGGGACGGCGTCATGCCGATCCCGTTATCCTGAATCCGCAGAATCAGATTCCCCCGTTCTTCCCAGACCTTAACGCTTACCAGACCTTTGTAGCTGATCCCTTCAAAGCCATGCTGAATGCTGTTCTCGACCAGCGGCTGCAGCGTAAGCTTCAGAATCCCGCAGCCCAGCAGGTCCTCCGGAACCTCAAGCTCGTAATCGAACAAGTCCTCGAACCGGAATTTCTGAATATCCAGATAGTTGCGCAGATGCTTAACCTCTTCTTCCAGCGTTATTTCATCCCTGTCCTGGATACTGATCCGCAGAATACTGGCCAGTCTGTAGACCATCTCACTGACCTTGCGCCCTTCATTCTGCACAGCCAGCACATTGATGGATTCCAGCGTATTGAACAGAAAATGCGGTTTGATCTGCGCCTGCAGCACACGCATTTCCGCCTGATTTTTGCGCCGCTGCTCTTCATTGACCCTGTTGAATAATGAATTGATTTTGTCCATGAGGTCATTGAAACCTCTGGCGAGCAGCGTCATTTCGTCACTGCCCTTCTCCTCGACCCGGGTTGTCAGGTCTCCATCCTCCACCCGGCGCATGAAGCGGACGATCACAGCAATCCCGCCTGTAATCCGGTTCATGAAGAACAGATTGAAGATCACTGCACCGAGCAGGCACAGGAACATAACCACCACAAACCAGCGGGCAAACACAGTTACTTCATGGGACAGCGAGCCCCAGGAGGTCACAGAAACCAGGCTCCAGGGATAGTCCTTCAGGTGGTAGACTGACAGAATGCTCTTTTCGCCGTCAAATTGGGTTTTGTAGCTCTGGAAGCCCGGTTTAAAGGTAATATCCTTCGTAGTAAAATCGCGGAAATCCTGTCCGTCCAGCTGCCTGTCCGGGTCCAGCAGGATCATCCCGTCATCGTTGACCAGCATAAAAGATACCTTCTGGCTGCTGTCCCCGATCTTGAGATTGCGGAATATCGATTCGAACTCCCAGTTCTTGATCTGGACTACCAGAATGCCGATGTTCTGAAAAAAGCTAAGCTCCTTAATCAGCCGGATCTGCGTAAATACAGCCTCCGTTCCCGTCAGTTCGGGATACTCATGCGGTGCCAGCCATTTCGGAACCCCGTTGAGCTTCATAACCTCCTGGTAGAGATCGCTCCCTTTGAACTTGTCGTAGGGGAGAGTGCGGAAATTTTCTTTGGTGAAGACCGATACGATCTCCGAGCTGCCTTTTCCATTAAAATTATAGAGAAAGGCATAGCTGATCGACGGATGATTATAGAGCAGACTACGGAAATTGCGCTGGCTGGCGTTCAGGCTGAGCTGCTCGGCATCGGTCAAATCCTGTTTGGAGGGATCATCCGCGCTAAGTGCCATATGAAAGACCGAGGTGGCAATTCCGTTGTCTGTCACATTGTCCATATCCTTAAACACATTCGAAATGCTGTAACTGATCGCCTTAAGTGAATATTCGGACTGCTGGCTGTACTTCTTCTCTATCGAATTATAAGTAACGAAGAACATAATCATGCCAAGAATGAATAAGGGAATGATAATCAGGCCCAGAAATGCCGTAAATAATTTGTAGCGCAAATTCATCGGCCCATGCTCCTGACATGAATAGGGTTATCCTTTTACACTGCCTGCCGTTACGCCTTCAATAATCTTCTCCTGCAAAATAGCATAAATGACGATGACTGGGACCACGCTGTAGACAATACCCGCCGACATTTGCGCGTAGTTCATCTGATATTGATCACGGAATTGAACCATGCCCACCGGAAGCGTGCGCAGCTCGTCATTAGAGAGGAAATAGTTAGCCAACAGGAACTCGTTCCAATTTCCCAGGAAATTAACAATGAAGACTGTAACCATGGCCGGAACTGTCAAAGGTACAATAATTCTAGCAAAGATACCCGGAGCCTTCAAGCCATCCATGACCGCCGCCTCTTCAATTTCACTGGGAAGTGAGCGCATGAATGCTGCCAGGATAATAATCGTGAATGGAATTGCATTGGCGATATAAGGAATTATCAGTGCCCAGTGTGTATTGAGAATATGAAGCTTGCGGACAATCGTGTAGATAGGCAGCATCAGTGCATTGTTCGGAATCAGCATGCCGATCAGGACCAGCGAGAACAGAATCTTGTTCCATTTCCCCTGGCGCATCCGCGTAACCGCGAAGGCAAACATAGAAGCCAGCAGAATGGATACCACCGATGACAGGATCGAAATATATAAGCTGTTAAAAAAGTATGTGCTGATCTTGGCGTTCACCCATGCTTCAACGTAGTTCGAGAATTCGAAGGTCTTCGGAATCCCGAACGGATTCAGGGCGATCGCATTGTTATCCTTCTTCACCGAGGAGAACAGGACAAAGAGAAACGGAAAGAGTACAACGATCAGGTATCCCAGCAGGGCAACGTGAGGTAAGCTTTTCTTGAGGCGCGGCATCAGTATTCAATCCTTTCATTACGACGGGCAAACAGCAGCTGATAGAGAGCTGTAACCACGAGCGTGAACATAAAGATCAGAACTGCAATGGTATTGCCGTACCCATATTTGAAATTGGTGATCGCATATTTAATCATATAGGTGGCCATAACCTCAGTTGAACCTGCCGGGCCGCCTTTGGTCATAACAATGACGATATCTGCGGCCTTCATCGCTCCGGCAATTGAGAGCATGATTACTACCGAGATAATGGGAACAATCAGCGGCAAAGTGATGCGTGTAGCGCGCTGGAAGCCCGTAGCGCCGTCGATGGCCGCAGCCTCATCCAATTCACCGGGGATGGAGAGAATGGCCGCCAGCACCATTACAATGTAGAATCCGGTCCATTGCCAGGCATTCGTAATCAGAATTGACAGCATGGCGAACCGCTCATCCGACAGCCAGTAGACAGGCTCAATGCCGACAAGGCCGAGCACTTTGTTGAACAAGCCGATATTCGGCTCATAAATGAAGCCCCACAGAATACCGATAACTGCAGTAGACATTATGGATGGCATGAATACTGCTGTCTTGTAAAGGCCCTTCAGCTTCTTCACATTAGCGATTAATAAGGAGAAGAAGACAATCAGCGGCACCTGAATGCATACGGAGAACAGAATGAACCAGCCGTTATTTTTAACAGACACCCAGAAGCGTTCATCTCCCAGGGCTTTTTTGAAGTTATCCAGTCCGGCGTATTTCACGGTATCGGATACACCGTTCCAGCTGGTGAAGCTATAGTAGAGTGAACTGAAAATGGGGTAAATGAAGAACATAATGAACAGAACCAGAGCCGGAATAACGAACAGAATGAACACCAGAGGATTTCTTAGTGCCTTATTCATGACTACCTCCAAGTTGCTTAGACATCTCACATTTTAAAACAACCCCACAAAGTGGGGCTTTGGCTTCGAAGCTTACTCAGGTACTTTGCGGGGACCCTGAAGCATATAAAGTCTTGTCTTTTAAAAATGTACCCTGGAGCAAGCACCAGGGTACATTCAATTTACCGCCTCTTATTCTACTGCTGCGTTGGCTTCTTCCTGAATCTTCTGCAGGGCATCGCCCATCTTCTCAGGAGTGGTCTGTCCGCCAATCAGGCTTTGAATCTGGATATTACTGATCTCGGTAGTCACATCTGCCTGCACCAGAGAGTCAAATGCCGGGAAGGAGGACTGGGAGCTGTTGAGTACTGCTACAATCTCACTCATCAGATCATCGGTGATATTCTCAGTCAGTACCGCCTGATCAATCTTCATAGCCGGCAGCACGCCGTCTTCCACCAGACCGCGCAGCTGCATTTCTTCATTGAACATATTCTTAATGAATGATTTCACTGCAGCGAGTTGACGTTCATCTTCACCTGCTGAAGCCGAGAAGCCATAGCCGTTGTTCACATCACGCATGAGTGCCGTCTGATCCCCCACTCCGCCGTCTACCGCCGGAATATTGAAGAATCCGACTTTACCGATCAGACCTTCACCGGATTGTCCGGCTTTGAATACAGAGGACTTCCATGTGCCGTCATACATCAGGATCGCTTCACCGCTGGTGAACTGGGTTGTATATTCAGCATACTCGAAGCCGAGCTCGCCTTTTTTGAAGTAGCCTTTGTCTACCCATTCCTTGTATTTCGCAAAGCCTTTGACTACATTAGGATCATTCCACTTAGCTTCGCCCGTAGCGAACTTCGCTGTAACATCCGGTCCGGCATAACGTGACCAGAGATGGTTGGCGAGCATAAGTGGTACCCAGCCAGCCTTGGAAGCACCGGCAAGCGGCACTTTGCCGTCAGCCTTGATATCAGCCAGCTGCTGTTCCAGCTCAGCGAAGGTGGCTGGAGCCTTCCAGCCCTTGCTGTCATAGTATTCTTTATTGTAGAAGAACCCTTCACCTGAGCCGCCGATTGGCAGGCCGTAGATTTTACCTTCATAAGTAAATGGATCAAGGTTGGAGAATTTGTCTTTAATGCCTAACTCATCGAGAATCGGCGTCAGATCAAGCAGCTTACCTTCTTTGGCGTAGATCTTGGAATCCGGACTGCCGAACAGGTCGAAGATCTCCGGCGGATTCCCGGCTGCCATTTCCCCGCGCAGCTTCTCTTTACGGTTTACATCCGAATCAACTCCATCGAGCTTGAAGGTCAACCCCGGTACTTCTTCCTGTACCTTGCCGACTACATCCTCCAGGATCGCTAGACGTTTCTGTTTATCTGCACCTACCTGAGTATGACGGACCGTCATTTCAAAAGGTTCAGCACTAACCGGTTCTTCGGTTGCAGCAGCATTGGTTGCAGCGGCCTCATTCGTTGTAGCCGGTTCTTCCGTTGCAGCAGCATTATTATTGTTGCCTCCACAACCTGTCAGCAGCGCTGAGGTAACGAACATCAGGGACAACAGCATAGTTAAGCTTTTTCTCATTACGGGTGACCCTCCCTATTTAATGGTTTCCCTTACAACTCTTATTATAGAAAACCCTGATTGTTATCGTAAGGTTAAGATTCATCTACAATAGGGATAAAATACTCTAATGTAAGCGAATTCAGTTGTGTTTTGTGACATAAATGAGTTACATTTCATTACACAATAACTTTCAAAAAGGCAATTCACTATATTTTCACGTTAGAATACTTATACATCCAAACTGCAAATATCATCAATTCCACATGTTGCTATGTATATGAACTCAAGATAATAAATTTATATTCATTAAGCGGATTCACTTCACCGTACATCAAAAAAAGCGAAACTCCTCAGACTGGAAGCTCCGCTTTCGTTATATATTGTGTATGAATTTATACCAGAGCAGACTGTTTACGGCCCTCTTCAATCAGCCGGTATGCACGCTGCACTTCTTCTTCGTCCGGTGACTCCACCCCTTCAAGCTCGTAGGGACGGCCAAGCTCTTTCCATTTATAAATGCCCATTACATGATATGGCAGGATTTCGAACTTCTCTACTCCATTGAGCGTGCCAATGAACCGGCCGAGATTCTGCAGATCCTCTTCCTTATTATGAATGCCGGGAACGTATACGTGGCGGATCCACATTTTACGGTTATTATCTGACAACCAGCGGGCAAGCTTTAAGGTACGGTCGTTGGATTTGCCAGTCAGCTTAATATGAGCTTCATCATCGATATGTTTCAGATCCAGCAGTACAAGATCGGTAACATCCAGCAAGTCGCTGATTTTCGAACCATCATTATAGCCGTTAGTATCAAGCGTAGTATGCAAATTCCAGCGTTTCTTCACTTCGGTGAACAGCTGTTTGACGAAATGCGCCTGCAGCGTGGGTTCCCCGCCGGATACGGTAAGTCCGCCGCCGGAAGTTTTATAATAATTCAGGTAAGGTTCAATTTCCGCCAGCACTTCTTCAACGGTCATTTCCTTGCCTTCATTCAATCCCCAGGTATCCGGGTTGTGGCAATACTGACACTTAAGTAGGCAGCCCTGCATAAAAAGCACGAAGCGGATACCCGGGCCATCCACCGTTCCAAAAGTTTCTAAGGAGTGGATATGTCCTTTAAGCATGAGATGTCATCCTTTCAAAAAGCTTAAAATTTTAATTACTTTTAAACAAGAGTGTACCGCCCTCTTGCAAGGGCGGCAGCTCTTTGATTTATTTTAATTCTTGATCTGTAAGAACAAATCTTACATGGAATCGTGGAACGTACGGTTGATAACATCCAACTGTTGTTCGCGGGTCAGCTTGATGAAGTTAACTGCATAGCCGGATACGCGAATGGTCAATTGTGGGTAATTCTCAGGGTGATCCATTGCATCAATCAGCTGCTCACGGTTAAATACGTTAACGTTCAAGTGCTGAGCGTTGTTGTGGAAGTATCCGTCCATCATGAATACCAGGTTGGACTTACGGGATTCTTCGTCTTTACCCAGAGCCTTAGGAACGATTGAGAATGTGTTGGAGATACCATCCTGTGCATCAGAGTAAGGCAGTTTAGCAACAGAGTTCAGGGAAGCAAGTGCACCCTTCTTGTCACGGCCGTGCATTGGGTTAGCACCAGGTGCGAATGGTTCGCCTTTTTTACGTCCATCAGGAGTAGTACCAGTCTTCTTACCATAAACAACGTTCGAAGTGATAGTTAATACCGATTGAGTCGGTACAGCATCACGGTAAGTTTTGTTTTTACGGATCATGCTCATGAAGGTTTCAACCAGTTCAACCGCGATGTTGTCAACAGCATCGTCGTTGTTACCGTAGCAAGGGAATTCACCTTCAGTTTCGAAGTCGATAGCAATACCTTCTTCGTTGCGGATCGGTTTAACCTTAGCGTATTTAATTGCGCTCAGGGAGTCGGCAGCAACGGACAGACCGGCAATACCGCAAGCCATAGTACGCAGAATGTCGCGGTCATGCAGCGCCATTTCGATACGTTCGTAAGAATATTTGTCATGCATGTAGTGAATGATGTTCAGCGTGTTGACATAAGTCTTAGCCAGCCATTCCATCATTGGTTTGAACCGTTTCATTACTTCGTCGTAATCAAGGTATTCGGAAGTGATCGCCGGATATTCAGGACCTACCTGAGCGCCGGATTTTTCATCCTTACCGCCGTTGATTGCATACAGCAGGGCTTTTGCCAGGTTGGCACGGGCACCGAAGAACTGCATTTGTTTACCGATACGCATTGGGGATACGCAGCAGGCAATCGCGTAATCTTCACCCCAGTATGGACGCATTACATCATCGTTCTCATATTGGATCGCACTGGTTTCGATGGAAACCTTGGCACAATATTTTTTAAAGCCTTCAGGCAGCTTTTCGGACCACAGTACGGTCAGGTTCGGCTCTGGTGCAGGACCCAGGTTGTACAGGGTATGCAGGAAACGGAAGCTGTTCTTGGTTACGCGTGTTGTTCCGTCTTCAGCCATACCACCGATGGATTCAGTTACCCAAGTAGGGTCGCCGGAGAACAGATCATTATAGTCAGGCGTACGCAGGAATTTCACGATACGCAGTTTCATTACGAAATGGTCAACGATTTCTTGTGCTTGCTCTTCAGTAAGAGTACCTTCTTCGAAATCACGTTGTACATAGATATCAAGGAAAGAGGATACGCGTCCGAGGGACATTGCCGCACCGTTTTGCTCTTTAACTGCAGCCAGATAACCGAAGTATACCCATTGAGTAGCTTCTTTGAAGTTATTAGCTGGTTTGGAGATATCAAGACCATGAGCAGCAGCCATTTGTTTCAGTTCGCCCAGAGCACGCATTTGCTCGGACAACTCTTCACGCAGACGAATTACTTCTTCTGTCATGGAATCTACTTCAAGCTCAGTCAATTGTTGCTTCTTGTCTTTAATCAGGAAATCAATACCATACAGAGCAATACGGCGATAGTCGCCGATGATACGTCCGCGGCCATAAGCATCAGGAAGACCTGTAATTACGCCGGATTTACGCACAGCTCTCATGTCTGGTGTATATGCATCAAATACGCCTTGGTTATGCGTTTTGCGGATGTTCGTGAACATGTCAACGATATTTTGCGGAAGCTCGAAGCCATAAGCTTTAGTGGCGTCGATCATCATTTTGATACCGCCGAACGGTTGAATGGAACGTCTGAAAGGAGCATCAGTCTGAACGCCGACAATTTGTTCCTTGTCCTTGTCGATGTAGCCTGGATTGTGGGAAGTGATCGTGGAGACAGTATCGAGGGATACATCCCATACGCCGCCTCTTTCTCTTTCTTCCTTGCTAAGCTGGGAGATAATCTTCCACAGTTCAGTGGTGTTGCTGGTAGGACCTACCAGGAATTCTTCATTTCCTTCATAAGGCTTGATGTTCTTGGCAATAAAGTTATTAACGTCAACTTTCTTAGCCCATGTACCCTTTGTAAAACTTCTCCAACCCGACTTAACCTCTTCTACTTCTCTTTCAATCACCGACATGCTAAATCCCTCCATTTATATTTAGTATATTTGTAGAGATCGCGGGCTTGAAGGTTAATCCCGTGTCTCGTGATCCCATAGCTATTGGTTGTTATAAAATTCACAATCGCGGCTTCATAACTGGGATCGTTGTTTATATAAACATTTTAGTTTATTTTCTGAAAAAGGACTGTGACAAATATCACTCTTTCGGTGATATTTGTCACTTCCATCCAGTCCCATATTAACCTTTAACCTTATTCTTTGCCAGACAATCTTAAATTAGTTGTCGAATCTTCCGTAGAATGCGTTGCGGTATACATCAGCAAGTTCAGATACCAGCGGCATTTTTGGATTGGCAGTTGTACATTGGTCTTCAAATGCACGGTCAGCCAGGTAATCTACACGGGATTCGAAATCCTTAGGATCAAAGCCAAGAGCCGAGAAGGATTCTTCGATACCGAGTTTTTTGTTCATGTCGCGGATTGCATTGATCAGGCTGGTTACGCCTTCTTCGGTTGTGCGTGCTGGCAATCCCAGGATACGGGCAATTTCAGCATACCGTTCGTCAGCTACAAAGTGCGAATATTTAGGGAACGAAGCGAACTTCGTAGGTTTCTTGGCATTGTAACGGATAACATGCGGCATCAGGATGGCATTGGTACGGCCATGTGCTGTGTGATACTGTCCGCCCCATTTGTGCGCCAAGCTGTGGTTGATACCCAGGAATGCATTAGCGAAAGCCATACCTGCCAGAGTCGAAGCGTTGTGCATTTTTTCACGGGCAAGCTTGTCGCCTTGCAGTGCGGATTTCTCCAGCCACTGGAATACCAGTTGAATGGCTTTGATTGCCAGACCATCGGAATAGTCACTGGCCATAACAGATACATAAGCTTCAATTGCATGTGTCAATACATCCATACCTGTATCGGCAACAGCAGTTTTCGGCAAGCTGTATACAAACTCCGGATCGATAATAGCTACATCTGGAGTCAGCTCATAATCGGCCAGCGGATACTTAGTATTATTGCCAGTTGTCTTGTCTGTGATAACTGCGAACGAAGTTACTTCAGAACCTGTACCGGAAGTTGTTGGAATCGCAACGAATTTGGCTTTGTTGCCGAGCTTAGGGAATTTGTATACCCGTTTACGGATATCCATGAACTTCTGTTTCAGGCCGTTGAAGTCTGCATCCGGGTGTTCGTAGAACAGCCACATTCCTTTTGCAGCATCCATTGGGGAACCGCCGCCGAGTGCGATGATGCAGTCCGGCTGGAATCTGTTCATCATTGCAGCGCCTTTTTCTACAGTAGTTGTCGATGGATCCGGTTCAACTTCCGAGAACACTTCGATCGCTACCGGAGTCTGGCGTTGACGCAGGTAATGCTCAACTCTTTCCACATAGCCCAGTTTAACCATCATAGGGTCAGTGATAATTGCTACACGAGTGATATCAGGCATTTTGGCCAGGTACTGTGTGGATCCCTTTTCGAAGTAAATCTTGTCAGGTACTTTAAACCATTGCATATTCACGGTACGACGGTTCACCCTTTTCACGTTGATCAGATTGATTGCAGTCACGTTTTGCGATACAGAGTTGCGTCCATAAGATCCGCAGCCCAGTGTCAATGAAGGGATATTAGTGTTGTAAATATCGCCGATTGCGCCGTGTGTCGATGGCGAGTTGACGAGAATACGTCCGGTTTGCAGACGGTTGGAGAACTTCATGATTACTTCTTCGTTGTTCGAGTGGATAGCCGAGCTGTGGCCCATGCCGCCAAATTCAACGATTTCAGCTGCGCGTTCGATACCCTGGTCTGCGTTCTTCACTTTGTAGCAAGCCAGAACCGGGCTCAGCTTCTCAGCGGACAACGGATATTTAGTACCTACGCCTTCAAGTTCAGCTACCAGGATCTTCGTGCCGGCAGGAACCTGAATTCCGCACATTTCAGCGATCTTCACAGCGGATTGGCCGACGATAGCCGGGTTAACCGCACATTTTTCTACGTTCATTGCGCCGCTTGTCAGCTTGGCAGCTTCTTCTTTGTTTACAAAGTAGCAGCCGTTCGCAATCATTTTCTTCTTCACTTGGTCAAAAATCGCTTCTTCAATGATAACCGCTTGCTCGGAAGCACAGATCATACCATTATCAAATGTTTTGGAAAGGATAATGTCTGTCACTGCCTGATCAATGTCAGCACTCTTCTCAATGAAAGCAGGAACGTTACCAGGACCTACGCCGAGTGCCGGTTTGCCGCAGCTGTAAGCCGCTTTAACCATTGCCGATCCGCCGGTTGCCAGAATCAGTGCAACGTCAGGATTGTTCATCAGTGCGTTTGTTTTGTCCATGGTCGGAAGTTCGATCCATTGGATGAAGTTCTCAGGAGCGCCAGCCTTCACACCTGCATCATGTAGAATTTTGGCGGCTGCCGCACTACACTCTTGCGCTGAAGGGTGGAATCCGAATATAATAGGGTTACGTGTCTTAGCGGAAATCAAAGCTTTAAACATCGTGGTGGATGTTGGGTTGGTTACCGGTGTGATACCCATAATGATTCCGACAGGTTCAGCAATCTTCTGGAAGTTGTCATAAGCGTTATCCTCAATAACGCCTACTGTCTTGTCGTACTTAATTCCGTGCCAGATATATTCAGTTGAGAAGATGTTCTTCGTAATTTTGTCTTCATAGACACCGCGTCCTGTTTCTTCAACGGCCAGCTTAGCCAGGTACATATGTTTGTCGAGTCCGGCCAACGCCATTGCATGAACGATTGTGTTAGTTTGCTCTTGATCCAGTCCCATGAACGCTTCATGAGCTTTCTTTGCTTTATCCACCAAAGTCTGAATATATTCTTCAGCGGTGGTTTGTTTCACTTGGGCGGCGACTTCGTTTTTAACTGCCATCTCCCTCGTCCTCCTGTCAATTTTTAGGTTGTTTTTCTCTACACATTTATCTTATCATATCCTTTTCACCTTGTATAGTGAAATCTTTCACAAAGTATAAAGTTTTTTTTGATTTGTTTTCAAAGCGCTTTCATTCGATCATATTCTAGTCTATTTTCCATTTGTTGTGTGAAAATTCATTTATATTTGTCCGATTTGCGAACGCCCGCCCTCTAGCCTCCCCTGCTTTTCTTGAATCCAGCTCTTCAGCCTTGTTTTTCCCCCAGAATAATGATGCTATCTGATGTTCTTCCTTATCTTCGTCAACTCTACTCTCCTGCCGCATTCTCTTACATAGAAGTATAAATATAAATCAGAGCAAGCAAAAAGGCAGGAGACCGGGTCTCCTGCCTTAGCGTTATAAATCCTCTATCAAGCATCGTAACCACTCATTCAGCAAGTGACTATTCCACTTTGATAGTATCGAAGAATTTCTCTTGTACAGTTTTGGCTGCAGCGTCGAGCTGGGCCTTGGAATCTGTACCATCCTTGGAGAATAGCTCCTGAATTACATTGGACATGGTTGCGTAATAATCCTGAGTATTGTATTGTGCTTCAGGCTTACCATCCAGCAGCGCCATGATTTCAGGGCTGTATTGATAAACGATGTCGTACTTGTCATAGACAGCTTTGGTCTTCTTGCCGAAGTCGGAATCAGCAGCATAGTAATCAAGGAGCGGCGGGATGTAGTATTTGCCGTCCGTTTTGCGCTGGCTGATAATCGCGTCAAGAGCTTCAAGGCCTTTGTCAGAGAAGTAATCGAAAGTAATATAGCGGAAGGCCATTTCCTGCTCGTCTTTGCTGGCGTTCGGATTGATAACCAGATAGTCACCGCCGAGTACGCCGGTATGCTTGCCGCCTTTTTCAGCAGCTGGCATCGGGTAAGTAAGTACATCTTCAGGCTTGAGTCCGCCCTGGTTGAGCGCCTGCTCGATAACACCGTCAGATCCGGCCATTACCATAGCAGTACGTCCCTGCTGGAACGCGCCTACAGCATCGCCCCAGCCAAGCGCCCAGTCCTGAGGAACAGCTTTGGCTTCCCATCTCAGCTTCTTATAGAAATCCAGCGCCTTCACACCGGCATCCGAATTGAATGTAGCCACAACCTTGCCGCCTTCAATCTTCTGGATTTCACCGCCTGCTTCGAACAGGAAGTTGGTCCAGTTCCAGCCTGCTTCGTTGCCTTTACCCATTGGAGCAATACCGGAGATCCCCTTTTTGGTATCCGCTACCCCTTTGGCGGTATTCAGCATATCATCCCAGGTCCAGTCCATTGGAGGGACGGCTACACCTTTTTCATCCAGCATCTTTTTATTAATCATTGTTGTAGTGACATAACCCTTTTGCGTTACGCCATACACTTTGCCGTCAATAATGAACTGGTTCTGCAGGACAGGGTTAATCTGATCCTTGAATTCATAGTTGTTCCACAGATCCGTAACATCAGCAACCCAGCCCTTCTCGACCAGGAATTTCGCTTCAGTTGCATAGGTGTTGAAGAAGGTAGGAGCTTCATTCGCCGCCATCTTCACACCGATTTCGCTTACATTGTACTGCCAGTCATCCTTGACAATCTCTACATTCGGATAGACCTCCTGGAACCGCTTGATCTTGTCATCCTCCTGTGCTCTTACCTCGGTAAGGTCAGGGGTAGGATAGTGAATTTTGATCGTTACTTTTCTCTGGGTGATATCATCTACCGGTGCCTCTGTCGGAGCAGCGGTCTCCTCTGCTGCATTAGTAGCTGCTGGTGCAGGTGTCGCCTCTCCTCCATTTGCCGCCGGTTTGTTCCCGTTATTATTGCCGCCGCAAGCGGACAATAACGATCCCGTCACCAGGAGACATGCTAATACGTTGGAAAATTTACGCATTGAAACTCCCCTTTTCAATTCATAATTAGCTTACAAATTCATCATAAAAGAGAAACCGTTTACAAACGAGGTGTATTTATATTCCTTTCATGTGCAGGTTTACGATCCGTATCCTACTGCAGCATAATTCTGATCACCCTTTGACAGCCGACAGGGAAACGCCACGCATAATGAACTTCTGGAAAACAAGGAAGACCAGAATAGGCGGCAAAGAAACAAGGAACAGAATGGCAAATTTGATGTTAGTGTTCAGTGCTTTTACATTAATAACGTATTTATAGATCGCTGTAGCGAGCGTGTACTTCTCCTCACTGTGCATGACAAGCGACGGCCAGAACCAGTCGTTCCAGGCTGTGGAGAAGATAAAGATCGCCAGTGTTGCAAAAATCGGAATGGACAGGGGAACCGCAATGGTGAAGAAGCTTCTCGGCTCAGAGGCCCCGTCAATCCGTGCGGCTTCAAGAATCTCCGGATGAATCCCGTCGAAGAAATTCTTAAGCAGCAGGAAGAAGAAGGTATTCGCCCCAGCCGGCAGCCAGAAAGCCGCATACTGGTTCAGCAGCCCGAGTTCCTTCAGATTGACAAAGTTCGGGATCATATAGCTCGTGGCCGGAATAAACAGCGTCATCAGGAAGAAGAAGTAGAAGGCCTTGCGGTAAGGCACATTCATCCGCGAGATGCTGAAGGACGCCAGGCCCAGTACAACCAGGGTAGCTACCATGTTCCCAACAAAGATGTACAGCGTGTTCCGCAGGAACATCGGCAGATTGATATAATCCAGCGCATCCTTAAGGTTGCTGAAATGCCACTCCTGCGGGAAAAAATGCGGCGGAAATGAGTTAACCTCCACGTTGGACTTAAGTCCGTTGAACATGGTCATCAATATGGGATACAGCATGCTGAAAATCATTAAAAGAATGAAAAACACCATGATTCCGTATACGATTTTGTTGCCGGTCTTCTTAAGATCATGTTCGGAGAGAATCCCTCTGTCTGCGCTCTTCATCCTAGTTGTCCTCCTTGTTAAGCTTGAACTGTAAAATGCCCAAACCGCCCAGAACAACAAACATCAGCATTCCCAGCGCAGTCGCCGTACCATAATCCAGTCTTGTAAAAGCATATTTCACAATGAGCAGCGCATAGGTCAGCGTAGCATTGTTCGGTCCTCCGTCAAGCAGGGCCATCTGTGACTGGTACCCTTGAGAGGTAGCAATAATCTGCAGAATCAGCATGAGCAGAATCAGATTGCGCAGCGACGGCAGGGTAATATGGCGGATGCGGGCCCAGACTCCGGCTCCATCAATCTCAGCAGCCTCATACCAGTCCCGGGGAATACTGAGCACCGCAGCGAGATAGATCAGCATCCCCGAGCCGAACTGCTGCCAGGTCTCCATGAAGACAAGCGAGATCATCGACCACCTGGTATCCGTCAGGAAAGCGATCTGATCTGCCCCCGTGCTGCCAATCAGGGCATTAATCGGTCCGACCGGATCATACAGCCATCTCCATAGTCCGTACAAGACAACCGCAGGCATTACATAAGGCAAATACGCCGCTACGCGTACGAATCCGCCGAATTTTCTCAGCTCGGAGATCGCAATTGCAAAAGCAATCGGTACCCAGAAGCCGATCACAAGGCAGAGCAGCATGTAGTAAAGCGTGTTTTTCACAGCAATCAGCACATCCGGGTCCGTAAGTGCTCTGGCATAATTGTCCATGCCTACGAATGTATTTCCTTTGACGAAGTCCACCGTGTAGAAGCTGTACAGGAATCCTTTGAAAATGGGCACCCACATAAACATAATGAAGATGATGATCGCGGGGACGAGGAACATAAAGCCCCAAAAATTCTTTTTCCAGCGGTTCTGTTTATACGGCTTGCTCTCGAGCTCCGCTGGCAGGTGATCATGTAACGCAGCAGACTGGTTCATTCTGGCTCCCTCATTCCTTTCGTCTTTCAGCACTTTCGCAAAGTGCTTCCTACCTTAATTGTAGAAAATGAGGGGGAGGCTGAACATGTCTATATCTATGGCAATCGTAAGCGTTCTTACTTCTTCAGTTCACTGGGGCTGATTCCGTAGTATTTTTTGAAAATCTTGCTGAAATGCTCCGGCGACTCATATCCCACCCGCTCGGCAATCTCATACCGGCGCAGATCGGTATTCAGAATCATCTCCCGGCTGTCCTCCATCCGCAGCTTGATCACATATTCCCACAGGTTATGGCCTGTATTTTTCTTGAACAGGTAACTCAGATAGTTGGGGCTGACATGGTTCTTCTTGGCAACCTCATGGATCGTTAAGCCCTTCTGGGCGTAATTCCCGTCAATATACTCCTTGGCCTTCTGCACAATCAGATTGCTGTGCGTATGCAGCTCCTCGGGTGACGGATCAGCGGCATAGTTGTTCCAGTTGAAATCGCCATAGTAGAACACATAGTGGTCGGCATGCTCTTTGTTCCATAGAATGGCCTTCGAGGCCTGGCGGTTCAGCACATCCATGAAGCTAATCCCCTTCAGAATCTGGCTGATGCCGATTACAGCATTCAGATGCAGATAGCGGTGGATATTGAAATGCAGACTGCGCCCGAGCACATCAAGCCGTCCTACCTGGCCGGTTGCCGATTCCTCGTAGCTCTTCTCATCCCACTGGATAATCACTGTAATCTCCTGGTCCGGTGAATAAAAGGCTGTAGAGTTCCACTCCTGATCGAGCAGCTCCTTGGCAATATTCAGGGCGGCATAACGCAGCAGACTGCGGTCACGGGAAGTATATTTCTGCTCACGCCGTTCTTCCGGCAAGGGGAGCTTGATTTTGATGACGGCAAAAAACGGCCCCTGCAGCTTAAGCTCATCCAGCTTACGCAGCTCCTCCTCCCTCCCCAGCACCGAAGCGGTTTCGGCAAGCAGCGTATTCAGCAGTTCGCTATACTCCGGGAGAGGCTCCTCCAGGCGGAAGCTTTCACTGATCCCGTCCATGTAGGTGGCCAGCTCCGGTGACGGCTTATCCATCTTGAGGACTACACTGCGCACCGAATCAAGGAATTGCTCACTGTTCAGCGGCTTGATCAGATAATCCTTAGCTCCCAGCCGGACGGCCATCTGGGCATACTGAAAGGTCTCATGCGCAGAGATGACGATCGTCTGCACCCAGGGTTTGGCCATTTTGGCATGCTGCATCAGCTCGATGCCGCTCATCGCTCCCATCTGAATATCCGTAACGAGCAGATCAATCTCTTCCATCCGGATACAATCCAGTGCCTCAAATCCGCTGTTCGCGGTATAAATATGGTCAATATCAAGGCCTGAAGCGGCCAGCAGACTGCTTAGCCCTTTACAAATAAGCGGCTCATCATCAACAACCAGTATATTGAACACCTTGATCTCTCCTCTACTCTATAGTCTCTGATTTCGGAAGCGTCACTGTCACCACGGTTCCTCCGCCGGTACGCGGTCCGTAGCTGATCCCGTAATCCGGGCCGAAATGCAGATGCACACGCTGATTGATATTGCGTATACCATATCCGCTGGCCGGGTTGGGGCTTTCATCATTCAGTACATGGTCAATTGCCTTATAATCGACCTGCTTATAGCCGTTATCTTCAATGGTAATCAGAATCCTGTCATTCTGCAGAACGGAGGTGATGATGATTTCGCCGTCCTCATCCATATTTTTGACACCGTGAATAATGGCATTTTCGATTAACGGCTGCAGGGTGATCTTGGGAATCAGATTGCTTTTGGTTTCAGGGGCAATATTCCAGATGACGGCGAACACATAGTCATACCGGTGCTGCTGCAGCTTGATATAGGCACTGGCATGCTCCAGCTCCTCCTCAAGCGTGATCAGCTCTCTCCCCCGGCTTAAGCTGATCTTCATCAGCTTGGATAATTCCTTGATCATTTCCGCGGATTCCACATTGCCCTCCAGCGAGCTTTTCCAATAAATACTCTCCAGGGTGTTGTACAGTAAATGCGGATTGATCTGCTGGTAGAGCAGCTGTAGCTGGGCTTCCTTCTGCTTGATCTCCATCTGGTATTTGTACATAATCAGGCTGTTGAGCCTGCGGGCCATATCATAGGTAGAAGCGATCAGCACACTGACCTCATCATTGCTGCCTCTCCGGGGAGTCTCGGGAACGCGGTTGCCAGGCTCATACTTGCGCACAAAAAAAGCCAGCTTCTGCAAAGGAGTCATCAGCGAACGCCAGAAGTAAGTGATAATGATCAGACCAAACAGCGCGTAAGCAACGGTTATGTATTGAATGACACGTTTCATTTCGTTCTGCTGCTGCAGCAGCGCCTTGACCGGAACCTTATACACCAGCTTCTGCTCGAAGGCGTGATTGTTGTTGACTACATATATGAAGTCATCCGTGATGATATCCTCGGTCCCCTCCGGGTCACCGGCTTCAGAACCCTCAGGCAGCGCGATAACTTCCCCCGTTGAATTCGTAGTAGAGGCAAGCACGCGGTTGTTCATATCCGTCAAATAAATTTCTCCGTCCGGCAGGGAGATGGATTTCAGTGACTCTCCGATCTTCGATTCCATCTTGGTCACCACCAGCACGCCGATTGTGCCTGCACCTCTATAGATATTATTAACTGCCCTGACATACGTGAGCGTCTTCAGATCCTCGGCCTGCGGGCTCAGCTTCTCGGTGAACATCAGATAACCGTGGCCCTTCTGCTGCACCACCTGCTCGAACCAATAAGGCATTTCACCCTTGGAGAAAAAATAAACCCCCGCCTTCTTCACCTGCGGAAAATTGGGAGCGAAAAAGTAATAGTTGTCCGGATCATACACGTACAACGAATAGTAAATCCCGTCGCCCCGCTCGGCTCCCTGGGAGTAGCTGCCCAGCAGCTTTTCAATAGTTTCGTACCGTTCAACGCGTTCAAGCACCGGATCATCCCCGCTCATATTCAGCTGCTGCAGGATCGGATTCTGGATGACGGTCGTCGTTATTTTGTTAACCGTATCAATGTCTCTGTTAATGATGGCGAAATTCTGCTTGTTCAGCTCCACATAGGCATTGGTCACATGGCGCTTGAGAATCTCTTCCGCCTTATAGTTGCCGTAGCTGTTCAGAATCAGGATGGGCGAGATCATAATCAGGAACAGCAGAATCAGCTGCTGCTTGACGTTCAGCTTAACGATAGGTTTAATAAGCATCGACAACATCTGGATACACCTCCAGTTTCAATAATATAACAAACCTACAAACGCTTACATAGGTTTATTTCAAAGTTCTTTATGTTCATTTGTATGGAGTTTCAACATTATTATATTTAAACAAAAACCAGCCATAACACGAAGCTACCGTGTCAGACTGGTTTTATCACAATCATTCTCTATCCGGTTCGTTCTCAATCGTTCTCAAAAAAGCAAGCACAGCAACAATCATCTGCTCCAGCCCCCGTTGTTCAATCGGAAAATGGCCGGCGCCTTCTAAACTCACATATTCTTTTCTGCTTTTGAGATTATCATAAAACGGTTTACTGAAGCGGTAAGGAGTCATAGGGTCTAATTGAGGATGAACGAGCAATACCGGGCAAACCTCAAAGTTCTCAGGTTTAATCACCGGTTTCATATTTAAGAACGTTCTTAGTAAGCGTAAGGGAATAGATGTGCCTGCCGCAAGAGGATCGTTCATAATGAGTCTGGTCAGTTCAGCGTTGTTCGTGATCCATTTCATCCGGGATACTTTATTCACAGAGATCTGCAAGGAGTCTAATAGGGAAGGGAATTGATTCATACACCATCCCCCTAACCGGCTAATGAGTTTGTTAGGAGCTAACTGATCACGAACTTTTGAATCACTCGTATCCACAAATGTTGTTGCAATTAACCCTTTGACCCGTTTACTTTGTACAGCAGTGTGATAAGCTAACATGCCTCCAATACTGGAGCCCAGCAGAATGATAGGCTTGCCGTCCCGTTTCAGCTCTTGATCGATCAATTCATTAAGGATGTCAATCCAGAGCTGATAATCCAATGATTCCGCTGAATCGGTATAGCTTAGACCATAAGGCGGCAGATCCGGCGACACTACTTCATAACCATAAGCTTGCAGCATTCGTGCATAAGGAGCGAGCAACCTGCCGTTACCGCCAGCTCCATGAATGAAAATAATTTTCAATTGTGCATCAGGAGCAGGCATACGATCCAGGTGAATATGAGCATTATTCCAGGTCATCCACTCTTCTGTGGGTAAGTGGTTTTCATTGATCTGCATGTCATCAGGGAAAAACTTTTGATATTGCTTCCAATAGGTCACCGATTGATTATAGGAAGAGTCCTTGTTCATAAATATGCCGTTCCTCTCTTAGGGGACCGGAATTTCTTTTTCCATAATAAAATCATCCATGACGAATCCATGCCCGATATCCGCTTTTTGTTCCCTTAGGGTCCGAAAGCCTTTTCTCTTATAGACTGCAATACTGGATTCATTATCACGATTGACCGTTAGCCAAATATGAGTCAGGTTTCGCTCTTGGCACAGCTTCTCCAGGAAGGCCAATGCCTGGCTGGCATAGCTGCGACCCCTGTACTCCTTGCCTATATAAAACTTGCTCAAGAAGAGCTTTCCATCCTCTTGTCTGGCCGACATATAACCGGCTGTGGAGCCTTCACCGTTATGGATTAAGTAATATTCATAACCCTGATGATGGATCTGATCCGTAATCGCCGGAACCGATTGGAACTTTCCAAGCATATAATCGATCTGCTCGGCAGTGATAAGGGAGACATAATGTTCTCGCCATATTTCTGCCGCCAATCGGGCAACCTCAGCGGTTTCTTCCGGTGTATGCACATGTGGAAATCTAAGCTTCATAATATGTACCTCCTTAGGGCGCGGACATAGAAGCAGAAGCTCACGCTTTGGTATAGCCGTTCAATTCCAGCCAGGAGGCACAGGCATCGGTCCACGTCCGTGTATGCGGCTCATCGGCTCCTAAACCAATTCCGTGTATCCCATGTGCATAAATGTGAAGATCGAACGGAATATGATGGCGGCTCAGTGCTCCTGCGAACAGCAGGCTGTTCTCGAGCGGAACGGAGGCGTCATCCGAGGTATGCCAGAGGAACGTTGGCGGAGTCTCCGCTGTTACTTGGCGTTCGCTGCTTAGACGTTGAGCCAATTCCTCATCGGGGCTCTCGCCCAGCAGGTTGGTCTTCGAGCCCTGATGCGTTACCCCTTCGGTCATGGAAATGACCGGGTAGCATAGAATCAGCCGGTCCGGCCGGCTGGAAAGCCGTTCGAGCGGCTCCTGATGATCCGGATTTCCGAGATCATACAGGACACCGGATGAAGAAGCTAGATGTCCACCGGCGGAGAAGCCCAGAATGGCCAGCCGGTCCGGATCAATTCCGAATTCATCTGCCCGGAAGCGGATCGTGCGCAGCGCTCTTTGCGCATCCTGCAGCGCACTCGGGTATTTATAAGGTGCAACACGGTAGCGCAGCACAAACGCTGAAATTCCGAGTGTATTCAACCATTCTGCAACCGGCCGTCCCTCGTGATCGGCACGCATCGCATAGCCGCCTCCCGGACAAATCACAACAGCGGCATTCTGCTTGCCTTCAACTAAATAAGGTGTAATCGCGGGCTGGTCCTCATCACTGGTTCCCAGCGCTCCAGGCGCACCCTCAGGCCATAGCAATAACGTTTCCATCATCATCCCTCAAGCTTTCCTTCTATAATAGAATAGGTAGTAGAGGAAATAAGTTCCTCTAGGCAATTCTATCAAGGTCTTACAGTTCATGCAATCCGGATACTACCAGATCTGCCTCCTTCAGCACTTCCCGTTTCCCGATGCCAACGACCTGCATTCCCGCAGCTTTCCCGGCGGCTACACCGGCCTCGGCATCCTCGAATACCACGCAGTCCTGCGGCTGCAGGCCCAGTTCCCAGCAAGCAGTCTGAAACACTTCCGGGTCCGGCTTTGCCCGGGACACCTTATTGCCGTCAACAACGGCATCGAACAGCCCTGCAATATTCAGCTTATCCAGTATAAATACGGCATTCTTACTGGCTGAACCGAGGGCAACCCCTACACCGCGCATTCTAAGACCGCTGAGGTATGCCTTGACACCAGGCAGCAGCTCCGATTCATCCAGTCCGGAGATGTATTCCACGTAAAGGCGGTTTTTCTTATCTGCCATGACAAGCTTCTCCGCTTCACTGAATTCCAGCCCGCCAATCTCCAGCAGGATATCCAGTGATCTCATCCGGCTTACACCTTTGAGCCGTTCATTATGCTCTTCCGTGAACTGGAATCCAAGCTCTTCTGCCAGCGAGCGCCACGCAAGATAGTGATATTTGGCCGTATCTACAATTACACCATCCAGATCAAAAATCGCACCTTTCATATGCTCCAGCATCTGTTATATGTCCTCCTTATTGCTTCTTGTTTGCTTATACAAGCTGAGTTTAAGACTTCTGCGTAAATCTGCCCTGCATTTCAGATGATATTTGAAGTTCAGCCTCTTGCGCTTTACCTTGGGCCCGCAGCCGCAGCTGTATACCCGGACCGCACAGCTCCGGTTCGCCGCCGAAGCCGGCGAATGCTACAGCTTCGCTGTTGTCCGGCGCTGCGGTAACGGTGATCTCTTCCCGGCTGATCTGCAGCCGGAAGCTGTCTCCGCGCAGCACAACCGGCAGCTCCACAGCTTTCCACGCCTTCGGCAGCGCCGGATTCATCACAGCAGTTATGCCATCAAACTGCAGACCTGCGAAGCCAAGTACCGCCGCCATCCATGCACCGCCGTTCGCAGCCGGATGGGTTCCGCCGATATAGAGATCGCCGACATACTGCTTCGATTCCCCGGTGAGATCTACAGTGGCAGTGCGCATGAAATACGGATATCCCCAGTCAGGCAAGCCGATATCGGCAGCGACAAGTGCGTAGATGCACGGGCTAAGGCTGGAACCATGCTCGGTTCGCGGCTCATAGAATTCCCAGTTGGCCTGCTTCACTTCCTTACTGAATTTGCCCTTGAACAGGTTCAGCATCAGCACGACATCAGCCTGCTTCAGTATTCTTGTGGTGGTGGCCAGCCCGTTGCCTCCACCCCAGTATTCATGTTTGTTGATCACCCGTGATTTCAGCTCAGCCAGCGCAACCTCTTCCAGCTTCAGATAGCGGTCGAACTGTTCAATAACTAGGGTCTCCGGGTCCGGCTGCGGAACATAGAAATGCTCCAGCATATCTGTGAACTCAGCCAGGAACGGCCCGTGAGCAAACTGCCCTGCCAGCTCCGCATACACAGCCGGATATTTGTCCTGCAGCAGACCCGCTGTCCGCAGTGCAATTTCCAGTGTCTCCTGCACCAGAGCATTGGTGAACGCATTATTGTTGATCCGCTCATGATATTCATCCGGTCCGGTAACATCCAGAATCTCATAACGTTTCTTCACCGGATTGTAATAAGCATACGAGTACAAGAAGCGTGCGCACTCCCAGATGACTTCAGCCCCGCCGTCCGCAAGCATACTGTCATCTCCGGTGAACTGGATATACTGCCAGATCCCGTGCACCACATCTGCACTGATATGCACCTGCTTATCCCGGAAATAGGTCCGCATCGGCCGTCCGGTAAACACATCATTCACATTGAATAGCGTGCAGGCGTCATCTCCCGAATCCTGGCTCTCCCAGGCATAAAAAGCACCCAGATACCCATACTCAGCAGCCTTACGGCGGGCACCGTCCAGTGTATGGATGCGGTACATCATCAGATTGCGGGCAATACCGGGATCACTATGCAGGAAGAACGGCAGCATGAACATTTCCGTATCCCAGAACACAGCCCCTTTATAGACTTGGCCGGATAGTCCGCGTGCAGGAATGGATACTTTCTCAGACAACGTTGGCGCAATAATCAGCAGCTGATAAATGCTGTACCGGAGAGCAAACTGCGCATCATCATCTCCTTCGATCACCACATCGCTGCTTAACCACCGCTCTTCCCATTTCCGGCAATGGGCTGCCAGCAGCTCTGCATAACCTGCCTCAGCCGCAGCCCTGACTGTTCGTACCGCCTGTACAGCAGGTTCCCCCTCCATGTCCAACCCAGTGAACACGGCCACATATTTGTACCATTCATAGGTCTCTCCAGCCTTGGCGTCAAAAGAAACCGTCCGGAGCGCTCCCTCCCCATGGATACGCTGCTCCGCAAACGCGAAATCCGCCTGCTCAGCAACCGCCACCGGCAGCTGTAGTTCACCGGTAACAGCCGTTGCCAGGAGCACGCCTTCCTTCAGCTGATTCCGCTGCTCAAACAGATGGGGGCCATTGATATCCCAGACCTCACCGTCAATCCCTGTCTCAATCTCTATCCGGCAATCCACCGTACTATGAATTGTCCATTTACCGGCCAGCACATGCAGCTGATCCATGCTGACGAACCGCTCCGCTGTGAGGGTCACCTGCCCGCCGTCCCGGATACTGAATACCGTCTCCCGCCGGTGGACTGCTGCGCGGAGTTCCAGGCTCTGTAGATGAGCCAGCGGCTCCGTCTCCAGAACGCTAAGCACTTTCCCGTCACAGCTGACCACAGTGAACATACCGTTCGGGGCATTCACCGGCTCGCGCCATTTGTCTCCCGCTCTGTCGTATACCCCGGCCAAGGTAACCGCCGTGAGCTGCTCCTTGCCGAACTCCTCGAGCACACCCCGGAAGCCCATGTACCCGTTACCGGTCATATATTTATTCCCGTTGGTCGTAATTCTGCCAGGTTCGAAGCTGCGTTCGCTTACGGTCCAGTTCATTATGCCATCATCCCTTCACCGAGCGGAAGCTTCGTACCAGCAGCATCCACTAGAACCGTCTGACCATAAATAGTAACCTCAGTGCTTCCACCCTCTATGGCTCTGAAGCTGACCGAATCTTTGTTCACAATAATTCCGAGCAGCACGCCCTCATACCTCACCTGGAAGCTATAGGAGGTCCAGCGCTGCGGCAGTGTAGGCTGGAAGGACAGACGGGCACCATCAGAACGCATGCCGCCGAAGCCGTACACAATGTTCATCCAGGCTGCTGCAATCGATGTTGTATGCAATCCTTCTCTGGTATTGCGGTTGTAGTTATCCAGATCCAGCCGGGTAGCGAACTCGAAGAAATGATAAGCTTCCTCATGTTTGCCGACTTCACTGGCCAGAATGGAATGAATGGACGGCGAGAGTGAGGATTCATGGATACATCTGGATTCGTAGTATTCATAATTCGCAAGCTTGGCATCTCTGGAGAACTGCCCGTTATATAAGAACATGAACATCAGCACATCCGGCTGCTTGATCATGTCATAGCGGTACAGGCGGTCATACGACCAATTCGAGTAGAGCGGGAATTCGGTCACCGGAATCGAGTGAATATCGATATGAGGCATATCAAAAAATCCGTCATGCTCCTCATACACCCCGCTCTCCGTATCCAGCGGAATCTTCATATGCTCGCGTTTGTTGTCCCAATCGGCCAATTCCTCTTCGCGGAGCTCCGTTTTGGCAACAACGTCCGCATATGCTTCAGGTGTCTTCACCTTCATCTCGGCAATAGTTTCGAGCGTGAATTCAAATAATTTCTTAGCCATCAGATTGATATAGCAGTTATTGTTGACCATCAGCTGAAATTCGTCAGGTCCCATTACGCCGAAATAACCGTATTCCCCGCTGCGCTGACCCCACTGGCCGCGGGTCGCATAGAAGCGGCTGATCTGAATCAGCATCTCGGCGCCCTTACTGTAGAGGAATTCCCGGTCACCTGTATTCTTCACATAATGCCAGATGCCGTAGGAAACGGCTGTTCCGACATGCAGCTGAAGGTTAGAGTGCTGCCACAGATCACAGCTCTCAGTCCCGTCAATCGTAGCAATGGGATAAAAAGCGCCTTGGCAATCCACATCCTTCCCGCGCTGCATGGCTTCCGGCAGTGTCTTATAGCGGAACTCCAGCAGGCTGCGGGCAGCCTTCGGATTATTGAACATATAGAACGGCAGGCAGTAGGATTCCGTATCCCAGAAGGCCAGACCGCGGTATGCTTCACCTGTCAGCCCTTTGGCACCGATATTATAGCCCGGATGATCTCCATGATAGGTCTGATACAGCTGGAAAATGCAGAACCGGATTCCCTGCTGGTTCTCGGGATCGCCTTCAATAGTGATATCGCTGGTTGCCCAGATACCGCTCCAGTAAGAAGCTTGGTCAGCAAACACCTGTTGCTCTTCCAGGCCGCTTACCCCTGCTGCAAGCTCCATACCTTCAGCCCAGAGGCTATCCGCCGTACGGGAAGCTTCGTTGTCCGCCGCATTCACGACGAGCTTGGTGAAGGAAGCCGGCTCTCCTTGAGACAGTTCAAGCGAGAATTTCCGTCCGATGAACCGGTCACGCTCCACAAGCTCTGTATTTAAAGGCTGGGAGGACTGAAGCATAAACCCGGAGAACAGTTTGTTCCCGGTTGTCAGCGTACTTCCCAGAATAGCTGTAACCGCTCCTTCGTCTCCGCTGCGCAGCTGC
Source organism: Paenibacillus phytohabitans (assembly GCF_013141775.1). Classification (GTDB taxonomy): domain Bacteria; phylum Bacillota; class Bacilli; order Paenibacillales; family Paenibacillaceae; genus Paenibacillus_AQ; species Paenibacillus_AQ phytohabitans. Next base: position 399,752 of record NZ_WHOB01000020.1, read on the forward strand.
TTCCACATGCTCTGGCCGTGTTCTTCGTGGATCATGTTGAAATCAAGACCTGTACAGATATCTACACTCCCCGTGAAGTTAAGCGGCTCAAAGGTGATCTGCTGCAGACCCAGATGAGACAATGTCATACTTACCAGGCGCGTGAAGCTGATCTGCAGCTGTTTGCCGTCCGGCAGATGCCAGATGAATTCCCTCCGGTATGTCCCGGTACGGAAATCCAGTCTGCGGGAGTAATTCGTAACCTTGCTATGAGCCAGATCGAGCTGTGAGCCATTAACGGATATCCGGGTATACAGCCAGTCCACCGCATTTACCATATAACGTAATGACCGGATAATACCCTTATAATGGTTGCCGACATCCATCTGCTCGTTTAGCCCATTCAAGTAACTGCCAGGCAGTGAATCTCCGCTGTACCCTTCTTCGGCATACCCCCGCACGCCCATATACTCATTGCCCAGTGAAAAGATGGATTCCGAGGTCCGGTTACGCTCCGGATCAAAGCCCTCTTCTATAATCGCCCACGGATCGACCTTCAGATATTTGTCCGCTACTTTTGCCATATTTGATTTCTCCTTCTCTAGGGGAATGTTCCGCCCTTCCCGCAGTTGTCCACGGAGGTACGGACGCTCAGTTCCAGAGTATCTCTAAGCACCTTCAGGACCAAGGTCTGCTTATAACGGAGTTATGTGCATTTTTACGGAAATGGGGATATCCTGCAGTGTGGGGTATAATATTTTAGACAATTCAGTGCTTTTTCCCGCAAAAACAAAAAAAGCCGCAAGCTCCCAGGATCTTTCCAGATTAGGAGGCAGCTGCTATAATATCCTGTAATACAGGTTATGGACCCGCTTTTGGCGCGAAAACATATCATATCTCACACAAATGAAGTGAAAATTATCACAATGTAAAAAATTCGACACTTTTTCGCGAAAATTTTTACCCATAAAGAGGAATTTACATGTATAATTAATTTAAAATTTACTGAAAAACTGAGGGAATAAAGGGGATGTCGATTATGATAAAGGAACATTATAATGTTATCGAAGCCCGCGGCAATACAAACTGTTTCTCCGAACAGAACTTTAACCGGCTATTGGTCACAATGAAGGAGCGCATGGTCCCTGAAGGCTCTCACCTATTCTGGGAAGGCGACTATTCGGATAAATTGTTTTATATCAAACGTGGACGTGTGAAACTAACCAAATCAACTGACGAAGGCAAGGAACTAATCCTGTATATGTATCAGGCCGGTGACATGGTTGGTCAGGCAGACCCGTTCTTCAGCACGAAGCATAGCTTCACTGCCGAAGTGATTGAAGAAAGTGAAGTCGGCGTTATTGAGCAGAAGGATCTGGAGATTCTGATCTGCCAGCACTGCGATTTCGCAATTGACTTCATGAAATGGATGGGGATTCATCACCGTCTCACGCAGACGAAATTCCGCGATCTGATGATGTACGGCAAACCGGGTGCACTCTGCTCTACGCTGATCCGTCTGGGCAACACCTATGGAGAGAAGACCGGCGACAGCATTCTGATTAACAAAAAAATTACGCATACAGATCTGTCCAACATGATTGGCGCTACCCGCGAAAGTGTTAACCGTATGCTGAGCGATCTGCGTAAAAAAGACGCTGTAGAGTATGAGAACGGCATGATTGTCATCAAGGATCTGTCGATGCTTCAGGACATCTGCCACTGTGAATTATGCCCTAATGAAATTTGCCGGATTTAATTCCTAATAATAATACCCTCTATTCACCTCAATGAAACATATATGACCCAATAAATTAATAGAGTGGTCGAAGGCGCCCTGTCCGGCGTCTTTTTTTCTTGTCTGCTGATGAGATTCCCGCGCTGCCAACATTTCTACAAGGTCTTTATTTCCCAAAAATCATAGTATTCCGTCCTCATAGTCAGCTCATCCCCGCTAAGCCACTTCGCTGCCAGTACAGCTGCCGGTGAGGCCGAATCCAGCGTGATCCGGGCTAATTCCACCCATTCCATCCCGTTCGAATCCTGTTCCGCAAAAGCTGAAATAGCTGCTGGCGCCTGCTCCCCGTCCAATTCAACCTGGTACAACGCTGCCAGATGATGCATATGCGTGAAGTCATCCTCCTGATAACGGACAAAAAAATCGAATATGCCCAGGTTTCGTTCTGCCTTGACTGCAAATCCGGTCTCTTCCATGAATTCTCTGACCAGGCCGTCAAGCAGCGATTCGTTCTCTTCAAGTCTTCCGCCAGGCAGATCGTATCTTCCGGTGTATGGCCCTCTTGCCTTATGTATTACCAGCAGCTTGCCGTCACGCTGGCAAACTCCATATACGCCAAAATGGTTAAAGCTCTTCAAGACTGTCCACTCCCTGATTCGAGTCCTAAACAGCTTACCACAGATAGAGGCTTCCTTTCAGTGACAAAAAAGCCCCGCAGTAATTAAACTGCGGAGCTTGCGGAGCTTCTAAATTAACTTATTTTCTTAGTCTGCATGGCAGTTGATACTTTACGGGGACTACGCACAGGTGAGATCAGCCAGTATGCCATGCCGACGAATACACCGCCGCCGATCATATTCCCTAGCGTAACCGGAATCATGTTATGCACCCAGCCGGCAATGCTCACAGTCTCCGGATGATTCGGCAGCAGCACTGCCACGCTGAGCAGCGTCATGTTCGCTACACTGTGTTCGTAGCCGCTCGCGATGAAGGCGAACAGGCACCACCAGATCAGAACCAGCTTCGCCGCTTCACTCTTAGCGCGGGAGGACATCCACAGGGCCAGGCAGACCAGCCAGTTACAGAGAATACCGCGGAAGAACAGCTCCGAGAACGGCAGGCTCATCTTCTTGGCTGCTGCCGCGAAGATCAGATGCTCGGCAGGCGCTGCCTTAAAAAGACCCGATCCCTGAATCAGCAGGGCAAGAATCACTGCACCGGCTACATTGCCGAGGAATACCAGGACCCAGTTCTTCACGGTATCCCAGACCGTAGTTCTCCCGGCAAGCGTGCTTACCGTGAAGAACATATTATTTCCTGTGAACAGCTCCGACCCAGCGAATACAACCAGGGTCAGGGCAATTCCGAAGGAAGCTCCCATAATCAGCGGCTGGAACGGTGACTTGATCGCTGCCAGCGGCGCCCCCAGCGAGAAGATCAGAATAATACCAATTCCTACATAAGCTCCTGCCAGGAGTGCCGCCAAAAAATATTTGGGCAGGCTCTCATTCATCTTGTCGCGCTTGCCTACGGCTGTCTCAACGATATTCTCTACGCTCTGCGTAAACATATCTACACCTGCTCTTCTTTTAATTTATAGCCTTGCCACTGCCGCAGGCAGACTAACCTTGACGACTCCGTCCTCCACAACAACCGGATGGACTACTGCCTGACCGCGGTCCGGAGCCTGAACTTCTCCGGTCCGCAGATCGATTTTCCAGTCATGAAGCGGGTCATACAGATAATAGCCTGATACTATTCCCTCAGCGAGCGGACCGCCCTTCGGGTGGGGACTGTGGTTCTCCACGGCATAGAAAGTGCCATCCGATGTGCGGAATATAGCTAACTCCACCTCTCCTGCCTTTACTACCCGGCCAATCTGCAGCATGAAATCGTCTGCGGATCCTACTGCATACTCTCGATTACTGAGTTCCATAATTTCCTCTCCCTCTCCCTTCAGGCTAGACCCGTGTCTGTTCGAACAGTGCTGTGCGGGTGCCGTTGTCATCCAGCATCTTTTTCCATGGATCACTGACTTGTGCCAGGGCGAAGTCAATCCGTGCAGCGAGTTCTTTCCGGTTGTCGTCACTGCCCAGAATAACGGTCTGGATATGCTCAAGGCCCATACGTTCTACCCATTCTGAAGTTCTCTCCAGGTAATTGCCGGTTTCACGGTAATACTGCATTACGGCGGAACAGACCTCGACCAGCTCTTCATCGGTTCTTACCTTGCAGAAGGCATCTGCGATCCGCGGTTTAATCCCGCCGTTTCCGCCGATGAATACTTCCCAGCCGCCGTCGTTGCCGACAATGCCGATATCCTTCGTGCAGGATTCTGCGCAGTTGCGCGGGCAGCCGTTGACTGCCATTTTGAATTTGGCCGGCATATCCAGCCGTTCGTATTTGCGTTCAAGCTGAGCGCCCATCTCCATGGAATCCTGTGTACCGAAACGGCAGAACTGTGAACCGACGCAGGTCTTGACCGTACGTAAGGATTTCGCATAGGCATAACCGGATGGCATATCCAGCTCCTCCCACACCTTCGGCACATCTTCTTTTTTGACACCGATCAGGTCCAGACGCTGTCCGCCGGTCACCTTCACGACCTTCACATCGTACTTCAGGGAAACATCGGCGATGCGCTTCAAATCTTCTGGGGTGGTAACCCCGCCGTACATACGCGGAACAACCGTATAAGTCCCGTCCTTCTGAATATTGGCGTTCATCCGTTCATTAACGAAGCGCGATTCCTTCTCGTCCTCATGAGTGTCCGGATAGATCATACCCAGATAATAGTTCACCGCAGGACGGCATTTAGAACAGCCTTCGGATTGCTTCCAGTCCAGCACATGCATAACTTCTTTGGTGGTTTTGAGTCCTTTAGCCGTAATTTCGGCTACAATCTCATCCCGGCTAAGCGGGGTACAACTGCAGATCCCCTGCTTGGCACTTTGCTGAAAGCTATCTCCCAGAACGAACTGCAGAATCTGCTCAACAACTGGCTTACAGCCACCGCAGGAACGGGTCGCTCCGGTGCAGGCTTTGATTTCATCCACTGTAGTGAAGCCATTCTCCGTAACGGCATCAACAATCGCCTTTTTGGTAACCCCGTTGCAGCCGCAGACAATTTCTTCATCGGCCATTGCTTCAACGGATAGACCTTTCTTGGCTCCGCCTCCGCCGCAGCAGCCTGTGCCCATGACCTCGCCATAGATCTCATCGGTCATTTCTGTTCCCTGCTTCACCAGCTTCTGCAGGCTCGCTGATTCGGTTACATCACCGAACAGAACCGCACCGACAATAATGTTGTTTTTGAGCAAAATCTTCTTATAGGTTCTCTTCCACTCATCCTTGGCGGATATGACGGTATGCTCTGCTGTTTCGGTGAACTCTCCGGCCGAGAAAACATCAACACCGGAAATCTTGAGCTTCGTCGCGACAACCGAACCTTCGTATCCCGGAGTCTGCACACCAGACAAATGCTTGGCCAGTACCATCCCCTGCTCGAAAAGCGGCGCTACCAGACCATAACAGGTCCCCCGGTGCTCTGTACATTCACCGACAGAATATACGTTAGCCATAGAGGTCTGCAAATAGTCATTGACGACAATCCCGCGGTTAACCTCGATGCCGCTATCCTTGGCAAGCTGAACATTAGGTTTAATTCCGACTGCCATGACCACAAATTCTGCGGGCAACTCACTGCCGTCACTGAAGCGCAGCCCGGTAACCCGCTCTTCTCCAGTCAATTCGACCGTCTGCTTGCCCATGGCGAATTTCACACCTTGACGCGCAAGCTCCGCCTGCAGCATGGAAGATGCCGTACGGTCCAGCTGCCGTTCCATCAGATCCTCAAGCAAATGCACAACGGTAACGTCCATCCCCAGATTCACAAGGCCTTTGGCTGCTTCAAGACCAAGGAGACCTCCGCCGATAACAGCTGCCGTACGGTACTGCTTCGCTGCGGCCAGCATGGCATCGCAATCTGCGATATCACGGAAGCCGACTACCCCGTCCTTTGTACTGCCCGGAACAGGTAATATAAACGAATTAGAACCCGTAGCAATGATAACCTTGTCGTAATGAACCGCCTGTCCGTTATCTGTAATCACCTGCCGGGTTTGTTCATCAATCCGGATGACAGTCGTTCCAGTATGCAGGGTAATATTGTTATCCTCATACCACTGACGGTCATTCAGGATAATATCTTCAATGGTTTTACTGCCTTCGAGAACATAGGACAGCATAATCCGGTTGTAATTGGGATGCGGCTCACTGCCGAAGATCGTGATATCATAAGCGCCGCCCAGCTTTAAAATCTGTTCAATAGTGCCTACACCCGCCATGCCATTGCCAATCAGCACTAACTTTTCTCTGTTCGCTGTCACTGGTAGGACCCTCCTTCAAAACTCAGATTCCTTCACAAACTTGCTTTATAGTGAAATTATACTGCCCAAAATTCCCCGGCATTTGTGATTCCAGTCACATTAAATGTGAAACATTTCACATAAAGTATTAGACACAAAAAAAAGGACATCCGCGCACTCGGCACAGAAATCCTTGTATCCGCTAAACGGATTCCGTTATCGTAATTACTTCAGAACCAGTGATATCTCCAGCTTGTCCTGCGGTCTGAGCTTCATATCCACTCCGTTGCCCAGCAGCGCTTTATCATTAACCTTCAGTTTCCACTCCTCACTGCTGAGTGGGGTGTAATCCATTACGGTGAGAACTGTCTTGTTATTTTCTGCCAGCTTAATCATCCCGCTGTTCTTCATAAGTCCCTTCACGGACAAATCTTCCGTAAAGGACAGCACATGCGAATGCGTCAGTTCAGGCTGTTCGCTCCCGCCGTTCACCGTAAGGATAACCGGTTGAAATAACGCTCCGGCTGCGGACGGCTTCGCCGAGAAGACAATAGCCGCTCCAGCCTCGATTGTACTGTTCCAGTCCGTAAGTTTCTTGCTGTTCACTTGTACTTCCCACATCATATCCTGACTAAGCGCAACCCTGTTGACCTCAAGAATACTATAGCCGTCTGCAGCAAAAGTAACGATCCCGCTCTTTCTCAGCAGTTCTATGATGGAATTACCTTCTATATAAGCTTCGTTAAGCAGTCTGCCGGAGGTTCCGGCCATTTCACGTTCACCCACCAGAATTGAAAAAGATAGTCCTGTGCTGCCGCTTCCGGCGCTGCCGCCGGTGTTCCCCGGTCCCAGAACCGAGCTGCAGCCGCTGGCTGTGATTATAAAAACAAGGCACAGCAGTAAGCGCCCCATCCATTTCGTGGACATTCCACGGCACCGCCTTCTTATGTAATATCCCTGACTCTTTAAGGATACCGCATAGAAGAAATGTTCTCAAATTATTTCTGTTCTGAACCTTACGTTCTATATAACAAAAAAGTCCCCGGAGGGACTTTCCGTAGTACTACATTTTATTGATAACGCAGGAACAGGTTATTGTTCTCCAGATGCACATGCTCGAAGGTCATACCTTCCAGCTCCTCAAGGCGTGCATAGGTCAGGCGGTAAGTCGTGCAGGCATGCGCAGGCGGTGTGTAATCATTGGTTACCCGGCGGAGCTCGCGGAGGATCTCACCGGCACCGTCATGCTCAGCTTCCAGATTATGCAGCAGGCCGCGCAGCTCCGATAGGCCTTCTTCAGTCGGGTTCTGTGTGTAGGCGAGCATTTTAGGGAATTCGCTCTCTTCTTCCTTCGCCGTATGCTGAAGCAGATCTTCGCGCAAAAGATTAAACAGGCGGTGCATCTCACCCAGATGCGGAGAATCCTCGCCATGAACGCGGAAGACTTTGGTTACATTCTGGCTGATTAACGGAAGCTCTTCACGCAGGTAGCGGTGATGCTTGTTCACGATATAATTCACCAGCTCTTCAGAGGAGGCCTCGTTCCAGGCTGTATCCTCTTCCAGCACCGGATGCTCTTCCTGCAGCTTGTTCAGATCCTGAATCATCGCTTCCGGATCAAGCCCTTTCTCGGCAGCAGCTTCAGCCAGCGGCTTCGCGCCTCCACAGCAGAAATCAATGCGCTTAGCCTTGAAATAATCCGCAGACTTAGGGAACTGCAGGACGATGTCTCTGACCATTGCTTCAGAGGTGAAACCTGATTGAATTGTTATATCGTTTAATTGATTGGACGCCATTGTGGCCCCTCCTCATGTTATGGGTATAGGTTTTTAGTTGCTGATCACCTTTACACCTTAACACCGGCAGGAAGACGGACTAGTGATTGTACGCACTGGATATATAAAATTTTATTGAACAGTCGCCTGCATATATGTCCGCTTGCCTTGCGCATCCTTCAAATAGGGTCCAAGACCGGCAAACCGTGAATGATCCACATACACTCCAGTCATCCACCTGCCTTCGGTCAGACCTCCATTCCACTGCAGCACCAGATCCGGGGCTGAGATCCATTCCTGATAGACTCTGATATTCTTATCCTTATATTCTTTGGCTTGTTTATTCATTTCCATTAACGGGGTCTGTGTCATATAGGTAGGCACGAAATATACAGAAATAAGCTCCAAATCATCTGCGCTGAGAAAAGCTTCTTCACCTAAGTAAGGCTGGAGCAGCAGCGTATTCTCATACATCGACCAGATTACCGCCTGCAGCACCATACTCTGACTAATGCCGTTATGAAAGGTGAAGCGGCGCGGCGGGCCGGAGGTATCGCTATCCGTAGCAGTCACAGGCTCCAGACAATGCCGCTCACAACCGATGCATTTCCAGCCGGAGGGGCTTTGAATCCACTTCTGAAACACACTGCCGCTATCATTGTCCCCTTTGTATAGAGAGGATATGATCTCATAAGGCACGCCAATCCAGGCATCCCATAATGAAGCGGGAAGATGGCTATGAAGCATAAACAACACCTTGTCATAAATCAGCTGCACTCTAATTGAAGCAGTCTCCAGTTCAGCGACATCCTTTTTTCCATAAGCTATTTCGCGGGAAAACAAGGTGATGGTCATGATCCTCGCCTCCTAAAAGTTTTGTGAGCTTAAACATCCCTGAATCAGCATCGTTCAAAACTTGCATCGAAAGCATACGCTTGGTTTTGTGAGCCTAAACATCCCTGAATCAGCATCGTCCAAAACTTGCCTCGAAAGCCTCGTCTTAGTTTGCTTGCCTTAACTTTGGCTTATTCAGATCCTCCTTAGGCTTTTCCCAGTTTTGTCAGCGCTTCCACACATCCGTAACTTTAGTTTGTTCTATTATATTACACAGGTTTGGACACAGTGCAAGTTTTATTTAGCAGAACCGAAGCAAAAACCCCTTAAACCGGAGACCGGTAAGGGGCTGTCATTAGGAATATGAAACGTAACTACTCAACCCAGCTCTCGGCCCAGAACTGAATTTGCTGCATAACCGGCTCAAGCGCCCGGCCTTTGACCGTTAATTCATACTCAATGCGCACCGGTGTTTCCGGATATACATGACGTACCAGAATGCCTTCACATTCCAGATCCTTCATACGCTCGGACAGCATCTTATCGCTCATTGTCGGAATCAGTCCGGAAATATCCTTGAACCGCTTAGGGCCGCTCATCAATGTCTGAATAATAAGTCCATTCCAACGTTTGCCTAAAAAAGAAAAGGCCGTCTCGAATCTCGGGCACATCGTCAGTTGATGTTCTTCCATTGTTTTTCACCTCTCACTTGTGAAGCTTACTATTAGTTAGTATATATAATTTTACCACATTTATTCTGTAATGAACATCGTTTACCAAAAAAAAGTTCATTAACCATAACTATTATATCTTCGTTGTCAATCCCTTGTGTCTGCTTTCTGCTCCCGCTGATGAATCGCCTCAGTTACCACGTAAGCGAGGTCATCATTGCTATATAGCGATAGTACACCAAGTACGGTGTCATCGGAGATAAAACCGGACTCTTCCTCGGATACAGTCAGTGCCAGTGCATTGCTGAGCGCCTGATTGCCCTCCTGCTGCGGATATGCCTGTAAATACAGTGCGTGCGGGTCCAGCTTGTTATTCACGCACCACTGGGCAAAAACAAGAATCATCATTTCCTCATCCCGTTTGTAGCTTTCGATAATTCTCTCTTCCATTGACTTGCCGTAATCCTGATCCTCCATGTTGTTCTCCTCTCTGCTGCTAATCTGAAATTTCAACGGCTGAGCTTCGCTGCCAGCTCATGACTCGGCAGTACGGCTGAGGCGGAAATGCCGCATTGCTCCGGTGTTGCGATGTGACTCAGGTAATGGCTGACGGCTCCGCTGAAGCCTCTGCGCTCCAGTATAGTGTCCCAGCTGCCGAAATTCTGCGTGCGCGGCAGGGAACCCTGCTCATATAATGTCGCCCGTTCCATGTCTGTCACTTCTACCGATCTGCCGTTTCCGTGCAGCTCCAGCTTCTCCAGATCAGCACCGGCATCACGCACCATGCTGTATATTCCGGTTGCTCCGCTCTTCCAGTCCAGCTGCCCCAACGACTGCAGCAATCTGTCCTCCGCATCTGTCTTCAGGCTGCTGTGAAGCAATTCATAATCGCCGCCGCACAGCCATAGCAGCAGATCCAGCATATGGATTAGATCATCATGAATGGTTTCATGGCTTGTACCCTGCTGCAGCTTCGTCCGGTGCTTGATTGCGATGCATTGGCTAATGCCTCCGGCTTTCAGCAGCCAGGACTTGGCCGCCATATACATCGGGGCATAGCGGCGGTTGAAGCCAACCCCCAGCAACAGTCCCTTGTTCTCTGCGAGCTCGGCCATCCGCCGGGATTCTTCCAGATCATAAGACAGCGGCTTGTCCACATATACGGACACCCCATGCTCCAGGCAACGGGTAACCAGTTCATAGTGTGTAGGTGTTGGACTATGCACGAATACAGCATCAAGATCCCACGATAACAGCTCATTCAGTTCTGTTGTCCCTTTCTGTAGACGATAGGTTTGAACTGCCCGCTGCACCGTCGCAGAGGAATGGCTGTGTACCCCTACAATTTCCGCCTGATCATGACGGGAGAGCAGCGGCAAATAGACTTTACGGGCAATATCGCCGATGCCGATTAATGCCACTCTTTTGCGTACAGGTATATTCATTGAGGTATCTCCCTTAAATATTGGGGATTTCTATCCCTTATAGGTGTATTATACCGTGACAAGCGGCGGCGACAATGATCTTTGCTTCAATAATCACTTTTTTTTCAGTATGATGAAATGTATGGAGTGAAGAAGGGGCATAGTAAAATGAGAAAATGGCTGACGGTAATTCTGTATGTTTCGTGTATAATCCTCGCGTTTATCTACAGGTATGAGATTCTGGCCTGGCTCAAAGAGGACCATAACCTGCTTCTGTCCATGCTTGCAGCCACTGTTCTGGCCTTGTTTCCGGTAATCCCCTACAAGCTGATCATCGGTCTGTTCGGATACGCCTATGGAAGCCTGGCGGGAGCGTTAATATGCTGGAGCGCAACCACATTGGCTGCAGCGATCGTGTATGGTCTTGTTAAATTTATGTTCCAGAATAAATCCATGACTTATCTGAACTCGATTTCGGCGCTGGATAAATTCACCGGGGCCGTGCAGCGGCGTCCGTTTGCCTCTGTAGTCCTCGCCCGGCTGGCGCCTGTAATTCCGCAAATGGCCGTAAATATCTACGCCGGTGCTGCCGGACTGCCCTTCTGGAGTTATCTTGCAGCAACCGGCCTTGGTAAAATCCCGGGGATTACCCTGTACGCCTTCCTCGGCGGCCAGATGTTCCAGCATCCGCGCAGTGCGGCCATTGCCGTGATTCTCTACATCGCCGTGCTTGCAGCTGCCGGATTCTCCATGCGGCCGCGGTCCGCTAAACTCTGAGGGGTATCCGTCAAGCTGGCAGAGTGCAGCTATTTGATTTATAATTAAATTGTGATCTATTTAATTGCATTCTATAGATGGAGGGATATTAATGAGTGAAGTTCAATCTGATTCTATAAACGTCAAGACGGAAAAAGCTACGTTCGCCGGAGGATGCTTCTGGTGCATGGTATCCCCGTTTGAAGAACTTCCCGGTATTGTCGAGGTAATCTCCGGTTATACAGGCGGTCATACCGCGAATCCGACTTACGAGGAAGTCTGCTCGGAAACGACCGGACATGTCGAGGCTGTGCAGATTACGTTTAATCCGGATATTTTCCCATATACCAAGCTGCTTGAGCTGTTCTGGCAGCAGATTGACCCTACCGATGCCGGAGGGCAATTCCATGACCGCGGAACCTCCTATGGTACGGCGATCTTTACCCATTCGGAAGAGCAGCGGCAGCAGGCTGAGGCATCTAAGGCAGCACTGCAAGCCAGCGGACGTTTCTCTGCTCCTATTGTGACTCCGATTCTTCCGGCTAAGCCTTTCTATCCGGCCGAAGAATACCACCAGGGATATCACCACAAGAATCCCGGCCATTACAAGCGTTACCGCAAGGGCTCCGGGCGGGAAGCTTTTATCGAAGCCCACTGGACTCACAACGAGGACAAAAAAAGCCTGAAGGAGCGCCTGACTCCGCTGCAGTATGAAGTTACACAGAACAGCGCTACCGAATCCCCCTTCCGCAACGAATTCTGGGACCATCACGGGGATGGAATCTATGTGGATATTGTTTCCGGTGAACCCCTGTTCAGCTCACAGGATAAATTCGATTCCGACTGCGGCTGGCCGAGCTTCATGCGCCCGATCCGCGATTATGCAGTCAAGGAGAAAACTGACCTCAGCCATCTGATGATCCGCACAGAAGTGCGCAGTAAAACAGCCGATTCCCATCTCGGCCATGTTTTTAATGATGGTCCCGGGGCAAACGGGCTGCGCTACTGCATCAATTCGGCGGCTTTACGTTTTGTTCCCAAAGAAGATTTGGAGAAGGAAGGCTACGGCGAGTACCGCGTTCTTTTCCAGCATGCTTGACGCAGGTCGATAACGGCCGCCTCATCCACCCATAAGTCATCGCTACAGCAGAAAGCCTCCAGCCCTGTCATACGGGTTTGGAGGCTTTTTGTTATGAGCGTTACCGCTCTTATATAAACAAACTCATACCGGGTGGCCCGGCAGGCCGTTCTGAAATTCTCTGACCGCTCAAGTCAGCTGCTTATTTGTTATCCTTATCACTGTTATCCTCTTCCGGAGCAGGTGCAGCAGGCATCTCAACATCACGGTCCAGCAGTTCCCGGTTCTGTTCACGGTTACCCTGGCGTATCTGTTCGAAGTGCTCCCGCTCCCGGCGCTTAAAGATTCTACGGAACCAGATCACGATGACCACAACCACTCCAGCCACGATCAGCACCGGAAGTGCAGCCGCCAGCACAACTACAAGCCACTGGAACATTACAGATAATGCCTTCATGCTGCCCTGCAGTGCCTCCGAAGCGCGTTCACCCAGCGGTCCTTGTTTTGTCACTTGCGTGACGGCGATGCTCTCCTCTGTCTGGTAAAGGCGAAGCTCCACGGTCGAGAAGGATACGTTCTGGTCGATATAACGCATTCTGCCTTTGATCTGTTCGATTTGCTCCTGGATTGCACCCAACTGGTTGGCAAACTGCACGAGATCTGCAGGTTTGGTCGCTTTTTTCATGAAATCGATATATTGGGTCTCCATCATCTGCTTAGCCTTGAGGCGTGACTCCAGATCTACGTACTCTTCCGAGACATCCTGCCCCTGAATACTTCTCTGCAGCTTCTCATGTTTGACCTTCTCCAGATTATTCAGAAAAGAAGAGAAGCCCGACGCCGGCACCTTGAGGATAAAGGTTCCGCCCTGTTCATATTCAGACATATTCTCTGAAAATTCAATAATGTAACCGCCTGCCAGTGTGATCATATTCCGCACTTCGGTCTGTGCCGCCCCGTAATCGGCTACCTCCATGTTGAGGTTCGCCTTATAGATCAGCTTTTTGTTCAGCCCTGCCACGACATCGGTTCCCGTGAACCCGGCTGAAGCGTCTGCCGCCTGCTCTGCTCCCGTATTAGGGACTGCAGGATTCGCGCCGCCGCCTTGCACCGCATTCTGATCATTCACAGCCACCGTGGAAGTGGAATTGAAATTATCGGTCATTTCCTTTGCCGCCGGTACACTCGCAGCTGAGCCTTCTTCCGCCGCCGCCGCTGATTCAGCGGTCATCGCACTGTTTGCTGTATCCGCCGCCGAATTGGAATTGTTATTGCCTGCCCCGCAACCCGCCAGAACCACTGCCAAAACAATTAAACACAACAAAGAATGCAGACCCCATTTTCGCATGTTCATTCCTCCAAAAGTGTAATTGCGAAAGGCCGTTATATCTATAGATCTCTTCCGCGCTTATACCCTTTGACGTTCCAAAAGCTGGAAGGTTGCAGACAATTAGGAGGATGGCAGTCTTTTTTTGTGTTTTTTTCCCATATCGGTAAAAATACCAAACAGGACCACTCAGCAGCTGAATGATCCCGTTTGCGTAATATCTCTTTTTTTGTTACAATTGTAGTGTCTGAAAAAGACAAAAAACACCAAATACCCTCCATTCTCAAGGAATAAGGGTAAAGTGCTGTTCGGACAAGCTCCACCTTGCCGGACAGATCTATTCAATTGCTAACTGATTTATGATGCCAACTACTATAAGAGGAGGTGAACCCTCATGGCAAAAGACGTATTGTGTGCAGTTAACTCCTGTACCTACTGGGCTGAAGAAAACAAATGCAAAGCTGAGTCCATCTTCGTTGCTTACCACAGCTCCAAAGAACCTACTCAGTCTGAAGAAACAGATTGCAAAACCTTTGAAAGCAAATAATGGCTGAAGAATATTGAAGGGACCCTCCACGGTTCCTTCTTTTCTTTTTCTCATTTTATCAAGAATGATAATTATTATCAAGTGTTTCTTGCAAAAAAATGAAAATAAATCACTATAACCAGAGTGAATTACCCTGAATATAGTGATTTATTTGTGCCCGGCAGCTTTTACAGATTAGCTAAAATGTTTACCGGCTGACTGCCCCGCTCTTCTCCCGTACAAGGACCGCCGCCTTCACCATATTTCGCAGTGCGGCTGTGGTCTCTTCCCATCCGCGAGTCTTCAATCCGCAGTCCGGATTAATCCAGAACTGCTGCACATCCAGAGCGCGGAGCGCCCGCTCGATAGCTGAGGTCATCTCCTCTACAACTGGAACCCGCGGACTGTGGATATCGTAGACTCCGAGTCCGATGCCCTTATCATATTCCTGCTCCTCGAAGCTTACGATCAGCTCCCCGTGGCTGCGGGAGGTCTCAATCGAGATAACATCCGCGTCCATCGCCGAGATCGAACCAATCATGTCGTTGAATTCGCTGTAGCACATATGCGTATGCACCTGGGTCGTATCTTTGACATGGTTCGTCGCAATCCGGAACGATTTCACGGCCCAGTTCAGGTAATGCTCATGATCTCCCGCCTTCAGCGGCAAGCCTTCGCGGATGGCAGGTTCATCGACCTGGATCATCTCAATGCCCGCCTCCTCCAGGGCTGTCACCTCATGGCGCAGCGCAAGTGCGATCTGCCCTGCGACGGCTTCACGGCTGAGATCATCGCGGACAAAGGACCAGTTCAGGATCGTGACCGGACCCGTCAGCATCCCCTTGACCGGGAGCTTCGTCAGCGACTGGGCATACAGACTTTCTTTGACGGTCATCGGCTGGATAAAAGCAACATCGGCATAGATAACGGGCGGCTTCACGCAGCGTGAGCCATACGATTGAACCCAGCCGCCCCCGGTGAAGAGATAACCGGCCAGCTTCTCTCCGAAGAATTCGACCATATCCGTCCGCTCGAACTCACCATGTACCAGCACATCCAGCCCGAGCTCCTCCTGAAGGGTGATAGCCTCAGCGATTTGACGCTTGATGAACCCGTCATAACGCTCCTGGGTCCATACCCCCTTGCGCCACTTCAGCCGGGCCTGGCGGACCTCAGCCGTCTGCGGGAAGCTGCCGATGGTGGTTGTAGGCAGCAGCGGCAGACGCCACTTCTCCTGCTGAACCTTCACCCGCTCTGCAAAAGGAAGACTGCGGTTGTCCGGCAGCTTCGCAAGCGACTGTACCTGCTCAGCTACATCCTCACGCCCGCGTTCCGGGAGGGCACGGAATACAGCAAGCACTTCACGGGTTGCGGCCAGCTCCGCTGCATAACGTTCAGTGCCCCCGTCTGCAGCTGCAGCAATAAGAACCAGCTCCGCAAGCTTTTCATTGGCGAAGGCTAATGCATTCTTGACCGCAGATTTCAGCTTGTCTTCCCCTTCCACTGTAACCGGCACATGCAGCAGGCTCGAAGCGGGCTGAAGAATCAGCTGCTCTTGTGGCACATATTTCTGCAGTTCAGCAACCAGCTCCAGCTTGGCATCTATATCCGAACGCCAGATATTGCGTCCGTCGATAATTCCGGCAGCCAGGGTCTTATCCTGAGGCCAGCCCAGGCGGGCAATGGACTCCAGGTTTTTGCCTCCGTCATGGACGAAATCCAGGCCTAGGCCTTGCACTGGCAATTCCAGCAATGCCTCCAGCGGCTCGGCAGCTTCGAAATAGGTCTGCACAATAACATTAAGGCCCGGTACTGAAGCGGCGATCTCCCCGTAGATAGTCTTAAGCAATGCGATGTCCTCTGCCGTTAAGCCCGTTACAATTGCCGGCTCGTCGATCTGTACCCAGGCCACGCCTTCCTGCTGCAGCTCCTGCAGCAGCTGCACGTATACCGGCAGGAAGCGGGCAGCAACTCCAGCTATTTCGGCAGCCGGGAATCCCTTAGACAGCTTGAGGAAGGTATAGAGCCCTACTATAACAGGCTTGCCTTCTATACCTGCCCGCTCTTTGGCGAAGCGGTAGGCAGCCAGCGGCTTATTCTCTGTCAGGACAGGTGTAATGCTGCCAATCTCAGGCACGATGTAATGGTAATTCGTATTGAACCATTTGGTCATCTCGCAGGCCGTAGCTCCCGCATTGCCGCGGGCCATAGCAAAGTACAGGTCGAGCGGAATCTCTCCGCCCTGATAACCGTAGCGCGCGGGTACAATTCCGAACATCGCGGCGGTATCCAGCACATGATCATAGAAGGTGAAGTCGCCCACCGGAATCAGCTCGATGCCGGCCTGCTGCTGGGTCTGCAAATGCTGGAGCTGAATTTCTTCCATCTGTGCGCGGAAATTCTGCTCATCTATTTTACCGGCCCAGTAAGCCTCCAATGTCTTTTTCCATTCACGGTTCTTGCCGATTCTCGGATAGCCGAGGCTGCTTGTCTTAATTCCTTTGCTCATTTATGTCCGCTCCTCTTGGGTTAAGTTAGGTGCTGCATCCTTAATCTGCTGCCATCTTACTTCACATTTTCTGCGGTCCGCAACAGATTCCGGGGAGTTTGGCTATACAGATTCCTTATAACAAAAGCAAATCCCCCCACAAAGCTGGGCTATAGCTTCGGGAATCACTCATTTACTTTCCGGGGACTCCGAACATAATAAAAGCCGCACGCTCCAATGAAGGAGGTGCGGCTGTGGCAACCGTGCAGACGGCTCAGAACCAGATCAGATAGACTACACCGGCGAGAATAATCCGGTAGATGGCGAAGGGCAGCAGCTTGATTCTGTTAATCAGCTTCAGGAAGAAGCGCATCGACAACAGCGCGAACAGG
This sequence comes from Paenibacillus phytohabitans, assembly GCF_013141775.1. Taxonomy (GTDB): domain Bacteria; phylum Bacillota; class Bacilli; order Paenibacillales; family Paenibacillaceae; genus Paenibacillus_AQ; species Paenibacillus_AQ phytohabitans. The sequence continues at coordinate 417,107 of NZ_WHOB01000020.1, forward strand.
AAGGCGCTGATAAAGCCGGCGATGAAGAACGGCAGGGCATCCAGCGTGAAGTACTGCCAATTCTTCAGCAGCGAAATCAGGCTCGCTCCGGCCATAATCGGCACAGCCATAATGAAGGTGAAATCGGCAGCCGCGCGGTGGCTCATCCCCAGCAGCACGCCGCCGGAAATCGTCGATCCGGACCGAGAGAAGCCCGGCCACAGGGAGACACATTGGATCAGTCCGACCGATAGCGCCTGCCTATATGTAATCTGGTCAACACTCTCTGTTTTGATGGTTTTGGGTGCAAACCGGTCGGCGCAGATCATAAATATGGCCCCAACGACCAGTCCGATCAGTACTGTAGAAGTGGAAAATAAATGCTCATCAATGTAATCCTCGAACAGAAAACCGAAGATTCCGGCGGGAATCAGACCTACGATTACCTGGGCTAACTTCAGACGGCCTTCAGCAGGCGCCTGCGGCTGCCCCTCTGGCACCACCGCCAGTTCCTTGCGGCTGAATTTCTTCAGCCCGAGCAGATCGATGAACCGGTTACGGAAAATGATCACTACAGCAAGGATGGAGCCCAGCTGAATAACAACCTTGAACGTGTTCGCCGTATATTTTCCCAGAAATTCCTGCGACTTAAGCCACATATCATCCACGATGATCATATGACCGGTTGAGGATACCGGAGCAAATTCAGTCAGTCCTTCTACAATTCCCAGTATGATTGCTTTGACAATGGTCAGCAGCTCCATGGTTATCCTCCTTTGTTTGTTGAAAAATTATCCCCGGACCTTGCCGGCATTCAGTCTTTTACGGTAATACAGGAATCCGAGCAACAATAATCCTGCGGCAATGATGGCATATACTACACTGGAATAGGTGCCGATAATACCGGCAATATCCTCCCACGACTCTCCAAGCGCGGCCCCCAGCAGCACCAGCAGCACATTCCAGCCCAGCGTTCCAATCGTTGTAAACAGCATGAACACGCCGAATTTCATCCCGGACATCCCTGCGGGGATGGAGATCAGACTGCGTACGAGCGGAATCATCCGGCAGAAAAGCACGGTCCAGTAGCCGTATTTGTCAAACCAGGCATCCGCCTTGCGGATATCCTTCCCGCTGATCCGCAGCAGGCCGCCCCAGCGGTCTACGATCCGCTCCAGTCTGTCCACATCCAGCATCCGTCCGATCCAGTACAGAATCACTGCACCCAGCAGTGAACCGGCGGTTGAAGCGATCAGCACGCCGGGAATCGTCATGTCAGTCGTAGTGGTCATGAATCCGCCGAAGGGGAGAATGACCTCTGAGGGAATGGGCGGAAATACATTCTCCAGCGCCAGCATCAGAAAGATGCCGAAGTATCCGAACTGCTCCATAAAATCCGTAATCCATGTTTGCATATGCGGGCCTCCTGTTTAGAGCAGATTTTTCTTGAGATTGCGTAAATAACGGCTGCGGATGAAGAAGAAATAGATTCCCTGGGCTGCCAGATATCCGGCCAGCACTGCCCCTGTCTCGGCTGCAATCGACAGATAGAACAGGCGCTGCAGAGCAATGAAAGCAAAGACGCTGTGCAGGATGGCCAGCAGCACCGGAACGAAGAACATCAGGGCCAGCTGCTGAGTGACGCTGCGGTCCAGCTCCTGATCGGTGAAGCCCATTTTGGACAACGCAGAGTACTGGAAACGGTCATGCTCCAGATCCATGTACAGCCGGAAATACAGGAAGCTTCCTGCCGCGATGAAGAAAACGGTCCCCACCAGGAGGGAAGCAAATAGCATCGTACTATACAGAGTCCGCTGAATCTCAAACAGTGTTCCGCTGACCACGACAGCGTAATTTGCCCTATGCTCATAGGCGACCTTGCCGCCGTCCGCAAGACTTGAAGCAATGCCTACCGTCCGGGGGAAATCCTCCATGTAAAAGCCGTAGTAGATGTCCTGCTGGACCGGAACGATGGTGTTATAGAGACTGTCGCTGACCACCAGGCCGCTGAAATCTCCTCCGCCCCGCCCGTCCAGCTCCGGCAGCAGATATTCGGCAACCGGCACATGCTGTGTGTAGCCAACTTCCCGGATATCTGTTCCCTGCTCCAGCGTATAAGTGGCTTTGACACGCTCACTGATCAGGCTGCGGTCCCGCTGGGAGCCGATCATCACCAGACCGTCGTGGCCTTCCAGCGGAGGTTCAGAGGAATCGAAGCCGGCATATTGGAGAGCCAGCCTGTAGTCACTGTAAGCCATGAGCGGTAACCGTTCGGTATGGTCCGGTCCGCTCTGCGCGGCCACATCGGCATATTTCACCGGGATTGACAAGGTATCATACGTTAGTCCCAACTGCTTAAGCTCCGACTCGATGCCGTCCAAATCCTGCACTGCCGTGGAACTGGCCGCTCCGCCTTTGGCGACATAGCCTACGGCTGCGGGATAATCCAGCTTCAGCTCTCGTGACAAGGTATGGATCGAGGCGAAAACACCCACCGAAGTGAAAGATACCGCCGAGACAATGGTCACCATGAAGAACATCCGCCCGTTATCCTTCCAGCGGTACGATAAACCCGAGAAGGTGATAATCCGCATCCGCTGCCAATAGAAGTGCCGGAATCTTCTCAGCTGTTCCACCACGTATAAACTCAGCTGTGTATAGAACAGGTAGGTACCCACAACCGTGATAGCCACTACCGGGAACATCATCACCTCCACCGTGGTGGCTGTAGTCAGCACTGCCAGCACATAACCGCCCAGCAGCAGCAGTGCGGAGAGCAGCGCCTGCCAGCGGTGAACGTGCGGCTCCGCATCTCCTCTGCGTCCGCCTTGGAACATTCCCCGCGGCGACTCATTGCCGATAAAAAAGAAGGTGCACAGTGAGATCAGTACGAACAGCAGCATAAAGCTGATAATAGTCAGCACCGGTGCCTGCCAGCTTAGATGGAAATCCAGCGGGGGAATGCCGAGAAAGGCAGAGCCGATCATCAGGAACAGCTTGCCGAGCAGCATCCCAAGCAGTGTGCCGGTGAAGATGGCCGAGCCGCCGATCAGCATATTTTCCAGAAACACCATCTTGTTGAGCTGCTGCTTGGTCATGCCATGCATCAGCAGAATACCGAACTCCAGCTTGCGGGACTGCAGGAAGGAGCCGACGGATACCAGGACAAACAGCGAGCAGAAAACATAAATGATTCCTTCCGCCATCATCATTGTCTTAGCCGCCGTATCCAGAATGAGAGCTCCTGAAATAACAGGATGAAAGATAAACAACGCGCACAGGAAGAAAATCATCACCGAAAAGGCACTGCTGACGAAGTAAGCGGCATACTTGCGCTTGCTTCGGGTTACATTCCTATAGGCGAATTGCCGAAAGGTCATGGCCGGCTCCTCCCAGCAGTGACAGCATGTCGATGATATTCTGGAAGAAGGCGGCTCTGCTGCTGCCCCGGTACATCTCGCTGTAGAAGCGGCCGTCTTTGATAAAAATCACCCGGTGGCAAAAGCTCGCTGCCACCGCGTCATGCGTAACCATCAGCACTGTCGCTCCCTCGGCTTCGTTCACTTCAGCCAGCAGCCCCATCACTTCTTCCGACGCCTTGGAATCCAGGCTGCCGGTGGGTTCATCCGCCAGAATCAGCGAAGGGCGGTGGATCATCGCCCGGGCAATTGCTACACGCTGCATCTGGCCGCCGGAGATTTCATAGGTGCGTTTGTGAAGCAGCCCGGCAATATCCAGCCTGGAGGCCACTTCGGCTAGCCGCTTTTCCATTTCCGCAACGGAACTCCCGCTTAGCGTCAGCGGTAACACTACATTCTCTTCTACCGTGAGCGTGTCCAGCAGATTGAAATGCTGGAATACAAACCCCAGCTCCTTGCGGCGGAACAGCGCCTTCTCTTTACGGCCCAGCAGGTTAGGGTCCCGGCCGCTGATCATTACCTGGCCTGAGGTAGGTTCATCAATCGTCGCAATGACATTGAGCAGCGTGGTTTTGCCGCTGCCGGACGGGCCCATAATTCCGACGAATTCCCCTTTCTCTACGGCGAACCGGATATGGTTCAGCGCGTGAATGGATACCTTGCCTTCATATATTTTGGATAAATTGTGTACGTCTAATAGGGGCAAGGGCTACCGCTCCTCTTTCACCTGGATTGCTTACATTATACAAACTGTAAACTAATGCTGCTATTTCTGAAACTTACAGCTACCTTACAGTATTGTAAGCACAGTTGTAGTTGACAGTTGACAGTGCAGAGATAAGGCCTTATATTTAAATGCATGAGCATGCATATATTTTGTGGAGAGCCGATTTGTTACCTAATCCCCCTTCCGCATGCCAATTCCAAGTTAAACGAAGGAGCGCGACGAATAATGAAGGATCTGTTCACCCCCTATGAGATTAAGAGCCTGAAGCTGAAGAACCGGGTAGTTATGCCGCCCATGTGCCAGTATTCGGTCACCAATAAAGATGGAATCGCTACAGATTGGCATTATAACCATTATGTGAGCCGTGCAGTCGGCGGTGCCGGACTGATTATTGTAGAGATGGCTGATGTTGAACCGGATGGCCGTATCACCGACTATGATCTGGGACTCTGGTCCGATGAACAGATCCCTGCTCTGGCTCGTATCGTAGAGGCAAGTCATGCCCACGGCGCCAAAGTAGGTATTCAGGTTGCCCATGCCGGACGCAAGGCCGAGGATGCCGTGCTTCCTGTCTCCTCTTCCGCTATTCCTTTTGACGATAAGTCCACTACTCCGCATGCCTTGACTACGGAAGAAGTGAAAGCTATGGTAGGCAAATTCAAGCTGGGTGTGCAGCGGGCTGTCCAGGCCGGCTTCGATGTCATTGAGCTGCATGGTGCCCACGGCTATCTGATTCACCAGTTCCACTCACCGCTGACCAACCAGAGAACGGATGAGTACGGACAGGACCGGACGCTGTTCGGCCGGGAAGTGATTGCTGCCGCGAAGAGCGTAATGCCTGAGGGCATGCCGCTGATCATGCGCATATCCGCGCAGGAATACGTTGAGGGCGGCTACGGGCTCACCGAGAGCCTGGAAATCAGCAGAGCTTATAAGGAAGCCGGAGCGGATATCTTCCACATCAGTGCAGGCGGTGAAGGCCCGATAGCTGCAGCCGGCAGACCGGGCACACATGCTGCCTATCAGGTGCCGCTGGCCAGAGCTATCAAGCAGGAGCTGAATGTGCCGGTGATTGCCGTCGGCCGGCTGGATGAAGCGGTACTCGCCAATGCGGTCATCGGCAATGAAGAGGCTGATCTCGTAGCGGTTGGACGGGGCATGCTGAGAAATCCTTACTGGACGCTGGAAGCTGGTGTAGTGCTCGGCAAAGAAGCGGGCGTTCCCAAGCAGTATGAGTTCGGGTTTCCCCGCGCCGCCAAATAATTGAGCATTCCCTGCGGTGTCCTTCTCTTCTTCCAGATGATATACTAAAGTGAAATTTATATTCATGAATGGCATGCACCGGGAGGATTGAAGACATGAAGAACACCCCTGCAAATGACCTGATAACCAGCTGGTTGTCACTCTCTCATATACAAATGAATGTTGCCGCTGCACTTGAAGCAAAGCTGGTGGAGAACTATCAGTTATCGCTCAAGGAGTTCTACGTACTGCTGTTTCTGTCCGAGGCACCCGAGAAGAAGCTGAAGCTCCAGCAGCTTGAGTCCATGGTCGGGCTGAGCCAGAGCGCCGTATCCCGGCTGGTCAGCCGGTTCGAAGCCAAAGGCTGCGGCGCGCTGGAGCGCAAGGTCTGTGATGATGACCGCAGAAGCATCTATACTTCTTTGACTGACATCGGTCAGAATAAGGTCGACCGGGCGCAGGTGACCGTAAATGAAGTGCTGCAGGAAGCCTTTCCTGTAGCCGATATACAGCAGCTGCTGGAACAGCTTGTGCAGCTGAAACAGCAATAGACCCGGGCAGAGCGCCTGCCGGGTGAACCCGCTGTCCCTTACAGGGGCGGCGGTTTTTTGATATGCACCGAACCTGATATGCCCCCTGAGCATACAACGTACTAAACGAAGAATAGCGGGGTGTACGCATGTTGTTCACGGTTATGCAGCTGATTGGCGGTATCATTCTCTCTGTGGGCTGGATTCCACAAATTCTGCAAATCATCAAGACCCGGTCTGTCGCAGACCTTAGCCTGAAGTCCTACCTGCTGATGCTGCTGGGCATCGCTCTTATGGAAGCCTATGCGGTTAACCTGGCCGCTCAGGGGGTCGGACTCGCTTTTCTGATTACCAATACCCTGTCGCTGGCGGTCGTATCAACGGTCGTCCTCCTGATTATCCGCTACCGGGCCGGCAGCAGGTAGAGCCGAACTGCCTCCCGCTTGTATCAAAATATAATCCGCACTGCCGTCCCCTTGCCCACCTCCGAGGTAATCTCCACCTCATGCTCCAGCTTGCCGCAGATCTGCTTCACCAGATACAGGCCCATGCCGGTGGATTCCTGAAAGCTGCGCCCGTTGACGCCGGTAAAATAAGGATCGAATACCCGCGGCAGGTCACCCGGAGGGATGCCCACGCCTTCATCGCGCACCTCCAGCACAGCCCTGCCCTGCTCCTCTAAATACCCGTGGAAATGCACAAACTTCCCCTCCTCCACTGTATAGCGCAGGGCATTGGTTATTAGCTGAGTTATGACGAAGGACAGCCATTTCTCGTCCGATGTAATCGAAACCCCGCTCTCCACAGAAATCACCGGAAACACCCGCTTACGGATGAACAGCCTTTTCTGTTCCGAGGTCACGCTCCGCACCACGGCCGAGAGCTCCAGCCGCTCGACATAGAAATCATGTTCAAAGGTATCCAGCCGGGCGGTGTAGAGCACCGTTTCCAGCCCTTTCTTCAGCCGGTCCAGCTCATCGCCGATGGCCGTGAACGGAGGACCGTCTTTATCCTGTATCATCAGATGAATCACCGAAAGCGGCGTCTTCATGCCATGCACCCACTGGTTGATGAAGTGAATATGCTCCTCCAGCTTGTGGCGGTAGTTGTGCAGGTCGTTCTGGTACAGCCGGAACTGCTGGGTCAGCAGCATACGCAGACTCCCGGCCAAAGGCGTGTTCTGCGCCGGCCCGCCGGATTCCTCGAGCGATGCCGGCACCGTCATAAGCCGCTCATAGAATGTACGGTTTGCGAGATACCGGTAGGCAAGATAACCCAGCAGCAGAATTGTACTGAGCAGCGCCGCGTACAGGCTTACCGTGACTCCGCTCCCCCCGTCCAGCCGGTAGACAAGCGTAATTATCATAAGCTGGGCCAGATAGACGATGATCAAAGGCGATTGTTCCCGTATGAACAGCTTCATGTTACCCCTCCTCCCAATTCCCGGTGAGCCTGTACCCTTGACCGCGCACTGTCTGCAGTCCCTCCATAATATCCAGCGCAGCCAGCTTCTTGCGTACCCGGGTTACATAGACGTTCAGCGTGTTGTCATCCACAAAAGCTTCGGTATCCCAAATCTTCTCCAGCAGCCGGTCACGCGTAACGAGGGTACCGGATTTCTGCATCAGCTCATCAAGAATCTTGGCCTCGGTGTGGCTAAGGTCGATTCTGGCCCCGCCCCGCGTCAGGATCAGGCGTTCTACGTCCAGCATCAGTCCTGAAACGGTGAGGCTGCGTTCCGTGCCGCCCCCGGCGTAGGAGCCGTAAGCGCGGCGCAGGTGACTTTTGATTTTGGCCATCGCAATCTCGTAATCAAAAGGTTTCGTGATATAATCATCCGCGCCATTCTCCAGCGCCATGACCTGATCCATCTTCCCGTCGCGTGCGGAGATGAACAGAATGGGACAGGTCGAGACCGCACGGATCTGGCGGCACCAATAATATCCGTCGAATTTGGGCAGGTTCACATCCAGCAGTACCAGTTGCGGGGCAAACGCCTCGAACTCGGTCCGTACCGCTTCAAAATCATGCACCGCCCGTGTTTCGTATCCAAACTTATGTAAGTAGTCCTGGAGCAGGGTTACCAGTCCCTTGTCATCCTCAATGATAAATATTTTGAACATCATAGCCCTCCGGTTGCCGCCTTAAGTAGTCTAAGGGGTTTGCCCCATAATATATACAGTACCTGCGTTCCAGTCAAATCTGCGGTATACTTTCCGGGAAGCGGTGAATGCCAGTGCAATTCCTGTTTCTAAAAAAGAACGGGCTTAACGACCGTTACGGAGGTATACCGTATGAAGCAAAACAAATATGATGAGGCCAGCTTTTTTGAAAATTACAGCCGGATGCCGCGCTCCACAGGGGGACTTGAGTCCGCCGGAGAATGGGGGAATTTCCGCACGCTGCTGCCTGACCTGCAGGGTCAGCGGGTACTGGATCTGGGCTGCGGCTTCGGCTGGCACTGCCGGTATGCCCGTGAGCAAGGGGCCGTATCTGTAGTGGGCATCGATCTTTCCGCGAATATGCTGGAGCGGGCCAGGGCGATGACCCGCGATCCGAAGATTGAATACCTCCAGCTGGCAATTGAAGATGCCGCTTTCGGTGCGGATGAATTCGATACAGTCATCAGTTCACTTGCCATTCACTATGTAGAGGATTTCGCCAGCCTCTGCCGCCAGGTCTACTATTGCCTGAAGCCTGGCGGAGCCTTCGTGTTCTCGGTCGAGCATCCCATCTTCACCGCGCTCGCCGCGCAGGATTGGCATTACGGCCCTGAAGGCGGGAAGCAGCATTGGCCTGTTGACAATTATCATCTCGAAGGACCGAGGCAGGCTAGTTTCCTCGATCATGAAGTTACGAAGTACCACCGTAATGTTGCTACCTACATTAATACGCTGATCGGTTCCGGCTTCACCCTGACCCGGATCTCCGAGCTGCAGCCGACTGCGGATATGCTGGAGAACAATGCTGCCTGGCAGGAGGAAACCCGGCGTCCAATGTTCCTGCTGCTCTCTGCGGTGAAGAATTAGCCGGTATAGCGTTTGAGAAACAAAGTTGCTGGAGGGCGAGGCAGGGTGAGGCTTCGCAGGCGCGGCTGGCTGGAGCTCCGAAGGCGAGGCCCGGGGGAGCTTCGCGGGCGAGGCCCGGGGGAGCTTCGTGGGCGAGGCCCGGGGGAGCTTCGCGGGCGAGGCCCGGGGGAGCTTCGTGGGCGAGGCTGGGTGGAGCTTCGCGGGCGAGGCTGGGTGGAGCTTCGCGGGCGAGGCTGGGTGGAGCTTCGTGGGCGAGGCTGGGCGGAGCCTCGAGGGTGAGGCGGAGCTCAGTATGCGCGCATTTGCTCTAGCAGAGGCCGGTGGGTTCTTCATAACTCACTCATCAGCTTGTTGAGGACTGAGATTCCGTTATTTGTGCAAAACGGGTAATTTCACAGGGCAAGCGGACTCAGATTCCGTTATGGGGCCGGTTATTGCTCCTTTTGAGCTGAAATCAACAGGATAACGGAATCTCAGTCCGTTTCAGCCGCAAAAGAAGGCCTTTCCGGGAAATAGGGGCCTCTCAGTCCGCTTCCCTCCGCAGACCAAACAGCCGCCTCCCGGGAATCCGGCGAGGCGGCTGTTGCACTTACCAGGGAATCCCGTGAAGATGCGGCTGCATTCCGGGGAATCCGGCGAAGCTGCTGCTGCGTTCCGGGGGAATCCGCCTCGCAGGGTTCCGCGGAACCCTGCGAGGCGGCAAATTGTTACGGTTGAATTTGGATTGCCGGCTAATTCATCGCCGCTCCATTTACTTGCCGTCCAGCAGATTGCCCAATCCGCCGAGGATGCTGCCCTCTTCCTTGCGCCCGGAAGGTCCGGCGGCCGACAGAATACGGTCAGCCATCCGGCTGAACGGCAGCGACTGCACCCACACTTTGCCCGGTCCGCGCAGGGTGGCAAAGAACATTCCTTCGCCGCCGAAGAGCGCAGTCTTCACACCTTTCACCATCTCGATATTATAATCGACAGAGGATGTCATGGCGACGAGACAACCGGTGTCGAGCTTGATGGTCTCTCCAGGCTGCAGCGTCCGCTCCAGCACATGACCGCCCGAGTGAACGAAGGAGAGTCCGTCTCCTTCGAGCTTTTGCATGATGAAGCCTTCACCGCCGAAGAAGCCCGCCCCCAGCCTGCGCTGGAATTCAATGCCGATCGACACGCCTTTGGCTGCGCAGAGGAAGGAATCCTTCTGGCAGATGATTTTGCCGCCGTATTGCTGAAGATCCAGCGGAATAATCTTGCCCGGGTACGGGGCGGCAAAGGTTACGCTCTTGCGTCCATATGCCCCGCTGTGCGTGAAGACGGTCATGAACAGGCTTTCCCCGGTCAGCAGCCGTTTGCCTGCTCCCTTCAGCATGCCCATCAGTCCGCCGCCGCCCCGCGAGTTGCCGCTGCCGTCACCAAAGATCGTCTCCATCGTAATCTCCGGGTCCATCATCATGAAGCTGCCCGCTTCGGCAATCACGCTCTCCCCCGGGTCGAGCTGCACCTCCACACACTGAATTTCCTCACCCATAATCGCATAGTCAATTTCGTGAGCACTCATTCCCTTACATCCTCCCTCTACATTCTGAGCATAGTGTGACCTCGGGCCTTGCAGTTTGAATGAAATATATACGCGCGCTCACACCTCACGGTTTCAGTATCCGGGGACACCCGGGAGGTGAATGTGCGACCTGTTGCGCAGACGAATATGTACACATTTTACCGAAAACAAATTAACAGAAGATAATATGCCAAAATGTTGCAGATATTACAACTTCGATTCACTAATGCCGGGGTGTGCGGACGAATTGTTGTAGGAAATACAAGAATCCTCTCGGTAATTGGCTTGGTGGGGGCAGAATGCTGCATTTCATACAACAATTTCCGGTTACGGTCGATATAACGGGCGGAATGTTGTATTCTGTGCAGGATTTCTCAAAAAAAAGACCAGCTGGACTTAAGTCCGCTGACCTTTCATCATCCCCGTATACGGGGTTCACATTGCATTGTTCACATTCACCGCGCCATCCTGAGTCTTGGCTAGTGGAGATGAAATCTTCGGAGCCTTGACCAGCTTCGGTCTGCCCAGAGAGGTTGTAAAAGTAATCACATATCCGGCCACAACTACAGCCATCACTGTGTACAGGGTCTCTCTTAACGGCATATAGAAGAGGGACAATGCCAGAACAATTACATCCATCAGGATAAATACGGTTCCTACCTTAATTCCTTTCCATTCACTGATCAGCAGCGACAGTATATCGTCCCCGCCGCTCGCCCCGCCGCCTCGCAGGACCATACCTGCTCCTAGACCTGTCAGTACACCTGACAACAATGCCGCAAGCGGCAAGTTATCCTGCAGATCAATAACCCATCCGGAATAGCGTTCCATCAGTCCGTAGAATACCGTGAAGGCTGCTACAGAGATGAAGGTGTTCACCACGAACGATTTTCCTTTGAATATGATTGCGATTAAGAGTACTGGAATGTCTAAAATCAGGATCGATAGTGATGGTGAAATCCCTAGCACATATTTGCCGAGCAGCGATAGCCCTACGAACCCGCCCTCAGTCAAATGGTTCTGATAATTGATGTGATAATACGTAAATGCAAGCAATAGTGTTCCGGACAAAATAACGGCTAATCGGAGCGGCATACTCATGCCACTGTCTTGTTTCCTCATACTCGGTCTCCCCTTATCGTAAATGGCGGCTAGACGTCCCACCAGCCTCTACGAGGGGTTAAACCGGAGGTGTTGCTCCTTCGCATACAATACTCCTTCCCTCATAGAGGCGGCTTCGTCAATTAACAACGGTACGCGCACATTCTACAGGGAAGCTAAGTATAAGACAGATCATAACGTTTCCAAATCGTCCTTTGGGGAATCGTCCTTCGGGGACACATGGTATCCTGATCCTTTCTTTAGTTTGATATGTTCTGAATAGATTATACCACGCGGAAGGGGCAGTCTAAACAGTTTCCATTAAAAATAAGCAATCAGCCCTGATTCCGCAGCAAACGGTTGACAGTTTCCCGGCGTACACCTATTAATTGCCCGATCTCTTCCTGTGTCAGCAGGTCTGTCAGCTGTGCGCCATGAGAGTATTCGTTCAGCCAGCGGGTCAGCAGCGCCATGCGTTCCCCGGGCGTTCCGACTGTAAGATGGTCGAGCCGTGTCTGCATGAACCGCACCTTCTCCTGGAGCAGAAGCGCGATCTCCATCACCTTCTCAGGGTCCTCCCGCAACTCCCGGTACCATTCCGCAGCGGGAATGAGCTCGACCTCACTTTTCATCATCGCCACCGCTGTTCCATGCGCCTCCTTCGGCGAAATGAGGGAATGATGGGGAACTGTCTCACCCGGATACAGCAGGTTGAACAGCACCATGTTCCCGTTCTCATGTAGTCTTGTCACCTTGAACAGTCCGCTTTTCACCCGGTACAGGTTCTGGCCGCCGTCACCCTGACGGAACAAGACTTCCCCTTTGTGCAGAATCATTTCGCATTCTCCTTTGCCTTCTCTTTATATATATTTTTAATTATACCGAAATACGACATTAAAATGGAGCGTGCAAACAAAGAAACCGTATGAATGCAGAATGTTGCTCTGCTTCCATACGGTTCAGGACAGGAATGATTATGTTATTTCAATGCGAGCGGCTTCTTCCAGAGGCCCAGCATCAGCCCGGAAATGACGGAGCCGATCAGGACGGCCAGCAGGAACAGCAGCGCGTTACTGGATAAGAAGGCTACGAACACGCCTCCATGCGGCGCAGGAACATTGATATTCCACAGCTGGGTCAGTCCGCCGGCTACGGCTGAACCCACGATACAGGAAGTGAGCACACGGAGCGGATCGGCTGCAGCAAACGGAATGGCGCCTTCGGTGATGAACGATAAGCCCAGCACGTAGTTGGTCAAACCGGACTTGCGTTCGGTATCCGAGAATTTATTCTTGAAGAAGGTAGTGGCCAGGGCGATTGCCAGCGGAGGCACCATCCCTCCGGCCATAACAGCAGCCATCATCAACCCGTTCGTGTTTCCGCTTGAAGTGAATACGCCAATAGCGAAAGTGTATGCTGCTTTATTGAACGGACCGCCCATATCGATGGCCATCATACCGCCAAGCACCAATCCCAGCAGTACCTTGTTGCCTGTACCAAGATGGTTAAGCGCATCAATCATACCTTCATTGATCCAGCTGAACACCGGATTGAACAGATAGAACATAACTGCGCCGGTAATAAGCAAGCTGAATACCGGATACAGGAGAATCGGTTTCAGACCGTCAAGGGTACGCGGCAGGCCAGAGAAGGCTTTGCGGAGCATAACAACCACATAACCGGCCAGGAAACCGGCAGCCAGGCCGCCGAGGAAACCGGCATTGGCATTCAGGGCCATGATCCCGCCGACCATACCAGGCATCAGTGCCGGACGATCGCCGATGCTAAGTGCGATAAATCCGGCCAGGATTGGAATCAGGAAGTGGAACGCCCCGTCTCCTCCGCCGATCGTCTGCAGCAGCTTCACCAGCGGATTATCGACACTGGCTACCTGTTCAATCAGGAAGGAGATCGCCAGCAGAATCCCGCCGCCCACTACGAACGGCAGCATGTGGGAGATGCCATTCATCAGGTCTTTATAAATCTTGCTTCCGATTGTACCGGACTTCGCCGATGCGGCACCATCCTCATTACGGCCGGAGCTGCGGTAGATTGGCGCATTGCCTTGGACCGCGATGCGGATTAATTCCTCTGACTTGCGGATTCCATCGCTTACGGGACGCTGAAGTACAGGCTTGCCGTTGAAGCGGTCCATCTCCACGTTCTTGTCCGCAGCGATAATAACTCCGCTTGCCCGGGCAATCTCATCCGCAGTCAGCACATTCTGCGCACCTTCAGAACCGTTCGTCTCTACACGGATGTTAACTCCCATCTCTTTGGCTTTCTTCTTCAGGGCATCTTCAGCCATGTAGGTATGGGCAATTCCCGTAGGACATGCTGTCACAGCCACAACAAAGCTCTGCGAATCCGGGTTCCCGGTGATCATCCGTGCAGGTTCAGCCTGCGGCGCCGCTGTCTTCCGGGCTTCTTGCTCCGCAGCTGCCTTAGCTTCCGCTTCCGCTTCCGCCTGAGCTTCGGCCTCAGCTTGCTTGGCATCGAACAAGCGCGTTACTTCAGCAGGAGTCTTGGCACTCATGAGCTGCTCGATGAATTCGCTTTCAATGAGCAGCCTTGACAATGCAGCCAGTGTGCGCAGGTGCATATTTCCAGCTCCGTCCGGCGCAGCGATCATGAAGAACAAATGAGCCGGCGCTTCATCCAGGGAAGCAAAATCTAGTCCGGCGCTGCTCTTGGCGAACACAACCGTCGCTTCATTCACAGCTTTAGTCTTGGCATGAGGCATGGCGATGCCTCCGCCAATTCCGGTGCTGGACTGGGCTTCACGGTCCAGTATCTTTTCTTTGAACAGCTTCACGTCATTAATGCGTCCGCTGGCCGCGAGGCTGGCAATCAGTTCGTCGATCGCCGCTTCCTTCGTTGTAGCCTGCAGCTCCATAATCATAGTTTCCTGTATCATCAAATCTGTAATTTTCATTAATCTCAACTCCCCGTTTTACTTAAAATCTTTCATGATCTCGTTTACAGCTGGGAAATTACAACGAGCGGCCGAAGCTGTTCAATCTTCTGTCTGTCTGCCAGATCGTCCGAGAATGCCGTTGCGCTTCCTGAGGCGACGCCGGCACGGAATGCCTCCAGCACATCTCCGGTCAGCGACAAGGTCCCCACAAACCCGGCGATCATGGAATCTCCAGCACCTACTGAATTCTTCACCTGCCCCGCAGGAGCACCCGCATGGTAGACACCTTGCTCGGAAATAAACAATGCGCCTTCGCCGGCCATCGATACCAGCACATGCCTGGCCCCCGCATCCAGCAGCTTACGCCCGTAGGTAATAATCTCCGCCCTGGTGCTGATCTGAGCGCCGAACAGCTCTGCCAGCTCATGGTGATTCGGTTTGACAAGCAGCGGTCCCATGGGCAACGCGTCTTTCAGCGCCTGTCCCGTTGTGTCAATTACAAACTCTGCCCCCTTCTGTTTGCATACTGCGATCAGCCTGCTATAGAAATCTCCGCCAAGTGACGGTGGAGTACTTCCCGACAGAATAACAACATCCCCCTGCTTCAGGGCATCCAGCTTGTGCAGCAGAGAAGCGGTCTCGGGCTGCGAAATCTCCGGTCCGGCTCCGTTAATTTCCGTCTCTTCCCCGGCTTTCAGCTTGATATTGATCCGGGTATCATCCGCTATATGAACGAAATCACTTGCAATCATCTCCTGGCGCAGCCACTGTTCAATATATTCGCCCGTAAAACCGCCAAGGAATCCGGTTGCCGTATTCTCGACCCCCAGCTGCTTCAGTACGCGGGATACATTGATTCCCTTCCCTCCGGGCAGCTTCATATCCCGTTTCATCCGGTTTAACCCGCCTAGTGTAAACTCTTCAACCTCCACGATATAATCGACGGAAGGATTAAGTGTCACTGTATAAATCATCATTTATCCCTCATTTATAATGTTTGTCTTCTTCTCACACTCACACCAATGTATAATCAACGTCCATCTTCTCCAGCTCCCGGCGGAAGTTATCCGGCGTATCCGTATCAAGAATGCAGTGATCCATCTCCTGCAGATCCGCCACTTTACAAAAGGAGATTTGCCCGATCTTGCTATGGTCTGCGAGCAGAATAGTCTGCTTTGCGACAGCAATCATTTTACGCTTGGTTGCAGCCTCCAGCATATTCGGAGTTGTGATGCCCTCACGTATATCCAGCCCGTTGGTTCCAAGGAAGGCTTTGTCTACCCGAACCATATCCAGTGAGCGTTCTGTCATCGGTCCGACAAAAGCCATCGTGTCCGGCCGCAGCATTCCGCCTGTAATCGAAACTTCGATATGGCGGCAATCCTTCAGCTCATTAAGCGCCATAATCGAGTTGGTGATGACCTTGAGATTACGGAATGATTTCAGCGCCCGGGCAATATGCAGCGTAGTCGTTCCGCCATCCAGAAGAATAGCATCGCCTTCCTCAATCATCTCCACAGCCTTGCGGGCAATCCGCAGCTTCTCATCAAGGAACCGGTCTTCCTTATCCGGAACAGCCGCTTCAAAATTCACACTCTGCAGGGATACCGCCCCGCCATGCGTACGCTTCAGCAGCCGCGCTTCCTCAAGCTCCTTGAGATCTCGGCGGACCGTTGATTCTGAGACGGACAGCTCCTGGCTCAGCTCCTGAACCGATGCTCTTGTATGGTTCTCAATAAACTGCAGAATACTCAGCTTCCGTTCTTCTTCAAACATGCGCTTCACTCCTCGGACTTGCAGCACGTGCTGCCGGATTCCTTTTATACACAATCGTCTATTTGTGTTCGGGCTTATTGTTAATTGAATTTGAATAAAAGCTCATTCGTGACTGATATTGATCATTTCTGCTCATTTATGATTGTAACAGCGTTTTCATAAACTGTAAAGTGCTTTTTTATCCGCTTATTTTTCACGAAAAAAGCTTATAATATCCCTTATACAGTGGCTTTTTCCGTTATCCGCTGATCGAATGGCTGCATGGATGCTCATCTCTGCTCATTTCATCCTGAAAGGGTCAAATAGCGGCAGCAGCAAATAACCACCCGAACGCCTATTTCACAAACGCGGTCATCGACATATTTTATATTACATATGGGGAAAAGCGGGTGAACAGGAGATGGCCTATAACAATAATAATTATGGATCCGGCTATACAGGCGGTAACAACAATAACACTAGCGGAGGTGCGGGCAAATCCTCCCCTGCAGAAGCTGAAGAACTCAGTGCCGAAGACTATGCAATCATTGCCGCAGGTTTTGGGGCATTAGGTGAAATCTTTGCTTTTCTCTCCCTGGTCAAAGCCAAACAAGTCACCAAAGAAACCGGAGGACAGGCAGGCTTTGAAGTGGACCCTATTCTATTCGTACAATCACGAAAAAAAAAAGCAGCCAGACGAAAATCCCGCCGGCCGCGTTGATATATTCTTTTGCTTATGAAATCTTCAAAGGGAGAACCTGATGCTTGGCGAATATAGAGTCCACTTTCTCGCGTTGCTCCTCCTCATCAAGGAAGACAATGACTATAATATGCTCCAGCTCGGCATGCCTGGCATAAGCCTCCGCATCCTCCTGCGGAATGCCAATACCGATCAGACTTACAGTAAGACCATCCGTTTCAATATCGGCTCCAGCCAGTTTGCGTGCAGCCGGACCCGCAGCCACAGCAGTATCGGCCAGCATATCCAGTCCCACTCCTAACCCGCGGGCTGTACCGAACAAGCCCTCATTGCCTTCCCCGCTCTGCGTAGCACCAATTCCGGTATCATGGGTGATGATCTCCAGCGTATTTTTCTGCTTCGTGACTGCAGATATATTCTTCGATTTGATTCCATTCTCTTTCAATTCCCCAATCGCCAGTGCAGCATCGCTCCGATGTCCAAAAATCCCGAGTACCAATGTAGGCATCTAACATCCCTCCTGTTATTGCGATATTACCACTCTGCCTGCAGCTTGAACCTGACGGGAAGTCTCTGCGTTAGTGAATCATTCTCTCCTAATTCGGTTATAAAGATAGAATCAGGCAAATGATATACAGCAGTCTTTTAAAATAAGATAGAACGCTGCTGCTCCTGATGCGTATACATAAACATAAATCAAGAGATTGGGGGGGGCTGCTGTGCTTCAAAGCAAATATTTCCGGACATGCCTGGCCATTATCGCCTTTTTGACGATACTGTATCTGGGTTCCAAAGTTATTTTCCTATTTACGCCGCTCGTATCCATCTTTAATCTGCTGCTTGTGCCAATGATGCTGTCGGGCTTCATGTATTATCTGCTCCGCCCGCTCGTCAACTTCCTGGAGACCAAAAAACTTGGACGTGCACTCTCGATTCTCCTAATCTATCTCGTCTTCATCGGTTTGTTCGTACTGTTCTGGGTGCTGGTCTGGCCGACCCTGCGTGAACAAATCCAGAATTTCATCGATAATACGCCGTATCTGGTAGAGGGGCTGCAGAATCAGTTCAACAAAATCCAGAATGATCCGTCCTTCTCACGTTTCTTCAAAGGCGATACCGATTTAACAACAAGGCTTACAGAGTACGTAAATAGCGCCATCACTTGGGTGACTAATTCCATGTCCAACCTGATCGGTGTCATCTCCAGTATTGTAGTAGTCATTGCTACACTGCCGATTATTCTCTATTACATGCTGAAAGATGGATATAAGCTGTCACCGATTCTTCAAGGCCTGATTCCAAGAAAGTACCGCAAGGAAGGCCAGGATATGCTGAAGGATATCGACAGTGCGCTAAGCGGCTTCATCGTTACGCGCGTCCTGCTGAATGTGGTGCTGGGCATCATGCTCTACATCGGATTTCTGTTTATCGGCCTGCCGTATTCACTACTGCTAGCCGTTATTTCCATTCCGCTTAACTTCATTCCTTATGTCGGCTCATTGCTGGCAGCGATTCCGGTTATTATCGTAGGATTCATTGAATCCCCTTCGATGGCACTCTGGTCTCTGATCATCATCGTCGTTGCCCAGCAGATTCAGGACAATGTGCTGTCACCGATTATCTATGGTAAATCTCTGGATGTACATCCGCTGACAACCGTTGTGCTTGTCCTGATAGGCGGCGACTTCTTCGGCATTATCGGTGTGCTCATTGCGCTGCCTGTATATATGATTCTCAAAATCCTCTTCCTGCGGATTTATGAAATCATTATCGCTGAGCGTGAGGATGATCCGGGCGGTCCCGGGCCTATAGCACCGGCAGGGATTGAGGTCGAGATTGTTAAGGAAGAGCAGTTGTAGTTCAGTTGTAGTTCAGTTGTAGTTGAGTTAAACCTGCTTTGAGCGTTAAATTTCAAGACTGAATTCGCCCAAAGGGCGCGTCCGGCTGGAGCGATGGGCGCTGTGCAAGCTAATACAAGCTCATGCAGGCCATGAAGCTTATAAGACGACCACACATCGCTCCACTTAGACTATCGCTGGGATAGCATCCGGTGGAATCAAGAGCACTAATGCTCCTCATTTGCTCATTTGGTACGCATCCGGTGGAATCAGAGGGATTTATCCCTTTAATTTCATCAATCCGTCCACTT